>NZ_JAHHZH010000001.1:0-1027666 GCF_018729515.1 Pseudomonas sp. MG-9
AGAATTGGGCTTTCTGAGTTGCCAGCGCCAGTTGTTCCTCGAGTTCTTTGATTCTTTGCTCGGGAGTCAGTGGCAAGGTTGGCTCGTCCATAGGTCTGATCCTCTGGGAGCGAATGGAGGCGCCTTGACTCCAGTCCTGGCGACCGTGTTTGCGTAACCAAACCAGCACCGTCGACCGCCCCTGAATCCCATAGCGCCGCTGAGCCTCTTTATAACTCAACTCGCCTTTTTCGACCTGGTCGACAACCGATAATTTAAAAGCCAGTGTGTAATCACGCTGACTGCGCTTCGTGCCCGTATCCATTGCACCTTCCTGAAAAGAAGTCAGAAGGTGTAAACCTTATTCAGGACGGGACAGGGGAACAATAAAAAGGGCCTGCTTCTTTTGGAAGCAGGCCCTTTTTATTATTGAAGTTGTCAATCAGCAGAACCGGTCAATCACCCGGACTTCATTCTTGTTCTGCATCGAGTCCCACGCCTGTTTCAGCGTCTGCAGTACATTGCCGATGAAGTCTTTGTCGGCCGCGGCTTTCTTGCCGACATAACCGTGGCCGCGGCGGTACATCTTCAGGCGGGCCAGCAGGTTCTGGTTGTTGCGGTCGAATTCTTCTTCACCCGCGTGGGGCGACAGGCAGTCGATATGCACCTGACCCGACTTGCTGATCCAGAGAATGTGGCTGTCGTGGCTGTCTTTTTGCGCAGCGAACATACGAGCCAGTTCTTCGATAGTAGGTTGATTGTTCAGATTCATGATGTTTGCCCCTTGACCAGTTTGGTGATCTTTCAAAGTTGATTCGCTAATACAGGTAGCCCATCGGTTAGTTGATCCCTGGCACCGAAACCAGGACGTCAGCGGTCGCCCGTGAGAAGTACGGGGTCATGCGTCTGTTGCATGTAGTCGTGTTGAATAACTGCTACGCAATAGCGTCACAACGAGGAGAAGCAGCGAAAACCGGGAGGCTCCTTGACGACGTTTTCAGGGTCGACCACAAGCGTCTTGAGAATTTTCGCCAGCGCTTCTCGTCCTTGTACTGGACGTTCAGGCCAGGTCAGCTTCTTCAATCTGCCTTGTGGGCAGCGTGTATCCGGAAAAAACAACTCGGCGGTCAGACGAGTTTGCTCAAGCGTGTTACCGATGTTCCCGATCGGGGAACGTCTTCATCATGCAAAAGCAAAACGATGCCGTCAACGGTTTTGTAGTGATTATTTTTGCTCACTACATATTGTCGGACAAAGCTGTTTTGGAATGAGAAAAGTTCCGTTCAGGCAACGGACGCGGGGGCGCGCAGAATGTAGAAGGTGCAGGGGTAACCGTCCACGCGGCGGTGATCGCAGGTGAATTTGCCTGCGCTCAATGCGGGGATCAACCGGGCCCAGAAGCGCTGTGCAGGCAGGTTGGCGTCGATATGGAAAATCTGCCATTGACCGGGCAGGCGGCTCAAGAGGACAGAGACGACAAACTGCGCGACGCCTTGGCCACGAAAGCGTCGGGCGAGGAAGAAGTAGCCGATGTTGTGTTCGGCGCCGGCAATGTGGGTGTCATCGTCCACGATCACGAATCCGGCCAGTTCACCGTCAACGCGGATCAGGAACGGCAGGGTGGCAGGGTTACGCCAGTAGTCGTCTTTGAGGTGAATACTGAAGAAACCGTGCTCGGCGATTTTCAGCGGCAGCCATTCGCTGAAATCATGCATGTAGAACTGCATCAGGTTTTCGATGATTGGCAGTTCGTCGCGGTGGGCGGCAAGCAATTCGATGGTGGGCATGCTAGCGAGCTCTTAAGGCCAGACCTGAGTATTGTCGATTTGCTGTGGTGAGGGAGCTTGTCGAGTCGTCGCACCGTCTCGCTGGGGGGGAAGCCGCCCCCCCTATGCCAGCCGCAAAATTGCAATTGCAGGTTTGCGGCTGCTGCGCAGCCGAGCGGGAGCAAGCTCCCTCGCCACAAAAATCCCGACCGGACTGATCTATTTCGCTGTGCGTTTGGCTGGGCCGGCAGTTTTACTGCGCGTGGATTTACGTTTCTTTTTCCACGGTGCGGCAGCTTTACCGGCAGGTGGCGGGCCGCTGATGGTCAGGTTCAGCGCGGAGCAACGTGTCACCTGCTTGCTCATCCACGCGGCCTGTTTGGTGACGAACTCTTCCAGGCTCATTTCACCGCTCTGCACCATGTCCAGCGCCTGTTCCCAGATGGCGGTGGTGCCGGGGTCGGCAATCGCGCGGGGCACGGCGTCGATCAGGCTGAAGGCAGCGGGTGTCGCGGCGAGGGCCTTGCCGTTTTTCACCAGATAGCCACGGTCCAGCAGGCCCTGGATGATCGAGGCGCGCGTGGCTTCGGTGCCGATGCCGGTGGTGTCCTTGAGTTTCTGTTTGAGCAGTGGATCTTCCACCAGTTTGGCGACGTTCTTCATCGCCTTGATCAGGTCGCCCTCGGTGTAGGGTTTGGGCGGTTGCGTCCACAGGTCCTTGAGGGTTACGCCGGCCACGGCGCAGTCGACACCCTGGCTCAGCGCCGGCAGGGTTTGCGGTGCTGGCGCTTCACGGCCCTTGGCCGGGGCGAGGGCTTCGGGCAAGGCGCGCTTCCAGCCCGGTTCGATGATCTGCTTGCCGACTGCGCGCAAGGCTTCACCGGCGCAATCGAAATCGGCCTGGGTGCGGTCGTATTCATGGTTGGGCAGAAACTGCGCCAGGTAGCGGGCGCGAATCAGGGTGTACACCGCACGGTGTTTGCCGCTCAGTCGTTCAAGGTTTTTCGCCGCCGCGGTGGGGATGATGCCGTGGTGCGCGCTGACCTTGGCATCGTTCCACGCCCGGGAGCGGCGCTGCGGGTCGAGGTGGCCATTGAGTGCTTCAAGGCCCGGATCGGCCTGACGCAGTGCCGCGAGTATCCCCGGTGCTTCGCTGTGCTGGCTCAGCGGCAGAAAGCCGCAATCGCTGCGCGGGTAGGTGATGACCTTGTAGGTTTCGTAGAGCGCCTGGGCGATGTCGAGGGTTTCCTGAGCGCCGAGGCCGAGCTTCTTCGAGCAGACTTCCTGCAGGGTGCCGAGGTCGAACGGTAGCGGCGCCACTTCGCGCATGCGTTCGGTGCGCAGCTTGACCACCCGTGCACTGGCGGCGCTGTTGAGGGCGGCGGCGGCCTGCTGGGCCAGTGCCTGATTCAGGCAGCGATCCTGATCGTCACACACGTCGCCGGGGGCACGCCATTGCGCGGTGAACGGCGTGCCGTTGTGCAGCAATTGCACATCGATCGCCCAATACGGCACCGGCACGAAATCGGCGATGCTGCGGTCGCGATCCACCACCAGCCGCAACGTCGGCGTCTGCACCCGACCGACCGGCAGCACACCCTGATAGCCGGACTGGCGGCCCAACAACGTGAACAGCCGACTCATGTTCATGCCGATCAGCCAGTCGGCCCGGGAGCGCCCGAGCGCCGAGTGATACAGGCTGAAGGTTTCCGCCCCGGGCTTCAGTGCGGCCAGCGCCTTGCGGATCGACGCTTCGTCCAGCGCCGACAGCCACAAGCGGCGGATCGGCCCGCGATAGCGGCAGTGCTCGACCAGTTCCCGGGCAATCATCTCGCCCTCACGGTCGGCGTCGGTGGCGATGATCAGCTCGCTGGCCTCGCCCAGCAGGCGCTTGACCGCTTTGTACTGGCTGGCGGTGCGCGGCTTGACGGTCATTTTCCACTTGTCCGGGATGATCGGCAGATCCGCCAGCACCCAGCGTTTGTAGCGTGCGTCGTACGCATCCGGCGGCGCGGTTTCGAGCAGGTGGCCGATGCACCAGGTCACCGTGACGTCCGTTCCCAGCCAGCAGCCGTCGCCCCGGCGTCTGGCGCCCAGCACGGCCGCAATGTCTTTGGCCTGGGAAGGTTTTTCACAGAGGTACAACCGCATAACCACCGTCGTCGATCAGTTCACTGAAGGTGCACAGAATGGCTGCAGTTGGCGTTCGGGGCAACTTTTATCTGTATGGATATACAGATAAAAGCGTTGCCGGGGATGACCGGTATTACCGGGACGGCGCGCACGGCTATCGAGAAATCGAATGGTGCGGCGGTTGTCGGGCATGGCAGGTTCATCGGGCCTTTCAAGAAACGCGAGTGACAGGACGATCTCGCCAGAAGATCGCCATGGTCCGAACGCACTGACTACTCTGAAACAAGGAAGTCCACCATGGCTCAAGCCAAAGCGAAAACCAGCAGCGCCTATGACGAAGTGAATGCCTTCAGCCATCTGTATGACCGTGGCGTCGGTCTGGTCAATGGCAAACCGTCGTTCACCGCCGACCAGGCGGCCGACGAAATCCTGCGCAAAAACCTGTCGTGGCACGACAAGAACGGCGACGGCAAAATCTCCCTGACTTACACCTTCCTGACCGAGAAACCGGCGAACTACAACCCGAACCTTGGCAACTTCAGCCAGTTCAGCGCTCAGCAAAAGGCCCAGGCCGTGCTGTCCATGCAATCCTGGGCCGACGTGGCCAAGGTGACCTTCACTGAAGGCAAGGGTGGCGACGGCCACATGACCTTTGGCAACTACGACGTCAGCACTGGCGGCGCGGCGTTCGCTTATCTGCCGAGCGGCGGCAGCTATGACGGTCAGTCGTGGTACCTGATCAACAATCAATATCAGGTCAACAAGACCCCGGACACCAACAACTACGGGCGGCAGACCCTGACTCACGAGATCGGCCATACCCTCGGCCTGTCGCACCCGGGCGCGTACAACGCCGGCAACGGCAACCCGACCTACAACGACGCCAAGTACGCCGAAGACACCCGTGGCTACAGCCTGATGAGCTACTGGAGCGAAGCCAACACCGACCAGAACTTCAGCAAGGACGGCAGTGGCGCCTACGCCTCGGCACCGTTGCTGGACGATATCGTCGCGGTGCAGAAACTCTACGGCGCCAACTATGAGACGCGCGCCGACAACACCACCTACGGTTTCGGCTCCAACGCCGGTCGCGATTTCTACAGCGCCACGTCGGCGTCGTCGAAAGTGGTTTTTTCGGTGTGGGACGGTGGCGGCGATGACACCCTGAACTTCTCCGGTTTCACCCAGAACCAGAAGATCAACCTCAATGAAGGTTCGTTCTCTGACGTCGGCGGGCTGGTGGGCAACGTGTCGATCGCTTACGGCGTGACCGTGGAAAACGCCGTTGGCGGTTCGGGCAATGACCTGCTGATCGGCAATTCGGCGGTCAACCATCTGTTCGGCGGCGCCGGCAACGACATCCTCTACGGCGGTGGCGGCGCGGATGTGCTGTGGGGCGGCGAGGGTGCAGACACCTTCGTGTTCGGCGCGGCCAGTGACTCGACCAACAACCAGCCGGACTGGATCATGGATTTCAAAAGCGGCCTGGACAAGATCGACCTCTCGGGCATCGACGCGTTTGCCACGGGTGCGGCTTCGCTGAATTTCGTCAGCAGTTTCACCGGCCATGCGGGGGACGCGATCCTGACGTACTACGCGCAAAACGGTCAGACCGGGCTGCTGGTCGACCTGACGGGGCAGGGGCAGGTCGACTTTGCCGTGGGGGTGGTGGGGCAGGCGGTGGCGACTGATATCGTCGTTTGATCTGTTAGATCCGGAGGCCACATGTTCCCTGTGGTGAGAGCGCTTGTCGAGTCGTCGCACCGTCCCGCTCGGCGGCAAAGCCGTCGCAAAACCTGAAATCGCGTTATACCTGATACACCGCGATTTCCGGATTAAGGGCTGCTACGCAGCCCAGCGGGAGCAAGCTCCCTCGCCACAGTTCATTCGTCCCTGGAGAAACCCCGATGAAAACCTCCGGCCTCAACCCCGTCATCACCCTCGAACAACTCCCCGGTTGCCTGCTGGTGAAATTCCACGGCATCCAGGTCGCGGCGTCCTCGCATGTGCTGATCCTCAACGAGGCCAACTACCCGCCGGTTTACTACGTCCCTCGCGAAGACATCGACGAGAAATACTTCGCCCGCACCGACCACACCAGTTACTGCCCGTACAAGGGCGATGCCAATTACTTCAGTCTGCAAGTACCGGGGCATGAAGGGGCGAATGCGGTGTGGACTTACGAGAAACCGAAAGTCTCGGTCGAGCAGATCAAGGACTATGTGGCGTTTTATCCGGATCAGGTGAAGTTTGAGGTCATCAAGCCTGACGCGTAAATTCAGCCAAACCATCACTTGTGGTGAGGGAGCTTGCTCCCGCTGGGCCGCGAAGCGGCCCCAATCACGACAATTGCGGTGTGCCTGATACACTGCAATTGCAGGGTTTACGACTGCTACGCAGTCGAGCGGGAGCAAGCTCCCTCGCCACAGGTGAGCTGACTTGATCTGGAATCAGTTCTTGTCCAGGTCGATATTCTTCGTCTCACGCAGGCAGAACATTCCCACCACCAGGCTCACCCCGGTAATCAGTACCGGGTACCACAGCCCGTAGAAAATATCCCCGGTGTACACCACCAGCGCAAACGACACGGTCGGCAGGAACCCGCCGAACCAGCCGTTGCCGATGTGATACGGCAGGGACATCGAGGTGTAGCGGATGCGGGTCGGGAACAGTTCGACCATCAGCGCGGCCAGCGGGCCGTAGCACATGGCCGAGATGATGATCAGTGCGACGATCAGGGCGACGATCATCGGCTTGTTGATCTGTTGCAGGTCCGCCTGTTGCGGGTAGCCGGCGAGGGTGACCGCGCCGCGCAGGGCCGCTTCGTCGTAGCCGTCGATCTTCACGTCACCGATGCTCACCTGCACGCCGCTGCCGGCCGGGGCGGCGGCGCTGGTGTAGGGCAGGCCTTGCTTGACCAGAAAGGTTTTGACCTTGTCGCATGGGCTGTCGAATTTGGCCTTGCCCACCGGATCGAACTGGAAGGTGCAGGTCGCCGGATCCGCCAGCACGGTGATCGGTGCCTGACGGCTGGCCTGGTCGATCGCCGGGTTGGCGTAGTGGGCCAGGGATTTGAAGATGGGGAAGTACAGCGCAGTCGCCAGCAGCAGGCCGAGCATCAGCACCGGTTTACGCCCGACCTTGTCCGACAGCCAGCCGAAAATGATGAAAAACGGCGCGCCGATCACCACGCTGATGATCAGCAGACTGTTGGCCACCGCCGGGTCCATTTTCAGGAACTGCGTGAGGAAAAACAGCACGTAGAACTGCGCGGCGTAGAAGGTCACCGCTTGCCCGGCGTTGATGCTGAACAGGGCGATCAGCACCACCTTGAGGTTCTCCCATTTGCCGAACGATTCGCGGATCGGCGCCTTCGACGCTTTGCCTTCCTCTTTCATTTTCAGATACGCCGGCGACTCGTGCAGGCTCAGGCGAATCCAGGTGGAAATGCCCAGCAGCACAATCGACAGCAGGAACGGAATGCGCCAGCCCCAGACTTCGAACTGGTCACCGGTGAAGTAACGGCAACCGAGCACCACCAGCAGCGACAGCAGCAGGCCGAGGGTCGCGGTGGACTGGATCCAGCTGGTATGGAAACCGCGTTTGCCGATCGGCGCGTGCTCGGCGACATAAGTCGCCGCGCCGCCGTATTCACCGCCCAGCGCCAGGCCCTGCAGCATGCGCAGCACCACCAGAATGATCGGTGCGGCGATGCCGATGCTGGCGTAGGTCGGCAGCAGGCCGACGCAGAAGGTCGCGATGCCCATCAGGACGATGGTCGCGAGGAACGTGTATTTGCGCCCGATCATGTCCCCCAACCGACCGAACACCAGCGCCCCGAACGGTCGCACGATAAACCCGGCGGCGAAGGCCATCAGCGCAAAAATGAACGCCGTGGTGTCGTTGACCCCGGCGAAAAACTGCTTGCTGATCACCGCCGCGAGGGCGCCGTAGAGGAAGAAGTCATACCACTCGAACACCGTCCCCAGGGACGAGGCGAAGATGACTTTCTGCGTGGCATTGCTGGTGCTGGTGCCGCTCGCGACGTCCAGCGGCTGAGCGTGTTCTGACATATCGGTATCCCTCACAGTGATTGTTTTTGTTGTTCCACTGGTGTTGCGTGTCCGGGTGTTGCGCGATGCCTTGAATTAACGCGGTCTCCTGTAGGAGCTGCCGCAGGCTGCGATCTTTTGATCTTGCTTTTGATCTGGAAAATCCAAAGCCAAAAGATCGCAGCCTGCGCAGCTCCTACAGGGTTTGGGCCAGCTCCAATTTTGGGGTGCTGCTTTTGGTGCTGGGATTGAGGATCAACTGTGCCGCCTTTTCAGCAATCATCAGCGTCGGCGAACAGGTGTTGCCCGAGGTGATGCGCGGCATGATCGAGGCATCGGCGATGCGCAGGCCGGGCACGCCATGCACGCGCAGCTGCGCATCGACCACCGAGTCCACGTCCTGGCCCATGCGGCAGGTGCCGACCGGGTGGAAAATCGTCGTGCCGATTTTTGCCGCGGCTTCGTGCAGTTGCTCCTCGCTTTGCAGGCTGTCGCCGGGCAGGTATTCGACCGGTTTGAACGCTTGCAGGGCCGGGGCGCTGACGATGCGGCGAGTCAGGCGAATGGCGTCGGCGGCCACGCGCAGGTCTTCGGGATGGCTGAGGTAATTGGGTTGGATCAGCGGCGCGGCTTGCGGGTCCGCCGAACGGATGTCGATTCGCCCACGGCTCTGCGGACGCAGGTCGCACACTGACGCGGTGAACGCCGGGAAGCTGTGCAACGGCTCGCCAAAACGCTCCAGCGACAGTGGCTGCACGTGGTATTCGAGGTTGGCCGAGGTCTGCTCCGGTCCGGATCGCGCAAACGCCCCGAGCTGACTCGGCGCCATCGACAGCGGCCCGCTGCGGTCGTACAGATAACGCAGGCCCATGCCCATCTTGCCCCACACGCTGCCGGCGATCTGGTTGAGGGTGCGGGCGTTCTGCAGTTTGTAGATCAGGCGCAGTTGCAGGTGATCCTGCAGATTGCCGCCAACTCCCGGCAATTCATGAATCACGCCGATACCGAGGCGTTCCAGCAACGGACGCGGGCCGATCCCGGAGCGCTGTAGAATGCTCGGCGAACCCACGGCGCCGGCGCAGAGGATGATTTCCTTGCGCGCCTTGAAGCTCTTCACCTGGCCCTCATGACGGGCGCTGACCCTCGACGCACGGCCGTTTTCCAGCAGCACGCGATCCACATCAACCCCGGTCAGCACCGTCAGATTGGCCCGCTCACGAATCGGTTTGAGAAAGGCCTTCGCCGCGTTCCAGCGCACTCCGGCCTTCTGGTTGACCTGAAAGTAGCCGCAACCTTCGTTGTCGCCCTGATTGAAGTCATCGATGCTGGCAATGCCGCTCTGCTCGGCGGCGCTGCGGAAGGCATCGAGAATCGGCCACGACAGGCGCTGCTGTTCCACCCGCCATTCGCCCTGGGCGCCGTGAAATTCGGCAGCGCCGGCAAAGTGGTTTTCGCTTTGTTTGAACAGCGGCAGCACGTCGTTCCAGGCCCAGCCCGGATTGCCCTCGGCCGCCCAGCCGTCGTAGTCGCCGGCCTGGCCGCGCATGTAGATCATGCCGTTGATGGAGGAGCAGCCACCGAGCACTTTGCCGCGCGGGTAGCTCAGGCTGCGACCCTGCAGGCCAGGTTGTGCTTCGGTCTTGAAGCACCAGTCGGTGCGCGGGTTGCCGATGCAGAACAGGTAGCCGACGGGGATGTGAATCCACGGATAGTTATCGCGCCCACCGGCTTCGAGCAGCAACACGCGCTGCTGCGCATCCGCCGACAGTCGATTGGCCAGCAAGCACCCGGCAGGGCCGGCGCCGACCACGATGTAGTCGTATTCCTCAAGGGAAGTCTGCATTCCCTGACCTCGCTTTTTGTTTTTATTGTCGGACACTCTAGTTGTTAGCTTTCGTTAAAAGAATGTTAGTTTTTGCGCAGCCGCTGTGCGTTTTCAAACAGCCTCAACTGACCATAGCTGACAAGGACCCGCCATGTTCGACTGGAACGACCTGCGGTTTTTTCTCGAACTGCAACGCAGCGGTCGTCTGCTCACCGCCGCCCGACGCTTGAACACCACCCACGCCACCGTGGCCCGGCACATCGAGGCCATCGAAAAAAGCCTCGGCACCGCGCTGTTCGTCCAGCACGCCCAAGGCTACGAAATGACCCCGGCGGGGGAGGCGTTGCTCAAGCACGCCGAAGCCATGGAAAACGTCGCGCTGCTGGCCCAGGAAGAAATCACCCAGTCCACCGCACCGCTGGGCAAGATCCGCGTCGGCGTCACCGAAGGCCTCGGTATCAAATTTCTCGCCAGCCGCATGATCGGCCTGTTCGAGCGTTACCCGGGGCTGGAAGTGGAGCTGGTCGCGGTGCCGCGTTTCGTCAGCATCCTCAACCGCGAGGCGGAAATCAGCATTCATCTGGAGCGCCCGTCTGCCGACATGCTGGTCACCCGCAAACTCACCGACTACCGCCTGGCGCTCTACGCCAGCCAGCGTTACCTCGACAACGCGCCGCCCCTGCGCAGCCGCGAAGACCTTGGGCGGCATGCGTGGATTGGCTATGTGGACGATCTGTTGTTCAGCCAGGAACTGATGTTCCTCAACAGCTTCTGCCGCAGCCCTCGCGTCGTGTTCCACAGCACCAGCGTCATCGCCCAGCAGGAAGCGGCGCGCTCGGGTTTGGGCATTGCCGTGTTGCCGTGCTACATGGCCGCGTCCGACCCGGATCTGGTGCCGTTGTTGCCGGACGAGAGCATCGAACGCAGTTACTGGATCAGCACCCGGCGCGAGTTGCACAAGTCGGTGCGGCTGCGGGTGGTCTGGGATTATGTGGTGGGGTTGTGTGAGGCGGAGCAGGGGCTGTTGCGCGGATAGTCCTGAGCACAAAAAAACCTGTAGGAGTGAGCCTGCTCGCGATAGCGGTATGTCTATGAAATAGAAGTCGGCCGATACACCGTTATCGCGAGCAGGCTCACTCCTGCAAGGGATCGCATTCGGGGTTGATTAATATATGGATATCCGTATATTCAGATTTCCATATGTTCGAGTCCGCCCCATGCTCACCCCCACCGAACTCTTCAAAAGCCTGGCCGACGAAACCCGTGTCCGCGCCACCCTGTTGATTGCCGAGCAGGGTGAGCTGTGTGTCTGCGAGTTGATGTGCGCCCTCGACGACAGTCAGCCGAAAGTCAGCCGCCACCTGGCGCAACTGCGCAGCAACGGTTTACTCCTCGATCGCCGTCAGGGGCAGTGGGTGTATTACCGGCTCAATCCGCAGCTGCCGGGTTGGGTGCACGAGATCCTGCAAGTCACCGCAAAGGCCAACGCCAATTGGCTCAAGGACAACACCTGTCGCCTGCAGAACATGGACGGTCGTCCTGCCCGCGAAACCGCCTGCTGCTAAATCCTTTATTTTTTCGGGAGCCACCGATGCGAGTCCTGTTCATGTGCACGGCCAACAGTTGCCGCAGCATTCTTTCCGAAGCCCTGTTCAATCACCTCGCACCACAAGGTTTCGAGGCGGTGAGTTCCGGAGGTTTCCCCAAGGGCCAAGTGCTGCCGCGCAGCCTGAGCACCTTGCAGCAGGCCGGGATTTCGATTGATGGCTTGTCCAGCAAAGGCAACGACGCCTTTGAGGACAACCCGCCGGACATCGTCATCACCGTGTGCGACAAGGCGGCCGGCGAAAGCTGCCCGGTGTACTTCGGCCCGGCGCTGAAAAGCCATTGGGGGCTGGAAGATCCGTCCGATGTGCAGGGCGACGAAGCGGCAATCGACGCGGCGTTCCGCGCGACGCTGGCGCACATCGAGCGGCGCTGCAAAGCCTTCCTCGACCTGCCGTTCAATCGTCTGAGCCGCGACCAACTGAAAACCGCGCTCGATGCCATCGGCGCGCTGTAAGGAGGATTTATGTCAGAGCATCTGCCCAACCTCGACCTGAGCCTGTTCGAAGGTCGAACCACCACGCCGGACCAGCACAAACCACGCATTCTGTTGCTCTACGGCTCGACCCGCGAACGCTCCTTCAGCCGTCTGCTGGTGGAAGAGGCCGCGCGCTTGCTGGAACACTTCGGCGCTGAAACCCGGGTGTTCAATCCGTCCGGTTTACCGTTGCCGGATGATGCGCCGGTCGATCATCCCAAGGTTCAGGAACTGCGTGATCTGGTGCTGTGGTCGGAAGGCCAGGTCTGGTGCTCGCCGGAACGCCACGGTGCGATGTCGGCGGTGTTCAAGGCGCAGATCGACTGGATCCCGCTGGAGCTCGGCGCGGTGCGTCCGACCCAGGGCAAGACCCTCGCGGTGATGCAGGTCTGCGGCGGTTCGCAGTCGTTCAACGTGGTCAATCAACTGCGCGTGCTGGGGCGCTGGATGCGCATGTTCACCATCCCCAATCAGTCCTCGGTGCCCAAGGCCTACATGGAATTCGACGAGGCAGGGCGGATGAAACCGTCGCCGTTCTATGATCGCGTGGTCGATGTGATGGAAGAGCTGGTCAAGTTCACCGTGCTGCTGCGCGACCGCCAGGACTTTCTGGTGGACCGCTATTCCGAACGCAAGGAAAGCGCCGAGCAGTTGATGGCGCGGGTCAATCAGCGGTCGATCTGAAGCGCCGCGACACGGGTTCGTCGGTCGGGCAGTGCACAAACGTTCTAGCCGTTCAGGGGCATTTGTGGATTACTGGCGCCAGCCCATCAGCGTATTCAAGCCATGAGTAACTGGATCGACCTTGCCCACGACCGGGAAACCGGCATCGAAACCCTGCACGCGCATTTCGCCGGGCACGCGCACGCCTATGATCCGCACTGGCATGAAACCTACCTGATCGGTTTCACCGAGCAAGGCGTGCAGCGTTTCAACAGCCGTCGGGCACGGCATGACAGTACCCCGGGCAAAGTCTTCATGCTCGAACCCGGGGACATTCATGACGGCGACGCGCCGAGCCCGGACGGCTTCACCTATCGCATGCTGTACCTGCAACCGGCGTGGCTGGAACAGGCGCTGGACAGCCTGCAACTGGACGGCTGCGCGGGCGGCTTGCCCGGCATTGGCAACGTGCTCAACGACGACCCCGAACTGGCCCGCGCCACTCTGTTCGCGTTCAACGCGCTGCATAAACAGGACGTGCGCATGGTCCGCGAAGTGGCGCTGGATGCGTTGCTTGAACGCCTGGCGCTGCACCTCTATCGGCGCCCGCAATCATCCGCCACGCTGCGTGCGCCGCTGATTGCCCGGCAGGCGCGAGACTACCTGATGGCCTACCATGAGCAGGACATCAGCCTGCACACCCTGGCCGAAGTCTGCAGCACCGACCGCTTTCGTCTGACTCGGGCGTTCAAGGCTGCCTATGGTCTGGCACCGCATGCCTGGCTGATCCAGTTACGGCTGATCCGTGGCCGGCAATTGCTGGCCGCCGGGGTGCAGCCGGTGGACGTGGCGAGCAGGCTCGGTTTCTCCGATCAAAGTCACTTGGGCCGCTGGTTCGTGCGCGCCTACGGCATCACGCCGGGTGCCTATCAGCAGCGTGCCATCGGCACCTTTCGACGCTGAACAAACGTTCAAGACCACAGCGCTGCGCAACCGCCACAGTAGGCCCTGACTTTCTACAGGGCCGTGCCATGCTTGCGTTCATTCTCTTTGCCTTCGTTGCCTCGATCACCCCGGGGCCGACCAATCTCATCGTGCTCAGTACCAGCGCCCGACGCGGCTGGCGGCCGTGCCTGCCAATCATTCTCGGTGCGGGAGCCGGCGCCGCGTCATTGGTGTGGGTCGCCGGTGCGGGCGCGAGCACGCTGATGCTGCCCGGGGTGCGCCCGGTGATCAGTGTGCTTGGGTTGGGCTGGATGCTGTGGCTGGCGTGGCAGATTTTCACGGCGCCGGCCACGGCCATCGATCCCGCTGCCGGCGAGGAAAAACCCGAGCTGGGTTTGCTGGGCGCCGCGCTGTTGCAATGGGTCAACCCCAAATCGTGGATGATGGCGATTGCCGTGATCAGCGTGTTCACCGCTCAGGGGCAAGGGCTGAATGCGCTGTGCCTGGCGTTTTTTCTGGTGTCGTTACCGTGTCTGGCGCTGTGGGCGCTGCTCGGTCGAGGCGCGGCGCGCTGGCTGAGTAATCCGGCGCAGTTGCAGTGGCTGAACCGGATTCTCGCGGTGCTGCTGGTCGTCTCATCCGCCGCTGCGTTGCTGCACAGTTGAACTGACCGGCACCGACAACGTCGCGCACAACCCGCCCTCAGCCCGGTTGACCAAAGTAATCCGTCCGCCCAGGCGCAACGCGATGGTGTTGACGATGGTCAGCCCCAGGCCTGCACCGTTGGCGTTGCCTCGGCTGTAGAAACGTTCGAACAACCGCGCCCGATCTTCCTCGTCGATGCCCGGGCCCTGGTCTTCGACGCTCAGAAGGCACCAGCCGTCAGCCTCGCTCAGCTTGACGGTGATCACGCCATTCTCCGGAGAGAAATTGGCGGCGTTGGTGATCAGGTTGCTCAGGGCGATGTCGATGGCGGCGGTGCTGGCCATGACGTGCAGTGCTTGCTCGCTGTCTTCGAAGGCCAGTTCCAGGTGTTTGCTCAGCAGCCACGGCGTCAGTTGCACGAGGCAGTTGCGCGCGGTTTCGCTGAGGTCGATGCGTTGCAGCGGCGGCGGGTTGGATTTCGGTTCCAGGCGGGCCATGGTCAGCAGCTGGTTGACCAGCCGACTGGCGCGGTCGACGCCGGAAATCAGAAACTGCAAAGACTCGCGGCGCTCCTGTTCGGTGCCGGCCTCCAGCAGGTTTTGCGCATGCACCCGCAGCACCGCCAGTGGCGTACGCATCTCGTGGGCAGCGTCGGCGATGAAGCGTCGTTCGCGGCCGAGCACTTCCTGGATCTGTGCGAGCATGCGGTTGAGCGCCGCCTGCATCGGTTCCAGCTCGCTGGGCAGCGGCGTCAGTTGTAGCGGTTCCAGCGAGCCGCTGTGTCGGGCGCGCAGGGTCGCGGCCATGTCCGCCAACGGTTTGAGGCCCCAGCCGATGGCCAGCCAGATCATCGCCGCGAGTATCAGGCTGCCCAGCACGTTCGGCCACAGGGTGTGACGCACAATGCGGTCGACCAGATCGGCACGCACATCGTCGCGCTCGCCGACCCAGATGCGCAGACCGTTCTGCGGATCTTCCAGCACGAAGGCGCGCCAGTGCCGGTTGTTCAAATCCACCACATCGCTGAAGCCCGGTTGCATCGGCGGTGCGGTGAACGACGGCGCACTGGCGGTGTGCACCAGCACCTCACCCTTGGGGTTCCACACCTGGAAAGCGATCTTGCTTTCGTACGGATGGCCGTCGATGCGTGGCTTGGCTTCGCTCAGCGCCTGATTGAACGCCTGATACAGCTGCGAATGTTCCCTGCTCGCCAGCGGCATGCGCATCACGCCCTGCAACAGGCGGGCGTTTTGCGCCAGTTGGGCGTCGTAGACTTCGGCGATTTCGTGGTTGCTGTCGTGCAGGTTGAACACGCTGAGCACAGCAAGACCGGTGAGCAGCAAACCGATGATCAGCGTCAGCGTGCGGCGACGGATCGAGGTCATCGACGCTCCTCCACCAGATAACCCACGCCGCGAACGGTGCGGATCAGGTCGGTGGAGAATTTTTTGCGCAGGTGATGGATGTGCACTTCCAGGGTGTTGCTTTCCGCTTCCTCGTTCCAGCCGTAGAGCAACTGGATCAGTTGGTCGCGGGTCATCACCCGGCCCGGCGGCGACAGCAGTTCGTGCAGTAACTGATATTCCTTGGGCGTCAGGGCCACCGGTTGACCCTGATAGCTGACTTGCTGAGTGCCGGGATTGAGGCTGATGCCGGCGTGCTCGATCAGCGCCTGGCCGCGGCCGGCACTGCGGCGCAACAAGGCCCGCAGGCGCGCCTTGAGTTCGGCGAGGTCGAACGGTTTGACCAGGTAATCGTCAGCGCCGGCGTCCAGCCCGGCGATGCGATCTTCAGTGGCATCGCGCGCGGTGAGAATCAGCACCGGCAGGTTCGACCCGCTGTCGCGCAGGCGGCGCAGCACTTCGAGGCCGTCCATGCGCGGCAGGCCCAGATCGAGCACCGCCACGTCGAAAGTCTCACTGAGCAGCGCATGCAGCGCGCTGCTGCCGTCCTTGAGCCAGTCGACGGTGTAACCCTCGCGGCCCAGCGCCTGATGAATGCCTTCACCGAGCGCGATGTCATCCTCAATCAGTAGTAAACGCACGCGGACTCCTGTCAGTCGAGTTTCTTGTTCACGTCCACCAGCAGGGCGGCGATTTCTTTGCGACGCCCGGCATCAGCGGTTTCCCGGCCCGGGCGCGGCGCGGCTTGCAGCGCTTTGAGCAGCGCGGCCCTGGCTTCAGCGTAGTGCTTCTGACGGTAGAGGTGATCGCCCCAGAAGTACAGGCTGTCGATGCCGTCCGGGTTCAGTTGCAAGGCTTGCTTGAGCAGTTGCTCGGCCTTGTCGCTGTCGCCGAAACCGATCGGCCAGCCCGGGACGCGATCATACAACGCGGCGAGGCTGGTGTAGGCCGAACCTTGCAGGGCCTTGGGGTCAAGCGTCAGGGCTTTTTCCAGATCGGCCTTGGCGTCCTTGGCCTTGCCCAGGGCACCGAGACCGCCCTGAGCGCCGGCCCAACTGCTGGTGACGATGCCTTTCCAGATCCACGCTTCGGCCACCGCCGGACGCTGGGTAGTGAACGCAGTGGCGTCGGACGACAGTTGCTCGAACGCGGCGGCGCGCTGCTTTTCTGCCACCTCGTATTGGATGTGCGCCCAGCTCTGCTGGATGCCGTTGAGGCGTTGCTGGTCGGCCGGTTCCAGCGCCCAGACGCTTTGACTGAGGGCGGCGAACAACAGGCATGCGGAAAGTTTTTTCATGGTTTTGGGGACTCGTGGTCAGTTTTTTCACTGAGGCGGCGAATCAGCGGCAGTTGCTTGCGCAAGCCTCGATCCACCAAGTGCGGCAGCAGGTTGTTGAGGCGCACGAAGAAGCGTTCGGGCCAGCCCAGATACAGGTCGCGGCGGTCGCCGGCAATCGCATGGACCACCGCCGAGGCCACGGTTTGCGGGTCATCGACGTTGGACTTGAGCGCATCGTTCAAGGCTTGCGCCGCCGCACTGTTCATCGAGGTGCGCGTGGCCCGGGGCGCGACATACAACACGTTGACCCGGGTGTCGGCCAGTTCCCGGCGCAGCGCTTCCGAGAAACCGCGCAGGGCGAACTTGGTCGCGCAGTAGCTGGCATAACCGGGGTAACCGATTGAGCCATAGGTGGAACCGACGTTGACCACCATCGCGCTGTCGGCCTGTTTGAGCAGCGGCAGCAGCAGTTTGGTCAGGCACATCGGCGCACTGATGTTCACCGCGAGCATGGTGTTGATGTCGCTGTCATCAAGCTGCTCGAGCATGGCGAAGTGATTGACCCCGGCGGCATTGATCAGCAGGTTGATGCCACCGATGGCTTCAGCCGCGGCCAGCACTTTGCGCCGGTCGCTGAGAAAGGTCAGGTCGGCGGCGACCCAGCACAGGGTCTCGGGATAGCGTGCCAGCAACGGCGCCAGCGCCTCCTCATGCCGTGCCACGGCCAGCACCCTGGCACCGGCGGCGCACAAGGCCTCGGTAATCGCCATGCCGATGCCGCCACTGGCACCGGTCAAGACCACGCGTGCGTCACGCAGCTGCATGTTGAGCCTCCGCATCGCGCGGCAGGCCACGGAACATGTCGGTGTACAGGCGATAGACGACTTTCGAGGCGTGAATCACCGCCGCTTGGTCCTCGGGATCTTCCAGCTGATTCATCAGTCGGCGATAGGTCTGCATGTGTTCGATGTCGAGCGAGCCGTGCGAGCTCAGGTAGCTGAACGCTGTTTCCGGCAGCGCCAGACGCTCGCGAATGCTGCCCGCCGCATGGGTGGCCAGGGCGATACTGGTGCCTTCGAGCACGTTGACCATGCCGAACAGCCCGACTGGATTGCCACGGGCGATCAGGTCGTAGAGAAAACTCACCATCAATTCGATCGGCAGCGACGGTTGGCCGTCGCGCACCGCATCGCGATCACCGCCACACGCGGCGATGTCGTTGAGTACCCAGTGTTCATGGCCGTATTCGTCTTCGATGTACTCGGCCACCGCTTTGCGCAGCCATTCCAGGCGCATCGGCAGGCGCGCGCCGCAGGCCATCATCAACGGCACGGTGTGGCGCACGTGGTAATACGCCTGAGCCAGAAACGCCCGGTAGCTGTCGAGGCTGACCTTGCCTTGCAGGGCATCAAGGATGATCGGCAGGTTGAACAACTCGTTGCGTTCTTGCTGCGTGGCTTCTTGCAGGGTGTCGAAAAAACTCATGACGCGGACTCCTCGGAAACGGCGGATTCAGACAATTGGGTGCGGTACTGCGCGACGATTGCATCGCGGCGCGGGCGGCCATTGGCGGTGAGCAAGCCATTGGCGGCGGTGAACGGTTGGGTCAGGCGCGTCCAGCGATGCACCTGCGCGTAGTCGGGCAAGGCTTCGTTGGCTTCGGCGACCGCTGCGGCCAGCTCGGCGTCGCTGCAATCGGCACGGTGCGGCCAGAGCAAGGCGTGGTTGTGCGGCAGGGCCTCGCCGTAGACGAAGGCCTGGGCAATGTGGCGGCGCTGGGTCAGTTCGGACTCGACCCATTCCGGGTTAACGTTGCGCCCGAAACTGGTGACGAACTGGTGCTTCTTGCGGCCCTTGAGGTAGAGGAAACCTTCGGGGTCGAACTCGCCCAGGTCGCCGCTCGGCCACCATTCGTCGGTGTACGGCGCTTCCCCTAGATAACCGAGCAGCGTCGAGCCCTTGATCAGCACTTCGCCGTCCTCGGCCAGGCGCACCTCGACGTGGGGCAGGGGCTGGCCGACGCTGCCCGGACGCCGTGCACCGGGGCGATTGAGGCACACCACCGAGGCGCATTCGGACAAGCCGTAGCCTTCGAACACCGGCAGGCCGACGCGCTGCGCACGGTGTAGCAGATCCTCTGACACCCGTGCGCCACCGACGGCGGCGAAGCGCAGTTTTTGCGGGTCAAAGGCTTTCTGTTCGGCAGCGCTGACCAGCATCAACAACAGTTGCGGCACCAGAATCAGACTCTCCGGCGCACGCCCGGCCAGGTAGCCCAGCAGATGTGGCACGTCGACGCCACTGGCGCCCTGAATGCCCAGGGTCTTTTGGCTCGGCAGACTCAACGTCGCACCGGCGTACAGCGCCGCATAACAGCCGAGGTTTTCCAGCAGAATCGCCAGCGGCAACAGCGCCAGATGATGCTGCGGGTCGGTGGATTTACTCGCCTGCTCCAGCTCCCGCGCCACGCGCAGCAAACTGTCAGCGCTCAAGCACACGCCTTTGGGTGTGCCGGTGGTGCCAGAGGTGAACGTCAGTTTGGCGGTGCCGGTCGGCAGGCGACTCGGGCCGCTGAACGTGCGGCACCAGAACTCGCCGCGTTTCTCATAACCGGCCGCCAGCAGTTCGGCTGCCAGCTCCGGCTCGGCGATCACCCGTTCGGCCTGGCTCTGCTCCAGACAATGAGCGCGTTGCGCCGGGCTGAAAAACGGTGGCAGTGTCACGCAGGTCAAGCCTTCGAACAGCACGGCCAGATCCCACAGCATCGCGTCGACGCCGTTGTCCAACGCCAAGGCAATCACCTGCGCCTGCTCATCGCGCAGACGCTCCTGGCGATACAGCACCTCCGCAAACAGGGTGGCGTAATCGAGCTTCAGTGTGTCGCCCCACAGGGCGGTGGTGTTGTCATTGCGCCGGGCATGGTCGCGCAGGGTTTCCTGGAAGCGTTGCAATTCAAGCGACATGGCAGGCTCCTTCAATCGAGGTCGGCAGTCCCAACCGAGTGAACAGGCCGATATTGCGCAAATGGATGAATCCGGCGCGGATGTTGCCGACGTGCACCCAGGGTTTGCTTTCGTAATAACTGCCCCAGTGTTGACGCTCGTCACCCAGGCGCTCCGGGTCGGCGGCGCATAATGTCACTGGCTTCAGACCAAGCCGATGGAAGCTGTTGACCAGGCCGATGTTGCCGGTGAACGTCACCCATTCCAGGCCACCCATGGCCAGCAGGTAAGTAATGGCAATGATGCTCAGCCGTGCACTGCCGGTGTCGCTGGCGGCGAGGTTGCCGACTTCGACGATGCCGGTGCGATCTACCGGGCGATCGGCCGCAGCGCTGATCAACGGTTCGATCGGCTCATCCAGGTAACGCTCCAGAAACAGCGGCTCCCGATGGGCGCGACGTACACCGGCCACCGCGCACAGCTCACCGTCGCCGTTGTGCATGCCGAACAGCTCGGGCATAAAGTGTCGAATGTCGGCGCCGTGGGCCTTGCGAAAACGTTGTTGGATGAAGGCTTCAAACGTCTCTCGCTGTGCGTCATCGGGCAAGGCGCCGGTCAAAGTCATCGGCGGTGCTTCGGCTTGACCGAAGCGCAGGGGAAGGGGGATGTTCCAGTCGTAATCGGGCATGGGCAGAATGCCTTCCTCAATGGTTTGAGCGAAGTATCGGAGGCATTTCTTAACGAAGTCTGAAGGTGAAAAAAGGTTAATCAATCGGGCAATCTTCAGATTGTCTTAAGACTGCAAGGGCAGGGTGGCACCGTCGGTCCGCCCTGCAACCGGATCGAGACCGTCGAACGAATCGACCGTCGCTCACGACAATCACGAGGCGCTTCTTATGACCCGCGACACCGCCGTTACCCGTTATGGAAAACTTTCAATCACCCTGCACTGGCTGATGCTGGCGCTGTTCGTGGGCGTATATGCCTGTGTCGAAATCAAGGGCTTCATGCCCAAGGGCAGCGAAGCGCGCGGCCTGCTGATGGGCTTTCATGGCCTGTTCGGCGCGGCCATCTTCGCTCTGGTCTGGGTGCGTCTGCTCGGCCGCCTGACTCCACGCCCACCGATTACCCCCAAGCCACCCGCCTGGCAGACCGGCGTCTCGCACCTGATGCACCTGGCGCTGTACGTGCTGATGATCGCCACACCGATCCTCGCCTGGCTGATGCTCGCCGCCGCCGACAAACCGTTCCCGTACTTCGGCTTCCACATCCCGGCGCCGGTGGCCATCGACCCGGACTTCGCCAAACAACTCAAGTACTGGCATGAAACGCTGGGCAGCACCGGCTACTGGCTGATCGGTTTGCACGCGGCGGCGGGGCTGTTCCACCATTACTGGGTGCGGGATAACACGCTGGTGCGGATGCTGCCGGGCCGCACGGAATAACGCTGACCTCCCCTGTAGGAGTGAGCCTGCTCGCGATAGCGGTAGACCCGTCAGCATGGGTGTCGACTGAGCAGACGCCATCGCGAGCAGGCTCACTCCTACAGGTTTTGTGGTGTGTTTGAATGCTCGGGCTTCAGGTTTTGCGCCTGCCTGCCGATGAAATCTGCACGATTTCAACGGATGCCGTTCATGAACAAGGTTGTTGCTCTACTGGCGTTTACCGCCCTCGTCGCAGGCTGCAAATCCCTCGGCGGTTCCAGCGGCAATCCCATCGCTGACGCGCATCCCGTCTTCCGTTGCGCCGCCTACTTCGATCAGCCGTCGCTCAGTGAGCAGCAGCTCAACGACATCCGTGCCCTCAGCCGCCGCGACAACGGTTGCAAGTTGATTCTCGGCAGAATGTACGAAGCGGGCCGAGGCGTACCCCGAGACATCCCCCAGGCCAAAACCGTTTATCAGTCCCTCGCCGAGGCCGAACCGCGTGCCTACAACCGACTCGGCGCGATGGCCGAGCAGGGCATCGGCGGCCCGGTCGATCTGGTCGCCGCGAGGGACTTCTATCAGCGTGCCGTCAGCAAACCGGGCAACACCGACATCGAGTTCAAACTGGCCGAGTTCATGGAGAACGGCAAAGGTGGTCCTGAGGATCTTCAAGGCGCATTGAAGTATTACCTCAGCAGTGCTGGCGCCCTCGACGCGGCCTGGAGTGGTGTGCAACGACTGCGTGCCCAAGGTGTTCCGATGACAACTGCGCAGCAGAAGCGCTACAACGAGATCTTCGGCAGCAGCGTTTATTACCGCTTGAGAAAGAAGGTCGAGTACCTCGAAGAGGCCTTGAAGAAAGAGAGAATGACGTCGCCCGACAGCCAACCGGTCAGTGTGAAGCTGGAGGGGATCCCCGGTGTGCCGGTGCCGACCCTCTCGCTGGTGCAAAGCTCCGGTAACAGTGCTGTCGACCAGAAAGTACTGCAGGGTTTCGCCGATTACCGTTTCCCCGGTGAGCCGATCATTGCGCCGGACCAGAAAACCTACTGGCTCATATCCACCGTCAGGACCGACGGCAAAACTGAATTGCAGAGATTGAAAGACCTCATGACGAAGTGAGCGGCTCCTGACCGATTCAGCACGGATCATATATTTTAAGAAGTAAGGCGGACCCGACGGATGCAGCGCATGAACAAGGCAGTTATTGGGGCATTCATGACCCTCGTCGCAGGTTGCAGCAGCCCCCCACCCAATCCTCAGGAAGCAAGCCTCACCGGCACCCGCTGCCTGCTCTTCGCGAGTGTGAGCGACCTTCCCGCCGACCGCGTCGATGACATCCGCGACGCCAGCGACAACGGCAACCTCAAGTGCAGGATTGCGCTTGGCGCTTTGTATGAGTTCGGTCGTGGCGGCCTATCGCCGGATGTGCGCAAGGCCCGCTCCCTGTATGAGTCTGTCGCTGCGCTGGATGGCGCCGGGTATGAGCAACTGGCACGCATGGCCGAGGAGGGCAGCGGGCAGGCGCCTGACGCTGTCGAGGCGCGACGGCTTTATCAGTTAGCGCTCGTCCATCGTGAGAGCGCCAGCAGCGAGTTCGCGCTGGCCCGGTTGATGGAACAAGGCCGAGGTGGCCCACAGGACCTGTCCGGGGCGCTGACGCATTACCTCAATGCCACTCGACAAATCGATGACCCGGCATGGGACGGTGTGCAACGGCTCCGCGTCCAGGGGCTGACCCTGACCGCCGAGCAGACACAGCGCTACAACGAAAAATGGTACGACGCCGTTGGCACCAGCCTCACAAGAACGGTGTACGACACCGAGCTGCTGTTGAACAAACAGATCAAACCTGGCACCGCGAGCAAACCGGTCACACTGGAGGCGAAAGGCAAACCCGGTTCGTTGGTGCCGCAATTCACCTTGGTCGAAAGCTCTGGCAATAACGAGGTCGACCAAGCCGTGCTCAAGGCCCTCAGCGAATACCGTTACCCGGCGCAGCCGATCCTCAAAGCAGGGCAGGAGTCCTGGTCGTCAGAGTTTCCGGTCAAGGTCGGCGTGAACTGAACGGGCTCACTTGCCGGAACAGCGTCTCGCGTCCACTCTATGGCATGCCGACAAGGAGCGTCCGCCGACCCTCCGTCGTGACCACAGGGAGCTTGCAGCATGAGCGAAGACAACAAGATAAAAGGCCCGGCGTCGTACTTCCCCGCCATCGAAAAAAAGTACGGCCAGCCCATCGATCACTGGCTGAACCTGCTCGCTGGCGTCACCGACAAGAAGCACATGGAACGGGTGGCGTGGCTCAAGGACGAACACGGCATGGGCCACGGCCATGCCAACGCGCTGGTGGCGCATTACCTGGCCGCAGGCAAACAGTGAGGGCAGGGCAGCGATGAACTTCTCCCACCGGCCCGTCACGGCCGACGACGTCAAAACCCTTTGCGGCTTTCCGCAGGGCGTTCAAGAGTTGTACTTCATGTTCCCGAAAGCGCAGTACCCGCTGACGGAAGAACAGATGCACACAGCGATCAGCCAGCGCTTCGACTCCACGGCGTTTTTGGCCAACGGCGAGTTCGTCGGTTTCGCCAACTTCTACCGTGCCGAGCACGGCGGCGTCTGCTGCATCGGCAACGTCATCGTCGCCCTCTACGCCCGGGGCCAGGGTGTCGCTCGGTACATTGTCGAAACCATGACCGCCGTCGGTTTCGAAAAGTATCAGGCCAGGGAAGTGCAGCTTTCCTGCTTCAACGAAAACACCGCTGGGTTGCTGCTTTACCCGAAACTCGGCTTCGTGCCGTTCTCCATCGAAGAGCGTGCGGCGCCGGGTGGCAGACGTGTGGCGCTGATCAACATGACGCGCAGTAGAGGCGCAATCGATGCCGCTGACCTTCCATAAGATGCACGCCAACGGCGATGATTTCGTCGTGATCGACGCACGCAACAGCGTCAACCCCGTCACCGGCGAGCTCGCCCGGCGTCTGGGTGATCGCCATCGCGGCATCGGCTTCAACCAGCTCGCTGTGGTGCTCGATTGCGAAGACGCCGATGCACGCCTGGAGTTCTGGAACGCTGATGGCTCAGCGCTCGACGTCTGCGGCAGCGCCACTCGTGGCGCCGCCGACCGACTGATGCGTGAAACCAGCCGCACCTTGATCGTCCTGCGCACCCAACGCGGTCTGCTGACCTGCGAACGCACACCCTCGGGCACGATTTCGGTGGAGATGGGCCAGCCGCTGTTCAACTGGGCAGACATCCCGCTGGCGCAGGCACTCGACACCCTCACACTGCCACTGCCCGGCGACCCCGCCGCGTGCAGTATGGGCAATCCGCACTGCACGTTTTTCGTCGAAGACTTGAGTGCCGTCGACATCGTCACCCTCGGCCCACGCCTGGAAACCCACCCGTTGTTCCCTCGCAAAACCAACGTCCACTTTGTGCAGATCATCGACCGTCAGCACATTCGCCTGCGCATCTGGGAACGCAACGGCGCCATCCCGCTCGGCTCGGGCTCCTGCTCATGTGGCGCGGCCGTCAACGGCATGCGCCGAGGGTTGCTGGATAACACCGTAGAAGTCGAATGCGACGGCGGCCCCGTCACGGTTCACTGGGACGGCACAGGCCCGGTCATCCTCAGCGGCCCGGTAGAGGCGAGCTTCACCGGCACCATCGCTGACCACCAACTCGAGCCCAAGTGAAACACGCCCCCTGTAGGAGTGAGCCTGCTCGCGAAGGCTCCCGCCCAAGCGACACCGCTCCCTATCCATAAACGCGATCATCCAGACGCCCCATGACTCAAACCTCCTCACCCCTAAGCTGAAGGCTCATCAGATCGCAACTCGCGGACCACGACGTCAACCACTCCGGCATCTCGGGCGACTGTTCAGGCAACCCCAATTCCCTGACGAACTCACCCGGCGCAATCGTGCCTTTCGCCGAACGAAACAGCCCACGCATGACCACCACGCCGATCACCCGTCCCTTGCTCACGAAGCGGTGTTCCATGAAGCTCCATTTGTCGTCCCAGCCGAGCATCCGGCTGTGGATTTCAAATGCTTCAAACAGCTTCAGTTCACGCCGGAATTTACCCCAGGTATCCCCAACGACGGGTAGCGCTTTAGTGCGCAACGCCACTCGAAACGCGCCACTGCGCAACACAAAATCCATGCGTCCGACGTCGGCCATTGTGAAATAGCGGCCATTGGTGACGTGCCGATTGAAATCGAGATCCAGCGGCCACACGCGCATGCGGATAACGGTGGATTCCAGCGCATTGACCGGCCTGCGCCAAGGTCGACGAAAAAGCATGCAGAGCAGTCGAAACCACAGATTCATAAGTACGTCAGCCAGTTGAAAGAGCGCTGCACTCTAGCGACCCAGGCGTCGGCGAGGTAGGTGCGTAAATGACTTTTTTGGGCTGAACAGTGCATTCCGATCATTGCGGAGTATCCGTCCGGCCAAGTCATCTACCCAGCCCTGAAACCTGTTGCGATGATCCGCATCGACTCAATCCGGCTCGCCACCGAGCCCATGGACATGCGCGCCGGCACCCGGAAAAATCGTACGCTAAGGTTTTATAAACTGCCGTAGCGGCCTGAATTTCCTGTCTTTCAGGTTGCTGGCTTTGCCGCCAGACGTGGCGAGTTCATTTTGGGTGTGGGCCTGATAAAGCATAGCGACTTGCCTCTTCCATCAAGTCATCGCACATAGGATTCGCCTTGAGAACGTGCGCAGCCGGGTCGATTATCGACAAGCCAAGCGACGTCTCTTCTGTGGCGGAAGTCCAAACTTCTCCCATAGGCCCGACAATTTGGCTTTCACCTCTGAATGTCGCCTCTGCGCCTGCATACATTTCCACACCGGTCCGATTGGCACAGATAAGCGGAGTGGCATTTTCCATTGCGCGAATACGCGCAAGCTGGGTTGTCCAAGGCCCACCATAGTTGGCTGGACAACACAGTAACTGCGCACCCTGGCGCACCAACAGGCGAGCGGCTTCTGGCATCCAAAGGTCAAAACAAGTAAGAATGCCGAAACGGCAGATTCCGTCATCGAAACACGCTAATGAATCGCCTGGCGTGAAGAGGCGCTTTTCTATGCGTGACAGGTGGCACTTGCGTTGCTTTCCCAGCCAGCGCCCTCGCGATACGACAATCGCCGTGTTGTAGATGTGATCGCCATCACGCTCGGCGATGCCAGCAATCAGCGTTGCATTCTTGTCTGCCGATAGTTGCAGTAAGAACTGCGCCGTTGGCCCATCGAGCGCCGATTCAGCATGAACAAACAATGCCTCACGCGAGTCGTGAAAATAACCGATGGTGCAAAGCTCGGGCATGACTAAGAGATCAAATTGCGCCAAGTTTACGGTGTCGCGAATCTTCCTGAAATTTGCTGCTGGATCGCCAAATGAAACGGGATACTGCAAAAAAGCCGTCAGCATGAAGTTGTCCAACCATTATGGAAGTTTTCTGGGCCCGGGCTTATCTTCCCTTGGGCGGCGTGAAGTTGAACTATACCCTTGCCGGCTGTCAGGCAGGCCAGCCGCTTAGTGTGAGATTTTGTCCATTTGTAAAGGTAAGGATGTCAGCGAGAAACTCGAACATAGGTGGCAACCGGTTTAGTTACGCAAGACGCGATGCCCGGACGTCTACATTGCTGAAATGGTGTTGATGCTGGATCGGCAGCCAGTTCAATCGGCCGATAAACAGGAAATAATCGGGATGTTTAAACGAGGCCTGCCGTTACCACCGAAACCCTACAACGCCTTGCGCCATCGCCTACGACTAAGCCAGAATCCGCCGGCTTGTGCGTCTAGGGCGCGGGTTCTATCGTCTGTCGGTCACTGAAAAAACAGTGATCGGGTTTGGTAGCCCGCCCTAACTAGTCGCATCGCGCACCGTTCGCAGACCTCATCAGGTCGCTGCTCAATGGTGGCCATGCGCAGGACACCTTCGGGTGTGCCGGGTCCTAGTTACCGGTCTACCAACCCGCGTGTGGCCGCCACCCTTCGTTTGGTAGCGAAGGTGAAGGCTCCTCTTCAATAACTAGGAGTTTCACCATGATCAAACCAACACCCAATCCCCCAGAAACCGACCTCGCATCCCCCTACGAATCCCTCGATTCCAAAAAACTCCACGAAGCCGCCGAACGCGCCCTCGACCACTACCTCACCCCGGCCACCCAAATCATGGCCAGCAGCAACAAACCCGAACCCATGTACCTCGCCAACCCGAAGTGCGACACCGAATCCCTGCTCGCCAACGCCAGTGAAACCCTCGGCTCGGCCAGCGAAATGCTCAACAACTTCGCCGCCATGCTCGACACCTCCCACCGCAAAACCGCACTCGGCATCGCCCAAGTGGTGATGCTCGGCGAACTCGCCGTAAACCAGGCCCTCGACAACGTCGAAACAGCCCAATAACGCACCCCGTGCGACGAGACAAAACCCTCGTCGCACCCAGCAACCTCAACCGGGCTGGCACACGGCCACGCCTTGCGCCCCCCAGCCTCGGCTGTCACCCTTCGGCCCGTTCTTCAAGGATCAGAACAAGGAAATCAAGGATTGAGTGGCTACGTTCCCAACCCCCCGAAAAACTACCGCTACGAAGAAGCCAAACCCGTCGACATTCACGCCCAGCGTTGGGCCGAGTACGAGAAACACGGGAAAGAACCTGCGCGCGAGCCTGAGAAAATCGGCATTGCGTTGAGGATTGGGGTGTTCTTTGACGGTACTGGCAACAATGCGAATAACACGGCAGCAGGGTTGTTGTGTGGTGCGCAGCATCCGATTGCGCCGCAGGATATTCCTGCGAGTTGTATGCCTTACATGAGTGATCCGGATAGCAGTTACGGCAACGATGTCAGCAACGTAAAAAAACTGAGCGAGTTGTATGATGCCGTGCCAGACGCTGTTGGAGAGGGGCTACATAGGAGCACTTCACGCGTCATCTATATCGAGGGCATCGGCACGCGAGCGGGTGAAGAGGACAGCAAGCTCGGTGCTGGCACCGGTCGCGGAGAAACGGGCGTAGCGGGTCGGGTCGAGTCCTCGTTCCCCAAAATTCAACAAGCGATCAGTCGAGTTTTGGTCGATAACCCGGGCAGTGAAATCAGCTCCCTGACCTTTGATGTGTTTGGGTTCAGTCGCGGCGCTGCGGCTGCTCGTCATTTTGCCAATGAGCTTGTCCGCTCTAGCCGCGGGCCGCTGGGTATAGTCTTACGAAACTTACCCAGAGCCTTCAGCCCCAAGTTCATCGACCAATACAAAAGCGACATCAACGTGGGCTTTATTGGCTTGTTCGATACTGTTCCATCGATAGCCGGTTGGTCTAATTTGGGGAACATCAAAAGTTCCATTGCGACGGGCATCAAACTCTACCTGGATCGCCGCTTTTTTGCCGACGTCGTCCAATTGTCTGCGCGAGACGAATGCCGGGCCAACTTCGCCCTCAGTCGTGTCAAAGCAGATCACGTGGAAATTACCCTGCCGGGTGTACATTCCGACATTGGTGGCGGTTACCTGGAGGAGGCAGAGGAGTGTGTCCTCGTCACGCCTATGCAAACACTCATCGTGTCTCTAAATACAGATGTGACGACTACCTCGATTTACCGCGATGCCGTTAATGCCAAAAGCCAATGGTTAGCTAAAGGCTGGCCTGCTGACATGCTCGAAGTCGTAACACCTGAGGCGTTATCGATGCCGGATAGCCCGCAGGAAAGATTGAGTCCAAGGCAGAAGCGCGTGTACGCGGCACTTCAACTCAAACGCCCCGTGAGTGGCTTGTTATCCAGGGTATATCTGCGGGTGATGCATCGTTTGGCGAAAGAAAAGGGAGCTCGTTTCAACGACATTCCAGACACTCCGGATCTCGCCATTCCCTTCGAGCTTCAAGCCATGTGTGATCGGTTTTTAGCAGGTAACTACAGTGTCACACCGCAAGAAGAACAATTGCTCAAACTCAAGTACATTCACACGTCTGCCAACTGGAACCATCCACTTGGCCGACGAGATGGCAGCGGCATCAATGCGGTTTACATCAATGCCCCCACGGACGATTCAATCCGTGTGCAACACCCCCACGTACCCGACTGGACGCTTTGGTGATGAAAGTTCTTGTAACCCTGCTGTGCGCACTATTCATGGTTGGATGCCAATCTGCTGATTCCTTGTCGGCTAAAAACGACCCGAAATCTGAATCGTGGGAGCTTGCGTTCACTGAACCCTATTACATGAAGGTTTGGGTTGAGGACAGCGCCGTCGAAGACATAAACGGCAAGCTATTCACGCGCACGGGAGGAGGCACCGCCGCTGGTGGGGAGCCAGAGAATGGCAAAGAGTCCGCACGCGGTTGGCATGCGGTAGGCGCGGCTGCGAAGGCAGTGATTGGCGCTGACTTGCCCAAACGCATTTACGTGCGCTGGCAGTCCATCGTCGAGCCGCAGACCTATAAGGTTTGGGTGGATGTACCTGAAGAGGCGAGGCAGTTGATGGTGCAGTCGATCAGTCAGCGGTGCCCGGAAACACCGGAACAACAGGCCAGCTATAGCGCATCTATCTATTTGGGCTTGGCTCCAGGGGGTGTTGTACAGGTTTTTGTTCGGGACTCGTGCCACCGCCCAGTGAAAGTCGCTAGAGCACAGGCAGAGGTTGAACCGCTAGGGCCTAGTCAAGGTAAGAGCCAAGGGCGCTACGCGTATCCTGTGAGCGAAAAGTCCAAGCGGTATATCGAGAAATTCGGAATCCCTTACGGGAGTTGGTGACCCGTCAGCCAATGAAACAATTCATTACGATACTTTGCGTTTTGCTGATCACAGGATGCCAAGCAACTGATCCACTCTCAGCCAAAAATGACCCGAAGTCCGAATGGTGGGAACTAGCTTTCACTGAACCTGATTACATGAAGGTTTGGGTTGAGACCACTTCCGTCGAAGACATTAAAGGCAAGGCATTCCTGCGCACCGGAGGTGGATCCGCCTCAGGCGGGCAGCCAGAGGATGGAACAGCGTCTGCTCAAGGTTGGCACGGCGTGGGAAGCACCGGAAAAGCTGTTGTTGGTGCTGATCTTCCCCAAAGGATCTATGTCCGATGGCAATCCATTGTTGAACCGCAAACGTATAAAGCCTGGGTGGACATTCCAGAGGAAGCCAGACAACTCATGCTTGAGTCCGTCAACCAGCGTTGCGCAAAAACACCTGAACAAGAGGGGCGGTATATCGCGTCTCTATACTTGGGCCTGGCTCCCGGCGGCGTTGTGCAAGTCTGGGTTCGAGACTCATGCCACCATCCTGTCAAAGTCGCCAGAGCACAGGCAGAGGTTGAACCGCTAGGGCCTAGTCAAGGTAAGAACCAAGGGCGCTATGCGTATCCCGTCAGTGAAAAGTCCAAGAGGTATATCGACAAGTTCGGCATTCCGTACGGAAGTTGGTAGGAGGCAGCAAGAAGACACTTCTCCTGCCAGTCCTTCTGTCGAGTCAATGCGGCCTACAAAGGGCCGCTTTCGGCCCAGAGTGTGTAAAAACGTATCTTGAGGTGCATCACATCCAGCTAGCAAGCTGGGCCAACCGCCGGAACGCTCTGACGAACATAATAATTGTCGAATTCACTGCTTTCGACGAATTGGAAGCCATGGCGGATATAAAAGCGATTCGAAGCGCTTTCTTTGAGAGCTCCAACTTTAATGGGGAGCGCATTCGCATCCGCCACTTTGAAAATCTGAGTGAGAACAACAGAGCCTATACCTGATCCTTGCGCGCTCGGTCTCACATACAAGTGGTCGAGCAAGAGTTCATTGTGGTGATGCTTGACCACTACAAAACCAACCCTCTCTCCAGATACCTCGATGTAGTGTGTGTTGCGAGCTTCAAAACCGCTAAGAAACCGCTCACGCGCACGCACCGGATCAAATCGCCCAACACGCTCCAGACTTTCGCGCATGGCCTCAATTCGAATGGCTACAAGATTGTCCAAGTCGCTTTGTTGAGCTAGGACCAAAATGACTGACGAATTTTGATTGGGTGTGGCGGGCATATTTTGCGCTCTATTTACTCTCCTGGAAGGCCAGTATAGAGAGCCTGATCTGTGGGGCCCAATTTGGCTTCACCGTCGAATTCAGACACCTATCTCAAATGTGAATGAAGGGGTGTCTCTGTACTATTATTTTTGCGTATTCATTTGCAGGGGGAAGCCAGTGAAACGCTTCATTCAAGGTGAACGTCGAGGTCAACAGCTGGCTAGTGTTCGATGGTTAGGTTTGAGTGGCGCTGGCTCTTTTCATTGATATTTGGCTCGGCTGTCTGCAAGCACTCGAAGTCGTTCGAAGATCAAATCGATGTCTAAAACCGAGTAGCGCTTTTGCACCTTACGAACCACAGAGGTGTCCTCGTGTGTAACCTCGATATAATCGAGCCCGAGCGCTTTGGCAGCATTTCCAGCATTCGTCGGATGCAGGGGACACCCGGTTAATGCTTCGAAATGCTCGACGATTTCAGCAGCGCTGAGTGTTTCTTCATGCGATGTGATTGCACGAAATGTAGGAGCTTTCTGTGTCATAGCATCACTTCTTATAATTAGGCCTTGCGGGCCATGAGCGTTATTCCAACAATCATAGTGCGCCGTTTCTACTGATCGAAGAAAGAACATCATCTCCAACTCTTACCACCGAGCTTTGGAGAAATCGGAGATTTTTTCTGCGCAGTACGACACGCCCCGAATTTTTCTAGAACCTTGGTCCGCTTTTGGCCGAAGCAGCCCCATCGGTAATTCCCTATCAGTCCGAGTACTGCCAGATCAACGGAATCTATTAGCAGTATCAATCAGCGACGATATCAAACGCAGCACTCCCCAAAACCTCCCCATTCACCAAAACCCTCACCCCATGCCGCCCCACATAATGTTTCCGCGTCGTAAAATCCCTAATCACCTGCCGCCTCCCCACAACCAACTCCCCAAACCCCGCCAACACCACCGTCTTCAACTTGAAAACCTTCCCTGAAACCCCGCCATTCGCCTTCACATAGTCAATCGCATAATCAATCACCAACCGTTGCTCATGCGCCACCGTCGACTTCACCGTAAACGACAACGTAATCGCTTCCCCCAACCGCACCACCGCCGGCTCAACCTTCACATCCAGCAACTCAACCTCAGCCTTGGCTCCGGCACCAATCACCGTCAGCGCTCGCATATCTCCCTGTTTGATCAAACTGCGCAACGCATGCTTGGCAATCCACGCCGTGTGTTTGTTCTCCAGCGACCAGCCTTCAATCGTGTCCAGCACCCACTCCGGATGCTCTTTGGTCACGTCATTCAAATGGTTCGCCACGGACTTGCGCACGTACAGACTCTCGTCGGCTTTCAACCGATCGAGGATTCCGGCGGCCAATTGCGGATTGGCCTGCACCGCTTCCAGGCGAAATGACCACGGTAGGCGAGGGCGGGAGCCTTCGCTGGCGAGGCGACGGACGTGGTGGTTTTCGTCTTGGGTCCAGTCGTGCATGAGTTCCAGCGAGCGTTTGAGGTCGCTGCGCAGGAAGTGGCGGATGGCGAATTCGGAGGAGCCGAAGGTGGTGAAGTATTTCAGTGCTTGCATCGAGGTATCGAACGCGTGGCCGCCGTAGCTGGCGACGTAGTGCGGCAGGCACATGCTGACGAATCCGCTGTTGAGGCGGGGGGCGAGTTCGCGCAGCACATCGAGGGAATCTTCGTAGTCCAGCGGCAGCACGGCGTGCAGGCTTTCGCTGACGCGGGCCATGCGTTGCATCACCGAGAGTTCGGCAAGCCCGTCGTTGGCATGCTTGAGAAACGCTTTGGCCTTGAACGCCGGGTACACGGCGCTCATTTCAGTGGCGATGTGGTGCAGGCGTTCGGCGTTGAAGATTTCCTTTAACGCCGGCGCGGCGGTGTCGGTTGCGCTCATGGTCAGGTCATCGGGGTGCTGACGAACGCTTCGAGGGTTTCGGCGTAGGCGGTGTATTGGGCGATGTGCGGGTAGCGGCGGGTGTCGATCTGGTCGGGGACGACGAGGCCGGTGAAGCTCCAGGCGACGGCGAGGCTGATGCCGGCCTGGGTGAGGGTGCCGTCGGTGGGCAGGCCGCTTTTTTCGAGTTCCTGTTCGAGGGCGGTGAAGGCGGCGGCGAGTTGGCCTTCGACGCGTTCGACCCATGGTTGGTATTGAATGTCGACCGGGCGCAGGTTGCGTTCGTAGTAGAGCTGCACGGCTTTTTCGCAGGCGGCGAGGCTGAGGCCGATCAGGCGCAGGGCGTGAGCGCGTTGTTTGAGGTCGCTTGGCAGCAGGCTTTTGCCGCTGGCGGCTTCGAGGTAGTCGAGGATGAGGGTGGAGTCCATCAGGACCACGCCGTCATCGAGGATCAGCGTAGGCGCCTTGACCACCGGGTTGATCTGCTGGAATTGCTCGAAGTGGCGGAACACCGAGACCGACTGGTGTTCGAGGTCGATGCCGAGGCGTTTGGCGGAGATCGCCACGCGGCGCACGTAAGGGGAGTCCAGCATGCCGATCAGTTTCATGACGCGTTCCTTCAAGTCGAACCGGTGGGAAGGCATAACCTAGCCGAGCCTGAGGCAAATGTCAGTCGTCAAACCCCGCTTGCTCGTGAATCTCCTCGACATTCAATTCCAGCCGATACGCCACCGCCACAAACAGCGCCTGACACAAACACAAGGTCGCGCTCAACGAGCGGAACGCCAATGCGCTGCCTTCATTTACCAGCAACAGGCTGTTGGCGTTCCTCGCCAGTGGCGAGAGATGGCTGTCGGTGAGGATCAGGGTGTTGGCTTGTTGCTGGCGGGCGTAGCGCAGGCAGTGTTGGGTTTCCTTGGCGTAGGGGGTGAAGCTGATGGCAATGACCAAATCACCGCTACGCACGCTGCGCATCTGCTCTCGATAACTGCCGCCAAGGCCGGACACCAGGTGAATCCGCTTGTGAGTGTGTTGCAAGTTGTAAACGAGGTAGTCGGCGACGGCGAAGGAGCGGCGCACGCCGATGACATAGATGTTGTCGGCGTTGACGATCAGGTCGACGGCTTTTTCGAACGCGACGTCGTCGAGTTCGCGGCCCAGGCGTTCGATGCCGGAGCGGGTGGCGTCGATGCATTCGCGGGCGAGGTCGCCGTCGCTGGCTGGCTGCGACTGGTTGGCGATCATGCTGCGGATGCGTTGCTGGTAGTTCTGCACCGGCGAGGCTTTGTGGGTGTAGGCGGTGCGGAACAAGGCCTGCATTTCGCTGAAGCCGCTGAAGCCGAAGCGCTGCGAGAAGCGCACGATGGCGGACGGATGCACTTCGCATTCACGGGCGATGTCGCTGATGCGATCAACCATGATCCGGTCGCTTTGCTGGCTCATGTAACTGGCGATGCGCTTGAGTTGGCGCGGCAGGGTATCGTATTCGTCGGTGATCAGTTGCAGCAGACGCTCGGCATTGATCGGGGGGCTGGCGAGGGGGCGCTCGTCGTTGGCCGGCAGATCGGGGCGGGGCATGGGGAGTCCTTTTGGCAAATTGATCACCCTGTGGCGAGGGGGCTTGTCGAATCGTTGCACCGTCCCGTTGGACTTCGCAGCAGACCCTCTGCTTGAAAGAAAAAAGCAGGGCCGCCCCGCGACTCAGCGGGGGCAAGCCCCCTCGCCACAGGTGTTGGTTTGCTCTGATATTAGGGGGCTTTTTCGGGTTTGCTTTGCTGAAACGATGCACTGCGCGGGCGGCATGGCTGAAAAAAATGCGACCAACTGCCACTGGGTTAGCCGTTTGTCTTCTATATACAGCCGCTCGACTGAATTTCTTGCTATAAACGCACTCCGATGACCGCCATGACGCCTGTGTCAGAGCTGTTTACGGGTGTTGTCGGACAAATTCCCAGTATTTACAGTTGCTGAGGCCTCAAACGGGCCTTAGACTGCCGCCCCTTCGTAAATTGAGTGCCGGGTGGCGTTTGCAATAAACGATGCCTTTTCGTCGACCGGACACGGTTCGCCGGAACGCTCCCTAATTCGCCTTAATGCACGTTTTTTTATAGAGATATCAATGACAAAGGACAAGTTGCTGGCCATGCCGGCAGATGACTACATGAATGCCGAGCAGCACGCTTTCTTCACTGAGCTGCTGCAGAACATGAAAGTCGAAACCCACGAGCGCATTGAGCAAAACCGTATCGCCATCGAAAGCCTGGACACCCCGGCCGACCCGGCGGACGCGGCTTCGGTTGAAGAAGAGCGCACCTGGCTGGTCAACGCGATCGATCGCGACCAGCGCATGCTGCCGCAACTGGAACAAGCCCTTGAGCGCATCAAGGAAGACAGTTTTGGCTGGTGCGACGACAGCGGCGAGGCCATCGGCCTGAAACGCCTGCTGATCAGCCCGACCACCAAGTACTGCATCGAAGCTCAAGAGCGTCACGAGCAGATCGACAAGCACCAGCGTCAGGCCTGATTCCATGGCTGCCCCCTGAATGGGGGGCGCCTGCAAAAGATCGCAGCCTTCGGCAGCTCCTACATGGGTTTACGTGAACCGCTGTAGGAGCTGCCGAAGGCTGCGATCTTTGCTTTTGCTCGTCTGCACGATTCCCGAGCGGTTCCATTGACCTGCTGCAGGCTCCACGACTAACGGACCATGGATAATGGCTAGGTAGTGGCGTTTAATGCGGATACAACAATGAGAACATGCGTGGGGTGACGAAATGACGAGAGATGGATCTCTGGTTGCGGCTCTGCCCGCACCAGTGCTGTTGCCGAAAAACCGCTGGATCGCTCCGACCCTGCAAAGCATTGCCTTGATGCTGTTGCTCGTCGGCATGACGCTGGGTGAGTGGTCGTTGTACATCGGCCTGCCGCTGGTGGTGTTGATTGTCTGGCTGCCACGCCTGCGTTCCCGTGCCGTCGCCGATGCCGCGCCTGTCGAGACCGGCAGCGCGATTTCCGAACTCACTCGCGATCTTTCCTACACCACCAGTCATAACGCTCTGTCGGCCGCGGGTGTGGCGTTTTCCGTCAAACAACTGGCCAGCAAGCTGGAATCGCAGCTCGACGCGGCGGCGCAGATTGTCAGCAACGCCGAAGTGATGATCGCCACCGAACACGCTACCTCGCAGCTCAGCCGTGCAGCGCTGGACGCCGCCAGTGAAGCGCACCACAGCAGCGCGGCGGGGCGTACCGAGCTGGTGGATTCGATTGCGCGCATGCACCAGCTCAGCCAGCGCGCCAACGCCAGCCGTGAGCTGATCGAAGCCCTGAGCCTGCGCAGCGACGACATTCAGCGGGTGACGCTGGTGATTCAGTCCATCGCCAGCCAGACCAATCTGCTGGCCCTCAACGCGGCGATTGAAGCGGCGCGGGCGGGCGAGCATGGTCGTGGTTTTGCGGTGGTGGCGGACGAGGTGCGCGGTCTGGCGGCGCGCACGGCGTCGGCGACTGGCGAAGTCGGGGAAATGGTCGCCGATATTCAACAGCGCACGGCGCAGGTAGTGGAGCAGATCCGCGAGCTGTCCAGCGATCTGCAGGTCGGCGTCGCACAGGTGGAAAACACCGGTCAGCATCTGGAAAACATTGCCCGGTTGGCCGCCGGGGTGGAAGGTCAGGTCGGCGAAATTGCCCGTGGCGCGGAAACCAACCGAGAGCAGCTCGACAGCCTGTTCAAGGCCATCGAGCAGATGCGCAGTGATCTGGCGATCAGCGATCAACAGACCCGACGCCTGGCCGAGGCCGCCGTGCAGATGGAGGGTCAGGCAGAAACCATCAGCGAGCGTCTGGCCGAAGTCGGTCTGGATGACTACCACCAGCGGGTCTATGACCTGGCACGTGAGGGGGCGACCCAGATTGCGGCGCGGTTCGAGGCGGATGTCGAGCACGGGCGGATCAGCCTTGAGGATTTGTTCGACCGCCAGTATCAGCCGATTCCCGGGACGCAACCGGCGAAGTTCCATACCCGTTTCGACCGCTATACCGATCAGGTGCTGCCGGCGATTCAGGAGCCGCTGCTGCCGCGCCACGAAGGGTTGGTGTTCGCCATCGCCTGCACGCAGCAGGGCTATGTGCCGACGCATAACCTGGCGTTCAGTCAGCCGCTGACCGGTGACGAGCAGGTCGACGCCGTGGGCAATCGCACCAAACGCAAGTTCGCCGACCGCACCGGCATCCGCTGTGGCAGTCATCAGCAAGCGGTGCTGCTGCAGACCTACACCCGCGACACCGGGGAGTTGATGCATGATTTATCGGTGCCGATCATGGTCAAGGGCCGGCATTGGGGCGGGTTGCGATTGGGGTATAAACCGGAGAATCCGCGCTGATCGATTATTACCGTCCGTGCAATGAATCTGTGCACGGGCGTTGCTGTTTCCGCTGCGATGAACTCATTAACATTGCTACTAGTTAGGTAGCTAATGAAATGGAGAGGTCAGCATGCAGAGCAGAGTCGATGTCGCGGTGATGATTGGCAGTGGTGTGCCCGCCGGATTGCGCGCGATGGGGCAGAGCGTGTGCTGGGTGGTGTTGCTCAACGGTGAGCGGCGCGGCACTGCGTTCGCCAGTCGCGACGAGGCGGAGGAGTGCAAGGCTGCCTGGCTCGCGCAACTGCAAGCCGAACCAGGCGACAGCCTGCACTGACATTGATTAACGGCCGTCGTGCAAGCGTACGTTCAACTCATCGACCATCATCGCTTCCTCGCCGTCGGCGCGCAGCCATTCCTTCAGAAGTTGTGCCTGTTGCGGCGTCCAGAATTCGGCATCGATCAGTTTGGTATTGGCGTCCAGCGGATGCGCTTCGATGAAGTCGTCGATTGCGTTGCCCTCCGATGGCAGTCCGAGTTGGTCGAACAGGGTTTTCAGATCATATGCAGGCAGTTCCATCGTGTACTCCTTTTGCGTGTGCCGGAATGGCGCTGTCGCTCGCTCTTTATCTGAGGCAGTCGTTGGGCAAGAGTTCGATTCGTGCTTCAAGCGAGCGGGCTAGGGCACAGGCTGCGTTATGATCTTCGCGGAAACCTCTTACACGACCGGTAGACGATTCCTTGATATGAAAGAACGCATTACCGGCCGGGACGACCTGGAAGCGCGGCGTGTTGGCGCTTTGTGCGTAGTGCGCAAGCTCCGGTATATCGGCTGCGTGCAACACGAAAGGCGCGTCGATGCTGGCGTTGGAGGGGCAAGCAAAGTGAGTCAGAGTGCACATATGAAGTCCTTTTCATGAGTTGGCCGACGTTTACTGGTCGGATCGGGTAGTCGTAAGGAGCATCGCTGCTCTAGAATCGCCAGTGCCTGTTGGCGACAGGTGCCTATCTAAAGCAATTTTTTACGGGCGATATGTCGGAAAAGGGCTTTTTTTCGTCAGTTTTTTCCCTAAAGTTTGTAGTCAGTCTTCGCTACGCTTAAGTGAAGATTTTTCCTTCAAGGCCTGGCGAACGTCGAGGCAAGTTTCTCGCGAGACTTTCCAGTAGTCTTGCGAACTCGCGATGAATGGGCGTTCTGCTTGATTCAGGCTTAGTGGAGTCATTGGGTAACAGCATCGGCCTGGCCGTTTTTTTTGTCGTGCGCGTCTTTGCGCAGGGTACTTTTTCAGATGTGGGGATGTTTCTTTGGCAGTCAGTAATCTCGATATGCATGCTTTGTTCGTGCTGGGTGATTTGCGTGCAAAGCTGGTCAAGCTGTTCCAATCGCGTTTTGTTTACATCACCGAACAGAACGCCGAAGGCATTTACGTGGCCGAAATCGACACCGAAAGTGCGTTGGTGGTCGATGACAAACCGGGCCTCAAGCTCAAGGTAGGTGATCATTTCAGCGCCTCGGTCCTGCCCAGCCGTGAAGGCGGCAAGATGGACATCCGTTTTCGCGAGATCAAACTGACGGTCTATGGCCTGGGCGATTACGCCTTTGTCGAAACCGCCGAGGGTCACGCGATCCTGTTCAAGGAAGGCCACAGCGTGGTGACGGTGTTTGCCGCGCATCAGCAATTGCAGGAAGGCCTGACCAAGACCCTGAAAGCCGTCACCGGCAAAGCGGCGAAGTGGCGCAAGGGCGAACTGGTCACGTTCAAGGCCAGCGAGTGATCGGTGGCTTGAGTCGCGCAGACTTCCATTCGCAGAACCTCGACCGCGCGCGTGAGGAAGCCTTGCGCTTGTACAACACCAAAGCCGAATTGCAGGGGGCCTGGCTGAATTGGGTGGCTGCGCAGATCTATACCTTGCGGCCTGCGGAATACGCCAGCATGGTCAGACGCGAGCTGCAAAGCTTGCAGGAAAAGTCTGAAACATAACCTCGTCGGGGATTGGCTCCCTGAAAAAGCAGGAACCTCGGCTACAGTCAGTTGACTGAGTATTCAGAGGCTTGCGGTCTTCTGTCAGGCCGTCCTGCTATTGCTGTGAACAGCACGAGGTGCAAAAGCATGAAAGGATTTCGACGGTTACTGGCCGCCAGCGTGGTCACGTTCGGTGTGCTGACGTCCGCGCAATCGATAGCGGCAGCGCAGGCGCCCATCCATTTTGCCGACCTGAACTGGGAAAGCGGCAGCCTGATCACCGATGTCCTGCGGATCATCGTCGAGAAGGGTTACGGGCTGCCGACCGATACGCTGCCCGGCACCACCATCACGCTTGAGACCGCGCTGGCCAACAATGACATTCAGGTCATTGGCGAGGAGTGGGCCGGGCGCAGTCCGGTGTGGGTCAAGGCCGAGGCGGAGGGCAAGGTCGCCAGTCTCGGTGATACGGTCAAGGGCGCCACTGAAGGCTGGTGGGTGCCGGAATACGTGATCAAGGGCGACCCGGCCAAGGGCATCAAGCCGCTGGCGCCGGATCTGCGCAGTGTCAGTGATCTGAAGAAATACAAGGATGTGTTCAAGGACCCGGAGAACCCGAGCAAGGGCCGGTTCCTCAACAGCCCGATCGGCTGGACCTCGGAAGTGGTCAATAAACAGAAGCTGACCGCGTACGGCCTGCAGGACGACTACACCAACTTCCGCAGTGGTTCCGGTGCGGCGCTGGACGCCGAGATCAGTTCTTCGATTCGTCGGGGCAAACCGGTGCTGTTCTATTACTGGTCGCCGACGCCGCTGCTGGGCAAATTCAAACTGGTACAGCTCGAAGAGCCGCCGTTTGATGCCGAGGCGTGGAAGACCCTGACCGATGCCGACAATCCCAATCCGAAACCGACCCGTTCGCTGGCATCGAAGCTGTCGATCGGGGTGTCTACGCCGTTCCAGAAGCAGTATCCGCAGATTGCCGAATTCTTCAGCAAAGTGGATTTCCCGATTGCGTTGTTGAACAAGGCACTGGCCGAGATGAGCGAGAAACACACCGCGCCGCGGGAAGCCGCGGAGGCGTTCATGAAGGCGCATCCGCAGGTGTGGCAGGCGTGGGTGCCGAAGGATGTGGCGGACAAGGTATCCGCCAGTTTGTGACACTGCTCTTGTAGGAGTTGCCGCAGGCTGCGATCTTTTGACTTTGGCCTTTGAAAATCAGATCAAAAGATCGCAGCCTTCGGCAGCTCCTGCAGGGCATCGGGTTAGGGTCAGAACTTCGTCTGCACCGCCAATTCAAAGGTACGCGGCGTGCCCAGGTAGTAAGCCGGTGACACATGCGCAAACTCGGCATACACCTCATTGGTCAGGTTGCGCACCCGGCCAGTGACGGTGGTGTGCGAGTCGACCTTGTAACTGAGGAAGCTGCCGAACAACGTGTACGACGGCACGGTCATGGTGTTCGCCGTGTCCGCATACACCGACGCCACGTACCGCGCATCGACCCCACCTTGCCATTGCGGCGAAAAATCATAAGTCAGCCACAGGTTGCCCACCCGGTCCGGGACGTTGGTCGGTGTGTTGCCCTTGCGCGATACCACCACGCCGGCAGCATTCTTCTCGGTGAAGTCGTCGTACTGCGCATCGACCCAGGCGAAGTTGCCTTCGGCCAACAACTGGTCAGTGATTCGCAGGGAGCTGGCGATCTCGATGCCCTTAGAGGTTTGCTGGCCCACCGGAATGCTGCTGGTCGGGTCCAGCGGATCAGTCACGGCGAAGTCCTTGCGTTCGATGGTGTAGGCAGCCACCGTCGCCGAGCCGCGGCCGTTGAGGTAGTCGAATTTACTGCCGATCTCCCATTGTTTACCGGTCGACACGTCGAAGTCCTGAGTGCTGTTCGGTTGTTCGGCGGCGGTGCTGTATTGCACGTAGACGTTGGCCGAAGGGATGAACTGATAGGTCAGGCCGGCGCGTCCGGTGACGGGTTCCCAGCTGCGCTTGAGGTGTTTGAGGTTGGACGCCGTCACCGTGCGGTGGTTGGTCACGTCGAGGTCGATGTCGTCGTAACGCAGGCCGGTCAGCAGTGCCAGTTTGTCGGTCAGGGCCAGGCGGTTTTCAACGAACAGCGCCTTGGTCGTGACTTCGTTGGTCTTGTCGCTGATCAGCGCCGGGTGGGTGCCGGGGATGTCGTAGAAATGCCCCGGCCGATAGTTGTTCGGATCGACCGTGCTCGCACCTTTGATGTTCAGCGGCGAGTTGGTGGTCTGGTTGACCTTGTATTCGAAGCCACCGGACCAGGTGGTGTCGAGGCCGAGCAGGGTGTTGTCGTGACGCAGTTCGAACTGGTTGCCGTTCTGCTCGCCCTGATGTCGTACCTGATACGCGGTGGAGCGGTTCACCGCCGTGTTGTCGGCGTTGTACTGATAGGTTTCGAGGTTGCGGTAATCGCGATGGCTGTCGAGGTGATACAGCGTGTTGCGCAGGGTGGTGCTGTCGTTGATCCGGTAGTCGATGATCGAGCGTACCCAGATCGTGCGCTGTTCATAGCGACCGTCCTCGACGTTGTAGTTGTTGAAGCGGTTGTGTTTGTCGATCTTCAACTCGCCGGCCTTGGGGTTGAGCACCGGGGTACCCCAGTACGGGCTGTCTTCGTGTTCGTCCTGATATTCCAGAGCCAGGGTGTGCGACAAGTCCGGCGTAAGGTCGCTGAGCAACGAGAACGCCACACTCCAGGCATCGCGTTCCTGACGGTCGATGTAGCCGTTGCTGGTGTTGTGGCTGACGTCCAGGCGCGCGTAGTGCTGCAAATCGGCGCTCGGGTCGGTGAGTGCGTGGTTGAGGCCGAACGCGGTTTCGGTGGTGTCGTAGCTGCCGTAGCTGACGCGACCTTCGACGGCTTGCTCGTCGCGGGTCGCCAGTTTGGTCACGTAGTTCAGCGAGCCGCCCACCGAGCCTGCGCCGTTGATCAGCGACGACGGGCCGCCCACCAGTTCGACTCGATCATAGATCCAGGCATCCACCGGCCGGGCGAGGCCGCCGGAGACGTTGATGCCGTTGAACATTTGGGTGATCTGGCTGCTGGTGAAGCCGCGATAGGAGACGAATCCGCCAAAGCCTGGCGGTGCGCTGGCATTGACCCCGGGCAGGCTGTTGGCAGCGTCCTGGAAGTTCTGCGCGCCGTGGCGTTCGATGTCGTTGCGGTTGGCGATGGCCACCGAGGCTGGCGTATCGCGTACGCTGAGGCCGAGGCGCGAGGCCATGCCGCTGGATTGATCGAGGCTCAATCCCGGCTCGGCGCCGGATTCGCCGTCGATGGTGATCGGCGCCAGATCCACGGTGGATTGCGCCCAGGCGTTAAGGGACAGGCAGCCGCAAAGGCTCGCCAGCAGAGGAATATGTTTCATCGTTGAATCCTGAATGCTTGTCTAGGAATCAGCGCACAGGCGAACGCCGCGCGTTGGCGCAGTGGGCTGAACAATCAAAAGGGCAAAGACACTCAGGCGAGCGGTGGGGCGCGAGGATTGGCCGAAGGCCAGGTGAAGCGGGCAGGGAGGTTGGCGCTGACGCCGGGCGCCAGCGGCGGGCTGTGTTGTTCCGGCAGGATCGCCAGGGTCAGGCTGGAGTTGAACGCCGGGCCCATGCCGCCGCCGACCGAGCACAGCGGACAGCCGAACGCCTTGGACAGGGTCGGCAGTTTTTCTTCGGTGGGATTGTTGGTCAGCGGCGCTTGAGTGGCCGGATCGACCGTACAGAACTGGCCGCCGATGCCGTTGAGTTGCATCCCGACCATTTGCCCGTGACCGATGCTGCAGGCGAACACGTTGAACAGGACGCAGCAATAAAGCATCCAGGCCAGCAGTGAACGATCGGAACGGGTGAATTTCATGGGGCGGCACTTTACCGTACCGCTGATCGGTCGTGCACTTCAAAAAAAGCCGACTAGGATGATTTGTTCAAATCCCCTGAAAGGATTTCAACCATGACCTTTGTGATGGCTCAATGGCTGGTGACGATTTTTGCAGTGATCGCCCTGGTGCATGTGTATTGGGCGCTGGGTGGACAATGGGCGGCGGTCGCGGCGGTGCCGCAAGTGCCGGTGCAAGGCTTGGTGGTGACGGTGCGACCGGCGTTCAAACCGTCAGGCTGGATCACCTTGCTGGTGGCAGCTGCGTTGTTGATGATTGCCGGGTTGGTGTGCATGCGGGTCGGCTGGGGAATGGCGGCGGTGCATCACCCAGCGTTGCAATGGGTGATCAGCGCGATTGCGCTGTTGATGTTTGCCCGGGCGATCGGCGATTCGAATCTGGTGGGTTTTTTCAAGGAGGTGAAGGATTCACGGTTTGCGCGGCTGGATACCTGGGTGTATTCGCCGTTGTGTCTGGTGTTGGGGGCGGGGTTGTTGGCGGTGGCCTGGGTCTAGAAAAGCAAGATCAAAAGATCGCAGCCTTCGGCAGCTCCTACAGGGGTTCGCATTCCAATGTAGGAGCTGCCGAAGGCTGCGATCTTTTAAAGGGGTCAGCGACCGCTCTCGGTCCTGCGACTGCTCACCTCGGCCGGCACATCATCCCCGGCCATGCGCTTGCGGAACAACGCCGCCCGCGCCAGCAGCAGGGTGGTCACCGGCACGGTAATCGCCAGCAGAATCGGGATCAGCCAGGCGTGCAGCACCGGCCCCGATTTCAACGCCGAGAAACAGATGATCGACGCCAGCGCCACGCACCACGCACCCAGCGTCGAAGCCAGTGCTGGCGGGTGCATGCGCTGGAAGTAGTCCTTCATGCTCAGCAATCCGGTCGCGCCGATCAGGGCGAATACGCCGCTGAGCACCAGCAGGATCGCCACCGGAATCTCGACCCACAGCGACAATTCAGCATTCATTCGATCACCTCGCCACGCAGCAGGAATTTCGCCAGGGCAAACGAGCCGACGAAGCCGAACAGCGCGATCAGCAGCGCCGCCTCGAAATAGGTGTCACTGGAATAACGGATGCCCAGGGTCAGCATCATCAGCATGGCGACGATGTACAGGTAGTCCAGAGCGAGAACCCGATCCTGCGCCGACGGCCCCTTGAACAGGCGGATCAGGGTCAGGACCATCGCCAGCGAGAACAGGAACAGCGTCAGCAGAATTGCGTTCGACAGCAGCGGGCTCATTCGAAAATCTCCATCAACGGCTGCTCATAGGCAGTCTTGAAGTGGTGGATGAAGTGCGCCTCGTCATCCAGATCCCAAACGTGCAGCAGCAGGATGCTGCGATCCAGCGCCAGCTCCGACCACACGGTGCCGGGCACCACAGTGCAGATCATCGCCAGTGCGGCCAGACCGTTGGCGTCGCGCAGGTCCAGCGGCACTTTGACGAAGCGCGAACGCGGTGTCCGGCGACCGGCGTTGAGTACGCCCCAGGCGACGATCAGATTGGACATCACCACGTCACGCCCCACCAACAGGAACAGGCGCAGGATCGTCAGCGGCCGGCGAATGCGCACCTGTTTCGGACGCAGCTTGCGCATCATCAACGGTGCGGCAAACCCCAGTATTGCGCCGAGCAACAGGTTGCCCGGGCTGACTGACAGGTTCAGCGTCAACCACAGCACCCACAACGCCAGTGACAGCAACGGAGCCGGAAACACGCGCTTCATGGCTGTACCTCCAGCATCGCGGCTTTGGCTTCCGGGCTTGGCACGGCGCGGGTGCCGAGCACGGCCATCACGTATTGCTGCGGATTATTCAGTGCTTCAGCGGTGGCCTGGGTGTAACGCAGCAGCGGCTCGGCCTTGAAGGTCAGGGCGATGCTCAGCCCCAGCAGCAGGAAGATCGGCACGCATTCGAGTTTGCGCAGCAGGGGTGAAGGCCGCTCCTCCGGCGTCCAGAAGCGCTGGATACCCATACGCGCAAAAGCCATCAGCGAGGCCAGCCCCGACAAGATCAGCAGCGCCAGCAACGCCCATGAAGCGTTGGAAACCGGCGCATCGGTGCCCAGCCCCAGTGGGTTGAGCAGGGCGCCGATCAGGCTGAGCTTGCCGATAAACCCGGACAGCGGCGGCATGCCGATGATCAGCAGTGCACAGGCGATAAAGCTCAGGCCGAGAAACGCCATGGTCCACGGAATGACCTGACCGACCACGGCTTTCTGTTCGTCGTCGAGGTTGATGCCTTTGGGCGGTTGCAGGGATTCCTGCGGGCGCGGCAACAATTCGCTTTCGTCTTCCAGCGGAATCTCGTTGGCCGAACGCGAGCGCTCGATCAATTCCGCCAGCAGGAACAGCGCGCTCAGCGCCATCGTCGAGCTGACCAGATAGAACAGCGCCGCGCCGATCAGGTTCGGCTGGGCGAAACCCACCGCCGACAGCAGAATCCCCGCCGACACCAGAATGCTCAGGCTGGCCATGCGCTCCAGACGTTGTGCGGCGAGAATCGCCAGCGCTGCGCAGGCCATGGTCGCCATGCCGCCGTAGATCAGCCAGTCGCCACCGAAGAATGCCGAAGCGCCCGCCTGGCCGGAGAACAGCAGTGTCCACAGACGCAGCAGGGTGTAGACGCCAACCTTGGTCATGATCGCGAACATCGCCGCCACCGGTGCGCTGGCTGACGAATAGGCCGGCACCAGCCAGAAGTTCAGCGGCCACATGCCGGCCTTGGCCAGGAACGCCACCGCGAGAATCCCCGCGCCGGCGTGCAGCAAGCCACGGTCGGCTTCCGGCACCAGCGGAATCTTCAGCGCCAGATCGGCCATGTTCAGGGTGCCGGTGACGCCGTAGATCAGCGCCGCGCCGATCAGGAACAGCGACGAGGCCAGCAGGTTGATCGAGATGTAATGCAGCCCCGACGAGACCCGCGCCCGACCCGAACCGTGCAGCAACAGGCCATAGGAGGCGGCCAACAGCACTTCGAAGAATACGAACAGGTTGAACAGGTCGGCGGTGAGGAACGCGCCGTACAGGCCCATCAACTGGATCTGGAACAGCGCGTGGAAGCTCGACCCCGCGCCGTCCCAGCGCGCCATGGCGAAGAGCAGGGCGCTGACACCAATGATGCCGGTCAGCACCAGCATCAATGCCGACAGACGATCGACCACCAGCACGATGCCGAACGGCGCCTGCCAGTTGCCCGGCAGGTACACGCCGATGGAACCGGGCACGCCAGTGGTTTGCGTCCACTGCAGCAGCATCACCGAAATGAACAGGCCGACGAGGCTGGAGAACAGATTGATTTTCGCCTTCAGCGGCCGGTGCTTCTCGCCGAGCATCAACATGATGGCGGCGGTCAGCAGCGGCAGCAGGATCGGTGCGGCGATCAGGTGCGTCATCGCCATCATTCCTTGGGCTCCCGGCCGTCGACGTGGTCGGTGCCGGTCAGGCCCCGCGACGCGAGCAGCACCACCAGAAACAGCGCGGTCATGGCAAAGCTGATGACGATGGCGGTCAGCACCAGCGCCTGTGGCAGCGGATCGGTGTAGTGCAGCAGATCCTGGACCACGCCGTCCTTGATCACCGGCTCCTTGCCGATGAACAGGCTGCCCATGCTGAAGATGAACAGGTTGACCGCGTAGGACAGCAGGCACAGGCCCATGACTACCTGGAATGTCCGTGGCCGCAGCACCAGCCAGACACCGGACGCGGCGAGTACGCCGATGGCGATTGCGATGACTTCTTCCATCAGACGGCTCCTTTGCTGGCGACGGACTTGGGCAGCGACGCGGTCTTGTGACCACGCACCGATTGGTGGGCGAGGGCGGTCAGGATCAGCAACGTCGAGCCGACCACCACGGCGTACACGCCGATATCGAAGAACAACGCACTGGCGATATGGATGTCGCCCAGTAGCGGCAACTCGAAATGCCAGGTGTGAGTAGTGAGGAACGGATAACCGACCGCCATCGCGCCGAGGCCGGTAGCCGTGGCGAACAGCAGACCGGTGCCCATCCAGCGCAGTGGTCGCAGGCTCATTTGCGCTTCGACCCACTGCGTCCCGGCAACCATGTATTGCAGGATGAACGCCACCGACATCACCAGACCGGCGACAAAACCGCCACCCGGCTGGTTATGGCCGCGCATGAACAGGTAGAACGACACCACCAGCGCAATCGGCAGCAGCAGGCGCACCAGCACTGCCGGCACCATCATGAAACCGAGCGCGGTGTCGCTGGCGGTACGCGGGTTGACCAGATCGGTGACCACGTCCGGCGCGAGCAGGCGTTGCTGGGCCGGCAGTTGCAGGCTTTCTTTCGGCGGGCGGAAGCGTCGCAGCAGGGCGAACACGGTCAGGGCCACGGCCACCAGCACGGTGATTTCACCGAGGGTGTCGAAACCCCGGAAGTCCACCAGCATCACGTTGACCACGTTGCTGCCACCGCCCTCGGGCATGGCGCGGCTGAGGTAGAACGACGAGATGTCGTTGGGCGTCTGGCGGGTCAGCATCGCGTAGGACAGCAGCGCCATGCCGGCGCCGACGGCAATCGACAGCAGCAAGTCGCGCAGACGGCGGATGCGCGCCTTGCGCAGGCTGCTCGGCAGTGGCGAGACTTCTTCGATGCGTCGTGGCAGCCAGCGCAGACCGAGCAGGATCAGCACCGTGGTCACCACTTCGACCGCCAGTTGCGTCAGGGCCAGATCCGGCGCCGAGAACCAGACGAAGGTCACGCAGGTCATCAGGCCGCAGACGCTGACCATGGTCAGGGCGGCGAGACGGTGATACTTGGCCTGCCACGCGGCGCCGAGGGCGCAGGCCATTGCCAGCAGCCATAGGGTAACGAACACGATGGAGCCCGGAATCTTCGGCCGGTCGCCCCAGCTCAGGCTGCTGTGCAGCATCGGGATCAGGCCGGCGAAAACCGCCGCCAATACCATCAGGAACAGTTGCATCTGCAGGCGTCGGGTGCCGAGTCGGCGTTCTACCCGGCGGGCCAGGCGCATCATCATCACCAGACTGCGTTCGAACAGACGCTTGCCGTTGAAACGACCCACCAGCGGCGGGTATTTGAAACGTCCACGCTTGAGCTGATTGCGCAGCAGCAGGTAGACCACGATGCCGCCGGACATGGCGATCAGGCTCATGATCATCGGTGCATTGAGGCCGTGCCAGATCGCCAGGCTGTACTCCGGCAGCGTGCCGCCCACCACCGGCAGCGCGGCGGCCGCAAGCAGCGGGCCGACCACTTGCGCCGGGAAGATCCCGACGACCAGGCAGGTGAACACCAGCAGCTCCACCGGCGCGCGCATCCAGCGCGGCGGCTCGTGCGGGGTGTGCGGCAGATCGGTGGCCGTCGGGCCGAAGAACACATCGACGGTGAAGCGCAGCGAGTAGGCGACGCTGAAGGTCCCTGCGATGGTCGCGACAATCGGCAGCGCCGCTTCGACCCACGCCGTGGCGTTGATGAACACGGTTTCGGCGAAGAACATTTCTTTCGACAGGAAACCGTTGAGCAACGGCACGCCGGCCATCGACGCACTGGCCACCATCGCCAGCGTCGCGGTAAACGGAATCAGTTTGATCAGGCCGCTGAGCTTGCGGATATCGCGGGTGCCGCTCTCGTGGTCGATGATGCCGGCGGCCATGAACAGCGAAGCCTTGAAGGTCGCGTGGTTGAGGATGTGGAACACCGCCGCGACTGCCGCCAGCGGACTGTTCAGGCCCAGCAGCAGGGTGATCAGGCCCAGATGGCTGATGGTCGAGTAGGCCAGCAGGCCCTTGAGGTCGTTCTGGAACATCGCGCAATACGCGCCAAGCAACAACGTACACGCGCCGGCGCCGCTGACGATGTAGAACCATTCTTCACTGCCGGACAGCGACGGCCACAGACGTGCCAACAGAAAGACCCCGGCCTTGACCATGGTCGCCGAGTGCAGGTAAGCCGAAACCGGGGTGGGCGCCGCCATGGCGTGCGGTAGCCAGAAGTGGAAGGGGAACTGGGCGCTTTTGCTGAGGGCGCCGATGAGGATGAGGGGAAGCAGAATAGGGTAGAGGGCATGTGCGCGAATCTGATCGCCGGCGGCCAGGACCTTGTCCAGGTCATAGCTGCCGACGACATGGCCGAGGATCATGACCCCCGCCAGCAGGCACAATCCACCGGCCCCGGTGACCATCAGCGCCATGTAGGCGCCACGCCGGGCATCGGCGCGGTGGTGCCAATAGCCGATCAACAGGAACGAGAAGAGACTGGTCAGCTCCCAGAAGAACACGATCTGGATCAGGTTGCCGGAGATCACCAGGCCGAGCATCGCGCCCATGAACGCCAGGAAAAAGGCGAAGAAACGCGGCACCGGGTCGTCCGGCGACATGTAGTAACGGGCATATAAAGAAACCAGGGTGCCGATGCCGAGGACCAGCATCGAGAACAGCCAGGCGAAACCGTCCATGCGCAGGACGAAGTTCAACCCCAGGCTGGGCAGCCACATGAATTCTTCGCGGATCACCCCGCCATGGGCGATTTGCGGATACAACAGCGCGACCTGCACGGTGCCGATCAGAGCGACCAGACCTGCCAACAGGGATTCGGTATTACGCGCGTTGTGTGGCAGCACCGCTGCCAGACAGCTGCCAATGAATGGCAGAAGCAGTAGAACTATCAGGGACATAGGCTTCTAATCTGCGGAAGTTTGTGAAGCATCATACGTGCCAGTTCCCCGATCACCAAACGCCAGGATGTCTCAGAATCCTACAAAGTAGTCTGGATATTTCTGTTTGGCTCTGTTTCCAAAGCGAAAAGATCGCAGCCTTCGGCAGCTCCTACAGGAAAACGCATTTCACAATGTAGGAGCTGCCGAAGGCTGCGATCTTTTGATCTTAAAGGTCTCAGCGCTCAGTCTCGCGCTCGAAATCCTCCAACGCTTCCTCCGAAGCCTTACCCTTGGTCTTCAACTCGCTGACAATCACCGCCGCCACAATCAATCCCGCGCCAACCAGGGCAATCGCCGGCAACCGCTCCCCGGCAATACGCCCGACAATCCCGGCCCACACCGGCTCGCCGGCATAGATCAAGGTCGCCCGGGTCGGCGAAACACTCTTCTGCGCCCAGTTCATCGCGACCTGAATCGCCGCACTCGCCGCGCCCAGGCCCAGCGCCGTCACCAGCAATGTCCAGGAAAAGCCCGGAATCGCTTCGCCGGTCGGGACCACCAGCAGGAACGACAACACCGACGTCACCGCCAGTTGCACCACGGTCACCCGGCGCACGTCGACCTGGCCGGCATAGGTGCTGATCAGAATGATCTCGGCGGCAATCGCGATGGCACTGATCAGCGTGGCAATTTCACCGGGACTGAAATTCAGCGAAGCCCCGGACGGCCCCGACAACAGCATCAAACCGGTAAACGCCAGCATGATGCCGATGCTTGGCATCAACCCCGGGCGCCGGCCCAGCACCAGCCATTGCAGCAACGGCACAAAGGGCACGTACAGCGCGGTGATGAAGGCCGACTGACTGCTCGGGATCGTTTGCAGGCCAACCGTCTGCAAGCCGTAACCGAGCATGATCGCCACGCCGATGAAGGCCCCGGCCTTGAGTTCGAACAGCGTCAGTTCGCGCAAGTGACGCCACGAAAACAGCGCGACGATGCAGGCCGCCGCGGCAAAGCGCAGGCCGACGAAGAACATCGGGCCGCTGACGGTCATGGCGTGTTGCACCAGCAGGAACGTTCCGCCCCAGACCATGGTGATCAGTACCAGCACGCACTCGGCCTTGCTGAAGCGGGAGAAGCGAAGAGGCGTAGAGGAACCGTTTGCTGACGTCATGAACTTGCGCACTATAAAAGGCAGGACGCACAATGCGTCCAACGTTGCGCAGTATACTGCCCAGCCCCACCGAGTGAGCAATATAGTGCACAAAGATTCCAGCCAGCGGGCGTCCGTCCTGCAACACGTCAGCCAGAACGTTCGGCGCCTGCGCCACGCTGCCGACATGAGCCAGACCGCGCTGGCCGAAAAGTCCGGCGTCAGTCGGCGCATGCTGGTGGCGATCGAGGCCGGGGAAAAGAATGTCAGCCTGACCACCCTCGATCGCGTCGCCGAAGCCCTCGACGTGGCCTTCAGTGATCTGATTCAGGCGCCCGACGCCCGCGACCCGAGCCGCATCAACGAAGTGGCGTGGGCCGGCGCCATTCCCGGCAGCAAAGCGGTGCTGCTGTCCAAAGCCACGGCCACCCGCGAGGTCGAACAGTGGGAATGGTGTCTGCAACCGGGCGAGGTTTATCCGTCGCAACCGGATGCCGATGGCTGGAGCGAGCAGATTTACGTGTTCGAGGGCTGCTTGACCCTGATGCTCGGTGAGCAACGGCAGCAGATCGCCACCGGCGAGTTTTTCATGTTTGCCAGCAACCAGCCGCACGGCTATCGCAATGATGGCGAAGTGGCGACGCGGTTTGTGCGCAATGTGGTGATTTGAATGAGTCAGAGCGCAGACATCCTGATCATCGGCGGTGGCCTCAGCGGCACGATGCTGGCCGTGCAATTGTTGCGACTGCCCGGGCAGCGCAAGCTCCTGATCATCGAACCGCGCGCCGAACTCGGCCGCGGCGAGGCCTACAGCGCGGTCGAACTGGGCCATACGCTCAACGGCAATGCGGCGCGCATGAGTGTCGACCCGGACAACCCCGATGATCTGACTCAATGGCTGACCGCGCACATTGCCGCCGGTGGCTGGCCGGAATCTGCCGAGCAGGATGTGCCGGTCAGTGAGCTGTTCCCGCCGCGCGGGCTGTTTGGCGTGTATGTGCAACAGCGTCTGGCGGAGGCGCGGATCATCGGTGCGCGGCACGGTTCGACGGTCGAGCACGTGTGTGCCGAGGTCGTCGATCTGCAAGCCGCGGCCGATTCGGTGCAACTGACCTTGAATGATGGTCGGCGCATAAGCGCTGCCTATGCCGTGCTCGCCACCGGCATGTTCCCTGCCGCACGCACGCCGCAGAAAGACTCCAGTGGCCTCAATGCCGCTGCGCTTGATCCTTGGGATGTCGCGGCCATGCGCCAGCTGGATCCGCGATCAACCGTGCTGATCATCGGCTCCGGGTTGACCATGGTCGATGCGGTGGTCTCACTGGAACAGGCCGGGCATCGCGGGCCGATCGAAGTGTTTTCCCGTCACGGCCTGTTGCCGCATGTGCGGCGGCAACCGCCGGCCTGGGTAGATTTTCTCGCTGACGACCCAAGTATTCACACGCCCCGCCAATTGCTGCGTGAATTGCGCAAGCATTGCCGTGACGCCATCGCCCAGGGCATCGACTGGCAGGCGCCGCTGGACACGGTGCGGGCACATATCGGACGGCTCTGGAGTCAGGCGACTGATGTGCAGCGGCGACAATTCGTACGCCATGTGCGGCCGTGGTGGGAGAGTCATCATCACCGCTCGCCACCGTTGAGTGCGGCGTTGGTTGAGCGCTTGCACAGCGAGGGACGATTGCGGATACAGGCGGCGTCGTTCAAGGGGCTTGAACCTGCGACGGGCGATGGCGTGAGTATTCGAATTCGCCGCCGTGGTGAAGCCCAGACCTGTGTGGTGCAGGGGGCGGCGCTGATCAATTCCAGTGGCATCGAGTACGACTGGCGCCGCGTCGCACGACCGCTGCCGCAGCAGTTGCTGGCGCGCGGACTGGTAAGGCCGGGGCCCTTGGCGCTGGGGATTGCGGCGACGGTGGACGGAGCGGTGCTGGACGCGCAAGGGCAGGCCGGCAGCCGATTGTTCGCCATGGGGCCACCGCTTCGCGGAATGTGGTGGGAGAGCACGGCGGTGACGGATGTGGCGTTGCAGGCCAAGGCGTTGGCGGCGCGGTTGGTGGGTTGAGGGCCGTTGCGTCCTCCATTGACCGGATATTTCGACAGACACAGCACCTTGTAGGAGTGAGCCTGCTCGCGATGGCGTCGGCACATTCAACATTGGTGCGTTTGATCCACCGCCATCGCGAGCAGGCTCACTCCTACAGTTGAACGGTGCAGTTCAGTTATCTGGGCAAGTTATTCATCAGCCAGCGCTGGCGGATCTGCTCCAGGCGGCCATCGGTGCGCAAGGTTTCCAGTGCCTGTTGCCAGCGTGCGACCTGCTGTGGATCGGTCTGCAGCGAGAAGGCAATGTAAGTGTCCTGATGCATCAGCGAGATCTGATATTGCAAGCGCCCTGGTTCCATGCCCTGGGTGCGGGCGAGTGCGGAGGTGGACAGGGTGTCGGAGACCACGAAGTCGGTCCGGCCCAGGCTGAACAGACGCATCATCTGTTCAGGGGTTTCGACGCCGTCGAGGTTCTTCAGGTTTTGCTGTTGCAGGTAGCTGTAGATCAGCCATTTGCGCGGCACGCTGATGCGCCCCGCCTGATCGGCCTCCTGCAGTGAGCGTACCGGCGGTTGGCTGTAGGCGTGACCGTAGAGGGCGGTTTCGACTTCGATCAGCGGCCCGACCCATTGGTAGCGCTCATCGCGCTCGTCGGTCCGCAGGACGGTGAATACCCCGGTGTTCGGGGTTTCGCTGGCGGTGCGCAGGGCGCGCAGTAACGGCACTTGTTGCAGGCTGATCCGGTCGCCGGTCTGTTCGGCCAGCGCGCGCACCACCTCCACGCCGTAACCCACCAGTTGATCGCCTTGCTGAAAATGCAGGGGGGGGTGGTTGTCGGTGAGCAGTTGCAGGTCTGCCGCATTGGCCGCCAGGGCCAGGCACGACAGCAGGCACGCGGCAATCCGTTTCATGAATCGTCCCTGAAAAAGCAAACGCGTAGCTTAGTACGCACGAGGTGTGGCTGTCCCGGGGAATCTGGGGGGCTTATGTGTCAGATAACAAGGCTGATCGGTAATGCCGGGTTCCTGCAAAACAACGGTGGAACGGAGCTTGCTCCTGAATGCGGTGGGTCATTCAAAGATGAGGCTGGCAGACCTGCCGCTTTCGCGAGCAAGCCCGCTCCCACAGGGAATGCAGGTGTTTGCGCAATGGTGGGCATCACACAAAACAACTGTGGGAGGGGGCTGAAAAATCAGGCCACCACGCGATAGCACGGCACATACGCCGCGCCGCCCGGCAGTTTCATCCGGTGTTGGGCGACGAAGGCTTTGAGCAGCGCATCGAGCGGTTGCATGATCACCGCGTCACCGCGGATCTGATACGGCCCGTGTTCTTCGATCAGGCGGATGCCCTTGTCCTTGACGTTGCCGGCCACGATTCCGGAGAACGCGCGGCGCAGATTGGCTGCCAGTTCGTGGGCTGGCTGGTCGCGGTGCAGCTTGAGATTGGCCATGTTCTCGTGGGTCGGATCGAACGGACGCTGGAAGCTTTCGTCGATCTTCAGCAGCCAGTTGAAGTGGAACGCGTCGTTGCGCTCGCGACGGAACTGCTTCACCGCCTTGAGGCCGGCGGTCATCTGCCGGGCGACTTCGGCCGGGTCGTCGATGATGATCTGATAGTGCTGCTTCGCAGCATCGCCGAGGGTGGCGGTGACGAACGCATCGAGTTGTTCCAGATACGGCGCGGCATGTTTCGGCCCGGTCAGGATCACCGGGAACGGCAGGCCTTCGTTGTCCGGGTGCATCAGGATGCCCAGCAGGTACAGGAACTCTTCGGCGGTACCGGCGCCGCCCGGGAAGATGATGATGCCGTGGCCGACACGCACGAACGCTTCCAGACGCTTCTCGATGTCCGGCAGGATCACCAGCTCATTGACGATCGGGTTCGGCGCTTCGGCGGCGATGATGCCCGGCTCGGTCAGACCCAGGTAGCGCCCGCCGTGAATGCGTTGTTTGGCGTGGGCGATGGTCGCGCCCTTCATCGGGCCTTTCATCACGCCGGGACCGCAACCGGTGCAGATGTCGAGGCTGCGCAGGCCCAGTTCGTGGCCGACCTTTTTGGTGTATTTGTATTCTTCGGTGTTGATCGAGTGACCGCCCCAGCACACGACGATTTTCGGCTCCACGCCCGGACGCAGGGTGCGCGCGTTGCGCAGCAGGTGGAACACGTAGTCGCTGATGCCTTGCGAAGTGCTGAGGTCGATGCGTTGGCTGTCGAGTTCGTTTTCGGTGTAGACGATGTCGCGCAGGGCGCTGAACAGCATCTCGCGGGTACTGGCGATCATTTCACCGTCGACGAAGGCGTCGGCCGGGGCGTTCAGCAGTTCGAGGCGCACGCCGCGATCCTGCTGGTGAATACGGATTTCGAAGTCCTTGTAGGCTTCCAGAATGGTTTTCGCGTTGTCGACATGGGCGCCGGTATTGAGGATGGCCAGGGCGCACTGGCGGAAGAGGGTGTAGGTGCTGCCGGATCCGGCTTCGCTCAGTTGCTGGACTTCACGTTGAGAAAGGGTTTCCAGGCTGCCTTTCGGGCTGACCGAGGCGTTGATTACGTGTCGTTGGGTCATGCAATGATCCTTAAAACGATGTCATTCCAATAGCTGGCAAATGGCATCCGAATAGTGTGTATCCATGAATGAAGATGGCACGATCTGCGCTATACCGCCATGTCCCCGTTGGACGCTGAAAAGATGAAAAGGGCTCCCAGCATAGCTAAATCGCGGAGAGAGGCGATAATGCGCAGCGAGTTTTTTCCGTTGCCCTTTTTATCGCTCAAGGAAGTCACGCCCGATGTTCGAGATTCAGCCGATGGACGCAGCAACGTTTCGCCAGCAGACCCGCCGCAGCACGCTGATCATTGCCGTGCTGTTCCTGGTGCTGGCGATGGTGTTTTCCACGGCAGCGGTCGCGCTGTTCGGCGAACCCGGTGGCGATAATCTGCGCTTCAACGTCGGCGGGGTATTCGTGGCGTTTCTGCTGACGGCGGCGCTGATGCGCGGGCAGTTCTGGCATCAGGCGTGGATGGCACCGGCGGTCTATAGCTGGCGGCTCAAGCGCAGCCTGATGAGCGTGACCAACGTGATGCATCAGGTGACAGCGGCGGTGGAGCAGAGCGATCCGACGGCGATGAAAGTGCTGCGTTTCTATCATCTGGGGCTGACCCAGATGCATGAACTCGATGGCAACTCCAGTGATCATGCGCAATTGCACCGGGAAGTCGAAGCGCACAAGGAACGGATGCAGGCGCTGGGTCTGGATATCGACCAGAAGCGCCTGGACCCGGCCTGGTTGCAAGCCTTGAAACCGGCTGCGCGTTAAAACGGGATGCGGCTGGCGCGGCGCAGTTTCCACGAGCGGATCAGGCGCCCATAGACCAGCAGGTTGATCACCAGCACCACGCTGCCCAGTGCCAGCTGGATCTGCGGCGTCAGTCCGGCGGGGTAGATGATCGGCCAGATGTAGTGCTCGATGAAGCCGCCGGCGTATTCGGTCTGCCCGGCGGCGTGGCGCATCAGGTTTTCCCAGTAGGTCAGCGGACAGGTCAGGTGCAACACCTCGACCGCCACGCCCCACGCGGCGGCCGGCAAATGCAGCCACAGCACGCGCGGCCACTTGAGCACCAGCAGCCCGCCGAACAGCACGAACAGAATGAATGACAAATGAAACAGCACCAGCCCGTCGGCTGCGATTCGGTACAGCATGTCGTCTCCCTGACGCGATTGTGAAGGGCTCCATGGTACGCCGACAGCGGCGCCAGGGCGCTGCGATTTAGTGCAAGTGCGCAAGATTGTTCAAGCCGCGAACGGGCATTTACTGGCAGAGTCTGCGACCGTTTCCTCGGTTGAAGAGCGTTATGTCTGACTCACTTATGCCGCGCAGTGCGTTTCTTCGCGGCGCTACGGCCATCATGCCGTTATCGCTGGCGACGGCGCCGTGGGGGCTGCTGGCCGGCTCCATGGCGATCGAAGCCAATCTCACGCCGCTGCAGGGGCAAGGCTTGTCGAGCATCGTGTTCGCGGGGGCTGCGCAACTGGTGGCGATCGGCATGCTCAAGGGCGGTGCCGGGGTTTTCTCGATTCTGCTGACCACGTTGCTGCTGACCTCGCAGCACTTGCTGTACGGGATGAGCATGCGTTCGGTGATTTCGCCGTTGCCCGGGCGCTGGCGCATCGGTCTGGGTTTTCTGCTCACCGATGAACTCTTCGCCCTGACCAGCCAGCATGACCGTCAGCAGTTCAATCGCTGGTACGCATTGGGTGTCGGCCTGACGTTCTACATCGCCTGGAACCTCTTCACTCTGGCCGGCATTGTATTGGGCAGCAGCATTCCGGGGCTTGAGCATCTGGGCCTGGACTTCTCGATTGCCGCGACGTTTATCGCGCTGATCACACCGGTGGTGCGCAACGTGCCGACTGTGGTGTGTGTGGCGGTGTCGTTGTTCTGCTCGGTGCTGTTCAGCTATTGGCAGTGGGGCTCGGCACTGGTGCTGTCGGGGCTGGCCGGAATGACCGCAGGCTTTGTCTGCAACAAGCTGTATCGGGAGCGCACATGATGATCTGGGCAGTGATTTTTGGCATGGGGATTCTGGTGTTCCTCAACCGTTACGTGTTTCTCGAACCGCGTCTGCCGGTGCGTTTGAGCAGCAATGCACGGCAGTTTCTCGGGTTTGCCGTGCCGGGGATGTTGACGGCGATCTGCGGGCCCATCGTGTTCATGCCCGATAAGCAATTGAATCTGCAATGGGATAATCCGTATCTGCTTAGTTCGCTGGTGGCGATCGGGCTGGTGCTGTACACCCGCAATACTTTGCTCAGCATGCTATTGAGCATGGCGTTTTTCTTTTTGCTGCGCTGGTGGTTGTAAGTTGCAGCGGTGAAATTGTTCTACGCTTTAAGGATTCAGGTTTCTTGTTATGCAGGCGAGGTGGACATGACGACCGAGCAAGAGCGTCCGGACGAAGATGAAGACGAAGACACCGATGAGCCGACTGAAGAAGAGATCGAGCGTGAGAAGCGCAAGGAACAGACGTGGAAACACGACGATGACAAGGAGCTCACCGGGCCCGATGTGAAGTTCTGAAGCCCACTTGCAAAAAAGCCCCGCGATTGCGGGGCTTTTTCGTTGTTTTCAGAGGTCTTCCAGCTTCGGGAAGTCCGGGTGTGATGCCCGGTAGCCCAAGGTCCTGTCGATCCACGCGTTGAGTTCGTTGACCATCACCGGCGGGTGGCCGGGATAGTTTTCGAGGGTGGTGCGCAGGACGCGTTCGATGTCCGGCACTGAACGCAGGTTTCGGGTCTTGATGTAGTGGCCGATAAAACAGTCGAGTTGAAAGCGTTCTGTCATCGACAGATAGATACACTCCAGGCCGTTGGCCTGTTTGATTGCAAAATCGTCGCGCAACTTAGTTCTCTGCAAGGCTTGTAAAGTTGTAGGGGATTCCTGGTTTGTTGACTCTTTGGTCAACGGTATGCCAACTGGAAATGCGGCGCGCATGCTATCCGTAGTGCATCTAAATGTATGTATGACGGTTGAAATGTCAGACAGGCGGTTAGTTCGCTCAAACGACTGTTTTTTCAGGCTGTTTCAACAATGAAACAGCTTCTGTAAAGATCTTGCGTCACCTGTAGGAGCTGCCGAAGGCTGCGATCTTTCCCGTTCAAAAGCAAAGATCGCAGCCTTCGGCAGCTCCTACAGGTGGAACGCTTGAGGGCGGGGGATTTTTAGGTGATTGCCTCAATCAGGCTAGCGTCTTGGTTGCGTGAATTGCCAACGGCCTTGTCGACCTTGTGCCAGGCGAAGGCATCGCTGGTTTCCCCTTCGAACAGCAGCATCTGCTCCGCACGCTCCGGCGGTGTGGCACTGTCGAGCCATTCGCGCGCCAACTCTGCTGCAAAAACCACCGGTCGCCGATCATGGATGTCGAGCAAGCCACCGACGCTGTTGGCGGTGATAATCACGAAACCATCGTCCTCCCGAATCTGCGTGCCGGGTGTCGGAAACTGGCCGATGGCTGCGCAGAAAACCGGCTCGTGATCGGCACGACGGATCAGCCACGGCTGTCGGGTGTTATCCGCGGCATCGACCCATTCGAACCAGTTGTTGATCGGCACGATCAGCCGATGGCGCCAGATGGCCCGGAAGAACGGACCATGGGCGACTTTCTCCACACGGGCGTTGATCGGTGCGGCGCGGTCCTTGGCCCAGTGCGGGCGCCAGCCCCAGCGCAGGTTGTCGGCGTAGAGCTGTTGATCGTGCTGATGCAGGACGGCGAGTGCAGTGGTCGGCGCGGCGTTGTAGCGGGCCAGCGGCGCGTCGCCGACGTGATTGATCAGCGCATCGGGAATGCTCAGCACCGCGACGAAGTCGTGAATGCCACGGTACTGCGAAAGTCTTCCGCACATGAGCCGAATCTCCGGTTGGACGCTTTCAGCTTAGTTGGCGGTGCCCAATCAGCCCTTCGCCTCCTGACCGGTGAACGTGTCGCGCCAGGCCAGCCAGCGGCGTTCCAGCACCGTGAGCACACCGTCGCTGAGTTTGCCGAGCAAGGCGAGCACGATGATTGCCGCCAGCACGATGTCTGGCCGTGAGGTTTCGCGACCGTCGCTGAGCAGATAGCCCAGGCCCTTGGTGGCGGCGATCAGCTCGGCGGCCACCAGAAACATCCACGCCAGGCTCATGCCGCTGCGCAGCCCGGTGAACAGGCCGGGCAGGGCGGCGGGCAAGAGAATCCGTCGCACCAGTTGCCAGCGGCTGAAGCCATAAATGTGCCCGACCTCCACCAGTTTGCGATCGATGTTGCGAATCGCCGCGACCACGTTGACGTACACCGGAAAGAACGCGCCGATGGCGATCAACACGATTTTCGACGTTTCATCGATGCCCAGCCACAGCAGCAACAACGGCACCCAGGCCAGGCTCGGAATGGAGCGCAGGGCGGCGAACGTCGGTTCCAGATACGCCTCGGCTTCGCGGCTCAGGCCGACCCAGGCGGCAAACATCAGGGCCAGGCTGGCGCCAATCGCAAACCCGAGCAACACGCGGATCAGGCTGGCGCCGATGTGTTTCCACAAGGCGCCTTCGGCGAGGTCGGTGAGGGTCAGGGCGATTTCACTGGGGGCCGGCATTTGGTACGCCGGCAGCCAGCCGATACGCACAATGAACTCGAGGGCGACCACGATCAGCAGCGGCAGAGCCAGGCCTTTCAGGCGCCGCTGCCACGCTGGGTTGAGGGGAGAAGGGCGCGGCCTCGACAAGCTGCGAGGTGCGGGCAGTTCGTTACTGCGAGTGGTCATACGCGGGCTCCGCTCACCGCGAGTCCGCGTCTGGCGCGGGTTCGCGGTGAGTCTGGTGAATTACTGGCGGGCGACGGCTTGCTGCACGCCGCTGTCGAGCAACTGATCAATGACTTGATCGACATTCACCCCACGCCGCACCAATTCCTCGGAGACCAGAATCGGTGCCGCAGCCTTGGATGCCTGCACGTCGTTGGCGGTCAGTTGCGGGCTGCTCAGGTCGGTGCGCGACAGTTGCAGCCTGGCCACGTCCAGCGGCAGACCGGACTCTTTGGCGAGCAGCGCGGCGAACTCGTCAGGATTTTTCAGAGCCCATTGCCGGGCTTGCTCGTAGGCCTTGATCACGGTGTCGATGGTTTGCGGATGTTGCTTGGCGTACTGCTCTGTGACGCTGACCACGCCATAACTGTTGAACGCCGGGTTGCGATACAGCAAGCGCGAACCGGCCTGTACTTCACTGGCGGCCATGTGCGGATCGAGGCCGGCCCAGGCGTCGACGTCACCTTTTTCCAGCGCGGTGCGGCCATCCGGGTGCTGCAGGTGCACCAGCTCCACATCGTCTTTCTTCAACCCGGCCTGTTGCAGGCTGCGCAGGGTGAACAAGTAAGGATCGGTGCCTTTGGTGGCGGCGATTTTCTTGCCTTTGAGATCGGCGACGCTTTGATACGGCGAATCCTTGCGTACCACCAATGCCGTCCATTCGGCGCGGCTGTAGACGTAGACGGATTTGATCGGGCTGCCATTGGCGCGGCTCAGCACGGCGGCGAGGCTGGCGCTGGAGGCGAAATCGACGCCGCCGCTGTTCAGGTATTCCAGCGAACGGTTACTGCCCTGGCTGAGCACCCAACTGACTTTGGTCTGCGGCAGGGCTTTTTCGAGGAAGCCGAAATGCTTGAGGACCAGACTCACGGGGGAGTAATAGGCGTAATCCAGATGAACCTCGGCGGGCGCAGCCTCGGCGGCGTGAGCCAGCGGTTGAAGGCTCAGCGCCATGGCGCTGGCGATCAGCAGCGTTTTGAGACGGGAAAACGGTAAGAACGATGTCATGGGGCGCTCCGGCAAAGGCACTGTTTTTTATGTCAAAAAAGATATTTTTATCAGCTGCGTCCTGCATGAATGGAATATTGCAGGCTCTGTGCCATGTGCGCCGAAGCCCGTGTTTACGGGAGATTGACCAGATTTCACGGTGGGCAACTGTTGCCGGAACAACAGTGTGCCAAGGGACTGTTGCGCAGCGAACAGTGAGCATTCAGGGTGCTGAGCTTATGCATTAATCGAATTTAAAAATGGTTCATCAAGAGCGTTATGGTCTATGCGAAATCCCATCGCAGGACCCGCCATGAAGCTCTCCCGTTTTCTCCGCACCACATTGATTGCCGGACTGTTCGCCGCACCGTTCTCCTACGCCGCTGAGCCTTTGGTCCTGCATGTCGGTGATCAGAACTACTACAACATCCGCGCCTCGATAGAAGCCTCCGGTGTATTGAAAGACGCGCCTTACAGCGTCGACTGGAAGCATTTTCAGGCCGCTGCGCCATTGGCCGAGGCGTTACAGACCGGTTCACTGGATCTGGGCTTTCTCGGGGATTCGGGTTTTCTGTTTCTCGCCGCCAAACAGGCCCCGGTGAAACTGATCGGTGTGTCACGGCAAAACCCGGACACCATTGCGTTGCTGGTGCCGAAAGATTCACCGGTGAAAACCATTGCTGATCTGAAGGGCAAAAAGGTCGCTTATTGGCCTGGCGCCTGGAGTCAGCAATTGACCTTGCGCGCTCTGGAGCAGGGCGGTCTGCCGGAAAACTACGTCGACTTCGTCAAGTTGATGCCGATCGACGCGGCGGCTGCGTTGCCACAGGGCAGCATTGATGCTTTCCCGGTATGGGAACCGTACATCTCCCAGCAAATCGTGTTTTCCGGTGCGCGCCCGATTCTCACCGCGAAAAACCTGATGCCGGGCCTCAGCGCCATTGCCGCGTCCGCGCCGTCAATCGACCGCAAACGTGAAGCGATTGCCGATTTTCTCGGGCGTTTGAAGCAGGCCCGCGCCTGGGTCGACAGCCATACCGATGAGTACGCTGATCTGTGGGCGAAGAAGGCCAACCTCGATCAGCAGGTGTCGCGGCACTGGTTGCGCCAGGCGCACATGACCGTTGGGCCGGTGGATCAACAGGCTGCAACCGACCTGCAAAGCACCGCGGACTTCCTGTTCAAGGTCAAGGCATTGCCGGCGCCGCTGGCCACCGCCGGGATCATCGATACCTCGTTTCAACAGGTACTGGCTGACTGAGCAAGCGCCGGAACCAAAGCCTGTGTACCCTATCCAAACCTGGCTCGAATAGCCGGGCGCAGGGATGGATCAGGGCGAGGGAGTTTTTGCCGGACGACAACAGGGCCGCAACGGTCAGGTGCAAGGCAAAACATGAAATACGCGTTCAACCTTCTGTGTGCAGCGGCCATCGCGCTAGGTCTGGCCGGTTGCATCGCGGCCCCCGTCGAACTGACCACACAAACCGAAACCCGCCTCAAGGCCCAGGCGCCGGTGCGGTTTCTGCTGACCTACGATGACGGTCCCAGCGCCTCAAGCTTCTGGAACCCGTCAGCGACGGTGCTCGACAGCCTCAAGGTCAACCCGGTGCAACCGGACATCAAAGCGGTGTTCTTCGTCCAGACCCGCGCTCCCCGGGCCGGCAACAGTGAAATTGGCCGCAGCATCATGCGGCGCGAACATGCTGAAGGGCACATCCTGGGGTTCCACACCGCCACCCATTGGCACACCAATCATCGCTTGCTCGACCCGCAGGAACTGGAGCAGTCGTTGACCAACGGCACGGCCGACATCGCCGCAATCACCGGGGCTGCGCCGATCCTGCTGCGCCCGCCGTTCTGGAATTACGACAAGCGCACCTTCGCCGCCTATCAGCAGCATGGTCTGCACGTGCTGTTGACCGACTTGAGCGCCAATGACGGCAAGATCTGGGGCTTCAATGCCAGCCCCCGACGTCGGGCGAACATGTTGCGCCAGCTATCGGAGGTGCGCGAACGGATTGCCCTCGGCGAATTTCCCACCGTGGACGGGGTGATTCCGGTGGTGGTGACCTTTCACGACCTCAACCGCTATACCGCGCGGCATACCCGCGAATACCTGCAGATCCTGCTCGACAGTGCTGCTGCCACGGGTGTGAGGCTGGCGGACAAGCCGTTTTACGATGATCACGCGGCGCTGCAGAAAGCGGCGTTGGCGCGCACGGTTGAGCAAAGTTCGGAGCCGGTGCAGTTGCCGGGGATCTGGAACTGGATCTGGGACCACGATGCCCATTAAGGCTGCACCGCAAATGTGATCGGGTTGGCAGTTGCCAGGCGGCAGGGCGCCGGGGGCTCATCTATGCTCAACGGATCGACCGACTGATCGCCTGCGAGGCGTGCGCCCATGCTAGCCATTGCCGACATTTGCCGGATAGTCGAATCCGGCTTTCCGTCGCTTGAATGCGAATGCACACAAGTGGAGCAGGGACTGTTGCGGATCAAGGTGTATGAGCCTGAGTCCGGGCGAGTCGAACTGTTGCTTAATGGTGTGTCACCGGAACATCTGGTGACGATCCGCGACATTTCCAACTTCATTGGCGAATTGCGCGCCGAGATCAGCGCCGGACGTCGGGCATTCGCCGGTTGAAACCTCACAAGCGCCGCTGAAACGCCTGCACGATGCGTAACGTCGCGTCGCTGGTGGGCAGATTCTGCACGGCATCCAGCGGATGCCAGATGCATTCGATGATCTCGTTTTGCGGGCGCAACTGCTCAAGATCCAGCACTGAGGCCTCGTAGACATGATGCTGGGTGCTGCCGCTGTGCAATTCCATCAGGTACAGCATCTGCTCGGCATCCAGTGCGGTTTCTTCCTGCAACTCGCGCGTTGCTGCTCCGACTTTGCTTTCTCCGGGCTCGACCTTGCCGCCGGGTAGTGTCCAGCGACATCTGGGTTTGCGCACCAGGAGGACGTGTCGATCCAGTTCGCAAATGACGGTGGCGCGTACTTTCATCTGTTACCTGTTTGCCGCTTGTCATGAAAATGAAATAAAACTGCAATATCCGAGCCGGCCCGCGGATTAAAGGTTCCGTTGGGATTTGAGCGTCGGATCGAACAGAAAGTGCCAGCGCCTTGGCGCATCGCTGTCGCGACACCCGGTCGGCACACCGTTGCAAGCAGGGTGTAAGGTAAAAAGGTATGGCTGAATCAATCGTTGGCAGAAAAGGAGGTGCCCATGAGCGTTCCTGTACTGAACAAGATGCACATGAACGGCTACGACGTACTCAGCGTGAACAACGGCCCATGGCGGGTTTGTACCCAGGGCGACCGGCTTGCGTCGTTTGGTAGCAGAGAAGAAGCACTGGCTTACGCCGCATCGTTGCCGGGTTACAAACAACGCTCGGCGCGGGCGCGAAGTCACACCGAGCGTTGAAATCGTCGTAACGAAAGAGCCCCGGTGATTGCCGGGGCTTTTGTTGAGGGCAGGGTGTTGTCAGTGAACTTTGGTGCGGCTGATGGAGCGCGTCTTCACTTCCCTTGCATACAGTTGCAGCCGTTCTTCATCGCTTTGCAGCACCTCGCAAGACCTGAGTACCGCCTGGGCATCCGCTTCATTGCCGCTCTTGCGCAGTTGTTCGGCTATGCGCTTGAGGTCGACCGCCGACCATCTCAGATCCGATGCAACGGCTTGCAGGTCGCGCTGAAGTTCGTGTTCGTATTCGTTGAGCCGCATGATCACCTCCGGAACATTCTCGGTAGAACAGATTAGCTGGGATTTTTCATCGATGATGCGCAGCTCGTCTGTCACTGGGCCGAATGGATGTAAATGTTTGTCCAGATTCCCCGTTGGCGTGGTGCCACGATGGATGTGCACCCAGTTACAAGGTACATTCGCTTTTTTAAGATCAGAGAAACACCATGCGGATATGGATCGGGAGTTTGGCGTTGGCATTACTGGCTGGTTGCTCGTTGCCAGCATCGCTGGTGCCGGGCGAGCCTAATCTCAGCAAGACCAGCACCAAGGCGCCTAAAGATTATGCCGCGTGCTTGTTGCCGTTGTGGCAGCAGGATATTCCGAAGACCACGCAGACTGCGATCTCCAATGGCTATCGCATCACCGCGCCGAGCATCGTCACCGCCGACGAGATTCTCGACGTCATCAAGTACAAGGACGGCAGCCGCGTCTCCCTGTATCAGGGTCCCCCGTGGGCCAAGTCCGCGTCGTTGCGCAAGTCGGTGCGTGACTGCCTGTAACGCAAGGCTTCGGTGACAAAAGCCAGCTACAAAAAAGCAGAAACCGGAGCAACGGTTTCTGCTTTTTTTTGCGTTTTGCGGGGGTTGCTTAGTCTGGGGCGCGGATCTGATTTTGCATTCAAGCGACCTGACACGTTTGGGCAGATTGTGCAGGCGTTGATTTTTACGTTTGTGATTCACGCGGTGGTGTTGGGGATCGGGGCAATTGGCTTATGGATAGGCTCGAAGGGCTTTTCTGTAGGGCAATGGGATGGCAAAGCCAAGGCTATGTGGGCGTTTATTGTTTCAATGGGACTCGGCTTGTTGTCGTGTGCTCTGGCTTCGAACGACAAATTGCACAAATGGTTACGAAGTAAAAATGTAACGAATAAAAACTCTTATCCCAGCAAGTGGTACAGCACGTTTGTCCGCCACAATCGGCTGGTAACGCTGCATTTGACGGATGAAAGGCGATTGTTTGGCTGGCCCGTTGAGTGGCCTTCCGGCCCCCTGGAGGGACAGTTCATCATGCTGAATCCCGGCTGGCTGGGTGAGGATGGCGTGGCGTTGCCTTTTGGCGCCGAACTATTAGTGATAGATTCCTCGAAAGTTCAGTGGGTCGAATTCAGTGCTGTCGAAGAGGTTTCATCATGAGCGCAAAAGAGCCTACTCCCATGCCGCCTAGCGTCAGGCGCCTCTTTTATGGCCCAGACGGCAAGCTGCTGGCCAAGCCCCTCGTCAAAGGGCCGAGTGCGCCGCCACCGCTGAAGCGTCAGTACAGGGATTGACTGAACGCCGCTCATCGAGCGGCGTTTTGTTATGTTTTGCATTTGTGGGATCTCCGGTCAGAGCGTATCCACCAACCAATCCCGAAACGCCTTCAACGACGGCAACGCCTCGTTACGCGGCGGATACACCAGGTAATAGCTGCGTCGGCTGGTGATCGGTTGTCCCAATTGCAGCAACTCACCGTTGAGCAATTCATCCTCCACCAGAATCCGCGGCACCAGACCCACGCCAATATTGGCTCGCACAGCCTGAATCAGGTGCGAGGTCATTTCAAAGCTCGGCCCGATGCGCATGCTGCGATGCGGCAAGCCGTGATGCGTGAACCATTCCGCCCAGGCCTGGGCATTGCTGCTGACATTGAGCAGCAGCTGTCCGGCAATCCGTTGTTCAGCGTCCTGAACCTCGGCCGCTGACAACTGCGCGCTGGCGATCACCACCAGTTCTTCGGTGTGCAGGGGCAGGGCGGTCAGCCCTGGCCATTCACCGCCGCCGACACAGATTGCTGCGTCGATCTCACTGGTGTCGAAGTCGATCGCTTCGATACGCGAATGCAGGTGCACGGTCATGCCCGGGTGCGCGGTGTAGAAATCCTTGAGGCGTGGCAGCAGCCATTTCGAGCCGAAGGTTGGCAGCGTCGCCAGGCGCAGGCTGTGGATGCCCGAACCAAACGCCATGGCCTGCAAGGTCGCGCTGCGGATCTGCCCGAGGGCTTCGGCCAGTTCGCGCTGATACATGCGCCCGACATCGGTCAGCACCACTTGTCGGCCTTCGCGATTGAACAGGCGCATGCCGAGCATCTTTTCCAGAATCTGCACCTGACGGCTGACCGCGCTTTGCGTCAGCGACAGTTCATGGGCGGCGCGGGTGTAGCTTTCATGGCGCGCGGCGGCCTCGAAGGCCAGCAACAACGACATGGAAGGGGTGAGCGTTCGCGGATTCATTCGTTTTAGTCATGGATTACGGGTCGATTTTACGCTTGTCCCAACGGCGCCGAGCAATGAACATAAGCACCATGAGATGGCGGGAGCGTGACGCAATCATTCATTGCGCACAACTGTTCACCGCCACACGGCCCGTTTTTGACCGAGATTTCCTGACCGATGATTGCCCAGCTGTCGCCCGCCACCGCATTGACTGCCGATTACCAGCAGTTCCTCAACGCCCTGAAAGCCAGTGGCTTTCGCGGCGAGATCAGTGCCGATTACGCCAGCCGCGTGGTGCTCGCCACCGACAACTCGATCTACCAGCGCCTGCCGCAAGCGGCGGTGTTCCCCGTGGACGCCGAGGATGTGGCGCGGGTCGCACGACTGATCGCCGAGCCGGCTTACCAGAAAGTGGTGATCACCCCGCGTGGCGGCGGCACCGGCACCAACGGTCAGTCGCTGACCGATGGCCTCGTTGTCGACCTGTCGCGGCACATGAACCGCATTCTGGAAATCAACGTCGAAGAGCGCTGGGTGCGGGTGCAGGCCGGGGTGGTCAAGGATCAACTCAATGCCGCACTGAAATCCGCCGGGCTGTTTTTCGCCCCGGAGCTGTCGACCTCCAACCGCGCCACCGTCGGCGGCATGATCAACACCGATGCCAGCGGCCAGGGCAGTTGCACCTACGGCAAGACCCGAGACCACGTGCTGGAACTCGACATGGTCCTGCGCGGCGGCGAGCGCCTGCACGGCGCAGCACTGGCCGAAGACGAGCTGGCCGCGCTGTGTGCCCGCGAAGACCGGGTCGGCGAAGTCTACCGCTGCGCACGGCAGATCATTGATGAGCAGGGCGAACTGATCAAACAGCGCTTTCCTGATCTCAACCGCTGCCTGACCGGCTACGACCTGGCGCACCTGCGCGAGGCGGACAATCGCTTCAACCTCAACAGCGTGTTGTGTGGCGCCGAAGGCTCGCTCGGGTTTGTGGTCGAGGCCAGGCTCAACGTGCTGCCGATCCCCAGACACACCATGCTGGTGAACATCCGCTACGCCGGGTTCATGGACGCATTGCGTGATGCCCGCGCGCTGATGGCGCTCAAGCCCTTGTCGATTGAAACCGTCGACTCGAAAGTGTTGCTGCTGGCGATGCAGGACATCGTCTGGCACGGCGTCGCCGAATACTTCCCGGAAAGCGCCCAACGGCCGACGCTGGGGATCAACCTGGTGGAGTTCTGCGGTGATGACCCTGAAGACCTGCAGCGCCGGGTCAAAGCCTTCCTCGACCACCTGAGCAGCGACGTTACGGTTGAACGCCTGGGGCATACGCTGGCGGTCGGGCAGGCGGCGGTGAACAAGGTTTACGGCATGCGCAAACGCGCGGTGGGCCTGCTCGGCAACGTTGCCGGTGAAGCGCGGCCGCAGCCGTTTGTCGAGGACACGGCGGTGCCGCCGCAGCACCTGGCCGAGTACATCGCCGAGTTGCGCGAGCTGCTCGACAGCCACGGTTTGCAGTACGGCATGTTCGGCCATGTCGATGCCGGCGTGTTGCATGTACGGCCGATTCTCGACATGAAGGATCCGCAGCAAGCGGCGCTGGTGCGGCCGGTGTCCGATGGCGTGGCGGCGCTGACCCAGCGCTACGGCGGCCTGTTGTGGGGTGAGCACGGCAAAGGCCTGCGCTCGGAATACGCGCCTGCGTTTTTCGGCGAGTTGTACCCGGCGCTGCAAGCCCTGAAAGCCGCGTTCGACCCGTTCAACCAGTTCAACCCGGGCAAAATCGCCACCCCGGCCAACACCGATGCGCAGCTGTTGAAGATCGACGAGGTGACCCTGCGCGGCGAGCTGGATCGGCAGATCGACGAAAAAGTCTGGCAAAGCTACGGCGCGGCCCTGCATTGCAACGGCAACGGCGCCTGCTACAACTTCGACCCCGACGACGCCATGTGTCCGTCGTGGAAGGCCACCCGTGAGCGCGCGCAATCGCCCAAGGGCCGTGCATCGCTGATCCGCGAATGGCTGCGTTTGCAGGGCGAGGCGGGCGTGGATGTGCTGTCCGATGCGATCCGCCGGCCGGCATTTTTCAGCAGTTTGTGGACGCGCTGGCGCAACAGCCGTCGCCAGGACGCAGACTTTTCCCACGAGGTTTATGACGCCATGGCCGGTTGCCTGGCGTGCAAATCCTGCGCGGGGCAGTGTCCGGTCAAGGTCAATGTGCCGGAATTCCGTTCGCGCTTTCTCGAGCTGTATCACACCCGTTATCTGCGTCCGGCGCGGGATTATCTGATCGCCTCGCTGGAGTACAGCATCCCGTACATGGCGCGGGTTCCGGCGCTGTACAACGGTTTGATGGGCGCATCGTTGGTCCGCAACCTGCTGGAGCGTCTTGGCGGGATGGTCGATGTGCCGTTGCTCAGCCGCTTTGATTTCCACGCGGCGCTGCGTCGCTGGAATGTGCAGCCGGCGACGGTCTCGACTTTGTCGTCGCTGACCCCGGCGCAACGTGAGCGCAGTGTGGTGCTGGTGCAGGATGCGTTCACCCGTTACTTCGAGGCGCCGCTGCTGGCGGATCTGCTGGAGCTGATTTCGCGGCTGGGCTATCAGGTGTATCTGGCACCGTTCAGTGCCAACGGCAAGCCGCTGCATGTGCAGGGCTTTCTCTCGGCGTTCAACCGCGCGGCATTGCGCAATGCGCAGCAACTGCGTGAGCTGGCCGACGTTGGTGTGCCGCTGCTGGGGCTGGACCCGGCGATGACCCTGGTCTATCGCCAGGAATACCTGAAAGTGCCAGGCCTGCAGCAATGCCCGGAAGTCGCGCTGGTTCAGGAATGGTTACTCGACGTGGTGCCGAAGCAGGCCAGTGCCGACGCGACCCAGACATTCCGTCTGCTGGCGCACTGCACCGAGAAAACCAACGCACCGGCTGCCACCCGGCAGTGGGAGCAGGTGTTTGAACGGGTCGGGTTGAAACTGGCGACCCAGGCCACCGGTTGCTGCGGCATGTCCGGCACCTACGGCCACGAGGCGCGCAACCGCGAAACGTCGGCGGTGATCTACGCGCAATCCTGGGCCAGTCAGGTCCAAGCGCCGGCCGAGCGCGGTGAGGCGCTGGCCACGGGTTACTCGTGCCGCAGTCAGGTCAAGCGCCAGTCGGATCAGGCGTTGCGCCATCCGTTGCAGGTGTTGCTGGAGGTGGTGCGTCGCTGAGCGGCTCGTCGTCCGGGGCGTTGTCCCAGATCAGCCGCGGATCGAAACTCATCGCCGAGAGCATGGTGAACACTACGACCAGGCCGAAGAACAGGATGCCCGGTCGTGGTTCGATGTCGCCCAGCGCCTGGAATTTCACCAGCGCCGCGACCAGTGCGACCACCAACACGTCGAGCATCGACCAATAGCCGATCAGTTCGACGAAACGAAACAGCTTCGAACGCTCACGGCGCGCCCAGTCACTGTTGCGCTGCACGGTGATCAGCAGCAGCGTCAGGGCGACGAACTTGATCCCCGGCACCGCGATACTGGCGATAAAGATGATCAGGGCGATGTCCCACGCGCCACTTTCCCAGAACTCCAGCACGCCGCTCATGATCGTGCTGTCGGCGCCGTTGCCGAGCATCACGGTGTTCATCACCGGCAGCAGATTGGCCGGCACATAAAACGCCAGCGCGGCGAACATGTACGCCCAGGTGCGCGTCAGGGAGTTGATCTTGCGTCGATGCAGTGGCGCCTCGCAACGCGGGCACTCGTGGGGTTCGTCGGTCATGTCGCAGGCCAGTCCGCAACTGTGGCACAGGCACAGGTTGAGTTCGCCGGCGGTCGGTGGTCGCTTCATAGAATGTCCCACAAATCACGAATATCGCGGCCGGCGATGCGGATCATCATCAGGCTCAACACCGCCAGGGCGAACAGGCCGATGCCCGGCAGCACATCGAGCAGCCCGGCCAGTTTGAACACCGCGACCATCGCCCCCAGCAGACAGACTTCAAGCATGCTCCACGGGCGCAGCGTTTCCAGCCAGCGCATGCACAGCTTGAACCCCGGTGCACGCCGCGAGGACAGGGCGAAACTCAGCACCCAGATCAACAGCACCAGTTGAAACGCCGGGGCGATGATGATCGAAATCGCCGCCACCATCGCCATGAACGTGATCGGCCCCTGACTCAGCGCCAGCACCGAATCCCACAGCGTCGCGCTGTTTTTCAGGCCCTTCATGCTGATGCTCATCACCGGGTAGAAATTGGCGAACAGCCAGAGCATTGCCGCGGTGAAACTCAGGGCCAGGCGTTGCTCGACGGTCAGACCGTTGTAGCGCTGCAGCACGCCACCGCAACGCACGCAGGCGGTTTTCTGGTGTTTGGCGAGCACGACTTTTTCGTACACGCAATCGCAGTGCTCGCAGATGATCAGGTGTTCGGTCTGGGTCATGGACAACGCTCGACAGCAGGCGCAAAGGGCAGAGGGCGCCTGATCACTATAGAAGCCCGACGTGATTGGGCAAATGACGGCTTCAGCGGTTTTTTTGAGAACCAGTAGCGTTTGGCTTGGGCTTCGATTGTTAATGTTATAGAGTAACGCGAATTTTTCGGGGGGCGTGCGGTTGCGCTCACTCCGGTTCATCCATTCGATGGCGAAATGTCCATGACGATTGCGTTTGCTCGCTCCACCCCGGCGCCGACCGGCCGCCTGCTGTCCATTGATGCGTTAAGAGGTCTGGTCATCCTGTTCATGCTGCTGGACCATGTGCGCGAGACGTTTCTGCTGCACCGTCAGGTGTCCGACCCGATGGACATCGCCAACACCGAGCCGGCGTTGTTTTTCAGTCGCACGCTGGCGCATCTGTGCGCACCGGTGTTCGTGTTTCTGACCGGCCTGTCCGCGTGGCTGTTTGGCGAGAAGTACGCGGGCAAGTCCGACGTGAGTGCCTTTCTATTCAAGCGTGGACTGTTTCTGGTGGTGCTGGAATTCACGCTGGTGAACTTCGCGTGGACCTTTCAGTTGCCGCCGAGCGTGATCTATCTGCAGGTGATCTGGGCGATTGGCCTGAGCATGATCGCGTTGTCATTGCTGGTCTGGCTGCCGCGCTGGCTGCTGCTGACGCTGAGCCTGGCGATCATTGCCGGGCATAACCTGCTCGATGGGCTGCATTTCGCGCCAGCGTCAGCGCTGCATGTGCCCTGGGCGATTCTGCATGACCGCGGCTGGATAGAGGCCGGTGACAGCTTGCGCTTGCGCACCTCGTATCCGCTGTTGCCGTGGATCGGCGTGATCGGCTTGGGTTATGCGCTGGGCCCCTGGTTCGCCCGCATGGCCGAGGCCGGGATCCGTCAGCAGTGCCTGTTGCTGGCTGGTTTCGCCGGACTGTTGGGGTTCCTGGGGCTGCGGCTGCTCAACGGTTACGGCGAACAGCCTTGGGCGGTTGAAGACACGACCGTGCAAACCCTGATGTCCTTTTTCAACATCACCAAGTACCCGCCATCGCTGCTGTTCATCACGCTGACGTTGAGCGTGGGCCTGCTGTTGCTGCGGGTGTTTGAACGGCTGCAGGCACATCGCTGGATTCGCTGGCTGTGCGTTTTCGGTTCGGCGCCGATGTTTTTCTATCTGCTGCACCTGTACGTGCTGAAGGTGCTGTATCTGATTGCCGTGGCGCTGTTCGGCCTTAACCACGGTAGCTATTTCGGTTTCGATTCAGTGCCGGCGATATGGCTGGTGTCGGTGCTGTTGGCGCTGGCGCTGTACCCGGCAGTGCGCTGGTTCTCGGCGCTGAAGGCGCGTCGTCGGGACATTGTCTGGCTGAAATATCTGTAAGCCCTAGTGGCGACTGCGCTCGCGCGCGAAGTCGATAAAAGCCTTGAGCGGCGCCGGTACATGGCGCCGGCTCGGGTAGTACAGATGCAGGCCCGGATAGTAAGGGCACCAGTCGGCCAACACCTGAATCAGACGCCCCGATGCCAGGTGTTCGCTGACCATTTCATCGAACACATACGCCAATCCCAGGCCTTGCAGCGCAGGGCCGACCATCAAGCTGACGTCGCCGAGGATCAGCGGGCCGTTGACGTCGATTTCCTGGGCAATGCCATCACGTTCGAACTCCCAGCGATACATCGTGCCACTGGGGTAGCGGTGGCGAAGGCAGGGCAAGTCGTGCAGATCTTCGGGTTTTTGCGGCGCAGGATGGCGTTCAAAGAATGCCGGCGAACCGACCACCACCGACCGCATCGCCGCGCCAATCGGCAGCGATACCATGTCGGCCTCCAGCCGATCGCCAAAGCGCACGCCAGCATCAAATCCGCCGGCGACGATATCCAGTAATGCATCGCTTTCGACCACTTCCATTCGAATGTCCGGGTACGTCTGCAAGAACTCGCTGGCAATCGGCAGCAATACCAGTTCGCACGCCTGGCGTCCGCAGGTGATGCGCAGGTTGCCCGTGGGTTTGTCGCGAAAATGGTTGAGGTCTTCCAGTGCATCGTCGATGTCGCGGAACGCCGGTTTCAAGCGTGCGTTCAGGCGCTCACCGGCCTCGGTCAACGCCACGCTGCGGGTGGTGCGATTGAACAGACGCACACCGAGGCGATTCTCCAGTGCCTTTATCGAATGGCTCAGGGCTGAAGGGGTGAGGCCAAGTTCGACGGCGGCCTTGCTGAAATTCAAGTGTTGCGCCGTACAGAGAAATACTGAAAGGTCTGCTGCTGAGGGCGATTTCATCTGTGAATTCCTTTCACAAAGTCATGAAAAATTGATGGGATTATCACATCAGTAGCACAGCCTTAAAGTCGCAGCCTGGCAATTTTTTTATAAAGGATGAGTTCATGACAACTGTCACTCAACAGCAAGGAGCGCGTAACAAGCTGCTGATCCTCGCGGCGGTCTGCCTGTCGGCACTGGTACTTCCCTTGAGTTTTACCGGTGGCGCGGTGGCGACGCCCGCCATTGGCCGTGATTTGGGCGGCAGTCCCGTTGCCCTGACCTGGATCACCAATGCGTTCATGTTGTCGTTCGGCAGTTTGCTGATGGCGGCGGGGGCGTTGGCCGATGTCTATGGGCGAAAACGCCTGTTCACCTTCGGCATGTTGCTGTTCACCGCAGCATCGATTGCCCAGAGCCTGGCACCGTCGGTGGGCTGGCTGGATGGGCTGCGTGCGGTGCAGGGCGTGGCCGGTGCTGCGGCGTTGGCCAGCGGCTCAGCGTCGTTGGCGCAGGAATTCGAAGGCCATGCGCGGACCCGTGCGTACAGCGTGCTCGGCACCACATTCGGCATCGGTCTGGCATTCGGGCCGTTGGTGGCTGGCGCGTTGATCGAGGCGTTCAACTGGCGGGCGATTTTCGTCTTCACCGCGCTGATCGGCGTGATCGCCATGGTCTTTGGCCTGCCACGCATGCGCGAAAGCCGCAACCCGGATGCCATGGGGCTGGATTGGCCGGGCACGATCACCTTCAGCACGATGCTGGCGCTGTTCACCTTCGGCGTGATTCAGGCCCCGGAAAGCGGTTGGGGCAGCCCGCTGGTGGTCGGTCTGCTGAGTGCTTCGGCATTGTTGCTGGCGTTGTTCGTGATGATCGAAATGCGCGTCAAGCACCCGATGCTCGATCTGAGCCTGTTTGGTTATCCGCGCTTCATCGGCGTACAAATGCTGCCGATCGGCACCTGCTTTTGCTACATCGTGCTGGTGGTGATGTTGCCATTGCGCTTTATCGGCGTGGAAGGCTTGAGCGAAATCGACGCCGGCCTGCTGTTGCTGGCGCTGTCGGCGCCCATGCTGGTGGTGCCGATGCTGGCGGCGTCGATGACCCGGTTTGTCTCGGCGGGGATCTTGTCGGGGATTGGTTTTCTGATCGCTGCATTGGGGTTGCACGGCTTGAGCCTGTACAACGTCGGCGAGCCGAAATTCGCCTTGGTCATGGCAATGGTGTTGATCGGGACTGGCACCGGTTTGCCGTGGGGCTTGATGGATGGTCTGTCGGTCAGCGTCGTACCGAAAGAGCGCGCGGGGATGGCGGCGGGGATCTTCAACACCGTGCGAGTAGCGGGTGAGGGCATTGCGCTGGCGGTTGTGGCCGCTGTGCTTGCCTCGCTGTTGCATACCGATCTGGCCAGTGCAGTGGCAGGCAGTGTCGATGCCGCGCTGATTGCCGAGACCGCGCACCGGGTCACCACAGGGGACATGGCGCATGCGATCAACACGGTTCCGGGGCTGGCCAATGAGCGTCTGGTGCAGGGGTATGCTTCGGCGTTTCAGTACCTGCTGCACATCCTTACGGTGATCACCCTGGCCTCGGCGGTGGTGGTGCTCGGGCTGTTGAGCAAGGGGCGGACGGTTACCGAAGCGCAACAGCAAGCGACCTGACACCCTGTAGGCGCTGTCGAGTGAAACGAGGCTGCGATCTTTTGATCTTGATCTGAAAAATCAAAATCAAAAGATCGCAGCGTGCCGCAGCGCCTGCAAGGGAAGGTGATGTCCCGGGTTATTTGCGATCCAGCCACACGGTCTGCGCGTTGCAGAACTCGCGCACGCCGAAGTGCGACAGTTCACGGCCGAAGCCGCTTTTCTTCACGCCGCCGAAGGTCACGCGCGGGTCGCTGGCAGAGTAGCCGTTGATGAACACCCCGCCGGTTTCCAGTTCGCTGGTCAGTTGCTGGGCCAGTTGCACGTTGGCGGTGTAGATCGTCGCGGTGAGGCCGAAGTCGCTGTCATTGGCCAGGGCCACGGCGTGGGCGCAATCGCGGGCGGTGATGATCGACGCCACCGGGCCGAACAGTTCCTGTTTGAACGAGGTCATACGGTCGGTGACGTCGGCCAGCACTGTCGGCTCATAGTAGTTGCCCGGGCCTTCGGCCTTGCCGCCGCCGAGCAGCAGGGTGGCGCCTTCTTCGAGGGTGTCGCGCACTTGCTGATCGAGTTCGTCACGCAGATCGAAACGTGCCATTGGACCGATGTAGGTGTCAGCGGACAGCGGATCGCCGACCTTCAGCTTGCGGGTCGCTTCGACGAATTTTCGGGTGAATTCCTCGACCACGCCTTCTTCGATGATCAGGCGTTTGGCCGCAGCGCACACCTGGCCGGAGTTCTGATAGCGGCCGATGACGGCGGCTTGGACGGCTTCGTCGAGATCGGCGTCATTGAGCACGATGAACGGGTCGGAACCGCCCAGTTCCAGCACGCATTTCTTCAGCGCGGCACCGGCCTGGGCACCGATGGCCATGCCGGCGCGCACGCTGCCGGTCAGGGTCACGGCGGCGATACGCGGGTCGGCGATGGCGCTGGAAACGCCTTCGGGGGTGACGTTGATCACTTCAAACACGCCATCAGCGAAACCGGCGTGCTTGAAGGCGTCGCGCAGCAGGTAGGCGCTGCCCATCACGTTCGGCGCATGCTTGAGCACGTAGGTGTTGCCGGCGATCAGCGCCGGGACCGCGCCGCGTAGCACTTGCCAGATCGGGAAATTCCATGGCATCACCGCGAGGATCGGGCCGAGCGGACGGTACTCGATCCGCGCTTTGCCACCTTCGACTTGGGTCGGCTCGGCGTCGAGCATGGCCGGACCGTTTTCCGCGTACCACTCGCAGAGCTTGGCGCATTTCTCGATTTCGCCACGGGCCTGAGCGATCGGCTTGCCCATTTCCTGGGTGATCATGGTTGCCATGGCTTCGGCGCTGTCACGCAGTGCGCCGGCCAGTGCGCTCAGGGCGCGGGAGCGGTCTTGCAGCGGCTTGCGCTTCCACTTCGAGAACCCGAACGCGGCGCGGGTCAGCGCAGCGTCGAGGGCCTCCGCCGACTCAAAGGCGTAGTGGCCGATCTGCTCGCCGGTGGCGGGGTTGATCGAGATGGCGTGGGTCTGGCTGGAAATCGGGCTCATGGCTGGCTCCTGCGAGTTCAGTGGATGGGCCTAGAGTAGGGTGGCGTTTGTTTTCTGGAAACTGAATAATACAGATCGTTTCTTTCACGATTGGAGAATGACTGTGGATCTGGTGCAGCTGGAAATCTTCAAGGCCGTTGCCGAGCACGGCAGCATCAGCGCCGCCGCGGTGCAGATCCATCGCGTGCCGTCGAATCTGACCACGCGGATCAAACAGCTGGAGCAGGATCTGGGCGTCGACCTGTTCATCCGCGAGAAAAGCCGTCTGCGTCTGTCGCCCGCCGGCTGGAGTTTTCTTGAGTACGCCCGGCGCATTCTCGATCTGGTGCAGGAGGCCCGGGCCACCGTCGCGGGTGAAGAACCACAGGGCGCGTTTCCCTTGGGGTCGCTGGAAAGCACGGCGGCGGTGCGTATTCCTGAACTGCTGGCGGCGTACAACCAGTTGCATCCCAAGGTCGACCTGGACCTGTCCACCGGCCCCTCCGGGACGATGATCGACGGCGTGCTCTCCGGGCGATTGGCGGCGGCGTTCGTCGATGGCCCGGTGCTGCACCCGGCCCTCGAAGGCGTGCCGGCGTTCGAGGAAGAAATGGTCATCATCGCGCCGCTCAATCACGCTCCGGTGCAGCGCGCGGCGGACGTCAACGGCGAGAACATCTATGCGTTCCGCTCCAATTGCTCCTACCGGCACCATTTCGAAAAATGGTTCAGTACGGATGCCGCCGTGCCCGGCAAGATCTTCGAGATGGAGTCCTATCACGGCATGCTCGCCTGCGTCAGCGCCGGGGCCGGGCTGGCGCTGATGCCGCGCAAGATGCTGCAGAGCATGCCCGGTAGCGCCACGGTCAGTGTCTGGCCGCTGACGGCGGATTTTCGTTATCTGACGACGTGGCTGGTGTGGCGACGGGGCACGGTGTCGCGTAGCTTGAGCATGTTTGTGCGTTTGCTCGAGGAGCGCGGTGTGGTGCGCGCAGACGCCTGATTGACGCAAGGGCACGAAGACGATGCCGGAGCTTCTTTTGTCATCCGGACACAGTCACAGACTGCCCACCAGTTTCCCGCCCATCATCCGCCGCCGATAGGCGCTGTCACGATTGGCCAGCCAGAAATACAGCGGGGATGTTACCAGCAGGCCCACCAGCCACGACAGGTCGGCGCCGTTGATGTGCGCCGACACCGGGCCGACGTACAACGGGGTGTTCATGAACGGGATCTGCACCGCGATGCCGATCGCATAGGCCAGCAGCGCCTGCGGGTTGTAGCGCCCGTAGATGCCGCCGTCGACCTGGAAGATCGACTGGATGTCGTACTGGCCTTTGTGGATGGCGTAGAAGTCGATCAGGTTGATTGCGGTCCACGGCACCAGCACGACCAGCAGCACCAGCACCATGTCGACGAAGTGGCCGATGAAGTCCTTCGACGCGCCGACGGCGGCAAAGCAGCAGGCCAGCAGGACGATGATCGAAATCACCGCACGGCTTTTCGCGGTCGGGATCCAGCGGTAGGCGAAGGTCTGCACCAGGGTGATCAGCGACAGCACCGCGCCGTACAGGTTGAGGGCGTTGTGGCTGATCACACTGAGCAGAAACAGCACCAGCATCAGCGGGCCGATGGAACCGGTGGCGAGTTTGACCGCATCCATGGTGTCCATGCCCACGGGTGTCGCGAGGACGGCGACGGCACCGAAGATGAACGCCAGACTCGAACCCAGCGCCGAACCCAGATACGTCGTCCAGAACGTCGATGAGACTTTGACGTCGGCCGGCAAGTAACGCGAATAGTCGGACACGTAAGGGGCAAACGCGATCTGCCACAGCGCGGCGAGCGACACGGTGGCAAGCCAGCCGGAGAGGTTGAAACCGCCCCGGGTGAGGAAGTCATCGGTTTGAACATGGGTGAAGATGTAGCCGAAACCGACGACGATGCCGATCCCCAGCACCCAGGTGCCGATGCGGTTGAGCACGTGAATGAAGCGGTAGCCGATGATGCCGATGATCCCCGAACCGAGGGCGCCGATGACGATGCCGACCGGCACCGGCACGCTGTCGACCACGCCATGCAGCGACTTGCCGGCGAGGACGATGTTGGAGGCGAAGAAACCGATGTACATGACGCCGGCAATCAGCACCACCAGCAACGCGCCGAGGGAGCCGAATTGCGCGCGGCTCTGGATCATTTGCGGAATGCCCATTTGCGGGCCTTGTGCCGAGTGCAGCGCCATCAGCACGCCGCCGACCAGATGGCCAACGAGAATCGCGACGATGCCCCACAGCAGATTCAAGTGAAACAACTGCACGCCCAGCGCGCCGGTCACGATCGGCAACGGCGCGATGTTGCCGCCGAACCACAGCGTGAACAGATCCCTGACCTTTCCGTGGCGATCTTCGGGGGGCACGTAGCCTATCGTGTGTTTTTCAATGAGCGGGGCGGACGTTGTTGCAGAGGTGGACATGACGAACTCCAAGGCAAGGATGAGTACGTGGACGTACTTCGGTAAGCGCCGGCACGAACGGCGCATTTCTTGTTGAAGCGATCATGTGCAAAGGCCGGGGATAGATAAATTAGTAAGTTTGTTGCTTCAGACCTTAAAAAATATATGCCCCGGGTCCGGGGGCTGTCCGGTATGTTCAGCCGTGATCAACAACAAAAACTTTCAGGGGCGAACCCTTTCCTGTGGCGAGGGAGCTTGCTCCCGCCGGGCTGCGAAGCGGCCCCAAAAACCGCACCACGCCCCCTGTTGCGGTGAGTGCTGCGCACTCAAGCGGGAGCAAGCTCCCTCGCCACAAGCGTCGTCTCACTTGCAGAGGTTTTATATGGCTGCCTACAACCTGCGCCAGCTCAAGTACTTCGTCACCACCGCCGATTGCGGTAGCGTCGCCGAAGCCTCGCGCAAGCTCTATATCGCCCAGCCGTCGGTGTCGACTGCGATCAAGCATCTGGAAGAAAGCTTCGGTGTGCAGTTGTTCATTCGTCATCACGCCCAGGGCGTTTCGCTGACGCCCAGCGGTTCGCGCTTTTATCGCAAGGCGCTGGAGTTGCTGCGGGTGGCGCATGAGTTCGAGCAGAACGCGCTGGCTGACAATGATGTGGTGTCGGGGCAGATCGATATCGGCTGCTTCGAAACGGTGGCGCCGCTGTACCTGCCGCGCCTGATCGCCGGTTTCAAGGCGCGCTGGCCGGGAGTGGAAATTCGTATTCGCGATGGCGAACAACAGGAACTGGTGCAGGCACTGACCGCCGGCAGCATCGATGTGGCAATGCTGTTCGAACACGACCTCGACACCACCATCGACACCGCGCCGCTGATGCCGCCGCAGCAGCCTTATGCCTTGCTGCCGGCCGACCATCGCTTTGCGCAACAGGCGAAAGTCTCGCTGCACGATCTGGTGCTGGAACCGATGATCCTGCTCGACGTGGTGCCGAGCCGCACCTACTTCGTAAGCATCTTCGAAGAGCGCGGACTGACCCCGCACATCGTCTTCAGCTCGCCGTCGATCGAGATGGTGCGCGGCATGGTCGGGCGCGGTTTCGGTTTTTCGATTCTGGTGACCCGACCGTTCGGCGAGTACACCTACGACGGGCAGAAAGTGGTGTGCGTGCCGCTGGCGGAAAACGTGACCGGCTCGGGCTTGTCGGCAGCCTGGTTGCGTCGGGTGCAACTGACCAAACCGGTGCAGTTGTTTGTCGATCATTGCCGCGAGGAACTGGCTCGACTGCACGCCTGAGCCAGCGCCCCTCGACGATGTTCAGTGACGGATCGAGGTCAGCATCCGTTGCAGCATCGCATCGCAGGCATCGAGTTGCGCACGACTGACAAACTCATCGGGTTTGTGCCCCTGGTCCATGCTGCCGGGGCCGCAGACCACGGTGGCAATACCCGCCGCATCGAACAGCCCACCCTCGGTGCCGAACGCCACGGTACCGAACTCCCGAGAACCGCAGAACGCCGCAATCAGCTCCGCTGCCTGACTCTGTGCATCGGTGGCCAGGCCCGGATAGGCCGACAGCTCCCTGAAGCGAATCGCGCTGTGCTCACTCACCGCACGCATGCGCGGCAGCACTTGCTGCTCGGCGTAGGCCTGCAACTGCTGCGCGACCCGCGCCGGATCCTGCGAGGGCAGGGCGCGGATTTCGAAGTCGAAGCGGCAATCGGCGGGGACGATATTCAGCGCTTTGCCGCCACTGATGACCCCGGTCTGCACCGTGCTGTAGGGCGGGTCGAAACGCGCGTCCTGATGCTCCGGCGCTTGCAATTGCTGGCCGATACGCCCCAGCTCGCCGATCAGTTGCGCGGCGTACTCGATGGCGTTGACCCCCAGCGGTGCATACGCCGAATGACACGGATGACCGTGCACGTCGCAGCGCATCGCCAGTTTGCCTTTATGGCCGAGTACCGGTTTGAGCTCGGTGGGTTCACCGATGATGCACAGCAACGGTTTGACCGGGCGGCGCTCCAGTTCGGCGAGCAGCGAGCGCACACCGAGGCAGCCGACTTCTTCGTCGTAGGACAGGGCGATGTGCACTGGCATGCGCAGCGTTGTTTGAACCAGCGTCGGCACCAAGGCCAACACGCAGGCGATGTAGCCCTTCATGTCCGCCGTGCCGCGCCCGAACAACTTGCCGTCGTGCTCGCTGAGTTCGAACGGCGCAACGGTCCACGGCTGACCGTCGACCGGCACCACATCGGTGTGCCCCGAGAGCACGATGCCCGGTTGATCGGCCGGGCCAATCGTTGCGAACAGGTTGGCCTTGTTGCGCTCGGCGTTGTAGATCAGCTCGCACGGCACGTCTAAGCCAGTTAGGTAATCACGCACGAATTCGATCAACTGCAGGTTGGATTCGCGGCTGGTGGTATCGAACCCTACCAGCGTCTTGAGCAACGCGACGCTGCTGCTCATCGATCGTCTCCGGCGACGCCATAACCCGGCGCTTTGGCCGGATCGAGGGCGCGGTCAATGTAGTCCTGCAACTGTGGCTGATAGGCGTCCCAGAGTGTTTGCAGCTGGCCGATCGGGTCTTCGTCAGCCCAGTCGACCCGCAAATTGACGATCGGCCAGGTCTGTTCACCGACCACCACCACGGCCGCCGAATGCACTGGTCCGGCTTCGCCACCGAGGGCCTGTGCAGCGTGCAGAGCCTTGAGCAAACGGTCGGCCAGTTGGCCTTCGCCGTCCTCAAAGGCACTGACCATCGCCTCGATCACCGCACGCCCGGCGAGCATGTTGCCGGCGGCTACGCATTGTTCCCCGGAGACCGCGTTGTGTACGCCGAGGGTTTGTGCACCGCTGAAATGCGCGGTCTGGCCGAGGTGGTTGATCGCGGTGATCTGCCGGTACTGGCTGTAGCCGTTGCGGGTCAGCACTTGGTCCAGCGCAGCGTCGGGCGCCAGGCCTTGCTCCATCAGCGCGAGGACTTCCGGGCCGAGCGACGGCAGGGTGATGTTCTGGCTCGACACCGCGCCGACACCCGGCAGCAACCACGGGCAGCGCGCGCCGACGGCGATGCTGGAGGAACTGATGGCGACACCGAACTGGCCGGTTTCGGGGCAACGGGCTGCGATTGAAAAGGTCATGGTCTAACTCCTTGTGTGTCTGGGCTGGCCTCATCGCGAGCAAGCTCGCTCCCACCGTTGGAATGCATTCCCCTGTAGGAGTGAGCCTGCTCGCGATAGCCGCGACTCGGTCTGCCGACTTACTCTGGAATCACCGCCACCACATCAATCTCCATCAGCCACTGCGGCTGCCCCAGTGCCGACACCACCAGCCCGGTGGAAATCGGGAACACGCCTTTGAGCCACTTGCCGACTTCCTGATACACCGGCTCGCGGTAGCGCGGGTCGATCAGGTAGGTGGTGGTCTTGACGATGTGGCTCATGTCGCTGCCGGCTTCTTCGAGCAATTGTTTGACGTTGCGCATCGCCTGTTCGGCCTGTGCGCGCGGGTCACCGAGGCCCACCAGATTGCCGTCGAAATCGGTGCCGACCTGACCCCGCACATACACCGTGTTGCCGGCGCGCACGGCCTGGCACAGGTCGTTGTCCAGGGTCTGGTTAGGGTAGGTGTCCTTGGTGTTGAACATACGGATGCGGGTGTGGGTTGGCTTGCTCATGTACAGCTCCGGACAGTGGCGGCGAGGTGCGCGGAGCACCGCCGCGAAAGAGGGAAATCAAGCGTCGACGGTGTCGGCGGCTTTGGTGTTGGCGCTCGAATGCAGGGCCGCTTCACGCTGCTCGGCATCTTGGTAGTCGAGGTATTTGCGCTGGGTGGCGATGTGGTCGGCCACGTGTTTGGCGTCGTGCCAGACGCCCCAGATGAACGACGAGCCGCGCCGCGACTGCCATGGCAGCCCGAGGAAATACACCCCCGGCTCACTGGACACGCCGCGCTGATGCTGTGGTTTGCCCTTGTCATCAAACGCTGCGACCTGCAGCCAGGAATAATCCACGGCGAACCCGGTGGCCCAGATGATCGAGGTGATGCCGGCCTTGGCCAGGTCCAGATCGATCAGCGGATTTTTCACGCATTCGGGATCCGGATAGGTCTCGCGCGCTTCAGGTTCTTGCGGCAGGTCGAGACCATTGCGCTCGACGTAAGCGTCAGCAGCATCCAGCAGGGCGAGATAGTTTTCGTCGCCACGCTTGAGGTTGTCGCGCAGGTCCTGCTTGAAAGTCACCACGCCGTTGTTGAACGCCTCGGTCACGCCGACCAGGGTCATGCCGCGATGGGCCAGGCCACGGAAGTCGATGGTGCGCCCGCCATGGGCACCGCTGACCGCGATGGTCACGTGCTCGCGACCGGGTTTCATCGCCGCCTGATCCCACTCGCCGAGCACCCCCAGCCACCAGCAGAAATCCCGGTTGCGATAGGCACGCGGCGGACGGTCGTGAGCGCCGACCGAGAGGTAGACCTGCTTGCCGGAACGCTGCAGTTCATCGGCGATCTGCACGCCGGACGAACCGGCACCGACCACCAGCACCGCGCCTTCGGGCAGTTGCTGCGGGTTGCGATAGTCGGCGGAATGGATCTGCAGCAGGCGTGGGTCTTGGGGGGCGATCGGCGGGATCACCGGACGCTGGAACGGGCCGGTCGCCGCGACCACGCGGTTGGCCTCGATCACCCCTTCGCAGGTCTCGACGGTGAAACCCGGACGACCGACATTGCGCACCACGCTTTTGACCTCGACGCCGGTACGGATCGGCGCATTGAATTTCTTCGCATAGGCTTCGAAGTAGTCCGCTACGCGCTCCTTGGGAGCGAAGCCGTCGGGATCGACATCATCGAATTCCAGCCCGGGAAAGCGGTCGTGCCACGCCGGACCGTTGGCCACCAACGAGTCCCAGCGCCCGGTGCGCCAGCGTTCGGCGATGCGGTTGCGTTCCAGCACCAGGTGCGGCACACCGAGTTTGCTCAGGTGCTCGCTCATCGCCACACCCGCCTGTCCGGCCCCCACGACAAGCGTGTCTGTTTTTATTATTTCAGTGCTCATTTCTACATCCTTCCTGGCAAGGCAAGTGGATTCGGATCGCTTCAGGCTTGTCCGTTTTGCTTGCGGTCAGACTAGGCAGGAGGGGGGTATCGGTAAAATATTATTAAGCTGGGATGTGAAGATAAAATTCTGATGCAACGTGCTTGAGAGCTTACAAACAAAGGTCTTCGGGGCCGTTCGGGTTAATCAGAACGACAGACTTGGCCCCAGGTAACCGTTGACGCTTTCGATGTCGTCGTCCCCCAGTGCGCCGACGTTCGCCGCCAGACGCAGCCTGGCCAGCAAGTAGCGCAGTTTGGCTTCGAACAAGTCGCGGCGTGCGGTGAAGATCTGCTCCTGGGCATTGAGGATGTCGATGTTGGTGCTGCTGCCGGCGAGAAAGCCTTTTTTTGAGGACAGCAACGAGCGCTCGCTGGAGATGACGGCTTTTTCCAGTGCATGGATTCGCGCTTCACCGCTTTGCACACTGCGAAACTCCCGGGTGGTGCCGGAGATGATTTCTTCGCGGGTTGCATTCAGGTCTTCTTCAGCCTGATCCCGTGTCGCAACGCTTTGCCGGGCCCGCGCGCTGACATAACCGCCGCTGTACAACGGAATGTTCAGCTCCACCCCGGCCGAGGTATAGCGGTTGCGTTGATTCTGGGTCGACAGGGTTTCGCTGTCGGCAGCGGTGTAGCCCAACACCAGATCGAGGGTCGGCCAGTGACCGGCCTTGGCCTTGGCGACTTCTTCATCAGCCGTGTTGACGTTCAGGCGGCGGGCGCGGATTGAGGGGCTGTCGGTGCCCGCGCGGATGATCCACTCCTGTAGCGTGGCGGGCTGCAAGGGGGGCGTAGGAAAGTTGTCCTGCAGCGTCGCGACCTGCTCGGGCGCTTCGCCAATGTATTCCTGCAGTTGACGTCTGGCGACGACGAGGCTGTCCTGAGCTTCGATCAATTCGGCCTGGGCCAGGTCGCGCCTGGCCACGGCCTCATCGACATCGGTCACGGTGCCGTCCCCTAACTCGCGGCGGCGTTGAGTGGACGCCACTTGCTCATTCAGCGCGTTGAGCTTGGCTGCGGCCAGCTTGGCGGTTTCATGGGCCAGCAGCACGTCGAAGTAGCGCCCGGCCAGGCGCACGGCCGAGTCCTGTGCCTTGCCGTCGAACACCGCATTGCCATAGTCGGCCTGATACTGACCCTGGCGGTACTCGGCCATTTTTTGCTTGTTGAACAACGGCTGGCGCACTTGCAGCGTGGCACCGCGCGAGGCGTAGTTCAGGTCGTTGGCGTGATTGTTGCCGTAAAAGTCAGGCTCTTTCTGCGTGCCATTGATGTGATTGTCGAACGCGGTAATACCGATTTTCGGCAGCAGGCCGGACTTGCCGATGGCTCGATTTTCCAGGGCCGCATCCCTCTCGTGACCGGCGGAGAGGAAGGTCGGGCCCTGAAACTGCATCAGATTCCAGGACTCACGCAGATCCAGTGCCGCCGCCGATTGCGCCAGGGCCAGCAACGCGGCCACACCGATCAGCCTGCGCACCTCATTGCTCCTTGAACGCGCTGTTTACGCGGTCGAGCAGGGGTTTCAACAGGTAGCTGAGCATATTGCGCTCACCGGTCTTGATGGTCACCGAAGCGGGCATGCCCGCGCGAATGTGATTGCTGCCGAGCATCGACATCCCCACCGGGGTGACTTCGATCTGCGCCAGGTAATAGGGCTGTTTGTTGTCCTCACTCATCAAGCGGTCAGCGGAAATGGTCAGCACTTGTCCGGGAATGTTCGGTGTCTGCACATGGTTGAACGCGGGAAACGAAATCGTCACCGGTAACCCCGGGTTCATGCGGTCGATGGCCTGCACCGGAATCATCGCGTCGATTTGCAGCGGCTCATGGGCCGGGACGATTTCCATGATCTTGAAACCGGGGGCAATCACGCCACCGACCGTCGACACGCTCAAGCCCTGCACCATGCCGTCGATGGGTGAGCGGATTACGGTGTGTCGCACTTGATAGTCCAGGGCTTGCAGGCGGTCGGTAAGGGCGCTGTTTTCCTTCTGCACATCGGCCAGCAGCGATTGCACTTCCTTGCGGTAGTCGTACTCGCGCTGAATGATGCGCAACTTGATGTCGGCAGCCTGGCCCCGGGCACGGGCGATGTTGTTCAGGTTGTCGGCCTGCGATGCGTTCAGATCGGACCCGGCGCGCTCCAGCTCCAGCATGCGATTGCGCGGCACGTAGCCTTCGGCGGCGAGTTGGCGCACGCCCACCAGTTCCTGATTGAGAAAGCCGATTTGGGATGAACGTGCGCTGTAGACACGCTGCAAGCCCTTGACCTGTGCTTCTGCGGAATTGAGCGATTCGCGCAGGATGTCGAGCTCGCCCGCCAGACTGGCGCGGCGCGTGGTGAACAGATGACGTTGCAGGCGAATGGCGTCGGTCAGGTGTTCGTTATCGGCATAGCGTTTGAGCATGGACGGGTCGAACACCACGTCGGGCAGACCATCACGTTCGGCTTGCAGGCGGTTTTCCATGGTTTTGGTGGCGATGAATTGCGCGTTCACCACGCCTTGTTCCGAGAGTGCCTGAGTCGCGTCCAGGCGCACCAGTTCCTGATCCTTGCTGACGGTGTCGCCCTCGCGCACCAGAATCGCGTCGATGGTGCCGCCGGTCTGGTGCTGGATCGCTTTGCGGTTGCTGGTGACCTTGACCGTGGCGCTGGCAACGATCCCGGCGTCCAGCGGCGCGAGCCATGACCAGAGCAGAAAGCTGCCAAAGCCGACGATCACCAACAGCACGCCCCAGCGTGCCGGGCGTCGGTCGTCGACGTCGATATCGGCGATTGCACGCACCAGCTCCTGGCCATGCGGATCAACGCTCAAGGCACCCATTTACTCTCTCCCGCGCACGGCTGACAGGGTTGGCGCCCCCACCGTTGGCAGCACGCTGGTCTGGCGCAGCGCGGCGAACACTTCTTCCCGGGGGCCGAACAACTGAGTGCTGCCTTCACGCAACATCAGGACTTTATCGACGGTGCCGAGGATGCTTGGCCGGTGGCTGATCAGCACGGTGGTGCAGTGCCGCTGTTTCAGGTCTTCCAGCACCTCGATCAGAGCTTTTTCCCCGGCGTCGTCAAGGTTGGCATTCGGTTCGTCGAGCACAATCACCGAAGGCTCGCCATACAGCGCCCGTGCCAGGCCGATGCGCTGGCGCTGGCCGCCGGACAATGGGTTGCCGTCGACATCCAGCGTCGTGTCGTAACCGCGGGCGAAGCGCAGGATCATGTCGTGAACGCCGGCGCGCTTGGCGGCGACGATCACCGCGTCACTGTCGACGTCGCCGAAGCGCGCGATGTTGTCGGCGATGGTGCCTTCAAACAGCTCCACGTCCTGGGGCAGGTAGCCGAGCCACGGACCGAGTTCCTGCTTGTTCCACAGGTACACGTCGACCCCGTCCAGGCGCACTTTGCCGCTGAGCGACGGCCAGATGCCCACCAGCAAGCGGGCCAGTGTCGATTTGCCGGAAGCGGAAGGGCCGATGATGCCGAGTGACTCGCCCGGTGACAGGCTGAAGTTAGGCCCGTGAAGGATGGCCTGGGTCATGCCCGGCGCGCCGGCGTGCAAGTGCTCCACCGAGATCATGCCGAGCGGGCGTTGCAGCTTCATCGCATCGGCGCGCGGAGGGAACTCCTGCAGCAGGTTCTTGAGTCTCGACCAGGCGCGACGACTGGTCAGCAATTGCTTCCAGGCACCAATCAATTGCTCCACCGGTGCCAGCGCCCGACCGCTGAGTATCGAGCAGGCGATCATCATGCCCGGCGTGATCGAACCTTCGATGGCCAATAGTGCGCCGGTGCCCAGAATCAGCGACTGCAAGGTAATGCGCACGAAACGCCCGAGGCCACTGATATAGGCGGCCCGGTCGGAGGCCAGGGTCTGCATTTCGAGAATTCGCAGGTGGCTGCCGAACCAGCGACCGGTGATCGCCGGCAGCATGCCCATTGCTTCGATGACTTCGGCGTTGCGCAGATTGTTGTTGGCGAAGGTGCCTGAGACCTGCGCGGCGATATTGGCTTCGCCCAACGGCTTTTTTGTGGCGACTTCGGTGAGCCATGTCAGTGCTACCAATATCAGCGAACCGCACAAGGTGACGATGCCCAGCAAGGGATGAATCAGATAGGCGACGAACAGGTAAATCGGCGTCCATGGCGCATCGAAAAATGCGAACAGACCATTACCGGTCAGAAACTGGCGGACCTGGGCGAGGTCCTGCAAGGCCTGCGCAGGGTTGCCGCCGGCGCGCTGCAGGTTGCGCTCGAAAGCCGCGCTAAACACTCGGCGATTGAGGGCCATGTCGAGCCGGTTGCCGACCCGGATCATCACACGGGTGCGCACCACTTCCAGCATCGCCAGCAGGGTGTACAGCCCCATCATCAGGATCGTCAGCATCAGCAGCGTGGTGAGGTTGCTGCTGACCAGCGCCCGGTCATACACCTGCAGCATGTAGATGGCTGGCGCCAGCATCAGCACGTTGATCACGCCACTGAATCCGGCCAGCGAATAAAACGTGCGGCGCAGCCGAAAAAACACATCGGCCAACTCGGATCGCGCGTGATTTTTCTTGTTCATCGGGAGGGTCCAATGCCGTGGCGTCATGTACCTCAGCGTAGGAGAGCGACTGTTGGTCGGATAACACCGCGATCCGGGTTATTGGCGATCGACAGATTTTTGACTGTTTGTGAGGTGTTACAAAACAATGGCTTGCCGGCGGGTTTTTCAGTCGCTTGTTATCAAGATTGCTTGTTGACGGTCAAAAATCGCCCGACTTAAGTCTAATTTCCGCGCTTTCGAGGTTCCCCGCACCCGACCGGTGCCCGACATCGCTGCGGGTTTGCTGCTATTAATCAATGGGGTCTGAATGCTTGGCTTAGACAGGAGCGCGTCATGAATCCGTTCATCCGCATCGGCATCGTCGATGATCATCCTTTGTTGCGTGAAGGCGTCGCCAATACCCTGCGAAAAAGGGCCGACCTGCAAGTCGTGGAGCAGGGTGGCAGTGCGGATGAAGCCCGGGATATCGCACTGCGGATGAGGCCGGACGTGATGTTGATGGACGTCAACATGCCGGGTGACGTGTTTGCAGCGGTCAGGTACATCGCGACGCAACTGCCGGACGTCAAGGTGCTGATGCTGACCGTTTCCGAATCGGAAGATGACGCCTACTCAGCGCTGGAGGCCGGCGCCAGGGGGTATGTGCTCAAGGGCGTCAGCGGGCCGGACCTGGTGCTGGCGATCCGTTCGATTGCCCGGGGCGAAACGTTTATCACCCCCGAATTCGCCAACAAACTGCTCAGCAACTTCAAAAAGCATGAAGCGGAAGTGCGCAAGATCGACCTCACCCACCGTGAGGAACAGATCATCCGCGAAGTCTCGAAAGGCCTGACCAACAAAGAGGTGGCGTCAAAGCTGTTCATCAGCGAAAAAACCGTCAAGTACTACATGACCTGCGTGATGCAGAAGCTGCACGCGCGCAACCGTGTTGAAGCGGTCACGGCGCTCAGGCGGCATTGGGAGCGCGAGGCTGTCGGGCGCTTGCACATAGGGGCGGTGCCGCCGCAGCTGGATGCCCATGGCGGGTCCTGATCAGACTCTGAGTCGTGCGCTGACCGAGGTGCCGCTGCCCGGTGAAGACTGAATACTGAACACCCCGCCCAGCGACTCCACGCGATAACGCAACCCGGCCAGCCCCAGCCGGTTTCTGCCGTGCCCGTCGACCACCATCGCATCGGCCGCCATGCCCGGGCCGGTGTCTCTGACTGTGATCCGCAGTGTCCCTTCTTCGTGGCTGGCGATAATCGTCTGGCCTTTGCCTTGCGCATGGCGGTAGGCATTGTTCAGGGTCTCCTGGACAAACCGGTAGAGGCACAGCTTGACCGGCAGCGGCGCTGAGTCCGGCAGTGTCGCGATATTCAATTGCACCTTGCTGCCGGTGCGTTGCTCATGCCGCTCGGCCACCAGTTGCAGTTCCTGCGTCAGGGTCAGGTCGTTGATTTCCGGAAGGGCCAGCCCGCGCGAAAGATCACGCACCTCACGCAGAGCATCGGTGGCGGCGCCGCGGATGGTTTCCAGCGACTCCTGATCAAGCGTGGTGCAGTGCTCGGCCAGGTCATCCAGACGGATCAGAATCAGTGTCAGCAGTTGCGCCGGGCCATCGTGAAGGTCGGCGCCGATGCGACGCAGGGTCAGTTCGTTGATGCGCGAGAACTCCTGGGTCGCGGTGTTGATTTTGCGATGCAGCGCCGCGTTGCTGACGTGCAGGCGAGTTTGTTCCAGCAACCGCAGTCGCAGTGACACTTGTTGGCGCTGGATGATCTGGTCGCCGCGCCGGACGAGGAAAAACAGCAGCGTCAACATCGCCAGGGTGGCGGTGCCGACCACCAGCCAGACCTGCTGGCGCACGCGGTTGATTTCCTGTTCCAGGCTTTCAGCCTTCTCATAGAACTCGCCCACGGCGATGATTTTTCGGGTGTTGAACTCGCGCAATGGCGCATAGATTTCGTAGAGCGGAACGTTGAGTTTGCGTTCGAACTCGTTTTCTTCCTGATCCAGGTCTTCAAGGTCGGTAACCACATTGCCCTTGAGTGCATCGGCGATTTCGTCCATCGGAAACTGCCGGTTGGTGATGGATTTGTCGGTGCTGTAAACCACCGTGCCATCGGCGCGCCAGATCTTGATCGAGACGATGTGGCGTTTGAGCGAGCGACTGTCCATCAGTCGATCCAGGGATTTGATGCTGTTGGGCGACAGACCGTTATCGCGACTCATCTCCTGCACATAGGGTTCCAGAAACGCCTCCATGTAGTGCGCACCAGCCTCGGCGGCACTTTGCACGGCCGCACGTTCTATCCGCGCACTCACCAGTTTGCCGACGAAAAACATGGTCAGCCCCAGGATCAGCGCGGCGGCGATGACGAACTGGGTGGAGCGGCTCAGGTGACGGGCGTGCAGCTTGATGCGCGAGCGCCAGACACCTCTGGAGGCCGGTCTTGATTCGACCAAAGTCTCAGTCTCATCGGCGACAAAAGTCTCGTTTTTTGATTGGACTTTTGCATCTTTTGCCATCGCGTCGATTTCCTGATGATCGTGGTAAGTCGGTTGAAAAACCTTGCGAGCCAACGGATATCCGGAGTTTGCCATGTACCAGCTAAAGCGCTTCACCCTCAATGCCAACGATATTTCGTTCCTTGAGCAGCAGGTGTCCTTTCCGACTATCCATATCGTTGGCTACGACAGCTCCGGTCAACCGCTGTACGGCTATGACGGTTCGGACGGCAATGTCCATGTGCTCGGGCTGCTCGGCAGTTTCAATCCACTCGACACGCCGCCCGGGGAACCCGTCTGGTACAACGGTGCGCGCGATCCGATCGGGCTGCGCGACGTCTCCGGTCATTTCAACAACCTGACTCAGGATGGGCAGAGCTGGGGCAGTTTCGCGCAGAACTTCATTCGCCTGACGCATTCGGACTACAGCCACTACGTCCAGCAAAACCTGGGTAACGCGGCACTGACCTCGGGCGCAGGCGTTCCGGCAGGTGCCACACCCTTGTCTGACAGTAGTTCACTGTACAGCGATCCGACAGCGTCACTGGTGGACTACACCCCCCGGATGATCAGCCAGACCATCGTCAGCGGCGGCGTCACCTTCGCCACCGACGCCAATGGCCATATTCAGCACACGGCCACGGGCGTGGCGATCGTCACCGATCCCGGCATTCTCGGCACCATCGGTGAAGTCGACACCAGTGCCCCGGACTCCGGTCAGTACTACATTCGCAACCAGAACACGGTGTCAGGCGACCCGTCGACCACCGGCTGGTTCACCCTGTTCGGGCAATTCTTCGACCACGGTCTGGACTTCATCAACAAGCCCAACCAGAACGCGACGATCACCATTCCGCTGGCGCCGGACGATCCGCTCTACGGCACGATCGGGCCGGATGGGCAGCCGGTGTATTCGATCAAGGTCCACCGGGCCTCCGTGGCTGAAGTGGACGGGCAGGGCCAAGCGCAGTACGTCAACCTCGATTCGCCCTACATCGATCAGAACCAGACTTACGGCTCCAATGACGCAGTCACGCAGTTGCTGCGCCAGTGGGTGGCCGATCCGAATCACCCGGGACAATTCATTGCCGGTGCGGCGCTGTTCGACGGCACGACACTGAGCGATGAAGCGGCCTGGACACTCAACGGCGTGCTGACCCACCAGACCCTGCCGACCTTGAGTGAATTGCGCGCCCACGTGCTGGCCACCGGTCGTGATGATCTGACCTGGGACGACATCGCCAACTTCCGCGTGCGCGATGCCCATGGCCATGTACTCGATGCCGATCCCAACACTGCTGGCGTGCAAGCGGTGTACACCCGCGAGGCGTTGCTGCTGGACATGAACCCGCACTTCGATGATGCGCATATCGACCAGGCTCGACTGATGTCGCTGGATTCGCACATCACCAGCATCACCTTCGATGCCAACAACCCTTACGGCATGGTCGTCAATTACGATAATGCCGGTCCGAAGAATCTGTTCAGCTTCGTCAACTTTGCTGATTTCACTATCAGTGCAGCGCCGGGCAGTGCCGACTACGCAGTAGCCAACGAACTGCTGCTGCAATCAGTGGGCGACCATTACATTGCCGGCGACGGGCGGGTGAACGAAAACTTCGGTCTCACGGCGATTCATCACGTGTTCCACGAAGACCACAACGTGCAGTTGATCAACCTGCAGAACGAGGTGCTGAGCCAGACCGACGTCAATGTGCGGCACAACTGGCAGGTGCAGGTCAGCAATGGCAGTGGCGGTTTTTATGCCGACGCCAATGGCAATTTCACCCTGGCCGACGGCGTCACGGTGTCATGGGATCAGGACAAATTGTTCTACGCCGCCAAACTCACCGTGGAGATGGAATACCAGCACGTGGCGATCGACCAGTACGCCCGGCTGATTACCCCGGACTTGCCTGAATTTGTTACCTACGATTCGGGGATCAACACCAATATCTCGCTGGAGTACGGTCAGGCCGCGTTCCGCTTCGGGCATTCGCAGTTGCGGGAAACCATCGATGCGCTGGAGAAAAACGCCAGCGGCGGCTACGACCTGACCGGCGCGATCACCCACTACGCACTGGAGCAGGCGTTCCTCAATCCCGGCGGTTTTGCCGAAGTGGGGCCAACCGCAATTGCTTTGGGCATGACCCGGCAGATCAGCAACGAAATCGATGAATTCGTCACCCCGGCATTGCAGCAGGGCTTGCTCGGCCAGCCACTGGACCTGGCGACCATCAACCTGGCGCGCGGTCGGGATCTGGGGCTGCCTACCCTGAACCAGGCGCGGCAGCAGATCCACGATGCGTTGATCGCAGAACGGGCGTCACCGGCTGGCGCGCAGCACCACACCAACCTGATCGTCGATGGCCTGACGCCCTATACCAGCTGGAGCGACTTCGCCAACAACATGATTCACCCCGAGTCGCTGGTGAACTTCATCGCGGCCTATTCGTTCGACGGTGATGTGGCGCACGCCCAGGCGATCATCGATGCCGATGCGACGGGCGTGACCACCAACTACGCCGGTGGCAGTGTGACGGCAGAGCAAGCGGCCTATTTCCTCTCCGGTGCGGCGGATCCCAACGGCAATCACGTGGCCGGTTATGACGGTTACAACGCGATCGACCTATGGATCGGCGGTCTGGCGGAAAAGCACGTCTATACCGGGCAACTGGGGACCACCTTCAATGCGATCTTCGAGGATCAGATGGAACGGTTGATGGACGGTGACCGTTTCTACTACCTGTTCCGCCTCGACCTCGGCTTGCCGGCGATGACCAACCTCAACGAGCAGGTGGTCACTGAGCAGTTCAAGGACATCATCGAGCGCACCACCGACGCACGGCACCTGGCCGGGGATGTGTTTGGTTACGCCGACAGTTACATAGAGTTGAGCTACACCGACTCGGGCGCCAGTCCGACCGCGTACAAGAGCGAGCACAAGTACGGCACGCTCATTGAAGCCAACCACATGGGTGTCTATTCGACCGGCGGCGTTGGTGGCATTGGCGGCAACGGCTTGCTGGTGAGCCTGAGCAATCCGGAAACACACACCTCACAAACCTACATCCGTGACTATCGGCCGGATCAGGGCGAGAACCCCGACGGCACCGCAGCGGTGGGTTACAACTCCCACGAAGTGCTGGTCGGCACTGACTACAACGACTGGCTCGATGCGGGTGACGGCGACGATACGATCTACGGCGAAGGCGGCGACGACATCCTCGATGGCAAGGCCGGTGCTGACCATATTTACGGCGGCGACGGCAATGACGTGATCTACGGTGGCGACATCGAAGACTTCCTTGATGGCGGCGAAGGTGACGACACCATTTATGCCGGGACCAGTGCCGGCGCCCTGGATGTGGTGATCGGCGGCAACGGCAATGACCACCTCTATGGCGAAGCCGGTATCGACGAGTTGTACGGCGGCGCCGGTAACGATTACATCGATGCCGGTGGCGACACCGACCTGGTCCACGGCGGCGACGGCAACGACGAGATCTATGGCGGCGACGGCCCGGACATTCTGTTCGGTGAGGACGGCGATGACATCATTTCCGGCGGCTCCACCGGTGACCAGGAATTCGGCGGTGTCGGCGACGACATTTTGCTGCCGGGGCTCGGTGGTGCTCCCGGCCAGGGCGATGGCGACGAGGCCCTTGGCGATGTCGGTTTCGACATTGCCGCGTTCAGCGACGTGAACATCGCGCTGGATGCAGCGGCGGATCTGAACAACCAGAACATCGTCGCCGCACCGGGTACCGGCGTGCTGTTCCAGCCGTTCAACGCCTTGCTCACCGACATTGAAGGGCTGATCGGTTCACGCTTCAGTGACAGTCGGCCCAACAGCGCCTCGCCGGCCAATCCGACGGCCGGGTTGATCGGCAACGCTACCGAGAACTGGCTGATTGGCGGTAGCGGCGATGACGTTGCCCAAGGCAACGGCGGCAATGATGTGATCGTCGGCGACTCGATCAAACTTGCCGACCTCAATCACCTGCTCGCCAGCCAGGGCTTCGCCGAACACTTCACCGGCCTGCAAGCCAGTCGTCCGGGCTTCATTCTGGGCGACAATCATGCTGCACCCGGGACCGCCGATGGTGTAGCTGATGCCGCGATCCTCAGTGGCAACTTCGCCGACTACAGCATCACCAAGTTCACCGACACTCGTCCGGGGGGCGAGATGATCACGGCGTTCAAGGTCGTGGATCTGCGCTTGGGGGCCGCGAACGTCGACGGTACCGATATCGTGATCGGTGTCGAGAAACTGCGCTTCGCCGATCGCACGGTCAATCTGAGCATCACCAACCATCTGCCCACCGGTAATGTCGCGGTGTCCGGATTCGCCACCGCTCCCACCACGCCGAGCCGGCCAGTGCCGACGCAGTATCGGCTGACGGCCAACACCTCGGCGATTCAGGATGCCGACGGCTTGCCCGGCCCCAGCGGGTTCTCCTATCAGTGGCAGGCGCTGGTGGGCGCTACGTGGCTGAACATCTCCGGCGCCAATGCCTCGACATTTGCTCCGACCTCGGCGCAGTTCGGTCAGCAAGTGCGAGTGCTGACCACCTACACCGACAACAGCGGCACCGTGGAGCAATTGACTTCGGATCCGACGGAAGCGGTAGGGCGCTTCATCGAAGGCAGCAACTTCTTCAGCAATACCCTCAACGGCACCAACTATCAGGACATCCTGATGGGTTATTCGGGCAACGACGTGCTCAATGGCGGCCTCGGATCGGATCTGCTGGATGGCGGCAGCGGCAGCGACATCATGCGGGGCAATGCCGGCAATGACATCTACGTGGTCGACGCCAATGGCGATGTGGTGCAAGAAAACCTCAATGAGGGCACCGACACGGTGACGTCGTCAGTCAGCTATACCCTGGGCGCCAACGTCGAGAACCTGACCTTGCTTGGCTCCGGCAACATCAACGGCACCGGGAACGGTCTGGACAACGTCATCACCGGCAACAGTGGCAACAACCAGCTCAGCGGGCTGGCGGGCAATGACACGCTGTTCGGTGGCAGTGGCAACGACACGATGCTGGCGTCGCTCAACGATGGCAACGACCACTACGACGGCGGAACCGGCACTGACACTTATGATCTGTCCGCCACGTCGGCGGCGGCCACGGTGGATTTGCAGGCAGGCACCTCCACCAGCACCCAGACCGGTAGCGACACCTTGACCGGCATCGAAAACATCAACGGCGGTTCCGGCAACGATCACATTCAGGGCGATGGCGCCAGCAACCTGTTGCAAGGTCAGGGTGGCAATGACTGGCTGGATGGCGGTAGCGGTAGCGATACCCTGGTGGGCGGCCAAGGGCTGGACGGCGTGTTCGGCGGACTGGGGAATGACACCCTGCGGGCGTCGGTCAACGACGGCAATGACACCTACGATGGCGGTGGCGATGTCGATACCTATGACCTGTCGGCGACCTCCTCCAGCGCCACGGTCAACCTGGCGACAGGTCTGGCGAGCAGTTCGCAGACCGGTGCCGATACGTTGATCAATGTCGAGAATGTGATCGGTGGTAGCGGTGCCAATACCTTGACCGGCGATGGTGGCAGCAACGTGCTGACCGGGCAGGGCAGCACGGACACACTCGCCGGTGGAGGCGGTAACGACACCCTCGAAGGGGGCGGAAATCGCGACATCTTGTCCGGCGGCGCGGGCAATGATCTGTTCGTTTTTTCTGCCACGGGCGACTCGGGCACGTCAACGTTGACGCGAGATGTCATCAATGACTTCACACATGGCCAGGATCACATCGATCTGTCGTTGATCGATGCGCGGACTTCCGGAGCGGGTTCTGCCGGCAATCAGGACTTTACGTTCCTCGGCGAGTGGAATGGCGTGGGTACCGAGTTCAACAATCAGGCGCAGCTCAAGTATCACTTCGTGAACGTTGGCGGCGTGGATCACACTTACGTGGAGGGCAATGTCAATTCAGGATCGAGTGCAGATATTCAGATCGATCTGGTGGGGCATGTCGCGTTGACAGCAAGTGACTTTGTCGGCGTGGTTTGATTCAACAATGAGAAAAAAGGCGCCCATTTCAGGAGATGGGCGCCTTTGTTGCACACGCCTCGTTGCCGTCCGTTCTGCTGCAAGAGATCTCAGTTCAAGCGACTCGGCGCGATGCCCAGCAGCCCGGTCAGCGTGTTCATGATCGCCTGCTGCCGCGCTCGATTGGCCTGGTGTTCGGCTTCGGCGGCGGCGACATCGGCGTTGCAATGTGGACAGATCACCTCGTGCGGATAGATGTACTGCAAGCAGCTGCGGCACAGGCTCAGTTGCGGGGCGATCCGGCCTTGCTCCGGCGATTGCTGGCCCTGATTGATCCACGCCAGTTTGACCACCTGACCGCTGTCACTGACGCTGCTGACCTTTTCGCCGGTGTCGATGCGTTCGGTGATCAGGTCGAAGCGGCCGACCGCGAACGACTTCTGCGCCGCTTCCTCGACCTTGACGATGCGCTCGCGCAGCCCACGCTTTTGCAGCTCCAGCGTGCGGTAATGGCAGTAGGGGTTGTTGCCGGGTTTGCCGAGCAGCGAATGCGAGGTCCAGGTGCAACCGCCGCGACACACGTCGTTGTAATAACAGCCACGGCAGTAACCCCACATGTCATCCACCGAGCGCAGGCGGCCGAAATGCATGCCTTCGCTGTAGTGCCAGATGTCGTGCAGGCTCATGTTGCGCACGTTGCCCCCGGAGAACCCGACGGTCGCCAGTGACGGGCAGCCTTTGACCGTGCCGTCGGCTTCCAGCGCCAGAACCGTCTGGCCGGCGGCGCAACCGGTCCAGTGCACGCGTTCGTCACCGAAGCCGCGCCACAGGTGTTCATACGGGCCGTAATAACCGATGTTGTTGCCGACGTTCATCAGCAGGCCACGGTCGACACCTTCACGATACAGGCGTGCCAACAACGGCATGACGTCCAGCAGTTGATAGGGTTGCAGCAGCAACTCCGGGTGATCCACCGCGTTGCCCATGGCGACGGTGATCTGGATCTGCCAGTGCGTGGCGCCGAGCTCGATGATGGTGTCCATCAGTGCCGGCAAGTCCGGCAGTGTGGCGGCGCCGATCTGGGTGTTGACGCTCACCGCCAGTCCTGCGGCCTTGGCCCGGCGCAGGGTGTCTACAGCCTTGTCGAACGAGCCGGGCACGTTGCGCACGGCGTCGTGCAGCGGGGCGAGGCCGTCGAGGGAAATGCCCACACCGTCGAGCCCGGCATCGACCGCCGCCTGCATCTTCGCCGGGGTCAGGTTGCGTCCGCCGGTCTGGATCGCGCAGTACATGCCGTGGTCGTGAATGGCCTTGATCAGTTGCGTCCAGTCCTTGCGCAGATAGGCTTCGCCGCCGATCAGGGTGATCTCGCGGGTGCCGAGCGCGGCCAGCGAGTCGATGACGTCCAGGCACTCGCGGGTATTTAGTTCGTCAGGCCGTCGATGCCCTGCGCGGGAGCCGCAATGCAGGCATTTCAAGTCGCAGGCCAGGGTGATCTCCCAGACCACGTGCACCGGCACGTAGCGTTTGAGATCGGTGTCGCTGAGGTAACGGGCGGGGCGCACGTCTGACATGGGAAATCCTTGCGCACAGTCCTGTGCGCGCTACGAATGGATTGACCGCGGTTGAAAAGCCCCGGGTGAGATCCGTTGCGATCTCGCCCGGGGCTTGCCGGCTAGCGCGCTTCCAGTCGCGCGATTTCCGCTTTCAAATGCTCAAGAGCGCTACGCAAGGCGCCTTCGTGCGCCACTTGTTGCTCGGCCTGTTGCACCACGGTTTTGAGCTGCGCCAGATCGCCGCTGGTCTGCGCCTGCTGCACGGCCACGGCGTACAGTGGCTGCGGGTGTGGCCCCGGATGCGGTTGCTCGCTGGGTGCCTGATGCACCGCGACATGCTTCACTTCGTGCCACTGGCCCTGTTCTTCATAGCGATAATCGACAAAACCGCTGTCCCAGTCGCTGCCCAGAATGCCTCTGAGGTGGAACGTCTGGGCGATTTGGCTGGGCGGGCGGCTCGGGCCGCCGTCGAGGGTGAGGATGATGTGGTTCTCGACATTGGCAGTCAGTTTGGATTCGGAAAAACTGCCCCAGACCGGTTCCCGGTAATTGACCGTCGGCCAGGTGGCCTGGAACACACTGGCAATCCCGCTGACACGTTTGTGCGCAGTATCGACCAGCAGATCAAGGGTCAGGACCGGTGCACCGAGCAGTGCATTGCTGATGCTCAGACGGGTGTGAAAAAGTCCAATCGACATGGTGCTACTCCCTAAAGTGAATGGCGGATCAAGTGGCCTGACTCAGCGGCTCTGCAGCCGGCTGACTTCTTTCTTCGCCGCTTCCAGTGCGCTCTGCAGTTGCGGTTGTTGGTCGAGTTGCTGCTGCGCGAGTTTGGCCAGATTTTTCATCTGCGCCAGGTCACCGCTGGCGATCGCACTTTGGATCGGCGCGGCGTACAGCGGCAGGATCGGTGGGTGCGGACTGATCACCGGGCCCGGGTGGTACGGTGAAGGCAGCGACTCCTGCAGATGCGCCGGGGCGTTGTTGACCTCGTGCCAGCGTTGACCATCGAAATAGCGATAGTTGGCGACGCCTTCGCGCCAGTCGGTGCCGACTACCAGACGCACATCGAAGTTATCGATGGAGTTGGAGCCCGGCCCGCCGTGATTGCCTTGGGCGGTCACGAGGATTTTGCTGACCCCGGGCGACATCACGGTGAGGTAGGTGTACTCACCCCAGACGTCTGAATGCACGTCGAGTGGCGGGTTGGTTGCCTGGGTGATCACGGCGGTGCCGTTGACTTTCGCATTCGGCGTCGAGACCAGCAGGTGCAGGGCCAGCGACTGCGCCCCGGGCGCACCGGTGCCGATGCGATAGCTCACCGGGAACAAACCGACATTTTGCTGAGTAGAACCGGACATGTTGATTGCCTCCATTGCAATGTGATTGATGGCTTCAGGGCTTTTCGTGCCTGGAAATTTCCCTGGCCAGTTCTTCGTACGCATCCTTCAGGTCTTGCGCTTCAGGTTTACGGGTGTCGCGCTGTTGCAACAACGTCTTCATGTGCTGCACATCGCCTTGCTTGATTGCGCCTTGAATGGCGACGCCATAAGGCGGGATGTTGGCCGTTGAACGGGACATATCGAGGGTTTCCTCATCCGTGCTGCAAATCCGCCCCCCGATGAAAAGGGGCGCCTTACCTGACAGACAGGCCGCCTCTGCCTGCTGGAACCCCGGCAAGCGAGCAACCTGATCCGTCGGGATCTGATCGAAGGGTGTTTTCAGTTCGCGCAGCGCCGGCGAATGGAGGCCGGCGCCCGTGTCCTCAGCCGAACCCGCCGGGCTGGACTTCGGGAGCGTCGCGAGTGGCCTGCCGCAGTGGCAGACGTGGGGAATTGACCGGTACGTTGTTCATCTTTCTGTCCTTGAGAGAACACAACGAAACGCAGGGATCAGTTGCGCGCTCGGCAAGAGCGCAGGAGAACCGCAAGCACAAAAACCATCCCTGATTTCTTTTCCAGTGCCGCGACGGGCGAGCGCGTGACCGCCGCTCGCGGGTCGCTGGCATATAGCCAGCCACGCAACCCTAGATCCGATTTCGCGGCCCTGCCAGACAAAGCGCCGAACGGTCGTGGGCGGGACATTGACGTGAGGCAGGACGTATCCGCACCAGACCTTCAAGCCATTGAGCGGACACAGGTATTTGTCTGGACGAGACGGGGGCAGGGCAGCGCACACCGGATGGACTCATTGGCAATAAGCGACCCACCCGTTGGGCATATTCGCGCGGCGCAGCTCTGTAGTCAGTGGACTAATTACCGTCGGCGACCTTGCGTTCGATCGCATCGGTCTTACGCTTGAGTTCCTCGGCCTCTTGTTCCTTGGTGCGGATCGAGGTCGGGGTAATCACCTCGTCCACGGCTTTGGTGTCATCGTCGCTGTCTTGCAGATCCCGGCGAACCACGTCGACCGGTTTGCCCGAGGAATCGAGCGGTGGCGCGTCATGAGGGGTTGCAGGCTTGATATCGTCGGTGCTTTTCATTACTCATACCTCCATTGACTTACAACGTTGGATACGACGACATGACGCGAGTTCGAGAAATTTCATCGGTGATCGGCGTGCTACTCGGCGCCGGTTTATGGCTGGCCGCCGATTCGGCATTCGCCGCCAGTTTTGACTGTGCCAAGGCCAAAGCGGCGGACGAACAAGCGGTCTGCGCCAACCGCACGCTGAACGATCTGGATGTGACCATGGGCGAGCTGTTCAGCCTCGACAAACGCCTGCTGCCGATGGGCGGACGCGATGCGCTGATCGGCGAACAACAGGCCTTCCTGAAAAGCCGCAAGGCCTGTGGCGCGAAGGTGAGTTGTCTGACCGATCTGTACCAGCGCCGGGTTGAAGCCTTGCGCAACATCATCGAGACGCGGGTGATGACGCAGGGACCGTTTTGACGGGCTGATTGACCTCAACATCGATGCATAGCAGCATCCCGGGCAAACCATTCGCCAACAGGAAAGTGCCACGATGTCTGCGCCTGATGATCTTGATGAGTTGCTGGAAAGCGTGAGCGACGAGCAATCGTTCATTGCGTTTATTCAGGCACTGGGCACCGACTTTGCCCGTGAGCGTTCGGTGAGCGAACCGCTGTCGCCCTATGGCCGGAGTGCCTCGGGTTGGGAAAACGGTTCTTTGGATACGTTTCTTGACGCCGCAGGTGCCTGGGCGCTCGCCAGTTCCAGACAGGCGGCAGCAGATGTCTCTTCAGCTAATGTATGGCAGCGCTGTGCAAGCATTTTGCTGGCGGGTAAGTTTTATGAGTGAGCCGGGAGAGGGAATGTCAGTTTTGCGAATCCCTGATTGCCTCGGCCAGTCGCGCAGCCTCGGCACGCAACGTGTCGAAATGTTCGTTCAACTCGACGTGGCCGGGTTTCCAGGCGAATACGCCATCGACACGACTCTGCCCTAAAACCACATCATTGAACGAACCCATTCCACCGTAGGCCGACAATAAGTAGGTGACCCCGGAGTAATCGGAGTCAAGAAGACGCGCTCTTGCGCTGCGCATCCACTGGTTCCAGTGCGTGTCTCCATCGCTTTCAAGTATCTCGATCAACTGACCCAGCACATTGATCAGCTCCTGCGTTTTCGGTCCCATTTCCCGGAAACCTCCTTTTTGATCGAGAGCGCTTTTTACAAGGGTTGCCAAATCGGTAAAGCCTCAAAGCAAACTCCACGACACCCCGACATAAACCCCCAATCCTTCACCCGGCGTAGACCGCGCCGCATCCTGGCCCTTGTCGTCATACCCCGGTGTGACCGTCGCGGCGTAGTGCTGGTTGGTCAGGTTGCGCAGGTCCAGCCAGGTTTGCCAGTCGTTTTTCGGCGCGTTGTAGCCGACGGTGGCGCCGAACAGTGTGTAGGGATCGGCGTAGTAGCTGTTGGCGTAATCCACCGCGACCTTGGACACCAGTTGCGTGTTGACCGCGGCGAAGAAGCCTTGCGGCCAGTCGTGGCGCAGTTCGCCCTGGTAGTAGTGCATCGGCAGGCCGGGCAGGCGGTTGTCGCCGAAACGCTGGTCGTCGCGGTAGTGGAAGTCGCTGAAGGTGTAGGCCTGGCGCAGGGTCAATTTACGCCCGTCATCGGCTGACCACAGCGTGCTCTGCAGACTGGCTTCGACACCCTGATGCACGGTGGGGCTGGCGTTGAGTTCGTAAGGGGTGACGGTGTTGGCGTCCGGCAGCACCGAGAGCAATTCATGGCGCACCTGCGCGTAGTACCACGCCAGGCTCCACTGGCCGAGCGCGCTGTCGCCACGGCCGCCGAGTTCGAGGGTGGTGGCGGTCTGGTTTTGCAGTTTGATCGGGTCGCGCTGGGTGCCGGTCGCCGCACCGTTGCCGGCCGGGAAGCGGATGTTCGAACTGTAGATCAGCGACCACGGATGTGGCGCTTCGACCGAACGGCTGAGGTTGCCGAACAGTTGCAGGTCCGGCGTGACCTGATAGCGCAGGCCCAGACGCGGGGCGTAATCCCAGTCGTTCTGGCTGGTCTTGCCGCCGCTTTGCGGGTAGGTGACGGCGCTTTCGCGGCGGGTGTAGAGGGCGGCGAGGCCGGTGGTCAGCCATAGATCGTCGGCGATCTCCAGGTCGTTGCCGACGTGCAGAACGGTGTCCGAACCCTGATAGGTGAAGTTGCGCATGCGGGTGCCCGGCGCGTAGCCGGCGGTGTTACCGCTGGGGATGCGTACGAATTCGCTGGCGCCGTCGTTGGGCAGGTGTTTGGTGGTGCGCAGGCCCACGGTGCTGCGGCTTTCCATCCCGAGAAAGGTGTCGCGGCGCTTGTAGTCGAAGGTGCCGCTGACGTCGGTGTAGGCCACTTTCAAGCGATTCGGGCCTTCGCGCAGGTCCATCGGGTAGTCGTGATAGACCAGCCCGGTCTGGATGCTCGAATCGTCGTCGATGTAGTAGGTGGTCTTGTTGCCGATGAAGGTGCTGCCGGGCTGCTTGCGGCTGTCGTCGCGCGACACGTAGGCCGGGTTGGCCGCCCGTGGATCGTGCTCGATCGAGTGCTTGGTCACGCGTCCGGCGAGGTCGTTGTCGGTCTGCCGGTAGCGGAAATAGAAACGGGTTTCCAGGTTCGGGTTGAAGCGATAGCCGAAGTTGGCGATCACGCCCTGACTCTCGCTGGCGGTGTGATCCTGATAACCGTCGGCGTTCGAATCGGTCAGCGACACGTAGTAATCGAAGTCGCCCAGCACCTGCCCGGAGCTGACCTGACGCTGCTGATAGCCGTGGCTGCCGGTGGCATAGCGCACCTGCAGTTTCGGCGCGTCATAGCCGGTGTGGCTGACGTAATCGATGGCGCCGCCCAGCGCCAGTGCGCCGCGATCGAAGCCGTTGGCGCCGCGCAGCACCTCCACATGGTCGAGCCACAGCGGTTCGAGCAATTCGTAGGGTGTGCCGCCGGGGCCGGTCAGCGGCAGGCCGTCGAGCATCGTGTACAGCCCGGAAGCATGGGCGCCCGGAGCACGGTTGATCCCCGAACCACGGATCGAAATCTTCACCCCTTCATTGCCCGCCGACTGCGCGTAGACCCCCGGCTGATACGCCAGCACATCCTGATTACTCGCCACCTTGCCCTGCAACGGCTGGTGCATGTCGACCACGTTGGTGCCGCCGGGCACCTGCGCAAGGCGCGCTTCGGCTTCGGCCACGGAGGCGTCTGCGCCGCTTTGCTCCTCAGCCGAAATCAGCACCTGGCCCAACTCCATGCCTTTGGGTTCCTCGGCCATGGCCGGGCAGGCGAGGGCCAGACCCAATAGGGCAGTGGGCAGGGATTTGGGCGCGGGCATCGAAGAAACTCCAGACAGACAGGAACGGGCAATGAACAGTGCGACGCAACAAGGAACGATGGGAGCACATGGGGATTTTGCTTTTTTGCCGGGGAGCGAGGCGGTAGATGCGGCGGCGATTACTCGGGAGACGGCACTCAGGGCCATAAACGCAGACGACTGGCCGCATTGGAGGACGGCCAGTCGCCTGGTTTGCCTGCGCGTCAGTCCGCGCGCAAGTGAGCGTCAGGCGATTTTCAACGCCTGCAGAATAATCAGCGATGTCTCGGCAAATGCCTGGGCCTGTTCGGTCAGTTCGGCGAGATTCTCCTGGGCCGTGAGCAGAGGCTGATCCCCCTTGAGCAGCACTTCGCCCTGATCACCGATAACGCTCCATGCCAGTTGCGCCCAGTCTTGCGGGTCGGTCATGCCTTGTTTGAGCGCAATCAGGAACAACTGCTGGAAACGGCTGACCGGCACACCGCCGCCGGTGACCGGGCTGGCGAGCACCTGAATGTTGCTGTTGAACAGTGCGCGTTTGCACAGTTGCAGGTTGAGTGTGTTGCAACGCTCCTGCACCTGTCTTTCGGCGGCTTCGCTCTGGCACGGCGCGGCGACGCCCATGCCGATCAGCACGCTGACGGCCTGCACCAGGTCGTCATAAGCAACGGAGCCGACAGCCATCGACAACTGCTGCAAGGTTTTTGGTGCGTAGGCATTGGCGGCGAGCGCTTCGAGCACCGGGCCGTAAATGTCCGCCTGTAACGAAGCCTCGCCAGCGGGGCCAGTGACCATGCCTGGAATGTGTTCAATGGTTTGCAACAGGGCAAAACGGCTTCTCAGCAGGCCATCGCGCTGCTCGGCGGCAGACAGCCGATTGGCGCCGCGCACGTACAGATCGCGGCGGAAATGCTGATTGACGAAGTAGTCACGCGCCTGCTCGCGCATGATCGGGTGCTCGATTCCCTCGAGAAAGTCCATGCCTTCTGCGCTCAGATTCAGCGGGGCCACCGTGTCCAGCGGCACGGCGGTGGTGGCGTAGTCCAGTTTGGCTGAGGTCATGGCATCGACCACGTCCGTGAAATACATGCAGTTCCAGTCGCGGTTGAAGTATTCATGGGCCACGTACTGACGATTCTGGCCCTTGATGCTGTTCAACTGGGCGCCCAGGCTCGGCGCTGCGCTGGCGTATTTGGGATTGGCCGCCAGCAGCGCCTCGGAAAATTGCAGTGCGGCATCGATGCGTTTGGCCGGGCTGGTAGTGGTCTGGCTGGCAAAGCGGTTGTGCAGGCTGAACAGATTGCGCAGTGGCGCCGAAGGCGACCAGCCCGGGAAGCAGTTGTAGCTGACGTACAACATGCCGCCGGGTTTGAGGTGACGGCGGGCGAACTCGACGATCAGTTTCTGGTTGTCCCGGCTGACCCACGTCCAGATGCCGTGCAGGCTGATGCTGTCGAAGGGCGGCAGATCATCGCGGGCCAGCAATTGCTCGAAGCTGTCGTCATACAGCCGTGCCTGACTGTTCCAGTCGCTCGCCAGCGCGATGGCATGGGCCGCCTGGGACGGCGTGAAGTCCGTGCCGACATAGTTTCCCGGGTTGGCAGCGGCATGGATGTTGATCGAGACGCCCTGGCCGAAGCCCAGTTCGCAGTGATAGCCGCTGGCATTCTCCAGCGTGGCAAAACCGCGCAACAACAAACAATAACGTTGGAACACCGGGTTGATTTCCCGGCTATACGAGTAGGTGTAACCCTCGTCGGTGAAATACCCTTCGTTCCAGGCATTGCTCATGTGTGCACCCATTATGTCGAGAGAGAAAGCCGCTCTTATAAGGGGTTGGCCTTGCGCACGACAAGCGGAAAAACATGTCAGTGAATCTTACGCTTGCAGCGGCACGTAAATATCCGTCTGCCATTGCGCCTGCGGCGTCTCTGGATACACGCTCAGGTAATGGAAAAACAGCGGATGATCGCGCAACTCTTCGCCGCTGGTTGGCAGCCAGTCGCGGTAGATCGGGTAGATCGTTTCGCCGATGTGGTCCGGCGAACCCATATGCCGCACCACCACACAGCGACCGCCGGGGATGACCATTTCACGCACGCCGAATGCGTTGGGCGCCACGGCCTCGTCAATCTCGCCGCAGATGGCGAAGCGAAAACCCTCCGCCGGCGTGGTGTCGGGGTTGTTGTAGGGAATGCCGAAGGTACGACTCGACGCCACGGGCGACTGGCCGCTGTGCAGGCGCCACGCGATGAATTTCTGCACGCTTTGCTGAACCTCTGCCGGCGCGCCGCAGTGCTCAAGCGCGGCGACCCGCACGGTCGGGAAATCGATGATTCTGGTTTGCATGATGACGCTCCTGGAAAAGTGAGGGATGGCAAATACCGCATTCCAGGTCTGCCAGTTCGGTTGCTTCCTGAAGGCACTCGGCGTCATGCCGAAGTCGCGCCGGAACGCTCGGCTGAAGGCTTCCGGGCTCTCGAAACCGGCGTCAGACGCGGCGTCCAGTATCGAGTGTTCCGGCTGCGCGGCCAGTTGATGAGCCGCCCGGCGCAAACGCATCAGTTGCACATAGCGCGAGACCGGCACGCCAACGAAGGCGCTGAATTGCCGATGGAAGTGAAACGCCGAAAAGTTCGCCACCTGACTCAACGTGCTCACCGACAGGTCACCCTCGAGATGGGCATCGATGTAGGCGAGCACGGCATTGAAGCGTCGGGTGTAGGCGAAGTCGGTCGGCAGTTCGGACACGGGCTGGAAACTCCTGAGAAGTGCGGTCTGCAATAGCCTCGTCGATTTTTGCGTAGGCGCGCCTAGCCGGGTTTGCTCAAGTATCGGTTCTGTAGGAGCTGCCGAAGGCTGCGATCTTTTGAGGTTGATTTTTGGTGGCCTCCATCGAGATCAGAATCAAAAGATCGCAGCCTCATTGCACTCGACAGCTCCTACAGGGGAGCGTGGGGATTCAGCGCCCGTGCGCCGCATCCGCCAGTTGCCCGGTATCGACCCGCACAAACACCGAATCGCCAATCGCCGTCAGCACATCTGCGGCGTACACCTCGCAGATCACCCGCGTCTTGCGCCCGATCTCGCCCTCGACCCTGGCGCGCAAGGTCAGCGGCACGCCCATCGGTGTGGGTTTGATGAATTTGATGCCGAGGTTGCCGGTCACGCAGTCGATGCGCGGCAGGCTGCCCGGTGCACGCTGTTCGTCGCGGTAGTGGTAGGCCATCGCCGTCCAGTTGGAATGGCAGTCGACCAGCATCGCCAGCAAGCCGCCGTACACCAGGTCCGGCCAGCCGCAGTATTTGTCGTCCGGCAGGTGTTCGGCCATGACGTGCACGCCGTCCTCGTGCCAGACGCTTTTGACGTGCAGCCCGTGAGGGTTGCGGCCGCCGCAACCGTAGCAGACGCCTTCGGGGGCGGCGAGGTCTTGCAGGGGCGTATCGAAACTGGACATGGGTCTGGTCATCCTGAAGTGTTTGCCCGGTCAGGCGCAGGCGGCCAGCGCCTCATCGGGCTACCGTCACTGCCCGGCGTCCGCCGTCACGGCTGTGGCGCGAGCCAGGTGTCGACGACCCGTCGATCCAGCTCTTCCCAGTAGGCCATGCCCAATACCCGCGTGGTGTTCAGCCCGCGCAGGTAGCCACGCAACTGATTGGCGGTGTCGCGCTTGAGCTGTGCATCGGTGATGTCCTTGTCCAGCAACACGCTTTCGTACTGCACCAGATATTCGGCCACCCGCTCGCGAAAGTCGGGCAAGACTGCGTCGCGGATCAGGTCAAAGGTTCTCAATTCGGCTTCCTCACTGTTGTTTTAGTCGTTGTGGATGAGTGTGTTACCCGTCTTTATCGTGCGCAACTATCGCTAGAAGTAATAGTGACCATCACGAAACGCAAGTTCAGCTTTACAGGCAATAGGCGGAAAATTGCCTCCATTGAACACGCAGCTCAAGGAAATGCGCGATGAAGACACTGACCCGACTGGCACTGATCGCCCTGCTGATGGGCGGCGTGATGGCCACGGCACCGTCTTACGCAGACGACGCCTGTGCGTGTCATCTTCAACCGATCGCCGGCAGCAGCGCGAGCTTGCAGCATTCGCAGAGCGTAGGTGTGTTGTACAGCGAAAACACCCGGGACAACCTTGATTACCTGACGCGTTACCACGACATGGCGCTGCACGGTGCCAAGGATGCGCTGGACTCACGGATTCGCGCAGCTTTTGTCAGCAGCTCCGATCCGGAACTGGCGATCGACTGGTTGCTCAGCTCGTTACAGCGTCAGTTCATGTCGGTGACCGTTTACGACAACCTCGATGCGCTGATTCAGGCGCATCCGGACATCGTGGTGAAACTCGACACCTTCAACCGCTTGCTGACCCAGCAGAACAACCTGTTCGAAGCGCACTTCATCGCGCGTTTCTACGATGCCGACCTGCAGTACATCGGCAAGGCCGAAGGCGCTGTGGAGAAACAGATCCCGGCGGTCTGGGTACACGATAAAGCGGCGCACGAGATTGCCGCGCAGATCGAAAAACAACGGGACCTGCAACTCAATGCCTTGAAGCAGTTCGATGCCTCGCTCAAGGCACTGGTGGCTTCAAGCTGAATACTCAAAACCAAAAGGGCAGCGGCGGCGCCGTGACGCTGAACCGCTGCCAGTTGAACCGAACCTTTATTTTCAGGACTACACCGATGCGCTCTTTATTTGCCCCGTCCATGGCCGTTGCCTCGTTGCTGCTCGCCGGTTGCGCCTCCGCGCCGAACGACCCGACGCTGACCCTCCAGACCAGCAAGACCCCGGCGCAGTACGCCGATTGCGTGGTGCCGAAGCTGCAACTCAGTGCGCTGAACCCGAGCGTCTCGCAAACCCAGCGCAGCTACCGGATCGTGGTGCCGAGCAAGGTTTCGGCCGACAACGTGCTGGAAGCCTACAAGGCCGGCAGCGGCGGCAAGGTGTTCATCTACGAGCGCCATTTGCTGGCCTCGAACTTTCTGCCTTCCAGCTTTGAACGTGCCGCCCAGGATTGCATCTGACCCGGGTTTGCCAACTGTTTTGACCGAGCTCCTTTGGTTGGCCGCAACCAACCAATACTTTGCCCCGCACCTCATTCGGTTGCGGGGCTTTTTTTGTCCTGAGTTTCTGTCGTTCAGGCGACGTCGATCACCACCTTGCCAATCGCCGTGCCCTGTTGCACCGCGTCGTGCGCTTGGCGCGCCTGGCTGAGGCTGAAGTGTTCAGCATGCATCAACGGCTTGACCTTGCCTTCCTCGATCAACCGCGTGGCGTAGCCGAGGATTTGTGCGTGGTGCTTGCGCCCGACGCCGGTGAGCATCGGTAGCAACACGAAAATCCCCGACAGCGTGGCGCTGCGCAGCGAACCGGTGGCCAGGTTGTGGGTGCCGAACGCCGCGCAACTGGTGACGTGACCGTAGAGCCGGATCGCCGCAAACGAATCATCCAGGCTCTTGCCGCCGACGGTGTCGTAGATCACGTCGAAGCCCTTGCCGTCGGTGAACTGGCTGACGTACTGCTCGACCGGCACGTTTTTGTAATCGATGGCCGTGGCGCCGTAGCTTTCAACAATCGCGCGCTTGCCCGGCGACACCGTGGCGAACACTTCAGCGCCCAGGGCAGCGGCGATTTGCACCGCCATGTGCCCGACACCGCCCGCGCCGCCGTGCACCAGCACCTTCTGACCAGCCTGGACATGCGCGCGGTCGACCAGACCTTCCCACGCCGTCAGGAACACCAGCGGTACGGCCGCCGCCTCACGAAACCCGAGATTTTTCGGCTTGAGCGCCACCAGGTCGGCATCCACCGCCAGGTATTCGGCGAGCGACCCCGGCAAACCGCGCACACCACCGACCATGCCGAACACTTCGTCGCCCACCGACAGATGGCTGACATTGGTGCCGACCGCTTCAATCACGCCGGCCATGTCAGTTCCGAGAATCGCCGGCAGCTCTGGCATCGCGTAAGGCGCATGGCCGGTGCGGATTTTATAGTCGATGGGGTTCACGCCACTGGCCACGATGCGCACCAGCACCTCATTGGCCTGTGGCACCGGGCGCTCGATCTGTGCCTCGCGAAAGGCGTTGTTGGCATAGTCGTCAAGGATCAACGCGCGGATGGTGGATTGGCTCATTACGACGCCTCGCTGTCATTTCAAGGAAAGGGGGCATGGTGAAACGTGCTGCCAGTTTTGTCGACCGGATACGCGTCGCCGTTACCCAGCGTAGCCGGCCCGTTGCACAGCGTGACTGGAATATGGTTGTATCGTACAACCATATTCCAGAGGTGGTTGGTCATGACGATTGCCCCAGCCTTGATCGAAGACATCCGCACGGCATCGCGCACCATGGTGCGTGAGCTGGGCTTCATGCGCGCCACGCTGGCGGCGACCGACTACTCCGCCTCCGGTGTGCACGCGCTGCTGGAAATCGAGGCGGGGGATGGTGTGAGCTCGGCGCAACTGGCGCAAAGCCTGGGGCTGGAAAAGTCCAGTGTCAGTCGCATGGTTGGCAAACTGATCAAGGCCGGGGAGATCGAGGAGCGTACGGCCGACGACGCTCGCGTCAAGCGCTTGCACCTGACGCCGCAAGGCCGGCAGACCGTTGCCGATATCCACGCCTTCGGCCAGGCGCAGGTCAGCCAGGCGTTGCAGGCGCTCAACCCATCGCAACAACAGAGCGTGGCGCAGGGCCTCACCACCTACGCCCACGCCCTCAAAACGATCCGCTTGGGCACCGATCAAGCACTCACGCCGAACCTGCTCATCAGCGCCGGCTACCGCCCGGGGTTGATTGGTCGCGTGGCGCAAATGCATGCCGATTACTACTCGCAGCATGCCGGCTTCGGCGCGGTCTTCGAAAGCCGCGTCGCCAGTGGCGTGGCGGAGTTTGTCGGGCGCCTCGATCAGCCGTGCAACCAGATCTGGGTGGCGACCCTCAACGAGCGCATCGTCGGTTCGATCGCGATCGACGGGCAGGACCTGGGCAACCATCAAGCGCATCTGCGCTGGTTCATCCTCGATGATGGCTGTCGCGGGAGCGGTGTCGGCCGGCAACTGCTGAGCGCGGCCGTAACGTTTTGTGATCAGCAGGGTTTTGCCGCCATTCAACTCTGGACTTTCAAGGGCCTCGACGCCGCGCGCCGACTGTACGAGGCGTCCGGCTTCGAGCTGAGCAAAGAAGAGCAGGGCAGTCAGTGGGGCACGCTCGTCACCGAGCAGCAGTTCACCCGGATTTACCCTGAAGGCTGATTCAGCACCACCACGTAGGCGCTGAACATGTCCGCCAGTCCATCGGCGAACGCGGTGATTTGCGGATCGCTACGCGGGTTGCCGGAAAAATCCTTGCCCACCGAACTGAGCGTGGTCAGGATCAGATCGCAGGCTGCGGTGCGGGTTGGCTCACCGGCTTCGGGCAGTAACTCGCACATGAAGACGGCGAAGATTTGCCGTCCCGCCGCACGTACTTCGTGAGCCTCGGGCGCATCGCGATACAGCGGTGCCGCATCGTTCAGCGCCCCGCGCATCTGCGCTTCCTCACACTCCGAACGGATGAACGCCTGCACCAGTGTGCGCAGGCGTGCCAGTGGCGGCTGTTCGGGATTTTCCAGAATTCGCCGCAGCATCTGCGTGGTGTGCAGCCATTCATCGCTCTGCAGACGGAACAGAATCGCCGCCTTGTTAGGGAAGTACTGGTACAGCGAGCCGATGCTCACGCCAGCCTTTTCCGCGACCCGTGCGGTGGTAAAACGGCTGGCGCCGTGCTCGGTCAAAACCTGAATAGCCGCCTGCAGAATCGCCGCGACCAGATCAGCCGAGCGTGCCTGCTGCGGCTGTTTGCGCGAGGAAATACGGGCAGTCTGGCGATTGCTCATGGGCGGCTCGGGCCTCGAAGGGAAACGCGAATAGCGGATCGAGTGAATCACTCGCATCATTTAAATGCGACGAATTGCTCGCATCTTAATCCCCCATTGACGGAAAGCAATCATGACAACCCTGACCTCTGAACCGTTGGCCAGCCTGATCGAACGTCTCTACAGCCAAGCTAGCGCCGCCACCAGCCCGGTGCTGGAAACGGTGTCCGGCGAGGAGCGTGAACGCCTGATGCACAGCAAGACCGAGTACCTGAAACTCTACGCCATGCTCAAGGACCTGTGGCTGCCAGTCTCGCGCGACACCGGCAAGCTGCTGTACCTGCTGGCGCGCAATGCCAAGGCCAAGGCCATCGTCGAATTCGGCACCTCGTTCGGCCTGTCCACCCTGCACCTGGCGGCGGCGCTGCGCGACAACGGTGGTGGCGTGCTGATCGGCAGCGAATTTGAACCGGCGAAAATCGCCTTGGCACGCCATCACTTCGTCGAGGGCGGCGTCAGCGATCTGGTGCAAATCCGCGAAGGCGATGCGCTCGTCACCCTCGCCAGCGACCTGCCGCCGTCAGTCGACCTGCTCCTGCTCGATGGGGCCAAGGCGCTGTATGGCGATGTGTTGCTCCTGGTGGAACAACACCTGAAGCCGGGCGCGCTGGTGGTGGCGGACAACACCAACTACTGCCCGGAATACCTGGCGTACGTGCGTGCGCCGCAGAACGGTTATCTGTCCGTGCCGTTTGCCGATGACATCGAGCTGTCGATGCGACTGGGCTGAGGCAGGGTGCTGCGAGCGGGCGAACCGCTACAGACGCATGCCCATTTCAAAAGCGCGGGGTTCAAATCCGAACTCCGCATACATCCGCACGGCCCGGGTATTGAACGCCCAGACCGTCAAACGCAGATCCTGGGCATCCTGTTCGAGCGCCCAGTTTTTCACGAGATCCATCAGCCCGCGTCCAATGCCTTTTCCCGAAAACTGTTCGGCGACACACACCGAACCGATGCGCACAACATTCTGCGGCTGCATCAACGGCCCTGAACTGGCTGACAGGCTGGCCGTGATAAACGCCGCAGGTTGATGACCGACATGGGCAATAAAGGCAACATGGCCCGGCCTCTCGAACAGCCCCGACCAGTGAGGCAGGTCACGGGAAAACGCTTCGGTGGCAGGTGCATAGATGTCGGGACGGGCAGTGTGGTGCACCTCATTGAGCAATTGGCCCAACTCACACATGCTCAAGGCATCTTCGACCGTTGCGATTCGGTAAGTGATGGTTTCATCCATGGGGTGCAGCGCTCCTTGATGGCGTGGTCCCTCGAAAGGCTCAGGCCTTTGTCTCATAGACGGGAAGGTATTCCAATGGGAATTCGGTGAGGAAACCGACGCCATGAACAACCGCGTAGTGGTTACCATGAGTATCGTTTCGACAGGAGCCACGCAATGGATCTGAAATTCAGTCACGTCGATGTACTGGTCAATAATCTCGAAGAAGCCTGTGCTTACTATGCGGACATACTCAACGCCAGAATCTCCAAGACGCTGGTTTGGGAGCGGGGCGGGCTGCAGGTGCGTTACGCGATTGCGCTGATCGGGCAGGAGCGTTTCATGTTGGTGCAGCCGTTGGCCGGGAATCTGAAAGCGCTTCTGGATTCTGCCGGCGAGGGGATGATTTACCGTCACTGTTACTCGACCCCGGATATCGAAATAGCCTATGACGAATTGCTGGCCGCCGGTGTTCAGCCGGAAGACGAAAACGGGCAGCCATTAGCGCGGGCGAATCTGCAATCCCCGTCGGGGGGACGCATCATCTGGTTGCCCAAACGCTTTGGCCATTTTTCCATCGAGATACTGGAAGAGAAAGCGCTGGAGGCATTTGTCGAGGCCGCGTTTATCTGACTCAAGGCTGATCCTGGTCGGGCTGAACAAGAGGGCGAGAAGCGTTGTCGCACCCTCAAACCTGAAGTCAGATCAGCGCCTTTATTGCTTGGGCTGTTGATCACATGGCCCCAATAGCTGTTGCTGCTCAGCACGGTTTGATCGACATCGCTGATGATCGCCTACGGTCGATCACCCGGTTTGTGCGCCTGCAACGCTCGGTCCAGTTGCATTCTGGCGACGTTGACCCTTGGTAATAAGGCGCCTCGTTTGTTGTGGCAGGTCATGGCTCAACGAGCTGCAAACATCCCTGCTGACAGGCTGTGAGAATCTCTTGCGCCAATTGGTCATCGGCCACAGCTCGAGCGAGTGCCAAGCCACCAATCATCCCTACGGCAATTTGCACAGCATGCTGGCGTGTATTCGTCTGTGTCGTCGATTTCAGCCCGGACTCTAGACGTGTGATGAACGCTGAGAGCACTTGGGTATAGCTCTCCTGGATGGCTCCGTCCTGTCGAGCAGCATCATTGACCATGAACGCTAACGGACAGTGCATGCGGCTTGCATCCCGATGGTCCATGCGGAGATAGTCTTTCACTACCTGCAGCAAACCATTTTTACCAGCCTCTTCGAGCATCGCGCCCCCTGCGTTCGCGGCATTTCTAATCGCTTCGGTGTAAAGCTCCGTTTTGGATGCGAAGTGACTATAGAAAGCCCCCCGGGTCAATCCCGCACTCTCCATAATTGAGTCGATACTGACTTTGTCGAAACCTTCCAGTGCGAAGAGTCGCGCGGCGCTATCCAGAATCATCTGTCGAGTGGTTGCGCGCTGTGTAGCAGGCCAGGGCATTCGTCTTCTCCTTGATAAAGCGTGAGCTGGAGTATGACAAAACGGGACTTTATGTTCTTGAACATAAGGTCATACCGACCAGAATTGCCGGCTCTACCCTCAAGGAGCTACACATGAGATTGCACATACTGGGACCTGGATTTAGCACCTTCGCACGGAGTGTCAGACTTTACTGCGAGGAGAAAGCGCTGGATTACACACACGGGATGCACGTGGATGGTAATGCGATCAGGTTGCACAGCCCTGAACACAAGGCACTGCATCCTTTTGGCAAGGTCCCGGTATTGCTGCATGGAGAGCGGAGCGTAATTGAAACAACCACCATTTGCCGCTACCTGGATGAAGCCTTTGCGCTTGTTTCTCCAAGGCCCGCTGACTTGGCCCAGAAGGTAAAGGTCGATCAGTGGGCCGCTGCCTTGGCGATGTATGCCGATGATCGACTGATACGTCGTTATCTTTTATTACTGGTTTCACCTGCACAGCCGTCACGCCCAATCGATAGAGACGCTGTGGCTATCGCCGAGCCAATGGCTATCCATACACTTTGGCTGCTGGCGCAGCAATTGGATGAGCAGCCATTTTTCTGCGGGGCGGACTACAGCATGGCGGACGCCATCCTGACGCCTATGCTCGATTATTTGGAACGCGTGCCCGAAAGTGCGCAATGGCTGAAAAAAACACCCAATCTTCGTGATTATCTTTTTCGCATGCGTTTGCGCCAGTCAGGGCTCAATGTGTTGACCGAGCCGAACTTCAGTTAATGCAGAAATTTATGGACTTATCGTTCGCCCCAAGGCCGTTTCTGGCCGAATTCTGTCTGTGTTAGCTGCCGCGTAGAAGGGCGCCCGTTCAACCACGCAAGGTCTTTTGGGCGGACGCTTACCGTCCAGAACCTGGCTACAAGGTTTCAGAAAATGCGTCAGCCATGGGCTTGAAACTGGAGGCAGGCTGCAGCTTCCGTTCCCCGGATGTTGACCGTTCAGTTTGAAGCGTTGTTCAGCTGTTGAAGCTCAAGTTGCCTGGCAGCACTGGCTTCGAGGTTTGCGCGCTCTTCATCCAGATACCGATAAATGCCTTGGAGGTTGGCGATTTTCTGTTTGATCTCTGCCATCTTTTTTTCAATCAGCCTGGCGCCGTCAGCACAATCGATCAGCTTGTTCCGCTGCGCGTCCAGAATCTCGCCGATTTCCCCCAGGGAAAACCCCATGCTTTGCGCACGCTGGATAAAGTCCAGATCCTGCAGAGTTTGCTCGGTGTAAACGCGATAGTTGTTGATTTGCCGCAGCGCTGAGATCAGGCCGATTTGCTCGTAGTAACGCAGCGTATGGCGGCTGGCGCCGCTACGGGCTTCGAGTTCGCCGATTCTCATGAAAACACCGCTTGACTGTAGAGTTGGGTCGACAGTTTACGCTTGATTTCTCATCTTGAACAAGGAACAGGGAAATGGGCGTGGAGTGCTTTGTCACGGGGGGGACCGGCTTCATCGGTCAACATTTGGTGGCGTATCTGAGTGCAAAAGGTCACACCGTTCGGGTGTTGATGCGTCGCCCGGAGCGACTGGCTGCACTGCGCGAGCAAGTCGATAATCTGGGAGGGTGCGCAACCCGGGTATTTGCCGTTGCCGGCGATCTGGAACGGGACAACCTCGGGCTGAGTCTTGAGGACCGAGAAGGGCTACAGCACGCCAGCGTCATATTCCACTTGGGCGCCCACTTCGCATGGGGGCTTTCGGTGGAGCATTCTCGTGCGGTGAATGTGGAAGGGGCAAAGCGCGTGGCGCTGTTGGCGGCTGAGCAAAACAGCCGTTTAGTGATGATCGGCGGCTACATGCTGAAAAATCATGAACATCTGCAGCGCATCGGAATTGATCCTCGTCATCCGGAGTTGACGAATTGGCCTGCCGTCTACCGGCGTGTCGGGGGTTACGAGGGAAGCAAGCTGGAGGCGCATTTTGCGACCCTGGAGGTCATGTCTGCCAAGGGCGGGGAGATGACCGTTGTCCACCCTGCGACTGTCTGTGGTCACAGCCGTACCGGGCATATCCTTGACGGTCAGCCGCTGGTGGAGCTGATACGCAACCTTGTGCAGGGAAAGCTGACCGCCGTGCCCGGTACCGCCGAGCACTGGCTGCCACTGGTTACTGTGGATTACCTGGTCGAGCTGTTGGCAGTGTGTGCTTTTGATCCTGCCATGGTGGGCCAGGAACTGCTGGCGCTTGATGACCAGACGCCAAACCTGCGAGAACTCCTGATACAGGTGGCACAACCTTTGGGCTTAAAGTCTCCCAAGCATCACATTCCGCTCCGATTGCTGAAGTGGCTGCTGAGTATTGCGCCCGTCGCGTGGTTTCTGAATACAAAACCCGAAGCCTTGGACTTTATCCAGACCACTCGTTTTGATACAACGGCGGTCGAGCAATTTGCCAACAGGCATGGAATAGCCAAACCGGATATACGTCAGTCTTTGCAGCACACTGCAACATTCGTCAACGCCTATTGCATCGCCAAATAAATACTGGCGTTGGCGGGATCTTCGTATCCTCAAACTGTGCGCCGTCGATATCGGGCGGCATTCTATCGGACGACAATTCAGCGACAGGGATCGTCATCAATGCAATCCACTTTCAGCAAAGGCGTCATGTTTGCACTCTCCGCTGCGGCACTGAACGCAACGATCGGTGTACTCAGCAAAATACTCATGAGTAATGGTTTCACCGCCAGCAGTGTCGCGGTCATCAAGACCGTACTGGGTTGCGTGCTTCTCTCGATCCTGTTGTTTTTCCTCAAGCGCCCGGCGGCGTCGATCAAATGGACTCAGGCGGCTATCTGCGCATTCCTTGGCATCTTTGTGCTGTTCCATTTCGAAACGTCCGCCTATCGACACTATGCTGCGGCAGGTGTGGTAGTGGTGCTGATGGCCAGTGCCTCAATTTCCTCGATCATTCTGGGGCGCATTTTTCTCAAGGACGCCATCACTGCGAACGCGACCGTGGGTGCCGCACTGGCTATCGCCGGGATCTCGGTGATCTTCGGCGGCGACCTGCAGCAGGGCTTTACCCTGCAAGGTGCTGCGCTCGCCTCCATGGCCGGCTCCGGCTATGGGGCCTTTTCGGTTGCCATGAAGCGAATGGGGGTGTCGGGGGGGCTGCACTTCACCCGACAACTGTTATTTTTTGGCAGCCTGTACTTGCTGATGCCGGCTGCGGCCGATGGTTTCGCGATCGGCGAGCTGTCGCCGCTGGCGATCGCTGCGCTGCTGGCGCTGGCCACGCTGCCGACAATCCTGGGCTTCTTCTGCACCACCAAGGCCATCGAGTATCTCAAGCCATCCCAAGTGCAAGCGCTGGAGCTGACCGAGCCACTGTTCGCCGCGCTGCTGGCGTTTGTGGCGCTCAACGAAGTACCGCGCGACAGCCTGTACGCGGGAGCGGCACTGATCATCGTCGGCTTGTGTTTCTCCAATGAACTGATCCGCTTGGGCAGCAAAGCCTCCGTCGCGTCGACCGAGTGAGCGGTTGTCGGATCCTGATTGCTTTAGCCATGTGCCGGGACAGTCAACGGGCTTGAATGCCGCGCATCGCCGGATGATGCGCGGCAGGATATTGTTTCGATAGTCACGCAACGATCGCGAGACGAACGTCTTTTTTACAACGCAAACGTAGTGCCACGCGTATTCACAAACAGTGAGTAGATCGAGTGACTACTGGCCATGAACAGCCGATTCCCTTCGCGTCCGCCGAAGCACAGGTTCGGGCAGCGCTCTGGCAGGGAAATGTGTCCGATGGCCTTGCCCAGCGGATTAAAAACGCGCACGCCGTCGAGTTTCTCCAGGTCGGCCTTGGGATCACCATTGCCGCCCCAGCCGCACCACAGATTGCCCGCTTCGTCGCATTTGATGCCGTCGATTGCGGCATAGTCCAGCCCCTCGATGTGCTTGCGGCGTTCGCCCAGTGTGCCGTCGTCCTTCACGGCAATCGCCCAGATCAGGCGATTGGGCTTGGCGCGGCCTTCGACGACGTACAGGGTTTTTTCGTCGGGAGAAAAGCACAGGCCGTTGGGGCCGTTGAGGTCGTCGATGACCCGAGTGACTTTTTTGCTCTCGCCGTCGATGCGGTACACGGCGTGGGGTTGGCTCGGGGTGATTTTGTGGCCTTCGTAGTTGTTGCTGGTCTGGAAGGGCGGGTCGCTGAACCAGATCGATCCGTCACTTTTGCAGACGATGTCGTTGGGCGAGTTGAAGGGCTTGCCGTCGAAGCTGTCGGCCAGCACGGTGATCGTGCCATTGTATTCGGTGCGCGTGATGCGGCGGCCTTCGCGGGTGGTGGTGGAGCCTTCGCAGACGATCAGACGCCCTTGGCGATCCCGGCACATGCCGTTGGAGAAGTTCGAGTGTTCGCGGTACACGGTGAAGGTGTCGGTGATTTCGTCCCAGCGCATGATGCGATTATTGGGGATGTCGCTGACCAACAAGTAGCGGCCATCACCAACCCACACCGGCCCTTCGGCCCAGCGCATACCGGTGGCGAGTTTTTCAACACTGGCGTTGAAAACGCGTAGCTCGAGGAAGCTGTCGTCGAGGATGTGAATCAGTGGATCCGGGTAGCGCTGACTCAAGGGTTCGGCGGCCTCGGAGATTCGGGTTAGCGCGGCGCTGCCGACGGTGGCGAGCGTGGCGGAAACAGCGAGGGATTTTTTCAGGAAGTTGCGGCGAGTATTGCCCTTTGCCCGGTCAAGGCTTTCAGGGGGGGCGGACAGGGATGAGTCCATGTAGCGATCTCCGTGGTTTTATTTTTTTTGGAGACCTAGTAATACCTTGTGGTAAGACATCGTACAAGTGCTTCGTCGCGCGGCCCATATGGCGTATGCAGCTTTGATGAATCGACGCTTGGTTTTTGCACAGGACCGTCAGCGGGCGCTGTCGATGATTTGGCCTCCGTCAGGCGTGAGGCTGTATCCCGTCAAGAACTGCGCATCCTTACTGGCGAGAAACAACACCACCGGCGCAATATCCTCTTCCGGTGATCCATAACGACCAAGCACGTTAGTGGGGGCAGGTACATCGACCGCGGTTCCCCACGTGTCAGCGACCGGCATGACATTGTTGACCGTGATCTTGTCAGCGCCCCATTCCCTGGCCGCAGAGCGAGTCAAGGCACGTACGGCTTCCTTTGCCATGTTGTAAGGCGCATAGCCCTGCATGCCAATGACACCGGCCAGGGACGCGAAATTAATAACCCGGCCCTCACCGCTGGCTTTGAGATGGGGATAGCACGCCTGCATCGTTCGCAGATAAGCAATCGGGCCCATTTCGAAATTACGCTGCAACTGCTCGGCTGATAGCTCAATCACCGATGAAAAAACCACAGAAGGATCGAAAGCATTGTTAACCAGAATGTCGATTCGTCCATAGGCAGCCATCACCTTGTCGACAGTGGCAGTAATTTGAACGGGATCAGCGATATCGCAAACGATTCCGAGGGCGATGCCGCCAGCGGCCTGGATCTCGGCAACCACCTGATCAACATTTTCAGCCGTGCGCGAAACGACCGCGACCGTCGCATCCTGCATCGCGAAAAGTTTAGCGATGGCTCGGCCGATACCCCGACCGGCGCCGGTGACAATGGCAACTTTTTCATTGAGTCGAGTCATGTTGTTCCCCATTACTTAAGAGCTTCTTGGATGATCGTTACCGGTGCATAAGGCGATGGATATTCGCGAGCAACGTTTTGTGTCACGAAGGAGGTGGCCAGGAGAATGATTCCTACGGCTGCCGGGATAGAACCTTTGGGTTTGTGAACACCCAGGTGTGCTGATGCTGAGAGCAACAAGTGATAAAGCATGCCGGCATAAGCCAGATCACTGATTGCCACATTGAAGCGCCACAAAATCGCGACGGGTCCCAGTATCTTGACCACGATCATCAAAGGCACCAGATGGGAGGCTGAATAGCCCAACTCCGCTTGTGCGTTGCGAACAAAGTCTCCCTTGGCGATGTACATCAAGGCAGAGGCGAAATAGAGCAACGAAAGCAGCGCCGTGCTAATCCAGTAAATATAATTTTCGATCATGAGGTTTTCCTAAGCAGGTGTTTTTACTTCGGCTTAGGGCGAAGATGTCGTCTAACATGAAAAACCACAAGTAGGATGAAAAACTGGTACTTAGTATGGAAAACCAGACTAATGATGACGGTCAGATCAACATGCACGAGGAAATGCGGCGCGCATTTTCGCTGCTTTCAGGCAAGTGGAAGCTGGAGATCATGTGGATGCTAAATCAGCGAATCTACCGTTTTGGCGAGCTGCGCAAAGCGATCAATGGCATTACACAACACATGCTGACGGCGCAACTTCGGGAGCTTGAGAGCGATGGCTTGATCTCGCGAACGGTCTTCGCAGAAGTGCCCCCGCGCGTGGAGTATGAAATGACAGCAAAAGCACGCGCACTCGGGCCGACGATGGAGGCGCTCGCTCAATGGTGGAATGAATACGGCAAAAGCGTACCGGTGAGGCCTGCCTCACGTGGCCGCAAAGCCAATAAAACCCAGGCGAGTGAGGGACCGATTTGAGTCGGTCTTTGCTGGCGGCCAACGTCTATGCGGCGATGAACCTGAAACTCTTCGAGTTTCTCGACCAGTTGGTTGCGCACTATCAGCGGTAACGCCCAGGGCTGGAAACTCATCAAGTGGCGCCGTCAAACCGCAGCTTCACGGCGCCTTTTGCTCAGATCCAGACGTCGTTGTCAGCCGTGCGCTCGCCACCCTCGTGCCCGGTGTTGCGCACCCCTCGAGGCTCAATCATCATCAGGCGCGCTTCTCCCTCCGCCGCCGTGCGATGTTCGGTCCCGCGTGGCACGACGTACAGCTCACCCGGCGCGACGTAGACGCTGCCATGGGGCAGATCGATCCGCAGCGTGCCTTCGATCACGATGAAAGCCTCATCGGTTTCCGGGTGGGTGTGCCAAATGAACTCACCTTCGATGCGAACCACCTTGAACTGGTAGTCGTTCATTTCGGCGACCACGCGCGGGCTCCATGGCTGATCGATCAGTGCAGCTTTTTGCGCCAGATTGATGGCGTGCAGATTCGCTTCTTTGTGGGTGTGTGGCATGACGGTTCCTCTCTCAAACAGGAGTCGTCAGCCTAGCGAAGGGGCAATTGGCAATGCTTGTACGATCCTGCAAGTTGACGATGTGCCCGGACGCGCTCCAGCCAACGCGACGGAGACACCCCATAAGTACGGGTGAAGTGCCGGGTCATGTGACTTTGGTCGTGAAACCCCGCCGCCAGTGCGGCATCCACCAGCGAGAATCGGTCAACCACCAGCGTGCGGAATACATCCAGACGGCGCAGGGTCACGAAGCGATAGGGACTGGTGCCAAACAGCACTCTGAAGTCCCGGGAAAGGCTCCATTTTTCTCGGCCGCTGGCCTGCTCCAGCATCTCCAGCGTCACACTCTGATGAAGGTGGGCCATGATGAATTCCCTGGCGCGCTCGGCCGCCGGGTAATCGAGCAGTTTGCGCCCACGAGGTTTACCCGCCACCGCCCGCAGTGCCATTGCCAGATCAAACAGGGCGTCCTGTTCTTCCAGCGGGTCGAGTGAGTGATCCATCGCCTGCACGAACGATTCGCTGGCACGATACAGACGCGGGTCGCTGGAGAGGCCGCCGGCGATAAACGGTAACGGCTCACCCTTCAACACCTGCTGAATCAGGGCCGGGTCGATATAGGCCATTCGATAGCGGAAACCGGCTTCGGTCCCGGCCATGCCGTCGTGCAATTCATCCGGATGCAGCAGCAAGGTGTTTCCCGGCAAACCGTGGCGCAGGGAGCCCTTGTAGTGAAAGCTTTGCACGCCGGAGAGTGTGCGGCCGATCGAATAAGTGTCGTGTCGATGTGGGTGGTAGCCATGGCCGCCAAACCAGGCCTCGATACGTTCTATCCGCCCCGGCTGAGTGCTGCGCAATACCCAGTCGGCGCCTGGATCGGGTCTGGACTGTTCCATGGTTTCACTGTCCCTGAGAGAGAAAACCTGCTGCCAACGATGATAGCGAACCTGATCCAAGCAAGATGTTTACCGTTGCCCCCGTGTGTTTCGCGCCAGACGCTCACGCCTATGGGTAAGCCAGGTGAAGCCCTTGATTTCAGCTTTTGCGGTTTCACACGCATCAGTGAGCGTGGCAATCAAGCGACGCTCGATCCGCGCCAGTTCACGTTTTCCAAGGGGCATTTCGGGTTCCTTGCTGACAATGGCCAGCGATCAAAAGCGCTCATCATATCGTGCCGGCAACGTGGTCTGGAGTCGCACACTCAGGTTGCTTTCGAAATTCAGTTGAGGATAACTGGGGCACCGCCCCTCGAATAAGGAGGCCCTGATGGCCACTGCCCACGTGTTCATTGCCGTCAGTCTGGATGGCTTCATTTCGCGCCCGGATGGCGAGATCGACTGGCTGTTGCAGCGTGACGATCAGACAGAAGACCATGGCTATTCCACCTTCATTGCCGACAAGGATGTGATCGTGATGGGGCGGGGTACCTATGAGAAGGTGCTGACCTTCGACACATGGTTCTACGATCGGCCCGTGGTGGTGCTGTCCGAACAGTTGGTGGATACACCGGTGCCCGAGGCGCTGCGGGGTAAGCTGCGCTTTTCCAATCACGCGCCCGCCGACCTGATGGCGGAGCTGGCGAGCCAGGGTGTTGCGCGGGTGTATGTCGACGGCGGGCAGATGGTGCAATCCTTCCTGCGCGACGGTCTGGTCGCCGATATGGTCATCACTACGGTTCCCGTGCTGATCGGGTCGGGAAGGTCATTGTTCGGCACGCTTGCGCAGGACATTGCGTTGGATCTGGTCTCCAGTCGCAGTTTTCCTTCGGGCCTGGTGCAGTCAACCTACCGCATCGTGCGCGGCTAGCGCATCGCCTGAACGTGCAGCAACCGGGAAAACAACCCGCAGACGCAGTGACGTGCAGCTGCGGTACCATGCCTCACTTCACCACCTCCGAGCATTGAAAATGGATTCTCACTCGATTCTGGCCTTCACCCTCGTCGCCGCGATTGCCATCGCCAGCCCCGGGCCTGCGACGCTGATGGCGATCAACAACAGTCTGGCGCATGGGCAACGCAGTGCGATCTGGTCGTCGCTGGGCAATGCCAGTGGCTTGTTCTGCCTGTCGGCGGCGGCGATGCTGGGGTTGGGCGCGTTGCTGGCGAGTTCCGAGTGGTTGTTCAACGCGGTGAAGATTCTCGGTGCCGGCTACCTGTTCTATCTCGGGCTCAAGCAGTTGTTCAAGAAAGGCCCGATGCTGCCCGACGCTATCGCCGATGACGTGAGCAAGAGCAAACCGAGCCGGATGAAGCTGTACAAGTCGGCATTCCTCACGGCGGTGACCAACCCCAAGGCGACGATGTTTTTCACCGCGCTGTTCCCGCAGTTCATCGATCAGGGTGCGACGTTGTTGCCGCAGTTCCTGATTCTGACTTCGATTTTCATGGCGTTGTCAGTCACGTCGCTGAGCCTGTATGCCGCGCTGGCCTCCCGGGCCAAAGGCGTGCTGACCCGGCCCGCGTTGTCGCGTTGGGTCAGCCGGGTAGTGGGCACCACGTTCATCGGTTTTGGTGCGGCGATCTTGACCATGCGCCGGCAAACCGTTTAAGCGCGAGCGTCAATCCAGATCGCTGGCCTGATGCCGCTCGGCGACCTGGCTCGCCTCGTCGCCCCAGGTGCGGTTGACGCGCTGGCCACGAATCACCGCAGGGCGTTGGGCGATTTCCTCTGCCCAGCGCTGCACATGGGTGTATTCCTGGGCCGCTAGAAACTCGGCAGCCGAATACACGTTGTTGCGCACCAGTTGGCCGTACCACGGCCAGACGGCGATGTCGGCGATGGTGTAGCTGTCGCCGGCCAGATAGCGGTTTTCAGCCAGGCGTCGGTCGAGCACGTCGAGCTGACGCTTGGCTTCCATGGTGAAGCGGTTGATCGGGTATTCGAGCTTCTCCGGCGCGTACGCGTAGAAGTGCCCGAAACCGCCGCCCAGATAAGGCGCCGCGCCCATCTGCCAGAACAGCCAGTTGAGGGTTTCGGTGCGGCCGGCCGGATCTTTCGGCAGGAAGGCGCCGAATTTTTCCGCCAGGTACAACAGGATCGAACCGGACTCGAACACCCGAATCGGCGGCTGCGCGCTACGGTCGAGCAGGGCCGGGATCTTCGAGTTCGGGTTGATCTCGACAAAGCCGCTGGAGAACTGATCGCCTTCGTTGATGCGAATCAGCCACGCATCGTACTCGGCACCGGTATGTCCCAGTGCGAGCAACTCTTCCAGCAGGATGGTGACCTTCACGCCATTGGGCGTCGCCAGCGAATACAGCTGCAGCGGATGCTTGCCTACCGGCAGCGTCTTGTCGTGTGTCGGCCCGGCAATCGGGCGGTTGATGCTGGCGAACTGGCCGCCGGACGGTGCTTCGTGTTTCCAGACTTTGGGCGGTACGTAGGGCGCTTTACTCATGAAATGGGCCTCATCGTGGTTTTGCCGATTGATACCTGACAGGTATCAGGTTCGACAGCATAAACGCTCCTGATCACGCTGCGCAGTTCGTGGGGTCAATTGATCCCGCGACCGTCGAGCAAGGTTTTCAGCGAGCAGGGGTATCCGCGTTTCCAACAAAGCTTGTTAGCGAAACCGGGTCGAATGATGTGTTGGCAATCTCGCTGACGTCAGGTTCCAACTGCCATTGATCCGCGCTGTTGGTCATCTGGCGCACAACCCATTGCTGCGGTCCCGTCCAGGATAGCTCGAGGTAAGGGCCTGCCAGCGCTGCGCTGGCAATCAGTAAAGCCACTTCATCCGCCGGACCGGGGCACATGCCCCCGACAGCAAAAGGTACACGCGCAAGCATCAGCTCGTTGAGCAGGCGTACGCGCTCGGCGTTCGACGTGAACGTTAGCTTGCGCTCTCCGGCTGCAGCACCGGCAAACATCAGATAGCCCGTCGTCGAGTCGGTCGAGTTGATCGACGCCAGATGTACGGGTGGCTGTCCTGAGCCTTTTGCATAACGTGGCGTGTTCACTGCAAATCCTTTTCAGCGGGTGGGCGAAACGAAGTGGCCAAAGCATTTTCCATCGGCCAGCGCCGCTTCAAGTGCTCGGTCAAATAATCCATGAAGGCTCTGACCTTCGGCGTCAGCGCCGCACGCTCCTGCACGCAGGCATAGATGTCCATCGGCTCGACATACGCGTGGGCTTCACCTGGGCGATGTTCAAACAGCGGCACCAGTTGACCGCTTTCGAGATAGGGCGCGGCGACGAATTCGGCCAGGCGCGTGATGCCCGCGCCGTTGACTGCCATTTGCGCCAGGGCGTCGATGTCGTCGCTGATGGCGGTGGCGTTGATCGGGGCGTCGTAGTGCTGGCCGTTGCGGATCAACCCCCAGCGCAGAAAGCGTCCGTCCAGTGGATAGCGGAACGCCAGGCAGGCGTGGTGCTGCAGCTCTTGCGGTGATTGCGGCACACCGGCGCGTGCAAGGTAGGCTGGGGCGGCGCAGAAGATGAAGGGCAGGGAAACGATCCTGCGCGCGACAATGCCGTCCTCCAGTTGCGGCTTGATCCGCAGGCTCAAGTCGATGTTGTCCTGGATGTGATTGATCTTGCCATTGGTGGTCGACAGCTCCAGCAGCAAGCGCGGGTGCAGCGCTGCGAAACCGGCGATCAGCGGGGCCAGCACGTGGCGGCCGAACGCGGAGGTGGAGGCGATGCTCAAGCGGCCTTGCAGCTCGCCTTGATCGCTGATGATCGAACTCTGCGCCGACTCCAGGTCCGCTGCGATGCGTTTGACCTTTTCGTAGTACTGCGCGCCGTTCTCGGTCAGGGCCATGCGGCGAGTGGTGCGTTGCAGCAGGCGTACGCCGAGGTGGGTTTCGAGGCGATTGAGGGTCTGGCTCACGGCGGCGGCACTGACGCCCAGGGTCCTGGCGGCGCCGACGATGGAGCCGGCTTCAACCACTTTGATAAAACTGGCAATCGCCGCCAACAGATTCATCCGTGCTCCGCCGAGTGGGTTCGATTCGTAAGTGCTGCTTTATAAAGTACCTGCGGCGAACCGTCTAGTTGGGGGCAGGGGGCTTTGCTAAGGTGCCGGCTCCCTGTCAATGGATGGCTAAGTCACATGAATCAAAGAGCAACCCCCGATGTCTTGTATGCCTCGCGTCGCAAGCTGTCGGCACGGGCGACGCCCTATGTGTTTGCGCTGTACATGGCGACGATCATGGCGTTCCTGATGTCGCTGGTGATCACCGCCGCCAACGCCGGCATTGATAACGACTACCTGAATAATGCGCTGCATGCCTACAAGCTGGCGATGCCTGTGGCGTTTCTGTGCATCCTCGTGGTGCGGCCGATCGTGATCAAACTGGTGTCGATGACGGTGCATCCGCATCGTTGATTCATACCCCGGCCAGTGGCAAAAACAATCGAAACTTCACGCGTGCCGCGACTGTCCAGACCCTTGTATCGCCCGGCGGATATCTCGCCGGGCAGGCTTCATGCATCGGTGACAGGCGAGGAACGAGATGACGACGACAGTGGGATATTTTCTGGTGGAGCGGCTCAGCCAATGGGGCGTCACGCGGATTTTTGGTTATCCGGGAGACGGCATCAATGGCGTGTTCGGCGCGCTCGCCCGAGCCAATGGCAAGATCGAATTCGTTCAGGCGCGGCACGAAGAAATGGCCGCGTTCATGGCCTCGGCACCGTCGCAAGTGCGCCATCTGCTTGATCGTGCGGTGCGCACGGCGGTTGGCGAGCGTCCTCCCGGGCAAGAAGTAACCCCTGTAGGAGCTGCCGCAGGCTGCGATCTTTTTAATGGCAAAGCAAAAAATCGCAGTTGCGGCCAGCGAGTAGTTGCCACGCCAAACCCACCATGGGCCTCTCAAACGAAAGCCCTTTCAAGCCGCGAGCGATCACCCGATGAGCAAAATTGTCAGCGCCCACGACCTGCATATCAACCTTGACCCGGTGAGTGAGGCCCTGGCGGCGCGGCTCAATAATGAATACGCCGGCAAGGTCGGCAACATCATCAAGGCCAGCGCCGATTTCGAACGGCGTCTGGCGGCGTTCGACGGGATCGGCCCGAAGACCGTGGAGATTTTCATGCGTGAAGCGGCGAAGGTACTTTTTTAATGTTCATCGGTTGCGCGGGCTGGAGCCTGGGGCGTGAGTATTGGCCGCTGTTTCCGGCCGAGGGCACGCATCTGCAACGTTATGCGGCGCGCTTCAATTGTGTGGAAATCAACAGCTCGTTTTATCGTCCGCATCGGCGTCAGACCTATGCGCGCTGGGCGGATTCGGTGCCGCAGGGTTTTCGTTTTTCGGTGAAGGTGCCGAAGCGGATCACCCATGAATTGCGTTTGCAGAACTGTGATCAGGCGCTGGATGAGTTCCTCGGGCAGTGCGGCGGCCTGGCTGATCGACTCGGATGTTTGCTGGTACAACTTGCGCCCTCGCTGGCATTCGAACCGGCAACTGTTGAGGGTTTTTTCGTCGCCTTGCGCCAGCGATTCGACGGTGACGTGGTGTTTGAGCCACGGCATGAGTCGTGGGTTACCGCGGAGCCCCTGTTGCGGGCGTATCGGATTGCGCAGGTAGTGGTCGATCCGTCGCGGATCAGTACCGATGGTTCGGCGCAGGGCTGGGCGGGTGTGCGCTATTGGCGATTGCACGGCTCCCCACGCATCTATCACAGCGCCTACGATGAGGGTTATCTGCAAGCGTTGGCGAGGGAACTGAAAGACACGGCAGCAGAAGGTGCCGCGACCTGGTGCATCTTCGACAACACCGCCAGTGGCGCCGAGTTGGGTAACGCGTTGGCACTGGCAGCGTTGATGGCAGATTGAGTCAGGCGGACAAGTGCTCGTAGAAGATTGTCGCGCCGACGATCATCAGCGGTTCAGAAACGCCAGCAGGTCTTCATTCAGCGCCTCGCTGTGCGTCACGGCAAAACCGTGCGGCGCACCGGCGTAGACTTTCAACTCGGCGCCTTTGATCATTGCCGCCGCCTGTTTGCCGGTGGTTTCTATTGGAACGATCTGATCGCCGTCACCGTGGATCACCAAGGTCGGCACATCGATCTTCGCCATGTCCGGGCGGAAGTCGGTTTCGGAGAACGCGGTGACGCAATCCACGGTGCCTTTCAACGACGCCAGCAAGGCCACGTTCAGGGTTTGCGTCAGCACGCCGTCGGAGACTTTCTGGCCCTGATTGGTGCCGTAGAACGGTGCCGCGAAGTCGGCGATGAACTGCGCGCGATCCTTGAGCAGGCCGGCTTTGATCCCGTCGAACACCGAGGTGTCGACGCCTTGCGGGTAATCGGCTTTTTTGCCGAACAACGGCGTCACCGCGCCGAGCAGCACCAGACCGGCAACGCGTTCGGTGCCGTGACGGGCGATGTAGCGGCTGACGTCGCCGCCGCCCATGGAGAAGCCGACCAGGGTCACATCGCGCAGGTCGAGGTGCTGGATCAGTTGCGCGATGTCATCGGCAAAGGTGTCGTAGTCATAACCGTTCCAAGGTTGGTCGGAGCGGCCGAAACCACGGCGGTCAAAAGCAATCGTGCGGTAGCCGCGACTGCTCAGGTATTCCATCTGGTATTCCCACATGTCGGCATCCAGCGGCCAGCCATGGCTGAACAGCACGGGCTTGCCGCTGCCCCAGTCCTTGAAGTAGATCTCGGTGCCGTCATCGGTAGTGAATGTGCTCATGGAAACTCCTTGCTTGAGTGGGCGTTGGGGAGGGGCGGTAAAAGCAGGATTCACTATCCGCGTAATCGACCGTGGCCACTTGTATGCAGGTGCTGCGCTGTCGGCGTGGTTCTTTTCCGCTAGCACAGTTGTAAGATGCAACCACACGCCAGGATTGAAGGAGAAACTCCCTGTGAAGCGCAAAAGCCTGCACGGCAACGCTTGCCCGGTCGCCCGCACGCTGGACCTGATCGGCGACTGGTGGTCGCTGCTGATCATCCGCGATGCGCTGGAGGGCATTCGCCGCTTCAGCGATTTCCAGAAGAACCTCGATATTGCGAAGAACATGCTCAGTGCCCGGCTCAAGAGCCTGGTGGAGCAGGGGATCCTGCAAACGGTGCCGGCAGCCGATGGCGGCGCCTACAAGGAATACGTGCTGACAGAGCGCGGCAAGGCCTTGCAGACAGTGATTGTCGCGCTGTCGCAGTGGGGCGCAGAGCATATGTACGCGCCGGGTGAGCCGGGCTCGGTGATGGTCGATGCAAAAAATCGCCAGCCGATTCGCACGCTGCAATTGATGTCGGCCGACGGCCGCTTGCTCGCACCGGACGAGGTAGCGACGCAGTTTGGCGTTGAGCACTGAGATAACGACCGCAACATAGGTTTGACGTCAAAATGATGGCCATCTAATATCGCGGCGTTGTTTTGAGGTCATTCCCAGTCCTGTTGTGCTCAATAGAGATTTCTACGTGAAAAAACGTGTGCTCGTGACGCTGACCCTGCTGCTTGCGCTGTCAGGTTGCCATTCCAATGTGCGTAACTCTTCTCCCAGCCTGCTGAAAGACGGCATCCAGCTGCATCAAGACAAAGTGGTGGTGGACGCCCAGCACGCCAAGGTCATCATGAAGTCTTCTGGCGGCACCTATCCGGTGGAGTTCTCCATTCGCCGCGCCGATGATCCCGACCAGCGCATGGAGGTGCTTGGCACCGTGGTGGATTCAGGTCGCGGCAAGGTCTTCGGCTGGATCGCCAACCTCAATGAAGTGGCCAACAGCGCCACGGTCAAACGCTTTCCGCAACTCGAAGCACAAGCCGACGCTGATAAGCCGTTTGAGGTTTCGGGGTATTCGAACAGCCGGGTGACTGCGGGGATTTATACCTGTGGGCCACTGAAGACCACGTTCACTCCCCAGCGGGGCAAGGTGTATCAGGTGGAGTTCCAGTTCAACGGTGAGCTTTGCGAGCAGCATGTCTACGACGTTACCCAACCCCAGCAACGCATCCCTGTCGCGGGTTGATCCTGCAACGCGCCGCACTGAATTCAGTTGAAGAAAGGACATACCACGTGAAACGGAATCTCTCCCTGGCCCTTATCGTCCTGGCGGCAACGCTGGGTGGCTGCGCCGTCAACAAACCGAGCACCGATCCAGCCTTGATCGGTGCGTGGAAAGGTGTACGGGCCGAAAACGGCAAATGCCAGTTCCTCTCCTGGAAAAACAACTTCAAACCTGACGGCACCTTCACCATCACCTTCTTCCGGGATGCCCAGCAGACCCAGGCGATCCAGTCCGAACACGGCACCTGGAAGGCGGCCAATGGCAAGAACGAGTTGCGAACCGCCGGCGTTCCTCTGCCCGATATCTACACCTACACGTTGATCAATGCCGACACGGTGCATTACGTCAATGTGGCGAAGGACCCGTCGGGCGATTGTCAGGAAGACTACGAGTTCACTGAGCGTCGTATTCGCGGTTAAGCTGGTTTGAAAAAGGACGACTTGATGCGTTATCTGGCATCCACGATTCTCATGGGGCTGATGGCACTGCTGTCAGGCTGTAACGCCACGCCGTACGACAAAGCGACGATTTACTACGACCGTACACAGTTCCCCGCACAAATCGTAAAAGACGACCCATCGCTGAGTGATCCGATTCTTCAGCACGGGCGCTGCTCATTGATTGTCTCCACGCCTGGGTCGAACACCGGCAGTTATTACTTCTGCACCTACGCACTCACTGCCAAAGGGCTTTATGTGCAGGGGTGGGATGCCAAGGCGCTCAAGTATGAGGAGATCATGCACGTTGATTTTGCGACGCTGAGAAAGATTTCTCTGGCTTCATTTCTGCGTACAAACCAGCTTCAGTTGACGGAAGAGCGTCGGCAGAGTGCGTTGAGTGCCTGTATCGATGAAGGCGGGTATATCGATACTGCCGCCACTGAGCGGCTGTTCGAAACCATCAAAGGCAAGGGCGTTGCCGTGGTGAAAAGCGAAGGCATGATGAACCCGCCTGCGCCACCTTCGCCTGTTTTCGTTCCAATCATTATTCCGCGGTGATCTGATCACCGATGCGTTGCGCAGACAGCAACAATCCCTGAGACGCGGAAATTCCCGGGGTGAAGAACCCACTCAAAAGTAAGTGCCCCGAACAATGTCGGGGCGTTTTCACTCACCGGGTTTGAACGGTAAAACGTTTACCGAAACGCCGGCACCACATGCTTGATAAACAGCTCCAACGACTTCTTCTTCTCCGCATGCGGCAAACTGTTATCACACCAGAAACTGAACTCATCGACCCCCAGTTCCTGGTAGTACTTGATGCGCGGAATGATCTCTTCCGGCGTACCGATCATTGCAGTCTTGTGCAGGCTCTCCAGCTCAAACTCCGGGCGTCCGGCGAACTTCTCTTCCGGGCTCGGGGCGAGGAAGCCGTTGACCGGGGTTTGCTTGTTGCCGAACCACGCATCGAAGGTGCGATAGAAACGCGAGATCGCCTTGGCGCCGACTTTCCAGCCGTCCGGATCGTCATCGGTGTGCACATGGGTGTGGCGTAGCACCATCAGTTGTGGGCGCGGGACGTCGGGGTTGTTGTCCAGCGCGGCCTGGAATTTGTTCTTCAGGTCGACGACTTCTTCGTCGCCTTTCATCAACGGCGTGACCATCACGTTGCAGCCGTTGGCTACGGCGAAGTTGTGCGAGTCCGGGTCGCGGGCGGCGATCCACATTGGCGGGTTGGGCTTCTGCACTGGCTTCGGCACGCTGGTCGATGTCGGGAATTTCCAGAGGTCGCCGTCATGGGCGTAGTCGCCTTGCCACAGGGCGCGGACCACCGGGACCATTTCGCGCAGGGCCTGGCCGCCGCTGGAGGCAGGCATGCCGCCGGCCATGCGATCGAATTCAACTTGATAGGCGCCACGGGCCAGACCGACTTCCATGCGCCCGTTGCTGATGACGTCGAGCAGGGCGCATTCACCGGCCACCCGCAGCGGGTGCCAGAACGGCGCGATGATGGTGCCGGCGCCGAGGTGAATGGTGGTGGTTTTGGCGGCGAGGTAGGCCAGCAGTGGCATCGGACTCGGCGAAATGGTGTATTCCATGGCGTGGTGTTCGCCGATCCACACGGTGCTGAAACCGCCGGCCTCGGCCATCAGGGTCAGTTCGGTCAGGTCTTCGAACAGTTGACGGTGGCTGACGCTTTCGTCCCAGCGTTCCATGTGAATGAACAGGGAAAATTTCATGACGCTTCCTCGGATCTTTTATTGTTGAGGCTACAAAACTTGTAGGAGTGAGCCTGCTCGCGATAGCGGTTTATCAGATGTCGATGTGTTTTCTGACACACCGCTATCGCGAGCAGGCTCACTCCTACCGTTATTCCATTCAGGCCAGAACGGGCAGGGCGCCCATCTTGCCGTGGCAATACACCAGCGGCCCGGAGTGCTGCTCCGGGACAATCAGATTCTTTACCGCGCCGACCATGATCGCGTGGTCGCCACCTTCATATTCGCGCCACAACTCACACTCGATGATAGCCGTCGCATTGGCCAGGATCGGGTTGCCCAGCTCGCTCAATGTCCACTCGATACCCTGCGCCTTGTCCTTGCCTTTACGGGCGAAGGCGTAAGCCTCGCTTTGCTGGCCGCCGGACAGAACGTGGATCGCGAAGCGTTTGTTCTTGATCAGCACGGGATAGGAGTCGGAACTGTAGTTGGGGCAGAACAGTACCAGCGCCGGGTCCATCGACAGTGAACTGAAGGCGCTGGCAGTGAGGCCGACGATCTGGCCGTCGTCATCCAGGGTGGTGATGACGGTTACGCCGGACGGAAACGAGCCCATGACTTGTTTGTAGATGGCAGCATCGATCATTGGACGGTCCTCGGGTGTTGTGACGCGATTTTTATGTATTTGTTGGTCTGATGGTATACCAGTATTTTATCTTTGCAAGGGCTTTTAGGCTGAACCGATAAACCTGGGGCTTTCGTCGGAAACTCAGCGTTTATTGGGCTTTTGGCTGGCCTGCAGCCCGCGGTATCAGTGAGGATGGCGTATCAGATAGCGCCGTAAACTACGGATCAGTCTTGTGAAATGTTTGGAATACCATAATATGGTCTGCATCTGAGGGGTGGCCATAGAGTCCCCCCGGTTTGGCTTCATACAAAGATAAGAACAGACAAACTCGAGTTCATGCATATGTCCCAGATGTCCCGGCAAGATCCGTTGATCGAGAATCACACGGTCGACTACGTCCCACTCGCGGAACGCCACGGGAAGGCCCGCGACCTTTTCACCTTATGGTTCAGCACCAACATCGCGCCACTGCCCATCGTCACCGGCGCCATGGTGGTTCAGGTGTTTCATCTCGATTTGTTCTGGGGGCTGCTGGCGATTGCGCTCGGGCATCTGATCGGCGGGGTGGTGATTGCCTTGGCGTCGGCGCAAGGCCCGCGCATGGGCATTCCGCAGATGGTTCAGAGTCGTGGTCAGTTCGGGCGTTACGGCGCGCTGTTGATCGTGTTCTTTGCGGCGCTCATCTACATCGGTTTCTTCATTTCCAACATCGTCCTGGCCGGTAAATCGATTGTCGGCGTTGCGCCGTCGGTTCCGGCGCCGCTGAGCATTCTGATCGGCGCGCTGGCGGCCACGGCGATTGGCGTGATCGGCTACAACTTCATCCACACGCTCAACCGCATCGGTACCTGGGTGATGGGCGGTGCGCTGCTCGCCGGTTTCATCTACATCTTTGCCCACGACTTGCCGGCGGACTTCCTGACTCGCGGCAGCTTCAATCTGTCGGGATGGCTGGCGACGGTGTCGCTGGGGATCATCTGGCAGATCAGCTTCTCGCCGTACGTGTCCGATTATTCGCGCTACTTGCCGGCGGACATCGGTATCGCCAAACCGTTTTGGGCCACTTACCTGGGGGCGACGCTGGGCACGATTCTGTCGTTCAGCTTCGGCGCCGTGGCGGTGCTGGCAACGCCGGAAGGCACCGAGGCGATGGTCGCGGTCAAGCAGTCCACCGGGTGGCTGGGGCCGATTCTGATGGTGTTGTTCCTGCTCAACATCATCAGCCACAACGCGCTGAATCTGTACGGCGCGGTGTTGTCGATCATCACCTCGATCCAGACATTCGCCAGCCAGTGGACGCCGAGCATCAAGGTGCGCGTGGTGTTGTCGAGCGTGGTGCTGGCAGGGTGCTGCGTGGTGGCGCTCGGTGCTTCGGCGGATTTCATCTCCCGGTTCATCGGGCTGATTCTCGCGTTGCTGTTGGTGCTGGTGCCGTGGGCGTCGATCAACCTGATCGACTTCTACCTGATCAAGCGCGGCGCGTATGACATCACCTCGATCTTCCGCGCAGACGGCGGTATCTACGGACGCTTCAACCTGCACGCGATCATTGCCTACTTCATCGGCATCATCGTGCAGCTGCCGTTCGCCAACACCTCGTTGTACGTCGGGCCGTACGCCAACCTGGTGGAGGGTGCGGACCTGTCATGGCTGTTCGGCCTGGTGGTGACGGTGCCGCTGTATTACTGCCTCGCCACGCGCGGGCAGACCCGGCAGAGCAGGGCGGCGCGGTTGGGTTACGCTGACTGACCCAATCATCAATAAAACTGTGGCGAGGGAGCAAGCTCCCGCCGGACTGCGCAGCAGGCCCCTGCTTTTCTATAGCGAAGAGCGAGGTCCGCTGCGCGGCCCAGCGGGAGCAAGCTCCCTCGCCACAAATGATTTTTCCCCAGCCCTGCTGCATTCGTGCGGTCATTCAAATTGGCCATTTCGATCCCCTTTTGGCCCATCACCCACTGTGCCGCGCCCTCGCTCTCGGCAAGAATCAAAGCCACAACGAAACGCTGGACTTTCCTTGCCCTTGGCTACCTTTACAGCCGCTGCCGTGTACAGAACATAAAAACCATCGATCTCACGTCGCATTCCGGGGAAACAAACCATGGTCACGATCAAACGCATTCTGGGTGCCACCGTGTGTGGGCTGACGCTGCTGGCCAGCGCGGTGCACGCCGAACAGCGCGAACTGCGGGTGTACAACTGGGCGGATTACATCCTGCCGTCCGTGCCCAAGGATTTCGCCGCGAAAACCGGCATCAAAGTGACCTGGGACACCTTCGACACCAACGAATCACTGGAAGCCAAGTTGCTCACCGGCAACTCCGGCTATGACCTGGTGGTGCCGTCGAACCAGTTCATCGACACCCAGATCAAGGCTGGCGTGTTCCAGAAGCTCGACAAGTCGAAACTGCCGAACTGGAGCCACCAGGATCCGGCGCTGCTCAAGCTGCTGGACGCCAACGACCCCGGCAACCAGTACGGCGTGCCCTACATGTACGGCACGGTACTGATCGGCTTCAACCCGGCCAAGGTCAAGGCAGCACTGGGCGACAATGCGCCGGTGGACAGTTGGGACCTGGTGTTCAAGCCCGAGAATATGGAGAAACTCAAATCCTGCGGCGTGGCGATGCTCGACTCGCCTTCGGAGATTCTGCCGCTGGCCCTGCATTACCTCGGCCTCAATCCGAACAGCCAGAACCCTGCCGACTATGAAAAAGCCAAGGACCTGATGCTGAAGATTCGCCCTTACGTGACCTACTTCAACTCGGCCAAGTACATGACCGACATCGCCAACGGCGACATCTGCGTGGCCATCGGTTACTCGGGCAGCTTCTATCAGTTCGGCAACCGCGCCAAAGAAGCGGGTAACGGTGTGGTGGTCGACTGGCGTCTGCCGAAGGAGGGCGCGCCGATCTGGTTCGACACCTTCGCGATTCCGAAGAGCGCGAAGAATGTCGCAGAAGCGCATGAGTTCCTCAACACGCTGCTCGACCCGAAAGTGATTGCGCCGATCAGTGATTTCCTCGGTTACCCGAACGTGAACAAGGATTCGATGCCGCTGGTGAACAAAGACATCACCGGCAACCCGAACCTGACGCCGACCAGCGAAGCGCTGAAAACCCTGTACGTGGTGCAGCCGTTGCCACAGAAACTGGAACGCGTCCGTACCCGGGTCTGGACCAGCATCAAATCCGACAAGTAACCGCACACCCCCTGTAGGAGCTGCCGAAGGCTGCGATCTTTTGACTTTTGTTCCTGAAAAACAAGATCAAGAGATCGCAGCCTGCGGCAGCTCCTACAGGGTTTGGTTTTCTTCGCGGGTGACGATCAGGCTCAATATCACCGACCCAAAAATCACCCCGCCCACCACTGCCAGCGACCACTCCACCGGCATGTGAAACCACGGCATCAGCGTCATCTTGCCGCCGATGAATACCAGCACGATCGCCAGTCCGTACTTGAGCAGATGGAAGCGGTCGGCCATGTCCGCCAGCAGGAAGTACAGCGCCCGCAGGCCCATGATCGCGAAGATGTTCGAGGTGAAAACAATGAACGGGTCGGTGGTGACGGCGAAGATCGCCGGGATGCTGTCGACCGCGAACATCAGGTCGCTGGCCTCGATCAGCACCAGCACCAGAAACATCGGCGTCGCCCAGCGTACGCCGTTGTGCCGCACAAAAAAGCGTTCGCCATGAAAGCCGCTGGTAATCCGCAAATGCCCGCGCACCCAGCGCAGCAACGGGTTGTTGTCGAGGTCCGGTTGATGCTCGGCGAACATCAGCATCTTGACCCCGGTGATGATCAGGAACACCCCGAAGGCATACAGCAGCCATTCGAACTGCGACACCAGCCACACGCCGGCAAAGATCATCGCCGCACGCATCACGATCGCCCCGAGCACGCCGTACAGCAGCACTCGGCGTTGCAGTTCCGGCGGCACGGCGAAGTAGCTGAAGATCATCACGAAGATGAACATGTTGTCGATCGACAGCGATTGTTCGATCAAGTAACCGGTGATGAATTCCAGGGTCTTGCGCTGGGCGATTTCCGCACCGAACTCGCCGTTGAGGTACCACCAGAGTAATCCGGCGAATGCCATCGCCAGCGCGCACCAGGCGATCACCCAACAGGACGCTTCCCGAACTGAAACGCGGTGTGCCTTGTGTCCGCCGAAGACGAACAGGTCCAGTGCAAGCATCGCGAGGACGAAAACGATAAAGGCGCCCCACATCCATGGTTCGCCGATATTGAGGGGCGACATGGCGTTCTCCTTGTCCGAGCGGGTTTGGGAGTAGGGCCATGCTAGCCAAGAGTTTGCGCACAGGAAAAATCGCTTATTCCTGAGCAATAGTTCGGGAATAACGAAGTGTCGGTTGGGTTGAAGGGGGGCGCGATGCTGTGGGAGCATAGTTAGGGTGACGCGTGTTTTTTGTCCAGTTATATGCGCGTGCTTAAGTGGTTTCTTTTCTAAATACTTGAGATAAAAGGATTTTTATGCCCCTGGATCATGATCGTGAGAACGGATTGATGGCGGTGTCCGTTACGGAGCCGCTTTATCTTTCTGAGCACTTTATGAGGGATGGACACAGTGCCGAAAAAGCAAATGGCACGATGACCTACATTAGGTTTGAAGGGCATTTGTTTGGCGTGACGTGTGCGCATGTTTATTTTCAGCAGTATGATGAGTCTGGGGTTGCTAGCAAGTGTCTTACTGCGTTTGGAGATAGGATCGTATATCAATTTGGAACTTGGGTGGAGAGTGGGTATAAAAGTCACTTTCGTAGCATGAGAAATAGCGCTGGAGATACCAGTAATCCTGATATAGCGATTGTGTTTTTGGATGAGGCGTATGAATCAATACACATGTCTAGAAAGTCTAAAAGCGCGATTAACTTATCCGCTATGGGGGAGCCGAACTGGAAGGGCGCTAGTATGTGTATGGCAGCAGGCTTTCCCACTGAGCATAAAACACAAACCGAACAGATAGTTTCAGCCGAATTACTGCAGGTGATTGCCGAGTGTACGACTCCTATATCGCCTGGTCGCGAAAAATTCTCCTTGTTTTCCTGTCTTTCCGAACCTCATAACGTGTATCTGAGTGGAATGAGCGGTGGCCCGATTTTTTGTGACAGCGTGAACGAAGAGGAGCTGGCACTGGTTGGGATTATATTTGAGGGAACTCCAGGAAGTTCGGAGCAGTGGAGGGCTAGAGGAGACAGTTCTTTTTATACTGACAATGATGTTCATATTTCAGGGTATACAGTAACCGCTGAGATTTTTAGGGGGTGGTTGGTTGCTCTTGGTTACTACAATTAACGTCTGCTTAAAGCGCTGGCACGCGTAAGGTGAAATCTTGCTAGAAGCGTGTGCATGAGTGCCCGGCAGTATAGTGTAAGGTATTAATGTTAATAGGCCGCAGGAGTTAGAGCCCTGCCGATGGCTTGCTTTTATATATAGAAAAGCCGTAGAGCGGGTCGGCCAGTTGCTCGTTCGACCCGCCCTGCGTTGTTACTTGCCGGCAGTCAACGCCGGAGTACGCGGCGGCACCTGACGTTTCGATCCCGTAGCCTCAAACGCCGAGGCCAGGCGCAGCAGGTTCGAGTCATCGTAGGCGCGACCGGCGAAGGTCAGGCCGACCGGCATGCCGATGTCGGCCATGATCCCCATCGGTACGGTGACGGTCGGTACGCCGAGGTGACGGATCGCCAGGTTGCCGTTGGCGACCCAGATGCCGTTGCTCCAGGCGATGTCCGCCGATTCCGGATTGATATCGGCATCCGCCGGGCCAACGTCGGCGTTGGTCGGGAACAGCACCGCGTCGAGTTTGAGCGTGTCCATCCAGTCTTCCAGATCAAGCTTGCGGGTCTTTTCCAGGCCGCGCAGGCCGTCCGGCAGGGTCGGGATCTGGTCCCACGGGGTGATGCCGCGCTCGGCCATGCGCACGTATTCGTCCATGCCGGCGGCCAGGTCGCCTTCACGGTTGGGCAGGGTGCCCGGGTCGTGCGGGAAGATCTTCGGTCCGTCGACATCGGCCAGACGGTTGAGCTTCGGATCGCCGTTGGCGCGCAGGAAGTCGTCGAAGGCCCAGGCCGACAGGTCCCACAGTTCGTGGTGCAGGAACTCCTTGGAGACGATGCCGCGATTGAGCACGGTCGGCGCGCCAGGGCGGTCGCCTTCGCAGTTGGAGACCAACGGGAAATCCACTTCGATGACTTCGGCGCCGGCCGCTTCCAGAGCCGCGCGGGCCTGTTTCCACAGGTCAATCACCGATGGGCGGGTGTTGATGCGTTGCCCGGTCGGGCCACCGATGCCCGGCGCTTCGCTGGTGCCGGCTTTCGGGTCGGCGTTGATGTACATCTTCGGCACGCCGAGGCGCTTGCCGGCCAGTGCTGCGGGCTTTACCGCCAGTTCGGCGTAGGAGGCCGGGCGCACCGCGTCGACGCTCGGGATCGGCACCCACGGCTGCAGGCGCCACAGATCGCCACGGGTGTCGGGGTCTTCAGCGACCACCACGTCGAGCACTTCGAGCAGATCGGCCATGGTCCGTGCGTAGGGCACGACCACGTCCATGGTCGGTGTCAGCGGCCAGTTGCCGCGCACCGAAATCACTCCGCGCGACGGCGTGTAGGCGCACAAACCGTTGTTCGACGCCGGGCCGCGACCACTCGACCAGGTCTCTTCTGCCAGACCGAAGGCCGAGAAACTCGCGGCGGTGGCAGTGCCGGCGCCGTTGGACGAGCCGGAGGCGAACGGTGCGGTCAGGTAGGCGGCGTTGTACGGGCTCTCGGCCCGACCATAGACGCCACGCTGCATGCCGCCATTGGCCATCGGCGGCATGTTGGTCTTGCCCAGGCAGATCGCCCCGGCGGCGCGCAGGCGTTCGATGGTGAACGCATCGCGATGTGCCACCAGCTCGGCAAACGCCGGGCTGCCCGAGGCAGCGGTCAGCCCCTTGACCAGATAGCTGTCCTTGGCGGTGTAGGGGATGCCGTCGAGCGGGCCGAGGGTTTCGCCCTTGGCCCGGCGCGCATCGGAGGCCCGGGCCTCGGCCAGTGCTTCGGGGTTGCGCACCACCACGGCATTGAGCGCCGTCGCGGTGGTCGGGCCGTCGTAGGCGTCGATCCGGGCCAGATAGGCCTGCACCAGTTCAACCGCGGTGGTCTGGCCGGCTTCGAGCGCCGCGCGTAATTGAGCAATGGAGACTTCAGTGACTTCGATCATGCTGTTACCGCCGACAGGTTCGCTAAAGGGGTGGGTCATTATGGTTATCGTCGAAACGTGTAAAGAATTCCGTATGGGCGAAACTCTACCCTGAACTTTGCCGAATGGCATGTGCTAATTCGATAAATATCGACAAAAATCAGCGAAAGAATTCTCCCGGTGTCTCGCCAAACTGTTGCCGGAACGCGGCGATGAACGCCGAGGTCGAGTCATAACCGCAGGCCAGAGCCACGTCGGTGACGCGTTCGCCGCGTTCCAGCGGGGTCAGCGCGCCCAACAGACGCAAGCGCTGGCGCCAGGCGCGGAAGGTCAGGCCGGTGTCGCGTAAAAACAGCCGGCTGAGGGTTTTTTCGGTGACGTCGAATTTGTCGCTCCAGTGCTGCAGTGTGGTCTGCTGTTCCGGATGTTGCTCCAGGCTTTGATAGATCTGCCGCAGACGGCTGTCCTGGGGCAGCGGCAGCATCAGATCGATCTGCGGCGCCTCGGCCAGTTGATCGAGGATCACCTGAGCCAGTCGACCATGCGCGCCGGTCTCGTCGTACTCCACCGGCACCCGACTGAACGCGCGAATCAGCTCGCGCAACAGGTCGCTGACGCCGAGCACGTGGCAGCGTTCAAGTGCCCAACCGGCCACGCTGCAATCGATGTACAGGCTGCGCATTTCCGTGTGCGGCGAGCTGAACACACGATGCGGCACGCCTGCCGGAATCCACACCGCGCGCTCCGGTGGCGCGACGAAACGCCCGGCGCCGGTCTGCACTTCGAGCACGCCCTGAATCGCGTACGACAATTGCACCCACGGGTGACTGTGACGCCGGGTCAGTGCGCGATTGGGCAGCGATTCGGTGCGCCCGTACAGCGGACGCGGCAGGCTGGGCAGCCCGGGAATGCTGCGCCGAAAGCTTTTCTCGTGTCCTTTAGGCGGCATCTACTGGCTCTTCGGCGTTAGTCGGTAATTCACGGTCACGTTAGAGTCGCAATCACGTACTGGCAACCCCCGGATGAGCAAACCCATGACCCGCCCAAGATTCTTGCCCGACAACTTCACCCTGACCCTGATCGGCGTCGTGCTGCTGGCCAGTTTCCTGCCGGCCAGCGGTCAGGTCGCGGTGGGGTTTGGCTGGCTGACCAACATCGCCATCGCGCTGCTGTTCTTCCTCCACGGCGCGAAACTGTCGCGTGAATCGATCATTGCCGGTGCCGGCCATTGGCGCCTGCACCTGTTGGTGTTCGGCCTGACCTTTGTGTTGTTCCCGCTTCTCGGGCTGGCGCTGAAACCGCTGCTGTCACCGCTTGTCGGCGACAAGCTGTACATGGGCATGCTCTACCTCTGCGCGTTGCCCGCCACCGTGCAGTCGGCGATCGCCTTCACCTCGCTGGCCCGGGGCAATATCCCGGCGGCGATCTGCAGCGCGGCGGCGTCGAGCCTGTTCGGGATTTTCCTCACGCCGTTGCTGGTGACGCTGCTGCTGAACGTGCACGGTGACGGTGGCTCGACCCTGGATGCGATCCTGAAGATCAGCGTGCAATTGTTGCTGCCGTTCATTGCCGGGCAGATCGCCCGCCGCTGGATCGGCGCGTGGGTCGGGCGCAACAAGAACTGGCTGAAGTTCGTCGATCAGGGTTCGATTCTGTTGGTGGTCTACGGCGCGTTCAGCGAGGCGGTCAATGAAGGCATCTGGCATCAGATTCCGGTCGTCGATCTGCTGGGGCTGGTGGTGGTCTGCTGCATCCTGCTGGCGCTGGTGCTGTTGGCGTCGACCCTGCTGGGCAAGGTGTTCGGCTTCAGTCAGGAGGACCGGATCACGATTCTGTTCTGTGGTTCGAAGAAGAGCCTGGCCACCGGGGTGCCGATGGCGCAGGTGCTGTTTGCCGGCAGCACGATTGGTGTGCTGATTCTGCCGCTGATGCTGTTCCATCAGATTCAATTGATGGTCTGCGCGGTGTTGGCGCAGCGCTATGCCAAGCGGCCGGAATCGGTGCCGGAGTTGATGGCGCAAGTCGATCCATAAACATCGCATTCCCTGTAGGAGCTCAATCCTGCGTAACGTGTTTCGGGCCAGCCAGTGCCCAGGCAATCAGGCCAAACAACGGCAGGAACACGATGGCGATAATCCACACGCCTTTGTTGCTGCCTTTGCCTGCGCTTTTGCGCACCCGGTTGATCGCCCACAATTCAAGGATCACAAGAACGACCGCAAGCACGATCCACACTGATTCGATTTGCATAGGCTACCTCCTGATGGTCTTTCAGTTAGGTGAGCTCATGGGCACAGGGTTCATTTTCTTTCACGCCGCGCGCGTGCGCCCGGCACGACGAAAAACCGTTTGAGACCTACATGCCGATGGCGGGCGAGTCACTCTGGCCCTGAATCGATTGCCTGAGTTCGGCCAGCAGATCCGGGGTGAAAGTGATGGGAAACCCGTGCTGCGTCAGCCGCTGGCAGGCATGTCGGACGAAACTGCTCATTCCGCGTCGGTAATCGATACCGTCGAGGGTGTGAGGCCGGTAAAACAGGCCACCTTCCAAACTGCACAGCGGCATTGCGTGGGCCTGATAGCCCTGTTCCTTGTACTTGCGTTTTGCCGGGTAATCTTCGAATTTTACGTACGTCACCACATCTTCGGTGCGATAGGCCCAAACCTCGATCCAGAGCGGCGCCGCATCGATCAGGAAATCGGCCATCGCCCGACCTCCGCCATATCCGGGGAAACGGGTGATCGGCGGATGATCGACAAAGTCGTAGTCCGCCAGGTGCAGCATGTTGGCCACGATCGTTTCTGGCAGAGAGTCGTAGCGAAAACCGTTCAGCCCCTTGAATTGCCCCCAGTTGAACAGCTTCGAGATTTCCCTCACCCAGTTCTGGCTGGCAGCGTACTTGTAGGATCCGGATGAAGACGCGTGCCAGTCCGAAGACGATGTAAACCCTGAGTCACGAATGTGCTGTGCAATATCGTCGAGGCTCTTGCCCTGCCATACGGCGGGTTGCTGGAAGCCCATTTTGGCGCAGAGATCGCTCATCAAACCGCGCTCCCGAATATTAAGGATCAGGCCGCTGTAAGTGCGCTCCAGTTGACTCAGGCTGTCGAGCTTCTCGTCCTGGCAACGTTCGGCGGCCTTACCCAGAAGTTCCTGGTCTGTCAGGCGCGAATAGTTGACCAGCGGGATCCAGCCGTACGAGGCCATGACACCCTCTTTAAAGCCTTGCGCGATAATGTTTTCACTCGCGCCCGGATAGCGCGAAACGAACTCTCCCCAACTCATACACTTGGTATCGCGTACGCAATCAAGCGCGTCTTGCAGCGTGGCAATTTCGTAGCTGCGCTTGAAGCGAATGTCCATGTCGGCGAGGACGCGATGGTGGATAAAGTCACCGGCATTTCTACGGCGGGTGATGAAGTTGTTGACGCTGTTGGGCAAATTCGCCCGGATATGGCCGATGGTCGTCGCGCCGTTATCAATTTCGGTCTGAAAAAAAACGCGCAGCGCTTGCTCTGTGTACTCGGTGGGGCGAGCATTCGAGGGCAGGTCCAGCGCTTGCTGCACGATCTCGTACTTGCGCGTCAGCTTGTCTGCGCCATCGCGGGAGGTGTCCGAGGGGTAGCGCAAATAGCGCATCGCCCGAGGAAACAGTTTCTGTCCATCGGCAAAGTTCCTGATGCCCCTGTCGCGCAACAGATCAATGTAGTACTGGTCGCTTTCGCTGATCCGGTCTTCGGGGAGATACGTGTTGCGACATTGCGGGTTGTCGCAATAGGTGAAACCGCGGTATCGGATCAGGTCGTAACTTTTGCGTGTATTGCGATGATGGCAAACGGTGCAGGTAATCGACAGGGTCTGGCTGCGATTGACCTGGGATTTCCCTTCGAGCAGTCGCAGAGTGCCGTCGAAGGTCATTTCCACATCCGCAAGGAATGTGTTGAAGGCCGCAAGCGCGGCGCTTTCAAGCGGATTGCAGTGTGGGCAGCGGGTGGCATCCCAACTGTTGAGTTCGCTGAACCTGAGCGCAACGTTTGCGCCGCAGGCGGTATGCAGGTAATCGGCCTTTTCCATTCGCCGTGCCGGAATCCGGAGCGGAGGGACAAGGCCCTTGGGCGCGCAAATTTCTTCAAGCGTTGAGCGCGTGAGCACCGGGGACGGCATTTTCCTTCGGGTCTCGTCCGGTTGGAAAAACGTCCCTTTCTTTGAAGACAATGCACGCGAGCGAACGACGCTCCAGCTCTGGGTCATCGTCAAGTCTCCCTTGCGCCAATGCAATGTGTCACCGGCAGAGATTTTCAAATGACTCAGTGGCACGGTCCCTTCAAGGGCGTGAGTCACGTCATCGAGTCCCTGTTCCCGGGCGACGGTCTTCAGGTACAAGAGGCTCAACTTGCCGCGCTCATGACAGGGAATGAAAACGCAGCCGCGTTTATCGCTGACTAACGATTTGGAGTTCTTCCGGTTCACCATCCCGCACGAGTGAAGGACCTCATGAACGGATTGGCCATTTTTGTGTGTGCCGCTGAGCCGTTGATAGCCTTCCGCGTGGATGATCTCGAGGATTGCTTCGTCGGTGTAATCGGATAGGCGAGACATGTTCGAATGATGGACTCGGCGTGAGAGGTTCGATATACGGCATGGCCGCGTTGCAGGGGGTACCTATACCAGAGGGCTAGCCGCCCCCTGAATACTTCACCGCGGCAGCGGCCCGTGACGGCACGTTGAGCGTGCGCAACAACGAAGACACATGGATGCGCACGGTGAACGGCGAGATATCCAGCGCCCTGGCGATTTCCTTGTTGGTCTTGCCTTGGGCGATCAGCCGCAGCACGTCTTGTTGACGCGGGGTGAGGGCGGTGCCGGTCTCCAGCGGCAACAGCCCTGAAGGGGCGAACCTGACCAGCACTTCGCCTTGACGGATCGCCAGAATCGCTTCGCCGATTTCGTCCGGGGCGATGTTTTTGCCGATGAAGCCGTCGATGCCGGCCGCCATCACTTCCCCGATCAGCGCTTCGTCGTCGACCATCGACACCACAATCAGCGTGGTGCGCGGCAGTTTTCGGCGCAGGTCGGCGAGTTGGCTGATGCAGGTCAGACCGGGGAAGCGCAGGTCGAGAATCAGCGTGTCCGGCTCGCTACCGCCGGGCAGCAAGGCCTGTACGGCGTCCAGATCTCCGGCTTCCTCGAGCGTTGCCTCGGGCAGCAAGCGTTGCACGGTGCGCCGCATGGCCTCGCGAAACAGCGGGTGATCGTCGGCTATGATGATTCGGCATGGCATGGCATGACCCTCCCTGGATCAGGCGTTGTTCACGGCATGCACCTTAGCACCACCGACGCCGTTTGCCTGTCGCCGGTTGCTGAATCTGATGACTGTTACACAAGGACGTTGCCCATGAAGTTCGAGAAAAACACCGAGCTGGATCAGGCCAATCTGCGGATTATCATCGCCAGCATCGCGATAGTTTATATCGGCGTGCTCGGTGCTTTACCGGGCCAGCGCTTCGATACCTATCTGCCGGTGGTGGTCTACATCGCGCTGTTTCTGCTGGCGTCGATCGGCTTGCGCCAGGCCATTGTGCGCTGGCCCGGGCATTACCCGGCGCGGCGGATTTTCGGCATGGTTCACGATTACACCGGCACCTGTTTCGGTCTGGTGGTCGGCGGCGAAGCGGCGCTGCCGCTATACGCGGTGATCATCTGGGTCAACCTGGGCAACGGCATGCGCTACGGTTCGCGCTATCTGGCGATTGCCACGGGGCTGGCGTTGCTCGCGCTGATGGCGGTTTATCGGCTGACGCCAGTGTGGCAGGCGCAACCGTACATGGTGTTGATGCTGATGCTCACCAGCACGGTGATCCCGTTCTACGCGCACTTGCTGCTGGAGCGCACGCGCAAGGCCTCCGAAGAAGCCGTCGCGGCCAATCTGGAAAAGTCGCGGTTTCTGGCTCAGGCCAGTCATGACCTGCGTCAGCCGATTCACTCCATCGGTCTGTTTACCGCGTGCCTGCGTGAGTCGCGGCTGGGCGAGGACGAGCGGCGCCTGGTGGACAACATTGACCGTTCGCTGCTCAACGTTTCGCAGTTGTTCCGTTCGATTCTCGACCTGTACACCCTCGACAACGGGCGCGTCCTGCCCAAGTTGCAGGTGTTCAATCTGGGTGAATGGCTCGCCGATCTGCTCCGGCAGAATGCCGAAGCCGCGCGTTGGGCGGGGGTGGAACTGCGGCTGCGACCTTGTCCTTACTGGGTGCGAACCGATCCGGCGCTGCTCGCGACCATGGTGCAGAACGTGCTGTCCAATTGCTTCAAGTACGGCGCGCATCGGCCAGTGCTGATTGGTGTTCGCCGGCGTGGGGCGGGGCTGGCGATCGTGATCTATGACCAGGGCAGCGGGATCGCCGAAGAGCACCTGCCCAAGGTCTTTGAAGAGTTTTACCGGGTGCGCCAGGTGCGCGACAAAGACGTCGAAGGCGTGGGACTCGGGCTGTCGATCGTCAAGCGTCTGGGGCAGATGATGGGCGTCGATGTGGCGCTGCGCTCGCAGCTTGGGCGAGGAACGGCGGTGACCCTGTTCGGGTTGCCCGTCGCCGCGCAGCCGTCGCAGTCGGCCAGTCGTGATGATGCGCGGCAGGTGGGGCTGTTGACCGGTTTGAAGGTGTGTCTGGTGGAAGACGACCGCAACGTGCTGCTGGCAACCTCGGCGTTGCTCGAGCGTTGGGGCTGTGTGGTGCAGGCGGAACTGACGGGGCAGGATCTGCTGACCGACTGCGACATCATCGTCGCCGACTATGACCTCGGCTCGCACAGCAACGGTATCGAATGCATCGACGCCGTGCGCCGTCAGCGCGGTTTCGCGGTGCCGGCCATGATCATCACCGGCCATGACAGCGAAAAAATACAGGCGGCCTTGCACGACCGCCAAATTGCCATCCTGTCCAAACCGGTTCGCCCGGCCGAGCTGCGCGCGACCTTGCGGGCCCTGCGCGACCGGCAAAGCGAGCCGGTCGAGGAGGTTTGAATCAACGCTTGCAGAGGTAGTCCTGAGTGATGGTGGTTTGCAGGCAGTTGTACTGGCCCATGGTGCGGCAGATGTTTTTCTCCGAGCCGGTCACCTCGGCATGCTTGTAGCCCCAGGTCTTGCAGCGTTCCGACGCGACGGTCAGGCCTTGTGCGGCGCTGGTCTGGCCGCTTTCAAACTGGCCCAGTTCATAGGAGACCTGAACGACGCCGTCGTTCTTGCTGCCACCGGTGGCTTCCCACTGTTTGGGCGTGGCGCAGCCCGTCAGGGCGAGGGCGGTGAGGGTGAGAGTTGCGATCAGGGTTTTCATGATGAAACGTAGTCCTTTACCGGGGGAAATGAATTACTGAAATGGAATCGGTGAGGCGCCTTTGGGCAGGCAGGACAGCGGTGGGGTCATGATGCCCATGCTCGCTACCGCGACAATGGCGCCGCTGGGCAACTCGCAGTTGTATTCGCCGGCCGGGGTGTACGCGGTGTAGTAGGTGAGGGTGCTGTCGCTGCGGATGTTGTCGATTTTCGACACCGGTTTGCCGATGACGGTCTGGGCGCGCTCTTTCATGCTGGCTTCGGTGGGTTTGGCGGTCTGGCAACCGCTGGTGCCGATCAGCAGGGCGCCGACGAGCGTGACTTTGCAGAGGTTTGCAGGCAGTTTCATGGTGCTTCTTCCTTGGTGTTGTTCTGATTTCCAGGCACAACGATCCCGCGCACTGCACAGCGGCAATGTTGGGGAGCATTGAGGGTTGCGAGGGAATATAACGCCGGGGGGCGGGGTGGTCGATTAGCACAAATGTGCTAGTGAGCTGTGGAGGCGATAGTCTTTTCGCTTCCTTGCGGGCGGGCGCAGAAAGGAAATCAGTCTAAAAACACTCATCCATCATTCGATGGTTTTTGCTAGCCTCAAAGGTGTAGGCGAAGACGCAGACTGATGCGCAAGCGGATAGCAAGGGGACGTGGGGCGCGTTCCGAAGGGTACACGGTTAGAAAGATCTCCGCGCTGAGATCCAGCCCTTATGCCGTGTGAGGCAGCAAAGCACCGCTCTTTTTCCATGGTTGCTTTTGTACTGTGAGAGGCCCGATAAACCTTGTAAGCCAGAGACCAGCACTGGCCGCCTACTCGAACTCCAAAGCCCGCCTTGTGCGGGCTTTGTCGTTCCTGTGGCGTCAGATCGACTTCAGTGCCTGGGCCAGATCGGCGCGCAGGTCTTCGAGGTCCTCAACGCCCACCGACAGACGCACCAGACCATCGCCGATGCCGAGTTTGGCGCGGGTCTCGGGCGGGATGGTCGCGTGGGTCATGATCGCCGGGTGCTCGATCAGGCTTTCGACACCGCCCAGGCTTTCGGCCAGGGCGAAGGTCTTCACGTTCTCGAGGAAGCGCCGGGCACCGGCCAGATCGCTGTTCAAGTCCACGGAAATCATCCCGCCGAAGCCGTGCATCTGCCGTTTGGCCAACTCATGCTGCGGGTGCGACGGCAGGCCCGGGTAGTGGACGCGTTTGACCTGCGGCTGTTGCTCCAGCCATTGCGCCAGCGCCAAGGCATTGCTGCAATGACGTTCCATGCGCAGCGCCAGGGTCTTCACCCCGCGCAGGGTCAGGAACGCGTCGAACGGCCCGGAAATCGCGCCGACGGCGTTCTGCAGGAAGCCGAGTTTGTCCGCCAGTTCGGCATTCTGCCCAACCACCGCAATGCCGCCGATCACGTCCGAGTGGCCGTTCAGGTACTTGGTGGTCGAGTGCAGCACGATGTCGAAACCCAGCTCCAGCGGTCGCTGGATATACGGGCTGGCGAAGGTGTTGTCGGCCACGCTGATGATCCCGCGTGCGCGGCAGATACGGGCGATGGCGGCGAGGTCCGAGAGGCTCAGCAGCGGGTTGGTCGGTGACTCGACAATGACCAGGCGTGTGTCGTCCTGCAGCGCCGCTTCGAACGCCGCCAGGTCAGTCAGATCGACGTAGCTGAAACGATGCCCGGCACTGCGCTGGCGCACCTTGTCGAACAGGCGGAACGTGCCGCCGTACAGGTCATTGCCGGAGATGACGTGCGAACCGGCATCGATCAGTTCGAGCACGGTGGAAATCGTCGCCAGCCCGGACGCGAAAGCAAACGCGCGGGTGCCGCCCTCCAGATCCGCCACGCAACGCTCCAGGGCAAAACGCGTCGGGTTGTGCGAGCGCCCGTAGTCGAAGCCCTTGTGCACGCCGGGGCTGTCCTGCAGGTAAGTCGAGTTGGCATAGATCGGCGGCATCAGCGCGCCGGTGGTCGGATCCGGCGTCTGGCCGGCGTGGATCACCCGGGTCGCGAAGCCTTGGGATTTATCGTCGTGCTGACTCATGCGAGGGATCTCCGTAATTGGTTGAGCATGTCGGTGCGGGTGATCAGGCCATGGAAGCCCGAGGCGTCGGCGATGATCGCCACGAGGCCGCGACTGAGCACCGATTCCAGTTCGGCGAGGTCGGCGCCGGGCGCGAGGGTTTGCAGTTTGTCGGTCATGACGCTGGAGACCGATTGACTGAAGCGTGCGGCGTCTTCGTGTACTGCCAGCAGGATGTCCGATTCGTCGATCACGCCGACCAGTTGCTTGCCTTCAACCAGCACCGGCAGCTGCGAGACATCTGCCAGACGCATGCGCTGGAACGCGGTCAGCAGGGTGTCGCCGGGGCCGACGCTGATCACCCGGCCGTCCTCGAAACGGCGGGCGATGAGGTCGCGCAGGTCGCCATAACCCTTGCGTTGCAACAGGCCCTGATCGGTCATCCACTGGTCGTTATAAACCTTCGACAGGTAGCGCGTGCCGGTGTCGCAGACGAAGCTGACCACGCGTTTCGGCTCGGTCTGTTCGCGGCAATAACGCAGCGCGGCAGCCAGCAGGGTGCCGGTGGACGAGCCACCGAGAATGCCTTCGGCCTTGAGCAACTGACGGGCGTGATCGAAGCTTTCTTCATCGCTGATCGAATAGGCGTGACGCACGCTGGACAGGTCGGTGATCGACGGAATGAAATCTTCACCGATGCCTTCCACCGCCCATGAACCGGGCTTGGGCAGGCTGCCGTCACGGCTGTATTGCGCCATCACCGAACCGACCGGATCGGCCAGGACCATTTCCAGATCCGGCTGTACGCGTTTGAAGAAGCGGCTCAGCCCGGTCAGGGTGCCGGCGGACCCAACGCCGACCACGATCGCATCCAGGTCATGCTCGGTCTGCGCCCAGATTTCCGGCGCGGTGCTGCATTCGTGGGCGAGCGGGTTGGCGGGGTTGTTGAACTGGTCGGCGAAGAAGGCGCCGGGGATGTCTTTCGCCAAACGTGCGGCGACGTCCTGGTAATACTCGGGGTGGCCCTTGCCGACATCCGAGCGGGTGATGTGCACTTCGGCGCCCATGGCTTTCAAGTGCAGGACTTTCTCGGTGGACATTTTGTCCGGCACCACCAGCACCACGCGGTAGCCCTTGGCGCGGCCGACCAGCGCCAGACCCAGGCCGGTGTTGCCGGCGGTGGCTTCGACGATGGTGCCGCCCGGTTGCAGGCGCCCATCGCGTTCAGCCGCGTCGATCATGGCCAGACCGATGCGGTCTTTGATCGAGCCTCCGGGGTTTTGCGACTCCAGTTTGAGAAACAGTGTGCACGGGCCAGTATCGAAACGAGTGACTTGAACCAGCGGAGTATTGCCGATCAGCCCAAGTACGGCAGGGCGTGATTCCTTTGACATTTCTTCACCTCTTCGTGGTGTTGATCGCGTTCCATTCGCGGGGAAAAGCTCGCGAGCAACATAGGCTCACACAGGGTCTGTCGCAACCTTTAGTCGGCCGTCAATTCAGCCAGTTCGATCTAACCATAGAACAAAATCGCCGCCCGCAAGGGGCGGATCGGGCGTGTTTATATCGAGGCGCCATTGAGTATTCAAAGGGCGTCGTAGACGTCACCAACGGCTTGATCCGGGAATGAATATCCTGCTGGGAAAACAGGCCGGCGGGATCATCTTCAGCTCATCCGATCATGAGGGAAACTTGTGGTCATCAAGATTAAAATGAGTTTGTCTCACTAGCGCTTGATCTCGACAATGGTCGCCATCAACAAGACATTGGAGTTGTTTGTCATGGCACTGGCCCATTCCCTCGGATTTCCGCGTATCGGTCGCGACCGCGAACTGAAAAAAGCGCAAGAGGCGTTCTGGAAAGGAGAACTGAACGAGGCCGGCCTGCGTGAGGTCGGTCGTGAATTGCGCAAGGCCCATTGGGACTTGCAGAAGAATGCCGGTATCGAGCTGCTGGCGGTGGGCGACTTTGCCTGGTACGACCAGGTGCTGACCCACTCGCTGATGTTCGGGGTGATCCCCGAGCGCTTCCGTCCGCACGACGGCAAAGCCACCCTGCAGACCCTGTTCGGCATGGCCCGGGGCGTCAGCGACAGCTGCTGCGGCGGTGCCCACGCCCAAGAGATGACCAAGTGGTTCGACACCAATTACCACTACCTGGTCCCGGAATTCAGTGCCGATCAACAGTTCCAGCTCGGCTGGGAGCAGTTGTTCGAAGAAGTCGAAGAGGCCCGTGCCCTGGGCCACACCGTCAAACCGGTGGTGCTCGGCCCGCTGACGTACCTGTGGCTGGGCAAGGCCAAGGGCGGCGAGTTCGACAAGCTTGAGCTGCTCGATCGCCTGCTGCCGCTGTATGGCCAGATCTTCGCGCGCCTTGCTGCGCTCGGCGTGGAGTGGGTGCAGATCGACGAGCCGATTCTGGTGCTCGATCTGCCGCAGGACTGGAAGAACGCATTCGAGCGTGCCTACAACCAGATCCAGCGTGACCCGCTGAAAAAACTCCTCGCCACCTACTTCGGTGGCCTGGAAGAAAACCTCGGCCTGGCCGCCAATCTGCCGGTCGACGGTTTGCACATCGACCTGGTGCGCGCCCCGGAACAGTACCCGACCATCCTTGATCGTTTGCCGGCGTACAAGGTGTTGTCACTGGGCCTGGTCAATGGCCGTAACGTCTGGCGCTGCGATCTGGAGAACGCGCTCGCGACGTTGCAGCATGCGCATGAGCGCCTGGGTGATCGCCTGTGGGTCGCGCCATCGTGCTCGCTGTTGCACAGCCCGGTGGACCTGAGCCGCGAAGACCAACTCGATGCCGAGCTGAAAAGCTGGCTGGCGTTTGCCGTGCAGAAGTGCGAGGAAGTCGCGCTGCTGGCCCAGGCCGTTAACGAGCCGGAAGCGCCGAAAGTGCTGCGGGCCTTGACCCAAAGCCGCTCGGTACAGACCAGTCGCGCCGCCTCGCCACGTATTCACAAACCCGCCGTGCAGGCCCGTGTTGCGGCCATTACGGCGCAGGACAGCCAGCGCCAATCGCCGTTTAGCCAGCGCATTGGCAAACAACGCGCCGGCCTCGACCTGCCGCTGTTCCCGACCACTACCATCGGTTCGTTTCCGCAGACCGCGTCGATTCGTCTGGCGCGCCAGTCATTCAAGCAAGGCAAGCTCAGCGAAGCCGAATACACCGAAGCCATGTACAGCGAGATCCGCCACGCGGTGGAGATCCAGGAGCAACTGGGCCTCGATGTGCTGGTGCACGGGGAAGCCGAGCGCAACGACATGGTCGAGTACTTTGCCGAGCAACTGGACGGCTACGTGTTCACCCGTTTTGGCTGGGTGCAGAGCTACGGTTCACGCTGCGTGAAACCGGCGGTGATCTTCGGTGACCTGAGCCGTCCGAAGGCCATGACCGTGCAGTGGATCCGCTACGCCCAGGGCCTGACCGACAAAGTCATGAAAGGCATGTTGACGGGACCTGTGACCATGCTGATGTGGTCGTTCCCCCGCGAAGACGTGTCCCGCGAGGTGCAGGCGCGGCAACTGGCGCTGGCGATCCGTGATGAAGTGGTGGATCTGGAAGCCGTCGGGATCAAGATCGTGCAGATCGACGAAGCCGCGTTCCGCGAAGGCCTGCCGTTGCGCCGGGCGCAGTGGCAGCATTATCTGGACTGGGCCACCGAAGTGTTCCGTTTGTGCGCGTCGGGTGTGCGTGACGAAACCCAGATCCACACCCACATGTGCTACAGCGAGTTCAACGATGTGATCGAGTCCATCGCGGCGATGGACGCCGACGTGATCACCATCGAAACCTCGCGCTCGGACATGGAACTGCTCGACGCTTTCGAAGCTTTCGCCTATCCGAACGAGATCGGCCCGGGCGTCTACGACATTCACTCGCCGCGAGTGCCGGATGCATCGGAAATGGCCAACTTGCTGCGCAAGGCTGCCCAGCGTATTCCGCCAGAGCGGTTGTGGGTCAACCCGGACTGCGGCTTGAAAACCCGTGGCTGGCCGGAGACTGAAGCGGCGCTGGTGCACATGGTCACGGCGGCTCGCCAGTTGCGCAAAGAACTGGCCTGAGGAGACAACCAAAACCCTGTGGGAGCGAGCTTGCTCGCGAAGGCGGTGCATCAGCCAAATATTGACTGACGCTCCGCTTTCGCGAGCAAGCTCGCTCCCACAATGGGTTTTGTTAGTGTCAGTGACGACTCATCAAACCGTGCAGCACACCGAGGCGCAAACCCGGTTCCGACGGGGCCATCTGTGAAATGCCGAACACCTTGAACGCCGCCAGCATCAGCACCAGCCCACCCGGGAGGATGCTCTGGCGATGCGGCTGCAAGCCGGCCAGTTTCAATTGCTGAACGTTCTTCACTTTCAGCAGCAGGAGCGACAGGCGCAACAGTCCGCCATAGGTAATGCCGTCCTGGCCCAAGTCATTCAAGCGATTGGCCTTGAGCACTTTCGCCAGCATGCGCGCAGTGCCCGATGAACCAATGGTCTGTTGCCAGCCCTGCGCGCGGTAGCGGCGGGCGACTTTTTCGAATTGCAGGATGGCGACGCGCTCGGCTTCTTGCAGCGCACCGGGAGCGATACGCCCGTCGGGGAAATAGCGTGCGCCAAGGGTGCCGCTGCCGATGGCGATGCTTTCGGTGAGCAGCGGTTGCGCGCCCTGGCCGAGAATCAGTTCGGTGGAGCCGCCGCCGATGTCGACCACCAGTCGCAGGTCTTGCGCGCTTGGCAGCGAATGGGCGACGCCGGCGTACACCAGGCGCGCCTCTTCATGGCCGGAGATGACGTCGATGCGAAAGCCCAGATGGCGTTCGGCGCTGTCCAGAAACAACTGCGCATTGTCGGCCTCGCGCACGGCGCTGGTCGCCACCGCGCGAACCTTGCCGGCCTCGAACCCGCGCAGTTTCTTGCCGAAGCGCGCCAGCGCCTGCCAGCCACGATCCAGAGCCATTGCATCCAGCGCGCCGCCGTCGAATCCCTCGGCCAGCCGCACCGGCTCACGCAAGGTTTTGACCTCCTGAATCATGAAGCCTTTTCGGCTGCGTACCGACTGGCCGATCATCATGCGAAACGCATTCGAACCCAGGTCGATGGCGGCAAACAGCGAGGCGTCTTCTTTCATGGGAATCCTTGCAAAACGTCCGTCGAAGGCTCAAGACGGTTTGCGAGGATTCTGCCGCTGACTTGATGACAGCCTGATGACGGGGCAGGGGCGGTTCAATGAATGTGCGGCTGTCATGACGCTGTCATGTTCCGGCGTCTATGCTCAACCCAATACATCGCGTGTTCTTAAAGTTTTTGCTGCCTCTTTTGGCAGCTTTTTTTTGCCTGAAATTCTGCACGTGCCCCCTCAAAACCAACACAAAACCCTGTAGGAGCTGCCGCAGGCTGCGATCTTTTGACTTTGGTTTTTATAAACAAAAGCAAGATCAAAAGATCGTCCGATCGCGCCCCGAGCCTGCGGCAGCTCCTACAGGGTTGGTTTGCAATTTTCCATGAGAGTTGGCTAATATACGATCCATATACACTTCGTATCGGATTCGGATATGGGCATCGTAAAGATTTCAGAAGACATGCACGAAAACCTGCGCATCTCCAGCAACGCGCTCAGCCGCTCGATCAACGCGCAGGCCGAGCACTGGATGCGCATCGGCATGCTCGCCGAACTGCACCCCAACCTCGACCACAGCGCCATTTGCCGCTTGCTGATCCGCGCCGAACAGAACGGCGGGCTGGATCTGCATCAACTGACTCAGGAAGCCGTCAGCGCATGAGAAACCAGATCAAGATCAACACCCCCGCCGAAATCGCTCAGTCGCGTGCTGCCGGCAAACTCGCCGCTGAAGTCCTGGCGATGCTGGTGCCGCATGTGAAGGCCGGCGTGACCACCGATGAGTTGGATCGCCTGTGCAACGACTACATCGTCAACGTGCAGAAGGCGATTCCAGCCAACGTCGGTTATCACGGCTTCCCGAAAACCGTCTGCGCCTCGGTCAACGACGTGGTGTGCCACGGCATTCCTTCGGGCACACCGTTGAAGGACGGCGATATCGTCAACCTCGACATCGCGGTGATCAAGGACGGCTGGTTCGGCGACACCAGTCGCATGTACGTGGTCGGCGAGGCGACCCCTGAGGCGCAGCACCTGATCAAGACCACCTACGACGCCATGTGCGCCGGCATCCGTCTGGTGCGCCCGGGCGCGACGCTGGGCGATATCGGCCATGCGATCCAGAGCCTGGCGGAGAAGGAAGGTTTCAGCGTGGTGCGCGAGTATTGCGGCCACGGCATTGGCAAGGTCTATCACGATGAACCGCAGATCCTGCATTACGGTTTTCCGAATCAGGGCATGAAGCTCAAGGCGGGGATGATCTTCACCGTCGAACCGATGCTCAATGCCGGCAAGCGCCATGTGAAGAATATGCCGGACGGCTGGACCGTGCTGACCAAGGATGGCTCGTTGTCGGCGCAGTGGGAGCACATGGTGGCGGTGACCGAGACGGGTTTCGAAATCCTCACGGCGTGGCCGGACGAAGTTGAAGGTTTCGCGCCCATCGTCTGAAAAAAGGGCCACCGCAGCCCGACGCTGTGTGACCCGAGGGTGATAGACAGTTTCCTTGTAGGAGTGAGCCTGCTCGCGATAACGGTGTGCCAGACAACAACTATGTTGAATGTCAGTCCGCTATCGCGAGCAGGCTCACTCCTACAGGGGGATCTGGTGTCAGGGAAATATCAGTGGGCGCCGGCCGCTTTGTTGAGGTCGCTTTCGGTCCACTCGGTGTACACGCAGGCATCCGCCGTGGCCCAGCGCACCCGCACCGAATCCCCAGCCTTGAGCGGCATGCCCGCCGCCGACAACGCCTTCACCGTCATCGAAGTCCCGCCCGACGTGACCACGCTGCAGGTCTGGCTCTCGCCCAGAAACAACACCTCGACGACCTTCGCCGACACCTCATTCCAACCCGCTGCCAACGGCTCATCGCTGGCCTGCTGCACGCTCAGCGCCAGGGCTTTCTCCGGGCGCACCATCAGCAGCACATCCTGATCGGTGTGCAATCCGGCGGTCAGGCGTATCGACAGCGACTGCCCCTCGAAACTCGCCGCCGCATTCCCCTGCGCCTTGAGCTTGAGGAAGTTCGAGTTGCCGAGGAACGAGGCGACAAACGCATTCGGCGGGTTTTGGTACAGGTCATACCCGCTGCCCAGGCCGACAATCTTGCCGTGACTGAAAATCGCGATGCGCTGTGACAGGCGCATGGCTTCTTCCTGATCGTGGGTCACGTAGACGATGGTGATGCCCAGACGCCGATGCAGCTGGCGCAGTTCATCCTGCAGATCCTCACGCAGTTTCTTGTCCAGTGCACCGAGCGGTTCGTCCATCAACAGAATGCGCGGTTCATAGACCAGCGCCCGGGCGATGGCGACCCGTTGCTGCTGACCGCCGGACAGTTGCGAAGGGCGGCGATGAGCGAATTGCTCAAGCTGCACCAGTTTCAACATCGCATCGACACGCTTGTCACGTTCGGCGGCAGCGAGTTTGCGGATCGCCAGCGGGAAGGCGATGTTGTCGCGCACCGACAGGTGCGGGAACAGCGAGTAACGCTGGAACACCATGCCGATGTCGCGCTTGTGCGGTGGCACGTTGACCAGCGACTGGCCGTTGACGAGGATCTCGCCGCTGCTCGGCGTTTCGAACCCGGCAAGCATCGACAGCGTGGTGCTTTTGCCCGAACCGCTGGAGCCGAGAAAGGTCAGGAACTCGCCGTCCTTGATATCCAGCGAGATGTTGTCGACGGCGGCAAAGTCGCCGTAGTGCTTGTTCAGGTTGCGCAGGCTGACCAGGGGTTTGTCGGTCTGCTGGGAGGCGTCTTTGATCACGGCACTCATGTCGTACTCCTGGGCGCTCAGGCGCTGATTTCGTTGCGCCGGCGCAGCGCGGCGGCGATCACCATGACCAATACCGACAGGCCGATCAGCAGCGTCGAAGCGACGGCGATCACCGGTGTCAGGTCCTGGCGCAGGGTGGTCCACATTTTCACGGGAAGGGTTTGCAGGGTGGGACTTGCCATCATCACGCTGAGCACCACTTCGTCCCATGAAACGAGGAAGGCGAAGAGGGCGCCGGCGACCATGCCCGGACGGATCGCCGGGAAGGTCACCTTGAACACCGCTTGCAGGCGTGAGGCGCCGCAGATCACCGCCGCGTCTTCAATCGACTGATCGAACAGCTTCAGCGAGTTGATGATCGAGATGATGGTGAACGGCAGCGCGACGATCACATGGCTGACCACGAAGGCGAACATGGTCCCGGTGTAACCGAGCTTGAGAAACAGCGCGTACACCGCCACGGCGATGATCACCAGCGGCACGATCATCGGCAGGGTGAACAGGCCGTAGAGCATTTCCCGACCAGGGAAACGCCCACGTACCAGCGCAAACGCGGTCGGCAAACCGAGGGCCACGGCGCAGATAGTGGTCAGCACGGCGACCTTGAGGCTGGCCGCGGCGGCGTTCATCCAGTCGGCGTTGGAGAAGAACTGACCGTACCATTTCAACGTCCAGCCCGGCGGCGGGAATACCAGCCATTGCGACGAACCGAACGACAGCAGAACGATGAACACGATCGGCAACAGCAGGAACAGACCGATCAGCCCGGTGGTGGCATAGAGGCCGAAACGCATCCGGCGGCTCATGGCATTGGGAGTCAGGAGCATCTCGGCTTACCTCGCGTTGCTGGCGCCAACCGGGGATTCCGGCTGAAGCTTCAGGTAGAAGTAGAACAGCACCAGGGTGATCGCGATCAGCAATGCGGCGCCGGCACTGGCCAGGCCCCAGTTGAGGAACGATTGCACCTGCTGAATGATGAACTCCGGCAGCATCATGTTCTGCGCCCCGCCGAGCAGCGCCGGGGTGACGTAGTAACCGAGCGACATCACGAACACCATCAACCCGCCGGACGCCAGACCCGGCCGGCACAGCGGCAGGAACACCCGGAAGAAGTTGGTCCACGGGCTGGCACCGCAGATCGAGCCGGCCTGCAGGATCATCGGGTCGATGGCCTGCATGGTCGCCTGCAACGGCAGGACGATGAACGGGATCATGATGTAGCTCATGCCGATCACCACGCCGGTCAGGTTGTGCACCATTTCCAGCGGCTGATCGATGATGCCCATGGCCATGAGCGCCTTGTTGATCACCCCCGAGGCTTGCAGCAGCACCAGCCACGAATAGGTGCGGGCGAGCAGGCTGGTCCACATCGACAACAGCACGATGTTGAGGATCCAGCGCCCCCAGCCGCGTGGCACCAACGTGATCGCCCAGGCCAAAGGAAAGCCCAGCAGCAGGCTGAACAGCGTCACCAGCCCGGCCACCGAGAAGGTGTTGAGCAGCACCCGCGCGTAGGCCGAGTTGGCGAACAGTTGTTCATAGTTGCCAAGGCCCGGGGTTGGTTCCAGCACACCGCGCAACAGCAGGCCAATCAACGGCGCGAGAAAGAACAGGCCGAGGAACAGCAGCGCCGGCAGGAGGTTGCCGGCGCCACGCCAGCGTTGCTTGAAGGACGGGGCTTGCGCCATTGCACTGGCCTTGCCGAGGGCCGGACCGGCAGCGCTCGCGGCGCTCCCGGTGGCAGTGGAGGGACGGGACGCAGTGGCCGCCATTTTCATTTGACCAGCCATTCGTTCCACCGTGTCGCGATGGCTTGACCGTTCTTGGCCCAGTACGCGAAATCAAGAGTGATCTGATCCTTAGCGTAGGCAGTCGGCAGGTTCGGGGCCAGCACCGAGTCCAGGCGCGCCACGCTGTCGACGTTGACCGGGGCGTAGGCGGTCAGGTTGGAGAAGTCGGCCTGGCCTTTGGCACTGCTGGCGTTGGCCAGGAACTTCATCGCCGCGTCCTTGTTTTTCGAGCCTTTTGGAATCACCAGAATGTCGGCCATGACCAGGTTCTGCTTCCAGCTCACACCCACCGGTGCGCCGTCTTCCTGCAGGGCGTGAATGCGACCGTTCCAGAACTGACCCATGCTCGCTTCACCGGACGCCAGCAGTTGCTGCGACTGCGCGCCGCCGCCCCACCAGACGATGTCTTTCTTGATGGTGTCGAGTTTTTTGAAGGCGCGATCCAGGTCCAGCGGGTAGAGCTTGTCGGCAGGTACGCCATCGGCCAGCAGCGCCAGTTCGAGCACGCCGGGGCTAGGCCATTTGTACAGGGCGCGTTTGCCGGGGTAGGTCTTGGTGTCGAACAGGGCGCTCCAGTCCTGCGGCTTGTTGGCGCCGAGTTTGCCCTCGTTGTAGCCGAGAACGAAGGAGAAGAAGAACGAGCCAACGCCGTAATCGCTGACGAAACGCGGGTCGATCTTGTCGCGCTGGATGACTTTGAAATCGAGGGGTTCGAGCAGACCTTCAGCAGCGGCACGCAAGGCGAAATCGGCTTCGACATCGACCACGTCCCACTGCACGTTGCCGCTCTCGACCATGGCCTTGAGTTTGCCGTAGTCGGTCGGACCGTCCTGCACCACGGTGATGCCGCTGGCCTTGCTGAACGGATCGGCCCAGGCCTGTTTCTGCGCATCCTGGGTGCTACCGCCCCAGCTGACGAAGTTCACGCTTTCGGCGGCCATTGCAGCCTGGCCGGTCACGCTCAGCAGTCCCGCAAAAAGGATTGCGGTTGCAGCTTTGTTCAACACCATTTTTACGCCCTCATTGTTGTGTTTTTGAGCGGGCTTGCGTTGTTGCCCGCCTGTCGGGAGCAGTAGCTGGACGGTTTTTCAGGTCGCCCGGTCTATGGAATATCATATTATGGTATTCCAAACTTTGTGCAAGCACTTTGCCTTACCGGTTATCTGGCGAAGCTGGTTTTTGTGAGCTCAGAGGAATCTATTTGAAATGCAAAAACCTGTAGGAGTGAGCCTGCTCGCGATAGCGGTGTATCAGTCAACATCATTGCTGAATGTCACACCGCTATCGCGAGCAGGCTCACTCCTACATTTGGATTTGTGTTTGGTGTGGGTTATTCGCTGAACGGAATGCTCTCAACCACTTCCAGGTCATACCCGGTCAACCCCGCATACTTCAGCGGCGGCCCCAGGTGGCGCAGCTTGCCCACCCCCAGGTTCTGCAGAATCTGCGCCCCGGTGCCCACCTCCGAATAAATCCGCGATTGCGAGCGGCTGAACTGCCGTGGCGGCTGGGTCAATTGCGGCACACGCTCCAGCAACGCTTGCGACGACTCGTGATTGGCCAACACCACCACAACCCCATGGCCTTCAGCCGCGACCCGTTGCAGCGCCGCCCACAGCGTCCAGTTGCTCGGGCCGCTGTACTCGGCACCGACCAGATCACGCAGCGGGTCAATCACATGCACGCGCACCAGCGTCGGCTCTTCGCGGCGCAGATCGCCCATGACCATCGCCATGTGCACGCCGCCCTCGATGCGGTCTTCAAAGGTGATCAAGCGGAACGTGCCGTGCACCGTCGGCAGCTCACGTTCGCCGATGCGTTCGATGGTGTGCTCGGTGCTCAGGCGATAGTGGATCAGGTCGGCGATGGTGCCGATCTTGATCCCGTGCTTGCGCGCGAACACTTCCAGGTCCGGGCGGCGAGCCATGGTGCCGTCGTCGTTCATCACCTCGACGATCACCGAGGCGGGGGTGAAGCCGGCGAGGCGCGCCAGATCGCAACCGGCTTCGGTGTGGCCGGCGCGGGTCAGCACGCCGCCTTCCTTGGCGCGCAGCGGGAAGATGTGCCCGGGTTGCACGAGGTCTTCGGCGCGGGCGTCCTTGGCCACCGCGGCAGCGACCGTACGCGCGCGGTCAGCTGCCGAAATGCCGGTGGTCACGCCGACCGCCGCTTCAATCGACACGGTGAACGCGGTGCTGAACACGCTGCCATTGCTCGGCACCATTTGCTCCAGGCCCAGACGCTGGCAGTGTTCGTCGGTCAGCGTCAGGCAGATCAACCCGCGTGCTTCGCGGGCCATGAAGCTGATCGCCTCGGGTGTGCAGCTGTCGGCGGCCAGCAGCAGGTCGCCTTCGTTTTCCCGATCTTCGTCATCGACCAGCAGGACCATTTTGCCGAGGCGATAATCTTCGATGATTTCTTCGATGCTGTTGAAGGCCATGCTGGACTCTCAGGGTTTGTTGGAAATAATATTGGTATACCATAATACAAAATTAACAAAGAGGTCACTATGAAGGCGTACTGGATTGCCCATGTGAATGTGGCGGATGCCGAGCACTACAGCCAATACACCCAGCGCGCGCCGAAGGCGTTCACCGAGTACGGCGCGAAGTTTCTGGCCAGAGGCGGGCGCAGCGAAGCGCTGGAAGGCAGGGCTACCCCTCAGCGTAGTGTGGTGATCGAATTCGAAAGCTACGAGCAGGCACTGGCGTGCTACCACTCGGCGGCGTATCAGGAAGCGAAACGTTATCGCGAGGAATGGGCGAGGGCGGAGATCATCATCGTCGAAGGCATTGCTCCGCTCTGACATGCAGAACCCCTGTAGGAGCTGCCGAAGGCTGCGATCTTTTGATCTTGCTTTTAAAAACAGGATCAAAAGATCGCAGCCTTCGGCAGCTCCTACAGGGGTCGGGTAGCGCTTGACGTCAGCGGATAAAGTGGATCTTCCCGCTGTCATCATTGCCCATGTAGATCCCATACACCCCGGCCTGACGCTCCTCGATATAACGCTCGAGGATCTGCCGGATCGCCGGGTAGTAGATCTGCTCCCACGGGATGTCTTCGGGGGCGAAGAACTTGTAGTCCAGGGTCTCGGGGCCGAACTGGCCGGTGATCTCCAGCGCGATGGCGCGGAAGATGATGTACACCTCGCTGATCTTCGGCACGCTGAAAATCGAGTACGGCGAGAGGATTTCCGCACGCACGCCGCTTTCTTCCCAGACTTCACGCAGCGCCGCCTGCTCGGTGGTTTCGCCGCTTTCCATGAAGCCGGCCGGCAGGGTCCAGGTGCCCGGGCGCGGTGGGATCGCCCGTTGGCACAAGAGGTATTTGCCGTCCTGCTCGATGATGCAGCCGGCGATGATCTTCGGATTGACGTAGTGGATGTAGCCGCAGCCGCGGCACATCAGGCGCTCGTGCGTATCGCCCGGCGGCACCTGCTGACCGAGGTCAGGGCCACCGCATTTCGGGCAAAAGCTCGGGCTGAACATGTCAGTGACCTATGCGCGGTTCTTTCAGCGCGATGGGCAGGGTGATGTTCGGCGTGGCGCCGGTCTCTTCCTGTTTGCGCTTGAGGTAGTCGAGGGCCACGGCCGCTGCGGCGCGAACGTGATCGACACAGGCCTGATGCGCCGCCAGCGGATCGCCGCTCTTGATCGCCTCGACCATTTTTTCCATTTCCTGGTTACTCGCGCCGCGCCGGTTTTCCTGGGACACCGAAGTCGCCCGCAGGTAGCTGATGCGCGCTTGCAACTGGCGCAGCTGAGTGGCCGCGACATGGTTGCCCGAGCCTTCGAGCAGCACGTCGTAGAAACCCTGCACCGAGTCGATCACCTGTTGCAGCTCGCCGTCCTTGAGCGCCTTGCGGTTCTCGTCGAGGGCCTTTTCCAGGGCCTTGATGTCCTTGGCCTTGGCGCGCAGGGTGAACAGCTGCACGATCAGGCCTTCGAGTACACAGCGCAGCTCATAGATGTCGACCGCATCGGCGAGGGTGATGATCGCCACGCGCGGACCCTTGGCGTCGGCGAACTCCACCAGGCCTTCGGATTCGAGGTGACGCAAGGCTTCGCGCACCGACGTGCGGCTGACACCGAGGCGATCGCACAGATCGCGCTCCACCAGACGATCCCCTGGCATGAGCTGGAAATTCATGATCGCGCTACGCAGTTTATCCAGCACGATTTCGCGCAGGGTGACGGGGTTGCGATTGACCTTGAAGCTGTCGTCGAGTGGCTGGCGTTTCATGGGGTCCGCTCTTGATGTTGGCTGTCCATGCCAGACGGGCATCTAAACAGCCGAGGGGTTGACTGAGGCCTCGGCGTCGGCTTCGGCGAAGGCTTCACGGGCGAGCCGGAAACTGTCCACGGCTGCCGGGACGCCGCAATAAATACCGACCTGAAGCAGAATTTCGCGTATTTGCTCACGACTCAGGCCGTTACGCAAGGCGCCGCGCACATGCAGCTTGAGTTCATGCGGACGGTTGAGCGCCGAGATCATCGCCAGGTTGATCATGCTGCGCTCCTTGAGCGACAAACCCTCGCGCCCCCAGACATGGCCCCAGCAGTATTCGGTGACCATTTCCTGCAGGGGACGGGTGAAGTCGTCGGCATTGTCGATGGAGCGCTGCACGTAGGCTTCGCCCAGCACCTGAGTGCGGATCTTCAGGCCTTTTTCGTACTTCTCGTTACTCATAAATCCTCCTCACAACACATATCCCTTGCGTAGGAGCTGCCGAAGGCTGCGATCTTTTGACTTTGATTTTCACGAGCAAGATCAAAAGATCGCAGCCTTCGGCAGCTCCTACAGGGATTTGTGTGAATCCGTCAGGCCAGGGTTGGCAACGGGCCGAGCTTGCCCTTGTGGTAGATCATCGGCGTCACCGGTTGCTCGGGCAGGATCAGGTTCTTCACCGCGCCGACGATGATTGCGTGGTCACCACCGTCGTATTCACGCCACAACTCGCACTCGATGATCGCCGTGGCCTTGGCCAGGATCGGGTTACCGAGTTCGCTCAGATGCCACTCGATGTCTTTGGCCTTGTCCTTGCCTTTACCGGCGAAGGCATAGGCCTCGGCGGTCTGGTCGGCGGACAGCAAATGGATCGCGAACTTCTTGCTGTCGCGCAGCACCGGGTAGGTGTCGGAGGCGTAGTTGGGGCAGAACAGCACCAGTGCCGGATCAATCGACAGCGCGCTGAAGGCGCTGGCGGTGATGCCGACGATACCGCCCGCAGGGTCAAGGGTGGTCACCACCGTGACCCCGGACGGAAACGAGCTCATGACGTCTTTGTAAATGCCGGGTTCGATCATGTCGCAGGACTCCTAGCGCATCACAAACGGATCAGGCATCGGTGCCTGGGAGAGGTTGATCCACACCGTTTTCAGTTCGGTGTAGGCCAGCACCGAATCGATGCCGCTTTCGCGTCCATAGCCACTGTTCTTGAAGCCACCGATCGGCGCCATCGCTGACACCGCGCGGTAGGTGTTGACCCAGATGATTCCCGAGCGCACATCGCGCGCCAGACGATGGGCGCGACCCAGGTCGCGGGTCCAGATGCCGGCGGCGAGGCCGAACTGCGAGTCGTTGGCGATCGCCAGCGCTTCGGCTTCATCTTTGAAACGAATCACCGAAGCCACCGGGCCGAAGACTTCTTCCTGCATGATCTTCATCGAATTGCGGTCGCACTCGAACAGCGTCGGCTCGTAGAACCAGCCGTCGCCGAGATCTGTCGGACGTTTGCCGCCAGTGCGCAAACGCGCGCCTTCAGCGATGGCATCAGCGACCAGACCTTCGACCACCGCCAGTTGCTGCGCGGTGGCCATCGGGCCCATTTCACTGTGGTCTTCCTGCGGGTTGCCGATGCGAATGCGCCGGGCGCGCTCGACCAGTCGGTTGACGAATTCGTCGTAGATTTCATCCTGCACCAACAGCCGCGAGCCGGACACGCAGCTCTGACCCGATGCGGCATAGATCCCGGCAATCGCGCCGTTGATCGCGCTGTCCAGATCGGCGTCGGCGAAGATGATGTTCGGCGACTTGCCGCCCAGTTCCAGCGACAGCTTGGCGAAGTTTTCGGCGCTGCTGCGCACTACATGCCGGGCCGTGGCCGCGCCGCCGGTGAAGGCGATTTTGCGGATCAGCGGATGACGGGTGAGGGCCGCGCCGGTGCTCGGGCCGTAACCGGTGACGACGTTGACCACGCCCGGCGGAATCCCGGCTTCGAGGGCCAGACGCGCGAGTTCAAGAATGGTCGCCGAGGCGTGCTCGGACGGCTTGATCACGATGGTGTTGCCGGCGGCGAGGGCCGGGGCCAGTTTGATCGCGGTCAGGTACAGCGGGCTGTTCCACGGAATGATCGCGGCGACCACGCCCATGGCTTCGTGCACGGTGTAGGCGAACAGGTCGGGCTTGTCCAGCGGCAGGGTGCCGCCTTCAAGCTTGTCGGCCAGGCCTGCGGTGTAGTGGAAGAACTCTGGCAGATAACTGACCTGCCCACGGGTTTCGCGGATCAGCTTGCCGTTGTCACGGCTTTCCAGCTGCGCCAGTTGTTCCTTGTTTTCCGCAATCAAATCACCGAGGCGACGCAACAGTTTGCCGCGCGCGGTGGCGGTCAGACCGCGCCAGGCCGGGCTGTCGAAGGCGGTCTGCGCCGCTTGTACGGCGCGTTCGACGTCCGCTTCATCGGCGTCCGGCAGTTCGGCCCAAGCCAGGGCTGTGGCCGGGTTGAGGCTTTCGAAGGTCTTGCCGCAGAGGGCATCGACCCATTCTCCGCCGATGCACATCTGGAAGCGTGCGAGTGTCATGCAACGATCCCCTTTATTTGATTTTGTCGGGAGTGTGCGAATTCGAGAAATTCCAGCAGCGTCTGGTTGACCAGGCGCGGCGACTCTACCGGCATCATATGCCGTTGCTCGGGCAGCACCGCAACCTTCGCACCGGGGATGCGCCGGGCCAGTTGCTCGGCCATTTCCGGGGTTGAACCGGGGTCGAGTTCGCCGGTGGCGATCAGCGTCGGTGCCTGGATACTGCCCAGATCATCGGCGCGGTACATGTCCTGAGTGGCGAACAGTTCGTAGGTGGTCAGGTAACCCTGCGGATCGTTACCGGCCAGGGTCTGGCGAATGGCAGCGATCTGCGCCGGGTTGGCTGCCTGATATTCACGGCTGAACCAGCGCGACAGCGCCGCTTCGGCGTTGGCATCCGGGCCGTGTTCGGCAGCTTGTGCGGTGCGGGCAATGACGCCGGCGCGCTGTTCTTCGCTGCGGTTGAACACGCTGTTGAGGACTACCAGGCTTTGCAGGCGCTCGGGGTAGTGCAGGGCAAACGCCCGCGCCACCAGCCCGCCCATGGAAAAACCGATCACCGCTGCCTGGGGCAGGTTCAGGTGGTCGAGCAGCTCCAGCAACTGATCGGCGTAACCGAGCAGCGCGGTACCGCTGGCCGGTCGCGGGCTGGCGCCGTGGCCGAGCATGTCGTAGGCGATCACCCGATACTGGCTGGCGAGGCCAACGATCTGGCCACCCCACATTTCTTTGTTCAGGCCCACGCCGTGGATCAAGACCACGGGCTGGCCTTGGCCGGTCGCCAGGTAACTGGTGCCAGCCGGGGTGAGTTCAGCGGTGAGCCGAATCATGGAGCGCTCCTGCAATGCCTTTTTATTGTGATTACTGGGCTTTTTCGGCGGCCAGTTCTTCCAGATCGATGTAGCGGTTGCCGATGCGCGGGTGCAGGCGACCACCGTCGGCGCAACCGAGCACCACAACGATTTCGTCGGCCCGCGGGGCGTCTTCGATCTGCATTTCCAGGGTGATGTAGTGCGAACGCAGGCCTTCGTCGTCCTTGTGCATCATCGGGATCTGAATCGACGTGCCCGGGCCACCGCGTTTGTTGGTGAAGCTCAGGTAGCTCTTGGCCTTGACCGCTTCGCGATAGTGGTTGCCGAAGCGCAGGGTGTGGATCACCGCCGAGGCGTGTTCGATCTCGCCGTCGGCACCGACCACTGCTGCCTTGCCGTAGGCCTCGATCTTCTCGGCGCCGCCGATGATGCCCACCAGACGTTCGACCATCATTGCGCCGAGGTCGGAACAGTTGGCGCGGATCTGCGGTTTCAGATCCTCGACGAAGCCGTTGCCCACCCAAGGGTTCTTCATCACCACCGCCAGGCCGACCATGGTCACCGGCTTGTCAGTGGCCTTGCCGCCTTCGATGAAGGTTTCTTCGACATAGCTGACGATCTTGCGAATTTCGAAACTCATGAGCTGCTCCGTGGGGGGATTGAGAGTGTCTGTGCGTCTGATGGTATACCATAATACCGATCGTGCAAGTCCCCCGCACAAGATTTGCCGCATACATCCGGCGAATGGCGCTGCATTCACCCGCCCCCCCCCGTTATTCGATGCCACGCGATATTTCTGTAGGAGCTGCGGAACGCTGCGATCTTTTGATTTTGATTTTTGTTTTAAAGATCAGGATCAAAAGATCGCAGCCTCGTTTCACTCGTCAGCTCCTACAGGGCTTTGTGCAGGCCGATTTGGTTAACAAAAGATAACGTGGCGCCGATTGTCAGACGTTTCCAAAGCCCGATAGGATGAGCCAGCTTCCCAAGGCGCTCTGGACTGCGGGTTTCACGGCTATGCTTGTGACCCATCAGTCACCACGAGCACCCTTGCGGCGCCCTAAGGCCGAATGGCCTAACAATAATAAATAGGGGAAGGTCTATGAGTCGTTGCCGCCCGCCGGCGTTACGCAACACCGCGTTGCTGGCCACAGCACTCACTTTGCTGGGCTGTGTTGCCATGTCGGCACCCGCGCTGGCCGCCGAAGCGCCAGCCGACGGGGTGTATTCCACCGAGTCGGCCAAAGCCGCAAAAAGCCTGATGCTCGATGTCGTTCACGCCGGTAACCGGTTGGTGGCGGTCGGTGATCGCGGGCATATTCTCTATTCCGATGACCAGGGCAAGGCCTGGACCCAGGCCAAGGTGCCGACCCGGCAACTGCTGACGGCAGTGTATTTCGTCGATGACAAACACGGCTGGGCCGTGGGCCACGACGCGCAGATCCTTGCCAGCGAAGACGGCGGCCTGACCTGGAGCAAACAATTCGAAGACCTCAAGCGCGAAGCGCCGCTGCTCGACGTCTGGTTCCAGGACGTCAATCATGGCGTCGCCGTCGGTGCTTACGGGGCCTTGCTGGAAACCACCGATGGCGGCAAAAACTGGCAGGACGTCAGCGACCGCCTCGACAACCAGGACCAGTTCCACCTCAACGCCATCGCGGCGGTCAAGGACGCCGGGCTGTTCATCGTCGGCGAGCAGGGCAGCATGTTCCGCTCCCCGGACTGGGGCCAAACCTGGGAAAAACTCCAGGGCCCGTATCAAGGCTCGCTGTTCGGCGTGATCGGCACTGCACAACCGCAGACCCTGTTGGCCTACGGCCTGCGCGGCAACCTCTATCGCTCCACCGACTTCGGCAGCACCTGGCAGCAGGTCGAACTCAAAGCGGCGCGCGGTGCGCTGGAGTTCGGTCTGTCCGGCGCGACCCTGCTCGCGGACGGCTCGATCGTGATCGTCGGCAACGGCGGCTCGGTGATCAGCAGCAGCGACAACGGCGAAACCTTCAGCGTCTTCAACCGCCCGGACCGCATCTCGCTGTCCTCGGTGACGGCGGCTGGCGACGGCAATCTGATTCTGACCGGGCAGGGTGGCGTTCACACCACCCAGCCAAACGGCGCCGAGATCAATAATAAGAAGGCGGGGCTATGACTTCCTTGATCACTCCTCAGCAGGAAAAAGCGACACTCCTCGAACGTCTGATTTTCAACAACCGCCCGGCAGTGATCCTGATCTGCCTGGTGGTCAGCGTCTTCCTGTTCTGGCAGGCCACACTGATCCGGCCGTCCACCAGCTTCGAAAAAATGATCCCGCTCAAGCATCCGTTCATCGAGAAGATGATGGAGCACCGCAACGATCTGGCGAACCTGGGCAACACCGTGCGGATTTCGGTGGAAGCCAAAGACGGCGACATCTTCTCCAAGGAGTACATGGAGACTCTGCGTCAGATCAACGACGAGGTGTTCTACATCTCCGGCGTCGACCGCTCCGGCCTCAAATCGCTGTGGAGTCCGAGCGTTCGCTGGACCGAAGTGACCGAAGAGGGCTTTGCCGGCGGTGAAGTGATTCCGCAGAGCTACAACGGCTCGCAGGACAGCCTCGACATGCTGCGCAACAACGTCCTCAAATCGGGGCAGGTCGGGCGGCTGGTGTCCAACGACTTCAAGTCGAGCATCGTCGACATCCCGCTGCTGGAGTCCTACCCGGACCCGCAGGACCAGGGCAAGTTGCTGGCGCTGGACTATCGCCAGTTCTCCCACGAACTGGAAGACAAGATCCGCAACAAGTTCGAAGCGCAGAACCCCAACGTCAAGATCCACATCGTCGGCTTCGCCAAGAAGGTCGGTGACCTGATCGACGGTCTGGTGATGGTGGTGATGTTCTTCGGCATCGCTTTCGTCATCACTCTGATCCTGCTGCTGTGGTTCACCAACTGCGTGCGCAGCACCATTGCGGTGTTGAGCACGACACTGGTGGCAGTGGTCTGGCAACTGGGGCTGATGCACTTCTTCGGCTTCGGGCTGGATCCGTATTCGATGCTGGTGCCGTTCCTGATCTTCGCCATCGGAATTTCCCACGGCGTGCAGAAGATCAACGGCATCGCCCTGCAATCGAGTGAGGCGGACAACGCCCTGACCGCGGCGCGGCGCACGTTCCGGCAACTGTTCCTGCCGGGGATGATCGCGATTCTTGCCGACGCCGTGGGCTTCATCACCCTGCTGATCATCGACATCGGGGTGATCCGCGAACTGGCGATCGGCGCCTCCATCGGCGTGGCGGTGATCGTGTTCACCAACCTGATTCTGCTACCGGTGGCAATCTCCTATGCCGGCATCAGCCAGCGCGCGATTGCCCGGAGCAAGAAGGACGCGAATCGCGAACACCCGTTCTGGCGCCTGCTGTCGAACTTCGCCAGCCCGAAAGTCGCACCGGTCTCGATTGCCCTGGCGCTGATCGCCTTCGGTGGCGGCCTCTGGTACAGCCAGAACCTGAAAATCGGTGACCTCGACCAAGGCGCGCCGGAACTGCGTCCAGACTCGCGCTACAACAAGGACAACAACTTCATCATCAACAACTACTCCACCAGTTCCGACGTGCTGGTGGTGATGGTCAAGACCGCCACCGAAGGCTGCTCGCGCTACGAAGCGATGGCGCCGATCGATGAGCTGATGTGGAAGATGCAGAACACCGAGGGCGTGCAGTCGGCGATCTCGCTGGTGACCGTGTCCAAGCAGATGATCAAGGGCATGAACGAGGGCAACCTGAAATGGGAAACCCTGTCGCGCAACCCGGATGTGCTGAACAACTCGATCGCCCGTGCCGACGGCCTGTACAACAACAGCTGTTCGCTGGCGCCGGTGCTGATCTTCCTCAATGACCACAAGGCCGAAACCCTCGACCGTGCAGTGCATGCGGTGCAGGAATTCGCCAAGGCCAACAACAAGGACGGTCTGGAATTCATCCTCGCTGCCGGTAACGCCGGGATCGAGGCGGCCACCAACGAGGTGATCAAACAGGCCGAGCTGACCATCCTGATCCTGGTGTACATCTGCGTGGCGGTGATGTGCATGATCACCTTCCGTTCGTGGGCGGCGACCCTGTGCATCGTCCTGCCGCTGGTGCTGACCTCGGTGCTGGGCAACGCGCTGATGGCGTTCATGGGCATCGGCGTCAAAGTCGCGACCCTGCCGGTGGTGGCGCTGGGCGTGGGGATCGGCGTGGACTACGGCATCTACATCTACAGCCGTCTGGAAAGTTTCCTGCGGGCCGGGTTGCCGTTGCAGGAAGCCTATTACCAGACCCTGAAATCCACCGGTAAGGCGGTGCTGTTCACCGGTCTGTGCCTGGCCATCGGCGTGTGCACCTGGATCTTTTCGGCGATCAAGTTCCAGGCCGACATGGGCCTGATGCTGACCTTCATGCTGCTGTGGAACATGTTCGGTGCGCTGTGGCTGCTGCCGGCATTGGCGAAGTTCCTGATCAAGCCGGAGAAAATGGCAGGGCAGAAGGGCAATTCGCTGTTCTCCCACTGATCCAGATGCCTGAAACAACAAAGCCGCAACCTTAGGGTTGCGGCTTTTTTGTAGGTCAAGATCAAAAGATCGCAGCCTCCGGCAGCTCCTACAGGAGGCCAAGTAAATCAGTAATCCAAGGGTGCACCCAATCTCTGTAGGAGCTGCCGGAGGCTGCGATCTTTTGGCTTTGCTTCAGGAGAGTTCGGTGCCGAGCACCGCACTCAACGCACTGCGCGCATCATCGAGTTGCACCAGCGTCGCGTGGCGGGCGCCAAGGGCATCGCGATTCTCGATCGCCGTGAGAATCGCCTTGTGGCGCGGCAACGCCAGTTCATGCAGATTCGGCCGCTGATTCGAATGCTTCAGCGCCTCGGCAATCGCCACCGAGAGCATGTTGCACAGATTGGCCAACAGATCATTGTGCGTCGCATCGGCGATGCGGCTGTGGAAGTCCAGATCCGGTTGCAGCAAGGCTTCCGGCGTCGGTGCGGCTTCCATGCGCTGATAGGCTTCGCCGATGGCCGCGATGTCGGCCTCGGTCGCATGCTGGGCGGCGAGGGCGGCAGCGGCAGGCTCGATGATGCTGCGCACGCTGGTCAGCACATTGAAGAATTCGTTCTGCGGACTGCTTTGCATCAGCCAGTGCAGCACATCCGGATCGAGCATGTGCCATTCACGGCGCGCCTTGACCACCGTGCCGACCCGCGGCCTGGAATACACCAGCCCCTTGGCCACCAACACCCGCGTGGCTTCGCGCAACACCGGCCGGCTGACCGCGTACTCCTCGCACAACAAGGCTTCGGCGGGCAGTTTGTCGTCGGGCAAAAAGCGTCCGGAGACGATCTGCATGCCCAGTTCCTGGACAATGCGCGAGTGCATGCTTTTGCGGTCGGAAGGTTTGCGGTAATCCATGGGGAACGGCGCGATCCTGAGCGATGGAGATGCCGCGCATCATAGCAGGCACCAGACAATCTTGAGGCAGTACACAAAACCAAATGTAGGAGTGAGCCTGCTCGCGATAGCGGTATGTCAGATGAACGATTGCTAACTGACACACCGCGATCGCGAGCAGGCTCACTCCTACAGGGGATTGCATTCCGATGCAGGCTAGGAAGCTGGGCTGTCAGTGGGAATGGCGTGGAACTTCCGCACCTCGGCAACCGACCAGGAAGTCAAAGTCGCAGCCCTGGTCCGCCTGCAGCACATGGTCGATGTACAACTGACGATAGCCGCCCACCAGCAACTGCTGCGGTGGCTGCAGATCGGCCATGCGCGCCGCCAGTTCGGCGTCCGGAATATCCAGATGCAAGCGCCCGCTGGCGCAATCGAGTTCGATCCAGTCGCCTTCCTGCACGGCCGCCAAAGGCCCGCCGGCCGCCGCTTCCGGCGCAACGTGCAGGACAACGGTACCGTATGCGGTGCCGCTCATCCGCGCGTCGGAAATGCGCACCATGTCGGTCACGCCCTGCGCCAGCAACTTGGCCGGCAGCCCCATGTTGCCGACTTCGGCCATGCCCGGATAACCCTTCGGTCCGCAGTTCTTCATCACCAGAATCGAGTTGGCATCCACGTCCAGCTCAGGGTCGTTGATCCGCGCCTTGTACATGTCGAAGTTCTCGAACACCACCGCGCGTCCTCGGTGCTGCATCAGTTCCGGGGTGGCAGCGGACGGCTTGAGCACGGCCCCCAGCGGCGCCAGATTGCCGCGCAATACGCAAATGCCGCCGTCGGCGCGGATCGGATTGTCGAGGGTGCGGATCACTTCGTCTTCGCCATAGATCGGCGCGTCCTGGGTGTTCTCGCCCAGTGTTTTGCCGTTGACGGTCAGCGCGTTCGGATTGGGGATCAGATTGGCTTCGCCGAGACGGCGCAGCACCGCTGGCAGGCCACCAGCGTAATAGAACTCTTCCATCAGGAAACGCCCGGACGGTTGCAGGTCGACAATGGTCGGCATGCCGCGCCCGATGCGCGTCCAGTCATCCAGGTCCAGCTCGACACCGATGCGACCGGCAATGGCTTTCAAGTGGATTACCGCGTTGGTCGAACCGCCGATAGCCGCGTTGACCCGAATGGCGTTTTCAAACGCTTCCTTGGTCAGGATCTTCGACAGACGCAGGTCTTCGCGCACCATCTCCACCGCTCGCATGCCGGACATGTGCGCCAACACATAACGTCGCGCATCCACCGCCGGAATCGCCGCGTTGTGCGGCAAGGATGTGCCCAGTGCTTCGGCCATGCAGGCCATGGTCGACGCGGTGCCCATGGTGTTGCAGGTGCCCGCCGAGCGCGACATGCCGCCCTCGGCCGCGAGGAAATCATCGAGGGTGATGGTGCCGGCCTTGACCTGTTCGCTGAGCTGCCAGACCACAGTGCCGGAACCGATGTCCTTGCCCTTGTGCTTGCCGTTGAGCATCGGCCCGCCGGTGACGACGATCGCCGGCACATCGCAACTGGCCGCGCCCATCAGCAGCGCCGGGGTGGTTTTGTCGCAGCCAGTCAGCAGCACCACACCGTCAATCGGGTTGCCGCGAATCGCCTCTTCGACGTCCATGCTCGCCAGGTTGCGGGTGAGCATGGCGGTGGGGCGCAGGTTCGATTCGCCATTGGAGAACACCGGGAATTCCACCGGAAAGCCACCGGCCTCGATCACCCCGCGTTTGACGTGCTCCGCGATCTGGCGGAAATGCGCGTTGCACGGGGTCAGTTCCGACCAGGTGTTGCAGATGCCGATGATCGGCTTGCCGTGGAACTGGTGGTCGGCGATGCCCTGATTCTTCATCCAGCTGCGGTACATGAAGCCGTTCTTATCGGCAGTGCCAAACCATTGGGCCGAGCGCAGGGTGGGTTTCTTCTCAGACATGATCGGTTCTCTTATTGTAAGACTATTGTTTGCGAGTCACGGCTAAACATAAGCTCAAAATCGGCAGTTTGGAAGTGTTGTTGGGTAATTAGTATTACTATATAGTCGTTTTCGACGGAGGGATTGGCCCTGGCGGTTTCCGCGAGAGGCGTCCCCCGAGGTTCTATAACAACAACAATCGGAGACCGACCCCATGAGCCAGGAATTGCGGCTTATCCGCCGCATCACGCTGAAACTGATTCCCTTCCTGATCCTGCTGTACCTGATCGCCTATGTGGATCGTTCCGCCGTCGGCTTCGCCAAGCTGCACATGGGCGCCGACATCGGCATCGGTGATGCGGCCTATGGCCTGGGCGCCGGGCTGTTTTTCATTGGCTACTTTCTGCTGGAAATCCCCAGCAACCTGATGCTCGAACGCTTCGGCGCACGGCGCTGGTTCGCACGGATCATGATCACCTGGGGCGCAATCACCATCGGCATGGCGTTCGTCCAGGGCCCGCACAGTTTCTACGTGATGCGCTTTCTGCTCGGCGCGGCGGAGGCGGGGTTCTTTCCCGGTGTTCTGTACTACATCACTCAATGGTTCCCGGTGCGCCATCGCGGCAAGATCCTCGGCCTGTTCATCCTCTCCCAACCGATTGCAATGATGATCACCGGCCCGGTGTCGGGCGGGCTGCTGGGCATGGACGGCATCCTCGGCCTGCACGGCTGGCAGTGGCTGTTCATCGTCATCGGCACCCCGGCGATCCTGCTGACCTGGCCGGTACTGCGCTGGTTGCCGGACGGCCCGCAACAAGTGCAGTGGATGGATCAGGCCGAGAAAGACTGGCTGAGCGGCGAGCTGAAAAAAGACCTGCAGGAATACGGCCAGACCCGTCACGGCAACCCGCTGCACGCGCTCAAGGACAAACGCGTGTTGCTGCTGGCGCTGTTTTATCTGCCGGTGACCCTGAGCATTTATGGCCTCGGCCTGTGGTTGCCAACGCTGATCAAGCAGTTCGGCGGCAGCGATCTGGTGACCGGTTTCGTCTCGTCGGTGCCGTACATCTTCGGCATCGTCGGTTTGCTGATCGTGCCGCGCAGCTCCGACCGCATGAACGATCGCTACGGGCATCTGGCAGTGCTTTATGTGCTGGGCGCGATCGGCCTGTTCCTCAGTGCGTGGCTGTCGTTGCCGGTGGCGCAATTGGCGGCGCTGTGCCTGGTGGCGTTCGCGCTGTTTTCCTGCACGGCAGTGTTCTGGACCTTGCCGGGGCGGTTCTTCGCCGGTGCCAGTGCGGCGGCGGGGATCGCCTTGATCAACTCGGTGGGCAATCTCGGTGGCTACATCGGGCCGTTCGTGATCGGTGCGCTGAAGGAGTACACCGGGAACCTGGGTTCAGGGTTGTACTTCCTCAGCGGGGTGATGGTGTTCGGTTTGATTCTGACCGGTGTGGTTTACCGCGTGCTGGAGCGCAAGCACGTGCTGCCGGCTGACCAATTTGCCGCCAGCGCTCGTGGCGCCACCCGAACCTGAATGGCTGACAGACACCGACCCTTGTAGGAGTGAGCCTGCTCGCGATGAGGCCAACACCTTCAATATTTATGGCGACTGATACACCGCAATCGCGAGCAGGCTCACTCCTACAGGGGGCTGCGGTGTTGCGAATAACACAGGAGAGGACATATGCATCTGGTGCAATTCGAATTGATTAACGGCGAACGCCGCGTCGGCGTGGTCGACAACGGTCTGATCCGCGAAGTGCAGGGCGCCCGCAGCGTGCGTGACCTGGCCCTGGCCGCCATCGAAGCCGGCGGCTCGCTGGAGCAGCAAGTGCAAACCCTCGGCCTCGGCATCAGCCATGACTACGCCGAGCTGCTGAGCACGCGGCGCATCCTGCCGCCGCTGGACCATCCCGATCCTGCGCACCTGTTGGTCAGCGGCACCGGCCTGACGCACCTGGGCAGCGCCTCGGCGCGAGACAAAATGCACCAGCAGGCCGGCGACGAAGCGGCGATGACCGACACCATGCGCATTTTCAAATGGGGCGTGGAGGGCGGCAAACCGGCGGCGGGGCAGGCGGGCGTGCAGCCGGAGTGGTTCTACAAGGGCGACGGCAGCATCGTCGTGCGCCCGGGCGAGGCGTTTGCGTTGCCGCCGTTCGCCGAGGACGCCGGCGAGGAACCGGAAATGGCCGGCCTCTACGTCATCGGCCATGACGGCAAACCGTATCGCCTCGGTTTCGCGGTGGGTAACGAGTTCTCCGACCATGTCATGGAGCGCAAGAATTACCTGTATCTGGCCCACTCGAAATTGCGCAGTTGCAGCTACGGCCCGGAACTGCGCACCGGTGAACTGCCGCAACATCTGGCCGGCAGCAGCCGCATCCTGCGCGACGGCGAAGTGCTGTGGCAGAACGAATTCCTCAGCGGCGAGGCCAACATGTGTCACAGCCTCGCCAACCTCGAATACCACCACTTCAAGTACCGCCAGTTCCTGCGTCCGGGCGATGTACACATTCACTTTTTCGGCACCGCGACCCTGTCGTTCGCCGATGGCATTCGCACGCAACCGGGCGACGTGTTCGAGATCAGCCAGGCCGAATTCGGCGCACCGCTGGTCAACGGCATCGCCCCGGCAGCAGCGGCTTTTCAACCGGACAGCATCGGCACCCTTTAAGGAGCTCCCATGACTCAGATTCTCGGCCACAACTACATCGGCGGTCAGCGCAGTGCAGCAGGCAATGTGAAACTGCACAGCGTCGACGCGACCACGGGTGAAAACCTGCCTTGCGAGTTCATCCAGGCCACGCAGCAGGAAGTCGATGCTGCCGCCCAGGCCGCTGCCGCCGCATACCCGGCGTATCGCAGCCTCAGCGCTGAACGTCGCGCGCAGTTTCTCGACGCGATTGCCGATGAGCTGGATGCACTGGGCGATGATTTCGTTGCCGTGGTCTGCCGCGAAACCGCGCTGCCTGCGGGGCGAATTCAGGGGGAGCGCGGGCGCACCAGCGGGCAGATGCGCCTGTTCGCCAAAGTCCTGCGGCGCGGTGATTTCTACGGCGCGCGGATCGACCTGCCGCTGCCGGATCGCCAGCCACTGCCACGCCCGGATCTGCGTCAATACCGCATCGGCCTCGGCCCGGTGGCGGTGTTCGGTGCGAGCAATTTCCCGTTGGCGTTTTCCACCGCCGGCGGCGATACCGCTGCGGCGCTGGCGGCCGGCTGCCCGGTGGTGTTCAAGGCACACTCGGGGCATATGGCAACCGCGGAACAGGTCGCTGATGCAGTGATTCGCGCCGCCGAGAAAACCGCGATGCCGGCCGGTGTGTTCAACATGATCTACGGCGGGGGCGTCGGCGAATGGCTGGTCAAGCATCCGGCAATTCAAGCGGTGGGCTTCACCGGTTCGCTCAAGGGCGGTCGGGCGTTGTGCGACATGGCAGCGGCGCGGCCGCAACCGATTCCGGTGTTCGCCGAGATGTCGAGCATCAATCCGGTGATCGTCCTGCCGCAGGCGCTGGCCGTGCGTTCGGAATCGATTGCCCGCGAACTGACCGCTTCGGTGGTGCAGGGCTGCGGCCAGTTCTGCACCAATCCCGGACTGGTCATTGGTATTCGTTCGCCACAGTTCAGCGCCTTCATGCAGCAGCTCGCTGGTTTGATCGGCGATCAACCGGCGCAGACCATGCTCAACGCCGGCACCCTCGGCAGCTACGGCAAAGGCTTGCACAAGCTCCTGGCTCATTCTGGCATCGAGCATCTGGCGGGCCAGCCGCAACAGGGCAATCAGGCGCAGCCACAACTGTTCAAAGCGGATGTCAGTCTGTTGATCGGTGGCGATGAAGTGCTGCAGGAAGAAGTGTTCGGCCCGACCACGGTGATCGTCGAAGTGGCGGACAAGGCCGAGCTCAGCGCGGCGTTGCAAGGCCTGCACGGGCAACTGACGGCGACGATTATCGGCGAGCAGGCGGACTTCGAACACTTCCCGCAACTGACGCCGTTGCTGGAGCTGAAGGTCGGACGGATCCTGCTCAATGGCTACCCGACCGGGGTCGAGGTGTGTGATTCGATGGTGCATGGCGGGCCGTATCCGGCGACGTCGGATGCGCGCGGCACGTCGGTGGGTACGCTGGCGATCGATCGGTTCCTGCGTCCGGTGTGCTTCCAGAACTACCCCGACAGTCTGCTGCCGGAACCGCTGAAGAATGGCAATCCGTTGCGCATCCAGCGGCTGGTGGATGGCAAGCCGTCACGCGACGCCCTCTGAAACACTAACGCTGTAGGAGCTGCCGAAGGCTGCGATCTTTTGATCTTGATCTTAAAAACAGAATCAAAAGATCGCAGCCTTCGGCAGCTCCTACAGAGGGATCGAGGCTCCATGAGCTATCATTGGCCCTTTCCCCCCTAGAAAGACTGTTTGCCATGACTGCCCAAACCCTTCTCAACGCCCTCGAACACTGCGGTATGGTCGAAATCGACGGCCTGCATGCCTTCGAATTCGCCCTCGACGAAGACGACAACCTGCACATCGAATGCATCGACGGCCGAGCGGCCAAGCATTGGGAATTCACCCCGGCTCAGGTTGCGGCGGCGACGTTTGATGAAGACCTGCAGAGCTGGTTGATCATTGGTTATGCCAGCGACACCAAAACCACCGGCGAACACCGCCTGGTCTGCCTTGGCGACGTAGTCAGCAGCAGCGATGACGAGGACGAAACCGATGAACATGCGTAAATTCTGGCCGCTGCTGATGGCCGGCAGCGTCGGCGCGATGGGCCTTTCCAGTGCCAGCGCCGAGAACTATCAATTGCTGGTCGGCTCCTACACCGCCGGCACCAGCCAGGGCATCTATCGAATGAATTTCGACAGTGCCACCGGCCAGATCGCCGCCAAACCGCTGCAAGTGGTGAAGAGTGAAAACCCGTCGTGGCTGACCCTGTCCAAGGATTCTCGTCGGCTGTTCGTGGTCAATGAAAACGGTCCCGGCCAGAAAGATCCGGTCGGCCGCGTCAGCAGCTACTCGATCGATCCGAAGACCCACACTCTGACATTGATCAATCAAGTGCAGAGCCTGGGCAACGAGCCGACCCATTCAAGCCTGAGCGGCGATGCCAGCCATCTGTTCGTCAGCAACTATTCAGTGGTGGAAGATCCGGGTGGCACCCTCGCGGTGCTGCCGGTCGACACTGACGGCAAACTCAAGTCGGTGGTGCAGATGAGCGCGCACCCGGCGAGCCGGGTCAATCCCGAGCGTCAGGCGTCCAACCACGTGCATTCGACGGTGTCCTCGCCGGATGGCCGCTACGTGTTCTCCAACGACTTGGGGGCGGACAAGATCTTCATCTACCAGTTCGACCCGAAAGCCAATCCGCACCAGCCGCTGACCCCGGCAAAAACCGCTTCGGTGAGCTTGCCGGCCGGCAGCGGCCCGCGTCATCTGCTGTTCAGTGCTGACGGCAAACATGCCTGGCTGACCACGGAAATGAGCGCGCAAGTCGCGGTGTTCGACTACAACGACGGCGTGCTGACCCAGACGCAACTGGTCGATCTGGCTGCTGGTCAGCCAACCTCGGACAAAGCCGCCGCCGCGCTGCATGCATCGGCCGATGGCAAGTTCCTCTACGTCAGTAACCGTGGCACCGCCAATCAGTTGCTGGTGTTCAGCATTGATCCGGCCACCGGCCAACTCAAAGAGCTGCAAAAACGTTCGGTAGAAGGTGATCACCCGCGCGAGTTCAGCCTCGATCCGAGTGGCAAGTTCCTGCTGATCGCCAACCAGAAGAGCAACGAAATTGTCGTCGTCGAACGCGATGCCAAGACCGGCCTGCTCGGCAAAACCGTGCAAAAACTGCCGATGGACGCGCCCAGCGACCTGAAGTTTATCGTGCGACAATAAGCCACAGGCCCCGGTTTACGGGGCCTGCCTCTTTGTATTAATCGCGCTGATATCCGGTACTGCTACAAAACATTTCAAGCGATCAACCCTCGAGCGTTAAGTTTGCTTCACGGCCCAACCGGGCAAGCCAGCCAACCGAACACGAGGGTTACCGCCATGAACTTCAATCTCTTCTCCGTCATTGCCGCTTCCGCCATTTCCGCCACCGTTGCGCTGCCAGCCAGTGCCAACGTTGAAATCGCCGGCAAAAAATCCCACACCCAGAGCTACACCCAGAAATACCTGCAACAGAGCGCCAACTTCTACGCCGCGCTGGATCACAAAGCCCAACACTGAAATGCCCGGCTCGAACAACTCCCTGTAGGAGCTGCCGAAGGCTCGGGCCGCGATCGGACGATCTTTTGATCTTGAAAATCAAAAGATCGCAGCCTTCGGCAGCTCCTACACGTGTGCGTGTGTTTTTCGCGGCCTGATAGGTTTCTCAAACCGCGCAAATAGACTGGCTAAATAATCAACGAAGTTGATGTTTACTATGGGAAACCCTGAGTGGTTACCGCGGCTTTTTTGATTGATCCTGACGGCACTGAAACATGCCCACGGAGAACATCATGGCCAGTGCAATCATTACCTCAGCCAAGCGCGGCGCCTATCTGGCCATCGGTCTTTACCTGGTCCTGGTGTTGTTCGTCAGCGTCGCCGCGCAGACTCAACACAACGTCGACGCGCCGATTCAGGTCGCACACCCCGGCATCCAGTTCGAACACCGCGCAGACAGCGTGCTGGTCGATCGGGCGGAACTCGCAGGGGTAGGCGGAGCATGAAAGGCTACAGACTCTGGGTCATCGCCGGCCTGGCACTGATGACCAATGGCGCGGCTTTACTCGGCTTCGGTCAGGGTTCGGTCGGTGCGCTGGCACGCGCCATAGAGGCCAATCACAGCATTACGCACAACATCGAACGGGCCAATTCTCTGGGGCTGATGGCCGGCAATCCGCCGGTCAAAGTATTGGCCGATTTTCTCGGCCCCTTCGAAGTGGATTGCTCGGCACTCGGCATGTGCCAGGTGCTCGCCTGACACCGCGAACTATTGTGGCGAGGGAGCTTGCTCCCGCTGGGTTGCGAAGCAGCCCTGAATCCTGCAAACCCAGTCTGTCTGATGTACCGAGTCTGAGGGTTTGCGACTGCTGCGCAGCCGAGCGGGAGCAAGCTCCCTCGCCACAGGGGTGTTCTGCAGGCAGAAATTCGGGGTTACTTCTTCATGATCGAGGTGAACAGCTCGGATTCGAGCAAGCGCTGCAACCACCCCTGCAATCGAACGTAAGGCGTCTGCGCAAACCACTCGCGATCCACATGCGCGAACTGCCGCACGAACGGCAGTAACGCCACGTCAGCCAAGCTCAAGTGATCGGCCAACAAGTAATCGCGATCCGTCAGCAACTCCTCCAGTCTCTGCAAAAACAGCGCCCCTTCAGCGCGATAGTCCTCCATTGGCTGCTCGGGATAGCGCTCGGCGTACTTGTAGCGATTCAGGTGCACCTTGAACACTTGATCGTTGCCCTGAATCAACTTGTCCATCCATAACGCCCCGAATGAATCGCCGTCGAGCAACCAGTCATCCGGATCATGCTGCGCCAACGCCCAGCGCATGATCTCCAGGCTCTCGTCGATCACCCGGCCACCGGCATCCAGCACCGGCACCGTGCCCTTGGGCGAGATCGCCAGCATCTCGGCAGGTTTGGCCTTGAGGCTGACTTCGACGATCTCCACTGGTACGCCCGAATAATGCAGGGCCATCCGCGCGCGCATTGCGTACGGGCAGCGGCGGAACGAGTACAGCGTGTTCATTTCACCTCCAGGGTGCTCAGGCCATTACCTTGACGCTGCACCTGAATCTGTACCGGAATCCGTTCGTGCATTTCCTGTACGTGGGATATCACCGCAACCTTGCGCCCCTGTGCCTGCAAGCCGTCGAGAGCGTCCATGGCCAGTTGCAGGAATTCCGGGTCGAGGCTGCCGAAGCCTTCGTCGATGAACAGCGATTCGATCTTCAGCGTGCTCGACGCCATCGATGCCAGGCCCAGTGCCAGGGCCAGCGACACCAGGAACGTCTCGCCGCCGGACAGCGAATGCACCGAGCGCAGTTCGTCGCCCATCTCGGTGTCCATCACCAGCAGGCCGAGCATGCTGCCGCCGCGTTTCAGGCGATAGCGTTTGACCAGCTGGCGCAACTGCACGTTGGCGTGATGCACCAGCAGGTCGAGGTTGTAGGCCTGAGCGATCTTGCGGAACGTGTCGCCGGTGGCCGAACCGATCAACGCATTCAACCGCGCCCAGCGCTGATGCTCGGCATAGGCGTCGGCGATCTGCTGCGCCAGCGCCTGATTGGCGTGCTGCCGACGCTGGTCTTCAGCCTGTTCGGCGCGCAATTCGGCGCATTGTTGCTCGCTGAGGTTGAACAGGTTCTGCAGGTCGGCGAGGGCACTGGCGAGTTGTTCGGCATCGAGGTTGCCGTTGTGCTGCGCCTGATGATCAGCCAGACGCTGGTCACGTTCCTGCAGCAGCACCTTGGCCTGTTCGACGGATTTTTCGTTGTGCTGCAAGCGCTGACGCAGTTCGCTGACCTGCGCGTCATCGACGCGCAGCAGGTCTTCGAGACCGCCGTCATCCAGCTCGGGATGACGCGCGCGCCAGTCGGCGATTTTGCCCGTCAGCTCGCGGTCTTCGCTTTCCAGGGACTGCTGTCGCTCCTGTTGCGCTTTCAACTCCGTAACAATCTGCACCAGTTGCGTGCGCACGTTCTGCAGTTCTTGCGCGGTGCTGGTTTCGGCATTGCGCGCCTGCTCCACGGCCTGTTCCAGTTGCTGCTGCCAGTGCTCGGCGCTGCTGTGTTCGCCCAGCAGTTGCGCGAGTTTCGCCTGGCAGGCCTGTTGCTGCTCGGCCAGTGCGCTGAACTGCTGCTCGGCGCTTTGCAGCTGCTGCACGCGGCTGAGCTGGCGATCCTGTTCCTTCTCCAGCGTCTGCTGGCGTTGCTGCTGTTCGGCCAATTCTTCCTTGTGCTGATCGACTAGCGCCAGGCGCTCGGCAATCTGCCGGTCAAGCTGCATGAAGGTCGCCGCCGGCTCGACGCGCAACGCTTCGAGGGTGTCGGCCGGCAGCAGGCTGGCGAACGCGCTGAGTTCTTCGTCGAGGCGCTGACGGTCGCTGCTCAATTCGCGTTGTTGATTGCTCAGGTGCTGCGCCGCTTGCTGATGCGCGGTCTCGGCATTGCGCAGTTGCTGGGTCAGGCGTGCGGCATCCTGTTGCAGGGTGAGCAGGGCGCTCTGGCGTTGTTCGTCCTGAGTGATGCTCTGGTTCAACTGATCGGTTTGTCGGGTCAGCCAGGCGTCGCGCTTGTCGGTGTCCTGATTGAACAACGCCGTTGCCAGCGGATGCGCCTGCAGACTCGGCGCCAGTGCCTGGAGCTGGGCGGTCAATTGTTCTTGCTGTTGCAGCAGCTCTTTCTGCCGAGCGATCACGCCACCGACATCGGCGCGCAGCTCGGTGAGTTTTTCCTTGAGCTGATCCACCGCTTGCTGCGCCGCGGCCTGCTCACTTTCATCGTGGCGACCCAGGCTTTGCAGCAACGCTTCAGGCTGGTGATACGGATGCTCATTGCTGCCGCAGACCGGACACGGCTGATCATCCTGCAACTGCGCGCGCAGCTCTTCGACACTGGCGCTACGGGCCAGACGCTGGCGTTCAAGCAATTCACGGGTGACGTTGAGGGTTTGTTCGGCGACCGTCAGTTCGGCTTTGGTTTTCACCCCGTCCTGGGTCAGGCGCTCGCGTTCCTGTTGCGCGTCGAGCAGGCGCTGGTGCAGCTCGGCGCCGCGTTTTTCCAGCTCTTGCTGACTGGCCCAGAGCCGGGTCATGTCTTCAATGGCGCGCAGCTGTTTACGGTTGTCCTGCAACAGGTTGCCGAGGATACCGATCTGCTCGGCGACCGCATCCGGCTCGGCGCCGGCTTCTTTGAACAGCACTTCCAGTTGTTGTTTTTGCGTGGCCAGCGCCTCGGCGCTTTGCACCGCGTTCTGTTCGAGGCTGGCGAGTTCGGCCTGGCCCTTGTTCAGGCGATTGCCGATCAGCATCAGCTGTTGCAGGCGATCGCGGTAGGCATTCCACGCATCGCTCAGCGGCGCCAGATCGGCACTCTGTTCCAGCTCGGCCGCCATTTTCTGCAGACGTTCAGCGACCTCGGCCTGTTTCGCCTGCAAAGCCTGAATGGCGCTCTGGCCTTGCGTGCAGGCCTGTTCGGCGGACTGGCGAGCCTCGGCGCTGAGGGCGGTGTCCTTGGCGAGGCGGGCGAGGGTGCTTTGCTCCTCGAATGCCTGACGCAGCAGCGGGGCGCTTTCGCTGTGTCGCTGCTGCGCTTCACTCAGGGCGACTTTCGCCGACTCGAGGGCCTGTTCCAGTTGCGTCTGGCGCTCGCCGAGTTCGCCGTATTGGCGGGTGTGCGCGGCAATCTGTGTAGCCAACGGGGTCAGTTGCGCATCGAGTTCGGACTTGCGTGCGAACTGGTGACGTTGCGGGGCGAGTTGTTCCAGGCGCGTCAGCTTCAGGCGTTCGCCGGCCAGACCTTCCCACTGCTGTTGCGCACTGTGCAGTTGCTCGGCAGCGGCTTGTTGCGCGTCCTGCAACTGGCGCAAATCCTTGAGCCAGCTGTGCTGTTGTTCCAGTTGCTTGAGCTGCGCCTGCTGCAATTTCAGCTGTTGCTGAGCGGTGTTGAAGCGTTCGTCCAGTTCGGCCCGCGCCTCGGGCGCCAGCGGGGTGACGCCGGTGGCCTGATCCTGCAGCAGCTTGTGCGCTTCGCGGGCCTCTTTGGTCTTGTCGAACGCGCGGCGGCCGAGACGGGTGTAGAGCGCCGTGTCGGTGAGTTTTTCCAGCAGTTCGCTACGGTCGTTGTCGTCGGCCTTGAGGAACGCGCTGAACTCGCTCTGGGCCAGCAGCACGGCGCGGGTGAACTGTTCGAAGTTCAGGCCCAGTGCGGTTTCGAGTTGGGTCTTGTATTCGCCTTTCTGACTGGCGAGCAGTTGATCCTGATCGATGTCGCGCAAGCTCTGGCGGCTGGCCTGCAACTTGCCGCCGGCCTTTTCCCGGGCGCGGTTGGCTTCCCAGCGTGCGCGATAACGGCGGCCATCGACGCCGACAAAGTCCACTTCGGCATAACCTTCGCCGGTGCCGCGGCGCAGCAAGGTGCGCGGGTCACCGGTGGCGATTTCGCCGTCAGCGTCCGGAACCTTGGCGTCGCGGCCGGTGTTGTTCAGGCGCGGTACGGCGCCGAACAGCGCCAGGCACAGGGCATCAAGCAGGGTACTTTTGCCGGCCCCGGTCGGCCCGGTGATCGCGAACAGGCCGGCGCTGGCCAGCGGTTCGGCGGTGAAATCGATCTCGAACGGACCGGCCAGCGAGGCGAGGTTCTTCAAGCGAATGGCGAGAATCTTCATGGCTGCTCGCCCTCCATCTGTACGTCCTGCAGCAGTTCGGCGAAGTCCTTGAGGGTCTGTTCATCGACCTCGTTGCCGTAGTTGTCGAGCCAGGCACGGCTGAACAGTTCCTGCGGGGTGAGCTGATCGAGTTCGATCAACGCGCTGCTGTCGTCACTGCCATCGGCTCCCCGGTTGCCGGCGTACTCGGCGGCGATCCGCACCAGGCGCACGGCTTTGCCTTGCAGGGCGTTTTCCACTTGATGGCGCAGGTCTGGCTGCGGCTCGTCGAGGGTCACGCGTACTTCCAGCCACGGCTGGCGCTGGGTTTCGGCGAGCAGATCGATGTTCGGCAGATCGGCCAGTTGCAGCAGGATCTCCGCCAGCGGTGCCGGGCCGATCCGTTGCAGGTTGACTGAGCGCGGGATCAGTTTCGGTTCGACGCTGACCAAGGTTTCGCCGTCGAGGGTGATGTCGAGAATCTGGTGTTGATAGCCGATCTCCGAGAACGACAGCGGGATCGGCGAGCCGCTGTAGCGAATGCGTTCTTCACCGTTGACCTTCTGCGGCTTGTGCAAATGGCCGAGGGCGACGTAACTGATGCTCGGCCCGAACAGACTGGCGGGCAGCGCTTCGGCATTGCCGATGATCAAGCTGCGCTCGGAGTCTTCCGAGACCGAGCCGCCGGCCATGTGCGCGTGGCTGATGGCAACCAGCGCCTGACCCGGCTGACGCTTGGCGTTGGCCGCTTCGATCAGCCATTCGTGAACCTGACCGATGCCACGCAAATAGCTGTCGCCCAGATGCGCACCGGTCACTTCCGCCGGGCGCAGGAACGGCAGCGCCAGACACCACGCAGCGATTTCGCCTTGGGCATTGGGCAGTGGCAGCAGCAGACGCTCGGCGTCGAGCTGGCCGTCATCCAGCCACAACACCCGGCCCAGCGCATGGGTGCGCAAACGGCGCATCAACGGCGCCGGCAGTTCGATACGCGAGCCCGAGTCGTGGTTACCGGCGATCATCACGATGGTCAGCAATGGCTGCTGTTCGTGGGCGCTGACGATGAAATCGTAGAGGCGTTCCTGGGCTTTGACCGGCGGATTGACCGTGTCAAAGATGTCCCCGGCAATCAGCAGCACATCCGGCTGCGCCAGTTGCAGTTGGCGCAGCAGCCATTCGAGAAAGCACGCATGCTCGAAATCGCGCTCCTGGCCGTGCAGGTTTTGCCCAAGGTGCCAGTCGGAGGTGTGGAACAGACGCAAGGTGGACTCCGCAACAGTTAAGGAGGTGATGGCCGCAGATGAAATGAAGGCGGCAAAAGAGGAGGGAGTTTACCGGCAAACTCAATGGCGCGCGTTGATGTTGATACAGAGAGCGGCATGCCGCCTGTCGCGACTGTCAGATCTGACAGTAGCTAGTGTTTGGAACCGGGTGGTGGAATATCCGTTTCGCCAGACCATCAGGTCGATGGCTTTCTACCATCGCGGAGTCGCCCTTCATGAAATCGACAACAGCGTTCGGCACATCTTCTTCTGATCCGGGAATCAATTCACTCAAGCCCTTGATCATCAGCAAGCTCAGGAGGCCCGTTGAAGGTTATGACGGAGGTTTACCGGTGGCGGGGGTAGAGGGCGGTGTAGAGCTTCTGGTGTTGCCTTGGCTGGTCATGAAGGATGGCGATGTTCTTGAAATTTTCTGGGGCAGTTTTCTGGACTCGGTCTACAGCAAAGTCATCGACACAGAAGATGAAAACGAAATACTCAAAATCACTCTCGACGAGGCGGGCATCCGCAACGGCGACAATTATCCCGTGTTCTACAGAGTAACCCGCCCTACGCAGGGACCGGAGGAGACCCCGCCATTGAGAATACTGGTCAAGCGGGATCGCCCCGGGGGTGATGACGACGACCTTGGTACCCCCGGTCACCAGAACCTTCGCTATCACATTCCCCAAAGCATCATCGACCACGGCGTCGGCCCTGAAGAGGCCGCGATCGGTGTGCTGATCACGATCCTGCCGTACCTTTTCATGCGTATCCACGATCGTGTGAAGGTGGCGTGGGGCAGCGTCGAGAAAATCGTCGAGGTCGAGCAACGTCATATCGACGACCCGATTGGCAACCCGGTTGTTGTGAACATCGACCAAAGCATGATTGAGCAGGCAGGTGACAGCGCCGGGACAAGTGTGGCCTATCAGGTGGTTGATGAGTGCGGCAATTATCCAGACCCGCGATCACCTTGGTCGGCGGAAACCAAAATCCTTGTGGATCTGAAAGGCAATCGCCTTGATGCGCCCATCGTGGTGCAAGCCGATCCGGAGAGTGACGTCATCGATCTCGAGGTATTGAACGATGAGGACGTCACCGTTCTGGTGAATACCCCCAGCAGCGCTTTCAGACTCAACGATGTCGTTGCACTGTTCTGGCAAGGCATCACCGCCGAGGGGGCGACGATCAATCACGGCCCCGTGGAGTTGTCGGTCACGCGGGTTGGCATCGCGCTCAGCTTCGACATTCCGAATCAAAAAGTGCGCGCCATTGCCAAAGGCCGGGCCAGTGTTTCCTATGTATTGAAGCGAGCGGGCGGGACTGATCAGCCGTCGAAGAGCATTGGTATCACGGTGACGGGGGAGGTCTTCCGTTTGTCGCCACCTACGGTAGACGAGGCCCCTGAAGGAACACTGGACCCGGATGAACAATGGGCCACCGTGCGAGTTGGATGGTATCCGGGGCGTGCCCCCAGTGATCTGCTGACAGTGATCTGGGAAGCTACCCGGCCCGAAGGTGGCACGGTGTATTACGAAGACGCACGCTCGGTCGGCAATGTGCCGGATGATGAACCAGTGTTGCGTAACGTCGCCCGTGCGGTGATCCAGCGTTTCGACGGGTTGAAGGTTGCGGTGTTCTATACCGTTGCCAACGATGACGAAGAATCAGCGCGCAACGTACGTGAGTCGTTGCGATTCGAGATGCAGGTGGGCGAGGTGCTGCCGCTGTTTGAGGTGCCGCGCGTGGACGAGGCGGTGCCCGGCACGTCCTTGCTCGACCCGGAAGCCGTACCGCCTCTGGGCTGTAAATTGATTGTGCCGTACCTTGAAACGTTGTTCGGCGACGAGGTGCATTATCGTTGGCGCGGTTCGGCCAGTAACGGCAGCACCAGTGACTGGCTCCGGCTGACTTCGCAAACCGAAGGCAAGGAAGTGCCGTTCACGGTGCCAAAACAGTTCGTGACCAACAACGTCAATCGCCGGGTCGTCAGTGACTACTTTATCCTGCGTGACGGTAAAACCCTGGGTTACTCGTTCCCCCTGACGTTACGCGTCGGCAATTCGTTGCTGGATTTTGATCCGCCTACTGTCGATGGTGCGCGTGGTGATCAGATTGATGTAAGCGCGGTGCCGGGTGTTGGCATAACAGTGCGCATTGCAGCGGCGTATGGTCTGAACGTTGGCGACAGCGGCGAGGTTCGCTGGATCGGCATCGCCGGAGGTGGGACGGCTATTGTGCCGTTTCGAGTGGGGGCCGGGGAAGCGGGGCGTGACAAGCTGATAACCGTGCCCAGGTCGGTGGTACTGGCAAATATCGGACGGGATATTTCGCTGGATTGCACGGTGTTGCGTCAAACCGGTGGCCGCCACTATTCGCGGGTGGCTGTTTATGACGTGCTCGCCTCAGTGGGGACGGGCCGTTTGCTGGTGATGGGCGCGCGGTCGCGGGGCAATTACCAGATTTATGGTGGCGGGGCTTCGTGGTTGACCGCGCTGGATGCCACTACCCGGCAGCCGATCAAGGCCTGGTGGCGTTACAACGGCGAGGAGAGCGAGATCAGCGGTACCACGTTCCGTGACACCTTGCCGGATCGGCTGCTGCATGTGCGGACCGGTGATGATCAGGTGGTGATCAATCCGATGAACGTGTGTGGGAACGGTAACTTTATATCTTCCTCTTCAGCCAATTATGCAGCCATTGCGGCGCGGACGGATCGTGGAAATCTGGTGGCGTGGGGGCACGCTGGTCGTGGGGGTGACCTGGGTCCGTTGCTGCCTGACGTCGCCGACGCGGTCGCGCTGAGTGCCTGCGGTTATGCCTTTGCGGCGCGTCGGGCCAGTGGTGGAGCGGTGGCTTGGGGGCGGAGTACGGATGGAGGTGTTGTGCCTGAGCCGATCAGTCTGTTGCGGGATATCGTGGCGGTAAGCGGCAATGGTTATGCGTTCAGTGCGTTGCGTCGCGACGGGAGTTTGGTGGCGTGGGGAAACCCTGGTTTGGGTGCAACACTTCCAGAGCCGATAGCTGCGTTGAAGGACGTCGTCAAAGTGATTGGCAATATTTACGCCTTTGCCGCGCTTCGGGCCAATGGTTCGGTAGTGGCTTGGGGGGACGAGCGTTACGGAGGTAATGCGCCTGCGCCAATCGCAGCTTTGACTGACATCGTCGATATAGTCGCTACCGCTTATTCCTTTGCCGCGCTTCGGGCCAATGGTGCGGTAGCGGCATGGGGATACGACGGGTCCGGGGCTGTCGTGCCTGCAGAGATTGGAGTGCTTAGAGACATCATAGAGCTGATCAGTACCGAGCGAGCCTTTGCCGCACGACGCAGCAATGGCAGTGTGGTTGCCTGGGGGAATAAAACATATGGCGCAAGCGTTCCTGCGCCGATCGCCGCGCTGACGGATATTCGGACTGTGACAGGCAATTATGGATCATTTGTGGCACTGCTCGGCAGCGGTCGCGTAGTGGGTTGGGGAGCCCAGGCAGTTCCAGCACCGGTCGCCGCACTGACTGACATCGTACAAATCGTATGTGCGCGAGCCGCGTTTGCCGCACTGCGCGCCAACGGCTTCGTTGTCGTTTGGGGGAACACTGAATTGGGCGGAAAAATTCCGGACTCCGTTGCGGCCAAACTGATCAACGTCCGCGCCCTTTATGGCAACACCCATGCCATCGCCGCGCTGACTTCCAGCGGACAAATCGTGACCTGGGGGCCTGGTTCGGCTGGCGGCAACAGCGACGCGGTGGCGGACCAACTCAATGGCAAAATCTTCTACGAAGCCACAGCGCTATCCCGTGGCTTGGGAATGCGTGAGGAACGCCTGGCGGCAGTGGCAACAGAGGCAGCAGAAAGTGACGTGAGGACGACAAGGTAATTGCCTGAAAGCCTTAAAGATCGCAGCCTGCGGCAGCTCCTACAGGGTATACGGTTGTCCCGTGCAGGAGCGGCCGCAGGCTGCGATCTTTTGCTTTTTACTTCGGGTAAAGCGGCGGCAGCCCGCTGTCACCCACCGGATCCTGTACTCGTTCGGCCGCCGGAATCGTGCGGATTGCCCGCCACAAATCCTCACCCTGCCAATGTTGGCCGGTCTCGCTGTACAGCGCGCCGTTGAGGCCGTCGAGGGCGTCGGACAACGGCACAAACCGCGCCGCCATGTCCGCCAGGGTTTCCGGTTGTTGACGGGCCCAGGCGTCCAGCGCCTGCCGCGTCGCTTGCGGATCGTTGGCCTGACTTGCGCGTTTGATGTCGTCCAGCAATGTACGCGGGCTCGGGCCGGTTTGTGCGGCACGCAGGATCGCCGGTTGCCAGCGTGCGCGCCACCACAGGCCGAAGCCGAGCAGGGTGGTGCAGGCGAGGATCAGGGTGCTGAGTTTCCACCACCACAGGGTGTCGCTGTCGACGCTGGCCGATTGCAGGGTGCCGGCCGGGGTGTCGACCTGCAGGCTCGGGTTGCTCGCCACTTGCAGGGTGCGCGCCGGCAGGCTGGTGTGTTCCAGGTGATCTTCGAAGGTGTTCCACCAGACCACGTCGACCGTCGGCAACTCGATCGAACCGCTACGGCTGGGCACCAGCGCTTCGCGTTCTTCACGGCTGCCGATCAGGCCGCGCTCGCCGCTCTGGTTGCTCAACACCGGTTGATCCGGGTAGCGGCGCAGGCCGTTGGTTTCGGTGGCAGGCAGGGCGGGCAACTGTGAGCTGGCCAGGCCTTCGACTTTCAGGGTCAGGCTGCGGGTCAGCGAGTCACCGACCTGGGTGTGCTCCGGCTCCGGGTTCCAGCTTTCACTCAGGCTCAGGCTGCGTGCGGGCAGCCACGGCGCATCGGCGGGGTAGGTCAGCGGTTTCGGTTTGACCGTCAGCGGAATCTCGGCGGAACTGACGCGCAGCAGCTTGCCCGGTTTCGGGCCTTGTGCGGTCGCATCCTGAGTCGGTTGGGTGTCGACCAGCGTGGCGCTGAACGTCTGCGCGGCGATGCTCAGCAAACCGCTGTGCTGCGGGTAGATCGCATAGCGCATCTCGATCACGCCATGGCGCACGCCGTTGATGTCTTTCTCATAGGTGCGCGTGTCGCCCAGTTGCTCGATCCGCGCATCGGCGATTTGCAGCGGGGACAGGTTGCTGTCGTCGTACAGCGACACTGAGTGGTAAATGCGCAGCGTCAGGATCGCCTGCGCCTGCACATACACGCTGGACTGGTCGAGGCTGGCCTCGATGAACACCGGGGCCGGGTTGTTTTTCTCTTCGCGGGTGTCGCTCTCGACCACTTGCACGGTGATCGGCTGGCTTTGCACGTCACCCAGTTGCAGCGGCGGAATGACCACGCTGCCGTTTTCTTTTGGCAGCAGGGTGATGATCCAGCGCGTGGTGGCGCGGTTGTCGCCACTGAGGGTGTTCAACTGATTGACCTGGCGCGTGCCGCGCACCTCGAACAACGGCTCCAGCGGGGTCAGGTCGGGCTTGCCGAACTGCGTGACATCGCTGGTTTCGAGGGTGAGCTCGACCGTCTCGCCGGAGTTCAGGCGACTGCGATCCACGCTGGCCGTCAGCTCGGCCGCCTGGGCGATGGCCGTGCAGATCAGCAGGGGCAGCAAGAGAGCGGTGAAGCGGGTCATCGAGTATTTTCCTGATCCTGATGTTGTTGCTGTTCGTACCAGAATTTGCGTCGCAGCAGTTCGCCCGGGTCGTCGGGGATCTTGCCCAGCCATTGTTCCAGAGCCTGACGTTGCTCGCCTTCGAGGTTGTCCTCGTTCGGGCGCAGCGTCGGCACGCTGTTCGTTTCTTGCGCCTCATCGCTGCCTGGCACTTCATTAGGCCCCGGTTGCGGCGGGGTGGTCGGCGGCGGTTCGCTGGCCGACTCGCCGGGCTGAGCCTCGCTCGGGGTGTCGCTTTTGACTGCCGGTGGCGGTGCGGTCGCCGGTGGTGGTTCATCACCGGGCACGTTCGGTTGGGCCGATGGTGTCTGCGGTTCTGCCGGCGGCGGGGCATTCTTCTGCTTGAGCAGATTCTCCACCAGGGCCTTGTTGGTCAGTGCCGGGCGCAAGTCCGGTTGCAGTTCCAGCGCCTGTTCATAGGCATCGATGGCCGCTTCCAGCTCACCACTTTTCGCCAGGGCGTTGCCACGATTGTAGTGGGCGCGGGCATCGCTGCCTTCGGCGAAACGCTGAGCGGCGCCACTGTAATCGCCGGCCTCATACAACGCCACCCCTTGCCACTGATGATCTTCAAAGTGTTCGGCGGCTTCGCCCGGGCGCTTCTGTTTGAGCAGGTGCAGGCCCTGTTGGTCGGGGCGCAGCCACAGGTCTTCGAAGTCGAAAGCGTAGCTTGGCTGCGGCAGGCACAACAGCAGCGGCATACAGAACAGCCAGCCACGCCGCCCGGCGCAGGCAGCCAGCAGCAACAGCGGCAACAACAGCCAGTAACCCTGATCGGCCCAGGTGTCGAGGCGCACGGTCTGGCCATCGTCACGCAGGCTGCGTGGGCCGTTGAGCAGGCCGAGGGCGCCGAGATCACCTTCGTCCAGGCGGGCAGGGTGGTATTCGCCGCCGACACTGGCGAGGAAGGCGCCGAGGCTCGGGCTATCGAGTTGCGGCACGCGGATCGCGCCTTGTTCGTCCTTGAGGAAACTGCCGTCTTCCTGGGCAATCGGTGCACCTTCAGCGGTGCCGATGCCGAGCATCAGCATTGGCGCCGATTGCTGGCTCAGGGCGCGGCGAATGCCTTGGCGTTCTTCTTCCGTCAGCGAGGAACCGATCAGCAGAATCCGCCCCTGACCGAGCGCACCTTGCTTGAGCAACGCCAGCGCCTTGCTCACGCCGAGATCGGCGCGGTGGCCGCTTTCCGGCATCAGCGACGGCTTGAGCGCGTCGAGCAGATTGCGGCTGGTCGCCAGGTCATCCGACAGCGGCACCAGCGTGTGCGCGCTGCCGGCGTAGACGACGATCGCCGTCTGCGCATCGCTGCGTGCCTGCAACAGGTCGAACAGCTTGCGCCGGGCCTGTTCCAGGCGGGTGGGCGGTGAATCGGTGGCGAGCATTTCCGGGGTCAGCTCCAGCACCACCACCAACGGATCGGCGGGTTTCTGGCTGGTCTGTTCGACCCGCTCCCAACTCGGCCCGAGCAGCGCGACGAGGGTCAGCAGCCATGCCACACCGAGGGCAACCCACGGCAGCTTGCTGTCGCGTCCGTTACCACCGCTGAGCAGCGTCGAGTGAAACGCCGGCGGCAGAATCATCTGCCAGCGCCCGGCGCGTTTCTGCCGATGCCAGAGTTGCCAGAGCAGCCAGCCCAGCAGTGGCAGCAACAACAGCCACCAGGGGCGGAACCAGTGCGGCCAGAGCGCGATCATCGGCGCCTCCGCAGACGCAGGCGTTTGAGGCGCTCGCGCCAGTCAGGCAGCGGACTTTGCAGATACAGCTCCTTGGTGAACAGGCGTTGCAGCGGGTTGTCCGGCCACAATTCGCGGGCGACCAGCAACAGGCTCAGCAGCAGAGCAAACGCCAGCGGCCACTGATACAAGGCTTGCGCCGGACGCGCCTGCGTGGGTTGCTGGGTCACCGGCTCCAGTTGATCGAGGGTGTCCTTGATCGCTTGCAGTTCCTTGCCATCGTGGGCGCGGAAGTATTGGCCGCCGGTGGCCTGCGCGATGGCCTTGAGTGCCGGTTCGTCGAGGTCCAGGCTCGGATTGACCCCGAGCAGGCCAGTGCTGCCACTGTCCTGCGGGTTGGCGCCGATGCCGATCGGGTAGATTTTCACCCCTTCGCTGGCGGCCAGTCTGGCGGCGGTCAGTGGATCGATTTCGCCGCCGTTGTTGGCGCCGTCGGTCACCAGAATCAGCACCCGGCTTTGCGCCGGGCGCATGCGCAGGCGTTTCAGCGCCAGGCCGATCGCGTCGCCAATGGCGGTGTTCTTGCCGGCGATGCCGATGCGCGCTTCATCGAGCCAGACGCGCACGGTGTGGCGGTCGAAGGTCAGCGGTGCCTGCAGGTACGCCTGACTGCCGAACAGGATCAGGCCAACCCGGTCGCCGTCGCGGCTTTCAAGGAAATCGCCGAGCAGGTGCTGCACCAGCGACAAGCGGCTGACGTCTTCGTCCTGCCACTGCATGTCGGGGAAATCCATCGAGCCGGAAACGTCCACCGCCACCAGCAGATCGCGCCCGCTGGCGGCAATCGGCAACGGCTCACCCAGCCATTGCGGGCGAGCGGCGGCGCTCAGCAGCAACAGCCACAGCAGCATGAACGGTGCTTGCTGGCGCCATGCCGGCAGGTTGGCGCGGGCACGTCGCCGCGCCAGGCCTTCGAGGTCGGCCAGAAAACTCACGCGTAGCGCCGGCTCACCGCTGTCGGCCACCGGCAGCACCAGACGCATCAGCCACGGCAGCGGCAACAGCAGAAAAATCCACGGCCAGGCGAACTCAAACATGTTTGCGAATCCAGGTTTCGACGGCTTGGGTCAGGCCGGCGATGGCTTTGTCGTCGAGTTTGCATTCGGGTTTGTAGGCGCCTTCGACCAACACCATCCAGCGCGTCAGGCCGGCGGCCGGGCAGCGGTTGTCGAGAAACGCCAGCCATTTGCGGCCATTGAGCGTATGGCTCTGGCTGTAGGGGTAGTGGTTGCGGCACAGACGCTTGAGCAAGCCGTTGAGCTGTTGCAGCCAAGCCCCGGCCGGTGCGCCGTCGTAGGGTTTGGGCATCTGCGCCAGTTCGGCCAGCGCAGCGATGCGCACCGGGTCCAGCGGTTGCTCGGCGCGCACGATCGGGCGCTTTCTGGTCGGTATGAACCGACGCAAGCGCCACGCGGCGAACCCGAGCAGCGGCAGCAATAAAATCAGCAGCCACCACCCCGGCGCCGGCGGCCAGAAGTCGATCGGCGGTGGGGAAATCAGTGGCTGCAGTTGCTCGAGGCCGTTCATCGACCGCTCCCCGGACGCTGCGGATTGAGGAACTCACGCATCTGCTCGACCATTTCGCTTTGCGTGCTCAGCGGCATCAACAGCACTCGCAGCTTTTGCGCGAGCAGTTCCCAGCGGGCGATGCGGGCTTCTGCCTGCGCGCGATAGGTCTGGCGCAGCTCGAAATTCAGCGTGTCCAGCTCCAGCTGGGCGCCTCTTTCGGCGAATCGCAACAGACCGGCGGCGGGCAGCGCGTGATCCAGCGGATCGGACAGCGGCAGCAGTAACAGGTCGCAATGGCGCGACAGCAGGCTCAGTTGCTGCTCGGCGCTGTCGGACAGCGCACGCTCATCGCAGATCACGATCACCAGGCTGCCCGGGCGCAACACTTCACGGGCCCGGCGCAGGGCCACACCGAGGGCGTCGCGGTCCGGTTCACGTTCACTGTGCAGCGACTGATTGACCTTCACCAGGCGGTTGAGCAACTGCAACAGGCTCTGCTTGCTGCGGCGCGGCTTGATTTCGTAATGCTCGTTGTCGCCGAACACCAACCCGCCGACCCGGTCGTTATGGCCCAGCGCCGCCCAGCCGATCAGCGCTGCCGCTTGTGCGGCGAGCACCGACTTGAACATCAGCCCGGAGCCGAAAAACAACTGCGTGCTTTGCTCGACCATGATGAAAATCGGCCGTTCGCGTTCTTCATGGAACAGCTTGGTGTGCGGCTCCTGGGTGCGCGCCGTGACGCGCCAGTCGATGGTGCGCACGTCGTCGCCGGCCTGATAGACCCGCACCTGATCGAAGTCGACCCCACGGCCACGGAATTTCGAGTGATGCAGGCCGATCAACGGGCTGCGCTGGCTCGGCGTGGAAAACAGCTGCACTTCGCGCACACGGTGACGCATCTCGATCAGGTCGGTGAGGCTGATGCGGATGCCCGGTTCGGACGGCAGAGGGGTGTTCATGGGGGTCAAGCGACGGCTACGACGTCGAGAATCCGCTGCACCACCCGATCCTGATCGATGCCGGCGGCTTCGGCTTCAAACGACAGAATGATGCGGTGACGCAACACGTCGAACAGCACCGCCTGAATGTCTTCGGGGCTGACGAAGTCGCGACCGGCCAGCCAGGCGTGGGCACGGGCGCAGCGGTCGAGGGCGATGGAGCCGCGCGGGCTGGCGCCATAGGCGATCCACTCGGCCATTTCCGGGTCGAATTTGGCCGGGGTGCGCGTGGCCATGACCAGTTGCACCAGGTATTCCTCCACGGCGTCGGCCATGTACAGACCGAGGATTTCCTTGCGCGCGGCGAAGATCGCCTGCTGGCTGACCCGGCGTTCGGGTTTGGTTTCGCCATTCAGCGCTTCGCCACGGGCCTGCTGCAGGATGCGGCGTTCGACGGCAGCGTCCGGGAAACCGATTTTGACGTGCATCAGGAACCGGTCGAGCTGCGCTTCCGGCAGCGGATAGGTGCCTTCCTGCTCGATCGGGTTTTGCGTGGCCATCACCAGGAACAGCGGCGACAGCTCGTACGTGCTGCGCCCGACGCTGACCTGACGTTCGGCCATGGCTTCGAGCAGTGCCGATTGCACCTTGGCCGGGGCACGGTTGATTTCGTCCGCCAGCACCAGGTTGTGGAAGATCGGCCCTTGCTGGAACACGAAACTGCCGGTTTCCGGGCGATAGATCTCGGTGCCGGTGATGTCGGCCGGCAGCAGGTCCGGGGTGAACTGGATGCGATGGAACTGGGCTTCGATGCCCTCGGCGAGTTCTTTGATCGCTTTGGTCTTGGCCAGACCCGGAGCGCCCTCGACCAGCATATGGCCGTCGGCGAGCAGGGCGATGAGCAAGCGCTCGATGAGTTTTTCCTGGCCGAGAATCTGCGTTGAAAGAAAGGTTCGCAGCGCTAGCAGCGCTTCACGATGTTCCATCGGTGACTGTTCCTGGAAAGGGTGGCCGCAGGCGTTCGGATAACGCCGGGGCTGGGGGCGTTACTTTAATCCATCGAGGGGGGTGGCGACTAACGGCATTTTGCGCAAAGTGCGGGAAATGACCGGGGGATTTGGTGGATTTTTGTAGAAGGGAAGTGATTGGTTGCCTGTACCGGCCCTATCGCGAGCAGGCTCACTCCTACAATGGGCCGTCATGCACCGTACTGTAGGAGTGAGCCTGCTCGCGATGGGGCCAGTCCAGTCGACATCAAATCTGGCTGATATAGGTCCCGGTGCCATCCAGAATATTCTTCAGGGTTTCTTCAACCTCATCCAGATCAACCATATCCGGGTTGAAGCTGATCTCCAGCACATCATCCCCATTCAGCGCATCGGCATCCGCTGCCGCAATCTCGATCTTCAGCAGCGTCTTGCTCAGGGTGACTTTCACCCCGTCGAGGGTCGAAGGCTCGCCGTCCAGGGTGATCTCCAGTTCATCCTCGTCCGGATAACGGCTCATCAGAAACATATCGCCCTTGTCGCTGTGGCAGCAGAGCATGGCCATGTTGTCTTCTTCGTCATCGCACGGGTTGACGATCAGTAGGGCGGTGGTCATTTGCATGGGGGAATTCCTGCCTCGGCGGGCGTGTTGGTCGCAATTGGGCGCGATTCTGCCAGCCCTCGGGAATTTCTGCATGTGAGAGTGTCAGAGGATGTGTCGTGAACGCGACGCAGGTCAATGGTCATTTCTGGCACGCCTGTACCGTAAAAACGGGCATTCAAGCCGCCGTTTTCCTCCATGAATGCTAGTGTTTATCGGTGCCAGATCCCTTGTTTACGTGCCAATGACCGAATATGTCGCAGCACCGCAAGCAGACACATTGTCGCACCCATTAAGCTGCGCAACGGATGAGCACCCGTAAAGACATTGTCGGCAGCCCCGACAGTCGTTTTTGCAGATGCCCATTCAATGGAAGGTGAATGTGACCTGAGTGTCTCGTCCAGCTTCACCCACCTGTCCCCCTGTTTCCTCTGCCCGAGAATCAGGAACAGGGCGACACAAGCCCCGAAAGGGGTGTTGCACGCGACGCTTTCCATCAATAACAAGCTTAAGCGGAGTACCACAGATGGCGTTCTTCACCGCAGCCAGCAAAGCCGACTTCCAGCACCAACTGCAAGCGGCACTGGCGCAGCACATCAGTGAACAGGCACTGCCACAAGTGGCGCTGTTCGCTGAACAATTCTTCGGCATCATTTCCCTGGACGAGCTGACCCAACGTCGCCTCTCCGACCTCGCTGGCTGTACTCTTTCCGCGTGGCGCCTGCTTGAGCGCTTCGATCACGCGCAACCGCAAGTGCGCGTCTACAACCCTGATTACGAGCGTCATGGCTGGCAGTCGACCCACACCGCGGTCGAAGTGCTGCACCACGACCTGCCGTTTCTGGTCGACTCGGTCCGCACCGAGCTGAACCGTCGCGGCTACAGCATCCACACCCTGCAAACCACCGTGCTCAGCGTGCGTCGTGGCAGCAAGGGCGAACTGCTGGAAATCCTGCCAAAGGGCAGCACCGGCGAAGGCGTGCTGCACGAGTCGCTGATGTACCTGGAAATCGACCGCTGCGCCAACGCCGCCGAACTGAATGTGCTGAGCAAAGAGCTGGAACAGGTGCTCGGTGAAGTGCGTGTCGCGGTCGCTGATTTCGAGCCGATGAAGGCCAAGGTGCAGGAGATCCTCACCAAGCTCGATAACAGCGCATTCGCCGTCGATGCCGACGAAAAGACCGAAATCAAGAGCTTCCTGGAATGGCTGGTGGGCAACCACTTCACCTTCCTCGGCTACGAAGAGTTCACCGTTGTCGATCAGGCCGATGGCGGCCATATCGAGTACGACCAGAATTCCTTCCTCGGTCTGACCAAACTGCTGCGCACCGGTCTGACCAACGAAGACCGTCACATCGAAGACTACGCGGTGAACTACCTGCGCGAACCGACTCTGTTGTCGTTCGCCAAGGCTGCGCACCCGAGCCGCGTGCACCGTCCGGCCTACCCGGACTACGTGTCGATCCGTGAAATCGACGCCGACGGCAAAGTCATCAAGGAACACCGCTTCATGGGCCTGTACACCTCCTCGGTGTATGGCGAGAGCGTGCGGGTCATCCCGTTCATCCGTCGCAAGGTCGAAGAAATCGAACGCCGTTCCGGCTTCCAGTCCAAGGCTCACCTGGGCAAGGAACTGGCGCAGGTGCTCGAAGTGCTGCCGCGTGACGACCTGTTCCAGACCCCGGTCGACGAACTGTTCAGCACCGTGATGTCGATCGTGCAGATCCAGGAACGCAACAAGATCCGCGTGTTCCTGCGCAAAGACCCGTACGGTCGCTTCTGCTATTGCCTGGCCTACGTGCCGCGCGACATCTATTCCACCGAAGTGCGCCAGAAGATCCAGCAGGTTCTGATGGAGCGCCTGAAGGCCACCGACTGCGAGTTCTGGACGTTCTTCTCCGAGTCCGTGCTGGCCCGCGTGCAACTGATCCTGCGCGTCGATCCGAAGAACCGCCTCGACATCGACCCGCTGCTGCTGGAAAAAGAAGTCGTACAGGCTTGCCGCAGCTGGCAGGACGACTACGCCGCGCTGACCGTCGAGAGCTTCGGCGAAGCCCACGGCACCAACGTGCTGGCGGACTTCCCGAAAGGCTTCCCGGCCGGTTACCGCGAGCGTTTCGCGGCGCATTCGGCCGTGGTCGACATGCAGCACCTGCTGAGCCTGAACGAAAAAAATCCGCTGGTGATGAGCTTCTATCAGCCGCTGGGCCAGGCCTCCGGCCAGCGCGAGCTGCATTGCAAGCTGTACCACGCCGACACCCCGCTGGCACTGTCCGACGTGCTGCCGATTCTGGAAAACCTCGGCCTGCGCGTGCTGGGTGAATTCCCGTACCGTCTGCGTCACACCAGCGGCCGCGAGTTCTGGATTCACGACTTCGCGTTCACCGCTGCCGAAGGCCTGGAGCTGGACATCCAGCAGCTCAACGACACCCTGCAGGACGCGTTCGTCCACATCGTGCGTGGCGATGCCGAGAACGATGCGTTCAACCGTCTGGTGCTGACCGCCGGTCTGCCATGGCGCGACGTGGCGCTGCTGCGTGCTTACGCCCGTTACCTGAAGCAGATCCGTCTGGGCTTCGACCTGGGCTACATCGCCAGCACCCTGAACAACCACACCGACATCGCTCGCGAGCTGACCCGGTTGTTCAAGACCCGTTTCTACCTGGCGCGCAAGCTGGGCAGCGATGATCTGGAAGACAAGCAACAGCGTCTGGAACAAGCGATTCTGAGTGCACTGGACGACGTTCAGGTGCTCAACGAAGACCGTATCCTGCGTCGTTACCTGGACCTGATCAAAGCCACCCTGCGCACCAACTTCTATCAGACGGATGCCAACGGCCAGAACAAGTCGTACTTCAGCTTCAAGTTCAATCCGCACGCGATTCCTGAACTGCCGAAGCCAGTACCGAAGTTCGAAATCTTCGTTTACTCGCCACGCGTCGAAGGCGTGCACCTGCGTTTCGGCAACGTCGCTCGTGGTGGTCTGCGCTGGTCCGACCGTGAAGAAGACTTCCGTACCGAAGTCCTCGGCCTGGTAAAAGCCCAGCAAGTGAAAAACTCGGTCATCGTGCCGGTGGGCGCGAAGGGCGGCTTCCTGCCGCGTCGTCTGCCACTGGGCGGCAGCCGTGACGAGATCGCGGCCGAGGGCATCGCCTGCTACCGCATCTTCATTTCGGGTCTGCTGGACATCACCGACAACCTGAAAGACGGCGCGCTGGTACCGCCGGCCAACGTCGTGCGGCATGACGACGATGACCCGTACCTGGTAGTGGCCGCGGACAAGGGCACTGCAACCTTCTCCGACATCGCCAACGGTATCGCCATCGACTACGGCTTCTGGCTGGGTGACGCGTTCGCCTCCGGTGGTTCGGCCGGTTACGACCACAAGAAAATGGGCATCACCGCCAAGGGCGCGTGGGTTGGCGTACAGCGCCACTTCCGCGAGCGCGACATCAATGTCCAGGAAGACAGCATCACCGTGGTCGGCGTGGGTGACATGGCCGGTGACGTGTTCGGTAACGGCCTGTTGATGTCCGACAAGCTGCAACTGGTCGCGGCCTTCAACCACATGCACATCTTCATCGATCCGAACCCGAACCCGGCCACCAGCTTCGTCGAGCGTCAGCGCATGTTCGATCTGCCGCGTTCGGCCTGGACCGACTACGACACCAGCATCATGTCCGAAGGCGGCGGTATCTTCTCGCGCAGCGCGAAGAGCATCGCCATTTCGCCGCAGATGAAAGAACGCTTCGACATCAAGGCCGACAAGCTGACTCCGACCGAACTGCTGAACGCCTTGCTCAAGGCGCCGGTGGATCTGCTGTGGAACGGCGGTATCGGTACTTATGTGAAAGCCAGCACCGAAAGCCATGCCGACGTGGGCGACAAGGCCAACGACGCGCTGCGCGTGAACGGCAACGAGCTGCGCTGCAAAGTGGTGGGCGAGGGCGGTAACCTCGGCATGACCCAACTGGGTCGTGTGGAATTCGGTCTCAATGGCGGCGGTTCCAACACCGACTTCATCGACAACGCCGGTGGCGTGGACTGCTCCGACCACGAAGTGAACATCAAGATCCTGCTGAACGAAGTGGTTCAGGCCGGCGACATGACCGACAAGCAACGCAACCAGTTGCTGGCGAGCATGACCGACGAAGTCGGTGGTCTGGTGTTGGGCAACAACTACAAGCAGACTCAGGCCCTGTCTCTGGCGGCACGTCGTGCCTACGAGCGCATTGCCGAGTACAAGCGTCTGATGAGCGATCTGGAAGGCCGTGGCAAGCTGGACCGTGCCATCGAGTTCCTGCCGACCGAAGAGCAGATCAACGAGCGCGTTGCGGCAGGCCATGGCCTGACCCGTCCCGAGCTGTCGGTACTGATCTCGTACAGCAAGATCGACCTCAAGGAACAGCTGCTGAACTCGCTGGTGCCGGACGACGATTACCTGACCCGCGACATGGAAACGGCGTTCCCGCCGACCCTGGTCAGCAAGTTCTCCGAAGCCATGCGTCGTCACCGTCTGAAGCGCGAGATCGTCAGCACCCAGATCGCCAACGACCTGGTCAACCACATGGGCATCACCTTCGTTCAACGACTCAAAGAGTCGACCGGCATGAGCCCGGCGAACGTGGCCGGCGCCTACGTGATCGTGCGTGACATCTTCCACCTCCCGCACTGGTTCCGTCAGATTGAAGCGTTGGACTACCAGGTCTCCGCTGACGTGCAACTGGAGCTGATGGACGAGCTGATGCGTCTGGGCCGCCGTGCTACCCGCTGGTTCCTGCGTGCCCGCCGCAACGAGCAGAACGCTGCCCGTGACGTGGCGCACTTCGGTCCGCACCTGAAGGAGTTGGGCCTGAAGCTGGACGAACTGCTGAGCGGCGAAATCCGTGAAAACTGGCAGGCGCGTTATCAGGCTTACGTCGCGGCCGGTGTTCCGGAGTTGCTGGCGCGTATGGTGGCGGGTACCTCGCACCTGTACACCCTGCTGCCGATCATCGAAGCGTCCGACGTCACTGGCCAGGACCCGGCCGAAGTGGCCAAGGCTTACTTCGCCGTGGGCAGTGCGCTGGACATCACCTGGTACCTGCAACAGATCAGCGCGCTGCCGGTTGAAAACAACTGGCAGGCCCTGGCCCGTGAAGCGTTCCGTGATGACATCGACTGGCAGCAACGTGCGATCACCATCTCGGTCCTGCAACAGGGCGACGGCACCCTGGACGTGGAAGCACGTCTGGCGCTGTGGATGGCGCAGAACGAAGGCATGATCTCGCGCTGGCGCGCCATGCTGGTGGAAATCCGTGCGGCGAGCGGCACTGACTACGCCATGTATGCAGTGGCCAACCGAGAACTGCTTGACCTCGCGTTGAGCGGTCAATCGGTAGTGCCTGCGGCTGCTGCGAATGCCGAGCTTGAGCCGGCCTGAGTAGTGGTTGAATGAAAAAGCCCCGGTGTCGTGAGATACCGGGGTTTTTTTATGTCTGAGGTTTTTGTGGTGTTTGTTCCGCCCCCTTCGCGAGCAAGCCCGGTCCTGCAATTGGAATGCGTTCCCCCTGTAGGAGTGAGCCTGCTCGCGATGAGGGCATTACTGTCAATACAACTTATGTGCTCCGTCTTTTTATTTATGGCTGTTCAAACAACCATCAGTTTTTCAGGGGGATCAGCACTTGCTCGTCTGGCGCCAGCACCATGAACACCAGTAACTTCGCCGGTTGGGTTGTGCTGGCGTTTTTCGACACCAGATGCTCGGAGCCAGCCGGTTCGTACCAGAACTGGCCTTTCTTGTAGGTGATCGGCTGTTCGCCCTTGACCTGGGAAATCACTTCGCCTTCCAGCACGTAGGCCATGGCGGTGCCGTCGTGTTTGTGGGCGATGGAGGACTGTCCGGGCTGGTAGTCGACCTCGATCATCATGGCTTTTTTGTCGGGAGCGTTTTTCAGCATCTGATCTTGCAGCACCGTGACTTTCTCGGACGGGTCATGGGCCAGGGCAGCGGCAGACACAGACAAAGCGAGAACAGCGGCGACGAGGTGCAGGGCTTTCATGGCGGATCACCTGTTGGAGGAGGGGCTGGTGACCACAGTAGTCTGCAGGGTGGGGCGAGCAAACGGCCAATATTCGGGAAGATCGGGTGACCAATTGGCCTTGACCCAAAGCAAAAGATCGCAGCCTTCGGCAGCTCCTACAGTGGAATGCGTTTCCAGTAGGAGCTGCCGAAGGCTGCGATCTTTTGATCTTGCTTCTAAACGATTGGGAAGCTGTTGAAATCCACACTATTGGCCAGTCGGCTATCGATCAGGTCAATAAACCCCTGCGCCTCGGGCCGGTTGAAGTGCGCCTGCATTGCCGCTTCCGACTGCCAGTGGGCACTGACCGTCCAGCGATGGTTGTCCTCGGGGCAGCGGTCGACCATATAGGAGTCGCAGCCCGGTGTTTCGCGCAGGGTGTCGACGATCTTCTGCAACTGCCGGCCGAGTTCTTCCGAACGGCCGGCGGCGGCTCGCACCTCTACGGTGTTGATCACTTCGTTGGACATTGCTCACACTCCTGAATCAGGCCGGACGAATCCTGCTCATTGAGGGATAACGCCAGTGCAGAATAGGCCTGCGCCCGGTGAACACCAATAACCAATCGGCGGTTAATCGCCCAGACCAATCATTCACGCAACTTGTTGCAGTATGTCGCGCAGGCGATCCAGGGCGATGTCGATGTCCAGCGTCTCGATGGCACCAAAGCCGAAGTACAGGCCGCTCTTCACCGGTTGCTGGTCATAGAAAATGTCGATGGAGTACAGGCCGACCTCGACCTTTTTCGCCAGTTCGATCACCAGCGGCAAATCGATCGGCACCTTGCACAACACCGCCATGTGGAAGCCCGCGCTGGCCGGCACCGCGTCGAGCCAGGGCGACAGATCGGTGGCCATGCGCGCCAGAATCCGTTCGCGGCGCTGGGCGTAAATCGCGTGGCAGCGGCGGATGTGCTTGAGCAGACAACCCTCGGCGATGAACTTGGCCAGCGCCCATTGCGGCAGGGTCGAGGCATGCTGGTCGGTGAGTTTTTTGGCACGAATCACCGCTTCGAGGATCGCCGGCGGCAGGATCGCGTAGCCCAGGCGCAGCTCTGGCAGCAGGGTTTTGGAGAACGTGCCGATGTAGGCGACGATGCCGCGCTGATCGAGGTTGTGCAGTGAGTCGGTGGGGCGACCTTCGTAGCGGAATTCGCTGTCATAGTCGTCCTCGATGATGATCGCCCCCAGCTCATAGGCCCGGGCCAGCAAGGCTTCGCGGCGCGCCTGGCTCATCGACATGCCCAGCGGGAACTGGTGCGACGGGGTGACGTAAATCAGCCGCGTGCCCTCGGGAATCTGCTCGACCACAATGCCTTCGGCGTCCACCGGAACACCGACCACTTGCGCACCGTGGGAGCCGAACAGCAGACGCGCTGGCGGGTAGCCCGGGTCTTCCATTGCCACCCGGCTGCCGGGGCTGATCAGTACGCGGGAGATCAGGTCCAGCGCCTGTTGTGCACCGTTGCACACCACGATGTCTTCGTCCTGGCAGTTGATCCCGCGCGAGAACGCGATGTGCCCGGCAATCGCGTGGCGCAGCGCCGGCAGGCCTTCGGGCACGCTGTAGAAACCCTTGGACGCGGCCATCTGGCGCATGGCGTGCGCGACGCAGCGGCGCCAGTCGTCATGGGGAAACTGGCCCTTGCTGGTGGCGCCGCCGATGAAGTCGTAGCGCAGCGAGCCTTGCAGCGTCGGGTGCTGCAGGAACATCGGCAGGGTGCGCCAGCGCTCGATCACCTCGGCGCTGGCCAGTTCAGTGTGGCTTTGCTTGCGCTGAATCTGCGCCGGGCGCGCATTGACGTAAGTGCCTTTGCCGATGACCCCGGTGAGGAAATTTTCATACGTCAGCTGCGCGTAGGTGTCGGAAATGGTCTTGCGCGAGATCCCCAGTTGCTCGGCCAGCAGACGACTGGGCGGCAACTGCGTGCCCGCCGCCAGCCGCCCGGATTCGATGGCACTGCGCAGCTGTTGGTACAACTGACCGGCCAGGTCCTTGCGGCCATTGATCACGACATGCAGTTCCATACCGACGCGGCTCCGGGGGGCGATTGAAGTGTCGGCCAGATTAACTCTGTTTGCTGAGGTGGCAGTAGTTGTGCAGCACAAATACCCGGAATTGGTCCCCATCTCTGTAGGAGCTGCCGAAGGCTGCGATCTTTTGATCTTGCTTTTGTTTATAAAAAACCAAAGTCAAAAGATCGCAGCCTTCGGCAGCTCCTACAGGGGTTGTGTGTTTGACGGGGATGCAATGGTGTATCGATATTCCATGGAATTGGGGCTGTAACGCCGACAGGTCTGCGCTTACCGTAAAGCCACTATCCCGCATTCCGAGACCTGCCCATGTCCCCGCGTCTGGACTACTACAGCGCATCGCCCAAGGCGATGAAAGCCATGATCGCCATGGAAGCGCTGACCAGCAACCTGAGCATCGAAGCGCCGCTGTTGCAGCTGATCAAGATCCGCGCCTCACAGCTCAACGGCTGCGCGTTCTGCACTGACATGCATTCGGTGGACGCGCGGCGGGCCGGGGAGAGTGATCGGCGTTTGTATGCGATAGCGGTATGGCGCGACAGCGGCTTTTTCAATCCCCGCGAGCGGGCCGCGCTGGGCTGGGCCGAGGCGGTGACATTGTTGGCCGACAGCCATGTGCCGGACGATGTCTATCAACAGGCCAGGGCGCAATTCAGCGAGGTCGAACTGGTCGACCTGACCATGGCCGTGAGCACCATCAACTGTTGGAATCGCTTGGCGGTGAGCTTCCGCCAGACCCCAAGCGACTGATTGCGCCCGGGTTGAGAACATCTATTGTGGCGAGGGGGCTTGCCCCCGTCGGGTTGCGCGACTGAACAACACAAAACCTGTAGGAGCTGCGGCACGCTGCGATCTTTTGATCTTGCTTTAAAAATCAAAGTCAAAAGATCGCAGCGTGCCGCAGCTCCTACAGGGTCCTCAGTTGGCAGGGCGCTGCGGTTTCACCGACGTGCCGAAGGTATTACCCATCCGCGTACTGGTCCCCGCCGGCGTCGCAAGCCCGACCTGATTCGGTGGTCGCTTGTTCACCGGCACGTTCAGCGCTTGCTGATTCTTCTGTGCAGCCGCCGCGCCTTCGGGGTTGTTGCCCATCTGCTGGCTCAGGCAGTCGTAATTCGGCGCCTTGTAGCCGCCGACTGTCACTTCCACGCAGCCCAGTGGTTGCTCGGCATAAGCGCTCGACAGCGCCGCCAGCAACAGCCCGCCAAGGGTGAATCGCCACCGTGTTTTCATGCTCGCCTCCTGGCCGGCCCGGAAGGGCCGCGCTATGGCTTGAGTCTAGTGCAAGCCCCGCGCAAATCCCGTGATGGTTTTTTTGCACCGCCCGTCACACCAGATTCATAAACAGCCATCAGGATGACGATTTCCAAGGATTCGTCAGCCGTGCAGCGAGGCAGTTCCAGGGACAGTTTTCAGCGTTCAACGAGGCTTGTGCGCCGGATGTGTCTGGGGTTGCTGTTTGGCTGGCCGCTGGGCTGGTTTAGCGGCGCGGCGACAGCCGAATCGGTGCCGACGGACCTGCGTATGACGCTGCACATTCCGGCGCAGGAGCTGGCCCGGGCGCTGGATCAGTACAGCCACGCCACAGGGGTGGCGGTGCTGGTCGACAGCCAGTTGAGTCGCGGTCGGCGCTCATTGGCGGTCGACGGTGAATACACCGCTGCCGATGCGCTGCGCCGGTTGCTCGGCGGCAGCGGGCTGATGGCGCGTTACGCCCGCGACGATGCGTTCACCTTGCAGGTGGCGCAGGTCGAGGACGTGCCATCGCCCCTGGAAAAAACCACGCCGGCCAGCGCCGCCGTGAGTCGCAGCTACGCCACCGCCGTGCAAGCGGCGATCGAGCGCAACCTGTGCCGTTCGCCACTGACCCGTCCGGGCAGCTATCGCGCGGTGTTGCAGGTCTGGGTCGGGCGTGACGGCGTGGTGCAGCACAACCGGTTGGTCACCACCACCGGCGATGTACGGCGCGATACCGCGCTGGTGGAGAGCTTTCGCAATCTCAGGATCGACCGGCCGACGCCCAGCGCGTTACGTCAGCCGGTCACGTTGCTGTTGTTACCGGAGTCGTCAGGGAAACGCATGGAATGCACCAAATGGGAAGGAGTTTCCGGGGGATGAAAGACACCGGACAAGGTTCGATGGTCCAGCTGTTCCTGACGTCCTACGAGGACTTTCGGGTGCGCTTGCGACGCCGTCTCGGCTCGGAAGACCTGGCGAACGACGTGCTGCACGAAACCTACCTGCGGGTCGACCGCATGGAAACGCCGCCCAACCTGCTGCGGCCCAATGCCTACCTGTATCGCATGGCGCTGAACATTGCCGCCGACCGGCGTCAGGCCGATGCGCGCCTGCTCACCGGCAGCGAAGTCGAAGAGCTGCTGCAAATCGGCGACGAAGCCCTGGACCCGGCGCGAGTCGTGGGAGGGCAAAAGGAAATCCAGTCGCTGCTCAGCGCGTTGTACGAGCTGCCGGCACGCCGCCGACGAATCTTCATCGCGGCGCGCCTGGAGGAGGCGCCACACCTGGAAATCTCCCAGCGCTTCGGCATCTCCACACGCATGGTCGAGAAGGAAATCAAAGCCGCGTTGGGCCACTGCGCAGCGAAACTGGAAAGAAAAGTGTTTCAGCGGTTCGGTCGCGGGGCCGGAAAACCGTCTAGAGAGTGAAGCTGGGTAAAAAGTCCCGATTAATCCGTTGAGAATCTGCGCGTTTGAACATCTTTCGTCTGACACCTGCCGAGCCTTCAGCCGCCGAGCGTCTGCACAGCGAGGCCCGCGACTGGTTGATCTTGCTGACCTCGGGCCGCGCCACCGTCGCCGACGCCCGCGCACTACGCCAATGGTGCGCACAGAGCCCGGAGCACGCCCGCGCGTTCGAAGACGCCAAGCGCTTGTGGCATCAACTGCAACCGGCGGCGGAGCAATTGCAGGCACCCCGGCGCTTCGGTCGCCGCGCCTTTCTCGGCGGCGCGATTGCCGCATCGGCGGCGTTCCTGCTGGTGCGCGGGACGATTCCCGGTGGCTTCGAAGGACTCGGCGCCGATTACATTACCGAGGTCGGCCAGCAGCGGCGATTCGAGCCAGCCGATGGCGTAAGCCTGGAGCTCAACACGCAAACCCGCATCAACCAGCGCGCCGGCGATGACGGTGTGCAGGGCTTTGAGCTGGTCAGCGGCGAAGTCGAAGTGCAGACCGCGCGGTTGCCACTGGCGATGCAGGCCGGGGGCGGGTGGTTGCGGGCGAGTCAGGCGCGGTTCAATTTGCGCAACACCGACCAGCAGGTGTGCGTGACCTGCCTTGATGGTTCGGTGGACGTCAACGTTGATGGCCGCAGCCTGCGTTTGCAGCCGGGGGAGCAACTGACCTACGACGCGCAGCAGATTGGCACGGTGCAAAGCGTCGACACCGCAGCGGTGATGAACTGGCGGCAGCAGGTGCTGGTGTTTAATGGCGCGACGCTGAGTCAGATGATCGATGAGATCAACCGCTACCGCCCCGGCATGTTGCTGCTACTCAACCGTGATCTCGGCCAGCGCCGCGTCCAGGCACGCTTCAGCCTCGATCAACTCGCCGGCGTTGCACTGCTGATCCGCGATGCCTACGGCGTCAAATGCACCGAATTGCCGGGCGGCGTGGTCGTCCTCAGCTAACCCCAACACCACCATCCCCTGTGGGAGCTGGCGTGCCAGCGATGACGACCCGACAGCTGACCAATCTCTCCCACACTGCATACGATCCAATTGTAGGAGTGAGCCTGCTCGCGATGACGGCCTCACAGTCAACCAATCCCCAACTGACTGCCACCAATCCCAATGTAGGAGCTGCCGAAGGCTCCTACAGGGATATCCAATGTGCAGGGATATATGTCAGTCCAACGGCCCCATCACCTGCCGATACTTCTCCAGCCCCTGCGCCGTCTCCCGCGTCAACCGAACCTCCAACCCCAACGGATCCTCCCGCCGATTACCACTCAACTGCCGCCACCCCTTATCCACCTCCCAAACCCGCACCTGCACATCACTCACATCCTTCAACACCGCCACCCCAGTCCCCGGCGCCGGCAACGGATACCGACTGCTCGCCGCCGCCACCGCGCGATACAACGTGTCTCCCTTGACCCACCAACGCACCCGCTGCAACGCCCCAGGCTGATCCGCCGCACTGCGAATGATATCCAGCCGAAACCCCTTGCTGTCACTGCTCCGCACGGTCAACGCAGGCGGCGCACTCGGCGGTTCATCATCCACGCCAACCTTCTTCGGCTCAGTCAATTCAATCCCCGCGCGCATATCCACATCACGCTGCAACTGATTCAGCGCCCGCAACAAACTGTCGCTCTGTTCACTGCTCGCCTGCAAATGACTGTCCGCCCGCGTCACACTGTCCAACCCGCGCCAGGCAATCAAACTGACCACCGCCATCAGCAGAATCGCGACCATCACCTCGATCAGGGTAAAGCCCCGTTGATCGTTCATTGCACACTGATCCTTCCACTGGCATCGCGCAGTACACTGAGGCGATTGAGCCCATCAGACAGGGTTAATTGCAGCGGCGGGTTGATCCACTCGGCGTTGAGCACGACTTTCTGCTTCGGCTCCACCCGCACCTCCAGCTTCGGACTTTGCCAGGGACGCGGCCGCAACTGCGGATCATCCTTGAAATGCTCGAAACCGCGACCGCTGTCACTGCGCCGACTGAACCGAAACCCCTTGCCATCGCTCAGCCACACAATCGGCCGGCCATCGGCGCGGGCCTCCGCCTGCGCCACCTGCAGCAACTGCGCCACCCGCTCGGCGTCCTTGCGCAGCAATTGCAGCGGATCCGGCTTGATACTCAGGCTGATCGCCGCACTGGCGATCCCGATGATCACCAACACCACCATCAACTCGATCAGCGTAAAGCCCTGTTGCTTGACCACGTTCATCGGTTGCGCGCTCCTTTGCGTCCAGCCTCGTCCCAAAAAAACATCCTGCACGGCCAACATGTAAGACGTGTGAAATAAAACCGTGAGAATTGCCGCGTAGCCTGTCAGCAGGGACTAAAAGGAGATTCAGCCCATGATGCTCACCACCCGCATTTCCCCCCCGCAAACCGTCCAGGCCCTCGCGCTGCTCGCCGCCCTGGTGGGCGTGGCGACCTGGTCGTCGCTGCTCCTGACCTCCGCCGAATCCCACACCCCACCAGCACCCCCACAAATGCTCGCGGCGCGCAGTGATAGTCCGGCGTTGCAGTGGTTTTCCAATCAGACGGCACCAGTGGACATCAAGGTGAGCGGGGTGATGGCGGGGAGTCGCGGGGCGGTGGCGATTTTGAGTTTGAACGATGGGCCGCCGAGGAGTTTTTTGCAGGGGGAAAGGGTGGGGCCGGGGGTGAAGTTGGTGGCGGTGGAGGGGGATGGGGTGGTGATTGAGCAGGGGGGGGAGAGGGTGAGGTTGGAGGTGGAGAGGTTGGGGGAGGGGGTGGAGATGCCGAAGCTGACTCGGCCCTGATTTGTGGGATAGAAGTTAGGTTGTTTTTGTCGTTTAGATGGATGTCGGTTCAAGTATCTGATCAAAAGCAGAAAGCTGGCAGGCAAAGAATATTCTTGTCTGCTTTGGCCAAAACCGGACGCTCAGACAATATTAGTCCGTAGGCACTCGACTGGCTATGTGGCATACGATATCTGCTCCGTAACGATTAAAACGAGAGTGCGAGGCTGTTTAAAATGGAATTCCTATATCAAATGAGAAATCACCTTCGTAATGAAATACACTAGCCATGGCGGTTGCTATTTCTTTTTTAAATTGATTGTCTTGGTTTAATTTGGCAGTCATATCAAGATCTATATCATCCGCATCAATATCTATTGACAATGCTTCTTGCTTTTCGCTCCAGCTTAAAGAGAGATCTGAAACCATAGGGAATTTACGAGTGTGGCGGTAAAGGGCCATCCGTAAGGCGGGTTTAGCTAAAGTATTAAATTCTGGTAACAATGATTGTGTTTTTGACCAGTCTTTGTAAGCGTCGCGATAGAATTTGTCATAGCTATCCTTAATGAATTCGCAATTACTCGCGTGTAGCTTGGAGTATTGCTGTAGCACATCAGGAAAAGCACTTGCAGTGATAAATTTAATTCTGGCTACCTCCTCTTTTTGGTTCAATATGTATCGACAAAGGTAGTCCTCAGAGTCCACCGATTCCGCTGAGATATCATCATCTTGGAATAAAATCCTAACCAGTTCGCTGTCAATTATTGAAGCCAGATTAAATTGATAGATTCGTTTCTTGTTTTTCTGGCGCTCTTTCAGAATGCTCATCTCATAAGACTGGGCTTTCATTAGTGATGTAATTGAGGCGAATATATTTTTGTCGTTTTGAGGGGAGGAGTTTGCTTTGCTCATTTCTTGGAAAGCGAATACATCTACATTGGGCGCAGAAAATAGCATCGGACATTCTTTTGACAGTTTTTCATGATAAGAAGGAGACCATGTCATTTTTGACATGTAGTGATTTATAGCGGGGTGATTAGTCCAGCCTTTGAAAGGGCGCCAATTATAGTTAGGGTCTTTATCGTCCACCGAGCGAGATAGAAGCGCCCATGAATTAGCTTCATTTTTTTTGCAGCTTATAATTATTACAGTATAAATGCTTAAGTCTTTTAGGTTTGTAACTTTATAGGCTAGCAGGTCAATCTCCCTTACCGTTCCCTCAAGGTCGTCAATGTAACAGCGGTTGCTAATTAGGTGCCATCCGTTTTTTCGCAAAATTTTTCCGATTTCATACTCCAGTTTGAAACCAGTCTTCGAAATTGATTGAGCAAGCTTCACCAAGTCAATAGCCATATCGCTCCTTTTGAATCATGGTTAAATAGTATCAAAAAACGCTATCAATTTATCAATTGGAAATAGCCTTGACGTAATTTTTCTTAATGACTGGAATAAACCGTATTATAACGTCGTGAAATTTGCATATGTTTCGTAAGTGTTCGTGCATTAGTTTTAATTCATATTGAGCCATCAATGGTATTTCAGTTTTAACCGGAGTCGTTGCGTGCTGATCGCATAGGAGCCATAGGCAAACAACATAGTCTTTGCCATGTAGGTCCGCTATATCAGGTTTTATGTAGTCTAAGTATTCTGTTTTTTTTGTGCTGGCAGATAAGCTTATATGATTTCTGATCTCTTCAAGGAAAGATTGATCGTTAATGAAAGCATGGCAATAGAATTGGGCTTGTGAAAATAAATAGTTTGTAGAGGAGGCGTTTTTGTATGGTTTGCAATGAATAATCCTAATCTTACTATCATTCGTGAGATCTAGGATGTCACAAAATTCTTTGTCCTTGCGACCAGAACCGATTTGAAGTTTTGCCTGGTCAAACAAAACGCATGAGGGGCGTATTTCGCAGATTGTTTTGTTAAAGATGCTCTCTCTATTCTGCATTTTTACATCGTCGCTGATATCGATCCCCCTATAAATTTCCTCGCAAGCTTCTTCGTGGAGAATGATTTTAGTGAAGTTGGTTATTTCGCTGTAGAAGTCGCTGTCTACCTCCAGCCATTTTCCATCGCTTAATACAAAATATTTATCCCCTAGGGCTTGCTCAAAAGATAGGCAGTTATATAGCGGCCATTTCTTATAGCCAAGAACTTGATTCTCTTCATATGAGTAAGCATAAACATGTTTAGATTTAAGCTTCGCGGAAGTTATTTTTTCCGCGGGTATATGTTCGAATATTTGGCGAGTTTCTAAATAAGCATAGGTTGTATCGCCGGATTTTTTGTTGTTTGAATAGGCGAATCCATAATCTGAGTCAATTAGTACTTCTGGTATTCCAAGGCTAATGTTGCTCGTATTTTTCAAGCGAAGTTGATTGACTAGATACTCATCTAGAGCGTTTCTTTCTAGCTCCGTTGCCTCGTCAAAATGCTTGTAGTTTGGAAATAGCCTGGTGTACTCCTTGCTTGCATAAGCCACTAAAAAATCTTCACAGTGGTCGATCAATACCTGCCAGCTAAGTTTTTCTTTTCCAATGATTTTTATTGTTAAGTTGTTTCGGCCTTGAAGGGTTATATTTTTGTGGTCTTTCATGTGAGCTGAAATATAACGCAGGTCTTCCGCCTCGCTAAGGCCAAAAGCGAAAGAGTCAGCTGGCTTATTTACCTGTCTGTCAATATGCGTTGGTGTTATTGCGTGGCTCTCACTTTTTGTCTGGCGTATTTCTTCGTTGCCACACATATTCATAGCTGTTTTTATTCCAAAGTCCGGCTCAAAAGCATCGCGATCAAGATAGCTTACGGCACTTCGTCCAAAGGTTGCAGCAAACACTCTGTCATTGACGGTTAAAAATAAAATCCCATTTGGATTCTTACTTTTTGAACTGAAGCGTGGCGCTTCCTCCAAAGGGAGTTTTTCATTGATAAAGTTTAGCCATGGCGGATTTGATTTTATGGTTGTGGTTTCAAAGTATATAAAATTACAATCTGTTTTATTGATTGTAAATTTAAATTCACTTGCGGAAAAATTATTTAAGGCGTCTTTTTTTTGATCAAATATGGAGTCGACTTTTCTATCTTCTCGTGCGAGAAAAAATGATATTTGTGCGATTTCAACTCCTTGGTCGGTCATAGCTTTCCCTTGAATTAGTCACGCATCATTCAATAGCTAAGCAGCATTAGTGCTTATGTCAATAAATTACCCATGGCTTTATGGACAAATCGAAAATTTTCTGGGCAGGGAACTGACTCCTAGTTCCAGCGTGCGCTTCTGGCCTAAACCCCCCGCTGGAACTGATCGAGCATCCGAAAGGCAATCTGCGGTGAGCGATGTCTAGAAGGGTGGCGTGGTTGTTGAGTATTTCGCTAGGGATAAGGCAGGGGAAAGGGGGCGGATCGATTTAGAGATACGTGATGGAAATGAAGTCTCGATAAACACCAACGTTTAAAAAGACATCTCCAAACACTCTCCCAGGCTACACATCCTTGCGCCTTTGCCTACAGCTACGCCAGAATCCGCCGGCTTGTGCGCTTTTGGGTCGGATTCTATTGTGGTCCGGTCGCTGACGAATCAGCGATCGGGTTTGGTAGCCCGGCTTAGACTTGGCGCATAGCGTCACCCGATACAGGCCCTTTTGGGGCTGTGTATTTATGGTGGCCATGCGCAGGGCGTCTTCGGGCGCGCCGGTTTTCCAAGTCACCGGTCTACCAACCTTCGTATGGCCACCACCCCTTCGTTTGGTAGCGAAAGATGATGGCTCCTTTTCTATGATTTGGAGATTCACTCATGATCAAACCAACACCCAACCCACCCGAAACCGAATCGGTTTCTCCCTACGAATCCATCGACTCAAAAAAACTCCACGAAGCCGCCGACCGCGCCCTGGACCATTACCTCTGTCCGCCCGGTTCCACGCCGCCGCCACGTAAAAAACGCGGAATGTATGCCGTGACTGCGGACAACAAAAACGAAGAACTGTTGGCCGATGCCAGCGAGACACTCGCTTCAGCCAAAACCATTGCCCAGAACGTCGCCAGTCTTTTGCCGGCGTCGCAGCGCCGGGCGTTGTTGGGGATTGCGCAGTTGATCATGCTCGGAGAGTTGGCGGTGAATCGTGCGCTGGATAATCTGGAGTTGCAGGGGTGATGCGTAGCAGGGCTGACAGTTGTGGCCATGGCACATGCGCTGTTTCTGTTGCCTGATACTCCGCTATCGCCAGTAGGCTGACTCCCACAGGGTTTTGGGTTGGTCTCGGATATTGTGTTCGGCGCTTAAACCTGTGGGAGCGGTCGGCTACTGGCCTGCGCCGTTTTGATGCGTTATTGAGGCGCTTCAGGACATTCACTTGTCCATCGCGTCACCGTCATGTCATTGAACTGTTCGCCAATGGTATCGACGCGCAGGCAAGCTGCTTTCTTCGAGTAGTACAAGATGCAACGCGAGCTATCAAACGAGCAGGTATCCAGTTCGAAGAACTTGCGTGCAGCCAGCTCTTTCTCCACGCCACTGTACTCATAGCCATCAGTGGTATGCATCCGTGTCGGCTTCCAGCCTTGTTTGATTAGCTTGGACCTGGCCGCAACCAGACGCTCACCGACGACGATGCCTGCTGGCCCGTGTTTGTCGTTTGGCGCCTGTGAGTCATCGGCAAACGCGGCGCTGATACCCGTGCAATAAAGTGCGGCAAGTACGAGGGTAGAAGCCTTCATTTGACGGTTCCTCCAGCCGATTTGTAGCTCGATAAAAACTAGTCATGACAATCGAGTATCCGAGCGGATCCGCCCGTTTGCCGTTAATTCGCGAAGCTTTTCCTGCCATGCTGCGCGATCGGTCTTGGGGGTTATCGGATCGACAACGAGATACTGCCTGTCACACGCTTCGATTTGGCCGAGCCAATAGGTTTGGCCTGCGTGCCCCGTGTCGAGGCGTTTCAAGAAGTAGCCGAGTTGTTGCCATCTCGAGACTAGGCGAAAAATGGTGCTGCGCCGCTTCGATGTAAGCTCATGCCAGTCTTGATCGAGTTTGGGCATCAATCCGGTGCACCATAAGTGCCATGGTACTTTTTCCAGTTGCGCAATCACCACCGCAAATACATTCTCCGAAGGATATCAAGCGCCTCGAACAGCTCGGGTAGTTGATCATAGCGAAGCAGGCGTGTTGCAGCCTGACGCACGGTCACATAGGTCGAGCGCAGCGCAGGTGTATGCCATCGCTCTGGCAACTCTTAGCTCGCGCTATGCGGTGTTTGCGACATTACTCTTCGTACAGTGCCTAGAGGTTGGGGACTCCGAAAGGGCGTCAGCTCATCTGACAACCTCGGCCATTTTCTTTTCGTCTATTGAGCAGCAGCGGTCAGTCGATCATGCCTTCACTTCAACGTGACACAGCGCTTGATTCACGGCGAGCTTCACGACCATGACTTTTTTGATCATGACAAACGAGCGGCTATCGAGTATGGTTTTGTAGTGGCTAGGAGCCATTATTTAGGCGGTTACTTAAGTGTAATCAATAAATCTTCTGGAGTTTGAGGTCGGAAATGGGGCGCGTTAAAACAAGGACGAGTGATCTTAGATCAACATTACCAGAGTTCTTCTATAAATATTCACCGATTGAATCGATATCCCCTATTTTGGAAAGCTCAAGTATAAAGGTTGCCGATCCGACGGGGTTCAACGACCCATTTGACTGCAATTTTCCGTTGCTTGATCTTAATAAGATTAATGTTTTGAAAATGCTCAAGTTGGAGTTCGGCAAAAGCTTGGGTCTTTCAAATAACTCACAATTCAATCAAGAGATGAATCGGCTTCGTCCCCGATTGAACGAAATGACAGAAGAAGTTATTCGGCTGACTAGTGAGATGGCGCGTGAGTGGGATGTTTTGCTCTCGAGATTCAGGGTGTTATCGCTCACTACTAAGCCAGATAATATTTTGATGTGGTCTCACTACGCAAATTACCATAAAGGTGCAGTACTAAAATTTAAGTCGAAAGCGCCCGCATTTAAAAGTGCACTAAAAGTTAAGTATGGCGGTGGTGAGAAGTTGATGTCTATGTTCTTGACGGCTGCAACCACCGATCTCGCTCGATCTATTAGTCAAGGCAGGCCTGAGTCTGAGGTCGATAAGTTAGCCGCGCAGATGTCGACCAAGAACTTAGAGCTACTGTTTAGGTATTTGCTCATCAAACGAGACGAATGGGCGTACGAGCAGGAGTATCGCGTGATCCTGAGTGTAGATAGTCCTGAAGTAACCCAAAAGCCTGAATGTAATCTAGACACTGTGTCTTTTGCGGCAGAGGATTTGAGCGAAATTATCTTTGGTGTCAATACTCCTGCCAAAGAGATGCAAAACGTCGAGAACTTGGTCCAACTTCGCTTCCCAGATGTGAGAATAACAAGGGCGCAGAAACGTGGCCTCGATTTATTTTTTACCGATGGGGCTCAAGCTTAAGTGGGTTCATCCCACCATCTCACGGTACTTTGGCTTGAGATAATGGGGTAGGGTGTATAGGCCATATACTGGGAAAAATAAATTTTCCTTAGATTGGTCGTGAAATCAGGAAGGTGGAATGCCTGACGGCAGAGCAGCGGTGGTAGATCATCGATTACTGCTAGTGCCGGTTGGGAGTTGATACAGATCTGGATATTCGTGCTGAAGTCGAGATGTTCCGGAAAAAGATTTTTCAGCTCAGGGGGGATCTGTTTTATGACAATAAATTCGCTACTGTTTTTTGCGGTCAACAGTATGTCCTTGAAATCGGATTGCGAAATAACTGTTGTTTTGCCCGGTAAGAGGGTAACTCCTAAAATGATGATTTTTTATGATGCTGTACTGATGCAGCTATGGCAAAAATTTTGACTCAACTAAGGAAATAAAAATGACTCAAGAAGCAAAGGATGCACTACATCTCATTTATATGATTCTGGCGATTTCTCCTATCGTCTGCATCATTTTTTTATGTGCTTGCGCAAGTGGAATTTCAGCTGACAAGCGTGCCACCTTTTATAACTTTTCTTACCACCTCGATCCGCGCCGAGGACTCGCATCTCAATGGCCATTACGCTTTTGGTTAACCACGATCTTCGTGTATTTCCTAGCAGCAGGTTACGTATGTTGGGCTCCCTATACGCTATCCTTTACACCGGCAGGATTCGATACATTTATCGATATCAGCAAGTTTCCCCTCGCGTTGCTGTCGTTGACGATTCCCGTCGGCGTTTTTATCAGCAGATTGCACAGTACTCAGCAAACAGCGGCGCAGATAGAGGCAACAGACATGAAAAATCGGCTGGACGCGTTCCACGCACAGCGAAAGGGTATAGTTGAATACATAGCGTCGCTTGGGACGATTAAATTAGCACATAACGTGTCGCTGCAGATACAAATAAACCAAGCATTCCATTCAGTAGTTTTCTGCAATTCCACACACGAAACAGGTGCCCTCGAGGCAGATGAGCAGGTGCTGAAGTATGTCGTGAGGCAGGTGAATTTAATAATGGATGAATTATCTCTATTGATGCCTGATTTCAAAGCATTGAAAGGCCGTATCTCTAGGGCTCCTGAATCAAATCAAAGTGGGGTCTACTTTAAAATATCTAAATTGCTAAATGATCTTTGTGTAAAATTGAATGTTTTGGATTATGTAGTAGCTCCGCAAATCAAAAAGACTCCATTCACGGCGATACTGCCAGGAGGCGAGCAAGAACGACATGTCCGACTTGCAGGTAGCTATTACGAGTTGATCGCAATTCTGAACTACTGTATTACGATAAGCTACTATGCAATGGTTTCTGAAAGTCGAAGCAAGGCTGCTATAAATACTCGACTGCAGATAGAAGGTCTCAAGAAAGAACTCAATACTTTGGGGCGTGATACAACGCTTAAAGTTGATCAGTTTAAGAATCTTTCAGCCAGTGAGGTGATTTATCCCGCGCCGCTGACCGTAGCAGTAAGTCAGCCTGCGTAGTTTTTTTGTTCTTCAGAGTCAGGTGCACTGCAGACATACAACGATGTCCGAGAAAGTTTCTATGCATTCCACTTGGCTATCGAAAACGATTGCTTCCGGCAGATATCATTCGCTGGAAATGATTGCACGGCTACTGGAGCGAAAATGACTGACAGCGGGCTTGTAGTGAAGGCGATATCTCTGAATGCCAGTCGTTAAAAGCGTTCGGCAGCAGGAGTCATATGGGTTAATAGGGTCACGCACTACACCTCCACCGAATCCCTACTGGCCAATGCCTGCGAATCCATGGCTTCGGCCAGTGTGATGCTCAGTGATTTCGCCGGGCTGCTTGATACGCCTTATCGCCATACGGTGTTGGGCATTGCGCAGGTGGTGATGCTGGGGGAGTTGGCGGTGAATCAGGCGCTGGATAATCTGGAGTTGCCGGGTTAGCGCCGGCATTGGTTTTTGGGGGCGCTTGCGGCCCATCGGGGATGAATCCCCTCGCCACAGGTTTAGGGGCGTCAGAGCGTAAGTAGATTTACCTGTAGGAGCTGCCGAAGGCTCGGGCCGCGATCGGAGGATCTTTTGATTTTGACTTTTAGAAGCAAGATCAAAAGATCGCAGCCTTCGGCAGCTCCTACAGGGGGCGGTTTAGTAGCGTTTCCAGGCGGGCCAGGGGCGGGGCGTCTTGGTTGCGGTTGAAGACCTGGATGCCGACTTTAAGTAATCGGCCGTTTTCGGCTGTTGCGATGACTTGTTCGCAGCGCAATAGCAGGCGTCCTTGGTCACAGTCCTGGGCCTTTAGTCCTATCGGTAATCGAGCTTCCAGTTGTAACTCCGCCATCCGACTCTGCGCCGCAATCATCGCCACCGACCGATCCCTTAAAACCCCGCTGCTCTGCGTCATCAACCCCGCCACGCGCACAGCCGCCGACATCGCCACGGCAATGATCGCCAGCGCCACCAGCACTTCAATCAGGGTGAATCCGCTTTCTCGGGAATGCGTCGGCATAACAGGCCCAAAACCAAAACACAGCCCTCGACCCTAACCCGCGTCCTTGACGGCTTGAAGACGAAAACTCCCGAGGATTTTCAACATCCCTGACATATCTTCTTGCAACACTGCGCGTCGAATCGAATCAAGCCAAGGGAATGTCGAGATGGAGATCGCACCGTTCAAACCGCTGAATCAGCCGCCGCGTGTGCCCCGTGGGCAGCAGGGTTTTACCCTGATCGAGATCATGGTGGTGGTGGTGATTCTCGGGATTCTTGCCGCGATGGTGGTGCCCAAGGTGCTCGACCGGCCGGATCAGGCGCGGGCCACGGCGGCGAAGCAGGACATTGGCGGTTTGATGCAGGCGCTGAAGCTGTATCGCCTCGATCACGGCACTTATCCGAGCATGACTCAGGGTCTGAAAGTGTTGGTGGAGCGTCCGGCGGATGCGAAGAACAGCAACTGGCGTTCGTACCTGGAACGCCTGCCGAATGATCCGTGGGGGCGGCCTTATCAGTACCTCAACCCTGGCGCCAACGGCGAGATCGATATCTTTTCCCTCGGTGCCGACGGTCAGCCTGACGGCGACGGCGTGAATGCCGACATCGGTTCCTGGCAGTTGTAAGGCCGGTGATGAACAACCAATCGAACCAGCAGGGCATGGCGATCATCAGTGCGCTGTTGATCGCCGCTGTGGTCGCGGTGATTGCGGCGGGGATGTTGACCCGGCAGAGCGTTTCGACCCGGGCGCTGGAGGCGGATCAGCAGCGGGTGCAAGGGCGGTGGTTGGTGCACGGTGGGCTGGAGATCAGCCGGCAATTGCTCTGGGATGCGCGGCAGCGTGATCCGTTGACCCGGCTCGATCAGCCGTGGGCGCAGCGCTTGAATGCGCAAGGTTTCGAGGGGCGGCTGGAAGACGAACAGGGCAAGTTCAACCTGCGCAATCTGGTGGCCAACGAGCGCGTCGATGAGGCGCAGGTGCAGGCGTTTCAGCGGCTGTGCGAGTTGATCGGTATCAGCGGTGGTTTGAGTCAGCGCATCAGTCAGCGGGTGATCGGCTCTTATCCGTACTTGTTGAACCCGCAGATTGCCGAAAACACCGCCAGCAAAAACAGCTTCGACAGCGGCCGCGCCACTTCGCCGAATGCGTCGCGCAAACCACAGACTCCAAAGTTGCCGATGCTGCGCAGTGTCGATGATCTGCGCAGCGTTGAAGGCGTCAACGATGCTGTCATTGGCAAATTGGCGCCGTACCTGACGGTGATTCCGGCCACCACTTGGCTCAACGGCAACACCGCCACGGCGCCAGTGTTGGCCGCGTATGTGCCGGGGCTATCGCTGGAGCGGGCGCAGGCCTTGATCAATGAGCGCGACGCCGGGCGCTGGTTCATCAATCGGGGCGATTTCGTTAACCGTTTGCGCATGCCGAACCTGGAGCTGACCAGCGTCAAGGTCGGCATCACCAGTGACTGGTTTCGCCTGCGCGGGGAGGCGCGGCGCGAGCAGCGTCGGGTCAGCCTCGACGCGTTGTTGCATCGCAGCGAGGATCGCTTGCCGCAAGTGATCTGGTCGCGGGTGGGCGTATGAGTCAGTTGCGTATAGGACTGCCGCCGCTGGAGCAACTGGACGCGGACAGTGTCTTGCATTGTGTGTGGATGGATCGTCAGGGCCAGGTCAGCCGTGAACAGCAGCTCAGCCTGAAGCAGTTAGCGCAACAGCCGAAGCAGCCGCCGTTGAGCGGTTTTCTGCATCCGTCGGACAGTCTGCTGGCGAGCATCGAGCTGCCACCGTTACCGGCGAACAAGACCGCCGCAGCGGTGCAATGCGCGGCGCAGGCCTTGATGCTCGGCGACAGCAACGACATGCACATCGCCCACAGTCCGCGGGATGCGGCGGGGCGGGTGCAGATCGCCTGGGCGCCGCGGCAACCGTTGCTGCAACTGGGGCAGATGCTCAAGCAGGCCGGCCTGAACCTGCGCGGTCTGTACCCGGCGGCGTATAGCTTGCCGGTGCTGCCGGGCACGGTGGCATGTCGGCAGGACGGTCATCTGTTGCTGCGCGAAAGCGTGCAGGCGGCGCAGGTGCAGCCTCTGTTTGACGAGGACATCGGCGATGGCCTGCTGGCGTGCGGCACGCCGTTGCACTGGATAGGCGCGGCACCGCCACCGGGCGCCGAACTGCCGATGGCCGAGGTGCAGCGCTGGACTGGCCCGTTGCCCGGCTGGGGCCTGCAGGGCGCGGTGCAACAGCAGGGTACTGAGCATCGCGGCTGGGGCCGGGCGCTGGGGCTTTGCGCATTGGCGGTGGCGGTGTGGGTGATCGGCTTGAACCTGTATGCCGCCCGCGAGGCCAGTCAGGGCCAGCAGCTCAAGGCGCAGATGAGTCAGCGGGTGAAGCAGGCCTTTCCCGAGTTGCCGGTGATCCTCAATCCGTTGCAACAGGCCCGTCAGCAACTGGCGGCGCGGCAGAAGGGCGCGGCGCAGGACCCGACGCAGGCGTTCAGTCGCCTGGTGTTGCAGGCCGGCAGCGGCATGCCGTTCATGGCCGGCACTGTCGAGCGCCTGACGTTTGTCGACGGCACGTTGCAATTGACGCTGCTGGCCGACGCCCGGCGCAGCGGCAATGACCAGGACTGGCAAGGCACGTTGGCCCAGGCCGGGATCAGTGCGACGGCCAATGATGACGGTTGGCTGCTGCAGCCGAGCGATGAAATCACCCCCACCAGCGACAGCGCTGACGACAGCGGAGCAGAAGATGAATAAGGCGACGCTGCTGGTGTATCGCGCGCGTTGGCAGCGTTTCAGCGCGCAGCTTCAAGTGCGCTGGCAAGCGTTGGCGCTGCGCGAAAAACGCATGCTCGGCGGCATGGCAGTGGTGTTGCTGTCGCTGTTGGTGTGGCTCGCACTGATTCAGCCGCCGCTGAAAAAAATCACCTATTGGCAAGCCGAAACCCCGAAGTTGCGCGCGCAGACCGAAGCGCTCGAAGTGCTGTTGCGCGAGGTCAGCGTGCGCCCGGACGGGCAAAGCGTCGAGCAGTCGCTGCAGCAGACCCTGCAGGCCCGCGGCCTCACCGGGCACTACCAATTGCAAGCCGGGGAGGCTGGCGCGTGGCAGTTGCGTTTCGACGCGGCGCCGGCCGACGCGGTGCTCGACTGGCTGTTGAGCACGCCGGCACAACTTTCTCTGCAAGTGGTCGAGGCCCGTTTGCAACGCGCAGACACCGCTTCGACCGAGGTCACTGCCGGCACATTGTCAGGCACCGTTCGCATGGATCAGGCGCTGGGCGCTAAGGAAGCTTCATGAAGGGGTCAGGATCCAAACCGGCGCGCATGGCGTTGCCGATGCTGCTGATGGCATTGAGCGCGTGCAGCAACACCACGCCGCCGCCCAATCAGCCGCCGTTGCTGGTCGACAGCGAACTCGGCCGGCCACTGGCCAATACCCAGCGCAGCGGCGACGCGCTGCTGGATCGTCAACGCGCACAGGCCCAGGCGGCGCCTCCACCCCGGCAGTTGCACAACATCACCGAGCGCGCGCGCAGTGGCGGCGCCCCGCGTGGCACCCCATTGCCGAGCAATCCGCTGGGCGATCAACCGGTGACGCTGAACTTCGTGGATGCCGATATTCAAGCGGTGGTGCGTGCGTTGTCGCGTTCCACCGGCCAGCAATTTCTGGTCGACCCTCGGGTCAAGGGCAGCCTGACGCTGGTTTCGGAAGGTCAGGTGCCGGCGCGCCAAGCCTATGACATGTTGCTGGCGGCGTTGCGCATGCAGGGCTTCAGCGTGGTGGATGTTGGCGGTGTCGCTCAGGTGGTGCCGGAGGCCGATGCGAAACTGCTCGGCGGGCCGATCTACAGCCCGGACAAACCCGCCGGCAACGGCATGCTCACCCGCACGTTCCGCCTGCAATACGAGAACGCGGTGAACCTGATTCCGGTGCTGCGGCCGATCGTGTCGCCGAACAACCCGATCAATGCTTACCCGGGCAACAACACCATCGTCGTCACCGATTACGCCGAGAACCTGACCCGCGTCGCCCAGTTGATCCAGACTATCGACACCCCGAGCGCCATCGACACCGACGTGGTGCAGATCCAGAACGGCATCGCCGCCGACATCGCGCCGATGGTCGCGGATCTGCTCGACGCGCCGGGCAACGACCCGACGCAGAAAATCGCGGTGATCGGCGACCCGCGCTCCAACACCATCATCATCCGCGCCGGCAGCCCCGAGCGCACGGAACTGGCGCGCAACCTGATCTACAAACTCGACAACGCGCAGAGCAATCCGAGCAACCTGCACGTGGTGTACCTGCGCAACGCCCAGGCCGCGAAACTGGCGCAGGCCTTGCGCGGTTTGCTCACCGGCGAGAGCGACAGTGGCACCAGCGACAGTGCGCGCTCGGTGCTCAGCGTCATGGGTGGCAGTGGCAACAACAATGGCGGTTCGAGTGCGCAGAGCGGCACGCCCACCAGTGGCAACACCTCGACCACGTCGAGCACCGGCAGTACCGGCGGCAGTTACGCGCAAGGCAGCAGTTCGACCAGCAGCGCCGGTAATCAGGCCAGTGAACAGAACGTTGCGTTCAGCGCTGGCGGGGTGACGATTCAGGCCGATGCGACCACCAACACCTTGCTGATTTCTGCCCCGGACCCGCTGTATCGCAACCTGCGCGAGGTGATCGATCTGCTCGACCAGCGCCGTGCGCAAGTGGTGATCGAAAGCCTGATCGTCGAAGTCGGCGAAGACGATGCCAGTGAATTCGGCGTGCAATGGCAGACCGGCAATCTGGGCGGCAACGGCGTGATCGGCGGCGCCAATCTGGGCGGCTCGGGGCTCAACACCAATGGCAAGACCAGCATCGACGTGCTGCCCAAAGGCCTGAACCTCGGCTACGTGAACGGCACCGTCGACATCCCCGGTATCGGCAAGATTCTCGACCTCAAAGTGTTGGCCCGGGCGCTGAAGAGCAAGGGTGGCACCAACGTGTTGTCGACGCCGAACCTGCTGACCCTGGACAACGAAGCGGCGAGCATTTTTGTCGGCCAGACCATTCCGTTTGTCAGCGGCAGCTACGTCACTGGCGGCGGGGGCACCAGCAACAACCCGTTCCAGACCGTGACCCGCGAAGAGGTGGGCTTGAAGCTCAATGTGCGGCCGCAGATTTCCGAGGGCGGTACGGTCAAGCTCGACATCTATCAGGAGGTCAGCAGCATCGACGAACGCGCTTCGGCCAGCGCGACGTCGGCGGGCATCGTCACCAACAAGCGCGCGATCGACACCAGCATCCTGCTTGATGACGGCCAGATCATGGTTCTCGGCGGTTTGCTGCAGGACGGTTACAGCCAGAGCAATGAAGCGGTGCCATGGCTGGGGACGCTGCCGGGGATCGGCGCGCTGTTTCGCAACGAACGCCGGGCGATCACCAAGACCAACCTGATGGTGTTCCTGCGCCCGTACATCATCCGCGACAGCGACGCGGGGCGCAGCATCACCCTCAACCGCTACGACTTCATGCGCCGCGCCCAGGGCGGCCTGCAACCGGAACGCAGCTGGGCGATGCCGGACATGCAGGCGCCGCAGTTGCCGACGGCGGCGCAGGGGGTTCCGGCGGTGGTGCCGAGCTCGGGACCGAGAGCGACCATCAAAGCGGTGCCGATTGAAGGGAGCACACGCTTTTGAACAGCATGATGACTGTGGCAAGGGACAACACCGGACCTGTAGGAGCTGCCGCAGGCTGCGATCTTTTGATCTTTAAAAGCAAAAGATCGCAGCCTTCGGCAGCTCCTACAGGGGATCGCATTACCGCAGGGATTGGGGAGGGCATGAGATGAGTGCGTTGCCCTACGCCTGGGCGAAGGCCCAGCGCATTCTGTTGTGCGACGGGGTGCTGACGGTTTGCCCGTCGACGCCCGGTTGGTCGATCAACGAAGTGCGCCGGCAGTTCGGCGCGACATCGGTGCAGCGCGTACGCGATGACGAACTCGACGGCTTGCTCGCCACGGCCTACGCCGACACCGGCAGCGCCGCCGCCGTGGTCGGTGCGGCAGAAAACGAAGTCGACCTCGATCGCCTGATGCAGGACATGCCGGAAATCACCGACCTGCTCGACACCCAGGACGGCGCGCCGGTGATCCGCATGATCAACGCCTTGCTCACCCAAGCCGCGCGCGACGAGGCCAGCGACATTCACATCGAACCGTTCGAAACCCATTCGGTGGTGCGCTACCGGGTCGACGGTACCCTGCGTGACGTGGTTTCGCCGCGCAAGGCGCTGCACGGCGCGCTGGTGTCGCGGATCAAGATCATGGCCCAGCTCGATATCGCCGAAAAACGCTTGCCGCAGGACGGTCGTATCGCGCTGCGTGTGGCCGGGCGGCCGATCGACATTCGTGTCTCGACCGTGCCCACCGGCCACGGCGAGCGGGTGGTGATGCGTCTGCTCGACAAACAGGCCGGGCGCCTGCACCTGGAAACGTTGGGCATGGACGCGCAAGTGCTGGCCAAACTCGATCACCTGATTCGCCAGCCCCACGGCATTGTGCTGGTCACCGGGCCGACCGGCAGCGGCAAGACCACCAGCCTGTACGCCGCGCTGGCGCGACTCGATGCCAGCACCAGCAACATCCTCACCGTGGAAGACCCGGTGGAGTACGACCTGCCGGGGATCAGCCAGATTCAGGTCAACGCCAAGATCGACATGACCTTTGCCCTGGCGCTGCGGGCGATCCTGCGTCAGGACCCGGACATCATCATGATCGGCGAGATCCGTGATCTGGAAACCGCACAAATCGCTGTGCAGGCGTCGCTCACCGGGCACCTGGTGCTGGCGACGCTGCACACCAATGACGCGGTGTCGGCGGTCAACCGCTTGATCGACATGGGCGTCGAACCGTTTCTGCTGGCCTCGTCGATGCTCGGAGTGTTGGCTCAGCGACTGGTGCGGCGCCTTTGCAAAGAGTGCAAACAGGAGGATCCGGCGGCGCCGGGAACGTGGCGACCGGTCGGCTGCGCGGCGTGCAATCACACTGGCTACAGCGGTCGCACCGGTATCCACGAATTGTTTTGCATCGACGACGACATCCGCACCCTGATTCACCAAGGGGCAGGGGAGCAGGCCTTGCGTGCCGCCGCGTCAAAGGCCGGGATGTTCAGCCTGCGTGAGGACGGAGAGCGCTGGATCCGCAGCGGCACCACCGCTCCGGAAGAAATTCTGCGCGTGACCCGGGACGCCTGATGAATCGCTACCGTTTTGAAGCCGCCGACGCCACTGGCAAGATCGAGTCCGGGCATCTGGAAGCGGAGAGTCAGACCGCCGCGTTCAGTGTGTTGCGCAGCCGTGGCCTGACCGCGTTGTCGGTGCTCAAGGAAAGCAACGTCGCCCAGCACGGCGGCGGTGGCTTGTTCAGTGCGCGCCTGTCGGACAACGATCTGGCCTGGGCCACGCGGCAACTGGCGAGCCTGCTCGGCGCCAGCCTGCCACTCGAAGCGGCGCTGAGCGCCACGGTGGAACAGGCCGAGAAAAAACACATCGCCCACACCCTCAGCGCGGTGCGCGCGGATGTGCGCAGTGGTATGCGTCTGGCCGAATCACTGGCGGCGCGGCCACGGGATTTTCCGGAGATCTACCGCGCGTTGATCGCTGCCGGAGAGGAGTCCGGTGATCTGGCGCAGGTCATGGAACGGCTGGCCGATTACATCGAAGAGCGCAACAACCTGCGCGGCAAGATCCTCACGGCGTTTATCTATCCCGGTGTGGTCGGGCTGGTGTCGATCGGCATTGTGATTTTTCTGCTCAGCTACGTGGTGCCGCAGGTAGTCAGCGCGTTTTCCCAGGCGCGGCAGGACTTGCCGGGGCTGACGCTGGCGATGCTCACCGCCAGTGATTTCATTCGCGCGTGGGGCTGGTTGTGTGCGGCGATCATCGCCGGGGCGTTCTGGAGTTGGCGCCTGTATCTGCGTAATCCGGCGGCGCGTTTGAGCTGGCATCACCGGGTGCTGAAGCTGCCGCTGATCGGGCGTTTCATTTTGGGCCTGAACACCGCGCGGTTCGCCTCGACCCTGGCGATTCTCGGCGGCGCCGGGGTGCCGTTGCTGCGCGCGCTGGAGGCGGCGCGGCAGACCCTGTCCAACGACCGCTTGAGCCTGAGTGTCAGCGACGCCACGGCCAAGGTCCGCGAAGGCGTGAACCTGGCGGCGGCGCTGCGGGTGGAGAACGTGTTCCCGCCGGTGCTGATTCACCTGATCGCCAGTGGCGAGAAAACCGGTGCGCTGCCGCCGATGCTCGAACGCGCGGCACAGACTCTGTCGCGGGATATCGAACGGCGGGCGATGGGCATGACCGCGTTGCTGGAACCGCTGATGATTGTGGTGATGGGCGCGGTGGTGCTGGTGATTGTGATGGCGGTGTTGTTGCCGATCATTGAGATCAACCAGCTAGTCCAATAACCCCCTGTAGGAGCTGCCGAAGGCTGCGATCTTTTGCTCTTGCTTATGCTTTTCAAAATCAAGAACAAAAGATCGCAGCCTTCGGCAGCTCCTACAGGGGACGGTATACGCTCGCTCGTGAAGGGGCCCGTCAGGCCAATAAATCATTCAGGGTTTTTGCAAAAGATTCTCCACCACCCGAGCCATGTTCCAGCCATCCTCGGGTTCTCCTTTCTGTCATCTGCAACCACCCCGCAACGGCTGCAGCCCGATTACGTCAAACACCTGATCCAGACGCCTCGCAATCCCCCGCAAACACCCGAGAAAATCCCCCGGAAAACACCGCGCAGCTCCCGAGGTTTTTTCCTTTATCTGTCACTGGAAGCTGCGAATTTCTCAGTGCGACTTAACCACGGCCAACGCCAGCGAGGGCCAGGTGAGTCTTCCCAGTGTCATGCAAGCACCCTGAAAAACCTGTGTTCACAACCCAGTTGAAAAGGAGATTCTTCATGTTCAAGCGCACTCTGATCGCCGCCTCACTGACCGTCGCCGCTCTAGCATCCGCCCAGGCCATGGCCGCCAACGTAACCGGCGGTGGCGCCTCGCTGCCTGCCGCGCTGTACAAAGGTTCTGCCAACAGCATTCTGCCTGCCAACTTCAGCTACGCGGTGACCGGTAGCGGTATTGGCAAAAGTGCTTTCCTGACCAACACTGCTTCGCAATTCGGCACCACCGGCACTGTGCACTTCGCTGCCAGCGATTCGATTCTCAGCGCTTCGGAAATCAGCACCTACAACACCACCTACGGCGCATCGTTTGGTCCGCTGATCCAGCTGCCATCGGTGGCAACTTCTGTGGCGATCCCTTACAAGAAAGCCGGCAACACCACCCTCAACCTGACCAGCGCTCAGTTGTGTGATGCCTTGTCGGGCACCAAGACCACTTGGGGTGCGTTGTTGAACACCTCTGACACCACACCGATCCGCGTTGTGTATCGCACCGCGTCCAGCGGCACCACTGAAATCCTCAGCCGCCACCTGAACTCGATCTGCCCGGCCAAGTTCGCGGTCAATACCACCTTCACCAACGCTCGCCTGCCAGCAGGTTCGGCGCTTCCATCCAACTGGGTTGGCGTCACCAACACCGCTGACGTTGCTCCGGCCGTTAACGCAGTCGATGGTTCCATTGGTTATGTCGGTCCGGACGGCGTCAACGCTTCGAGCAACGCGGTTGTTGCCCGCATCAACGGTGTTCAGCCAACCAGCGCCAACGTCAATACCGCACTGGCATCGGCACCGCTGCCAACCAACGTTGCCAACCCGGCTCAGTGGTCTCCGATTGTCGCTAACCCTTCCAGTGGTTATGCAATGGCCGCTTACACCAACTTCATCTTTGGCCAGTGCTACAAGGACGCCGCCGTGGCCGCCGATGTGAAGGCGTTCCTGACCCAGCACTACAGCACTCCGGGCAACGCAGTGGCTACCGCCGCTCACGGTTTCATCCCGGTTCCAGGCAACTGGAAAACCGCTGTGACCGCCAACTTCATCACCAACTCCACCGGCAACAACCTGGACATCAACAACGCCAGCGTCTGCAACACTGTGGGCCGTCCTCTGTAAGGATTCACACATCGTCAGCGGTTCGAATGGCAGCCCTTCGGGGTTGCCATTTTTTTTGCTGCTGACGGGACTGCCATTTTTTCTCGCAGTTACACCCCGATCATGAAGTTTGTGTGACATCCGTTCGGTCGTGCCCCTCACCAACTGCCTATGTCGTAACAGCAGGTTGTTGCGCGCCTGCAGATTCGTGTGGCAATCAAAAAGGATCTCGTAGTGATGCTCGCTCGCCCATCCCGTCGCGGTACCCGTTCCCAGAGGCTCAAGCGTGAAGTTGCCGATCCGGCGCTGTGGCTGCTCAAGCCATTGGCACAGGCGGTGGCGCTGTGTCTGGTGGCCGGCAGCGCCGAAGCGGCGACAGCGTTCAGTTCCGGCTGGTTCGCTGCCAAGGGTGGCGCACAACAGGCCGCGGCCGCTCGGCCGAGTGTTGGCGGGTTGCCGGGGATGACGCCACCGCTGGCCCAGCAGCAACGAGCCAACCAGCAATTGCAGCGTTCATTGCAGACGCTCAACAACACCGTGGCGGCAATCGCTGCCCAGCAGGCGGCGCAGGCTGCCGGACGCGCGGCGGCGTCGGGTTCGGTTCAGTTCGTGCCGGACGGTCTGGGCGAGGGCGGTTTGAAGGTCGATAACAGCCTTGCGCAGGGCTGGCAGAACGCCAAAGGCCCGCAGCAAACCCAGGCTGATGGCAAAACCAATGTGCGTATCGAGCAGACGTCGGACAAGGCGATCCTTAACTGGGAAACCTTCAACGTCGGACGCAATACGACGGTCGAATTTGCCCAACAGGCGAACTGGGCGGTACTCAACCGGGTCAATGACCCGAGCGCCCGACCGAGCCAGATCCAGGGGCAGATCAAGGGCGCCGGCACGGTGATGCTGATCAACCGCAACGGTATCGTCTTCAGCGGCGGCAGCCAGGTCAACGTGCGCAACCTGGTGGCTGCCGCGGCCAACATGACCGACATCCAGTTTCGCGACCGTGGCCTGTACTTCGACAGCACCGGCAGCCAGCCAACCTTCACCGATGCTGCCGGCAAGGTGCTGGTGGAGCGCGGCGCCTCGATTCAAACCCACAAACTGTCGACGTCCACTGATGCCGGCGGCTATGCATTGTTGCTGGGTCAGGAGGTGCAGAACGACGGCAGTATCAGCACCGCCAAGGGCCAGACGGTACTGGCAGCCGGTGATCGCTTCTACATCCGCAAAGGCTCGGGTACCGAGGGCAATACGCTGTCTACCACCTTCGGCAACGAAGTCATCCCGGGCTTCAAGGCCGGCGCCACGGCCGGCAAGGCCAGCAACAACGGGCTGATTCAGGCCGCCACCGGCGACATTACCTTGACCGGGCATGAGGTCGTGCAGAACGGCGTGTTGCTCACCAGCACCTCGGTGGCGACTCGGGGCACGATTCACCTCTCGAACCCACTGACCGATACCTCCGGCAGTGTGACGCTGGGGCAGGGCAGTACCACGGCGATCATGCTTGACAGCAGTGATCTGACGGCGCTGGACAGTCAGCATCAAGCGGCCTTGACCCGCGTCGATGCGAACAACCGGATCCGTGGCGATCAGTCGCGTATCGAGATTCAGAGCGGTGGCAGCGTCGAGTTCCAGAAAGGTTCGATTACCCTGGCAACCGGCGGTCAGGTGGCCGTCGACGCTCGACTGCGAAGCCTTGTGCGCGAAGGTGCGCTGATCGATGTGTCCGGTGCCCTTGGCGTCAAAGTGGCGATGGAAAACAACAGCATCAAGATCAACGTTCAAGGCAATGAGCAGCGCGATGCGTCGGTCAACCGTGAGAGCGGGGCGCTCAACAGCAACGACATCTGGGTCGATGTGCGTGAACTGGTCTATGTCCCGGCCGGAACCAACGGTTATGCCACCGATCGCTGGTACACCGCCGGCGGATTGCTCGAAGTCGGCGGTTATCTCGGTACGCAAGGGCACACCATCGGGGAGTGGATGGCGCAGGGCGGTACAACGAGTTTTGCAGGCAACGACGTGGTCACCGAGCAAGGCTCGTTGATCAATCTGTCGGGCGGCACCCTGGACGTGCAAAGTGGCGATATTCGCCAGAGCTGGCTGCGTGGCGCAGACGGGCGCTTGTATGAAGTGTCGCGTGCTCCCGGGGACATACTCTACAAGGGGTTCTACAAAGGTTATGAGGATCACAGTGAGCGCTGGGGCCAGATCAGCTATTTCTTTAACCCGCTGATCGCACCTTCGCAACGCTTCGAGCCCGGCTATACCGTTGGCCGCGACGCCGGGCAGTTGATCGTCGGTACACGCAATGCCTTGCTCAATGGGCAGTTGCTGGGTGAGGTGTTCGAAGGTGAGCGGCAAACCCAGGCGCCGCGTTCCGCACTCGACGGCTATGCCCAGTCTCAGACGGCTTTGGCGCGCCGGGGGCAATTGATTGCAGGCAGCTATGACCCCGCCTACTCGGCTACCGCGGGTGGCCTGGTGTATGAGTTCAACCCGTTGTTCGATCAAGTACGGGTGGGGGGGAGGAACCCCTTCGGCGCTGAAAACGTCGGCCTGACTGACGAAGTGGCCGCCGAACGTCAGGGCCGGTTGTTCCTCGACAGCGATCTGATTAACGGATTCCGTCTCGGGGCGTTGAAGGTCGCCGCCAGGGAACAGGTGCAGATCGACTCCGCCGTGGCCGTTGATGCCGGCGGTGACATCACCTTGTTCGGCCCTCAGGTGCAGGTCAATGCAGACCTGGTTGCACGCGGCGGCAGCTTGAACCTGGGCAACGTGTTGACCGGCAGTTCTGTGATTCCTGGATCGGCCGGCCAGGCGAAACGAGTCGGGATCGCCGAGGGGGTGCAACTTGACGCCCGTGGCCTGTACAGCGATCTGCGCATCACTGCGAACGACGTCAATCGGCTGGCCTGGCTCAACGGCGGGCGAGTGTCGATCCGTAGCAGCGGTGACATCGACATCGCTGCTGGCAGCCTTCTCGATGTGTCGTCTGGCGCCGCCGTCCTTGCCAACGGCAAGACTCGTGGCGCGAAGGGCGGGGATGTGACTCTGGAGTCCAGCGCGAGCAGTGCGCCTGCCCAGTCGCATATGATTCTGGACGGCGAGCTGCGTGGCTACGGCGTGACGGGCGGCGGCAGTCTGGCGATCCAGGCCAACAAAGTCGTGATCGGTCAGCCTCTCGGCCCCCTCGACGGGCTGACGCTGCAGCTGGCGCCCTCGCTGTTCAACCGCGGTTTTTCAGCTTACAACGTGATCGGCTTGAACGGCCTGCAAGTGGCGAACGATACGCGGGTCGATGTGTCGATGCCGGTTTATCGCTTCAGTAATTCGGCGCTCACAGGGCCCGGCAGTAACGATCCGAGCGCGGCACTGGAACTGTGGACGCCAACACTGTTTCAGGAAAACCCGGTCAAGGGTGTGCTGACGCAGCGAGCGGGCGCCAGCCTTTCCTTGCAGGCCGGTGCCAGCGAAATAAACCTGATTGACCCGAGCGCTGGCGCGTTGACCCTGGGGCAGGGCTCGCGCATCAGCGTCGACCCGGGTCAACGCATCAGCGTGCGTGGCGCCGGGCAAATCGATCTCAATGGGGAGCTCGACGCCTGGGGCGGTACGATCGATGTTCGCCAGCAACAGTTCGGCATGATCGATGTAGCGAGCAATCCCCAGAGTGCCGATCCACGGCTGCATAACCGCTCGATAGTGGTCGGTGAGCATGCGGTGCTTGATGTTGCCGGCCGCGCGGCAACGGCCGTCGATTATCTGGGGCGCACGTACGGCCTGGTCGGCAAGGGCGGCAGCATCGTCATCGGTGGCGAGATCGACGCGAAGAAGGCGACCGCGACCTCCGCGGATGCTTTCGTGATCGTGCAGCGCGGGGCGCGCCTGGAGGCGTCGGGTACCGAAGCGGTGTTGGATATCGCCGGGGCGGGCCCGACCCGGGTGGCTACGGACGGTGGGCGAATCGCGCTGAGCTCCTACAGCGGCCTGTCGCTCAATGGCACTTTGCGAGCGGCGGCCGGCGGGGCGGGTGCGGCGGGGGGAGGATTGGACATTGCCCTTGAGAGCCCCCTCTACCGAGACACCCAGGGTGCGAATGATGTGCGCGTGCAACGGGAGATCATCCTGCGCCAACAGGCCGGTGAAACTGACCCCGACATACGCTACGGTCAGGCCCGCTTGAGCGCCGACAAACTGATGTCGGGAGGTTTCGACAGCCTCAGCCTGTTGAGTAATGGCTCCATCCTGTTCGATGGCGATGTCGACCTGCATATGGGCCAAAGCCTGAGTCTGTTCACCAGCTCACTGTCCCTGGCCGAGGCATCGAAGGATTCTGCGCAGGTCAATCTGGCTGCTCCTTATCTGCGTCTGTCCGGGACAGGCAAGTATTTCTCCAACGTCGGCTATATGCGCCCGCGCGTCTTGAATACGCCCACCACTTCAGTTTCGGCAGCGCAGTTCAATGCCAGAGCGAACCTGTTGGATGTGGGCAACAGCCTGTCGTTCGGTGCGCAGGGTTCAATCGCGCAACTCAGTGGCCCGGCGACAACCGTCAGTCACCGTGGATTCGACCAGGTATCGCTCGACAGCCTTGGCGACTTGCGCTTCCTCGCCCCGACAGGGGATTTGACCAAGTCCGAACTGTGGACACCCGGAGACCTGAACCTCAGCGCCGCACAGATTTATCCCGCCAGCCATGTCGAAGCCGAAGTACGGGTCGGTTATCAGACCGCAGCCTATGGCGGAGCATCACGTACCTTGCGAATCAGCGGCCACGGTGCGGCCCCGGCGGCATTGCCCTATTCGGTCTTCGGTCATCTGTCGCTGGCGGCGCGGCGGATCGAGCAGGCCGGGGTCATCAGGGCTCCGTTGGGGCAGATCACCTTGGGCGATTCTTTGCTGATCAAGACCCGTGACATTCAATTGCTGCCCGGCAGTGTGACGTCGGTGAGTGGCGCCGGGCTGGTAATGCCTTATGGTGGTACCACGGACGGTATCGACTATCGCTACAACGGTAAATCCGTGGTGCTGGAAGGGCTGGCCTCGGAAAACACCGGTGTGACCCTCACCTCCCAATATGTCGACGTGCAGAACGGTGCGTTGATCGATCTCTCCGGTGGTGGGGACTTGCGCGGCGCCGGTTTCGTTTCCGGGCGTGGTGGATCGACCGATGCGCGTTTCAACCCGCTGGTTCGCAATGCCGCTGACGGTACGTTCAGTCTGCCCGGGCTTGGCACCAATCCGGTGTATGCGATCGTTCCCGGTAATCAAGGCACGTACGCACCGATGCTCGCGGAGGCAGGCGCAGTCGACCCGCGTATCGGCCAGCAGGTGACCATCGGCGCTGGCGTGCCCGGGCTTGCAGCCGGAACCTATACGCTGTTGCCATCGACATTCAGCCTGTTGCCGGGCGCCTTTCGCGTTGAGGTAGACGGTCAGGCCACGCCGGGTTCATCGGTGAGTGCGCTGAAAATGAACAATGGTTCCTGGAGCAGCTCTGCTTACTTGTCGATCGCCAATACCGGGCTGCGTAACAGTCTCGCCAGCCAGATCATCCTGACGTCGGCCGATGTGCTGCGTCGTTACTCGCAATACAACGAAACCGATTTCACCCAATTCATTCGCAGTGACGCCGCGCGACGAGGCATACCGCGTGCTCTGGCACCGATGGATGCCAAAGCGCTGACTTTCGATCTGAGTAGCGGTGGCCAACACGATCACGCGCTGGACTTCAACGGTAAAACGTTGTTCGGGGCGGCGCAGGGCGGGGTTGCCGGTACAGCCAGTGTGCGCGGTAACAGTTTCGAGATCCTGGGAGCCGGGCGTTCGCGAACGGTGGGCTACGAGGGCATCGCTATTTATGCCGATACCCTCAATAACCTCGACGCCGGTCGTCTGGTCATCGGTGCAACGCCGTCTGTGTACTACGGGACGACGGGCAACATCATCGATTTCAAAGGCAGCGCCACCGATATTTCGTTGCGCGAAGGTGCATTGCTCTCGGCACCCGAGGTGCTGCTTCGTACGACCAATACCCTGGGCGGTATCACTGTTGAAGCCGGCGCAGGCATCAACACGTTGAACAGAGGCGCGGTGCCGTTCGATTCCGCCAACGGCTTCGTTTATCAGCCGGGTCAAGCGAGCCTGCTGGTGGTGTCCAATGGCTGGACGAACGTACTGGCGCCCGCGGCGAGCAGCGGCGTGACAGGCGCAGGCAATGTCCGCATCGGTGTTCGCCTCACGGGCGATTGCCGCAGCCCGGCATTGCTCTACTCCAACGGCAGTATTACGGCCGCCACCGACAAGCGGTTTGAACTGGACGAGGGGGTGCGCTTCGGTACGCGTCACCTGGCGCTCGCGGTCGGTGCCATCAACGCGGGCAGCGCTGAAGTCCTGGCGGCCAGCGACCGGGTTCCGGCAGGCCTGACACTGAGCCAGAAAGTCCTTGACCGGCTACTGCGCGGTGACACTCAGTTTGGCGCGCCGGCCTTGGAAACCCTGAGCCTGACGACGCGTGACTCGTTCAATTTCTTTGGCAACGTCACGCTTGATACCCATGACCCGCAGACTGGCGTCAGCCGCTTGCAGAACCTGATGCTCACCACACCGGCGATTTACGGTCTGGGCGAGGCTGGCGACGTGGCGACGATCCGCACCGCCAACCTGATCTGGAATGGTGCAACCCAGGCGCCTGGCGCGGTGATCAGTGGCGGTGCCGGCACGGGGCGCGGCACATTGGACATCGAGGCGCAACGCATCGAGTTTGGCTATGGCGCGTACTCGCAACCCAATGGCCTGGATCAAAACAATCGTCTTGCGCTGGGGTTCGCCAATGTCAACCTCAATGCCAGCGAACGCATCACCGCCAACCACAAAGGCAGCCTGTCGGTCTACCAGACCCAAGGCGCTTTCGATCCGGTCAAGGGTTACGCCTACAGCGGCGGCAATCTGAACTTGCGGACCCCGTTACTGACCGGGGAAGCCGCCTCGGTCAACCTGCTCAAGGCCGGTGGCAGTCTGACGCTGAGCGGTGTGGCGAGCGCGGCGGTGGCTGATGCGTTGGGCGCAGAGCTGACGCTGGACGCGGGCAATGTGCTGCTGGATGGCCGCATCGCACTGGCAAGCGGCAAACTGGTAGTCAAGTCTGAAAGCGATCTGACGCTGACCAGCGCCGCACAACTTGACCTGGCCGGGCGTACGTTGCCGTTCAATGACGTCAGCAAATACAGCTGGGGTGGCGATGTGGCGCTTTACAGCAGCCAAGGCAATATTCGCCAGGCAAGTGGTTCGCGTATCGATCTGTCGGCGCGTCATAACCAGGCTGGCAATCTCAGTGCCGTGGCACTGGCGGCAGACGCGGGCATAGTGGATTTACAAGGTGAAATCCTCGGGGCCAGCAGCGGTTACTACGATGCGGGCGGCACTCTGGTGCCCTACAAGGCGGGTGGCGTGGACATTCGTGCGCAGCATCTGGGTGGCGATTTGAGCACCGCCTTTGCCGCACTGAATCAGCGTCTGAATGCCGGGCAGGTGCTTGGCAGCCGTAGCTTGCAGCTCAAACAGGGCGATCTGTCGATCGGTGACGGGCTCAGGGCCGGCGAAGTCAGCGTCTCCGTGGATAACGGCAGCCTGACGGTGAATGGGTTGATCGATGCCAGCGGGGAGCGGGTCGGCAGTATTCGCCTGTCTGGCAAAAACGGTCTGACGGTTGCCGGTCATGCAATGCTCGATGCTCACGGGCGTGTGCTACGGGTCGACAGCTACGGCAAAATCATCGATGCGCCGAACCGGGCAATGGTCGAGCTCAATGCCGGTGACGGTCTGCTCACGCTTGCCTCCGGCGCAAGCATAGACCTGCGTTATGGCACTGACGCGCCGCGTGGCGCACTGGCCGGGCAAAACGATGGTCTACCACGCGGTACGCTGGACCTCAATGCCCCACGCGCAGGCGTCGGCGACATGCTCGTTGATGCCCGTGGCGTGCTGAATATTCAGGGCGCCCGCGCCATCAACCTCAACGCGGCTCGACGCTACACCGATGCCGTTGACGGGGTCGATCCGGCTGCGAGCGGTCGACCGTACCAAGTCATCGATCAGGCTTATCTGGACGGTATCCACAGCGACAGCACAGCGTTCATCAATGCTGCGCTGAGCAACAGCGACCTCTTGCAACGCAAACTGGCCGGATTGAACAATGCGACCTATGCCGACGCGTTCCACCTGCGGCCGGGCGTCGAAATCGCCAGTAAAAGCGCCGACGGCGACCTCGTCGTGCAGGGGGATCTGGATCTGTCCGGCTACCGCTACGCCAGCCTGAATCCACACACGCCAAAGACGTCCGTGTATGGCTCCGGAGAGTCGGGCAATCTGGTTATCCGTGCCGGTGGCAACCTCGACATTTACGGCAGCATCAACGACGGTTTCGCGCCGCCGCCGGAAACCGTGGACGATGCCGGGTGGAAACTGGTACCGGGCATTCAGCCGTTCGGGGGCGACCTGATTGTGCCGGGTGCGGGTGTCACCCTGGCAGATGGCACGAAGTTTCCAGTGGGTACGACGCTCAATTACGACTTGCCGATTCAAGGCGCGACCCTGGTCAGTGGCACGCTGTTGCCCACTCAGGGCATTCTGGCAGGGCCCTACACTCTGGAAGCCGGAACGGCGTTGGCGGGCGCGATACACGATGCTGCGGGCAATTTGCTTTTCGCCGCCGGCACGCTGCTCGGCGACAGCGTGACCCTGCCTGCGGGCAGCCGTCTGGGCGCAGGTATCCGGTTGAACGCCGCGACCGAAATGCAAGCCATGCTCTGGCCCAAGGGCGTGCCGTTGCCAGGGACCTTCACGGACAATGGCGCCGTCGGTGTGAAACTGAACGGTTCACTGGCGTTGCAGCGCGGCTCACTGATTCCTTCCATGACCGATGTGGTGCTGGCCGACGGCACGGCGTTCATCGATCTGCGCCCATTGAGCGGGACGCAACAGGGGCGCAACTGGGCGGTGGCGAGCATGCTGCCGTCGGGCAGTGCCTCCTGGTCGATGCGGGTGGTGGCGGGAGCGGACCTGGAGGCTGCCGACAATCGACTGGTGAAACCGGTCACCACGCAGGGCAACCTGCAGCTGGCGGACACCCACTACGGGATGAAGGTCACCGAGAAAAAACTCGACACCACCTGGGCTGTTGACAACGGATTGGGATACACGCCCGGTGATGTCGTGAAAGACGATGAAATGTTCTGGTGCGATGCGATTCCCGGCGTCTGCGTGGCGCCATCGAAGTTCCTGTGGGCCGACGGCAACCCGATGGGCGGGGAGGTCGGGACACCGGTCAGTGACGCGGATCTGTTCTGGTGTGATTTTGATCCCGCGTACTGCACCCCGAACAAAGGTGGCATTACGGTCACCCCTCACACACAGATGTTCAGTGTCCTGCGTACCGGTACCGGTGATCTGGACCTGATGGCCGGTGGCAATCTGAGTATGAGCTCACCCTTCGGCGTGTATACCTCAGGCACTCAATCGAGCGATGTTGCCCCGCAGTTCAACCAGCCGCGCGGTCGCCTGTCGGATGATGGCTCGGTGTTGGGCAGCGCCGGTAGTGATAACGAAAAGTGGGTAAACGGCGGCACTGACAGCCTGTATCAAGCCTGGTACCCACAACTGGGTGGCAACTTGACGATCGGCGCGGGCGGTTCGGTGTCGGGGGATGTCGTCGGGCGACGATCGATCACCAACCAGATGGAGATTCGCGAGCAGGTTCCGAGCGTAGCCGTGGGCAACTGGCTGTGGCGCCAGGGTACCGGCAACAATGAAATACCGACCGCCTGGTGGATCAATTTCGGTAGCTATGCGACTCAACCCTTGCCTGACGATAGCGCCAGTACCGCGCCGTATCTGGTGGGCTTCACCGGTTTCGGCACGCTGGGCGGTGGCAACATCAACCTGCGTGCCGGGAAGGACGGCGGCATGCTCAATCCGGTCGGTGATGGCCTGACCCATTTCTACCCGCGAGGTCAGGGCCTGATCGTCGCGGTCGGCAGCACCGGGCGGGTGGGCAGCGACGGCAGCCTGCAATTGACCGGTGGGGGGGACATCGATATTCGCGTCGGTGGTTCGCTCAATCCTTCGTTACAGGCACGGGCAGGTGTGACCGGAACCGATGCGCCGCATCATGACTTGCAAGGTGCTCTCATCAACCTGCGAGGGGCGGCGCACATTACGGCCGGCGCCCTCGGCGGGGTCAATCTGCACTATGGCGCCGGGCCGGTGGATCAAGATCCGCGCGAAACCCGCGCCCTGGACCCTTTCAACGCGACCATCAGCAGTGCTGCGGGAGGTCTGGTGTTGATTCCGGGGGATTCAGGCATGCGCCTCGATACCCGCGGCGATCTGGTGCTGGGCGGAGCAACGGATCCGGGTCGGGTGCGTCTGCAAAACTCCACAGCCTTTACGGACGCTGGCGGTGTGCTGCATGCGGGCGGTGGGTTGAGCGGATTTTCGTTGTGGACCGATCGCACGGCGATCGATCTGTTCTCGGCGGGGGGCAATCTCACGCCGAGCACGCAATTGGCCGAGCCCGATGCGGTGACGTTCTCGCTGAACACCGCACCCACCGATGGGCGTTTCGTGTATCCCTCGATTCTGCGCGCCGTGGCCGCGCAAGGCTCGATCTACGCGGGACCTTCGGCCGCCTACAATTCGGGCAGCCGGACGGGGATTGGCTATTCGTTGCTGCTCGCCCCGGCGGCGTCCGGTCAACTGGAGCTGCTGGCGGGGGATTCGATATACGCCGGCGGTTACGCGATCAATCAATCAGGGGCCCGTTCTTCGGCCGCTACCACGCCGTTTGCCCCATCGTTCAACGGCTTCGACAACAGCCTTGCCAGCAAACCGGTCATGACCAACAACAGCGGTGACGGCGTCGAGGCTTCGCGCAACGCCCGTTATCCGTTGTTCGCGTTTGGGGCAAACAGCTATTCGGGTTCCGGCAGCGTGCAGGAGCCCGCACGGATCTATGCGTTGACCGGCGACTTGGTGGGGGTACGCAGCGGCGAATCACTGGAGTTCAGACGATTCGGGATAACGCAGCGAACCTGGTACGAAGCGGCCGGGCCGGTCTGGATGCTCGCCGGGCGCGATATCGTCGCCTCGGGTACCAATCTCGGCCAGGCTACATGGGTAGACGCTGATGGTATGGGCCGCAACAACGAAGAGATCAGGTCGACCGGCAACTTGTTCATTCACAACGACCCGCGGGATGTCTCGCGAGTATCGGCCGGACGCGACATTCTCTACAGCACCTTCGATATCGCCGGCCCCGGCCTGCTGGACATCAGTGCCGGACGCAACATCCTGATGGAGGATCGGGCCGCTATTACCAGCCTGGGGCCGATCGCGGCGGGAGACCGCCGACCGGGTGCGAGCATCGTGTTGCAGGCCGGTGCAGGCGCGCAAGGGCCGGATTACTCGCGGTTCATCGCGCGTTACCTCAACTCGCAGAACCTGGCCGATCCGAACACGTCCCTTAACGGTCAATCGGGCAAGGTGGTCAAGACTTATCTCGACGAATTACAGAGCTGGCTAACGCTGGGTTACGGCTTCAGCGGTAACGTCGAGCAGGCGAAAACGTTCTTCGCCACACTGCCGAGTGCCGAGCAAGCGATCTTCGCCCGCCAGGTGTACTTCGCCGAATTGCGCGCCGCAGGTCTGGAATACACCGACGTCGACGGTCCGCGCCAAGGCAGTTACCTGCGCGGTCGCAACGCCATTGCCGCGCTGTTTCCGGCCACCGATGTGGCGGGCAATCCGATCCGCTACGACGGCGACATCACGCTGTACGGTGGCGCCGGGGTCAAGACCCTGTTCGGCGGCGATATCCAGATGCTCACCCCAGGCGGCGGTCAGGTGTTCGGCATCGAAGGTGCGGCGCCACCGTCGACGGCGGGGATCACCACCCAGGGCTCGGGCAATATTCAGCTCTACTCGCAGGGCAGCATCCTGTTGGGGCAGAGCCGGATCATGACCACCTTCGGCGGCTCGATTCTCGGCTGGTCGGCCGAAGGTGACATCAACGCCGGTCGCGGCTCGAAAACCACCGTGGTCTACACCCCGCCCAAACGCGTCTACGACACCTGGGGCAACGTCACGCTGTCGCCATCGGTGCCGAGCACCGGGGCCGGTATCGCCACGCTCAATCCGATTGCCGAAGTGGCACCGGGCGACATCGACCTGATCGCGCCGCTGGGTACCATCGATGCGGGCGAGGCGGGGATTCGCGTCTCCGGCAACGTCAACATTGCCGCGCTGACCGTGGTCAACGCCGCCAACATCGCGGTGCAGGGCAAGGCCAGTGGCGTACCCGTGGTGGCGGCGGTGAACACCGGGGCGATCACCTCGGCCAGTTCCGCTGCGTCTTCAGCGACCCAGGCCGCTGAAGACGTCGCCCGCCAACAGCAAGCGGCGGCGCGGCAGAATCAGGCGTCGGTGTTTACCGTGCAGGTGCTGAGTTTCGGCAACGAACAACTGACACCGTCCCGCGACGGCGCCAGCCGTGCACCGGCCACCGGATACAACCCGAACAGCCCGGTGCAGGTGCTGGGGGCCGGGGCGCTGGATGAGCAGGCCAAACAGCAGCTGACCGAGGAGGAGCGTGGGCAACTGACGTTGTAAAAGACTCTCGTGTAGTACTTTGGGCGGCCGGTGGGTCGCCCTTTTTTTGTCGATTGGATGGGGAGCCTTAGGGATATGCTTGTCGAGCATGCAAAAGGTTCAGAATTTCTATCCGGTCAGTTACCCGATAGACCACGACGTAGTTGGGGTGGACAACAATTTCCCGGGTCCCGGTGACTCGGCCAAATCGATAAAGATAGGGGTGTCGAGGTAGGGCCGAGGTAGCCACTTCGATGGCTGCGTTCAGTTGACTGGCCGCAATGGCGTTGCGGTCAGCGATGTAGTTCAGGGTTTGCCAGAGTTGAGTGCGAGCTTCAGGTCGCCAGTCAACCCGCACTGTTTTTGTTGAGTTTCGATTCGATGAGGGCGCGCATCTCGGCCATCACCAGCTCGTGGGGGATATTGGGCCGTGGATCATCCATCGAGGCCTGCACCTGGGCCCGGAACCAGCGATCGTAGCTGGCGGCCTGCTCTGGGGTTTCGAAGTCTGAAACGATGGGGAAAAGTTCGGCGCTCATAATGACCTCCATGATCAATGTGAAGCAGTCTAAGGGGGATGGGGCTCGCTGTCGTCACTGGCAAGACGAAGTACCCAGTATCCCGAAGCGCTGGCGGGAAAGATGTCGGACGTTTCCTTTGCCCATAAGGGAAAAACGACGGACGTTGTCATCGGATTCGCCCACAACACCGTCCCCCGTGTAGGAGCTGTCGCAGGCTGCGATCTTTTGATCTTGCTTTCAAAAAACAAAGTCAAAAGATCGCAGCCTGCGGCAGCTCCTACAGGTCGAGTTCAGAAAGCGTAGGGGATGCTGACTTTTGCCCAGAGCATCTCGCCTTCGGGGCGGTTCTCCACGTCAAACTCCTTGGCCCAGCGAATCTCTGCGCTGGCGTACTTGAGAAAGGTGAAGTGCAACGCCGGACCAATCGCGAACACCTGTCCGCGTACGCCGTCATCCACGTCCTGGCCGGCAAACTGCACGGTGTGGCCGTACTGCTTGTCGTCAGTGGTCTGCTTGAGGTAGTAGCCGTTGAGACCGAGCATCAGGTCGTCGGTGATCTTGTAGCTGGCCGAGTAATCGAAGTGGAAGATCTGCCCGGACTTGTAGTCGGTGTCCTTGTTCTTCTCATTGAAGCTGTAGGTGGTCTTCATCGACACTTCGGTCTTGTCGGTCGGCAGCCAGGTGAACGAGAACAGTGGCTTGTAGGTGTAGAAGTTGTTGCTGGTGTTGGCCAGCCGATCGACGCTGTACTCGCCGGTGGGCACGGTGATTTCCACGGCGGCGGCGAGGGTCAGGTTCTTGCCCATGTCCCACAGGATGATCGGCGCGATGGTGGTATCGCCCATGCCTTCGCGGGTATCGCTGAGGCCGTAAACCGAGACTTCCTGCTTGAGCCAGGGCTGGGCGATGTAGCCGGCCAGGCGACCGCCCAGTACCCGCACCGGGCTCAGGTAGTCGAGGCGCGGAATGACCGCAGTGGATTCGATTTCGACATTCGGCACTTTGCCGCCCAACGAGCTGATGTTGAGCTTCGTCGCTTTGTAATGGTTGTAGTAGAGGTTGAACGCGACCATGTTCTGCGGAAGGCTGTCGACTTCCAGCGGCAACATGAAGAAACCGTCGGTGCCGGTGCCGATGTTGTCGACGCCGGCCTCGGTGGCCAGGGCTGGCAACGTCAGGGCGCAACCCGCCATGAAAAGGGCGAGCGGCAAGAAGGAGGGCGCACGGTTCGGGCTCATAACTGTCCTCATTATTATTGTGATTGGGACCTGGCACCGGTCGCACGGGGCGCCGGTACGATAGAAATAAGCGTTTGGCGTACATTGGGGCAGGGTATTGGCGGACATCGAGGGGGGCTTCTGCGGACAGTCCGCGTCCCCTGTGCTAACTTCCTTCGACATAACCGGTTACAAAAATAACAATCAAGCGTGATCCGGAATGTCAGCCCCCATGAACGTAAAAGTCCAAGACCCGACCTTCGAACTGGCGCTGGTGTCGCCGTTCCTCCTGCAAACCCTCGCCGAAGTCGTGCACAACAAGGGCATCGACCCGCAAAGCCTGTGCCGTGGCCTGGGTTTCACGCTTGAAGATCTGCAGGATCCGGCGCAACGGATTTCCTATCGCCAGGCCGTGGCGATGATTCAGCGCGCGCTCAAAGTGCTGCCCAATCAGGGCCTCGGTCTGTGGGTGGGCGCACAGAATGTGCTGGGTACGCTGGGGCTGCTCGGGCATGTGTTGTCGCTGTGCAAGACCTTGCGCGATGCCTTTGCTCTGGGGATCCGCCACCAGCACACTTCTGGCGGGATTGTGGTGTCCAGTGTCGATGTGGTGGGCGGGCAGGTGCACCTCGATGCCGAGTGCCGCTTGCCGTTCGCCGACGTGCAGGTGTTCGCGGTCGAAGAGTTTTTCGCCAGCCTGCTGGTGTACGGTCGGGCATTGGCCGGCAGCGAATTCAAGCCGATCGCCGTGGAATTCGTGCACGCCGCGCCGGATTATCTGAGCGAATACCAGCGCCTGCTCGGGCCAGATGTGCGCTTCGGCTGCCTGCACAACCGCATGCTGATCGACGCGCAATGGCTGGACGTGAACCTGCCCAATCATCATTCCCTGGCGCTGCGTCAGGCCGTTGCCTTGCTGGAGCTGGAAGCCGCGCAGGTGCACCAGAAACTCGATCTGATTCAGGCGGTGGAACGGGCGATCGCCCGGGACCTGAGCCGGGGCAGCCACATCGAAAAGATCGCCGGCGACCTGAACATGAGCAGCCGCACCTTGCGCCGGCGCCTGACCGAGCACGCACTGACCTTTGAGGCGCTGCTGGAACAGGTGCGCCAGGCGCGGACGATGAGTCTGCTGGCCAACCCGGACATGCCGATCGAGCGCATCACCGAAGAAGTCGGCTACAGCGATGTGCGCAGTTTTCGTCGGGCGTTCAAGCGCTGGACGGGGATGAGCCCGAGTGCGTGGCGGCAGGAGAGCGCCGTTAGCCTTTGAAGATCAAAAGATCGCAGCCTTCGGCAGCTCCTACACCGATCCTTGTAGGAGCTGCCGAAGGCTGCGATCTTTTGATCTTACTGCAACCCCACAAATCCTCCGGCTACAGGTAAACTCCCGCGCACTTTCCCAAGGAGTTCACATGAGTTACTACCAGCCGGGCATTCTCGCCACCCCAGTTCCTGCGCAAGCACGTCACCTGTTTTTCGCCCTTGAATCGGTAGAAGCATTGCCGCAGGCGATCGACAACCTGCTGAACCTGGTGGACGGCAAGTCGGCGGTGGTCGGTTTCGGTGAATCCCTGGCCAAGGCCCTGAACGTGCAGATCGACGGCCTGCGCAGCTTCCCGGCCATGACCGGCGTCGGCGTGGAAAACCCGTCGACCCAGCATGCGCTGTGGGTCTGGCTGCACGGCGTCGACCGCGGCGAACTGCTCAACCGCTGCGCAGCCTTCGAGGCCGCACTGGCCCCGGCCCTGCGTCTGGTGCAGGCCCAGGAAGCCTTCCGCCACAAGGACGGCCACGACCTGACCGGTTACGAAGACGGCACTGAAAACCCGCACGACGAAGCCGCCATCGCAGCCGCGTTGCTGGGCGAGGGCGCCGAAGGGCTGGTCGGCGGCAGCTTCGCCGCGATTCAGCAGTGGCAGCACGACCTCAAGGGCTTCCATCAGCTGTCCGCCGAAGACAAGGACAGCATCATGGGCCGTCGCCTGAGCGACAACGAAGAGATCGACGACGCGCCAGTTTCCGCCCACGTCAAACGTACCGCCCAGGAAAGCTTCGCCCCTGAAGCCTTCGTCGTGCGCCGTTCGATGCCGTGGATCGAAGGCGATCGCGCCGGCCTGATGTTCCTCGCGTTCGGTTTTTCGCTGGATGCCTTCGAGGCACAACTGCGCCGTATGAGCGGTCTGGAAGACGGCATCACTGACGGTCTGTACCGCATCAGCCGGCCGATCACCGGCGGCTATTACTGGTGCCCGCCGCTGAAAGACGGCCACCTCGACCTGCGCGCTCTGCGTATTGGCTGAGGCTTTTCAAGCAAACGGAGGGGATGACCATGGACGTGGTGCGTTGGGGCATGATCGGTTGCGGCAGCGTCGCTGAGCGCAAGAGTGGGCCGGCCTTCTACAAGGCGCCGGGTTCGGCGCTGGTGGCGGTGATGGGGCGGCGCCTCGAAGCCGTCAGCGATTATGCGGCGCGCCATGGCATCGCCCGGGTTTATACCGATGTCGATGCGTTGATCAACGACCCCGAAGTCGACGCGGTGTACATCGCCACGCCGCCCGACAGTCACCACGCCTACAGCCTGAAAGTCGCCGCCGCTGGCAAGCATTGCTGCGTCGAGAAACCGATGGCGCTCAACGCCGGGCAAAGCCGCGAGATGCAGCAGGCGTTTGCCGATGCCGGTCTGCACCTGTTCGTCTCATATTACCGCCGTTCGTTGCCGCGTTTTGCGCAAGTGCGGCACTGGCTGGCGCAGGGCCGCATCGGTGAAGTGCGACACCTGAGCTGGACGTTGACCAAGGCACCGTCAGCGGCGGATCTGGACGGCAGCGCCAACTGGCGAACCGACCCGAGCGTGGCCGGCGGTGGTTACTTCGCCGACCTCGCCAGCCATGGTTTTGACTTGTTCCAGTACCTGCTTGGCGACATCGTCGAAGTCGCCGGATTCACCGCGCGACAGGCCGGTCTGTATGCCGCCGAAGATGCCGTCAGCGCCAGTTGGCGGTTCGCCTCCGGGGCGCTGGGCATGGGCTGCTGGAGCTTTGTCGCGGATCGCCGCGAGGACCGGGTCGAGATCATCGGCAGCCAGGGGCGGATCGGCTTCTCGGTATTTGACGAGCATCCGGTGCAGCTGTTCGCCGATGAACAGATCAGCCTGGACATCCCGCATCACGAGCATATTCAGTGGCACCACGTGCTAGGCATGAATGCGCATATTCGTGGTGAGTCAAATCATCCCGCAGTCGCCGAACAAGCCCTCAAGACCGACTGGGTCATGGACCAGATCCTCAAACGCCACTAGCGCACAGTTCCTGTGTAGGCGTGAGCCGGCTCGCGATAGCGGTATGTCAGGTGCAAATCAGGTGTCTGACACTCCGCTATCGCGAGCAGGGCTCACTCCTACAAGGATATTTGTGCTGTCCGGGTTATTGCGCGGCCGTCATGGAAGGCCGGCAACCCTGAAAAATATCCAGCCCCGGCTGATACAGCGAGGTCTTCACCTCGAACAACCCCAGCACCGAGTGGAACAGGTTGTCGTGGCTCAGATCTGCCTGGCCGGCCTTGCCTTGCAGACAACCCCGATCGATCCCTTCATGGGTCAGCGTGGAGTCTCCAAACCACATCACCATCGGCACATGGGTCTGCGCCTCGGGCGCCAGCGCATACGGCGCCGCGTGCAGGTACAGGCCGTTTTCGCCCAGTGATTCGCCGTGGTCGGAGACATACACCATCGAAGTATCGAGGGTGTCCTGATTGCGCTTGAGCAACTCGATCACCTTGGCGAGGAAGTGGTCGGTGTAGAGGATCGTGTTGTCGTACACGTTCACCAGCTCATCGCGGCTGCAACTGCCCAACTGGTTGGTGTGGCAGATCGGGGTGAAACGCTCCATGGTTTTCGGGTAGCGCTCGTAGTATTCCGGGCCATGGCTGCCGTCGGCATGCAGGACAATGATTGCGTGGCCCTTGAGGCTGTCGATGTAGCTCTGCAGGTCGGCCAGCAGCGCTTCATCGAGGCAGTTGTTGCCGTCGCAGAACGGCCCCGGCTGGTTCTTCGCGATGTCGCGGTGCGGCACACGCAGGCAGGTGCCCTTGCAGTCGCTGTTGTTGTCCAGCCACAGCACCTGCACGCCGGCGCGTTGCAGGATGTCGAGCAGGCCTTCGTAGGTTTTGCCTTTCTTGTCGCTGTAGTCCTCACGCGGGAACATCGAGAACATGCACGGCACCGACACCGCCGTGGACGTGCCGCAGGAATGCACCCGAGTGAAGTTGAGGATGTCCAGCTTGCTCAGTTCGGGATTGGTCTCGCGTGCATAGCCATTCAGCGAGAAGTGATCGGCGCGTGCGGTTTCGCCGACTACAAAGACCATCAGCGACTTCTTCTCGCGGCTGGCGGCCTTCGCGCTCATCACCGCGTCTTCACCGATGGCCTGCACCACGAAGTGCTTTTTGATGCCCAGGCGTTGCTTGGTGTACTTGCTGATGGCGTAGATGTAGTTGGTCGGGTTGATGAAGTGGGTGAGCTTGTCTTCTTCACGGAAGATCGGCGCGTAGGTCGAATAGAACGCGCCCACCGAGGCACCGATCACCAGCACGCAGGCGGCGATCACCAGCACCTTGTTGAGCAGGCCGCGAAAGAACGGCCGATAACTCACCGGCCAACGCCAGATCAGCACCGCCGGCAGCACGCCGAGCAGCAGCACGTAGGCCAGCAGTTTGCCGTTGAACAGCGCGGCGGCTTCGCCCGGGTTGGTTTCGAACACGTTCTGGATCATCACCGTGTCGATGGTGATCCCGTATTCATTCATGAAATACGCGGCGCAGGCCGAGAGCAGGGCGACCACGGTCAGCGCTGGTTTCAGCGTCCAGCGAAACGACACCAGGGTCAGCAACAGCGTGATGGCGGCCCACAGAAACAACCCGAATGAGGCAAAAAACGCCAGTTTGTGCGCGCCTTGCAGGGTGATCAGCGTACCCAGTGCCTTCCAGGTCGCCAGGTTGTACAGCGCCACCAGTGCCAGGGAAAACAGCAGCACCAGACGGGTTGAAGTGATGGACGGTAAACGCAGTCCTTTGCCCAAAGCCATTGCAGACATTCCTCTACTCGATAGAAAACACGCGCGTTAACGCGCGTAACTGTAGAAGAGCAATAGTAAAAATTTTGTAAACATCCTGTAACAACTACAGCCGCACCCACGCATTCCCGTGTAGGCGCTGCCGAAGGCTCGGGCCGACTGGCGGTGCTTGTCAGTAAAATTCCATAGGAGTACAAATGTACTCCATGACCAATCTCACTCCCCGCCGTACCGCCATCCTGACCTTTATCCGCGAACGCATCGCCGAACACGGTCAGCCCCCAAGCCTCGCTGAAATCAGCGAGGCTTTTGGTTTTGCCTCGCGCAGCGTGGCGCGCAAGCATGTGCTGGCGCTCACCGAAGCCGGGTTTATCGAGGTCAATCCGCATCAGGCCAGGGGCATTCGTCTGCTCGGGCAACCGGCGCGACCGGAGCTGCTCGATATTCCCGTGCTCGGCCGGGTCGCCGCCGGTGCGCCGATCGGCGCCGATGCCGACATCCATAGCCGCTTGATGCTCGACCCGGCGCTGTTCTCCCGCACGCCCGACTATATGCTGCGGGTGCAGGGCGACTCGATGATCGAGGACGGCATTCTCGACGGTGATCTGGTGGGGGTGAAGCGCAATCCCGAGGCGCTCAACGGGCAGATCGTGGTGGCACGGCTCGACGGCGAAGTGACGATCAAACGCTTCGAACGTGTCGGCGCGACGGTGCGCCTGCTGCCGCGCAACCCGGCGTACCAGCCGATTGTCGTGCGCGACGATCAGGACCTGGCCATCGAAGGGGTGTTCTGCGGTCTGGTGAGGCAAGGCTGATGGGCGCCGTCGTTGCACTCGATACGCTGTTCAATGGCGGCCAGGTCTGGAAGGGCCGGCCTGCGCCCCCGGCTGCCAGCCCGCAACCCACGGGGCATGCCGCGCTCGATGCGGCATTGCCCAGCGGCGGCTGGCCGGAAGCGGCGCTGAGCGAAATCCTTCTGGCCGGCCCCGGGGTTGGCGAACTGCAACTGGTCTGGCCGACCCTGGCGCGGTTGTCGGCGGCGGGCGAGCGCATCGTGCTGGTGGCGCCTCCGTTCGTGCCGTACCCGCAGGCGTGGGAGAACGCCGGGATCGATCTGCGTCAGTTGTCGGTGATCCAGGCCAGCGAACGCGAGGCCTTGTGGGCGGCGGAACAATGCCTGCGCTCGGGCAGTTGCGGCGCGGTGCTGTGCTGGCCGCACAAGGCCGATGACCGCGCGTTGCGGCGCCTGCAGGTGGCGGCGGAAACCGGCCAGACCCTGGCCTTTGCCTGGCGCCCGCTGAGCGAGGCGGTCAACCCGTCGCCGGCGGCGCTGCGCATTGCCATCGACGCCAAACCTGCCCAGTTGCGCGTGCTCAAATGCCGGGGTGGACTGGCGCGCACGGCGCCGATTGCGTTTGCCGTGGGGCACTGAGGTCGTCATGCGCTGGGTCTGTATTCTGTTCCCGCAATTGGCGCTCGACGCGGTGCTGCGTCAGCGTCCCGATCCCGATGAACCGTTGGTGCTGCTCAGCGGCCCGGCCCAGCGCCGGGTGCTGCAAGCGGTGAATGCCCCGGCGCGTCAGCTCGGCCTGCGCGCTGGCCAGTCGATGACTGCCGCGCAGGCTTTGAGCAAAGGTTTTGCCACCGCCGACTACGACCTCGCCGAGGTCGAGCACTGGCAGCAGTTTCTTGCGGCGTGGGCCTATCGGTTCAGCGCGCAGGTCAGCGTGCATTACCCGCGTACCGTGGTGTTCGAGATTGAATCCAGCCTGGGCCTGTTCGGCTCCTGGGCGCAGTTCGAAGCGCGGCTGCGCAAGGAACTGACCGAACTGGGGTTCCGGCATCGCATCGTCGCCGCACCGAATCCGGTGGCGGCGCGCGTGCTGGCCAACGCCTACGACGGTCTGGTGGTGCCCGACGGTGAGGCCTTGCAACATCACCTCGGGCAGTTGCCCGTCGACCGCGTCGGGCTGGAGCCGCCAGTCGCTACGGCGCTGGCGCGCATGGGCCTGCGCAATCTGAGCCAGGTGCAGAGTCTGCCGCGTCAGGCCCTGGCCCGGCGTTTCGAAGCGTCGATGCTCAAACACCTCGATACCCTGTTCGGCGCACGCCCACTGGCCTTGGCGTTCTATCTGCCGCCGGATCGCTTCGATGTGCGCATCGAGCTGAATTTCGACGTGCAATCCCATCAGGCCTTGCTGTTCCCGTTACGCCGGTTGACCGGTGATCTGTCGGCGTTCCTCTGCGGACGCGACAGTGGCGTGCAGCGTTTCGACCTGCACCTGGAGCACGCCGGGCTGCCGGACAGCGTGATCAAGGTCGGCCTGCTCAGCGCCGAGCGCGATCCGGCGATGCTCTTCGAACTGGCCCGGGGGCGACTGGAACAGGTGCAGGTCGAGGCGCCGGTGCGTGGTTTGCGCCTGCGCGCCGAAGATCTGCCGAGTTTCGTGCCGCAGTTTCAGGAGCTGTTCGATGAGCGTCCGCAACAGACCTTGCCCTGGGAGCAATTGCGCGAGCGCCTGCGCGCACGGCTCGGCGATGACGCGGTGCAGGGCCTGCGCTTCCAGGCCGATCATCGCCCGGAATGTGCGTGGCAAAACGGCGTTGATAAACAGCGCTGCAGCGGGTTGCCGAGCGTTCAGCGCCCGGGCTGGCTGCTCGGCGAACCGCAAAGCGTGCCGGAAGGTTCGGCGCGAATTCTCATGGGCCCGGAGCGCATCGAGTCCGGCTGGTGGGACGGCGACGATGTGCGCCGCGATTACTACCTGATCCAGAACCGCGCCGGTCAGCAGGGCTGGGCCTATCGGGCCGTGGGCGAGGGCGGTCCGTTGTGGCTGCAGGGCTGGTTTGCATGAACGACGGCTATGCCGAGTTGCACTGCCTGTCGAACTTCAGTTTCCAGCGCGGTGCCTCCAGTGCCCTTGAGCTGTTCCAGCGGGCGAAAAAACACGCTTACCAGGCGCTGGCGATCACCGACGAGTGCACGTTGGCCGGGATCGTCCGTGCCTGGCAGGCGGCGAAATCGGTTGAACTGCCGCTGATCATCGGCAGCGAAATCCGCATCGACAACGGCCCGAAACTGGTGCTGCTGGTGGAGAACCTCGCGGGTTATCAGGCCTTGTGCGGCTTGATCACTCAAGCTCGACGGCGTGCGCAGAAAGGCCAGTATCAGGTACTGCGCGAGGATTTCAGCGAGCCGTTGCCAGGGTTGCTCACGCTGTGGGTGCCGGACACCGTGGATGACGTGGAGGAGGGCTGCTGGCTGAAACAGACCTTCGGCGCGCGGCTGTATCTGGCAGTGCAGTTGCATCGTGGGCAGGACGACCAGCGCCGGTTGGCGGCACTGTTGTATCTGGCGGAGCAACTGCAGATTACCGCCGTGGCCAGCGGTGATGTGCACATGCACGCCCGTGGCCGGCGAGCCTTGCAGGACACCATGACCGCGATCCGTCATCACGTCCCGGTGGCCGAGGCCGGGTTGCGCCTGCACCCCAACGGCGAGCGCCATCTGCGCAGCCTCGATGTATTGCGCGAACTGTATCCGCCGGCGTTGCTCGACGCGTCGGTGCAACTGGCGCGGCGCTGCACTTTCGATCTGGGCGAGTTGCGCTATCAGTATCCGAAAGAGCTGGTGCCCGAAGGGCATACCGGTAGTTCGTGGTTGCGCCAGTTGACTAAAGAGGGCATCGCCTGGCGCTGGAAAAAAGGCGCGCCCTTCAAAGTGCTGAGGCAGATCAACAAAGAGCTGGATCTGATCGCCGAACTCGGCTACGAAAGCTACTTCCTCACCGTGCATGATGTGGTGCGCTTCGCCCGCGAGCAAAAAATCCTCTGTCAGGGCCGGGGTTCGGCAGCCAACTCGGCGGTGTGTTTTGCCTTGGGCATCACTGAGATCGACCCGGACCGCACCACGCTGCTGTTCGAACGCTTCATGTCGAAAGAGCGCAACGAACCGCCGGACATCGACGTCGACTTCGAGCACGAACGCCGCGAAGAAGTCCTGCAATACGTGTTCCGCCGTTATGGTCGCCGGCGTGCGGCGCTGACAGCGGTGGTCAGCACCTATCACGCCGCCGGTGCGGTACGCGATGTGGCCAAGGCCCTCGGCCTGCCGCCGGATCAGATCAATGCGCTGGCCGATTGCTGCGGTCACTGGAGCGATGAAACGCCACCGCTGGCGCGCTTGCTCGAAGGCGGGTTCGACCCCGACAGCCCGGTGCTGCGTCGGGTGCTGAGCCTGACCGGGCAACTGATCGGTTTCCCCCGGCACCTGTCGCAACACCCTGGCGGTTTCGTGATTTCCGAGCAGCCGCTGGACACGCTGGTGCCGGTGGAAAACGCCGCCATGGCCGAGCGCACGATCATTCAGTGGGACAAGGACGACCTCGACGCGGTCGGGCTGCTCAAGGTCGATATCCTCGCCCTCGGCATGCTCAGCGCGATCCGCCGTTGCTTCGACTTGCTGCGCCGTCATCGCCATCGGGATCTGAGCCTGGCGACGATACCGGCCGAAGACAAACCGACCTACGAGATGATCAACCGCGCCGACACCATCGGTGTGTTCCAGATCGAATCACGGGCGCAGATGTCGATGCTGCCGCGCCTGAAACCGGCGAAGTTCTACGATCTGGTGATCGAGGTCGCCATCGTTCGTCCGGGGCCGATCCAGGGCGGGATGGTCCATCCGTACTTGCGCCGCCGGAACAAGGAAGAAGAGGAAACCTATCCTTCGGAAAAGCTCAAAGTGGTATTGGAGCGCACCCTCGGCGTGCCGCTGTTTCAGGAACAGGTGATGCAGATCGCCATCGTCGCCGCCGACTACAGCCCCGGCGAGGCCGATCAGTTGCGCCGCTCCATGGCCGCATGGAAACGCCACGGCGGGCTGGAACCGCACAAGGAACGCCTCGCCGCCGGCATGAAGAAAAACGGCTACACCCCGGAATTCGCCGCGCAGATCTTCGAGCAGATCAAGGGTTTCGGCAGCTACGGCTTTCCCGAATCCCACGCCGCCAGTTTCGCCTTGCTGACCTACGCCAGTTGCTGGCTCAAGTGCCACGAACCGGCGGCGTTCGCCTGTGCGCTGATCAACAGCTGGCCGATGGGTTTCTACAGCCCGGATCAGATCCTTCAGGACGCGCGCCGCCATCAATTGCAGATCCGTCCGGTGGACGTGCGCGCCAGCGACTGGGATTGCAGCCTGGAACCGATCAGTGGCGCGCAACCGGCGATCCGCATGGGCCTGCGGATGATCAAGGGGTTTCGCGAGGACGATGCCCGGCGCATCGAAGCGGCGCGAGCACGGGGCGCGTTTGCCGATGTCGCCGACTTGGGCGAACGGGCTGCGCTCGACAGTCGGGCCCAGGCGTTGCTTGCCGATTCCGGGGCGTTGCGCGGGATGGCCGGGCATCGGCATCGCGCCCGCTGGGAAGTGGCCGGGGTGCAGAAACAGCTGGGCCTGTTTGCCGGGTTACCGAGTCAGGAAGAGCCCGATGTGCTGCTGCCCAAACCCAGTGTCGGTGAAGACCTGCAGGCCGACTACGCGACGCTCGGCACCACGCTGGGGCCGCATCCATTGGCGCTGCTGCGTGGCGAACTCAAGGCCCGACGCTGCCGCAGTTCGCAGGAGCTGATGGACGTCGAGCACGGGCGACCGGTGAGCATCGCCGGGCTGGTCACCGGCCGGCAACGACCGGGCACTGCCAGCGGCGTGACCTTCGTCACCCTGGAAGATGAATTCGGCAACGTCAACGTGGTGGTCTGGCGTGATCTGGCTGAACGGCAGCGCCAGGTGCTGGTCGGCTCGCAACTGCTCAAGGTCGATGGCCGCTGGGAGCGTGAAGGCGACGTCCGGCACCTGATCGCCGGGCGGCTGAGCGACCTGAGTTCGCTGCTCGACGGCATTCGCGTGCAGAGCCGCGACTTTCATTAACACCAATCCCCTGTATGCAGGAGCTGCCGAAGGCTGCGATCTTTTGACTTTGATTTTATAAAACAAGGTCAAAAGATCGCAGCCTTCGGCAGCTCCTACAGGGGGGGGCAGCAGCCAATTCATTGGCGTCAAAAATTCCTGTCACGAATGATGGCACTTTGTCATAATGCCGCCCCTTTTCCCGCTCCCCACCGCGTTGCCGTGCCGGGATACACCGTTTTTTCAGAAGGAATGCACAGTGAGAATGATCTCCCGGATGTTGGTCTCAGGCGTTGCAATTGCCGTGCTTGGCACCCTCGCCAGCTCCCTTGCCGGCTGCGCCACCGAAAGCTCCCGCGCACTGCCGGTGGCCAAGGTCGAGAGCGCCACTCAGGTCTGGACCGGGGCTCGCGTGCCGATGGCGGTGGGCAAGTTCGACAACCGCTCCAGCTACATGCGCGGGATCTTCTCCGACGGCGTCGATCGCCTCGGCGGTCAGGCCAAGACCATCCTGATCACCCACCTGCAGCAGACCAACCGTTTCTCCGTACTGGATCGCGACAACATGGGCGAGATCCAGCAGGAAGCGGCGATCAAGGGCCAGACCCAGCGTCTCAAAGGCGCTGATTACGTGGTCACCGGTGACGTCACCGAATTCGGCCGCAAGGAAACCGGCGACCACCAGCTGTTCGGCATTCTCGGCCGTGGCAAAACCCAGGTCGCCTACGCCAAGGTCAATCTGAACATCGTCAACATCAGCACGTCCGAAGTGGTCTATTCGACCCAGGGCGCCGGCGAATACGCCTTGTCCAACCGCGAAATCATCGGCTTTGGCGGCACCGCTGCGTACGACTCCACCCTCAACGGCAAAGTCCTCGATCTGGCCATGCGCGAGGCGATCAATCGTCTGGTTGATGGCATGAACGCCGGTGCCTGGAAACCGGGTAACTGATCGCGATTGATTGCAAGGAGCAATACCCCATGAACTTGACTTTGTCGCGGTCGTTGCTGGCCCTGACGCTGGCCGCCAGCGCCTTGCTGGCCGGTTGCAGCAGCCCGAAAACCCTGTACCAGTGGGAAGACTACCAACCGCAGGTCTACGAATACTTCAAAGGCGAAGAGCCGAAAGAAGCCCAGGCCGAAGTGCTGGAGCGTGACCTGCAGAAGATCCGTTCCACTGGCAAGGCCGTGCCGCCGGGCTACCACGCACACCTGGGCCTGCTGTACCTGAGCATGGGCAAGGACGATCAGATGGTGCAGCAGTTGCGCACCGAGAAAGCGCTGTTTCCCGAGTCCGGCCCGTACATGGATTTTCTGCTTAAAAACGCCAAGACCGGAGACGCCCAATGATCTCGCGCACCCTGAAACTGTTGGCCGTCGGTCTGGCTCTGACCGTGCTCGGCGGTTGCGTTGCGCCGAAAACCGTCGACTATTCGGCGTACAAACAGGCGCGCCCGAAGACCATTCTGGTGCTGCCGCCGCTGAACACCTCGCCCGACGTGAAAGCTTCGTACAGCCTGTTGTCGCAAGTGACGTTTCCATTGGCCGAGGCCGGTTACTACGTGCTGCCGATCACCCTGGTGGACGAAACCTTCCGCCAGAACGGCCTGACCACGCCGGATGACATCCATCAGGCACCGGCCAACAAACTCAAGGAAATCTTTGGCGCCGACGCTGCGTTGTACATCACCGTGACCGAGTACGGTACGCGGTACATGGTCATCAGCAGCGAAACCGCGGTGACCGCCACCGCCAGACTGGTGGACCTGAAGTCCGGCACCACGCTGTGGACCGGTTCGGCGCGTGCGTCGAGCGAAGAGGGTGGCAACAACAGCGGTGGCGGCCTGGTCGGCATGCTGATCACTGCCGCGGTGAAGCAGGTCATCAACAGTTCGACCGACGCCGGTTACCCGATTGCCGGTGTGGCGAGCAATCGACTGTTGTCGGCGGGTCAGCACGCCGGCCTGTTGTACGGCCCGCGCTCGCCGAAGTACGGCACTGACTGAAGATCAAAAGATCGCAGCCTTCGGCAGCTCCTACAGGGCAATGCATTCCAAAATGTAGGAGCTGCCGAAGGCTGCGATCTTTTTTGCTTATTTGGATATAGCCCAAAACCGCTCGCCCCCCCGGCGCTTGCAACGAGCGCACCGACCAGGCTCCATTTGCATCATCACGGGCCTCTCGTTCACTTGATCCCATTCAACTGGCAATCCAGACCCTGCATCTCGACGCCGAAGGCGATATCCTGCGCCACACTTATGTGCACAAATGGCGCATAACGCTGGAACACCGTGTGTGCCCGAGGCTAAAGGAGTGTTCGAATGACCGAGAAGAAACTGGAAACCACGGTCGACCGCGTCTACCAAGGGGTTTACCAGGCGATCAGCAAGCGTTCGTTGCGTCCGGGGATGAAGCTGGGCGAAGCCTCGCTGGCCGAACTGTTCAATGTCAGCCGCACGTCGGTACGTGCCGCGCTCAAGCAACTGGAAGCCGAGGGACTGGTCACCACCGAACCCAACAAAGGCGCGTCGGTGTCGTTGCCCGGCAACGAAGAGATTCGCTCGCTGTTCGAAACCCGACGACTGATCGAGATCGGTATTGTCACTGAGCTGTGCCGACGCAAGGACACGGCAGCCATGCAGGACTTGCGCGAGCATCTGCTGCTGGAAAACGAGGCCCGCGCGGCGGGCGATCACCAGCGACTGATTCATCTGCTCGGTGAGTTCCACATCAAACTGGCGCGCAGCCTGAACAATCCGGTGCTGCTCGACTGGTTCCAGAAACTGATTTCCCGTGCCTCGCTGTACGTCGCCGCGCTGGATGACGACAGCCATGAAGCCTGCCGCGACAATGAGCATCTACGCCTGATCGAGCATATCGAAGCGGGCGACCAGAGCGCCGCCATCGAGCTGACCTGCACGCATTTGAACGGTATCGAAAAGGCCATTCTCGACGTCGCCGCGAAGATGAAAACTGGCTACCATCCGCTCAAACACCTGATCGGGGTCTGATCCGGGCCCGCTGTGAAATCGGCTATACCTCTAATGAAACCAATAAGCTTGGCGACGCTCGAAACAGACGGGCGTCGCGTCGTTCTGGCGTCGCGATGTATCGGGCAAACATCACAGGACACCGAGTCAATCGATGCAGTTTTTATCCGATAGCCACGGTTGTGACGGCTGGAAAGGCGAGATGGCCGGGCGCATTTGCGCGTTCGACTGGCGCCAGACCGAACTCGGCCCGCTCGATACCTGGCCTGCCAGCCTGTGCAGCGCCGTGCAATTGATGCTGGCCTCACCGTTGCCGATGGTCATGCTCTGGGGCCGCGCCGGCTACATGATTTACAACGACGCCTACTCGCAGTTCGCCGGTGGCCGCCATCCGTACCTGTTGGGCGCGCCGGTGGAACTGGGCTGGCCGGAAGTCGCCGACTTCAACCGGCACGTGGTCGACACCTGCCTGGCGGGTGGCACCTTGTCCTACCGCAACAAGGAACTGGTGCTGTTGCGCGATGGCGTGCCCGAAGACGTCTGGATGGATTTGTATTACAGCCCGGTGGCCAACGATGACGGCGTGCCGGCCGGGGTGATGGCAATGGTGGTGGAAACCACCGAGTTCATGCACTCCGAACGCTTGCGCCAGGCCGCTGAAGATGCGTATCGGGCGGACAACGAGCGGGTGCGCCTGGCGCTGAATGCCGGGGCCTTGCTCGGCTCGTTTGTCTGGGACGTGAAGAACAATGTGTTGTCGGCCGACGAGCGTTTCGCCCGGACGTTTTCGTATCCACCGGATCAGGACCTGAGCAACCTGTCGCAGTCCTTCACCGAATCGCGGATCCACCCGGACGATCTGGCGTGGGTTCAGGATCGGGTCAATCATTCGTTGCAGACAGGCGAGCCGTACAACGCCGAGTACCGCGTATTGCGCGCGGACGGCAGTTATCTGTGGGTACTCGCCAGTGGTGCGTGCGAATTCGATGAACACGGTGAGCCGTTTCGTTTCCCCGGCGTGTTGATCGACATCCATGAACGCAAGAGCGCCGAAGAATCCCTGCTCAAGTTCACCCGCAACCTGGAACAGCGCGTGGCCGATGAAGTGGACGCGCGGCTGGCCGCCGAAGAGCAGTTGCGCCAGTCGCAGAAGCTTGAAGCCATCGGCGGACTCACCGGCGGCGTGGCCCATGACTTCAATAACCTGTTGCAGGTGATCGCTGGCAACCTGCATTTGCTGGCGCGGCATGAGCCGGGCAATGCCAACGTGCAACGTCGGGTCAACGCCTCGCTGGCAGCGGTCGAACGCGGGGCCAAGCTGTCGTCGCAACTGCTCGCATTCGCCAGGCGTCAACCGTTGTCGCCGGCGGTGTGCGATCCACGGCAGATCTTCGATGGCGTGGGTGAATTGCTGCAGCGTGCGCTGGGCGAAACCATCCAGATCGACGTGCAATTGCCGCAAGAACCGTGGCACATCAACGTCGACCGCAATCAACTGGAAAACGCCATTCTCAACCTGGCGATCAACGCCCGGGACGCGATGAAGGGCGAGGGTACCATTGTCCTCAGCGCCCTCAACACGCGGCTGGACAGCACCTTTTGCGCCGGCAAAGGCATTGTCGCCGGTGATTTCGTGCGCGTGGCAGTCAGCGATACCGGCGCCGGCATCCCGCCGCAAATGCTCGAGCAGGTGTTCGAACCGTTCTTCACCACCAAGGCCGACGGCCAAGGCACCGGGCTTGGCTTGAGCATGGTGTTCGGCTTCGTCAAACAAAGTGGCGGGCATGTCGAGATCGACAGCACCCTGGGCGAAGGCACGCGCGTGCAGTTGTATTTTCCGCGCAGCCTGCGTCCGCTCCTTGATGAGGCGCCGAGTCTCGACAAGCAGCAGGGCGGCGGCCACGAAACCATTCTGGTGGTCGAGGACAACGACGCGGTGCGCGCCTCTGCCGTGGAGCTGCTGCGCGAAGAAGGTTACCGCGTGCTGACCGCCGGCAATGGCGACGTGGCGATGCAGATGCTGCTGGAAGGCACCGAAGTGGATCTGATTTTCACCGACGTGGTCATGCCGGGGCTGATCAAAAGTTCTGATCTGGCAGCCTGGGCCAAGGTGCAGGCGCCACCGGTGGCGGTGCTGTTCACCTCCGGCCACACCCGCGACATCATCTCGCGCAACCACCAGTTGAGCCCGGACACGCACTTGCTGGGCAAGCCGTACGGCCCGGAAGCGTTGTTGCAAATGATCCGGTCGGTGCTCAGTGCCTAGCTGGCTAATTCCCAAGTCCCTGTGGCGAGGGAGCTTGCTCCCGCTCGGCTGCGCAGCAGTCGTAAATCCGGGAACCGCGGTTTACCTGCCGGGTTGATTCGTCCGGATTTGGGGCCGCTTCGCAGCCCAGCGGGAGCAAGCTCCCTCGCCACAGGTTTTGTGTTCGACTCACATTTTCTGATCAAGGCCCGCCAATGACTGCCAAACGCACCTCTAAAGCACCCGCCGGCGTGGTTCGCGTGCGTGGCGCCCGGGAGCACAACCTGAAGAACGTCGACGTCGACATTCCTCGTGATGCGCTGGTGGTGTTCACCGGGGTGTCCGGTTCGGGCAAGTCGTCGCTGGCGTTTTCGACGCTGTATGCCGAAGCCCAGCGACGCTATTTCGAATCGGTGGCGCCGTATGCGCGGCGGCTGATCGATCAGGTCGGCGTGCCGGATGTCGATTCCATCGAAGGCCTGCCACCCGCCGTGGCCTTGCAACAGCAGCGCGGTACGCCGAGTACGCGTTCGTCGGTGGGCAGCGTGACCACGTTGTCGAGCCTGATCCGCATGCTCTATTCTCGGGCCGGCAGTTATCCGCCGGGGCAGCCAATGCTGTACGCCGAGGATTTCTCGCCGAACACCCCGCAGGGCGCCTGCCCTGAGTGCCACGGCCTCGGACGGGTCTATGAGGTCACCGAAGCACTGATGGTGCCCGACCCGAACCTGACCATCCGCCAACGCGCCGTGGCCTCCTGGCCGCTGGCGTGGCAGGGGCAGAACCTGCGCGACATCCTGGTGACCATGGGCATCGACGTCGACATCCCCTGGAAGAAACTGCCGAAAAAACAGCGCGAGTGGATTCTGTTCACCGAAGAAGCTCCGACCGTGCCGGTGTACGCCGGGCTGACGCCGGAAGAAACCCGCGTCGCCCTCAAGCGCAAAATGGAGCCGAGTTATCAGGGCACCTTCACCGGCGCCCGGCGCTACATCCTGCACACCTTCACTCATTCGCAAAGCGCGTTGATGAAGAAGCGGGTTTCGCAGTTCATGCTCGGCAGCCCGTGCCCGTTGTGCGACGGCAAGCGCCTCAAGCGCGAGGCGCTGTCGGTGACGTTCGCCGGTTACGACATCGGTGAGCTGTCGCAGATGCCGTTGCTGCACGTAGCCGAAGTATTGAAACCCGTGGCAGCGGCAACGTATCTGGAACACGCCGAAGAAACCGGCGAAACCCTGAGTCACGCGCAAACCCGTGAGGCTCGCCAGCAACGCGTCGCCCACGGTGCCAGCGGTCATGTCAGCGCGCCGGATGTACGCCATACGCCGAACCTGTCGCTGGAGAAGCGTCTGGCGGCGCAGCGCATTGCCGAGGATCTGCTGGAGCGAGTCAGCACCCTGACTGAGCTGGGCCTGGGTTATCTGGCGCTGGAGCGCAGCACGCCGACGCTGTCGTCCGGCGAGCTGCAACGTTTGCGTCTGGCAACGCAATTGGGTTCGCAGCTGTTCGGCGTGATTTACGTGCTCGACGAACCGTCCGCCGGGCTGCATCCGGCTGATGGCGAGGCGCTGTTCGAGGCCTTGCAGCGGCTGAAGGCCGACGGCAACACGCTGTTTGTGGTCGAGCATGATCTGGAAACCATGCGCCGCGCCGACTGGCTGATCGATGTCGGCCCGGCGGCGGGCGAGAAGGGTGGCCGGGTGCTGTACAGCGGTCCGCCGGCAGGGCTGGCCGAGATCGACGAATCGCAGACCCGGGCCTACCTGTTTACCGAAGCCCGAGGCACCTCGCGCACCGCACGCCAGCCGCGCGGCTGGCTGCAACTCGATGGCATCAGCCGCAATAACCTGAACAACCTCAGCGCCGAATTTCCCTTGGGCTGTTTCACCTCGGTGACTGGGGTTTCCGGCTCCGGCAAGTCGAGTCTGGTCAGTCAGGCGCTGCTGGAACTGGTGGGCGCGCAGTTGGGGCGGCCAGCGGTTGAGCAGGAGCCTGAAGAGCTCAGCCTCGAAGACGACGCACCGCAGGCCAGCAGTGGCCAGGTGACGGCGGGGCTGGAGTCGATCAAGCGGCTGGTGCAGGTGGATCAGAAACCGATTGGCCGTACGCCGCGTTCGAACCTGGCGACCTACACCGGGCTGTTCGACAACGTGCGCAAACTGTTCGCTGCCACCGCCGAAGCGCGGGCGGCGGGGTACGACGCCGGGCAGTTCTCCTTCAACGTCGCCAAGGGCCGCTGCCCGACCTGCGAGGGCGAGGGCTTTGTCAGCGTTGAATTGCTGTTCATGCCCAGTGTGTACGCGCCGTGCCCGACCTGCCATGGCGCGCGGTACAACCCGCAGACGTTGGCGATTCAGTGGCAAGGCTTGAGCATCGCGCAGGTGTTGCAACTGACAGTGGACGAGGCGGTTGAGGTGTTCGCCGAACAGCCGGGGATTCACCGCTCACTGCAAGTGCTGCGTGACATCGGCCTCGGCTATCTGCGGCTCGGGCAACCGGCCACCGAGCTGTCCGGTGGCGAGGCGCAGCGCATCAAACTGGCCACCGAGCTGCAACGCAATCAGCGCGGCGCGACGTTGTACGTGCTGGATGAACCGACCACCGGGTTGCACCCGCGGGATGTCGACCGGCTGCTGGAGCAACTGGACAACCTGGTCACGGCGGGGCACACGGTGATCGTCGTCGAGCATGAAATGCGCGTGGTGGCGCAGAGTGACTGGGTGATCGACATCGGCCCGGGGGCCGGGGATCAGGGCGGCAAAATTGTCGCCGCCGGCACACCGCAGAAAGTCGCCGCGAGCAAGAAGAGCCGCACGGCGCCGTTTCTGGCCCGGGCCTTGAGCCGATAACTGCGGTGTCCCGAACGGCCCTTTCGCGAGCAGGCTCACTCCTACACGTTTATGGGCGTATTCAGAAGATGAGTACACCGTAATCCTCTGTAGGCGTGAGCCTGCTCGCGATAGCGGAGTATCAGCAAAGCACGAGTTGGCTGACCTGACGCCATCGCGAGCAGGCTCACTCCTACACGTTTATGGCTGTATTCGGAAGATGAGTACACCGCAATCCTCTGTAGGCGTGAGCCTGCTCGCGATAGCGGAGTATCAGCAAAGCAGGCGTTGGCTGACCTGACGCCATCGCGAGCAGGCTCACTCCTACACGTTTATGGGTGTATTCAGAAGATGGGTACACCGTAATCCCCTGTAGGAGTGAGCCTGCTCGCGATAGCGGAGTATCAGCAAAGCAGGAGTTGGCTGACCTGACGCCATCGCGAGCAGGCTCACTCCTACACGTTTATGGCTGTATTCAGAAGATGAGTACACCACAATCCTCTGTAGGAGTGAGCCTGCTCGCGATAGCGGAGTATCAGCAAAGCAGGCGTTGGCTGACCTGACGCCATCGCGAGCAGGCTCACTCCTACATGTTTATGGGTGTATTCAGAAGATGAGTACACCGCAATCCTCTGTAGGAGTGAGCCTGCTCGCGATAGCGGAGTATCAGCGAAGCAGGAGTTGGCTGACCTGACGCCATCGCGAGCAGGCTCACTCCTACAGGGTCTGGAGTCGACTCATCTTCTGAAAACTGTCGCGTGTTCGAAACCAGCGATGTTTTGAACGTTGGCGCTACCCAGGCTTCGAATCTTCAAGGCCGGCCGGTTTCAGTCGCGCCGGTAGTGAAAAACGAGGTGGTTATGAACGACCAAACGAAGCAGCAACAGACCGATGGCGATCAGGCACAAAGTGCCGATCCGGCGGTGGATCAGAAGAACAAGCATACCGACAACGACAATGACTTCAGCCCGGGCTTCAAACCGCAGCCTGATCGTGCAAAGCCGGGTGAGGAGACGGACGCCGATATTGACACGGACGGGGGCTAGTCCACGGCAGAAACGATAAGGCCGCATTCAATGAATGCGGCCTTTTTGGTGCGCCGTTACTTGCCTGGATGCTTGGCCTGCAGCTCTTTGGCGGCTGTCAGGTGTTTTTCCAGCGCCGGCAGCATTTTCTGCGCGAAGGCTTTCAGCTCGGTAGCGCCCTTGGTCTTGTCGTCGGTCACGGTGTTGGCTTCTTTCTTGAACAGTTCGATGGTTTCTTCGTGGGCCTTGACCTGGTTGTTGGCGTAGGCCGCGTCGAAGGACTCATCGCGCATGTCGAGAATCTTTTCCTTGGCCTGCTTGACCAAGGTGGTGGTGTCCGGAACCTCGATGTCATTGGCCTTGGCAATGCTGGCCAGTTCGTCGTTGGCCTTGCCATGGTCGGTGATCATCATGTTGGCGAACGCCTTGATGTCGGCCGACTGGCTTTTTTCCAGGGCGAGGCGGCTGGTCTCGATCTCCGAGATGCCACCGGCAGCGGCGTTGTCGACAAAACTGTTCGAGGTGGCGGCGAAGGCACTGCCCATACCACTGCTCAAAGCGACAGCCAATACGAGATGACGCAGGTTGAATCCGTCCATTGGTGTTTCTCCACTCAGGTTTTTGTTGACGTTATTCAATGGAGGGAGCGACGCGGGTAAAGGTTTGATCGCGTTTACGACAGGGCGACGAACGGCCACCGCTGGTCTGACAGGTGGTCGACAGAACGGCCTAACCAAGGCCATTCTGATACTCGCTGACGCAATCGGTCGCGTCGGCTGCCGATCAACTGACGGAGGTGTTCCATGCCGGTTCCCCATGACCTGTTTCAGGACTTGAGCTGCACGAAGGAAGAGATCCAGCAAAAACGCACCCAGGATCCACGACTGGATTCACTGATCAACAAGTATTCCCAGGCTGACGCTGAGGTGGTCAAGGCCGAAACGGCCACCTCGGACGCCCCCAGCGACGACGCACTCAAAAAACTCAAAGAGAAGCGTCTGAAGGTCAAGGACGAAATTGTCAGCCATTTGCAGGCTCCGTCCTGATAGCCGGGTGATCCGCCGACCCACGGTTGCGGATTGATTGGAACGACAGCCACCACCGGCACCTCGAATGTTCAGAGTCTTCATTCAGCGACTCTTTACGAGGTGCCTTATGAACAAACCCAGATTCCCCAGTGAAGAGCAGGGCGCATTCGACCCGGTTCCAACGCATCCGGAGCCCAACAGCCCGGCCCACACCACGACGCGGCCTGAAGAACCGGACGAGGATCTTCCCGAAGACGAAGATCCCGACAAGTTCGACAGGTCCGGAAACTGACAGATCGCTTTCGCGAGCAGGCTCGCTCCCACAGTTGAAATGCAATCCTCCGTAGGAGTGAGCTTGCTCGCGATGAGGCCAGCACAGTCGATATCGTCATCGCCTGACACACCGCGTTCGCGAGCAAGCTCCCACATTTGCCAGGCATCACTTCAACGCATCTGCCAACGGCAACCGCGCCATGTGCGAAGCCTTCAACGAACCCAGATACAACCAGTCCCCATACTCGCGCGCCGTGGTGATCGGCGAGTAATTGCCGCTGCTGGCATCCTGCAGATTGGCGATCACCTTGCCCTCCAGATCCAGCCCCAGCACAAACCCGCGTTTCTCCACCGGTTTGGGCAGCACGGTCAGTGCCCGCACGATCATCTTGCGCAGCAACGGATGCCCGGCGGTGCCATCGAGCAAGGCGTTGCGTGGCGCGTAGAGCGCGACCCAGAAGCGGTTGCTGCCATTGAACGCGAGGTTGTCTGGCAGGCCCGGCAGGTTGTCGATGAACAGGTCGTGGGTTCCTGCCTTGGGGCCGCTCAGCCAGTAGCGACTGATGCGATAGGCGCCGGTTTCATTGACCAGCACATAGGCGTCATCCGGGCCGAGGGTCACGCCGTTGGCGAACTGCAGCTTGTCCAGCAGCACGCTGGTCTTGCCGGTCTGAAAGTCGTAGCGCAGCAAACGCCCGTCGCCACCGTGCTCGATGATCGCCTCACCGTCATGGCCGTAGCCCCAGCGGCTGCTGGCATCGCTGAAATAGGCATAATGCCCGGGCTTGTCGATGGCCACATCGTCGGTGAAGCCGAACGGCACACCGTTGGCTTCCGTGGTCAGGGCGGTCAGTCGCCCTTGGGCGTCGAGTGACAGCAAGCCCTTGACCCCGTCGGCGATCACCAGCAAACCGTTGGGATGCCGCGCCAGACCGAGAGGGCGGCCGCCAGTGTCGCTCAGAACTTTGCGCGTCTTGCCGTCGAGGCTGGTGCGGATCAGCCGGCCGTCATGCAGGCCGGTGATCAGGAAGTCGCCTTCCAGCAGCAGTGCTTCCGGGCCATCGATGTCGCCCGGACCGACCTGTTCGACAGCCTTTAGCCGCTGGTTTTCGGCGTACAGCCCTTCGCTCAACGACGGTGCCGGTGGCGGCTTCCAGGCCACCGGTTGCACCTTGGTCGGCATCAGCAGCAGAAACGCGATGATGAGGATGACCAGCAGCAACAGCAGTCGCTTCATGAGTGATGCCCCGTCAGCGCCAGGTGTTTGAGCGTCATGTCGCGCAGGGCCTGCATCGACGTGGCGGACTCACGCTCGATGCGCCGCTTCAACAGCAACAGATTGGCAACACGCATGCCCAATCCGTCGAACCGATAATCCAGCGTGCGCACAAATCGCGTGCCGTCGGACTCGGCTGTGCATTCGTAGGTCAGCAGCAACGACAAACCATTATCGCCCTGCGCTCGTGCGCACCAGCGCCGACCGGGCAGATACTCGGTGACTTCCCAGCTCAAGTGACCGGCGCGCCCGCCGGCATGAATGTCTTCTTCGAAGCGCGCGCCGGCATGCAGCGGGCCTTGCGGGCCGTCGATCTTCAGTGACGACGGGTGCCATTCGGGCCAGTGGCTGACGCTGGCGGCGTAGCGAAGCACGGCGATCGGTTCGCCGGCGATGTCGATCTGGTGCTGCATGCGGGTCATGGGCGCTCTCGAATAACGCAACGGGGTGGGTTGCGGCTCCCAGTACAGGGTGCCGAACAGGTAGTCCATCAGCGGAAAAACGATATTGAAATTGCGCTCCTGCATGCGCTCGCGGCGGTGATGCAGTTCGTGCAGATGGCGCATCTGGTGGATCCACGGCAGGCGGGTCAGCGGATTGTTCGGCGGCAGATGCTCACAGGCGTGAAACACCTCGTAGGTCAGATAACCCAGGACCATGCAGCCGCCGAACAGGCCGGCAACGTTGGCGTTGACCTGCGCAAGCAGCCACCACAGCGGCAGCGTGATCAGCAGCGTATGCACGACGACCAGCCAGGCCGGAAACAGGATCACCCGCCAGTCGCGGGCGCCGTCATAGGTCATGTGGCCGGGGGTGAAAAAGCTGTGGTGGTCACCGGCATGCCGCGCATAGAACAGTTTGGCGAAGGTCTTTTTGTGGTGGCCGAGATGGCGATGGACCATGTACACGCCGAAATTGAAGAACAGCAGGGTCAATGGCACGGTCAGCCATTCCAGCGCCTGCACCTGCTGCACGCGGCTCCAGAACGCGCCGATCGCCAGCACGCCGAACAGCAGCACGAACGTTCCGTGCAGCCACGGGTTGTATAGCGGATGGATGGCCGCACGGTAGCGGCTGCGAAATGCCTCGGTGGTCTGCCTCACTGCGTTCACCTGTGGGTATTGTTGTTATACCCGGCAGATTAGCCGATCCGGCCGTTTGTGCAGGCCGCCGCTTGAGGTCACTTGCGCCATGCTCCGGTGTAAAGCGGCCGATTCAGCTCAACGGGTTCCAGCGTTGCGACCAGTCGTCATCGGTCGCGATCACCTGCCGCAGCAGATCGAAGGCCTGCTGCAGCGTGGCCGAGTCACGTTCGCGGGCGTACACCAGATAGGTCGGGTAGCCGAACTCCGGGGCCTTGGTCACCGCTTCGAGCGCGCCGGTTTCCAGATAGCTGCGCACCACGCGCGTGCGGAAGTAACCGCTGCCGCCGTGCTCGAGGATGTATTGCAGGGCCAACGGGCCGAGGTTGAAGCTCAGCGCGGCCTTGGCTTTGTCCGGCAGGGCGGCGTCGTGCTGCCGCCGGAAGTCCGGACCCCAGTCGATGTAGACATAGGGATCGGGGCGGTTCGGGGCGCGCACCAGAATCAGTTTTTCTTCCAGCACCTGCTCGACTTGCAGGCCGGGCCAGTATTCCGGCTGATAGACCAGCGCGGCATCGAGTACGCCGAGTTCGAGCTGGCGCAGCAGGTTTTCGCCGTCGCGGATCTCCATGCGCAGGGCATGTCCGGGGATTTTTTCGCGCAGTTCAGCCGCCCAACTGAGCATCAACGGGTTACACAGGCTGACTTCACCGCCGATGTGCAGCACGTTGTGATAACCGTCCAGCAGCGGCAGGTCTCGCCGCGCCGCTTCCCAGGTCTGCACCAGTTGATTGGCGTAGACCACGAAAGCTTCGCCATTGGCCGTCAACTTTGCCCCGGCGCGGTTGCGCACGAACAGCGTACTGCCCAGCTGACTTTCGAGTTTCTGCACCCGGGCGGTGATCGCCGTTTGCGTGACGAACAGCTTCTGCGCCGCCGCAGCCAGGCTACCGTGGCGGACGATTTCCAGAAAAGTACGGGCGAGGTCGATGTCCATGGGCGGGTCGGTGTCTGAGGGGCTGACATTGTAAGTGCCGGCTCGACACCGCGTCATCGTTCATCGCGAGCAGGCTCACTCCTACAGGGTTCTGCGGTGGACATGGGTTTTGCGAACGACGCAAATCCTTGTAGGAGTGAGCCTGCTCGCGATGGCAGTCTGCCTGTCAAACCATTGTTGCCTGACACACCGCTTTCGCGGGCAAGCCCGGCTCCCACAGTGTTTGGCGGTGGACATGGATTTTGCGAGCGACGCAAATCCCTGTAGGAGTGAGCCTGCTCGCGATGGCAGTCTGTCTGTCAAACCATTGTTGCCTGACACACCGCTTTCGCGGGCAAGCCCGGCTCCCACAGGGTTTGGCGGTGGACATGGATTTTGCGAACGACGTAAATCCCCGTAGGAGCGAGCCTGCTCGCGATGGCGGTGTGTCTGTCAAACCATTGTTGGCTGACACACCACCTTCGCGGGCAAGCCCGGCTCTCACAGGGTTTGGCGGTGGACATGGATTTTGCGAACGACGCAAATCCCTGTAGGAGCGAGCCTGCTCGCGATGGCAGTCTGCCTGTCAAACCATTGTTGCCTGACACACCGCCTTCGCGGGCAAGCCCGGCTCCCACAGGGTTTGGCGGTGGACATGGATTTTGCGAACGACGCAAATCCCTGTAGGAGCGAGCCTGCTCGCGATGGCAGTCTGCCTGTCAAACCATTGTTGCCTGACACACCGCTTTCGCGGGCAAGCCCGGCTCCCACAGTGTTTGGCGGTGGACATGGATTTTGCGAACAACACAAATCCCTGTAGGAGTGAGCCTGCTCGCGATGGCAGTCTGTCTGTCAAACCATTGTTGCCTGACACACCGCTTTCGCGGGCAAGCCCGGCCCACAGTGCTTGGTGGTGGACATGGATTTTGCGAACAACACAAATCCCTGTAGGAGTGAGCCTGCTCGCGATGGCAGTCTGCCTGTCAAACCATTGTTGCCTGACACACCGCTTTCGCGGGCAAGCCCGGCTCCCACAGGGTTTGGCGGTGGACATGGATTTTGCGAGCAACACAAATCCCTGTAGGAGTGAGCCTGCTCGCGATGGCGGTCTGTCTGTCAAACCATTGGTGACTGACACACCGCCTTCGCGGGCAAGCCCGGCTCCCACAGGGTTTGGCGGTGGACATGGATTTTGCGAACGACGCAAATCCCTGTAGGAGTGAGCCTGCTCGCGAAGAGGCCCGCCCGGTCACCCCAGCATCAGCCCGCCAACTCAACCTTGCGCACCCGCGCCCAGTCCGCCACCAGCCGCGCCGGCGTGCCGCAGGCTTTGCGCTTGTAGACGAAGTGACTGCACTTCTCGGAGAACTGGTTGCGGTTGTAGAGCATGTCTTCCTGCATTTCCTGCAGTTCGCTGTCCCGGCATTGCTGAATCAGCACCTGATCAACCCGTAACTTGCGTTCCCGCACGGCGACATAGGTCGGATCGGTCAGTGCCGCGTTGGCCCGTTGCAGCAGCCACAGCGAGAACTCGTCCGGGCAGCGCGGGCCGATTTCCTGGACCATGCCCAGTTGCAGCGCCTGTGTGGCGCTGACCGGCAGACAGGCCTGAGTCAGTTGCTCGGCCATCGCCGGGCCGACCGCACGGGGCAGGCTGTAGGTCCAGTATTCGGAGCCATACAGGCCCATGCTCTTGTAATGCGGATTGAGCACAATATCGGCCCGGGCAAACACAATGTCGGCGGCCAGCGCCAGCATCACGCCGCCGGCCCCGGCATTGCCGGTCACGCCGCTGACCACCAGTTGTCGCGCACTGAGCAGCTCGGCGCAGACATCGTCGATCGCCTGAATGTTCGCCCAGGCCTCGGCACCCGGGTCCTGTGCGGCCTGAATCACGTTCAGGTGCACACCGTTGGAAAAGCTGCCGCGTCCCCCCTTGATCAACAGCACGCGGGTGTCACGGGACTTGGCCCAGCGCAGCGCTTCGACCAAGCGCTGGCACTGTTCGGTGCTCATCGCGCCGTTGTAGAACTCGAACGTCAGTTCACCGACATACCCGGATTCGCGATAGCGGATCGGCTGATACGCCTCGTCGTTGAACGGCTCGCTGGCGATCGACCAGTCGAGGGTCGGCACGCCGGCCAATTGCCCGGCCAGCACATGCCGCGCCGGTCGTTTGAAGGTTTCTTCGCCGGGTTGCGGTTTGCGCCGCAGCGAACCGATCCACAAGCTGTGATCGCCGGTGGCGACCAGCACCGCATCGTCATGCACCGCGAGGATCTTGCCGGGAATGCCGGTGCGCTGATCGGGGTGGGCGTCGTACACGTAATACTGCCCGCCGGCCAGACTCGCCAATACCCCGGGCTGGCCGTCGGCGGCGTCGATGCAGCGTTTGATAAAGCGCGAGCAGTCGTGCCAGCTGAAGGTGCGGTCGGCCTGTTTCATGTTCGGTTGCAGGCGGCCACGGACTTTGCGGTCGGTGTAATCCAGTGCGACGGGAACAAAGCCTTCCATGAATTTCTCGACCACTTCGCGAATGCAGCGAATCGCTGCATCGCTGACCCGGCCGTTGTACAGCTCGGATTTGCGCAAGCCCGGTGGCAGGTTGAATTCGCAGGTGGCCCAGACCGGGCCGGCGTCCATTTCTTCTACCGCTTGCAGGGCGGTCACCCCCCAACTCGTCAGTTCGTTGGTGATCGCCCAGTCCAGCGCACTCGCGCCACGGTCGCCGACGATGCCTGGGTGAATGATCACCACCGGACGCCGGGCATTGCTCCACAGTGCGTGGGGGACGCGGTCCTTGAGGAACGGGCAGATCACCAGATCGGCGCCGCTGTGTTCGATTTGTTCGCACACCGAGGCTTCGTCGGTGAACACCACGACGCTGGGTGAGTGCCCGGCCTGGCGTAGTTCCAGCCAGGCACGTTGGGTCAGGCCGTTGAAGGCCGAGGACAGCAGAATAATCTTGAGTGATCGCATGGTTTTCTTCCCTGAAAAGTCAGCCGCAGGCTCCCGGTGAACCGTCCTTGGCGTTCGATGGAGCGGGCAGATTAGTGAGTGCTTCAGGGCTGGCCACTGACCGGGGTCAACGTTGTGTCAGTCAATATTTCTGCGGCGACGGAACGCCTTATTCTCAATAGTTTGCTTATCCTGATTTTTTATTGCTTCAAATGTAGGCACGGCCTGACTTACTTGTTTATCAGTCACGACCTGGCGGTGGTGCGGGCGCTGGCCCATGACCTGATTGTGATGAAGGAGGGCGGGGTGGTGGCGCGGGGTGAGACCCGCGAGCTGTTCAGCGCTGCGCAACACCCTTATAGGCAAGAGTTGCTGGCCGCGTCATTCGCCGGTTGATGACCTTCACCAGTGGCGTGTCAGGCAACAATGATATTGCCAGAGCTGACGCCTTCGCGAGCAAGCTCGCTCCCACAGGGGGATTGGGTTGTGTCGGGATTTCCGGGTTGCCGCCGGATCCAGGGTGGGAGCGAGCTTGCTCGCGAAAGCAATCAGGGCGTCAGCGAATTCCTTGATGCCTGAACGCAAAAATCCCGCCACCAGGGCGGGATTTTCTTCAAACCGGACGACGTCTTACGACGGGAACAGCTCGGACAGTTTCATCGACAGCATCATGTCGCCTTCAACGCGCAGCTTGCCGCCCATGAACGCCTGCATGCCGTCGGTTTCACCGCTGACGATACCTTTCAGGGTTTCGCTGTCCATGATCAGTGTGCAGTTGGCATCCGGGTTTTCGCCTTCCTGGATGTTGCAAGTGCCATCCTTGACGATCAGCGCGTAGTGCTTGTCTTCGTCGGTGATGTTGAAACCGAAGACCAGATCCAGACCGGCAGCGGCGGCTGGGTTGAACTTGGCTTGCATCGCTTTTACGGCATCAGCTACGGAGGTCATGGTTCGATCCTTTCTTGGGTAATAGGAGCTGGGTGGTTACAGCAAGGGTCACAGTAATCCGGGACTCAGCGGAAAGTGATGAGTTCCGGAGCCTTCAGCAGTTGCAGATGTGCATGACTGTTGAAGGAAGCCAAAGCCACCTCGCGACCGCGGAACTTCAGCTGGTTGAGCGAGGTGTTGACGATTTGCCAATTCAGTTCGAACGCCTGCCTGGCAGGCATTTGGGTAATCAGATGGAGCAGGGCGGTGATAGTGCCGCCGGAGGTGAACACGGCGATTTTCTGGTTGCCGTCGGCCTGTTCGAGGAGGCGGTGCAGCCCGCCCTGAACCCGCTCGACGAAACCCAGCCAGCTTTCCAGCCCCGGAGTGTCGTAGGTGCCAGCCAGCCAGCGCTCGATGACCAGAGCGAAAATGCGCTGGAACTCGGCGCGGTTCTGCGCCGCGTTGCGCAGGATGTCGATGGCTTCCGGTTCGTCCGTGAGCATGGCGGGGATCAGGGCGCGGATGACCGCGTCGGCATCGAATTCGTTGAACGCGGCGTCGGTTTCCAGAGCCGGTACCGGCAGACCTTTGGCGGTGAATTGCTCCAGCGCACTGGTGGCCGTGTGCTGCTGACGGCGCAGGTCGCCGCAGAGGCAGCGATCGAAACGGATCCCCAGTTCGGCGAGGTGCTGGCCGAGGATTTCTGCCTGACGCACACCGATCGGCGACAGGACGTCATAGTCGTCTGCACCAAAGGAGGCCTGGCCATGTCGAATCAGATAGATGCTGCCCACGTCCGCGTCATCCCGGTACGTTGAAGGTTTGGCGAGGTTATGAGGATGACGGAGTGCTGTCAATGAAAAAACATACGCTTGTTTGAAATGCTTGTTACAGGCCTGTTGCCAGAGGTTTCACGGCTGGCCGACGAGGCGGCGCATGGGTATGCTGGAACCATCCCGCGCGTGTTTTGCATCCGTGCATTGTTTTAAGGAGTCTCTGTGGAGTTTTTCACCGAATACGCCAGTTTCCTGGCCAAGACTGTAACCCTGGTGGTCGCCATTCTGGTGGTGCTGGCCAGTTTTGCGGCATTGCGCAGCAAGGGCCGACGCAAGTCGTCGGGACAGTTGCAGGTCAGCAAGCTCAATGATTTCTATAAAGGCTTGCGTGAACGCCTGGAGCAGACGCTGCTCGACAAGGATCAGCTCAAGGCACTGCGCAAGGGGCAGGCCAAATCGGAAAAAACCGAGAAGAAGCAGAAGAACAAACCCGAGACCAAATCCCGGGTGTTCGTGCTGGATTTCGACGGTGACATCAAGGCCTCGGCCACCGAGAGCCTGCGCCACGAAATCACTGCACTGCTGACCCTCGCCACGCCAAAGGATGAAGTGGTGCTGCGCCTGGAAAGCGGCGGCGGCATGGTACACAGCTACGGTCTGGCGTCGTCGCAACTGGCGCGTGTCCGCGAGGCTGGCGTGCCGTTGACCGTATGCATCGACAAGGTCGCGGCCAGCGGCGGCTACATGATGGCGTGCATCGGCGAGAAGATCATCAGCGCACCGTTCGCGATTCTCGGTTCGATCGGTGTGGTCGCACAGCTGCCCAACGTCAACCGTCTGCTGAAGAAGCACGACATCGATTTCGAAGTACTGACCGCCGGTGAGTACAAGCGTACCCTGACCGTGTTTGGCGAAAACACCGAGAAGGGCCGGGAGAAGTTCCAGGAAGACCTGGACATCACCCATCAGTTGTTCAAGAACTTCGTTTCCCGCTATCGCCCACAACTGGCCATCGATGAAGTGGCCACCGGTGAAGTCTGGCTCGGCGTTGCGGCGCTGGACAAACAACTGGTCGACGAACTCAAGACCAGCGACGAATACCTGGCCGACCGGGCGAAGAAAGCCGAGGTCTACCACCTGCATTACGCCGAACGCAAAAGCCTGCAGGAACGCATCGGCATGGCCGCCAGCGGCTCGGTGGATCGCGTGTTGTTGAACTGGTGGAGTCGCTTGACCCAGCAACGTTTCTGGTAAACGACTTAAAAAAGGCCCTTCATTGTTCTGCAATGAAGGGTCTTTTTTTTGGGGTGGTATATATGTACTTTTTAAGTTTGAAATGTTGATTGTGTTACCGAAGTTTTGATCTGTTATTCGCGCTTTTATAAAAGAAGATGCTCGTTAAGCTGAACGTTCCTTTCAGTAATCGAGATAATCATGTCTTCTTTGCCTGACGCAAAAACGATAGCCGTTCCAACCTCTGAACAAAAAGGCATCTTTTTTGATTTGATCAAAAAGAATGCACCTCCCTGGCTGCTGGCCGCCTCGGAAGCGTTGCGCCGTGAACTCTACAACAGCCTCATTACCAGTCATCGCACGCGCAGTACGGCGGGCGTGCTCCTGAAAAAACTGCAGTCGCCGGAGCAGTTCTGCGCGCCCTTGCTGGCCAAGGCCATGTCCGACAAGCTGTCCAGTCCGCTGGACGTGACCGGCGTGGTGTTTCAGCACGTGCGTTCGACATCGAGCCTGTTGGGGTTGCGCAGAAAACTGGTTCTACCGATCAATCGGGACCTGCTGGCCGCCGCGTGCGAGAACTTCGAATCCAGCGAAACCGAGGCGGATAACTACAGCGATACTTCACTGATATATATCCCGGAGAAACTAACCGGTGGTACTGCATCGGTGTTGCCAATACAACCCCATGAATTTGCGCAGTTGTGCCGGACACTGGATCTGGGCAAACAATATCAGGCTCATCTCCAGTCGGTATTTGAACCCAAGGCCGAATCGAGCAACGTGCGTAACAAATGCGTTGCCCATGTGCGAAGTTGTTTTGATGTGGATCGGCATATTGCGCTGATGAAAAAGCATATCAGCGCGCCGGTTCACCAAATGTTGAAGTCCGTGAAGGACGGCGACAGCTCGATCAAACTGGGGAAAAACACCCTGGGGTATCAGAGTCTGGAAATGTTCGATATGACCCTGCATGGCCCATTGTTCATCGGGCCTGTCAGTGAGCACACCGACGATGATTATCGCTGCGTCGTTTACCTGCCGGGTGATCCGCTGCACCCGCTGAAAGAATACGCCTCGTTCACCGACTTCGAAGTCGAGTTGAGCAAGCGCCTGAAGAATCCGGCATTCAAGGCGTTTTTCATGGAATTCCTGAAGATGAGCGATCGGGCGGTCTTTCAACAGGAACTGAACATTCGCTTTTACCCAAGTGGCAGTTCACCACTGCCCAGTACCGCCATCTACGTGACGTTGACTGGCGTCGATGTCGAGGGGGACCCCTTTGCTCTGATCCACCGTCAGCGGGTTGCGCAGACCCTGGCAAATGCCCGGCTTCTTGTGGTTCCCACAGACGATGAAGACGAGAAAACACGCCTCGCGCGCCTGGAAACCTACAAGGAAATCGGCATCGATCTGCTGTTGGTCGCGGCGTCGTTTCTGCCTGGGGTGGGTGAAGTGCTGTTGACAGTGGGGGCTATACAGCTCCTGTCGCATGTGTACGAAGGCATCGCAAGCTGGACCCGTGGCGAGCAGGAGCAGGCCACGGATCACCTGTTCGATGTCATCGAAAACATCATTCTGATGGCCGCTTTCGCAGCCGGTGCGAAAGCCGTCGGGGCAACCTATAAAACCGTCAGGTCGTCGGCATTCGTCGAGCGTTTGATCGCGGTCAATCCGGGTGGCGCGCGCCTGCGTCTGTGGAAGCCCGATTTGAAGGCCTATCACCAGCGTCGTCGGTTACCGAAAGGGTTGCCCGTCGACGAGCGCGGATTGCGTTGGCTCGAAGGGCAGGCTTACGTCAACCTCGATGCCGATCAGTACGCGGTGCGTCAGAAACCTGAGACCGAACTGTGGGAAGTGTTGCCACCGAAGGAGGCGGCAGAAGGCTATCGACCGTTGCTCGAAACCAATGGTTGCGGCGCCTGGCGTTATGACTCGGAACGGGTGCAGGCGTGGGGGCGGCTGACCTTGTTCCGGCGCTTCGGCTACGCCAGCGAAGCGATTCCGGACGCTACGGCGACGCGCATACTGGCGGTCAGTGGGCTTGAAGACAGCGTGTTGCGTCAGGTGCATATCGATCAGGTGCAGACCCCGGCATTGTTGGTCGATACCACACGACGTTTCATGGCAGACGCCGCGGTCAGGGAATTTATCGGACAGTTGCAAGCCCCGACTTCTGCGGCACTGGCCGACCCGGATCTGCAATTGCATTTGCTTGTCGCTGCGGCGAAATGGCCGTCTGACAGCGCGATCAGTGTCGTCAATGCGCTGGATCGACAGGTCAGCCGTTATGGCCCGGAAACAGCCAGGAGCGTGATCCGGCTGACTGAGAACGCGCTGCACAAAGGTCAGTTGCACAGCTCGCTGCTGTCGGGGCTTGAGCGCCATCAGCGAGAAGACCTGCTCGGTACGGCTTCCACGGACGCGATAGTGCAAGCACGGGAACTGACGCGGATCGTTGCCGAACAGGCTGAAACAGCACGCCCCGGGCTGTTTCGACGGGTCTACCAGCGTAGCGAAGTGCCAAGCCATCCACGGGTCTCGGTATTGATGGAAAACTTTACCGATTTGCCCGCCAGTGTGGCCGAGGAACTGGTGAACAACGCCTTCAGTGGCGAATGGCGCGAGCTGGATGCGAAACGCGTGCCTTTGCGGCTGGCGGAGGAAGCCCGGCGTTATCAGAAGATGATCCGTGTGTGTCGCGCTTACGAAGGTCTGTATCTCGACGGGACGGGAGGGCAGTACACCAATCGGCTGGTGCTCGATGCACTCGAACACCTCCCGGGCTGGCCGGGCTCTGCGTTCGTGCAAATACTGGAATGGACCGATATCCATGGTTCGGCGGCCGCGATTGGATCGGCGAAAGCGAGCGAACGGACGGTGGTCAGCCTGTTCGCGGATCGAATTGACGTGATTCAGGGAACCGACGCAGCGCTCGTCACCTTCCCCCAACGCACCCGCGAACATTATTTCCAGGCCCTTTGGGAAGGGCTCTCGACGCAATGCAAGACGGCGTTGGGCGTACAAGCGGAAAACGGTGCCGCCACCCTGCAGGAGAAGATTACGCAACTGGCGCTGGAGCGGCGGGCGATCTTCGCGCCGACCATGGGCGCGCGTCTGGGGGAACTGTCACCGATGGGGCTGGCCGAGCGTCCTGTTGTCGTGTCCGGTACGGTCTCTGGCGAGGTCAGCAATGTCATGGTGCGGCGGGCTCAGGAACTTTATCCCATGCACACCCCGGCGCAGATTCAGCGCGCGCTGGATGCCCTGGGCACGGACGAGGTCGAGGTGCTGATGAAGCTCGAAGTGCTGCGGCTGGAATTTTTCGGTCTCAGAGAGACCTTGAGCCGCTGGGTCAGCCGTCAGACCTGGCACCTGACGGCTGATGGCACGCGGCAGTCGACACCACGGGCCAGCAAGCTGCGCGCCATGCAGGCGATCATTCGCAGCTGGCGCAAGGAGCCGGGGAACGTTGCTTCAGACAGAGGGTTATACGGCACATTGCGATTCGCACCCGAGCCGTTGGGGGAACTGCCGCTGATCGTCGCCGATTTCAGCCATGTCGGGCGAGTGATCATGGAGGGGGTCATGCCGCATGCCGGGCTGAGCGCGTTTCTGCGTAACTTCAGCCAGCTGCGCAGCCTGTCGCTGAGTGACAATCAGCTCAGCCAACTGCCGGAGTCTCTGGAGCGGATACGCTGGCTGACGCATCTGGACCTGAGCAGCAACCGTCTACTGTCCTCCGAGGCGTCACTTGCCCAATTGGGGCGAATGAAAGACCTGCGCGTGCTGCATCTCGATTTCAACCCGAACCTGGCGCAGGTTCCCGATCTCGGTGAGCTAGCGCATCTCGAACAGTTGACCGTGCGCGGCAGCAGAATTGCACACTGGCCACAGTACCTTTCCGGGCTGCGCCGATTGCAGATGCTGGATCTGCGCGACAACCGGATAGAAACCCTTCCGGCGCAGGCGTTCGACACGGCCCGCGCGCACCAGATGATTCGGTTGCACGGCAATCCGTTGTCCCCCGAGACGCTGAAGAAGATTGCGACGTATCAACAAACCCTCGGTGCCCGTTTCGGCGTGACGGCAATGGCGGCGCGGAAATCTTCAGTGGAGGCTGTGGCCCAGGAAAATCAAAGTGTGCAGTGGCTGGCTGATGAAAGCGCCAGTGTGGCGTCGTCCCGGCGCGAGGTATGGGACGCATTGCGAGCGTCGCCCAGTTCCGCTGATTTTTTCCATGTGCTGTCGCAACTGGTGCACACCGCAGACTTCACTCGCGTTTATCCGCACTTGCGTCAGCGTGTCTGGGATGTTGTGGACGCGGCTGCCGGCAATGAGCGTCTGCGTCGTTCATTGTTCAGTGTTGCGCGCAGCGCCAGGGTCAGTGTCGACGGGTACAGCGCATTGTTCAGTGAAATGGAGGTACTGGTCTTGTGTGCCCGGGCGAGGGAGGCGGCCACCGCAGGTGGGCAGGCGCTGGAAGAGCAACTGGTGAGTCTGCTCAAGGGCTTGTTCCGTTTGCACGAAGTGGAAAGCCTGGCCCTGGCGGACATCAGCGCGCGTTTTCATACCGCGCCCATGGACTACGATCAGGCGCTGGAAATCAGTCTGGCCTACCGGGTGGGTCTGGCGCAACGCCTGAGCCTGCCGGCGCAACCCCGGACGCTGACCAACCCGTTGAGTGTCGAGGTGTCAAAGACCGCACTGGATCAGGCCTGGCAACAAGTGGTCAAGACCCAAAGCAGCGGCGCCTTGCATGACTGGAGCATGGCTCAGGCGTTCTGGATCGAATATCTGGAGTCGGCCCACGGTGAGCGGTTTTCGGTCGTGAGCGAACAGACGGCGCAGGCGATGGCTCGACTGGAAGGGCAGATCGAACTGACGCGGGAGGCGGCCTCGGCGCAAATGAATGCCATCCTCGACAACTTCAATAACCAGCGACGGGAATTGATCGGCGAACTGACAGGTCAGGCGTTGGCACGCCATGTCGATCCGCAGGTGTCGACGACGCCAGTGGCTGAGAAGGCTTGAAGGTCAAAGAGGCGCTGGCGTTAAGCGGCAGCCAGGAATGAACAACGCCTTGAGCCCGATTGCAGGCTCAAGGCGTTTTTCGATCAGCGGCGACGGAACAGCGGCAGCGGTTCGTCGGTGGCGGCCTGATAGGTGACCGAGAAGTCCTTCAGGCTTTCCAGTGCGTCGTACGGGTCTTTGTCGGCGCGCAAGGCGAACGCATCGAAACCGCAACGGCGCATGTAGAACAACTGGTCACGCAGCACATCACCAATTGCCCGCAGTTCGCCTTTGAAACCGTAACGATCACGCAGCAGGCGTGCGTTGGAGTAATTGCGGCCATCGGTGAACGCCGGGAAGTTCAGGGCAATCACCTGGAACTGAGCGACGTCGTCACCGATTTCCTCGGCTTCTTCATCGGCGTCCAGCCACACACCCAGACCGCCGTCGCGGGCTTTCAGGGCGTGAGCATGATCACGCCACAGGGCCAGCGGCACGATCAGGTCGTCACAGTTGGAAATACCGTCGAGGGTCGCGTCCTTGGGCAGCAGGTGCCAGGTTTCGTCGACAACCTCGTTGTTCTTAATGATTCGCTGCATAGACGCGTTCCTTGAAGAGGTCGATGCCAATACGCTGGTAGGTGTCGATGAAGCGCTCGTCTTCGGTACGTTGTTCAACGTACACGTCGATCAGCTTCGAGATCACGTCCGGCATGTCGTCCTGGGCGAAGGACGGGCCGAGGATCTTGCCCAGGCTGGCGTCACGGCTGGCGCTGCCGCCGAGGGACACCTGGTAGAACTCTTCACCTTTCTTGTCCACCCCGAGGATGCCGATGTGGCCGACGTGGTGGTGACCACAGGCGTTCATGCAACCGGAGATGTTCAGGTCCAGTTCACCGATGTCGAACAGGTAATCCAGGTCGTCGAAACGGCGCTGGATCGATTCGGCGATCGGGATCGATTTGGCGTTGGCCAGCGAGCAGAAGTCACCGCCCGGGCAGCAGATGATGTCGGTCAGCAGGCCGATGTTCGGCGTGGCGAAACCGCCTTCGCGCAACTCGCCCCACAGGGTGAACAACTGGCTCTGCTCGACGTCGGCGAGAATGATGTTCTGCTCGTGGGAGGTGCGCAGTTGACCGAAGCTGTAGCGCTCGGCCAGGTCGGCGACGGCGTCGAGCTGCTTGTCGGTGATGTCGCCCGGGGCAACGCCGGTCGGCTTCAGCGACAGGGTCACGGCCACATACCCCGGTTTCTTGTGCGCCAGGGTGTTGCGGCTGCGCCAGCGGGCGAAACCCGGATGTTCTTTATCGAGTGCGGCCAACGCGGCAGTCTGGTTATCCAGCGCCTTGTAGTCCGGGTCGACGAAGTGCTTGGCAACGCGATGCAGTTCGGCTTCGGTCAGGGTGGTCTGGCCCCCGCGCAGGTGTTCCATTTCCGCATCGACTTTCTGCGCAAAGACTTCCGGCGTCAGTGCCTTGACGAGGATCTTGATCCGCGCCTTGTATTTGTTGTCGCGACGGCCATAGCGGTTGTAGACCCGCAGGATGGCGTCGAGGTAGCTCAGCAGGTCCTGCCACGGCAGGAACTCGTTGATGAACGCACCGACCACCGGGGTACGGCCCAGGCCACCGCCGACCAACACGCGGAAACCCAGTTCGCCGGCTTCGTTGTGCACCGGCTCCAGGCCGATATCGTGGACTTCAATGGCTGCCCGGTCAGCGGTCGAACCGTTGACGGCGATCTTGAATTTGCGCGGCAGGTAGGCGAATTCCGGGTGGAAGGTGGTCCACTGACGGACGATTTCGCACCATGGACGCGGGTCGATCAACTCGTCGGCCGCGACACCGGCGAACTGGTCGGTGGTGACGTTGCGCAGGCAGTTGCCGCTGGTCTGGATCGCGTGCATTTGCACGGTGGCCAGTTCCGCGAGGATGTCCGGGATGTCTTCCACCGCCGGCCAGTTGAACTGCACGTTCTGCCGGGTACTGATGTGGGCGTAGCCCTTGTCGTAGTCACGGGCAATCTTGGCCATCATGCGCACCTGACGGGAAGTCAGTTGGCCGTAAGGCACCGCCACGCGCAACATCGGCGCGAAACGCTGGATGTACAGGCCATTTTGCAGGCGCAGGGGGCGGAATTCTTCTTCGCTCAGCTCACCTGCCAGATAGCGTCGGGTCTGATCACGGAACTGCTTGACGCGGTCCTCGATGATCCGCTGATCGTACTCGTCGTATACGTACATATAAGTCCTGTTCTCAGGCTTTGGGCTACTCGGAAAACGCTGCGTTTTCGCTTGCTGGAGTCCGATGGTGCCTCTGCAATTACGCGCGCACGGCCGCGCGCTCCCTAACGGAGCCGGGGCAATATACCCGTTTGCAGTTATGCGCAAAAGTGATGTTTGAGTATATGTAAAGAACCAAATCGCCTAACGAGAATAGTTGTTGGTTAACCCACATTTGTCGCGGGGACAATCATCGTCTTAACTGTGATCGAGTCTTTCTGCAATCACCGATAAAACCGACAAGAGGCGATGCAATGAGCAACCCGACCAAGGCAAGAAAAAGCGATAGCAGTGTCGATGCGTGGGCCATTTTGTTCCTGATCATTCTCGTTGTAGGGACGGCGGTATTCTGGGTCAGTCATCAGTAAACGACCAATCCGGGTCCGCTTCCGACGATTGTCGGACAAAAAACGGGATCAGGCGTCAATAGCCGCTGATTCGGGGGCTATAATGCGCGGCCATTTTTCCTTGGGCCCGGATCATTCATGTTGAAGTTTTTTCACCTCAGCCTCCTGCTGCTCGGCACGGTTTTCGGACCCGTGGCACGGGCGGAGTCGGTGCTGTTCCTCAATCCGGGTACCACTCAGGAAGCCTTCTGGGTCAGTTACTCGCAATTCATGCAAGCGGCGGCCCGGGACCTGGGTGTCGATTTGCAGATTCTGTATGCCCAGCGCCAGCCCGAACTCACCGTGGCTCAGGCGCGAGTCGCCCTGCAAGGGCCGCATCGTCCCGATTACCTGGTGTTCGTCAACGAACAGTACATTGCGCCCCAGATCCTGCGGCTGGCCGAAGGCAGCGGGGTCAAGCTGTTCATGGTCAACGCAGTGCTGACCGCTGATCAGCAGGCGCTGGTCGGGGAGCGGCCCGATCGTATCGGCAGTCTGGTGCCCAACGACGAGGAGGGCGGCTACCTGATGATGAAGGAGCTGATTCGCCTGCATCCTGCGGTGGCGCGGGGCGAGCAGATCGAGGTGCTGGCGTTCTCCGGCCTGAAAATCACGCCGTCGGCGCAGCTGCGCGAACGCGGCATGCAGCGAGCCTTGGCCGAACATCCTCAGGTGCGACTGCGGCAACTGGTCTACAGCGGCTGGACACAGCAGCGCGCCTACGAACAGGCGCAGCAACTGCTCAGCCGATACCCGAAGGTGTCGCTGGTGTGGTCGGCCAATGATGAAATGGCGTTCGGCGCGATGCGCGCGTTTGCCGAAGCGGGCAAGGTCCCGGGCAAGGATGTGTTGTTCAGTGCGGTCAACACCTCGCCCGAGGCGCTGCAGGCGGTGGTCGATGGACGCCTGAGCGCGCTGGTGGGCGGCCACTTCACCCTTGGCGGCTGGGCGCTGGTGGAGTTGCACGACTACGATCAGGGCGTCGATCTGGCCCGGTATGGCGGACGTGATCGCCAGTTGCCGCTGTTGCAACTGATCGACAAGAATCAGGCCCGGCAGATGCTCGCCATGGGCTCGTCGCTCGGTTACGGCGTGAATTTTCGCAAACTGTCAGCCAAGGGCCGTCCGGCCACGTATCGCTACCCGTTCTTCCTGCAGACCCTGATGCACTGAACACCGTCAGACGCCGGCGAAATGCAGCACCAGTTTGACGATGGCAAACAGTGTCAGGGCAAACACGGCGGTGAACCCGATCCCCAGAATCACAAAGTGGCTGGGCTTGCCATGCGTGAAGTCCCTTGCCCGATTCTTTCCGCTCTGCACCCCGAACGCCGCCGCCAACACGCTGTGCAGCATCTGCCAGAAGCTCGGCGGTTTGTTGTCGACTGGATCGTCCATAAATCCCCCGTCTGTAAGGTATGTCCCGAAAGCATAGCCAATTCGCGGGTTTGTGCCGGGGCAGCCGGCGGTTCGCTGACGTGATTGGTAACAACCTGCCGTCGATGCGATAACTATGTACCGCAGATCGACGGCGCGGACATGGTGTTCTGTTTTCCCATTTTTCGGAGAGACAGGATGTCCACTCAATCCCCTCGCAAGCCCTTGAGCGTTGAAGACGCGATACGCGCCAATGCCAGCCTCCATAGCCCGCTCCTGGCTCAGACGACGCCGGCCTGGCTGGTTGATGCCACCCCGGCCAGGCGCGCGGCCATGAAGGCCGCAGATACGCAGTTGCCCGGTTGGTATCAGGCACTTCCCGCCAACCAGCAACGGACCCTGCAGGCGCAAATCTGCGCCGGATTTGTCACCCAGTCGACGCTGGATAAAACCATGGCGGGCCTTGAAAGCATCGAGGTCTTCGCCGAGGCGTTGCTGGTCAAGGCGCTGAAAGAGCAATTCAACGTTGAGGTCGACGTCAACAAAACCTTGTTATGCCTGCGCCATCCGCTGGAAATCGGCGTGCTGGAAATCGAACTGTCGTCGTTTGAAGTGTTGAAGCTGCCCCTGCTGCAGGCCGCGCTGCACAACTTCGAAGCCGCAGAGTGCAAGGACGGTGCATATCATCATCAGTCCGGGTTCGTGCAGGAAACCTCGACCCCCGGCACCTTTCAGGCGGTCGAACCGGGGATGACCGTCGGCCAGTTTCTCTCGCTCTGTCGCACACTCGACGTCGGCGCCCGTTATCAGGAGCGGCTGCAGGCGTTTTTCGAGTCGACGGCTGCATTGCGCGAGCAATTCATCGCCAGCCAGAAAGCCGCGTTGCGTGCCGCTGCCGAACTGGCCTTGCTGAAAAAGGACATCGAACCTGACGACTACAGCATGATCCTGTCGGTGGTCGACGGTGAGATCCATCCGCGATTGGGCGGCAAACCGGTGTGGTTTCGTGATCTGAGCCTGATGAAAAGAAGGATGACGGGCTGTGTCGTTTTCAGTATCAGTGAGCGCTATCGCTACACCAGCGAGTTCATCGTCTATATTCCGCACGATCCCCAACAGCCGCTCAAGCGCTGCAGCGGGGCGCAGATGCAGGAGATGCTCAAGAGCAAGTTCACCGCTACCGACAGCACGCCTGGCACCGGCGAGACAACCGCCTATCAGCGCTTTTTCAGTCAGTTCGTGGCTTATGCCGACCGGCCTTATTACTTCAGCCAGTTCAGCGAACCCACGGCGGATTCTCCGCCTGATCCGTTGCATTCGATCTGGGTCAAAGTCGCGCAGATGATTCCGCCGATTTCTACCGTGGCAGGGATCAAGGAGTTGCCCCCCGAGACACAAGGCAAGCGCCAGCCGGTGGCCGATCCTTATCTCAATCCATTCGGCATCACCCGCGCAGGCGTGGCCGGGATCTGGGCGGCCAACACCGATCTGTGGCAATACCTCTACGAGCAACACCACGCGAAGCTGTTGGCCGATGCTCGCGCTCACGCCGTGCCGACGGCGGATGCCGATGCCAAGGCGCGGGCAGAAAAGCTTGGGCATCTGCTGGAGTTCGGCATGTTCGCCTTTAATCTGGTGTCGATGTTCGTCCCGGTACTGGGCGAGATCATGATGGCGGTCATGGCCGGGCAACTGCTTTATGAGTCGTTCGAGGGGGCGATCGAGTGGTCCGAGAACGATCGCCGCGCAGCCAAGGCGCATCTGGTCGATGTGGCGCAAAACCTGGCGTTGATCGGGGTGATGGCCGGCGTCGGCAAGGGCCTCGGCAAACTGAGTGCGATCAAGGCCGAGCCCGTGATCGAAGGGCTGGAACAGGTCAAGCGGCCTGATGGCAGCGCCCGACTGTGGCAACCTGACCTGACGGCTTATGAAAGTGATGTCACGCTTGCCGCAACCTCTGTTCCCGATGCCCAAGGCATTCACCGGCTGAACGGCAATACCTACATTCGGCTGCACACCCGGGTTTACCAGACGCTCTTCGATCAACGTCTGCACAAGTGGCGCATTCTGCATCCGCGTGAGGCGGCAGCCTATCAACCGATTCTCGAACACAACCGCCTCGGCGCCTGGCGCCATTCTCTGGAGCGTCCGCTGGCGTGGGACCGCTTGACCCTGCTGCGGCGCATAGGACATTCGACCGAGGCCTTCTCCGATGAACAGCTGCTGCACATTGCCGAGGTCAGTGGCATCGGTGATGACGCCTTGCGCCAGATGCATCTGGACAACGCACCGGCCCCTTTGCCGTTAGCCGATGCCCTGCGCCTGTTCGAGACTGAGCAGGGCGTTGCGCGAATCATCGATCAGGTCGAGCGCGCGACGCCTCTTGATGAGCAATACCTGCTGACGCTGCCATTGCTGACCGAGATGCCACGCTGGCCGGCCGGGCGCGTGCTGGAGGTTTTCGAAGGCCCGGACCTTTCAGGCGCCAGCGTGCGCTATGGCGCTGAATCGCAGTTGCCGGGTGACAGTGCCAAGGCACCGATCCGCCTGAGCCGCGCCGATGTGCTGGGCGGTCAGATGCCTGCACGCATTCTGGCAAGCCTGGAGGAGTCGGAAATCATCAGACTGTTGGGGGCCGAGCCGGCTCGGGTGGTTGAGTCCAGGCCGCAGGAGTTCGGCAAGCAGTTGACCGACTTCCTGAAAACACACCAGCCGGCCATGTTCGAAAGGCTTTACGCCGAACCGGCGACCACAGATCCACGTATCGCTCTCCTGCAAAGGGCGACCCCGGGACTGGGCAGCGACGCGGCGACCCGGGTGCTGCTGCAGGCGAATGCCGAGGAGCTTGCCCGCCTCGAGTCATCGCCGCACGTCCCGTTGAGGTTGCTGGAGACATCACGCGATTACGCCCGGCAGAGGCAATTCGATCACGCCCTGAGCGGTCTGCACATGGAAAACCTCGGCGCAAGCCAGAGCAAGTGGCTGGCGCTGCGTGCGTTGGAAAAACTGCCCGGGTGGTCGGACGATATGCGTCTGGAGCTGCGAGAGGGTGGTGTCCACGGGCCGTTGCTCGACAGCATCGGCAGTGAACATGCCAGTCAGCTGAAGTATCTGGTCAAGCAGGGACCTTCCTATCAGGCGTTCAATGAGCATGGCGAGGCGCTCAACGGCATCGCGCGTCAGGGCGACAACTTTTTCGATTCGATCATGCACGCATTACCCGATGAGTCCCGCCAGGCACTCGGCTTTGCCGATGTGGGGCAGAGTGCAGGTTTACGCCGGGCAGTGCTCGACCATGTCATGCGCAACCGTACCGAATTGAAGCGTCTGGCAGACAAGCGTCATGGCGCCTCCAAGGGGTTCAAGCCGCCGGTTCGTGTGGCGGGAGGCAGGTTGGGTTATTACGCCAGCGGTCGTGGTCAGGGCGTCAATCCGTTGCTGGTCACCCGTGTGCAGGATGTCTATCCAGCGCTCACCGATCAACAGGCCGGCGGGTTTATCCTCAAGCAGATGGCGGCGGGGAAGAGCGATGCGCAGATCTACGAGCTGTTGCAACGGCGCCTGCGCGAATGGCAGGCGCTGGAGTCAACCCTCGCCGAATGGGAAGGAGGGGCGGCACCCGAGCCGATGCTGGTGTCGCTGATCGGTGGCAAGTCGAGTGTCGTGCGCAACCTCAAACAGTCCTGGCGCAGTGCGCCGCTGAGCGAGTATCAATCGGCAGCCGTGCGTCTGGACATCGTCTGTGACGAGCCGTTGCCCGCGTTGCCGGCAGACTTTTCCCACGTGCGGGAGTTGAGCGTCAGAGGGCGTTGTATCACCGATGCCAATGCCGATGCGCTGCTGGGTGCCTTTCCCGAATTGCAAACGTTACGCGTCAATGCGACCGGCGGATCATTCAGCAACCTCCCTGCTGCCTTGCAGCAGATGCCACAGCTGACAGATTTGACGATTTACAGCGCGACACCGTTAGCAACCGACATGCCACAGCGCCTGGGCCAACTGACCCGACTCGAAGCATTGACGGTGTGTTCGGCCGGTTATCAGCCGATCACCTTCGACGTCAGCCGGATGCGTCGTCTGCGCAAGCTGGAAATCGCTGCCTACTCATTGCTGGAGTGGCCGACCGGCGCACTGGAACTGCCCGATCTCGAGCGCCTGAATCTCAGGGACACGGGGGTCAGCACCTTACCCCAAGGCATGCTGCAGGGGCATGGAAAACTCTGGTCAGGGCTGTCGCTGGACTGGTCGCGCTTCTCGCGCGAGTCTTTCAAGGGCGCGTACGAATACGTCAAGACCCACCCCGAACACCTGATCGATCAAGAGATGATGCTCAGAGACTATTGCAAGGGGGAGCTGAGGCGTTTGGGTGAGGGCGTGAATGAATCGCTGGAGAGCATGCAGAACCGCTTTTTTCAACAGTGGACCGATGCCCATCAGCGGTTCACCGCGATCGAGGCCTTGAGCGAGCAATATGCAGCGCTGGAAGCGCAGTTGTACGAGTGGTCGCACCAACTGTCGCCTACCCAGGAAAACCTGCTGGAGAGCATTCACCGTTCGAACGCCGCGAATGCCCTGAGAACCAACTGGCGCAAGGGCCTGTTCAAACGTTATGGCTCGTCGATCAGTGCCTCGACCGTGGACTTGTCGGGGCTGATGCTCACGGAGCTTCCTGCGTTACCGGCCGGCACGTTTTCACATGTGCGCAGCTTGCTCCTGCACGGCCAGCGAGCCAGTGCCGTGCAGGTGAGGCGATTTGTCAGCGCCTTCAGCGAGGTACAAACCCTTGACCTGAGCGACAACGGATTGCGCGAATGTCCGATTGAACCCGGTGAGCTGCCCCGGCTTTCCCGGCTTAATCTCGCAGACAACCGGCTGACCGAGTGGCTGCCGATGCAACAGACCCTGGAGACGTTGCCGGCGCTTGAGTATCTGGATTTGCACAACAATCCACTGACCGAGCTTGAGGTCAGCGGCCTGACGCGTTTGAAGGCATTGAGCCTGCGGGATACGCATTTGCAAGCCTGGCCCCAAGGCGCAGAAGGCCTGCGGCAGTTGACCTGGGTGGATTTGCGCAACAGCAAGATCTCTACGCTGCCAGGGACATTTCTGCACAGCACAGCGTTGATCCATACCAACCTGGCAGGGACGCCGTTGACTCCGGACACGGTTGCAGCACTGCAAGTGGCGCGACGTCGAATCGAGTTCGAGATCGGCTTGCCGGACGGTGCGTTGCAGGCGTTTGCTCAAGAGCCTGTCCCGTCCCGCTTCCCGCCCTCCGAAGACGGGCTGTCGGTGGCCCGGCATCTGCTGCCATTGCCACAGGCCCCGGTCGGCGAAGGGTCTGCGTTGATGATCAAGCAACTGCAGCGCATGCAGCCGGGGTTCTCCGACGCGCAAGCGTTGCAGGCTATTGAGCAACTGCAACTGAGCGGGTTGTCGCAGGCTGAGGTCGGCCAGCGGATCGCCGCCTGGAACCAGACCTTTGAGACGCTGGTACGCAGCCTCAATGGCTGGTTGTATACCCGCGAGACTCAGGGCCCCGGCTGGATGATCTCCTCGCAAAATCGCAGTCTGGCCGCTTGGCGCATCCTCAGTTGCTGGCGGGCGCGACTGCCCGGCGCAATTGAATCGACGCATGTCGTGCTGGACCTCAACGGCTTGCAGTTGGGCGATTTGCCGACGCTGCCGGAAGATTTCGCGCATGTCACCTCCGTGAACCTGACGGGCGCGAGAGTGACGGCCGACGGCTCCAACGGGTTCCTCGGTGCTTTCGCCCAGGCGCGGGCTTTGGTGCTTAACGGCAATGAACTGGAAACCTTGCCCGAAGCGGTCAGGCGCATGACTGTGCTGGAGCGACTGGAGTTGTCCAGCAACCGTTTCTATAACCCGGAACCCTTGTACGAAGCCCTGTCCGGTCATGCGCGCCTGACCTGGCTGGATCTGAGCTACAACAACCTCGAATCGTTCGAGGTCAACTACTTCGAACAACTGGAGGCGCTCGATCTGAGCAGCAACAATCTGATCGATTGGCCAGCCGGGGCACTCAATGCCGAGCATCTGCAGACACTGAACCTGAGCCGCAACGACATCACGACGATTCCCGAAGGAGCGTTTGACGGTAGCCATGAGTTGCTGCTGGACGGTATCGACCTGACCGACAATTACTATCTCTCGGAAGATAGCCTCGAGCGACTTCGAGCCTATCAGGCCGCAAGCGGGCGCGAACGGGTTCTGGGTTTTTCGCAAGCTGAACTTGCAGAAATGGAAGATGATCTTGCCGGCGGACTGACCGAAACGACCGACAGCATCGAGTCGGATGAGATACTTCCTGGCGAGCCGGCGCATGCGCAACAAAAAGCGCCATGGCTGGCTAACCTCGCACCGGACGAGATGATTGCCCGCGACAAACTCTGGGATCAACTGGCCGCAGAGCCGGAGAGCGGCGCGTTCTTTCATTTGCTTGAGCGGTTGCAGGATTCGCGGGAATTTCGGGTGGCAAACGCTGACCTGACCCGGCGGGTCTGGGTGGTCATGGAGGCTGCCGCCAGCAATACCGAACTCAGAGAAATCATCTTCGCCAGCTCCACGACCCACGGCACCTGCGTCGACGGACGTATCCTGACGTTCAGTGGTCTGGAGAGCAAAGTGTTCATCCACAATGTCTTGCTCGACCTCCCGGAACGCGGTGCCACGGTTCGGGGTAAAGCCTTGCTGACGTTGTCGCGGCAACTCTTCCGGCTGGACAGGGTAGACGAACTGGCAAGAGCCGCCTCCGCACGCAGCGGCTTCGACGAAGCGGAGGTGCGCCTGGGCTACCGTATCGGTTTGACGGGCGGTTGGGAGGATGGACTGGAACTCCCCGGGCAGCCGAAGAACATGTCGTTCGCCTCCGGTGTCACGCCGCAACAGCTGCTCAACGCTCGAGCCGAGGTGGTTACCGCCGAACGCTCTGACAGGTTTCTTGAATACCTTATCCAGCGTGATTACTGGATGGATTTTCTCAAGGAACAACAGCCTGACGCGATCCGGGAGCTGGATGAAACGTCATTGTCGGAGGAGGGCGGGGAAGAAGGATTGTCTGCCGATGATCCAGAGTATGTGACCCGGTTGTTCGACCACATGGCAGCGCGTAACGCCAGGTTGATCGAACTGTCGCGCCAGGAGGTCGAGCGCATCGGCTCAGCTGCCGACAACGAGCCCGTCCCCGGTTCGTCAAAACACCTGCCAGGTGCTTGACGCTTAGTGACCGCTCAACCTGCGCCGCCGGTTTGCCCGGCGGCGCAGATTATCGATCGGCGCCCGGTCAGTTGTCGTAACCCAGGTTCGGCGCCAGCCAACGCTCGGTCACGCTCAGGTCCTGGCCTTTGCGCGAGGTGTAGCTTTGCACTTGGTCCTTGTCGATCTTGCCCACGGCAAAGTATTGCGCCTGCGGATGGGCGAAATACCAACCGCTGACCGCTGCCGCCGGGAACATCGCGTAGTGTTCGGTGAGGAACACGCCGCTGCGGCCAGCGCGCATTTCGCTGGCTTCAGGGTCGAGCAGGGTGAACAGCGTGGCTTTTTCGGTGTGATCCGGGCAGGCCGGGTAGCCCGGTGCCGGACGAATACCGGTGTACTGCTCTTTGATCAGTGCTTCGTTGTCCAGCACTTCGTCCTTGGCATAGCCCCAGTGTTCCTTACGCACCTGCTGGTGCAGCCACTCGGCGCAAGCCTCGGCCAGACGGTCGGCGAGGGCCTTGACCATGATCGAGTTGTAGTCGTCGCCAGCGTCCTGATACGCCTTGGCCACTTCTTCGGCGCCGATGCCGGCGGTGGTGATGAAACCACCAACGTAGTCGGTCACTTCGCTGTCCTTCGGCGCGACGAAATCGGCCAGCGAGAAGTTCGGTTTGCCGTCGGTCTTGATGATCTGCTGACGCAGGTGATGCAGGCGCGCCATTGGCTTGCCGTCATCGCCGTACAGCTCGATGTCGTCGTCATGCACCTGGTTGGCCGGCCAGAAGCCGAACACCGCACGGGCGCTGATCAACTTCTCGTCGATCAGCTTGGTGAGCATCTCGCGGGCGTCCTTGTACAGCGCGGTGGCGGCTTCACCGACCACTTCGTCTTCAAGGATGCGCGGGAATTTGCCGGCCAGGTCCCAGGAGATGAAGAACGGCGTCCAGTCGATGTACTCGGCCAGAACGTTGAGGTCGATATTGTCCAGCACCCGGGTGCCGGTGAAGGTCGGTTTGACCGGGGTGTAACCGGCCCAGTCGAACTGCGGCTTCTTGGCAATCGCCGCCGCGTAGCTCAGGCGTTCGGTGCGGGCGCTGCGGTTGGCGGTGCGCTCGCGTACATCGACGTAATCGGCACGGGTCTTCTCGACGAAACCGGCCTTCAGCTCCTTGGACAGCAACTGCGTCGCCACGCCCACGGCACGCGAGGCGTCGGTGACGTAGACCACGGCGTCGTTGCTGTACTTCGGCTCGATCTTCACCGCGGTGTGCGCCTTGGATGTGGTCGCGCCACCGATCATCAGCGGCAGGTGGAAATCCTGACGCTGCATTTCGCGGGCAACGTGGACCATTTCGTCAAGCGACGGCGTGATCAGGCCGGACAGGCCGATGATGTCGCACTTCTGCTCTTTGGCGACCTGGAGGATTTTTTCCGCCGGGACCATCACACCCAGGTCAACGATGTCGTAGCCGTTACAGCCCAGCACCACGCCGACAATGTTCTTGCCGATGTCGTGCACGTCGCCTTTCACCGTAGCCATGAGGATCTTGCCCTTGGCTTCCGGCTTGTCGCCTTTTTCCAGCTCGATGAACGGGATCAGGTGCGCCACGGCTTGCTTCATCACGCGAGCGGATTTCACCACCTGTGGCAGGAACATTTTGCCGGCGCCGAACAGGTCGCCGACGATGTTCATGCCGGCCATCAGCGGCCCTTCGATGACTTCGATCGGGCGGCTGAACGACTGGCGCGACTCTTCGGTGTCTTCAACGATGTGGGTGGTGATGCCCTTGACCAGCGCATGTTCCAGACGCTTGTTGACGTCCCAGCTGCGCCACTCTTCGGTCTCGGCTTCCTTGACGCTGCCGTCGCCCTTGTACTTGTCGGCGATGGCGAGGAGGGCGTCGGTGCCTTCCGGCGTGCGGTTGAGGATCACGTCTTCAACGGCGTCACGCAGTTCCTGCGGGATCTGGTCGTAGATCTCCAACTGACCGGCGTTGACGATGCCCATGGTCAGGCCGGCGCGGATTGCGTACAGCAGGAACACCGAGTGGATCGCTTCACGCACCGGGTTGTTGCCACGGAACGAGAACGACACGTTGGACACACCACCGGAGCTCAGCGCGTACGGCAGCTCGTCGCGGATGTAGGCACAGGCGTTGATGAAGTCCACCGCGTAGTTGTTGTGTTCTTCAATGCCGGTGGCGACGGCGAAGATGTTCGGGTCGAAGATGATGTCTTCCGGCGGGAAGCCGACGTCGTTGACCAGAATGTCGTAGGAGCGTTTGCAGATCTCTTTCTTGCGCGCTTCGGTGTCGGCCTGGCCGGCTTCGTCGAACGCCATCACCACCACCGCCGCGCCGTAGCGTTTGCACAGCTTGGCGTGGTGGATGAACTGCTCGACGCCTTCTTTCATGCTGATCGAGTTGACGATGCCCTTGCCCTGAATGCACTTCAGACCGGCTTCGATCACTTCCCATTTCGAGGAGTCGATCATGATCGGCACGCGGGAGATGTCCGGCTCACCGGCGATCAGATTGAGGAAGGTCACCATGGCCTTCTTCGAATCGAGCATCCCTTCGTCCATGTTGATGTCGATCACCTGCGCGCCGGCTTCGACCTGCTGCAGGGCGACTTCCAGGGCTTCGGTGTAGTTGTCTTCACGGATCAGCCGGGCGAATTTGGCGGAACCGGTGATGTTGGTCCGCTCGCCGACGTTGACGAACAGCGAGCTGCGATCGATGGTGAACGGTTCCAGACCCGAGAGGCGGCAGGCCTTGGGAATGTCCGGAATCTGCCGCGGCGCGTAACCGGCCACGGCGTTGGCGATGGCTTCGATGTGGCCCGGGGTGGTGCCGCAGCAACCGCCGACGATGTTCAGGAAACCGCTCTGGGCGAACTCTTCGATGACCTTGGCGGTTTGCGCCGGCAGCTCGTCGTACTCGCCGAATTCGTTCGGCAGGCCGGCGTTCGGGTGTGCCGAAACGTGGGTGCTGGCCTTGTCCGACAGCTCTTCCAGGTACGGGCGCAGTTCACGGGCGCCAAGGGCGCAGTTCAGGCCGACGGAAATCGGTTTGGCGTGGGCCACGGAGTTCCAGAACGCTTCGGTGGTCTGGCCCGACAGGGTGCGGCCGGAGGCGTCGGTGATGGTCCCGGAGATCATGATCGGCAGCTCGAAGCCCAACGCTTCGAACACCCCTTGCACGGCGAAGATCGCCGCTTTGGCGTTGAGGGTGTCGAAAATGGTTTCGATCAGGATCAGGTCGACGCCGCCCTCGATCAGGCCTTTGGTGGCCTCGGTGTAGTTCTCCACCAGTTCATCGAAGGTAACGTTGCGGTAGCCAGGGTTGTTGACGTCAGGCGACAGCGAGCAGGTGCGGCTGGTAGGGCCGAGCACGCCGGCGACGAAACGCGGCTTGGCCGGGTTCTCGGCGGTTTTGGCGTCGGCCACCTTGCGCGCCAGGCGTGCGCCCTCTACGTTTAATTCGTACGCCAGCGCTTCCATGCCATAGTCGGCCATGGAAATGCGCGTGGCGTTGAAGGTGTTGGTTTCCAGAATGTCGGCGCCGGCATCCAGGTAGGCTTTCTCGATGCCACCAATCACATCCGGACGGGTGATCACCAACAGGTCGTTGTTGCCCTTGACGTCACTCGGCCAGTCAGCGAAGCGTTTGCCGCGATAATCCTGCTCTTCGAGCTTGTAGCTCTGGATCATCGTGCCCATGCCGCCGTCGAGAATCAGGATGCGCTCTTTGAGGGCTTGCTTGAGAGCTTGAAGGCGGACGCTGCGATCGGACATTTGGACTACTCGAAAAGACCATTACGAAGGGGCGGGATCATAACAAACCTGTGCGCTTTTAGAGCATGTGACGCTTTTTCATGAATATCGCTCATGTTGGTACGAGTGTCATACTGTAGAATCGCCGCGTTTTTTTCAGGATCGGGATCAAGGGCATGTCGTACCGCGTCATCAGCATTTTCTTGCTGTTCTTAAGCTGGGGCGCCATTGCGCAAGAGTCCACGATCTCGCCTCCGATTTCCTACAGCCGGGACATTCAACCGATCTTCACCGAGAAGTGCGTGGCCTGCCATGCGTGCTACGACTCCGCCTGTCAGCTCAATCTGGGCAGCGGCGAAGGTGCTGACCGTGGCGCCAGCAAGATGCCGGTCTACGACGGTGAACGCCCCCGGGCCGCGCCCACCACTCGACTGTTCTATGACGCCTTTGGTAAGCGTGCCTGGCAGCAGAAGGGCTTCTATTCGGTGCTCGACGCCCAGGGCAGCCAGGCGGCGCTCATGGCCCGTATGCTGGAACTGGGCCACAAGACCCCGTTGACGCCCAACGCCAGGCTTCCCGACGAGATCGTGCTGGGCCTCAATCGCGAAACGATGTGTCCCATGCCTGCCGAATTCGAAGGCTACGCCGCTACGCATCCGAAAGAAGGCATGCCGCTGGCCGTCACTGGCCTGACCGATCAGCAATACCAGACCCTTCAACGCTGGCTGGCGTCCGGTGCGCCGATCGACGCGCAAGGCCTGGCGCCGAGTGCCAAAGAAGCCGTGCAGGTCATCCAGTGGGAAAACCTGCTCAACACCCCGGGGGCGCGGGAAAGTCTGGTCGGACGCTGGTTGTTCGAACACTGGTTCCTCGCGCACATCTACTTTAAGGACGGCGAGCCGGGGCATTACTTCCAGTGGGTGCGCTCGCGCACGCCGACGGGCCAGCCGATCGACCTGATCGCCACCCGCCGCCCGAATGACGACCCGGGCACCCAGATCTACTACCGCTTGTGGCCGGTGCAAGGGGTGATCGTGCACAAGACCCACATCACCTATCCGCTGAGCGCGGCGAAGATGGCGCGGGTCAAGAGCCTGTTCTACAGCGGCAACTGGCAGGTCAATGCGCTGCCGGGTTACGGGCCGCAGAGCCGGGCCAACCCGTTTGCCACGTTCGAGGCGATTCCGGCCCAGGCGCGTTACCAGTTCATGCTCGATAACGCCGAATACTTCGTCCGCACATTCATTCGCGGGCCGGTGTGCCGTGGGCAGATCGCGACCGACGTGATCCGCGACAACTTCTGGGCACTGTTCCAGGCCCCGGAACACGACCTGTACATCACCGACCCCAACTATCGTGGCCAGGCCACGCCGTTGCTGGCGATGCCGGGGCAGAACGACGATGTCGGCAGTGTGCTGAGCCTGTGGCACAACTACCGCAACAAACGTAACGAATACGAGGCCCTGCGCCGCGACAGCTACGCCGAAATCCCGGCCCCGAGCTGGTCGACCCTGTGGGCCGGCAACGACAATGCGCTGCTGAGCATCTTTCGCCACTTCGACAGCGCCTCGGTGACCAAAGGCCTGATCGGCGAGGTGCCACAGACGATGTGGCTGTTCGACTATCCGCTGCTGGAGCGCACCTATTACCAGTTGGCGGTCAACTTCGATGTGTTCGGCAACGTCTCTCATCAAGCGCAGACCCGCCTGTATTTCGACCTGATTCGCAACGGCGCCGAACAGAATTTCCTGCGCCTGATGCCGGCCGACTCCCGCGAGGATTACCTCGACGATTGGTACCAGAGCAGCGGCCAGTTCAAGATGTGGCTCGATTACGAGGCCATCGATGACGACAAGCCGACCGGACTGAAACTCGACCCGAAGAACCCGAAGCACGACTTCGCCATGCAGTTGCTGACGCGTTATGGCGACCTCAATGCGAATCCTGATCCGATCAACCGTTGCGATGGCGCCTATTGCTCGCGACCGAACATCGATCCGGCGCTGCAAAATGCCGAGCAGGCGCTCAGTCGCCTGACCTCGCGCCCGGCCGCCGGTTTGAAAGTGATCGACCAGTTGCCGGAAGCCACTATGCTGCGCATTGAAACCCGCAGTGGCAAACGCGAGATGTACAGCCTGCTGCGCAACCGTGCGCACAGCAACGTGGCGTTCCTGTTGGGCGAATCGCTGCGTTATCAGCCGGGGCTGGACACCTTGACCATCTATCCGGGCGTACTCAGCAGTTACCCCAACTTCATGTTCAACATTCCGGCTGAGCAGGTGCCGGATTTTGTCGACGCGATGGAAAACGCGAAGGATGCCGACCGCTTCGAGAAAATCGTCGAACGCTGGGGAATTCGCCGCAGTCATCCGCAATTCTGGTTCTATTTCCACGACCTGAGCCAATACATCCACGAAACCGATCCGGTGGAAGAGGGTGTACTGGACATGAACCGCTACGAGAATCTTTGATCGTTTGACATTGGCTTGCTGTCCCAGACTCTAACAACACCGCAAAACGCTGTAGGAGCTGTCGAGTGCAACGAGGCTTTTACCAACAAGATCAAAAGATCGCAGCGTGCCGCAGCTCCTACAGGTGGGCGGTGGTGGTTCGAGAGATGTGGTCAGGAGCCCTCAATGTTGATTTCAGTGCAGGCCCTGCGGGCGCTCGCCGCGTGGACGGTGGTCTGTCACCACTTCATGCAGATTTTCTTCGACTTCAAGGCGCGCGGCCCGGGACCCTGAATGTCGGCTGGACCCTCAACTACGAAATGCTGTTCTACGTGCTGTTCGCCTGTGCGCTGGTGTTTCGGCGCGCTGGCCATCGGCGTGGGGTCGTGGTTGAGCTACGAATGGGTGGAAAAACGCAGCTATCAGTGGCTTAAAGCGCGGATCGATCGCGAATCTGCGGGTCCATCGGTCGTCGAGCTTTCCCGACAAAAATACTAGGACTTTGTGCGGCGCGATGATTGGCGTAAACTGCGCCCAAGCCTGCGAGGAGTTTCCATGACCGCTATTACCATTACCGACGCCGCCCACGATTACCTGGCCGATCTGCTCTCCAAGCAGAACACCCCGGGCATCGGCATCCGCGTCTTCATCACCCAGCCTGGCACCCAGTACGCCGAAACCTGCATTGCCTACTGCAAGCCGGGCGAAGAAAAACCCGAAGATACCGCGCTGGGGCTGAAAAGCTTCACCGCCTATATCGACTCGTTCAGCGAAGCGTTCCTCGACGATGCTGTCGTCGACTACGCCACCGACCGCATGGGCGGCCAGCTGACCATCAAGGCGCCAAACGCCAAAGTACCGATGGTCAACGCCGACAGCCCGGTCAACGAGCGCATCAACTACTACCTGCAAACCGAGATCAACCCGGGGCTGGCCAGCCACGGCGGTCAGGTCAGCCTGATCGATGTGGTTGAAGACGGCATTGCCGTGCTGCAATTCGGCGGCGGTTGCCAGGGCTGCGGCCAGGCCGACGTGACCCTGAAGGAAGGCATCGAGCGCACCTTGCTCGAGCGCATTCCAGAGCTCAAGGGTGTGCGCGACGTGACCGACCACACGCAGAAAGAAAACGCCTACTACTAAGTAAGGTGTTCACTGCGGACATGAAAAACGGCGCCCCGTGAGCGCCGTTTTTTTATGGGTGAAGCAAAAGATCGCAGCCTTCGGCAGCTCCTACAGGGATACACATTCCAATGTAGGAGCTGCCGAAGGCTGCGATCTTTTGACTTTTAGGGTCTGTAGAGGTGCGCATGCCCCGCGCGATACAGCGATGACTCGCTGAACACCTCACTGCCCAGCACCCGACCCACCAGAATCAACGCCGTGCGCCGAAAGCCCTTGGCCTCAACCTTTTCGGCAATATCCTCCAGCGTCCCCACAACCCAATCCTGATCAGGCCACGTCGCCCGGTGAATCACCGCAATCGGGCAATCCGCGCCGTAATGCGGTAACAGTTCGGCGATGATCTTCTGCAGATGATTGACCCCCAGATGAATCGCCATGGTCGCGCCGTGCTGCGCCAGATTGCCGAGTTCCTCGCCTGCCGGCATCGCGGTCTTGTCGGCATAGCGGGTCAGAATCACGCTCTGCGAAATGTCCGGCAGCGTCAACTCGGCGCCGAGCAACGCCGCGCAGGCGGCTGTGGCGGTGACGCCGGGGATGATTTCAAACGCAATATTCAACTCGCGCAGATAACGAATCTGCTCGCCAATCGCGCCATACAGGCTCGGATCACCCGAGTGCACTCGCGCCACATCCTGCCCCTTGGCGTGGGCGGTTGTGATCAATTCGATGATCTGCTCCAGGTGCAATTCGGCGCTGTTGACCACGGTTTCGGCCTGATGTCCCTCGAGCACGGCGGCCGGGACCAGCGAGCCTGCGTAGATGATCACCGGACAGCTGCGGATCAGCCGCTGGCCTTTGACAGTGATCAGTTCCGGGTCGCCGGGGCCGGCGCCGATGAAGTAGACGGTCATGAAGACATCCTGTGAAAAACGGGGCAGGGCAAGGCTTCAGATGAAGATTGCTCATGATCAAAGAGGGGGATTATCGGGATTTTACGCAGCGCCGGCCAATGCCAGCGTGGCCTGAGCGTATTTTTGCCGGGAAATCAGCAGTTTTGCCGGTGCCTGAATCAGTTGTTCCGCGAGCGCCAGCGCGGCACTTTCCGCCACGCCGTAGCAGCCGGTGCGCTCGTAGGCGATCTGTGAATGATGGCTCAGACGTTGCTGATAACTGGCCAGTTCTTCACTGCTGAAATACAGCAGCGGCAGCGCCAGTTGCGCGGCGAGTTCCTGCAGGCCCGGTTCGTCGCGTTTCAAATCGATGCTGGCCAAGGCCCTGACGGCTTCCAGTTCGATGCGATGCGCCTGCAAGACCTGGTCGAGCAACGCGCGCAGGGTGCTGACCGGGCAGCCGCGCTGGCAGCCCAGGCCGACCACGAAGGTCGGCGCTGCGCTGTCAGCGGTCATGCGTGGTATTGACCATCGCTTTTGCGGCGGAACAACCAGGCACTGATCAGGCCCAGGGCCAGCCAGAACGCCACGTTGGTCAACTGCGAAGCGATTTTGAACTGGGCTTCCAACGCTTGCGGGGCGAGCATCGAATGCACCTCCGGTTGCGGAGCACCGATCACGTGCGGCACGGCCAGGATCGCCACGCCCAGCAGCTTCATCAGCCACTGCCGGCTGAACACGATCAGGGCCAGGCCGACAGCGGTAGAGGCGGCCGTACCGATCCACCACGTCTGTCGCGACGCCAGATCGGCCGCTGCGGTGCCCGGCAGTTCCGGCGGTAGACCGAGGGTTGGCGCGAGGACGAAGGTCGCGTAACCGGCCAGACCCCAGAGCAGTCCCTGCGAGGTTCTGGTCGGGGCGCGCAGGGTATACAGGCCCGCAAGCATCAGCGCGAAACCGACTGCCACCACCAGATTGCCACCGGTGGTCGAAACCACGCGCTGCCAGCCATCTTCCGGCTCCCAGGCTTCGGCATCGTGGGTGTGTGCAGCCACGCCAGCGGTGTGTTCATGAACCTGGGCCACAGGTTCCGACTTTTCGAAGGTTTCGGCCTGCAGAATCAGCGGTGAGACCCAGAAGCTTTGCAGCAACGTCAGCAGCAGGGCGGCCAACAGGCCGGTGAAACCTGCGGTTTGCGCAATACGCTTGATCATGTCGGCAGGTCTCAGTGGCACGGGAACGCGGCGCTGTGGCGGGTATCGTGGGCGGCGTTGTGCACCGCTTCGATGTGCGAGAAACCGGCGAACCAGACGAGGGTGGCACCGAGGATCGTGGCGAAGATCGCCGCCGTCAGGCGCTGGCTCAAAGTGGCGGTGCTGGAGAGTTGGTCAGTATTGCTGCCGGTGCTGCTGATGATCGACATGGCGCTTCCCTCTGGAGTGTCAGCGGGTGAATAGAGCGCATGAAAACCCCTGCGAGTCGGGCGCGCAGAGGTTCGAACAGCGCCCGCCCACCGCGGGTTTGTTAGGTTCAGCGACGCAAGTGCGCACTGTGTGTTGCGGGCCGGTCTCCGGGCTCACGAGGGGTTGGCGTCAGGCCGACCTGCAAGCGTCACCTTCCCATGCCGTACCGGCACAGTGGATCTGACGCTTCGCTCGCTTACCGTTGCGGGGGCAGCACCGGACTGACATGGCTTTGAGTAAAGCACATGATTCACCGGTTTCCCGTTTCACCCTGTGAAGGGCACCCGTAACAAGGTGTGTAGGAGAGCATGGGTTGGGGAATTTAGTCAATTTTGTGGGCATATCCGTTGCTGCGGTAACGGCCTCCTAAGGTTCCGCCCTTACCGCGGGTCACTTTTGGCAAACGCCAGCGATGGCCGCCTGACAGCCGACCAATTTCCAGCTGAATACGCCTACTTCTGTGTAGGAGCTGCCGAAGGCTGCGATCTTTTGATCGGCTTCGGCTTCGGCTTCGGCTTCGGCTTTTGATGTGGCTTTTGATTTTTTGCCCCTTCGGCAGGCCGAGCGAAGGTGCCCATCAGGGGGGAGGCGCGCAGCGCCATGCGGCGAAGCCGCATACATCGAGAGGAGGTGCAGCGAAGCAAACCGCCAGCGGCAAAACCCGCAGCAACGGATATGCCCTAAATCCCATCAAACCCCAAACCCTTGACCCGGCGTTTGGAAAAATTGACCGCCGTAAGGGCGGAACCCTAAGTAGCCGTTACCGCAGCAACGGATATACCCCCCAATCCAAACATTGACCCATCCCCACACCATGCGTAGCCTTGCACATTCGAGGTTCTTCGGCCGTTGCCGAAGCTAAGAAGGGAACGCGGTCAAAGCCGCGGCTGCCCCCGCAACTGTGAACGGTGATGTTCGCTGCCACGCCACTGCCAGCCCTGCCAAGGTGCCAGCGGGAAGGCGCAGCGAATGCCGGGCCCAAGGCCTGAACACCGTCAGCCAGGAGACCTGCCTCGTGACAGATTTCTCACTACAACCGGGCGGGGTGATCCGGTGGCGAACTCTTCCGCGCGCACGCTCGCAGCGGATCTCGTCCCGTATGCCCGCCACCTTGCCAAAGGGCATCCGATGAAAACACTGGCCAAACTCCCTGTCACCATCGTTACCGGTTTCCTCGGCTCGGGCAAAACTACCTTGCTGCGACACATGCTCGACAACGCTCAGGGCCGCCGCATCGCGGTGATCGTCAACGAGTTCGGCGAGCTGGGCATCGACGGTGAAATCCTCAAGCAATGCACCATCGGCTGCACCGAAGAAGAGGCCACCGGCCGCGTCTACGAACTGGCCAACGGCTGCCTGTGCTGCACGGTGCAGGAAGAGTTCTTCCCGGTGATGCGCGAACTGGTCGCCCGTCGCGGCGATCTCGATCACATCCTCATCGAAACCTCTGGCCTGGCCCTGCCAAAACCGCTGGTACAAGCTTTCCAGTGGCCGGAAATCCGCAGCGCCTGCACCGTTGACGCGGTGATCACCGTGGTCGACAGCCCGGCCGTAGCCGCCGGCACCTTCGCCGCGTTCCCCGATCAAGTCGACGCCCAGCGCAAACTCGACCCGAACCTCGATCACGAGTCGCCGCTGCACGAACTGTTCGCCGATCAACTGGCCAGCGCCGACCTGGTGATCCTCAACAAGGCCGACCAGACCAGCCCGGAAGACCTGGCTCGCGTACGTCTGGAAGTCGCTGAAGAACTGCCGCCCGCGGTAAAAGTCATTGAAGCCAGCAACGGCCGTCTGCCGCTGGACGTGCTGATCGGCCTTGGCGCCGGTTCCGAAGAACACATCGACAGCCGCCATAGCCATCACGATCACCACCACGACGGTGATGACGATCACGATGACCACGATCACGACGCCTTCGATTCGATCTCCATCGAACTGCCGCAAGCTGACGAAAGCCTGCTGCTCGACGCGCTGACGCAATTGGTGGTGCAGCACGGCATTCTGCGGGTGAAGGGCTTCGCGGCGATTCCGAACAAGCCGATGCGTCTGTTGATTCAAGGCGTGGGCACGCGTTTCGACAAGCACTTCGACCGCCAGTGGGGCGCCGATGAAGCGCGCGTCACCCGTCTGGTGCTGATCGGTCAGGAACTCGACGCCGCGCAACTCGAAGCGCAACTGCGCGCTGCGCTCAGCGTTTAAGCCATGCACCTGCTCAGGACCCAGCCCGGCGGTTTCGTGTCGGATGACAACATTGCCGACCTTGGACAAACCCCCGCCGAGCTGGTGATCCTGTGCAGCGGCGACTCCAGCCTGGCGCTGCTCGCCGAAGCCGCGCAGCAGTTGCCCGAGGACTATCCGAGCCTGCGCCTGGCCAATCCGATGCAGGTGCAGAATCACGCCTCGGTCGATCTGTATGTCGATGAGGTGCTGCGTCACGCCAAGGTGATCCTGATTTCGCTGCACGGTGGCATCGCCTATTGGCGGTACGGCGTCGAGCGTTTGGTCGAACTGTCCGAGCGCGGCGTGCAGGTGATTCTGGTGCCGGGCGATGACCGCCCCGACCCGGAACTCAGCGACCTGAGCACCGTGCCCGCCGAAGATCGTGACCGCCTCTGGCAGTTCCTGCGTCAGGGTGGCATGGGCAATGCGCTGGATTTCTTCAACTGTCTGGCCAATCGCTGGCTGGCGCGTGACTATGCTTGGGGCGAGCCGCAAGCGCTGCCGCGCACGGCGATTTACCACCCACAGAAAAACACCGCCGCGCTGAGCGACTGGCAAGCCGAATGGCTGCCCGATCAACCGGTCGCGGCGGTGTTGTTTTATCGCTCGCATTTGCAGGCGGCCAACACTGCGTTCATCGATGTGTTCTGCCAGCGCTTGCAGGCGGCGGGGCTCAATCCGCTGCCAATTGCGGTCGCCAGTCTGAAAGAGCCGGGCTGCCTGAGTGTGGTCGAGAATTGGCTGGATGAAGTCGAAGCGGCGGTGATTCTCAACACCACCGGGTTCGCCCAATCCAGCCCGGAAGCGCCGCATCAGCGGCCGTTTCGGCGCAATATTCCAGTGATTCAGGCGATCTGCGCCCAGGACAACGAACCCGGTTGGCGCGCCAGCGAGCAGGGCCTGGGGCCACGGGACCTGGCGATGCACATCGCCTTGCCGGAACTCGACGGGCGCATCATCAGCCGGCCGATCAGTTTCAAGGACCTGGCCTGGCGCAGTGAGCGCAGTCAGTCGGATGTGGTCTGCTACCGGGCGCAACCCGAGCGCATGGATTTCGTCGCCGAACTCGCCCGGCGCTGGAGCGATCTGGCGCGGGTGCCGAATGCAGAAAAACGCATCGCGCTGATCCTCGCCAATTACCCGACCCGCGACGGTCGCATCGGTAATGGCGTCGGTCTCGACACGCCGGCGGCGGCGTTGAATATCTTGCGTGCGTTGCAGGCTGAAGGCTTTCCGTTAACGGCTCAGTTGCCGGACAGCGGCACCGCGCTGATCCAGCAATTGCTCGGCGGTGTCAGCAATGACCTCGACAGCATCGACCTGCGCCCGTGCCAGCAAAGCCTGGCGATGGAGGCTTATCTGGCGATGTTCAATGCGCTGCCGGAGGTCAATCGCGTGGCGGTGCTGGAACGTTGGGGGGCTGCGCAAAACGACCCGATGTGCCGTGACGGACGGATGATGATCGCCGGTCTGCGCTTTGGCCTGACCTTCGTCGGCATTCAACCGGCGCGCGGTTATCAGGTCGATCCGAGTGCGGTGTATCACGACCCGGATCTGGTGCCGCCCCACGGCTATCTGGCGTTCTATTTCTGGCTGCGCAACACCTACGGCGCCCACGCGGTGATTCACGTCGGCAAGCACGGCAACCTCGAATGGCTGCCGGGCAAGGGCGTCGGGCTCTCGGAAACCTGCTGGCCGGACGCGCTGCTCGGGTCGTTGCCGAACATCTATCCGTTTATCGTCAACGACCCGGGCGAGGGCGCCCAGGCTAAACGGCGCACCCAAGCGGTGATCATCGACCACCTGATGCCGCCGCTGACCCGCGCCGAAACCTACGGCCCGCTGCGCAATCTGGAGCTGCTGGCCGACGAATATTACGAAGCCCAACTGCTCGACCCACGCCGTGCCCGCGAGCTGCAGCGCGACATCCTGCAACTGGTGCGCGAGACGCAGATCGACCGCGAACTGCAACTTGACGCCGGCCTGGACAGCGACGCCGATGCAGCGATCTGGCTGCCGCGGCTGGACACCTATCTGTGTGATCTGAAGGAATCCCAGATTCGCGATGGTCTGCACATTTTCGGCGAGTCACCGACCGGGCGTTTGCGCATCGACACGTTGCTGGCGTTGCTGCGCATTCCGCGCGGCGATGGCAAGGGCGCGCAGTCGAGCTTGCTGCGGGCGTTGGCGAGGGCGTTTGAACTGGGGTTTGATCCGCTCGATTGCGCGCTCGCTGATCCCTGGAACGGCCCGCGCCCCGATGAACTGCAATCACTCAGTGACGAAATCTGGCGCACCGCCGGCGATACCCGCGAACGCCTCGAACTGTTCGCCACCCAACTGATCGCCCAGACTCTGGGCGATCCCGGTGGGAGCGAGCTTGCTCGCGAAGGCGGCGTGTCAGCCAACACTGCATTGCCTGACCTGACGCCATCGCGAGCAGGCTCACTCCTACAGGGACCGAGTTGGGCCGAAGTGAGTGCAATCATTGAAAACTTGCGCGAAGTCGTCGCCCCACGCCTCGACGCCTGCGGCCCCGCCGAAATGCGCGGTCTGCTCGACGCCCTGAACGGCCGCTTCGTCCCCGCCGGCCCCAGCGGCGCCCCCAGCCGTGGCCGCCTCGACGTGCTGCCCACCGGGCGCAACTTCTACTCGGTGGACGTGCGCAACCTGCCGACCACTACCGCATGGCGCATCGGTTTCCAGTCCGCCACGCTGATTCTTGAACGGCACCTGCAGGACCATGGCGATCACCTGCGCCAACTCGGCCTGTCGGTGTGGGGGACCGCGACCATGCGCACCGGTGGCGACGACATCGCCCAGGCCATGGCCTTGATGGGCGTGCGTCCGGTATGGGCCACCGGCAGTCAGCGGGTCGATGACTTCGAGATTCTGCCGCTGAGTCTGCTGGACCGGCCACGGGTCGATGTCACGCTGCGGGTCTCGGGGTTCTTCCGCGATGCCTTTGCCAACCTGATCCGCCTGTTCGACGCCGCCGTGCAAGCGGTGGCGGCGCTGGACGAACCGGATGACCTCAATCCGCTGGCGGCGAAAGTGCGCGCCGAGCGCGAGGCGTTGCGGCAATCGGGGCTGGATGAAGACGCGGCGCGACGCCAGGCCGGCTGGCGGATCTTCGGGGCCAAACCCGGAGCGTACGGAGCGGGCGTGCAGGGCGCTATCGACGGGCGTCTGTGGCAGAGCCGCGAGGATCTGGCCGAGGTCTACCTGAACTGGGGCGCCTACGCTTACGGCGGTGCGGACGAAGGCACCGCCGCCCGTGAGCAGTTCGTCCAGCGCCTGAGCCAGGTGCAGGCCGTGCTGCAAAACCAGGACAACCGCGAGCATGACCTGCTCGATTCCAACGACTACTACCAGTTTCAGGGCGGCATGCTCGCGGCGGTGGAAACCCTGCGCGGGGAGGCGGCGGCCAGTTATCACGGCGATCACAGCCAACCGGATCTGCCGAAAATCCGCACCCTCAAAGAAGAACTGAACCGGGTGATCCGTTCGCGGGCGGCCAATCCGAAATGGATCGACGGGATCAAACGTCACGGCTATAAAGGCGCGTTCGAACTGGCGGCGACGGTCGACAACTTGTTTGCCTTCGATGCCACCACGCAACTGATCGACGATCACCAGTATGCGTTGCTGGCCGATGCCTATTTGCTCGACCCGGCGACCCGCGACTTTGTCCGCGAGCACAATCCACATGCCCTGCGCGACATGACCGAGCGCATGCTGGAAGCGCAACAGCGCGGAATGTGGCAGGCACCCGGCGTGTATAAAGAAGCACTGGAAAACCTGCTGCTGGATATAGAAGAAGACACCTGACACACCGCGATCCCCTGTAGGAGTGAGCCTGCTCGCGATAGCGGTGGGTCGGCAAACAAATATGTTGACTGATACACCGCTATCGCAAACAGGCTCACTCCTACAGTTAAAGCAGATCACCGACCATGACCGAGTATTGAAGATGACCGACACCCCGCATTTCCCGCTCTCCGCCGTGGTCGGCGCCGATGACCTGAAACTCGCCCTGTACCTCACCGCCATCGACCCGAAAATCGGTGGCGTGCTGATCGAAGGTCCGCGTGGCATGGCCAAGTCGACCCTGGCCCGTGGCCTCGCCGATCTGCTGGCGAGCGGTCAGTTCGTCACGCTGCCGCTGGGCGCCACTGAGGAGCGTCTGGTCGGTACGCTCGATCTCGACGCCGCGTTGAGTGAAGGGCGTGCGCAGTTTTCCCCCGGCGTGCTGGCCAAGGCCGACGGCGGCGTGCTGTACGTCGATGAAGTGAACCTGCTGCCCGATCATCTGGTGGATCTGCTGCTTGATGTGGCGGCCAGCGGCACCAACCTGATCGAGCGCGACGGTATTTCCCATCGGCATTCGGCACGGTTCGTGTTGATCGGCACGATGAACCCGGAAGAGGGTGAACTGCGTCCGCAACTGCTGGACCGTTTTGGCCTGAACGTCGCCCTCAGCGGTCACACCGCGCCGGCCGAACGCGGGCAGATCATCCGCCGCCGACTGGATTTCGACAGCGAGCCGCAGGCGTTCTGCGCGCAGTGGGAAGCACAGCAGCGAGCCCTGCGTGAACGTTGCGAGCGTGCGCGCATTGCCTTGCCGGGCATCCCGCTGGACGACGACGCGTTGGCGCTGATCACCGAGCGTTGCTTTGCGGCCGGCGTCGATGGCTTGCGTGCCGATCTGGTCTGGCTGCGGGCTGCCCGGGCCCATGCGGCATGGCGCGGCGCCGAAGCGATTGCCGAGCAAGACATCGACGCGGTGGCGGAATTCGCCCTGCGTCACCGCCGTCGTGAATCGTCTTCGTCCAGCCCTCAGCCCCCCGCGCAGAACCCGGCCAATACCCAGGCCGAACCGAGCGAAGGGCAGGGGCAGTGGGGCGATATGCCGGCTCCGGCGCTCGCCACCGGTGCCCGCCGTGAAGTGCCGAGCTGGCCAAAAAAGTAACCGGCATTCGTCCCCGATCCGACGCGGGGGCGAATGCCAGACCCCGCGCCGGACGACTCGACCACGGACGCCAGGGCAAGCGTCACGCCGCGCGCAGCGGCTCGGTGAACTGGTCGGGGACGCTGCTTAACGGTCGGCCGCGGACACGGGAAGACTTGCAGTTTCAACTGCGCACGCGTTCCCCTCATGAACTGTGGCTGGTGATCGTCGACGCGTCGGCCTCGACCCGTCGGCATCAGGCGCTGAGCGATGCCAAGGGCTTGCTCGCGCAACTGTTCGACGACGCTTATCGACAGCGCGCGCGTCTGGCGTTGCTGACCGCCAGTGGCAGCGCGCCGAAGTGGCAGGTGCAGGGTTTGAAGGCTTCGAGCGGCTTGCGCACCTGGCTGGAGGCGTTGGGCGCAGGGGGCGGCACGCCGTTGGTGGCGGCGCTGGCTCAAGCGCAGCAATGGCTGCTGCAGCGGAAAAAGCGTTTTCCGGCTGAGCAGCAGCGCTTGCTGGTGGTGACGGATGGGCGCTTGAAAGCCTTGCCGCCGATGCCGCCGCTGGAATGCCCGGGGCTGTTGATCGACATTGAGCGTGGGCCGATCCGCTTGGCACGGGCGCGGGAGTTAGCCGCGGCGTTGCATGCGGAATATCGGCATATTGATGATCTGATTTCGCTCTAAAATCTGTGTGTTTGAACAGTCGCTTTCGCGAGCAAGCTCGCTCCCACAAGACGTGTGACCGCCGCGCGATCTGTGGGAGCAAGCTTGCTCGCGAAGATATCACCTCGGTTTAAGCGGCTAGCACCAAAACCTCAGCGCTGCTCTATGCTCCAGTCCAATCACAAGGAGTGAATCATGCGGGTACTGGTCGCCAATCCCCAGGACGATTTTCGCGTCAAAGCTTACGCCGGCACCAACGGCGTGTTGCTGGCCATGGATCTGGCTGAATCGCGGCGCAAAGGCTTGCTCGGCTTTGCCATCGAGAAGCAGCAGGGCGACAAACCCTGGCTGTTCCTGTTCAACAGCCTGACGTTTCCCGGCAAGGCGCACACCTTCCCCCAATACCACGCCACGCCCAGCGATAAAGCGCCGTTGCAGAAATTCCGCTGGGCCGATTACGCGGTCTATCCGGGCACGACTTTGCACTATCGCGTGCACCTGGCCTACGGCACGGCGGACGCGCCGCAACTGGGCGAAGCGCTGGAGCTGAGCATTACTTCCGACGACGGCCACCCGGCCAATCAGGGCGTGATCTTCAACCGCGCCGTGGCCGCCAGCCAGGCCTTCCAGCGCAAGTTTCCCGACCTCGACGCGCAGATCAGCGCCAACAAGAACCTGCCGATCGAAGCCTGGCCCGACGCGGCACGCCTGTGGCTGGAGAACGGCTTGCTGGAGCGTTTGCTGGGGTACATCGAGCGTGCGGTGGACGCTCAATGGGCGCTGGATATCGCGATCTACGAGTATCAGTTGCAGGCGATCGTCGATGCGGTAAACGCGGCGTTCGCTCGAGGCGTTCTGGTGCGCGTGCTCTATCACGCCCAAACGGATGATCCCGATACAACCCTGAATGAAGCGAACCTGGCGCAGTTACCGGCGGCGAACAAACGCGGTCGGGTCACCCACAACATTTTCCACAACAAGTTCATTGTTCTCAGCCGTATCGACGGCGCCGGTCAGCGTCAACCGCAAGCCGTGCTGTGCGGCAGCACCAATTTCACCGCCAATGGCGTGTATCGCCAGGCCAATGTGGTGCATACGCTCGACGACGTGACGATTGCCACGCGTTACCTGCAAACCTTCGAAGAGGTCTGGGCGAACCCCGCCGATGTCGGTGCTACGCGCACCTGGATCAACGCACATAACCCGATGGACCCCACGCAACCGCTGTTCGCCGGGTTCTCGCCACGCAGCGGCGGGGCCGATCTGCGCGAGTTCGTCGAGATCATCGAGGCGGCCCAAAAGGATGTGCTGTTCGTCACGGCATTCAGTTTGCCGGACGCGATTCTCAACGCGCTGCTCGGCAAGCCTCATGACGACATCCTGCGTTACGGCCTGCAGAACACCGCCAGCAGCATCACCGGCTTTCACGCGGACCGAACCGCGGAATTCGCCGCCACGGCTTTGCTCAACACCGGGCTGGAAGGCTGGCTGAAGGAAAACATGAAAGGCCAGAAGGGCAACCTGCTGGTGCACACCAAAGCGGTGGTCACCGACTTCACCACGGATGCGCCGACCATCATCAGCGGCAGCCACAACCTCAGCACCTCGGCCAGTAACGGCAATGACGAGAACTTCCTGATCATTCGTGGCGACACCGATCTGGCCGACCGTTATGGCCTGGAATTGCTGCGGTTCTACGAGCATTACCGCTTTCGCTATTTCGCGAAGAAACTGGCGCTGAAGCAGGTGAGTCCACTGGCGGTGGATGACAGCTGGACCAACGATTACTACGCCGAGGGGGATTTGCGGCAGTTGTCGCGGTTGCGCTTTGCCGGACGATGACAGCCAATTGTAGGAGCTGCCGCAGGCTGCGATCTTTTGATCTTGACCTTGAAAAAACAAAGTCAAAAGATCGCAGCCTGCGGCAGCTCCTACAGGGGGCAGTGGCCAGTTGATACAGATTTTGAAATGATTTGCCGCTGTAGAAAATGTGCCTTGAGACTGTACGCTCCAAGGCCATTTTTCATTCAGGATTTGCATGAACACCCTCTCGGAGCCTCCCAGTCGTACCTTCTCCTCGCGCCATGGCGCGGTCTTGACGCACTCGCAGCATCCGGTCTTCCGACTCCCGACTATCGTTGACAACGCGGCTCCAGAGCCTTCGCGTTGCGCTTTGCCGTGTCCGGCAGCCTGAATTCACTGAAGAGAGATCAAGACATTTTATGGAATGGTTAGCGGATCCCACGGCCTGGTTAGGCTTGTTGACTCTGATCGTGCTGGAACTGGTGCTGGGTATCGACAACCTGGTGTTCATCGCGATCCTGGCGGACAAACTGCCGCCGCATCAGCGCGACCGTGCGCGGATCATCGGCCTGTCGCTGGCACTGATCATGCGCCTGGGCCTGTTGGCGAGTATTTCCTGGCTGGTCACCCTCACGCAGCCGCTGTTCGAGGTGTTTGGCAAGAGCTTCTCCGGTCGTGACCTGATCATGCTGTTCGGCGGTGTGTTCCTGTTGTTCAAGGCCACCATGGAGCTGCACGAGCGGCTCGAAGGCCATGTCGGCCAGCGCTCGACCAATGCCGCTTACGCGCTGTTCTGGCCGATCGTGGCGCAGATCGTCGTGCTCGACGCGGTGTTCTCGCTGGACGCGGTGATCACGGCGGTCGGCATGGTCGATGAACTGGCGGTGATGATGATCGCGGTGATCATTTCCATCGGCCTGATGATCGTGGCCAGCAAGCCGTTGACCCGTTTCGTCAACGCCCACCCGACGGTGATCATGCTGTGCCTGGGCTTTCTGATGATGATCGGCTTCGCCCTGACGGCCGAAGGCCTGGGCTTCCACATCCCGAAAGGCTACCTGTATGCGGCCATTGGTTTCTCGATCCTGATCGAGGTGTTCAACCAGATCGCTCGGGCCCGTCGCAAACGCTCGATGCAAGGCCTGCGGCCAATGCGTGAGCGTACGGCCCACGCGGTGATGCGTTTGCTGGGTGGGCGCAAGCTGGCGGTGGAGGAGGTCGGCGAGGAAATCTCTGATCTGCTGGACGACGGCGAAGCGCCGAGTGCAGAACTGTTCGACCGGCGCGAGCGGGTGATGATCAGCGGTGTGCTGCAACTGGCCGAGCGCCCGATCCGCAACCTGATGACGGTGCGTGCCGACGTCGACACGATCGACCTGGCGGACGACGCCGAAGCGATTCGCACGCGCCTGATGCATTCGTCCTACTCGCGCTTGCCGTTGATTCGCAACGGTGCAGTGGATGAACCGCTGGGCTTCGTGCACAAGAAGGAACTGCTCAAGGAGTACCTGGCCGGGAACGAACCGAACCTGGAACATCTGGCGCGCAAGACCATCAACCTGCTCGACAGTTATTCGATCCTCAACGCGCTGGAACAGATGCGCGCAGCCTCGACCCACATTGCCTTCGTGATCAACGAATTCGGTGATTTTGTCGGCGTGTTGACCATGACCGACATCCTCGAGTCGATTGCCGGCGAGCTACCCGATGCCAGCGAAATCGAAGGCCCGGACGTGGTCGAGGAGCAGGGCGGGTTCGTGGTCAGCGGCGCGCTGAACCTGATGCGAGTGCGTGAGCGCACGGGCTTTGGCGTGCCGCCGACCGAGGACTATCAGACCTTGGCCGGATTGGTGATGAGCTTGCTGGATCGGCTGCCGATGAAGGGCGATCAGCTGCAGTACGAAGGCTGGCAGATGACGGTGGTGGCAGTGGAGGAACGGCGGGTGACGCGGGTGTTGCTGGTGCGTAATACCGCCTAAACACGAATCTCCCCTGTAGGAGCTGCGGCACGCTGCGATCTTTTGATCTTAAAAAACAAAATCAAAAGATCGCAGCTTGCCGCAGCTCCTACATGGATATCGAGTGGTGTTGAAGTGACTGCGCACGCGGAATGGTGCAAAGGTTACGCAAAGTGCGACGAAGCCAGCCCAGGTCATGTCGTGGTTTTTGCCGCACCACCGGTGCCCTGGTCCTGCCAATATGCCGGGCAAAGTCCGCCGCCAGTGTTTCCTCCGTGCCAATCCCCTTGAGTTTTTTCACCAGCTTGCCGTTCTTGTAGAACAGCACCGTAGGTGTACCGGTGACCAACGGATGGCGCGGCGACTGGCTGGTGTTGAGCATGTAAATGTTCGCCCGCAGCCGATAGGGTTCGGCCACCTCACGAAACACCGGCCCGGCGAATTCGCAGGCGGGGCAGTGTTCGTTGGCGAAGTACAGGATTACCGGGCGCCAGGTTTTCAGGGCTTTGCGGTAGGTGGCCGGCAGGTCTGAAAGGCGAGTCCTAGAGCGCATGGGAACCTCCTTGAAGAAGCGCTGTTAGCGTTGCTGACGCTAATCCCATGGGCGACTTTCCTCTACTGTCAAAGTTGACAGTAGACCGTGCGCCTTTTCGGTGAGCGCGCACTCAAATGTGGCCTGAGTACCCGAGCGGTGTGGCCCACGGTAGCGCCTGAGAAAACCCACTGCGAGTAACATCTGTCCGACACTTTCCCGCATCCTGTTGATTCCAAAAACATTTCAAATCACTACAGATTCCCTGCGTTTCCTGTGGCACACTTTCTGCTGTCTATTCCGTAGTAACAAACCGTGTTCCGGTATAGCGGAATAAACATCATCCTGGAGTGCTTGCCATGCATCGCCGTCCTTCGTTGTTCAAAGCGTGTGTTTTTGTTCTTGCGGCTTCGTCCGCTGTCATGGGCATGGCCCAGGCAGCCGACAGCAAGCTCGACAGTGTTCTGGCCCGTGGCAAGCTGATTGTCGGCACCGGCAGCACCAACGCGCCGTGGCACTTTCAGGGCGCGGACGGCAAGTTGCAGGGTTTTGATATCGACATCGCCAGGATGGTGGCCAAGGGGCTGTTCAATGACCCGAACAAAGTCGAGTTCGTGGTGCAGTCGTCCGATGCGCGGATTCCCAATCTGCTGACCGACAAGGTCGACATGAGCTGCCAGTTCATCACCGTCACCGCCAGCCGTGCGCAGCAAGTGGCGTTCACCTTGCCGTACTACCGCGAAGGCGTCGGCCTGCTGTTGCCGGCCAACAGCAAGTACAAGGAAATCGAAGACCTGCAGGCGGCCGGTGACAGCGTCACCGTGGCCGTGCTGCAAAACGTCTACGCCGAAGAGCTGGTGCATCAGGCGCTGCCCAAGGCCAAGGTCGATCAGTACGACAGCGTCGACCTGATGTATCAGGCGGTGAACTCCGGCCGCGCCGATGCCGCTGCCACCGATCAGTCGTCGGTCAAATACCTGATGGTGCAGAACCCTGGCCGTTACCGCAGCCCGACCTACGCCTGGAGCCCGCAGACCTACGCCTGCGCGGTCAAACGCGGCGATCAGGACTGGCTGAACTTCGTCAACACCACCCTGCATGAAGCCATGACCGGCGTCGAGTTCCCGACCTATGCGGCCTCGTTCAAGCAATGGTTCGGCGTCGATCTGCCGTCCCCAGCGATCGGTTTCCCAGTCGAATTCAAATGATTCCGTGAGAGCGGGGCGCCTGAATCGCCCCGCTCAAGGTACTGCTGACCATGAACTATCAGTTGAACTTTGCCGCCGTGTGGCGCGATTTCGACACCTTGCTGGCGGGGCTCGGTCTGGGCCTTGAACTGGCTCTGGTGTCGATCGCCATCGGCTGCGTGATCGGCCTGCTGATGGCGTTTGCCTTGCTGTCGAAGCATCGCGCCTTGCGGGTGCTGGCGTCGGTGTACGTCACGGTGGTGCGTAACACGCCGATTCTGGTGTTGATTCTGTTGATCTACTTTGCCTTGCCGAGCCTTGGGATTCGCCTGGACAAGATCCCGTCGTTCATCATCACGCTGTCACTGTATGCCGGGGCCTATCTGACCGAAGTGTTCCGTGGCGGCTTGCTGAGCATCCCCAAGGGCCAGCGTGAAGCCGGGCTGGCGATCGGCCTCGGTGAATGGCAGGTCAAGGCTTACGTCACCGTGCCGGTGATGCTGCGCAATGTGTTGCCGGCGCTGTCGAACAACTTTATTTCGCTGTTCAAGGACACCTCGCTGGCCGCCGCGATCGCGGTGCCGGAGCTGACCTATTACGCGCGCAAGATCAACGTCGAGAGCTACCGGGTGATCGAAACCTGGCTGGTGACCACGGCGTTGTATGTCGCGGCCTGTTACCTCATTGCCATGCTGCTGCGTTACCTCGAGCAGCGTCTGGCGATCCGCCGATAGGAGGCTGCGATGTACCAATCCCCCGGTTGGTTGCATGAGTTGTGGATAGCCCGCGAGACGTTGCTGCAAGGCTTCCTGACCAGTGTGCAGGTGTCGGCGCTGGCGATTCTGTTTGGCACGCTGCTCGGCGTCGTCACCGGTCTGGTGCTGACGTACGGCAGGTTCTGGATGCGCGCGCCGTTCCGCTTTTACGTCGACCTGATTCGCGGCACGCCGGTGTTTGTGCTGGTGCTGGCCTGCTTCTATATGGCGCCGGCGCTGGGCTGGCAGATCAGCGCGTTTCAGGCCGGCGCGCTGGGTCTGACGCTGTTCTGTGGCTCGCACGTTGCCGAGATTGTGCGCGGGGCCTTGCAGGCACTGCCACGCGGGCAGATGGAGGCGAGCAAGGCAATCGGCCTGACGTTCTATCAGTCCCTCGGTTACGTGCTGCTGCCCCAGGCGTTGCGGCAGATCCTGCCGACGTGGGTCAACTCGTCCACCGAAATCGTCAAGGCCTCGACCTTGCTCTCGGTGATCGGCGTGGCCGAATTGCTGCTCAGCACCCAACAGATCATCGCCCGGACCTTCATGACCCTGGAGTTCTACCTGTTCGCCGGTTTTCTGTTTTTCGTCATCAACTACGGCATCGAATTACTCGGCCGGCACATTGAAAAGCGGGTGGCCCTGCCATGACTCAAGCTCAAGTTTCCAACGTTGCAAACGGCCAGCCACTGCTGGACATCCGTGGTCTGCACAAACAGTACGGCGCGGTCGAAGTGCTCAAGGGTGTCGACCTGAGCATGCAGCGCGGCAACGTCGTGACGTTGATCGGCTCCAGCGGTTCGGGCAAGACCACACTGCTGCGCTGCGTGAACATGCTCGAAGAGTTCCAGGGCGGGCAGATCCTGCTCGACGGCGAATCCATCGGGTATGACGAGGTCGGCGGCAAACGCGTGCGCCATGCCGAAAAAGTCATCGCTCGTCATCGTGCCATGACCGGCATGGCCTTCCAGCAGTTCAACCTGTTTCCGCACCTGACCGCCTTGCAGAACGTCACCCTGGGCCTGCTCAAGGTGAAGAAGATGCACAAGGACCAAGCCGTGGTGCTGGCCGAAAAATGGCTGGAACGGGTCGGCCTGCTGGAACGGCGCAATCACTTTCCAGGTCAGTTGTCCGGCGGTCAGCAACAGCGCGTGGCGATTGCCCGGGCGATCGCGATGAACCCGAGCCTGATGCTGTTCGACGAAGTCACCTCGGCCCTCGACCCGGAGCTGGTCGGCGAGGTGCTCAATGTGATCAAAGGCCTGGCCGAAGACGGCATGACCATGTTGCTGGTGACCCACGAGATGCGTTTCGCCTTCGAAGTCTCGGACAAGATTGTCTTCATGAATCAGGGGCGCATCGAAGAGCAGGGGCCTCCCAAGGAGCTGTTCGAACGCCCGCAATCGCCGCGCCTGGCTGAGTTTCTCAAGAGCACGCGGTTTTAATTTTTGCTTTTGTCATCAGGAGAAGTACCCATGAGCATTACGCGTTACGGCACCGGCAGCACCGCCGCTGGCGGCCAGCCACGTCCATTCGCTCGCGCCGTTGAAGCGGATGGCTGGCTGCATGTGTCCGGCCAGGTGCCGGCGGTGGATGGCGAGATTATCGTGGGCGGCATCGTCGAGCAGACCCACCAGACCATGAAGAACCTGATCGCGATTCTCGAAGAGGCCGGTTATGGCCTGGAAGACGTGGTGCGTGCCGGGGTGTGGCTGGACGATCCGCGGGATTTCAGCAGTTTCAACAAGGTCTTCGGCGAGTACTTCAAGCCCGAGCATGCGCCTGCACGGGCCTGTGTGCAGGCGAGCATGATGGTCGATTGCAAGGTCGAGATCGACTGCATCGCGTACAAGAAGAAGGCCTGAGTGGCGGTGGCTCTTGTAGGCGCTGCCGAAGGCTGCGATCTTTTGGCTTTTTTGGATACGCCAGACAGGCAGGATCAAAAGATCGCCGCCTGCGGCAGCTCCTACAGGGGAACCATGAGTGGGTACTGACATGAGTGAAGACACCATCAAGCGCCGGGCCCGGGGTCTGGACCGGGCGTTCGATATCCTCGATTTCCTCAAGGAAATCGGCCAGCCGCTGCGTCCGAACGACATCGCCAATGGCATCGGCAGTCCGAAATCCACGGTCTACGAGCTGGTCGCGTCGCTGCTGGAGCGGCGGATTCTGGAGCCGGTGGGCAAGGACGGTCACGTCTATCTCGGTCGCCAGTTGTACTTCCTCGGGCAGGCGCACCTGCGTCATTTCGACCTCAGCCGCGAGGCCGATCACGCCTTGCAGGAGATCGTCAGCCAGACCCGGGAAACCGCGCAGATGTGCCTGCTCAACGGGCGCAAATACACGGTGGCGTTGATGAAGGAGGGCGAGCGGCATTTCCGCATTTCTTCCGACATCGGCGAAAACGCGCCGATCCCGTGGACCGCGTCCGGACGCCTGCTGTTGGCGCACCTGAGTGATCAGCAGATCATCGACCTGATCGACGAAGACGATTACATCCTGCCCGATGGTGAACGCCTGCCGCTGGAACGCTTTCTGGCGGAGATTCGTCAGGCTGGCATCGACGGCTTTTTCTCTTTCGACAGCGTTGCCGACACCTTCACCCATTGCTTCGCCGCCCCGGTCAAAGACCCGAGCGGCGTGGCCATCTGCACCTTGTGCATCGTCGCCCCTCGGGCCGATGCGAAGAACAATTACGACGACTATCGCCGGGTGCTGATCGAGAGCGCCAACAGCCTCGCCCGGCGTATCAACGAATAACCGCGGCTGCCTGCCGGCCGCGACAGTGAGGAGTTCGACCATGACGACTGCCATCAATTCTGCTGTGGAAAAGGGCGACGCCACCATCGGCGCGCATCTGGTGCGTGACGTCAGCCTGCCGGCGCTGGTGCTGCACCGCGAGGCGCTGGAGCACAACATCCGCTGGATGCAGACATTCGTCAGCGACAGCGGCGCAGAGCTTGCGCCCCACGGCAAGACCAGCATGACCCCGGCCCTGTTCAAGCGTCAGCTGGACGCCGGGGCCTGGGGCATCACCCTCGCCAGCGCCACGCAGACCCGCGCCGCGTACGCCCACGGCGTGCGTCGCGTGCTGATGGCCAACCAACTGGTCGGCACGCCGAACATGGCGCTGATTGCCGATCTGCTGGCGGACCCTGCGTTCGATTTCTACTGCATGGTCGATCATCCGGACAACGTCGCCGATCTCGGCGCCTACTTCGCCTCGCGCGGGGTCAAGTTGAACGTGATGATCGAATACGGCGTGGTCGGTGGCCGTTGTGGTTGCCGCAGCGAGAGGGAAGTCATCGAACTGGCCCGGGCGATCAACGCGCAACCGGCGCTGGCCCTGACCGGCATCGAAGGTTACGAAGGGGTGATCCATGGCGATCACGCCGTTAGCGGCATTCGCGAATTTGCCGCGTCGCTGGTGCGGCTGGCGGTGCAGTTGCAGGACAGCGGCGCATTTGCGATTGCCAAGCCGATCATCACCGCCTCGGGCTCGGCGTGGTACGACCTGATCGCCGAGTCGTTCGAAGCGCAGAACGCGGGCGGACGCTTCCTCAGCGTGCTGCGCCCGGGCAGTTATGTGGCCCACGACCATGGCATCTACAAAGAGGCGCAATGCTGCGTGCTTGATCGTCGCAGCGATTTGCACGAAGGCTTGCGCCCGGCGCTGGAAGTCTGGGCACATGTGCAATCGCTGCCGGAGCCGGGCTTTGCGGTGATCGCCCTCGGCAAGCGCGACGTGGCATATGATGCCGGCCTGCCAGTGCCGTTGCTGCGCTACAAGGCCGGCGTGTTGCCGGCGGTGGGCGACGATGTGGGGGCGTGCAAAGTGACGGCGGTGATGGACCAGCATGCGTTCATGACCGTGGCGCCGGGGGTTGAACTGCGGGTGGGTGACATCATTTCCTTCGGCACCTCGCACCCGTGCCTGACCTTCGACAAGTGGCGGGTGGGGTTGCTGGTGGATGAGCAGTTGGCGGTGGTCGAGAGTATGGAGACTTGTTTCTAAGGTCCGACACCGAGGCGCGGCCAATCGCGAGCAGGCTCACTCCTACAGTTGAAACGCGTTCCCCTGTAGGAGTGAGCCTGCTCGCGATGAGGGCCGCTCAAACACCACTGAATCAGCAGAGACACCCCAATGACCACCCTCAGCCCCCTGGGCCCGAACACCCCGCGCATCGCCCTGATCGGCGAGTGCATGATCGAACTCCAGCACCGTGCCGACGGCAGCCTGCAGCAAAGCTTCGGCGGTGACACCCTGAACACGGCGGTGTACCTGTCCCGCGCCCTCGGCGATAAAGCGCAAGTCGACTACGTCACCGCGCTGGGCGATGACAGTTTCAGTGACGCGATGTGCCAGAGCTGGGCCGAAGAAGGCATTGGGCTGGAATGGGTGCAGCGTCTGCCCGGTCGCCTGCCGGGCCTGTATTGCATTCAGACCGATGCCAATGGCGAGCGCCGTTTCCTCTACTGGCGCAATGAAGCGGCGGTGCGCGATTGCTTCACCACCCCGGCGGCCGAGCCGACTCTGGCAGCGCTGGCGGATTACGACGTGTTGTATTTCAGCGGCATCACCCTTGCGGTGCTGGGTGCCAAGGGCCGCGAGCGGTTGATCCAGACTTTGATCGAAGCCCGCCAGCGCGATGCGCGGATCGTCTTCGACAACAACTATCGACCGCGTTTGTGGGCGTCACAGGAAGAGGCGCGTGCGGCGTATCGCAGTGTGTTGCCGCATGTCGATCTGGCGTTGCTGACAGTGGATGACGAGCAGGCGCTGTTCCATTTTGCCGACTGCGACGCAGTGTTCGAGGCTTACGCGCAGATCGGCACGCCGGAAGTGGTGCTCAAGCGTGGCGCCGAGGCGTGTCTGATTCGTTGTGATGGCGAGGCGTTCGAAGTGCCGGCGCAGAAGGTCGAAAAGGTCGTGGACACCACGGCGGCGGGGGATTCGTTCAGTGCGGCGTATCTGGCGCGGCGGTTGCTGGGGGGCAGTCCGGCTGAGGCGGCGGAGGCGGGGCATTGGCTGGCGAGCAAGGTGATTCAAGTGCCGGGGGCGTTGATTCCGAAAGAATGAGTGTCCTTGTGGCGAGGGAGCTTGCTCCCGCTCGACTGCGCAGCTGGCGCAAGCCTTATTGGGGCGGCTTCGCCACCCAGCGGGAGCAAGCTCCCTCGCCACAAACGCCCGAAAGCAAAGCCTTCAGTCGCGGAAAAACACCTGCACCAGGTGATACCCGAACTTGCTCTTGATCGGCCCATGCACGGTGCGCAACGGCTTTTTGAAGATCACCGCATCGATCGCGCCGACCATCTGCCCCGGCCGCACTTCACCCAGATCGCCGCCGCGCTTGCCGGACGGGCAGGTCGAGTATTTCTTCGCCAGCACATCGAACGCTTCGCCCTTGGCAATGCGTTGTTTGAGCTGTTCGGCCTCTTCGGCGGTTTTCACCAGAATGTGGCGGGCTTGGGCTTTCATCGTGCGATACCTGTAACGGGGTGACGGCGGGGCGCGGGATTATGCCTCAAGTGACGGCGTTTGGTTGATCATCGTGCGGATCTTGTTCGCCAGCACATCAATCGAAAACGGTTTGGCGACCATGTCCATGCCGTCCTCGAGAAACCCCTGGCGCTCTGCGGCCTTCTGCGCATAACCGGTCATGAACAACACTTTCAGGCCTGGCCGATGCTGACGGGCGATTTCCGCCAGCTGCCGGCCGTTCATGCCCGGCAAGCCGACGTCGGTCACCAGCAGGTCCACGCGCAGCTCCGATTCCAGCAGCGGCAGGGCGGCGCTGGCATCGGCGGCTTCGTGGGCGAGGTAACCCAGCTCCTTGAGCAGATCGAGCACCAGCATGCGTACCGCCGGGTCATCTTCAACCACCACCACGGTTTCGCCAGAAGTGGCAGTCGGCGCCGCGCTGAGGGTTTCCACGACTGGCCGCTCGGGTTCCAGCAGGTTCAGGCGCGGCAGGTACAGGCGCACGCAGGTGCCCTGATCCGGCAGGCTGTCGAGGCTGACGTGGCCGCCCGACTGCTGGGCGAAACCATAAATCATCGACAGCCCCAGCCCGGTGCCCTGGCCGATCGGTTTGGTGGTGAAGAACGGATCGAAGGCCTTGGCCCGCACCGACGGGGTCATGCCGGTACCGTTGTCGCTGACCGCCAGCATCAGGTAGTCGCCAGCCTTGACCGGTTCGAGGGTGGTGATGTCATTGCCGTCGAGGTAGACGTTGGCGGTTTCGATCAACAGTTCGCCGCCGTTGGGCATGGCGTCCCGGGCGTTGATCACCAGGTTGAGCAGAGCGTTTTCCAGCTGGCTGACGTCGGTGCTGATCGGCCACACCTCTTCGGCCAGCCGCAGCGTGAGGCCGATCGGGTCGCCCTTGGTGCGGCGGATCAAATCTTCCAGCGAATGGATCAGCTCGTTGACGTCGAGGGTCTTGCGGTCCAGTGACTGCCGACGCGAGAACGCCAGCAGGCGATGGGTCAGCGCCGCCGCGCGGTTGGCTGAGGACACGGCGGCTTCGGTAAATCGTCCGATTTCATGGGAGCGACCATCGGCGATGTAGCGCTGCATCAGGTCGAGGCTGCCGATGATTCCGGTAAGCATGTTGTTGAAGTCGTGGGCGATACCCCCGGTGAGCTGGCCGACCGCTTCCATTTTCTGGGCATGGCGCAACGCATCTTCGGCGCGTTCGCGTTCGAACATCTCGTTCTGCAGGCGTTGATTGGCCTGGGCCAGTTGCTCGGTGCGGGCGCTGACCCGCTCCTCCAGGGTTTCATTGAGATTGCGCAGGGCTTCTTCGGTCTTTTTGCGTTCGGTCTCGTCGATCACGAAAATATAGAAACCGTTGACCGCACCATCGGCACCGTGGCGCGGCAGGTAATTCATCAGCGCGTGGCGACTGCTGCCGTCGCGATGCGGGGTATACAGGCTGAACGAGCAGGGCCGCCCGGCCAATGCTTCGGCGATGTACGGCGAGCGCAGGAAGTAGGCTTCTTCGCCGATCACCCCGCGAATGGTCCGGCCATACAGTTCCTGCGGGGTGAGACCGTACCAGTCCAGATAGGCGGCGTTGTTCAGGCGGAAGCGCTCTTCATGGTCGACGTAACTGATGAGGATCGGCATCGCGTTGATGATCAGTTGCAGCTCGGTCTGGCTCTGGCGCAGCGCCTGCTCGGTGTGTTTGCGGTCGGTCAGGTCCAGCGCGGCGCCGAGGAAGCGCACCGGTCGACCGTGGTGATCCTTGTAACAGCGGCCCCGGGCAAACACCCAGCGCAGTTCGCCGTCGGCTCGCAGCAGGCGATATTCCTCGGCGTATTCGGTGCCATGGGTGATGCAGTGTTTGATGCTGCGGGCGATCAGGGCGCGGTCTTCGGGATGCACGCCTTGCAGGTAATCGCTGATCGGCAACTGGCTGGCCAGCCCCGGGTCGATGCCGTGCAGTTGGGCGAAATGGGCGTCGGCGATGAAGCGGTCTTCGCCGATGTCCCAGTCCCAGGTGCCGACCGCATCGGTGGCCGCCAGTGCCAGCTGCAGGCGTTCTTCGCTGTCGCGCTGGGCCTTGAGGCTTTCTTCGGAGCGACGTTGCAGTTCGAGGGCGATGCGCCGGCGCTCGTTGGTTTCAATCGCGGTGACCAGAATGCCGGCCACTTGCGCATTCTCGTCACGGATCGGGCTGTAGGTCAGGTCCAGCCAGAAGTCGGATTCCTTGCCTTCGCGTTGCAGGGTAAATCGCCGTTCGCTGTAGGTGCGCACCTGGCCTTGTAGGACAGCTCGATAAATCGGGTCGGTAAAGTCTTGAAGTTCCGGCCATATAAGGTGCGCCGGCTGTCCGAAAGCGTGCGGATGTTTGCTTCCGGCGAGCATTGCAAAGCCGTTGTTGTAGATCTGCGTGAGCTGTGGCCCCCACAACAGCAGCATCGGCATCGGCGAGTGAATCACGATGTCCACCGCGGTGCGCAGGCTCTGCGGCCAGGTGCCGGCAGCGCCCAGCGGAGTACGGCTCCAGTCGGTGCGGGCGATCAAGACTTGGGCGTCGTCGGGGGAGGGGGCTACGTTCATCACATCTATCCTGAGCGTCGGTCAGTGCGTCGGCGTCGACTATTCTTGCACTTGCGGTAGACGCCGTATGACCTGTTACGTCACGACACGGGGTCATTTCTGTTCATTGAATGCTTCGCGGGTGCTTTTTGCCATGGAAATCGATGCACTGTTGCTCCGTCTGTCGAGCCAGCACGGCTCCGACCTGTTCCTGTCCACCGGTGCGCCGCCCAGTGCCCGCATCGACGGGGTACTGACGCCGTTCAGCGAGCGGCCGTTCAAGCCCGGAGAGGTCCAGGCCATCGCCCACGCCCTGATGGACGCCGAGCAACGGCGCGAGTTCGATCGGGACCTAGAGATGAACCTGGCGATTTCACGCACCGGTGTCGGGCGCTTTCGCTTGAACATCTTCAAGCAACGCAACGATGTGTCGATCGTGATTCGCAACGTCAAACTCGATATCCCGCGCTTCGAAGACCTCAAGCTGCCGCCGGTGCTGCTGGACACGGTGATGATCAAGCAGGGGCTGATCCTGTTCGTCGGCGCCACGGATTCCGGTAAATCCACCTCGCTGGCGGCGCTGATCGATCACCGCAACCGGCACAGCAGCGGGCATATCATCACCATCGAAGACCCGGTGGAGTATATCCATCGCCACCAGCGCTCGATCATCAATCAGCGCGAAGTCGGCGTCGATACCCGCAGTTTCCAGGCGGCGCTGAAAAACACTCTGCGTCAGGCCCCGGACGTGGTGCTGATCGGCGAAATCCGCGACCGCGAAACCATGGAGCACGCCCTGACGTTCGCCGACACCGGGCACCTGGTGCTGTCGACGCTGCACGCGCACAACGCCAACCAGGCGCTGGACCGCATCGTCAATCTGTTCCCCGAAGAGCGCCGCCCGCAGCTGTTACATGCGCTGGGCAACAATCTCAAGGCGTTTGTCTCGCAACGGCTGGTGCGCACCCTCGACGGCCAGCGGCGGGCGGCGGTCGAAGTGATGTTGGGCACCCCGACCATCGCCGACCTGATCCGGCGCAACGAGTTGGGCGAACTCAAGGGCATCATGGACAAGTCGGCCGAGGCCGGCATGCAGACCTTCGACGCGGCGCTGTACGCGCTGGTGGTGGAGGGGGTGATCAGCGAAGACGAGGCGTTCAAGCATGCCGATTCACAGAATAATCTGCGGCTGCGTTTGAAGCTGCATGCCGAGACGGCGCCGTCGCCGGCACCGCCGGCATCGGGCGACTGGGGCCTGATGGATTAACACCTCAGCCTTGTGAGCGCGAGCCTGCTCGCGAATGCAATCTGTCAGTCGATATCAGCGTGACTGACACACCGCTTTCGCGAGCAGGCTCGCTAAGGGGATGGCGGGTTAATCCGCCAGCTCCGGGCGATTGCGAAACTGCTCCAGCGCTTCAGGATTAGCCAGCGCGTCGGTGTTTTTCACCGGCTCACCGTGCACCACATTGCGCACGGCGAGTTCGACCACTTTGCCGCTGATGGTGCGCGGGATGTCAGTGACGGCAACGATTTTCGCCGGCACATGGCGCGGTGTGGTGTTGGCGCGAATCACCTGGCGGATCTGCTGTTGCAGGTGCTCATCCAGCGCCACGCCACCCTGCAGGCGCACGAACAGCACCACGCGCACATCGTCCTGCCATTGCTGCCCGATGGCCACGCTGTCCAGCACCTGCGGGACTTTCTCGACCTGACGATAGATTTCCGCCGTGCCGATGCGCACGCCGCCGGGGTTGAGCACGGCGTCGGAACGGCCGTGAATCAGCATCCCGCCGTGGGGCAATTGCTCGGCGTAATCGCCCTGGGCCCAGACCCCGGGAAACAGGCTGAAATAGGATTTACGCAGCTTTTCGCCATCGTCATCGTGCCAGAGCCCGATGGGCATGGCCGGGAAGTGCCGGGTGCAGACCAGCTCACCTTTCTCGCCGACCACCGCGACGCCCGCGTCATTCCACACCTCGACCGCCATGCCCAGGCTCTTGCCCATGATTTCGCCACGGCGCACGGCCGACATCGGGTTGCCGTTGACGAAACACGACACCACATCGGTGCCGCCCGACATCGACGCCAGGCACACGTCGCGCTTGAAGTCGCGGTAGACGAAGTCGTAGCTCTGCGGCGACAGCGCCGAGCCGGTGCAGAGCAACGTCTTGAGGCTACCCAGATCATGGCTGTCGGCCGGTTTGACACCGCTGCTTTCCAGCGTTGCGAGGAACTTGGGGCTGGTGCCGAATACGCTGATGCGCTCATCGTCGATCAGGTCGAGCAGGCGTTGGTTATCCGGATGAAACGGCGAGCCGTCATACAGCACCACCGCGCTGCCGACCGCGAGGGCCGAGACCAGCCAGTTCCACATCATCCAGCCGCAGGTGGTGTAGTAGAACAGTCGGTCACCGGGGCCGAGATCGACGTGCAGGCCATGCTCCTTGGCATGTTGCAACAGCACACCGCCGGTGCTGTGCACGATGCATTTCGGCACGCCGGTGGTGCCGCTGGAATACAGCACGTACAGCGGGTGATTGAATGGCACCGGGACAAAACGCGGTTCGCCACCGGGTTGGTAGAAATCGTCCCACAACGTCACGTTGGCGCGGGTGTGGTAATCCTCGGCACGGGCCTGGGGGCGGGCATAGGGCACGATGATCAACTGTTGCAGCGACGGCAGTTGCGCGAGGATTTCGTTGACCTTGGTGGTCTGGTCGATGTCTTTGCCAGCGTAACGGTAACCGGCGCAGGTGATCAGCACCTTGGGTTCGATCTGGCCGAAACGGTCGATCACCCCGTGAGTGCCGAAGTCCGGCGACGAGCACGACCAGATCGCGCCCAGGCTGGTGGTCGCGAGCATGGCCACCAGCGTTTGCCAGGTGTTGGGCATGCACGCGGCCACGCGGTCGCCGAGGCCGACACCGGCGGCCTGCAGGCTCGCCTGAAAACCGGCGACCTGCTCGGCCAGTTCGGCCCAGGTCAGTTGTTCACGCTCACCGTTTTCCGCCACGGCAATCACGGCGACGGCATCGTCGCGGCGGCGCAGCAGGTGTTCGGCAAAGTTCAGGGTCGCGCCGGGAAACCATACAGCGCTGGGCATTTGCGCGCCTTCACGCAGAACGGCGTCGGGCTGGGCGTGAAAGCGGATGTCGAAAAAATCGACGATTGCCTGCCAGAATGCCTCGCGTTGTTCGACGCTCCAGCGGTGCAGGTCGGTGTAGCTGTTCAGGGCCAGACCATGACGCTGATTGATGTCGCGGCGGAACTGGTCCATGCGCGATTTGGCGATACGTTCGGCATCGGGTTGCCAGAGGATGTCGGACATTGGTTTGCCTCTTGTTTTGTTGGTCAAGCACACAGCGAAGGTGGTACATCGACCCCTGTAGGAGTGAGCCTGCTCGCGATAGCGGTGTATCAGCCAACATCAATGTTGAATGTAATTCCGCTATTGCGAGCAGGCTCACTCCTACAGGGACGCAGCATTACTGCGCCAACCACCCTCCATCAATATTCCACGCCGCCCCCCGTACCTGGCTGCCAGCCTCGCTGCACAGAAACAGCACCAGTTCCCCCAGATGCTGCGGCGTGACGAACTCCAGCGACGGTTGTTTCTCGGCTAGCAAATCGTGCTGCGCCTGCTGCGGATCGACCCCTTTGGCGGCACGATCATCGATCTGCTTCTGCACCAGCGGCGTCAGCACCCAGCCCGGGCAGATCGCGTTGCAGGTGACGTTGCTGGTGGCGGTCTCCAGGCCGACCACTTTGGTCAAGCCGATCACCCCGTGCTTGGCCGCAACGTACGCGGCTTTGCCGGTCGAGCCCACCTGACCGTGCACCGAGGCAATGTTGACGATCCGTCCCCAGCCCTTGGCGCGCATCCCCGGCAGGCTCAGGCGGGTGCTGTGGAACACCGATGACAGGTTGATCGCGATGATCGAATCCCAGCGCTCCACCGGAAACTCCTCGACAGCGGCGACATGCTGGATCCCGGCGTTGTTGACCAGAATATCGACACCGCCGAACTCGCGCTCGGCGTAAGCGATCATGTCGGCAATCTGTGCCGGATCGCTGACGTCTGCCGGGTGGTGACCGACCTTGCCGCCGAACTGGCCGACCTCGGCGATGACGCTCGACGCATCGCCGAAACCGTTGAGAATCAGGTTGGCGCCGGCCTTGGCCAGGCTCAGGGCGATGCCCAGACCGATGCCGCTGGTGGACCCGGTAACCAGTGCGGTCTTGCCCGAAAGAGTCGTCATGAATACCTCACACAATGCCAGTGGCGTAGAAAGTGCCGATCACTACGAAGACCGCCAGGGTCTTGATCAGCGTAATACAGAAAATGTCTTTATAGGCTTCGCGGTGGGTCAGGCCGGTGACCGCCAGCAGGGTGATCACCGCGCCGTTGTGCGGCAGGGTGTCCATGCCGCCGCTGGCCATGGCGGCCACGCGGTGCAGCACTTCCAGCGGGATGTTCGCCGCATGTGCTGCGGCGATGAACTGCTCGGACATCGCCGCCAGCGCGATGCTCATGCCGCCCGACGCCGAACCGGTGATGCCCGCCAACAGGGTCACGGTAATCGCTTCGTTGACCAGCGGATTGGGGATTTGCTTGAGCCAGTCGGCCAGCACCAGAAAGCCCGGCAACGAGGCGATCACCGCGCCGAAACCGTACTCCGAAGCGGTGTTCATCGCCGCCAGCAACGCGCCGCTGACCGCGCTTTTGCTGCCCTCGGCGAGTTTGCTGCGGATCGCCTTGAAGCCGAACGCCAGCACCATCAGGATGCCCACCAGCAACGCCGCTTGCACGGCCCAGATCGCCGTGAGTTTGGCGGTTTCCGTGGTCACCGGCGTGGTCATGCCCGGCAGCGCGAGGCTGTGGGTCTTGCCGTACCACTGCGGAATCCACTGGGTGAACAGCAGGTTCATGATGCCCACCGCCAGCAATGGCGACAGGGCGATCCACGGGTTTGGCAGCTTGAGGTTTTCGGCGGTTTCCGGCTCGTTACGCAACTCGGTGCCATAACCTTCGCCGGCGCGCTGGGCCTTGTTGCGTTGGCGTTGCAGGAACAGCATGCCGGCGCAGAATACGAAAATCGTACCGATCACGCCCAGCCACGGCGCCGCCCACGCGGTGGTGTTGAAGAACGTACTGGGGATGATGTTCTGGATCTGCGGAGTGCCGGGCAGGGCGTCCATGGTGAACGAGAACGCGCCGAGGGCGATAGTCGCCGGGATCAGACGTTTAGGGATATTGCTCTGGCGGAACATCTCGGCGGCAAACGGATACACCGCAAACACCACCACGAACAGCGACACACCGCCGTAAGTGAGCAGGGCGCAGACCAGCACGATCACCAGCATGGCCTGGCGGGTGCCGAGCAGGCGAATCGCTGCGGCCACGATCGAACGGGAGAACCCTGACAACTCGATCAACTTGCCGAACACGGCGCCGAGCAGGAATACCGGGAAATACAGTTTGATGAAGCCGACCATTTTCTCCATGAACACCCCGGTAAAGGCAGGGGCGACAGCAGAGGGGTCAGTGAGCAAGACAGCGCCGAGGGCGGCGATCGGGGCGAAGAGGATAACGCTGTAGCCACGGTAGGCGGCGAGCATCAGCAGCGCGAGGGCTGCCAAGGCAATGATCACACTCATGGTGTGTCTCCAGGGATTGTTATTTTTGTGGGTGTTGCTAGGTAGAAAGGAGCGGTAGCGAGATGCGTGCCATGTTTGTAACGTAATGAAATATAAGGGGTTTGTTGATATTTTCGATCGACTATCCGGAGAGATATCTCGATAGTGAGACTTTTTTGGAGCGAAAAGATCGCAGCCTTCGGCAGCTCCTACATGGAATTTCCGTATCTACCCTGTAGGAGCTGCCGAAGGCTGCGATCTTTTGATCTTGAAGTTTAAATCTCACTAATGAGACCAAATCTCCTTATTGAGACTCTGCGATACCCAAGGCCAGCATCTTCTTGTACAGCGTCGACCGCCCCAGCCCCAGGCGAGCCGCCGCCTCCGGTACCTTGCCTGCGCATTGCGCGAGGGCGGTCTGGATCAGTTGTCGGTCAAAACGCTGACGGGCCTGGGCGAATGTCTCGTCGGCCAAGGGCTCCAACGACGGTGCCGAAGGGCGTTCAACCGGGGTGAAGGTGCCGATGGAGCCGCGAATATCCTCTTCGGTGAGGATCAGGTCATCGCTGAGCAGCGCCGCGCGCTCCAGCACGTTGCGCAACTCGCGGATGTTCCCTGGCCATGCATGCTGGCCGAGCAGATCCAGCGCCGCGCGGCTCAGTTCGTGCTGACTGCGTAGCTCTTCGAGGATCGCTTCGCTGAGCGCCGGCAAATCGTCGAGACGTTCGCGCAGCGGCGGAACGTGGATCGGCAGCACGTTGAGGCGGTAATACAGGTCGGCGCGGAACTCGCCGCGCTTGATCGCAGCTTGCAGGTCGGTCGAGGTCGCCGCGATCACTCGCACATCGCTCTGAATCACGTCGTTGGAGCCGACCGGTTCGAATTCCTTTTCCTGCAATACCCGCAGCAGTTTGCTTTGCAAAGGCAGCGGCATGTCGCCGATCTCGTCGAGAAACAGCGTGCCGCCCTGAGCGATCTGCAATTTGCCGGTGCGACCCTTGCGGTCGGCGCCGGTAAACGCACCGGGCGCGGTGCCAAAAAACTCGGCCTCAAGCAACGCTTCGGGAATCGCCGCGCTGTTGATGCTGACAAAGGCTTTGTGCGCGCGCGGCGAGGCGCCATGAATCGCTTGCGCCAGCAACTCCTTGCCAGTGCCGGTTTCGCCGAGCAGCAACACCGGCGACTCGGTGCTGGCGCTGCGCCGGGCGCGGCGTTTGACCTCGAGGCTGGCGGTGCTGGTGCCAATGAAATGGGCGAAGTTGTATTTGGTCTGCCGGGCCCGCAGCAGGGAGCGGGTCGAAGCCAGTTCTTCCTGCATGCTCAGGTAGCGCTTGAGCATCGGCGACAACGTGCGTAATTCGTCGAACAGGGCAAAACCGATCGCGCCGATCACGCTGCCGGCGTCGTCGTGAATCGGCAGGCGCATCACCACCATCGGCTCTTTCGGCGTGTCCTGCATGTCCAGCAGGATCGGCCGCCCAGTGCGCACCACTTCGCGTAGCAGGCTGCCGGGGATCACGCTTTCACAGGGTCGGCCGATGGCTTTTTTCGCCGATTCAAGACCAAAACGCCGGGCATATCGCTCGTTCATCCAGACGATGTTGGCATCCCGATCGACAATTACCGTGCCTTCGCTGGACTGCTCGATGATCTCGAACAGCGAACGGATCGCCAGCGTGCGCACGCGTTGGTAGTCCTTGAGGCTTTCGGTGGTGTTCATCTGACAGATCCTGAATGTGTTTCGGCTGTGGCGACGCCATCGCGAGCAGGCTCACTCCTACATTTGAAATGCGTTCCACTGTAGGCGTGAGCCTGCTCGCGATAGATGCGACTCGGTATCAAGGCATGCGCCAGATTATGCCTACCCCGGATGCGCCGCCGCCAACAGCTCTTTGGTGTAAGGGTGCTGCGGCGAGTCGAACACATCGTGGCTGGCACCGCGCTCGACCACTTTGCCGTCCTTGATCACGATCATGTCGTGCGCCAGCGCCCGCACCACCGCCAGGTCGTGGCTGATGAACAGGTAGGTCAGGCCATGTTTTTCCTGAAGGTCGCGGAGCAGGGCGACCACCTGTTTTTGCACGGTACGGTCGAGGGCTGAGGTCGGCTCGTCGAGCAGGATCAGCGCCGGTTTCAGCACCAGTGCCCGGGCGATGGCAATGCGCTGGCGCTGACCACCGGAAAACTCGTGTGGGTAGCGATGACGGCTTTGCGGGTCGAGGCCGACTTCCTTGAGTACACGGATCACTTGTTCATCGCACTCTTCGGCGCTGGACTGACAGTGCACCTCCAGCCCTTCGCTGATGATCTGCGCCACCGACATCCGTGGGCTGAGGCTGCCGAACGGATCCTGAAACACCACCTGCATCTGCCGGCGCCACGGTCGCAACTGCTTCTGATCGAGACCGTCGAGGGCGGTGCCTTGAAAACGGATGCTGCCCTCGGAATCGAGCAGCCGCAGAATCGCCTGACCCAAGGTCGATTTGCCCGAACCGGACTCGCCGACAATGCCCAGGGTTTTGCCACGCTGGATATTCAGGCTGATGCCATCCACCGCCCGCAGGTATTGCTTGCGCTGGAACAGCCCGCCACCGACCACGAACTCGACCCGCAGATCATCGACTTCCAGCACGTTCTCGCGCTCGTCCCGGGGCAGGGCTTCACCCTCCGGTTCGGCGTTGAGCAGCACGCAGCTGTAAGGGTGTTTCGGCTCGGTAAACAGGGTTTCGCACGGGGCCTGCTCGACGATCTCGCCAGCCTTCATCACGCACACCCGTTGCGCAATGCTGCGCACCAGATTGAGGTCGTGGCTGATCAGCAGCAGCGACATGCCCAGCCGCTGCTGCAAGGATTTGAGCAGCAGCAGGATCTTGCGCTGCACCGTCACATCGAGCGCGGTGGTCGGTTCGTCGGCAATCAGCAGTTCCGGTTCGCAAGCCAGGGCCATGGCGATCATCACCCGTTGCCGCTGACCGCCGGACAGTTGATGCGGATAGGCCTTGAGGCGCTCCTTGGGTTTCTGAATGCCCACCAGTTCCAGCAGTTCGAGAATGCGCTGTTGCGCCGCTTTGCCGCCCAGGCCGCGATGCACCAGCAGGGTCTCGCCGATCTGCTTCTCGATGGTGTGCAGGGGATTGAGCGAGGTCATCGGCTCCTGAAAAATCATCGCGATGCGGTTGCCGCGCAATTCGCGCAAGACCTTCGGGTCGGTGCCGACCAGCTCCTGGCCGCGATAACGAATGCTGCCGCTGGTTTGCGCATCGCCTTCGGGGAGCAACTGCAGGATCGAGTGCGCGGTCACCGACTTGCCCGAGCCTGATTCACCGACAAGCGCCAGGCATTCGCCGGGGCGGATGTCCAGGCACAGGTTGCGCACCGCTGGCTGGCCATGGAAGGCGACATTGAGGTCGCGGATTTCGATCAGATTATCAGTCATGGTTGCACTTCAGGATCGTGGATCGAACGCGTCGCGTAACGCTTCGCCAATGAACACCAGCAAGGAAAGAATCAGCGCCAGGGTGAAGAACGCCGTCAGCCCGAGCCACGGCGCTTGCAGGTTCTGCTTGCCCTGACCGATCAGCTCGCCCAGCGAGGCACTGCCGGCGGGCATGCCGAAACCGAGGAAGTCGAGGGCGGTGAGGGTGGAAATCGCCCCGGTCAGAATGAACGGCAAATAACTCAGCGTCGCGTTCATCGCATTGGGCAGGATGTGCCGGAAAATCACCTTGCGGTCGCTCAAGCCCAAGGCGCGCGCCGCTTTGACGTATTCCAGGTTACGCCCGCGCAGGAACTCGGCGCGCACCACATCTACCAGCGCCAGCCAAGAAAACAGCGCCATGATCCCCAGCAGCCACCAGAAATTCGGCTCGACGAAACCGGACAGGATGATCAGCAGGTACAGCACCGGCAACCCGGTCCAGACTTCCAGCAGGCGTTGCCCGAGCAGGTCGACCCAGCCGCCGTAATAGCCCTGCAGGGCGCCGGCGGCAATGCCGATCAGCGCACTGATGGCGGTCAGCATCAAGGCAAACAGGATCGACACCCGGGCACCGAAAATCACCCGCGCCAGTACATCGCGCGCCTGATCGTCCGTGCCCAGCCAATTGACCTTCGATGGCGGACTCGGCGCAGGCTGGTTGAGGTCATAGTTGGGCGTGTCGTCGCTGAACGGGATCGGCGGAAACAGCAACCAGCCACCGTCCTTGCGGATCAGATTCTGCACATAGTCGCTGCGGTAATCGGCCAGGAACGGCAGTTGCCCGCCAAATTCCTGCTCGGTGTGGCGCTTGAACACCGGGAAGTAGAACTGGCCCTGATAGCTGACGACCAGCGGTTTGTCATTGGCGATCAGTTCACCGCCCAGCGTCACCACAAACAGTCCGATGAACAGCCATAGTGACCACCAGCCACGACGGTTTTTCTTGAATCGCGCAAAACGGCGACGGCCCAGAGGCGAGAGCTTGAACATCAGGCGTTCCTCGCGGCGAAGTCGATACGCGGATCGACCAGGGTGTAGCACAGGTCGCCGATCAGTTTTATCAGGAGGCCGAACAGGGTGAAGATGAACAGCGAACCGAACACCACCGGATAGTCCCGGGAAACTGCCGCTTCGTAACTCATGCGGCCGAGGCCGTCGAGGGAGAAGATCACTTCGATCAGCAGCGAGCCGGCGAAGAACACGCTGATGAACGCTTGCGGAATCCCCGACACCACCAGCAGCATCGCGTTGCGGAACACGTGGCCGTAGAGCACGCGGCGCTCGCTCAGGCCTTTGGCGCGGGCAGTCACCACGTACTGGCGAGTGATTTCATTGAGGAACGAGTTCTTGGTGAGGATCGTCAGCGTGGCGAAACCGCCGATCACCAGCGCCGTTACTGGCAGCACCAGGTGCCAGAAGTAATCGGCGATCTTGCCCAGGGTCGACAGCGATTCGAAGTTGTCGGAAACCAGCCCGCGCACCGGAAACCAGTTCAGCGAGGTGCCGCCGGCAAACACCACGATCAGAAACATCGCGAACAGAAACGCCGGCATCGCGTAGCCGATGATGATCGCGGTGCTGCTCCAGATGTCGAAGTGGCTGCCGTGATGCACCGCCTTGCGAATGCCCAGCGGGATCGACACCAGATAGGTGATCAGCGTCGCCCACAGACCGAGGGAGATGGTTACCGGCATTTTTTCCAGGATCAGGTCGGTGACCGTGGCGCCACGGAAAAAGCTCTTGCCGAAGTCCAGTTGCGCGTAGTTCTTGAGCATCAGCCACAAGCGTTCATGCGCCGGCTTGTCGAAACCGTACTGCTTTTCGATGTCCTTGATCAGTTGCGGATCAAGGCCACGGCTGGCACGCGAGGTGCTGCTCATGGTCTCGCTGGAACTGCCGCCGACACTGGCGCCGCCAATCCCTTGCAAGTGGGCGATGGCCTGTTCGACCGGGCCACCGGGTGCCGCCTGAATGATCACGAAATTGACCAGCAGAATGATCACCAGCGTCGGAATGATCAGCAGCAGCCGCCGCAGAATGTATGCCCACATCAGTGCGGTCCTCCGGGTCTGCCACGGCTGATCTTCTCGGCGGTCATCTGCTGGTTGGTCAACGGGGTGCTGCTGATTTCCCACCAGCTCTCGATGGCTTCGTCATTGCTGGCCTGTATTGCCGGCATGCCAAAACGGTTCCACCAGACGGTAGAGGTGCCCGGCGGGTAATAGTTGGGAATCCAGTAGTAGTTCCATTGCAGCACCCGGTCCAGCGCATGGGCGTAGTGCAGCATGTCGCTCTGGGTCGAGGCGCGGATCAGGCCGTTGATCAACGTGTCGACCGCCGGATTTTTCAGCACCATATAGTTGTTGGCGCCGGGGTCGTTGGCCGAAATCGAGCCGAAGTAATTGAGCAACTCGCCACCCGGAGACGTGGTGACCGGATAACCGGTGACGATCATGTCGTAGTCACGGCTCATCAGGCGATTGACGTATTGCGAGGAGTCGATGCGGCGGATATTGAGGTCGATGCCGATCTGCTTCAGCGTGCGCTTATACGGGAGCAGCAGACGATCCATGCCGTTCTGGCTGACCAGAAAGGTGAAACTCAATGGCTCACCCTCGGCGTTGACCAGTTGGTCGCCATCGGGTTTCCAGCCGGCCTGTTCGAGCAATTGCAGCGCCTGCAGCTGTTTGTCGCGGATCAAGCCGCTGCCATCGGTTTTCGGCGCCTCGAAGACCTGAGTGAAGACCTCGTCGGGAACCTGCCCGCGCAACGGTTCAAGGATTTTCAGCTCGGCGGCATCCGGCAATTCGCGGGCCGCGAGCGCGGAGTTGGAGAAGTAACTCTGCTGACGGATGTATAGGTTGCGCATCATCTGCCGGTTGCTCCACTCGAAATCCCAGAGCATCGCCAGCGCCTGGCGCACCCGGCGATCCTGGAACATCGGTTTTTGCAGATTGAACACGAAGCCCTGGGCCGATTGCGGGGCTTCGGTGGCGAGGTGGGCCCTCTGCAAACGTCCGTCACTCAGCGCCGGGCTGTCGTAGCCGATCGAGTAGCCGGTCGCGGAAAATTCGCGGTTGTAGTCATAGGCACCGCCGCGCAGGACCTGGCGGGCGACATCAGTGTCACCGAAATACTCGATGCTGAAGTGATCGAAGTTGTACAGACCGCGACTGACCGGCAAGTCCTTGCCCCACCAGTCGGGGTTGCGCTCAAAGGTGATGCTGCGGCCGGAATCGACCTTGCCGACCCGGTACGGGCCGCTGCCCAATGGTGGCTCATAGCCGCCGCCACCGGCGAAGTCGCGGGTTTTCCACCAGTGCTCGGGAAACACCGGCAGGGTGGCGATGTCCAGCGGCAAGGTGCGGTTCTCGTTGCTCTTGAAGTCGAAACGCACGGTCAGCGGCGTTTCGATTTCAACGCCTTTGACGTCGGCGAACTGCGTGCGATAGCGCAGGCTGCCCTGGGTCATCAACAGGTCGTAGGTGTAGCGCACGTCTTCGGCGGTGATCGGTGTGCCATCGGCGAAGCGTGCCTTGGGGTTGATGAAGAAACGCAGGGACAGGCCGTCCTCCGAGCGCTCCATCTTTTGCGCCACCAGGCCGTAGACCGTGTAAGGCTCGTCCATCGAGCGCTGGGCCAGCGGCGAATAGAGCATGCCGTCAATCTGGGTGACGCCGATGCCCTTGTCGATATACGGCAGGATGTGATCGAAATGACCGATTTCTATCGCCGAGCGGCGCAGGGTGCCGCCCTTGGGCGCCTGCGGATTGGTGTAGTCGAAGTGGCTGAAGCCGGCCGGGTATTTGGCAGGTTCGCCATAGACGGTCAACGCGTGTTGCGGGGTGGCGTCCACACCAGCGGCGCCCAACAACAGGGCCACGGCAGTGAACAGCAGAGAGGGGAAAGCCAGTCGCATTGTCAGCCTTAAAGCCGGGTGATCGATAAGCGCAATTTGTACGCGAGCGGCGCGTCAGTCGCCAGCCGTATCCTGTAACCGAAACACAACGGCCCACCAAAAGGCGGGCCGTTGGGGCAGCAATCAGGCGACGGATCAGTCCTGGCGGCTGGTGACTTCAAGCAGGTGATAACCGAACTGGGTCTTCACCGGGCCTTGCACGACGTTGATCGGCGCGCTGAATACCACGGTGTCGAATTCCTTGACCATCTGGCCAGGACCGAACGAGCCCAGGTCACCGCCCTGACGGCTGGACGGGCAGGTGGAGTTGGCCTTGGCGACTTCGGCGAAATCAGCACCGCCTTCGATCTGGGCCTTGAGTTCGTTGCACTTGTCTTCGCTGGAAACCAGGATGTGGCGGGCAGTGGCTTTAGCCATGGGGAAACTCTCCAATCTATTTCAGTAAAGTGTGGAGCCTACCGGATTCAGTAAGCGATTTCTCGGCAAAGTTCCGCTCGGTGTTGAGCATGCGCTTACAGCTGCGCGGCCTTCAGGCGCATGGCGTGCTCAACGTAGAGTTCGACGGGATCTGTCCCGCGTGTCCGCAACCCGCAGGGGCGACCCAGGCTGGCAAGGTGATCGAAAGGGTAGTCGGAGCGGATGACGGTGCCCAGGTGTGAGCTGTAGCGGCCGACGAAGCCGTCGTTCTGCCCGGCTTCGACGACAAAATGTCCCGACAATGCCCGGCAAACGGCATGCACCGGGTCAAGTATTTGCGACAGATCGTCTTGCAGCGTGCCGCTCCAGGAATAGTAGTGAACGTCATTGACCCGCGCCGCGCCCTGACCACCCCAGGTCGATGGCAAGCCTTGAGGGTACTTGCTGTTGAATTCACCGACGCCTGCGGTCGTCAGGGCGTTGAGCGCCGCCACAGCATTGCGTGGCATCGCCGGCTTGCCGCTGAGCAGTGAGAGCAGGTCCGCGAACTGCGTGGCAAGCAGTTCTGCCACCTGCTCCGGGAGGCGTCCCGGAACCAGTGCCATGCGTAATGCATCCGCCAGTTCCGAACCGTGGTTGGGGCCGCTGACCGACGTCACCGAGGCGATTTTCTCCGGCGCCAGCGCAGCGGCGTAACGGCAGGCCAATGCGCCTTGACTATGCCCGATCAGGTTGACCTTGCAGGCGCCGCTGCCGTGCAGCACACGCTCGATCTGCAGGATTAATTGCTGGCCGCGAACTTCGTTGTCATGGGTAGCAGACAGCTGTGGCACAAACACTTGGCCGCCAGCGTCCCGCAGTGCTTGCTTGACATCATGGAAAAGCTCGAAACGACCGATACGGTCAAACCCGAACAGGCCATGGACTAAAAGGATGGGGTAGCGGGTTGTCGCATTCCGTTGCATGTTCCTGCCTCTTTTGCAGATGCTTGTCAGTGGTTGAGGCGTGCCACTGTAAAACAGGCGTGTGGGCCGGCGATGTCTGAAAAATCCTCGGAGTTGTTAGGAAACTGGACTAAAAACTGTGCGAGTTTTCGGTTCTGCTTGAGGGGGTAGTCGGAACATTTGGCAATCTTTTGCCCTGTTTCTCTAGATTCGCAGCCGGATGCCTACGCCTTGCGGTGTGTTTACCCCGGTTTCGCAAGGCTGTGGGCTGACTTCGCGCATTCGCTGGATGGTGTTCAATGGATTTCGTTCGACGCGGCCTTGATGGCGGCGTTCTATCCAAGGAATGGAGCCACGAATGTCTATGTACGACGCCACTACCGAGTCCTCGGCAATGCCGACAGCCAATACGTCCCCCTCGTCGATTGACACCGATGGCGGTGGTCATCTGTGTTTGAAGGTGCACGGAGAAAGTCTCGAACTCAGCTATCGACCCGTCTGCGCACCGGCACCATCTTCGCTCTTGTGCCTGCCTGCTCCGATGCTTGAGGTACTGGAGGAGGGAATGCTCGATCCCTCCTTGAGCAACGCATTCGTCAGGGTTGCGCCTTATCCGGACATGATGTGCGGCGACAGACTGGTGTTGAATTGGCACGGGCTCGATGACGAAGGATTGCCCTACCGGCATGAAGCCTCGCGCTCGGTCAGCGAAGGGCAGGTCGGTCGGGAAATCGTGTTTGCCATAAAGGGTACACACGTCGCTGCGCTGGAAGGCGGTTCGCTGGAGCTTTACTGGACGCTATACAGCGTCGCCCTGCCTGGGCCGGTGTCATCCAGTCGCCTGCAACTGGATGTGGGTGATCCGGAACCTGAGTTGCTGGCACCAATCATTGAAGAAACGGTGGGTGGGACGCTGGATCCCGCTCGTGTTCCGCAGGGTACGAGCGTTACCGTGCGACCTTATGCACGGATGGCAGCCGGTGACCGGGTCACTCTGTCCTGGCAAGGCGCCGCGCCGGAGTCAGTGTTCAATGATGTGGTGACCGTGGAGCAATTTGCCGTTGGCGAGGCACTGTCGTTCTGGATACACGCTGACAGCATCGCGCCCTATTCCACGCAAGAGGTGACCGTCAGCTACCGGGTCGAATCAATGGCCGCGCAGGTGAGACGCTCCGTGAATTCCCGAGTATTGATCGCACCGTTGCTTCGAGGCGATCTGGCGGCGCCGCAGGTGCTGGAAGCGCAAGACGGCGAACTGGATGCCGCAGACGCGGTGGATGGCGTGACCGTGGTGATCGGCAATGCTCAGGCCGAGGAGGGGGAGTTGGTGTATCTCAAGTGCGATGGGGAGTATTTCAGTCATCGCGATGATCGCGATATCACCGGGGAAACTGCCGGTCAGCCGCTGGTGTTCATTGTGCCTCACCGTTTCTGGCGAGAGCATCGTGAAACCGTGGTGCAGGTGTCGTACTCGGTGGAGCGGCTGGATGACGTCAGTCAGGCTTCCGGCGTTGCCCGCATCCGGGTGCGGGCTTAATCCTGGATCGATGTTCTGAGTCTTGGTTGAGCCTTTGCGGGATTCTGATTCGCCCGCAAAGGCTGTTCCAAGGTTCAGGCCCGAACCTGTGCCCGAAGACGTTCGGCAGCGCTCGACAGTAACTGTTCCGTCGCGCTGAAGCCCAGGCAACCGTCGGTGACCGATACGCCGTAGCGCAGAGCAGGGCTCAAAGGCTGGCAGCCTTCGAACAGATGCGACTCGATCATCATGCCGATCAAGGAACGATCACCTTGCAAACGCTGTTCGAGCACCTCGTTGAATACGTCGGGTTGGCGCAGAGGGTCCTTGCCGCTGTTGGCGTGGCTGCAGTCGACCATGATTCGGCTCGGAATCTTCAGGCGGGTCAAGTCGGCCTGGACTCGGGCCACGCTGGCGCGATCGAAGTTCGGGCCATGATGGCCACCGCGCAGTACCAGGTGAGTGTCGGGGTTACCCGAGGTCTGGATGATCGCCGGGTGCCCTTGGCTGTCGACGCCGAAGTGGCGATGCGGGTGCGCTGCCGAACGCATGGCATCGACGGCCACGCTGACTCCACCGTCGGTGCCGTTCTTGAAGCCAACCGGCATGCTCAGGCCGCTGGCCATTTCCCGGTGAATCTGCGATTCGGTGGTGCGTGCGCCGATGGCGACCCAGCCAAGCAGGTCGTCGAAGTAGCCGGCAGCCATTGGCTGCAGCAGTTCGGTAGCAATGGGTAATCCCAGGCGAACCATCTCGAGCATCAATTCACGTGACAGGGTCAGGCCGGCCGCCATGTCATCGCTGCCGTCCAGATGCGGGTCATACGCCAAGCCTTTCCAGCCAACAGTGGTGCGTGGTTTTTCAACGTAGGCGCGCATGACCAGGAGCATTTCGTCGCTGACATCGTGTGCCAGTCGGGAGAGCTTTTCGGCGTATTCGAGCGCGGAGCGCGGGTCATGAATCGAGCAAGGGCCGACGACGACCAGCAGGCGATGGTCTTCGCCATCGAGAATCGCGCGGATCGCCTGGCGGTGGGCGGCGACTTGCTGGGCCAGAGCATTGCTCAACGGCAATTGTTGCTTGAGCTGCAACGAGCTGGGCAGACGCAGGGTCAGCGCTTCGTTGGCAGAATTGAGGGTGGACAGTGGCAGAGCAGAAACAGACGAGTTCATATTCGGGATTCCTGGGCTGGCGGCGGGTTCTTCCCGCGCACTCGGCCCTACTGGGGTGTTCGACAATTGGCCGTATTGGCTGCGTGTGTGTGCTTGCCACCTGTGGGTGACCGATCGGAGGCGGCAGGCTGTCCCGAGCGGAGGCTGGTAAATCGCCAGGCGGTAAAACTGTCGTAACGGTAATAAGTGGCGTAGTTCATGTCGTGATTCCTCAAAGTGTCTGGTGTGTTGCTGAAAAAGTTGGGGCCTGAAAAAACAAAACCCCCGGTCGGGAGGCCGACCGGGGGTTGAGAATTCTCTGGTAGGCGACCCGTTTTCATGGGCGCCGGTGGGTATCAGGCGCGCCAGTGGCTAAACCAATACCCAAAATAAAAGCTGGCTGGAGCGCAAACGTCATTCACCCGGGCAGCCGCAACCGAGCGCAGGGCGCTGGTGGAACGAAGCGGTGAGAGGGCGTTGAACATGATCTGTCTCCGATGAATGCGCCGAGCTTACTAGAGCCCCGTACACCTGAGCAATCAGAAATTGCTATCGCTCATTCAACGCATTACCTATCGCTTGAGTGGTACAGATGTTGTGACACACTGGGTGTTTTGTCAGAAGCCCAAGGATGAATCATGTCGACGTTCACTGTTGCGGCAGCCCAATCGCTTTCCGTTGCCGGTGATCTGGCAGCGAACATTGCCCGTCATTTGCGCTTTATGGCCGTGGCGGCAGAGCAGGGTGTCGATCTTCTGGTGTTCCCGGAACTGTCGCTGACAGGCTACGAAGGCCAGATGGCCGCAGACATGGCAATTGACCCTCAGGATGCGTTGTTGCAGCCATTGCGCGATTGCGCTCGTGAGCTGGGCATCAACGCAGTCGTCGGCATGCCGATTCGTCTGAAGGACAGCTCGCAGGTATTGATCGGTGCTTTGACCCTGGGCAGAGACGGTTCTTTTGAGGTTTACAGCAAACAACACTTGCACGCGGGCGAAGAGCGTTTCTTTTCACCTGGTGCTGGTGGCTCGACCCTGCGTATAGGCAACGACACCGTGGCATTGGCGGTCTGCGCCGACTTTTCCCACGCCAGTCACGCAGCGACGGCCGCCGGTCTGGGAGCCGACCTGTACGCGGCAGGCGTGTTGATCGGCGAAAACGGCTATGGCGTGGACAGTGCGCTGCTGCAAGGCTACGCGCAAAGCCACTCGATGGCGGTGCTGATGGCCAATCATGCCGGGCTCACGGGCGGGTGGCAGTCGGCGGGGCGTAGCGCGGTCTGGTCTGAACGCGGGACGCTGGTGATTGCGGCACCAGGACCTGGCGAATTATTGGTGATTGCCCGCCGTGATGCCGGCAATTGGCAGGGACAGCTGGTTTGCGTCGCGGTGGAGCCATGACCTACCGTTTGCGTCGCGCTGAACCGGGTGATCTGGTGTTTGCCCGAGCGCTGGCGTGTCGGAACATGCTGCGCTATTACATTGACCACGACTTGTTGTGGCAGGACGAGGCGTTCGATGTTGGCTGGTCCGGACGAGACAACTGGCTGATTATGCGTGCTGATGTCCCTGTGGGATTTTTCAGCCTCAGCCGGGATCGTCGGGCGCTGTACATCCGCGAGCTGCAAATCGCTGAAGCTTTTCGCGGGCAGGGTGCGGGTTCTTGGGCGATCGATCAGGTTATTGCCGTGGCCCGCACTGAAAGACGTCCGGCGCTGCGTTTGACCGTATTCAAAAATAATCCGGCACAAAGTCTGTATAAGAGAAAAGGCTTGCAGGTGTGTGGTGAGGACGAGTGTTTCCTGAGGATGCAGCTCGATTTCGGTACACCTGTGCTCTGAAACCCACGGCCGGCAAGCCCTCGATGATGAATTGAAACTTTTTAAATGCTGCTTGCCGCTAGGTCTGTCTGGCACTTTTTGCTAAGGTGTCGGGCATCCCAATAAGACCATATCGCGAGGTGTCTGCTTGATTAGGGTGCTAGTGGTCGATGACCATGATCTCGTTCGTACAGGCATTACACGGATGCTGGCCGATATCGATGGCTTGCAGGTGGTTGGCCAGGCCGAATCCGGGGAAGAATCCCTGATCAAGGCCCGTGAGTTGAAACCCGATGTGGTCCTGATGGACGTCAAGATGCCCGGTATCGGTGGTCTTGAAGCCACGCGCAAGCTGTTGCGCAGTCATCCGGACATCAAGGTCGTCGCTGTCACGGTGTGTGAGGAAGATCCATTTCCTACACGTCTGTTGCAGGCCGGTGCCGCCGGTTACCTGACCAAGGGCGCGGGTCTGCCGGAAATGGTCCAGGCCATTCGGCTGGTATTTGCCGGCCAGCGTTACATCAGTCCGCAGATTGCCCAGCAACTGGCAATCAAGTCGTTCCAGCCCACCAACGATTCGCCTTTCGATGCGTTGTCCGAACGGGAAATCCAGATCGCGTTGATGATTGTCGGCTGCCAGAAGGTGCAGATCATTTCCGACAAACTCTGCCTGTCGCCGAAAACGGTGAACACCTACCGCTACCGGATCTTCGAAAAGCTGTCGATCAGCAGTGATGTCGAGTTGACGTTGCTGGCTGTGCGCCACGGCATGGTTGATGCCAGCGCCTGACCATGACTGAAACATTCGATTCCAGCGCCTTCCTGGCGACCGTCAGTGGGCGTCCCGGCGTATATCGCATGTTCGACAGCGATGCGCGCCTGTTGTACGTGGGCAAGGCCAAGAACCTCAAGAAGCGCCTTGCCAGCTATTTCCGCAAGACCGGGCTGGCGCCGAAAACTGCCGCGCTGGTCGGGCGTATCGCGCAGGTCGAAACGACCATCACCGCCAACGAAACCGAGGCGTTGCTGCTTGAGCAGACCCTGATCAAGGAGTGGCGGCCGCCGTACAACATTCTGTTGCGCGACGATAAGTCCTACCCCTATGTGTTTCTTTCCGACGGTCAATTTCCGCGCCTGAGCATCCACCGCGGCGCGAAGAAGGCCAAGGGCAAGTATTTCGGCCCGTACCCGAGCGCCGGGGCCATTCGCGAAAGCCTCAGCCTGCTGCAAAAGACCTTTTTTGTCCGTCAGTGCGAAGACAGTTACTACAAGAACCGCACGCGCCCGTGCCTTCAATATCAGATCAAACGCTGCAAGGCGCCTTGTGTCGGGCTGGTCGAGCCTGAGGTCTATGCCGAGGATGTACGTCATTCGGTGATGTTTCTCGAGGGACGCAGTCACGCGCTGACCAATGAGCTGTCGACGGCGATGGAAGAGGCGGCTATCAACCTCGAATTCGAACGCGCCGCCGAGCTGCGCGACCAGATTGCCTTGCTGCGCCGGGTTCAGGATCAGCAAAGCATGGAAGGCGGCACCGGCGACATCGATGTCATTGCCGCCTTCGTCAACCCGGGTGGCGCCTGCGTTCATTTGATCAGCGTGCGCGGCGGACGGGTACTCGGCAGCAAGAACTTCTTCCCGCAAGTCGGTATTGAAGAGGACGTTGCGGAAGTCATGGCCGCATTTCTGGGGCAGTACTTCATCAGCAGTCCGGAGCGCGACCTGCCGAGCGAGTTGATCGTCAACGTGGTCCCCGAAGACGCCACAGCGCTGATCGAAGCCATCCACGAGTTGCGCGGTCGAGAACTGACCATCAGCCACCGGGTGCGTGGCACGCGGGCACGCTGGCAGCAATTGGCGGTCACCAATGCCGAGCAGGCGCTGGGCGCGCGTCTGGCCAACCGCCAACACACTGCCGCGCGCTTCGATGCACTGGCTGAAGTGCTGAACCTGGATGAGCCGCCGCAGCGCCTGGAATGCTATGACATCAGTCATTCCAGTGGCGAGGCCACCGTCGCTTCCTGTGTTGTGTTCGGCCCGGAAGGTGCGATCAAATCCGACTATCGTCGCTACAACATTGAGGGCGTCACGGCGGGCGATGACTACGCCGCCATGCATCAGGCGTTGACCCGACGCTTCAGCAAACTGAAGGACGGGGAGGGCAAGTTGCCGGACATCCTGTTGGTGGACGGCGGTAAAGGTCAGCTGTCGATGGCCCGTGATGTGCTGAACGAACTGGCGGTGCCTGATCTCATTCTGTTGGGTGTAGCGAAAGGTGCTACACGCAAGGCCGGCTTCGAAACTTTGTATCTTAATGATGCCGCGCACGAGTTCACTTTGCGCGGCGACTCGCCCGCACTGCACCTGATCCAGCAGATTCGCGACGAAGCCCACCGGTTCGCGATTACCGGACACCGTGCGCGGCGCGGCAAGACCCGCCGCACGTCGACGCTGGAAGGCGTTGCGGGCGTCGGACCGACCCGTCGTCGGGACTTGTTGAAACATTTTGGTGGATTGCAGGAGCTGACTCGTGCAAGCATCGAAGAGATCGCCAAAGCACCGGGGATCAGTAAAAAGCTCGCAGAGTCGATTTATGCAAACCTGCATAGCGAGTAGAATGCCAACTCACCTCGTAGCCAGTTGTGCCGATGAATATCCCTAATCTGATTACCGTTCTACGCGTCCTGCTCATCCCGATCTTCATTTTGCTGTTTTACCTGCCTTACCAGTGGAGTTACATGGCGTCCGCCTCGGTATTCGCCTTTGCGGCGGCGACTGACTGGCTGGATGGCTACCTGGCTCGTCGCCTGGAACAAAGCACGCCGTTCGGCGCCTTCCTTGATCCGGTCGCCGACAAGTTGATGGTGGCGGTGGCATTGGTGCTGCTGGTACAGGAACACGGTAACTTGTGGTTGACGTTGCCTGCTGCAGTCATCATTGGTCGTGAGATCGTCGTATCGGCCTTGCGTGAGTGGATGGCCGAACTCGGTGCTCGCGCGCATGTAGCGGTGTCCAATCTCGGTAAGTGGAAAACTGCCGCGCAGATGCTGGCGCTGGTGATCCTGCTGGCCAATCCCCGTGACTTCAGCTTCTGGGTCTTGCTGGGTTACGCCTTGCTGATGATCTCGGCAGGCCTGACATTGTGGTCGATGGTTCAATACCTGCGGGCTGCCTGGCCGCATCTGAAAACCGACGTTGAAAAGAAATAAAACTTTTTTGAATCAAAGGGTTGACGGGGCTTCTGAAATCTATAGAATGCGCCACACCAAGCGGGAATAGCTCAGTTGGTAGAGCACGACCTTGCCAAGGTCGGGGTCGCGAGTTCGAGTCTCGTTTCCCGCTCCAAGTTTGTACGCGGTTGTTGTTGTGCTACTAAGCAGCGATCGTTTGAGGCCGAGTAGCAAAATGGTTATGCAGTGGATTGCAAATCCACCTACGCCGGTTCGATTCCGACCTCGGCCTCCACTCTTAAAAACCCCGTAGATCAATGATCTACGGGGTTTTTTGTTGCCTGCGAAAAAGTTAGGTGTTCCGCAATTTTTTCTAGGTGTTCCGCAACCATATTGTAAATACTACGCTAGCTATCGCATGCTCCAAGGGGTGGAGTGGTGGCGCAATGCTATTCTGCTGTGACATATTGCGATCGGATCTCCATCAGCAAGGGTTATTGAATGAAAGTTTTTGTGAGTTGGTCTGGCAGACGGAGTAGGGTTGTTGCCGAGATGCTGAGTGAGTGGATTAGATGTGTGCTGCAGGCATCTCAACCTTGGATCTCCACACAGCACATTGACAAAGGCGCAATCTGGTTTTCTGAGATCTCTGACCAGCTTCGAGATACTGCCGCAGGTATTGTTTGCTTAACGCAGGAAAATAAAAATAAGCCTTGGATTCTCTTCGAAACCGGTGCTCTCGCGAAAGGGTTGAGTGCAAATCGCGTCTGCACATTCCTGGTAGATTTGACGTCAACTGATATTGAAGACCCATTGGCACAGTTTAACCATACAACGCCAGATCGAGCTTCAGTTTGGGGACTGGTAAATACTTTGAATAATTGTCTTGAGAATGGTCGACTTGATGAGCGAATTCTCAAACAGGTATTTGATACGTATTGGCCGAAGTTCGAAGTGGATTTTGCTGCTGCGCTAGAGGCTACACCCCATGAAGCGCCTGTTGCTCCTAGATCGGAAGATAGTATTCTTGCTGAAATTTTAGCTAACACCAGAGCCCTTTCCGGTAGAGTTCGTGAGCTTGAACATAGAGTGACATCAAGTCCCGACCCCTCACTAGCAATAAGCGGTAGCTACGCAAAGCGAACTATTCTAGGTAGCGGTATAGTGGGGGGGCTACTTGGTACTGCGGCTTCCGCTCATGGCGCGGCGACTGAGCTAGACAGAGCAGCTCAATTATTAGGTTTGTCACCTCAAGAAGTTATGGACGCAATCGGCAATCGTCAGTCGCGGAAGCGGAAGGGTGATGTTGACGGGAAAGAGCCCGAGTAGGCGTGAGACTTGCCGCAACCTTTGAATCGGGTTGCGGCGCGGGAGTGATCAAGGGTTGATCATTATTTAGTAGGCTTTACAATTTCTCCGACGCGGCGGTATACCTTCTTCGTCATCTCTTCAGTCGAGTGGCCGAGCAGGCGACTGGCATCTTTGATGTCCTCGATTTCACTACCGGCTTTTGGTCGGATATCCCGGAACTGAAACTTGCGGATTGTCACAGCCAGTTCTGTGTCGCCGTCTGCTGCTGCTTTCGTTGCCGCAGTTTCCCGGGCTTCGTCCCAGCGGTTGCGTAACATGTTGTAGCTCATCCTTAGCCCCGCCTGGTTGGTTATAAGGATCGAGGTTTTGACGCCGGCCTGGACTCGGCGATCCAGCAGGCCGTTGATGAAGATGCACAGGTCCGTCTCGGTATCGCCGTCGTACAGTTTGATGCGCAGCCGCTTTTCCGTCTTACCCTGGCCAACCATCAGGAAGCCATTGTTGAGATCAGTGGTCGAGGCCTTGAGTACATCGGCCGCTCGCTGTCCTGTCAAATAGGCCAGGTCCATGGCGTCTCTGAGATCTTGCCTCGCTTGTTCGTACACCGCTTTCCAAACGATATCCCCGGCATAAAAGTCCCTAGGCGTTTCCTTATTTCGGCGCAAACCGAAGCAGGGGTTGGCCTTGTCAGTCAGCCCCCACTCGCGGGCGAAGGTGAACATGGTAGATAACAGTGCTATCTCCCGATTGGCGCGTACCTTTGCCGTCCGCGCATCGCGATACTGGGCGATGACCTGAGGGGTCATTGCCTCTATGGGGGCTGATTCGAATGCTCTTCGAAGCTGCTTTAGGCCCAGGAGGTAATCGCGCTGGGTACGCGGTTTGAGTGTCGGTATGATTTTCGACGCATAGTCGTCAAAGAGTCGGTCCATCAGGTGCGCGGGTTTCGGCGTCGCTTTGCGGTCGAGCCGTGCCCATTCGATCTTGGCTTCGTCGAGATCGCCGCCAAGCGGGATCTCTACGCGGTTACCGTCGGCGTCCCTGCCGTTGTAGTAGTAACCCGTCCAGGTCGTGCCGCCTTTTCTCTTGCGGGTGCGGCGGATCATCCGTGGTGGCAGATCCCGATTGGCTGTTTTCTTCTGTCTCATCGTCAGCTCACGCGCGCCAGGTCAAGAGTCCAAGTCTCAGCGACAGCGCTGTTTGTGGTTGGCTTGACCCCGGCGAGCTTTAGCCGGGCATATATCCGGCCCACCACTGGGCGCTGGGCGCCCGTCAAGACGAACTCCCAGTGGTTTGTCATGAGCCACTGGCGTTGAAAGGACGGGATTTTGTAGCCTGTGATCGTGGCCAGCTCTTCGTCTGTGAGAGTTTCACTTTGAAATTCCACGGTCTTCCTCCCGTCTCGCGATGCCTTCGGCTTGGCGTTGTTTGCTGCATTTATCGTGATTGCCATGTGCTCGTGACTTGTGGCACTTGTCGCAAATAGTGACCAGGTCCAGCGGCGGCATCTGCCCGCGGCGAATCCGAACAGTTCGGCGTAGGGCTGTCATGCGATCGCTCCGAATTGCAGGCCTGTCTGTTGTAGGGCATGCATACAGGCAGGGTTCAGCCAAAGGCACTCTTGTCGAGTACTCGACCCTCTTCCGGCTGAGATCCGAGCGCTTACGGTATTCATCGACCAACCTTTCAGCTGATCTGTATAGATCTCGCTCATGTAGCCGGACAATGCCACCATCCCCTTTGCCTCTAGCAAACACGTCAGTAACGCCTGGTGATCGGCATCGGTCATTTCATATCGGTAGTAGCGTCCCGATTTTGCTGATTCGTAGCGGGTACTCAGGACGTATGGTGGGTCGACGAAATGCAGTGTGTTCTGTCCATCGTGCGCTTGGATCACTTCAACGGCTGCGCGGTTTTCGATCAATACGCCGCTCAGGCGTTGACCTATTGAGGCAATTTGCTCGGGGTATTTTGCCCATAGAGATTGAGCCGTCCCGTACTTGCGTTTCGTATCAATGCGAAACCCTGTAGCGCCCTTGGTTGCGCCTGCAGAGCCGAAGCCCATCTGAGCGCGCACGATGGTTCTTCGAGCGCGTTCAACTGGTTCGTCCGTCGGGACCCATGCGAGTTCGAATTCCGCGCGAGCGTATGGTGTGAGTGTCAGCTGTTCGAAAAGGACTGCGCGTGAGTCATTTTGTTGAAGTACTCGAAACAGATTTACGATGTCTCCGTCTAGGTCGTTATAAACCTCGGCGTAACTGCGCTCTTTCTGCATCAGAACTCCGGCCGCACCGCCGAAGGATTCGACATAACAGAGGTGTGGCGGAAAGTGCTGCAGAACCCATGGTGCGAGTCGGAACTTGCCGCCGTGGTAACGGATTACAGGTGTAGAGATTGTCACGCGCAAGCCCTCCGATGCTGAACCTGCATCAGCTCCATCAGCCGGCTGAAGTACTGCATGTGCGCCTCTGGTGCGGATTGCGGGGTGATGGTTTCGGGCATCGGGGGAACGTTGCGCAGGCATTCCCATTCGGCGGGGTGATTGGGCATCAGGTCCCGCCGTTCGGTGGCCAGCGCGATAAGATCGGCTCGCACAACGCATTCGGGTAGCACCGGATCGAGGTTGAAACGATCGCAGATGGCGTGCCAGATGATTTCTTCAGCGATGCGGAAGCCTGGCATGATCGCTTTCAATGGTCGGGTCATGTCCCCGATGTAGGCTTCGGTCGCGTCGTGCAGCAGGGCTACCAGTTTGTGCTGGTCCGGAACAAGGCTCGACACCAGCATGCTGTGCTGGGCCACGCTGTAGTGCGTGCGGGTGTGGCCGTTGAAGCGGCACAAGTTTGACAGTGCGTGTGCGATGTCGAGCGGAGAGATCATGGCGGCGGTCGGATTTACTAGGTCGAACTGGCGACCGCTGTGGGTGAGTATCCAGTTCATGCTGCGTCCTCCGCTGACAGCTGGCCCAGTTCGATAGCCTGAAGTTTCATGTCCAACTCATAGGCTTCGCGCAGGGCGTCACGCAGATCTGGAAAGTTTTTGCTATCGGCTTCGTGGGGAAAGCTGATGAGGCACATGTCTGGCCCGCAAGCGCTTAAGGTGCCGCGCTTGTTCAACCAGTCGATAAGCTGGGTATCGAGCGGCTGGGCGTTGAGGTTGCTTGCCGTTTCCACGACTTGAAACACGCGGTAGGCCATGGCGCGGGATACCTTAATGAGTTGTTCCGCCCGCGCCTGGCTCGCTTCGGCGCCTTTCAGCGCCTTCCAAGTCTGAGAGGCCAACGCCAGAAACTGGGTGATTTCCGTCAGGTCGCGATAGTCGGTCGCAGTGAAGGGCGTAGCTTTTATGTCTCGGATCTGCCCCCGCAGTTCTGCCAATTGCTTGGCTTCGCGGTCACGTAACTGCGTAATGGTGATCAGGTCGGTGTTGATCGCGGCGACTCTCCGGCTGTGAAGGCCGTTGCGTTCGTTCAGTCCGGCGTCGTAGCTGCGGGCCATCGCCCGAAGGATGAGCTTGCGGATGTAGTAACCCAGCAAGACCAGGCCGAAGGCCAATCCCATAAAGATGATCGTGTTCTGTGCGTGCATGTGCTGTGCTCCGGTAGAGCCCGCCGCCGGGATTCTTGGTGAGAGGCCGGCGGCGGGGTGTTGCTACGGGTTAAGGGTTACGCGTTGAACGTGCCGAGGATCAGGCTGGCGGTGCCGCCGACTTCTTTGACGAGCGTCGTCTTGAACTCTTGGGCGATTTCTTCAATCTGCTGTTCTTCGCCCGCCCAGCGCAATTTGAGGGTTGGCTTGTCGTCGCCGGTCAGGATGCTGAGCTTTAGAGTGAAGACGCGGGTCCCGAGGCCGTCATACGGGGTCAGAGAGAAGTGCAGCGCTTCAATGCGTGTCTCGGCGTTCGCCGCCTCGATGTTCTCCATCGCGCTTCGAGCGGCGCCGAAGTTGTGCTCACTGCTGGTTGCGGAGCTGCGCGCTTCGATGGTGATATTCCGTACGCTGGCAACGGCTGCGCTGATAGGCATGGTTCCGCCACCTTCTTTCGTGGCTACAAGGCTCGCGTTCCAATCCTCGATCCACTCGGCCAGCTCGCGCTGGTTGAGCTTTCTTCCGGTGATTTCCTGAAGCGCTTTGTACGCGGCGGTGGGCTTGAGCTTCAGGGTCGCAGTGTCGTCCGCATGTCCAGGTACTGCATCGGTGCCGAGGTTGAAAAACACCTGGCAGCTCATGTTGTCCTGATCAATGAAGCCCCTTGCGGCTGGGCCGTTGCGCGAGATCGTATATTCAGCAAAGTCGCGCAGGCTGTTGGTATGCAGCGAGCCACGGAAGCGCAAACGCCCCGCCTGAAACTGTTCCAGGTTGTGGATCTTCACGCCAACGGGCAGGGCGGTCAGCGGCATCAGGGCAGAGGGTAGGGCCGTGGCGGCGCCGGCTTGGTCGAGGATCAGTTCTAGCGTGTCTTTTGTGAGTGGCATTGGTATTTCCCTTTTGGTGAGAGGACTTGGTTTTGCGTTGAAGGTGTCGCCTTATCTGGCGTGCACCGGAGTGTCGGCTTTGTCGAATAGCTGCGACGTTGGGTTGTTCTGGAACAGGGTCAGGCCATCAGGGGTGAGGTAGAGCGGCGTTTCGAGGGTAGAGTCCTCGCGCAACTTGCCGCGTTTGGTAGGCTGCTGAAAGTCCAGGGTGTGGCTGATGGCAACCTGGTTGCTCTGGCCGATCTGTTTCATCTTCAGCGTGATGATTACTTGTCCGGCCTTGCCGTGGTCGATGACGCCGGCGGCAACGTTCGAGAGAGCCTGGCCGACCTGCTGCGCGAAGACGCCGGCGTTGAGTGAGTTGAAGAAGTCATTCGTGTCCGTGGCTTTCATGTGCTGTGCCTCATTGGGTTTGTGTTGTTTGCGCCTGAACGGCAGGTGCCACCGTTGAATCAGGCTGCTTGCTTCGTCGCTTGAGCGTCGAGGTATGCAGCCAAGTCGTGGAGGTAAACGACGGCGGTGCCTTTTGCGGATCCGCCGAGCCGGGTTACCTTCAGTGCGATGCGGCCGGCGCTGATTCGTCGTAGCAGGTAGCGATCGCTGGTGATGTGCGAGAAGTAGCGCTGCCGGACTGCGGATAATGTCGGGCAGGGCGTCGGCCATTCCTTTCGCAGTTGGTCGATAGTGGTGCTCACGCTGCTTTCTCCCCGTGCCCCTCTGTTGGGGGCAGCAACTTCAGTCGGATCATCTCGGCGAGACCTTCCTTGCTTTTGCCCATAGCAGCGGCGCAGACGTTGCCGTTTTCATCCGCCACAACGGCGCCGAATGGAAACTCCGGCGAGTTGGTCGGGGTGACGTAGGCGGTCTGCCCTTCGTGGATTACGTTGTTCACGCAGCGGTATGCGTCGGCCAGTTCAAGTACGCGCATGGGCACGCTGCTGAGCAGTTGCGCTGCATCGTGCGCGGCGCCGATGAGCTGGGCGCGGCTGACGATGCCGGGGCTGTCCAGATAGATCGGGATCAGGCGAAGGCTGCCCAGTGCCTGCATGTGGGCATTGATGTAGTTGATGCTCATGCGGCAGCGTCCTTCTTCGTGATGGTGATTCCCAGTTTCTTGGCGAGCCAATCAACGCCGTCCTCTTTCACCATCACCACCGTGTAGTGGCGCAGCTTGCTGATCGACGGAATCAAGGTGCTACGCGGATCCGAGTACAGATAGCCGCGGTCGCGGTGCTGGCTAGCAAGGTCGCCGCTGCTGTTCAGAATGCCCAGCTCGCGCAACCTGGTGCGGAAGGCGCGGGGCTTGAGTCCGAGCAGTGCGGCGGTTTCGTCCAGGGTGCGGTTTGTCATGGCGGCGCCCTCAGCCCTGAGCTTGGCGATTGGCGACTTCATGGATGAAGTCACGCAGGTGCAGGTGATTTGCTCGATCATTGCGGCGCAGCTTGATGCTGTCTTTGCGGCCTGCAACGTTGACCTCGACGATCGTGAGGGTAGGGGTCTGCTCGACCGAAAACTCAGCGCGCATGGTCTGCTCGGGGCGGATCAGATCGCAGGTAGCATCACCGCCAACCTGCAGCATGTGATGCAAGAGCTCTTGTCTGGCGAGAGGAAGGGAATAGGCACTCATGCCGCGTCACCCCCGAATGGCCCCAAGTCAGGCGCGGCAGTAGCTGCTTTCGCAGATACCAGTCGAGCGCCGGGGGTGACGATTACCAGCAGGCCGGTGTGCTTTTGGATCGCTTCGACGGCCGCTGGGCTCGTGCACGCTGCGGGGTGTAGGTACACCGGGCAGCGGGTGGTGCTGTGCTGTGTCGTATGCATGGCTCGTACTCTTGGTGAGAGGGGTACGAAAGAAAGACTATACATACGTTTTTATACGGTCAATACGTAAACGCATAAATATGCGTTGAATTGTTCTGTCCGACAGGCGGTAAAGGATTCGAGGGGGGATTTAGAGAGGGGGCTAGCGTGGAGAACTAAGATTTTTCAGTGTTTGTTGGTTCTACAAATAGAAGCTTCATTTCTGAAAGGCGATACGTTCGCAGCGCTTCAAGGAGGTCCGAGTCCTCTTCGTATATCTCCGCTACGTAATCGTTGATGAATCCTTGAATCGCCATGGCAAGCGCCTTTTCCTGCTCAAGGGACGTAAACGTCTTTGAACCATTGCTATCAACAGTTTTGATTTCGAGTTTCGTCCGAGCCCGCCCCGTTTTGGCTGCAGTCCGCTTGGGTGTAGGGTCCGCGCTAGGTGTGGACTCGTCGCCAGTGGCGGTCTTCAGAGGAAAAAGATCTTGCTTGCCCGTCCAGATCCAGTTGGCCGATACACCCAATGCCTTCGCTATTTTGTGTATGTTTTGCTGACGAGGGCTTTGCGACTCGCCGGACATGATTCTGTGTATGGTCGGCTGAGGTACACCAGAAATTCGCCCAAGTTCTGTTTGAGATAGGCCTAACTCACCCATACGGTCGGCTATTCGTTTGCGAATCATTTGGGGTGTCCTGGTTGAAAATATACGACTCCATTCTATTGCATGGCCGTATACGCGTGCGTATGATCTGAAACGTATAAACGAATTGGAGTCAGCTATGAACATCCCAGAAATGCTGAAGGGGCTGATCAATCTGGGGTTCACCCAGCGCGGCATCGCCGTACGAATCGGTACCACTCAGCCGACCATTAACAGGGCGATCAATGGGGCAGGTGTGCGTTACGAGCTGGGTAAGGCAATCGAAAATTTGTATGTCGAAGAATCAAAAGTGGAACGCTTGAAGAGTGCATAAAGGTGCTGGGCTGGGGCCTCTCACCAAAGAATCCCCCAGACCAGCGTGGCGATACGCAGCACATAACGTACCGCCACAGAACGACCAAGAGCCTCTCACCAAAGAATCCTCTTGGCCGTCTGCAATGAGTTACACGGGGTACATGTAACCCATCACATAGATCGTCAGTTTGGGGCCTCTCACCACAAGATTTCCCCGCACTGACTGGAACGATGAACCGTGCCGCACAGCACGATTGGCACAGCACACCGGTCGTGGTCGTAGGATAGGTCGTACCTATTCGTATGGCTAGGCCGTAAACGGGGTATTTACGGTTATGAGTCGCACAGATCTCCTTCCGGGCGCTGGCCCGGTTCTTTCTTTGCGTGAGGCGCTTTACCGTGCCGGGCGCGATTTCCGAGGCGGCATCACCACGTTGGCCCATGACATGTTCATGGACTACGACGAGCTGCAGAAGAAACTCAAGCTCAATGAAGAGCGTCGTTGGCTGACTCCGGATGAACTGGAAGAGGTCATTCGGCTGACGCAAAACTCTGCGTTGCTCGACGCGCTGGTGCGTCCTGCGGGCGCTGTCTGGTACAAGCCGACGCCTGTACCTGCCACATCCGAGGCGCTGAAGTCTGTCGGCAAGCTGCTGGAGAGAACCGGCGAGTTTGTTTCAAGCATGCACGCCGGTGCCGCCGACAACGTCTGGGAGCCGCACGAAGTCGCTACCCTGGACAAATACGGTATCGATGTCATCCAAGCGGTGCTGGGCATCATGGCCGGTGCGCGGCAGGCCATGGAGGAGCAGTACAATGGCTGACGATATCGATCGTGCTAACGACCAGGCGCAATACCTGCTCGACGTTGCCCTTCATCGTAGCCGTCGCGTGGCATCAAGCCGCGTGAGTGCGCAGTTCTGCGAGGATTGCGATGAACCCATCCCGTTACTTCGACAGCAGGCAAGCGAGGGTTGTGAAACCTGCGTGCACTGTCAGGAGTTGCGGGAGGCTCGGCGATGACTGAGCAGGTCAAGGGAATAGCTATTTCCAATTGGGCAAAGCGCTACATCGACACCTTCGGTCTTGCCCTTGTTTCAATCGAACCTGGTGAAAAAGCCCCGAAGGGGATGGGCTGGAACAAGCCGGGTGGTTACATCACCGACGCTGCTGCCGCCGAAGCATTCTGGCAGCGAAACCCCAACCACAACCTGGGCGTAGTGCTCGGGCCAAGTCGTGTCTGCTCGCTGGACGTTGATGATGTCCAGTGGACCCGCCACGTCCTATATGAGCTGCTGGGTCTTGACCTCGACGCCATGGCCGTGGTTTACCCGACCATCGTTGGTAACCCGTTGCGGTTTCGCGTGTTGTTCAAGTTGCCGGACGGCGTAGAGCTGGCCCGGCATTCGCTTTCGTGGCCGAATGAAAAAGACCCGGATGGCTCGATCTGGAAAGGATTGATGGCCAAGGCCAAGGCGGCGAAAGAGTTGGGCGATGTCGCTGGCGAAGCCGAGGCAAAAGCCGAGGCGGAAGACTACAAGCGGTTCACCGTGTTCGAGCTGCGCGCGGGGTTGGTGCAGGACGTCTTCCCGCCGTCGATCCATCCCGGTACCGGGAAACCGTACATCTGGCGCACGCCGCCGAGCGCGACTGATGGTCTGCCCACGCTTACCAATGAGCTTTTGGCTATCTGGAAAAATTGGGAGTTCTTCAAACGGGATGCCGACGCGGCTTGTCCGTGGGCGCCGAAGCCGAAGAAACCACCGGCGAAGGTCGTCAAGCGACCGCCACCGGCGGCGGGTAAACCGCCCTCGGTGATTGATGAGTTCAACCGGTGTCATGACGTCGAGGAACTGTTGCGCGCTCATGGCTACATCAAGCGCGGCAGCAAGTGGTTGTATCCGCAGAGCAGTACGGGCTTGCCAGGTGTCACGGTCAGCGACGAAGGCAGGGTGTATTCGCACCACGGCGCCGATCCATTGGCCAACGGTCATCAGAATGACGCCTTTGAGGTGTTTTGCCTGCTTGAGCATTCCGGCGATCAGTCGCGAGCGGTGAAAGCTGCAGCGCAGTTGTTGGGGATGCAGCATGCCTCCCGGCCCGATCCGCGCGATCTTCCCCCGACCCCATCCGATGACATGAGCGAGCCGAGCCATTTCGGCGCGCCCGCCAGTGAGGCCGCTCCGGATCCTCAAGGGGGTGCGGGGGGTGCTGGTGACCCGGTGGCTTTGACCATTGACCAGGTGCTGCGCCGGTACGCGTTGGTGGATGGGACGACCCACATCTGGGATCTGGACCAGTCCAAGGTTATGAAGAAGTCGGCTTTCGAGGCGCGTGTCGGAAAGCCGATGGCGAAGCAGTGGCTGGAAGACACCAAGCACCGAAAACTGATTTCCGGTGATCACGTCAGCGAGATCGAGCAGGCGCGACGCATGGCTGGGAAGAAGGGCGGCGCGTTCGGTATGTCGCCGACCGAGCGCTATGTGTACATCGATGGCACGAAGGACGTGTGGGACAGGGAGAAGAAGCGCCGGATCGCTGAGGGCGCGGTGAAGATGGCGCTGGGCGACACTTACCCCCTCTGGTTGAACAGTGCCGAACGGCGCGTGGTTGATGTTGATCACATCGTCTTCGACCCGACCATGACCAAAGACCCGAGCGTCTATATCAACACCTTTGATGGCTTGCCGCTTGAGCCAGTTCGCGATGATGACGCCTGCGCGAATCTGCGATGGCTGATCAAGTTCCTTTGCAATGGTGAAGATGATGCGGCGTGGTGGTTGACCCGTTGGCTGGCTTATCCGCTCCAGCACCTAGGTGCAAAAATGGACACAGCGGTGCTGATGCACTCGATCATGGAGGGCTCGGGTAAAAGTCTGCTGTTCGCGGATGCGCTGGGCATGCTTTACGGTCAGTACGCGGCGACGGTGGGTCAGACCCAGTTGGAAAGCAACTTCAACGCTTGGCAAAGCCGCAAGCTCTGGGCGGTGTTCGAAGAGGTTGTGAGCCGTGACCAGCGTTACAACCAGGTGGGCAAGATCAAGCACTTGATCACCGGCAAGACCGTGCGGATGGAATCCAAATTCATCAATGGCTGGGAGGAGTCCAACCACATGAATGCGGTGTTCCTGAGTAACGAGATTTTGCCATGGCCGATCAGTGAGAGCGATCGTCGGATGCTGGTCATGTGGCCCAATGAGACCTTGCCGCCAGATCGGCAAAAGGCGATCGGTCACGAACTCAAGAATGGCGGTGTAGCGGCTCTTCATGCGTGGTTGCTGTCGCTCGACCTTGGTGACTTCGACCAGCGAACGCGACCGCCCAAGACAGAGGCGCGGGAGCGGTTGGTGGCGTTGAGCCGGGCAGGGTGGCAGACCTTCCTTCATTTGTGGAAGTACGGCGACCTGGGTCGGGATCTGTGGGGCGTTTGCCTCTCAAGTGACGTGTTCGCTTTGTTTCTGGAATGGTGTCAACGCAACAAAGAGCACTCCATGAGCCACACGAAGTTCGCGCTGTTTCTCAGTTCCGAGTTGGACAAGTCGCGTTCGATACCGTGGACGGATGGGAGCAATCGGAAATTTGGTGCGTTTTTCTTTCCGGCGGATCTGGAACCTTCCCGCGCCCCATCCCTGAAAGCGGCCGATCTGGGGGCTGTCGTCAGCGACTGGCGTGCCAAAGCGCGGCTGGCGGGCTGGAACGTCGATAACTGGGAACACATCAAGGCGGCTGCAGCATGAATACACATAAAAGTGTGTCGGGTGTGTGGGGTGCGTGTTGGGTTGGTTTTCGAGACTCCGCACAGTTTGAGGCCTTTAAACTCGCGGCTTTCCGGGCTTTGTGTGGGGTGTGTTGGGTTTTGCTTCGCGCACGCGCCTGCGTGATGTTTTTTGATGGGGCGAATCACCCAGTAAAAAAACTCTATGCGAGGGCCGAAAAACCCAACCAACCCAACACACTAAACACAAAGTTGATTATTTGCCTGAATTTAAAGGGGTTTACTTGTGTTGGGTTTGTGTTGGGTTACTGGTTTTTTGTGTTGGGTTCGATTTTTCGGGGGGTAGGGCGATGATCGAGGAAGTCGAAGAACTCATGCAGCATTGGGGTAATCAGTTCAACCAGGTGGGTGACGAAGGAGGTCTCGGTAGCCCGATGGCGACGATCATGGAGTGGGGCGGCTCTGCACCTCGCAGCACCCCGGGATCTCGCGACCTGATGATGGCGTCGGGTGGCGGCATGGATCACGTCGCGCAGGAAGTCGCTGCGGCGCTCGCACAACTTGAGCGACAGTCTGAAAGGGGCGCGCTACTGGCGAAGCTGGCTCGCAATCGGTATCTGCCTCGACCGGCGCTGTCGGTTCGGTCCCAGTTGCCGATTCTTGGGCTCGGTGATGATGCTGACCGGACGTATCGAAACTGGGTTCATGCTCTGCACCAGCAGGTGCTGGTGATACTGACCGTGCGGAGCGCACCAGGTCGTGCACGTAATCGACGCGTGAAGTCAGCGGAGACCGATCTTCTGCGAGCGTCTACGGTTGCGAGGGTTAGACCGTGCTGACCGCTTGTCGGGGTGGCTTGTCGTGTTGTGGTCGGATTGCGGTCACATTCGTGTCGTTTGCTGACCTACCGAAAATCACCCCTTTTCGGTTTTTCCGGAGGCAGGTAAAAAGTCACCACGATATGGAGTTTGCGCCTCGGCGCTGACCTCGCACGTGCTGTGCAGTTTCACCCGGCCTTCCCTGAGCCGGTCACCTAACCCCGCTTCGGCGGGGTTTTTATTTTCGACCCGTTGGGGTGTCTGCAAGGAGAATCAGCATGAGCGAGCCGGCAACTGTTGTCGTGGCCGGTGGCGTAGGACTGGCGGCTACTGGTCTGCTCGCGGGCGTGGATATGCTCGCAGTGATCGGCGCGCTGGCTGGCTCTCTGGTGTTCTTCACCACCACTGAGGAATTGCCAGTCTGGAAGCGGGTTCTGTTCCTGCTGGTGTCTTTCGTGATGGGTTACATGTTCGCCCCTGGCATGGCCGAGGTTGAGTTGTTCGGCACCAGGCCTTTCAAGTACACCGGGCCGGCGGCGTTTGGCGCCTCGGTTGTGGTCGTTACCGTCGCGCTCGCTGTCATCAAGAGACGCGGCCTCGTTGCTGAACCGCAAGGGAGGCAGGATGGATAGTCAACTGATGCCGCAAGTTCTCACGCAGGCCACGTTCTGGTTGTGCGTGGCGCTGTTCGTTCGGTTGTTCACCTTCCGTCGTCGCGGTGCCCGATTCCGTCGGAGCATGAGTTGTCTTGCTTGGGTGGTGATGGTCGCGGCCGGATCTGCGGTGGTGTACATCGGCAAGGGACAGTTAGTCATGCCGCCGAACTCTTGGCCGCTGGTGATCGTGCTGGCGGTGTTTGTCGGGTCGGTGTGCCAAAGCAATGGCAACCTTGCCCGTGTCTGGAAGTTGGGCTGATGAGCAAATCAGCAGATGACCGGCGAGGTAGTAGTGCAGCGCGGGGTTATGGGTACAGGTGGCAGAAATCCCGTGATGGGCACCTGCGTGAACACCCGTACTGCACGATGTGTTCGACCGACCAACGTCCGGTTGCGGCAACAATCGTTGACCACAAGGTCGCGCCAAAGCTGAAGGACGCCAAGGACAGCGGAGATCCCGCCCGGATCAAGGCAGCGTGGAAGCTGTTCTGGAACCCGGAGAATTGGGCGAGCCTGTGCAAGTTTTGTCACGACTCGACGAAACAGCGAATCGAGAAGAGCGGGCGCGTCCCGGGGTGTCACGCTGATGGCCGTCCGGTCGATCCGGGGCATCACTGGAACAGGTGACCGACCATCACCGACGCACCAAAAAATGGCACAACCCCGAGGGTAGGGGGGGTGAAAAACTTCATTTGGACTTCCTTCTAGACCGATCGCCCCCCTCTTTACACAAAGTCGGGAAAAATGAGGGAGGGGGGGTATCGACCGGTAAGGGGTTGAATTTATGGCAGGAAATGGAAATTCGGGCCGTCCGTCTTTACCGGCGTCGGTCCATCTCTTGCGGGGAAACCCGAGCGGAAAGAACGTCGCGGCTCTGCTGGACGAAGTGCAGTCGCCGACGGTGCCGGTGAAAGCACCGCCCATGCCGGACGTTCTTTCTAATGATGCGGTAGCTGAGTGGGAAAGAGTGGTACCGGCGCTGATGTCTCTGCGCCTTATCTCCGAGCTCGACGCCATGGCGCTGGCCTCGTACTGCCAGGCCACTGCAGATTGGCGCCGTTACCAACGGTTGATTGCCGCGCGAAACGCTAGGTCCGACGATGAGTTGGGGGGAGATGTCCAGACCTTCAAGACCGGTGCCCAGCAGATGCACGTTCTGCGGCAGCTCGCCAATGACGCCGAGCGTCGCGCCAACGCCGCTGGTGCCCAGTTCGGCATGTCGCCAGTGTCCCGCCGCAACCTGAAAGCGCCGGCGCCCCCGCAAGGTGAGTTATTCCCCAATGACCCAAGAGCAGCCGCTGAACGATACTTCAGCTAATGACCGAGTGACCGGTTACGCGAATGCCGTGCTTGCTGGTGAAATCGTCGCGGGCCCGGATGTCCGCAATGCGTGCAAGCGTCATCTGCGTGATTTGAAGAACGGTCCCGATCGTGGGTTGGTGTTCGACTTGGCAAGCGCGAATCGCGCCATCGGTTTTTTCGAAGAGGTCCTCTGCCTCAACGGCGGTGATTACGAAGGCATGCCGTTCTTGCTTGCACCCTGGCAGGCATTCGTCATGGGCAGCCTGTTCGGCTGGATGACAGTCGATGGTTTCCGGCGTTTCCGCTTGGGCTACATCGAGACGGGAAAGGGCTCCGGAAAAAGCCCGCTGATGGCGGGGATCGGCTTGTACGGTCTGGCTTCCGACGGTGAAAGGCGTGCGGAGATCTACGCAGCCGCCACCAAGCGTGATCAGGCAATGGTCTTGTTTCGTGATGCCGTGTCGATGGTGGACATGTCACCGTCGCTGTATTCCCGAGTGGTGCAATCGGGACGAGACGAAAAGGTCTGGAACCTCTACTACCCCAACACCCGATCATTCTTCCGCCCCATCAGCGCGGACGAAGGCCAGTCCGGCCCGCGCCCTCACATCGGCTTGCTCGATGAGGTGCACGAACACAAGACCGCTGCCACTGTGAACATGATGCGCGCCGGTACCAAGAATCGGCGAAAGGCCATGGTGGTGATGATCACCAATAGCGGGTCGGACAAGAAGACGGTTTGTGGTCAGTACCATGACCTCGGCGTGCGCATCTGCGCGGACATCGAAACAGACGACAGTTTCTTTGCATTTATCTGTTCGCTGGACGAAGGGGACGATCCGCTTACAGACGAAGCCTGCTGGCCGAAGGTCAACCCGTCGCTTGATTACATTGCGGAAGGGCAGACCGACGGCATTCCCGGGCGCAAGTATCTGCGCGAGCAAGTGCAGTCGGCCCGGGGGCTGCCAGCGCAGGAGTCGGTTGTGCGCCGACTCAACTTCTGCGAATGGACCCAGGCGGATGCGCCTTGGATCTCGTGGGCAGTCTGGAAGCAGGCGGAAGAGCGCGTGCCGATGCGGATCCTGCGCAACCGTCGTTGCGTTGCTGGCCTCGACCTTGCCAGCACCACCGACCTGACTGCATTTGTGTTGTTGTTCTGGCCGGTGCCACACGACCCACATTGGCGCTTGCTGCCGTACTTCTGGATTCCCGATGAGGACCTTCAGGGTCGCGAGGATCGAGACAAGGTTCCATACGCCATGTGGGTCAAGGATGGCCACCTTGAAACAACACCAGGTCGAGCCATCAGCAAGAAGCACGTACTGCTGCGGCTCGTAAAAATCTGCGCGTACTTCGATGTGGAGCGCATCGGTTACGACCGATGGCGCATCGAAGACTTGCTGCAACTGATGGCCGATGAAGATATCACCCTGCCAGAAATGGTCGGTTTCGGTCAGGGCTTCAAGGATATGGCGCCGGCAGTCGATGAGTTTGAGCGCCGGTTACTGGGGCAGTCACCCGAGCAGGAGGTGATAGATCTCGACCCGTCTGACTACGAAGTCATCGAACCCGAAGTAGTCGAAACCTTGCGTCACGACGGTAATCCGGTAATGACCTGGAACGCCGGCAATGCCGTGATCGTTTCCGACCCTGCCAACAACCGTAAGGCCGATAAGGCCAAGGCTACAGGCCGGATCGACGGCATCGTGGCATCCATCATCGCCGTCGGGACCAGCATCAAGTCCGCTGGCCCGAGCGGCAAATCCATCTACGACGAAGGGGCGGGTATATGAAATTAGCCATCGCGGCCTGGCTGGCCGGCCTGTTGGGTTTTGGGCTGTTGGTCGGGGGCGTGGCGCTGATCAGCGTTCCCGTCGGTTGCATCGTCGCGGGTGCCGGTCTGCTGGCCTGGGCATATCTTGCCGATCGCGCAGCCGCTGTACTGAAAGCCCAATCCAAACCCCAAGGAGGTTGAGCATGTTTTTCTCAAGCGTGCTCGGCGAAGGGCGCGGCACTCTCACAAACCCCGACAGCGGGTTCTGGCGCGGCCTCATTGGCAGCGGCCGGAACAGCTCGGGCGTGACAGTCACGCCTGAATCCGCCTTGGGCCTGCCCATCCTGCAGAACTGCGTGACGCTGCTGGCGGAGACCATGGGGCAGTTGCCCTGTGAGATGTACCGCCGGCAAGACAAAGGGCAGCGGGAACCGGCGATCAATCATCCGGCCTACGACGTCCTGCGGTACCAGCCCAATGGTTTCCAGACCCCGTACGAATACCGGGAATGCAGTCAGCTCGCGGCGGGCCTGCGCGGCAACGGCTTCAGCTTCATCGACCGTCGTGACGACGGCAATGTCATCGGCCTGTGGCCGTTGTGCAACAACAAAGTTCAAGTGCTGAAGGGCCCAGATCTGCTGCCGTATTACCGCATTGGTGCGAGCGAGGCCCTGCCAATGCGCATGATCCATCACGTGCGCTGGGTCAGTACCAACCACTACGTGGGGCTTTCCCCGATCGAAGTGCACGCGGATTCACTCGGGCTCGCCCAGGCCGTGCGGCAATACACCGGCAAGAGCTTCGCCAACGGCGTGACGGTCTCCGGCGTGATCGAGCGCCCTCGTGAAGCCCCATCGATCAAGGATCAGGGCAGCATCGACAAGATCGTCGACCAGTGGGGTCAGAAGTTCGGCGGCATGGACAACGCGAAAAAGGTCGCGCTGTTGCAGGAAGGCATGACCTTCAAGCCCGTGTCGATGAGCAACGTGGACGCCGAGGTGCTGGGAATCCTCAAAACCACTGGCACCGACATCGCCCGGATCTACAAGATCCCGCTGCCCATGGTCAACGACCTGGAAAAGTCGAACTACAACACGCTCGAACAACTGATGATTCAGTTCGTGGTGTTCGCGTTGCTGCCCTGGGTCAAGCGCCACGAACAGGCAATGATGCGCGACTTCCTGCTACCCAAGGATCGGCGCGAGTACTTCATTGAGTTCAACCTGTCGGGCCTGTTGCGTGGCGACCAGAAGAGCCGCTACGAAGCCTATGCCATCGGCAGGCAGTGGGGCTGGCTCAGCGTCAACGACATCCGCCGACTGGAGAACATGCCGCCAGTGCCTGGTGGTGATATCTACCTGCAACCCCTGAACATGGTTGATGCAGGAAAACCCGGCGGCGATTTGACCAACCCCCAAGTCCGAGCCCAGCTCGAACTCCAGCAAGCTGAAATTGGAAGGATTCTTGCCCAATGAAAAACTACCTGCGAGCCTCCAGCCTGCTGTTCAATCAGCCGCTACTGGTGACCCCGGACATGCTGGATCTCGGCGTGCGTTGGGCAAATCAGGCAATGAGCCTGAACATCGTGAACATCGGCGCCAAGAACGGCCCGGGCATCTGGGACGACGATGGCATCGACCGCATTGCGCAGCAAGAGGAAGAGCGCCGCACAGCCATTGCCCGAACCGGGATCGAGGTGATTCCTGTCAGCGGCGTGCTGGTCAGCCGTGGCAGTCACATAGGCATGTGCGAAACCATGACCAGCTATGAATCACTGCGGGCACAACTGCGCAACGCGGTAGCCGATCCGATGGTGGAGCGGATCGTGTTGGACATCGACAGCCCCGGCGGCTCCGCCGTCGGGGCTTTCGAACTGGCCGCCGATATCCGCGCCATGACCCAGCAGAAGCCCATCACCGGCATCGTCAACTTCATGGCTTACAGCGGGGGCTATCTGTTGGGCTCGGCGTGTAGCGAGCTGGTGGTGAGCCAGACCAGCGGCGTCGGCTCGATCGGCGTCATCGCCAGCCACATGGATCGTTCCAAACAAGAGGAGGGTATGGGCGTCAAAGTCACCACAGTTTATGCCGGTGCGCACAAGAATGACCTCAACCCTCACGAACCCTTGAGCGAGCAGTCGCTGAAGTACCTGAACGATGTTGTTCAAGAGAGCTACCAGCTCTTCGTCAACGCTGTGGCGGACTACCGGGGGCTTTCCGTACAGCAGGTTATTGCCACCGAGGCAGGGCTGTATCGTGGGCAGGCCGGTATCAATGCCGGGCTGGCTGATCGGATGCAGAGCCCGCAACAGGCGGTCGATGACCTTTCTCACTCTGTCGCCATGAGCCGTACAGTCCGCCAGTCCGGCCGCCTGGCCGTCCGTGCATCCGCGTTGAATCTTCAAACCCAGATCTGACCGCGTTCGCGGCAGTCACCGAAACCCGCCCTGTGCGGGTTTTTTTATGCCCAGGAGGCAACATGTCCCAAGTACTTCAGTTGCGTAGCGAACGCGCGAAGATCAACGATTCGATTCAGGCGTTGGCCAAACTCGAAACGGCAGGCGAGTCCTTGTCGGCTGAACAGTTGGCCCAGTTCGCGACTCTGGAAGCAGAGTTCAATGTACTGACTGACAAGATCAGTCGTGCAGAACAGGCCGAGCGTATTGCCGCAGCCAGCGCGGTACCGGTGAACGAGTCTGCTCAAGGCCGCACCGGCCCGCCGCAAGGTCGTGCCCACGGCCATATTCACGGTGGCGGGCCGGCTGAAGCACCAGGTGTGCGAATGGCCCAGATGGTTCGGCTGCTTGCCGCTGCCGGCGGCAACCAGCATCAGGCCGCACAGATGGCGCAGCAAGGTGGGTTCTCTACCGATGTTTCGATGGCGCTGAGCACCGTAACCCCCGGTGCTGGTGGAGTGTTGGTTCCGACGAACTTCGCTACCGAAATTATCGAAGCGCTGCGCCCAATGTCAGTTGTGCGCAAGATGGGTGCCCGAAGCCTGCCGCTGAACAACGGCAACCTGACTCAGCCCCGCATCACCGGCAACACTGTCGTCACCTACATCGGTACCGAAACCGATATCCCGCTCACCGGGATGACGTTCGCGGATACGAAGCTGTCTGCGAAAAAGGCCGCCGCGATCGTGCCGATTTCCAATGACCTGATTGCCAATGCGGGTGTCAGCCCTCGAATCGACGAAATTGTTGTTGCTGACCTGGCTGTATCTATGGGCCTGTCGGAAGACCTGCATTTCATCCGCGCTGACGGTAGCGGCTCGCTGCCAAAGGGTATGCGTTACTGGGCGCAGTCGTTCAACATCCTGCCAGCACCGGCGGTGGACACCATCACTCTGGAAAAAATCGACCTGTTCTGCGGCGGCATGATGCTCCGTCTGGAAACAGCGAACGTGATGATGAAGGACTGCGGCTGGCTGATGCATCCACGTGTGTTCCGCTGGTTGCAGTCGTTGCGTGACGGCAATGGCAACAAGGCTTACCCGGAAATCGAACAAGGGTTGTTCAAAGGTTATCCGGTTGGCTTGAGCAACCAGATCCCGGTCAACCTCGGCGCCGGTGGCGACGAGACCGAATTCTACTTCGTCAACTTCGCGGACATGATGATCGGCGAAGATATGGACCTGACGATCTCCTTCAGTAACGAAGCCTCCTACAAGGACGCCGAAGGCAACATGGTCAGCGCGTTCCAGCGTGACCAGACACTGGTCAAAGTGATCGCCAAACACGACTTCGGCCCACGTCACGTCGAGTGCATCGTTGTTGCCATCAACGTCAAGTGGGGCGCCGGCATGTAATTCCGCGACCCCGCTTCGGCGGGGTTTTGCATAACTGAGGGATGGGTAATGACAGACAAAGTAGTGGTGCGTTTTCTGAAGGCCTGGCGTGGTTACTCTGCGGACGAGTTGGCCGGCTTCGATCAAACTGTAGTCGAGGGGCTGCAGGCGAAAGGGTTCGCGGAAATCTATGAACCCAGCGGTGAGACGTCGGCAAAATCGAAGGGGGGCAAAGGCAAAACCGCGAAGGCCGGCGCTGCAAAACCTGAGAGCGGCCCGGCTGCTGGGGGTGGAACTTCCGAAGCAACCACCGAGCCAGACGGTACAACCGAAACCGGTGATGGACCCGACGAAGGGAAACCCTAAACCATGGCCCGTCGAATCGAATACTTCGGCGAGCCAGTTCTGACACTGGAACAAGTGGCTTTCCAGTGTCGGCTGGAACCGGAGGACATGGAGCCGGGGCTTATCAGGGACATCATCATTCCCGGTGTCACGACTCAGTGCGAGTCCAGGACCGGGGCGGGTATTCGTGGCGCGATCTACGAAGAGGACTGGCCCGCTGCATTCCCTTCCGGCCACGCACTGGATGTCGGTCAGGCGACCGAAGTTGTGTCGGTCAAGCTCCGGCAGGCTGATGGCACCTGGAGCGATTACACCGGCCCGGTAGATCTCGAACAGGGCCAGCGCGAAAGCTTCGTGTCGTTTCCGTCGGGGCGACCGGCTAGCGCCTTGCGTATCCGCTACAAGGCAGGGACTGACCTGGATCTTCACCCCGGCGTGCGGAACTGGCTGCTGATGGCAGCGGCGACAATTCATCGGCATCCGGAAGTGTTCCTGGTCGGCCAATCCCTGTCGGATCTGCCTTCTGATTTTCTTGATCACCTGGTGGCCGAGATCACTTTACCGCCGAGGTTCTGAGCATGGCCTATCGCGAACCGAGTGCCGGTGAGCTGGATCGGCGTATTACGTTGAGACTTCGCACGGATGTTCCCGCGCCAGATCAGGGACTTGATTCAATCTTCAGCGACGAGAAAAAGCGATGGGCGAAGATTGAGCCGGTCGGTACTGCGGTCTACACAGCAGGTGTTCAAACGGACGTGAAGATCACTCACCGCGTGACGTTCTACTTCCTCAAGGGCGTAAGCGATGCTCATGAGGTCGTGCACGGCGGCACAATCTATCGAGTGCGGCGTGTTTCCGACATGAACGGCACCCGCCGTTACACGATTCTCGAAGTCGAAGAACTCGGGCCTCAGAAGCCCGGAGGCGGCATCTATGGCTAACTCTGCATCGGTCGAAAGTTACCTGCACGTCGAAGGCTTCGAAGATTTCGAGCGCGACGCCTTCGATAAAAAGAAGATCCGTGCAGGGATGCGCAAGGCTGGCTTGCTGGTCACGCAGCATGCTCAGATGAACCTGGTGCTGGGCAAGGGGCGGCAAGGCTACCCGGCCAACCGGACCGGTGAGACAGTCAATTCCATCAAGTTCAAGGTTTCGCGCTCTGGCTTCTTGGTGAAGATCTCGCCGACGCTAACCGCTGCAATGGGGGAATTCTACCCGGCCTATCTCTATTACGGCGTGAAGCAAGGGCGAAGACCCCAGAAGCTCGCGCCGGGGAAGGGCATTGGGCGCAAGAATCGCCGGCAGGCGGGGGTTCGTGCCCGGCTCATTGCCGAGCGTGCAGCAGGGGAATGGCGGATCAAGCCCCATGACAACTACATGGCCGATGCTCTGCAAGACACATCCGAGCAGGTTCGGTCGATCCTTTTTTCAGCGTTTGCCGATGCCTTGAACTGAACGCTGTTTTTCCTTGGACTCGTTATGAAATTGAACCCGATTGTTGCCCACCTCAAGGCGACATGCCCGACCTTCGCCGATCGCGTGGCAGGCGGTATCGATTGGGATTCCGTCGCAGAAAGCGCCAAGTTACCGATGCCGGCAGCATATGTGATTGCAGCGGCGGATGGGGCATCCCCCAGTAAGGCCCAGAACGTGGTGATACAGGACGTTACGGATCAGTTCGCGGTGGTGGTCGTGCTGGATGCTGGAGACGAGCGAGGCCAGGAGGCCAACGATCAGTTGCACGATCTTCGCTCTGAGCTGTGGCGGGCCTTGGTGGGGTGGTCACCTGGCCCTGAATACACGCCGATTCAATACGACAAGGGCGCGCTGGTGTTCATCAGTCGTGCCCGAGTCATCTATCAATATCTCTTCACCGCCGAATTTCAGCTCGGACGAAATCGACCTGATCAGTCACCCGAGACTTGGCAGGAGTGGGATCTGGACGGCCTCCCCGGGTTCACCGGCGCAACCATCAACATGGACTGCATCGATCCTGCAGATCCCAATCTGAAACGACCCGGCCCGGACGGGCGCATTGAAGTCACTTTCACTGGAGACGTTACACCATGACCAAGCGCATCACTGTGGTGCCGGCCGTTGGCCGCTCTGTGCCCGATCCGGAGGCTGGCGACCTGTTGCCCGTTGAAGGCCGGGAAGTTACCGATGGCGCCTGGTGGCGCCGCCGCTTGGCCGACGGTGACATCGTCGTCAAAGCCGACAAGCCCCCAACCACCAAAGCCTCAGCGGCGAAACCCGAGGAAGTCAAATAATGGCCATCGGATTCAGCAACATCCCCGCCGACATTCGCGTGCCGCTGTTCTACGCGGAGATGGATAACTCGGCTGCAAACTCGGCCTCGTCGGCCATGCGTCGGTTGATCGTTGGGCAGGTCAACGACGATGCAGACAGCGAAAGCATCGGCAAGCTGGTGCTAGTTTCGAGCATCGCCATCGCCAAGAGTATTGGTGGCCAAGGCTCGATGCTCGCTGCGATGTACGAAACCTGGCGCAAAGCCGACCCGATCGGTGAGATCTGGTGTCTGCCTCTGCAAAACGAAACCGGCGAATCGGCTTCAGCGACCCTGACCATCACAGGCACTGCTACCGAGGCAGGTTTGCTGAACCTGTACGTCGGCGGTGTTCGTGTCCAGTCAACGGTCGCGGCGGCGGCGACGGCAGCTGTCGTTGCCACCGCGTTGGCAGTGAAGGTCAACGCAACACCCGATCTTCCGGTCACTGCTGCAACCGCTGCCGGCGTAGTCACGCTCACCTGCAAGTGGACTGGCGAAAGTGGCAACGACATCAACATTGCGATGAACCGGCTGGGCAAGTCCAACGGTGAATCGACGCCTGCCGGCCTTACGGTGGTTGCCACGGTGATGTCCGCCGGAGTAGGCGCCCCTGACGCCGTGGACGCGATCGCCGCTCTCGGAGATGAACCCTTCGAGTTCCTGTGTCAGCCATGGTCGGATACAACCACGCTGAATGCCTGGAAGGATGCGATGGACGACAGCACCGGCCGTTGGAGCTGGGCCAAGCAGTTGTTCGGGCATGTCTACACCGCCAAGCGCGGTACCATCGGCACGTTGGTCGCGGCTGGCCAGGCACGCAATGACCAGCACATGACCATTCAGGGCGTGGAGCCAGGCGTGCCGCAACCAGTGTGGGTGCAGGCGGCTGCGCTGGGCGCTCGCACGGCAGTGTTCATCTCTGCCGATGCCAGCCGACCCACCCAAAGCGGCAGTCTGCCAGGACTGGATCCGGCGCCGGCGAGCGATCGATTCACCCTGACAGAACGCCAGTCGCTGCTCAACTACGGTATCGCAACCGCTTACTACGAAGGCGGTTACGTGCGTATTCAGCGCTCGATCACCACCTACCAGAAGAACGCCTATGGCCAGGCCGACAACTCGTACCTGGACAGCGAGACCATGCATCAGTCGGCGTTCATCGTCCGCCGCATGCAGAGCGTGATCACCAGCAAGTACGGTCGCCACAAGCTGGCGTCCGACGGCACGCAGTTCGGTGCAGGCCAGCCGATCGTCACCCCCGCGGTGATTCGCGGCGAGCTGATTGCGCAGTACGCCAAGCTCGAACTGGAAGGCCATGTCGAAAACGCCGAGCTGTTCGCCGAGCACCTGGTTGTCGAGCGCGACAGTAATGATCCGAGTCGTGTCAACGTGCTGTTCCCGCCGGACTACATCAATGGTCTGCGCATCTTCGCGCTGCTCAACCAGTTCCGCCTCCAGTACGACGACGCGGCGTAACGCTCACCCTGAACATCCAGCCCGCCCGGTGCGGGCTTTTTCATTCTGGAGACAAAGACCATGGGTCAAAAAGTAGCCGGCACTGTGTACGTGAAAGTAGACGGTGAGCAACTGACCATCACGGGTGGCGCGGAAGCACCGCTGATGGATGTGAAACGAGAAACGGTTTGGCCGGGTTTTTTCAAGGAAGAAAAATTGGCGCCGTATATCAAGATGACCGCACTGATGCCGCAAGGCTTTCCGATTAAAAAGCTGACCAAAGGTTACGACCAGACCGTCACCTGCGAGTTTGCGAACGGGAAAGTGTATGTGCTCTCCGGCGGCTATCTCGTCGATGAGCCTGTCGCCAAGGGCGAAGACGGTACGGTCGAACTGCAATTTGACGGTGTGAATGGGAGTTGGCAATGAGTGATGCAGTGAAGTTGCAGGTAGCGATCGAGGCTCACGGCGAGCCAGTCACCGAGCTGACGCTGCGCCGTCCGACAGTGCAGGAAGTGCGGGCCATCAAAGCGCTGCCGTACAAGATCGACAAGAACGAAGACGTCAGCCTGGATATGGACGTTGCGGCCAAGTATATCGCCGTGTGCGCCGCTATCCCGCCGTCGTCCGTCAACCAGCTGGATCTGTCCGACCTCAACGCGTTGAGCTGGGCGGTGGCTAGTTTTTTCATGAGTCCGGCATCGGGACCATCGAGCAGCTGATCGAGGTCGCCTATGACCTTGCATGGTTCTGGAAAACCGATCCGGAGCTTGTAATGGCTCGTCCGCTGGACGTGCTCCTTGAATCCTTGAGGCACGCTCAGCGCATCAACACAACCCAGCAGGTGCAGTGATGGCGGATAAGTTCCAGCTCAAGGCGTTGATCACCGGCGTCGACAAGCTGTCGCCGACGCTGAAGGGCGCCGCAAAGAACGTTGCCGGCTTCCGCAAACAGATGAACAGTTCGGGGCTCGGCAAAATAGGGTTCAGCGATATCGTGCAGGGAGGCGCGTTCGCGGCGCCCTTCATCGCGGGTGCCAAGGCGGCAATGGCCTTTGAATCTTCGATGGCCGACGTGAAAAAGGTTGTTGATTTCGATACGCCGGAGCAGTTCAAGCAGATGGGCAAGGACGTGCTCGACATGTCCGAGAAGATGCCGATGGCCGCCAGCGGCATCGCATCCATCGTTGCGGCGGGCGGGCAAGCCGGCTTTGCTCGCGGAGAGCTCAAGCAGTTCGCTGAAGACGCCGTGAAGATGGGTATCGCGTTTGACCAGACGGCCGACCAATCCGGCGACATGATGGCCAAGTGGCGGACGTCCTTCAAGTTGAGCCAGGCTGAGGTGGTGACGCTGGCGGACAAGATCAACTACCTCAGCAACACAGGTCCCTCCTCGGCGGCTCAGGTCGCCGATATCGTTACTCGGGTCGGTGCGCTGGGTGGCGTCGCCGGCTTGAGTGCCGGGCAACTGGCGGCGATGGGCGCAACGCTCGCGGGTGTTGGTGTGCCGAGCGAAGTAGCTGCCACGGGCATGAAGAACTTCATGCTGGCCTTGACGAAAGGCAGCGCGGCCACAAAGCAGCAATCGCAGGCTTTCAAATCTCTGCGGCTCGACGTGAAGCAGGTCGCCAAGAGCATGCAAAAGGACGCGCAGGGCACGATTGAGGATGTGCTTAACCGCATTGCCAAGGTAGACCCGGCGAAGCAGGCAGGGCTACTGACTGAGTTGTTCGGCACCGAGTCTGTGACAGCAATCGCGCCGATGCTGACCAACTTGGACCTGCTGAAAACCAGCTTCGCGGCGGTTGGCAAGGAAGGCAAATTCGCCGGCTCCATGGAAAAGGAATATGAAGCCCGGTCGAAAACCACGGCCAACGCGATGCAACTGCTGCAGAACCGGGTCACCCGTCTTGGTATTGAGATCGGTGCCGCATTGCTGCCGCCACTAAACGACATCATGGAAACACTTGGCCCGCTCATTTCAAGAATGTCCGAGCTGGCGGCAGAACATCCTGGTGTCATCCGTGGTGTGCTGGGGGCGGGAATTGCGTTCGGAGTCCTGCGCGTTGCGGTGATGGGTGCAGTGATGGCGACCAAAATTCTCAGCACAGTTATGGCTATGTCGCCGGTCGGAATCATCGTTCGGTTAATCGCGTTAGCGGCAGGGTTGCTGATCGCCAACTGGAAAACGGTGGCTCCGTTCTTCGAAAGGATGTGGGAGCGAGTGCGCCGTCCGGCCATGGTGTTCTGGGAATGGATCAAGTTGGCGTGGCAGTTCACGCCTATGGCCTGGGTCGTTAAGAACTGGGAGCCGCTGACTGGACTGTTCTCGGCCATCTGGGACGTGCTCTATGCCGTGTCCACGCCGGTGATGAAATTCCTCGGTGACCTGTTCGACTGGACGCCGTTGGGCATGATCATCAACAACTGGGAGCCCATCGTCGGATTCTTCAAAAAGCTCTGGGATCGGGTGCGGCCCATTCTTGAGCCAATGATGAAAATGCTCGGCATGGATGCCGATGGGGAAGGGCTCATCAAGAAGGCGACCAATGTCGCCCACAACTTCGCCGAAGAGCAGACAAAGCGCAATGCGGGTGTCGGCGGCGGCACGGGGGCGCTGTTGCAGGCGGACGCCACTCAGGTTGCCAAAGGACGCCAGTCACTCAACAACCAGGCGTTTGGGATCGACAATAACCAGCTACTTCGCGCACCTGCTCAGTTGCCGCCGTCAGGCAGCCTGCTCCAACAAACAGCCGCGGCGAACTCTCAGAAGGTCAATGGAGAGCTGACCATCAACCTGAACGGTGCACCACCTGGCACCACCGTCGATCAGCCAAAAACAAATCAGCCCGGTTTAAAAATCAAACCGAAGGTGGGCACGCGAACCGTTGGTGTCATGAGGGAGTAGCGAATGGATCAGACATGGCGTGATCTGATGTTGCCGGCCTCGTTTCGGGGAATCAGCTTTTTGGTCCCGCAGGCGTCGGTGCCGGTTGGCATGAAGGGGCAGCTTCACGAATTCCCTCAGCGCGATGAGCCGTACTTCGAGCAGTTGGGCAAGCAGTCCCAAGTGCATCGACTGGTGTGCTGGATTATTGGCGATGATTGTTTTGAACGCCGCGACAAGTTCATGGAGGCAATCCAGACGCCAGGCGCTGGCGAGCTGTTACACCCCTGGTTGGGCCGAATGCAGGTCAAGGCGGGCGAGGGTGAGTTGACCCACGACTTCAAGTCCGGCGGGATGGCTGCATTTGAAGTGACGTTCTACCCCGACACCCCGCTGAAATTTCCAGCGGCCAAGGTCAACAGTCAGCAGCAGGTGGTCAAGGCTTCGGACAGCCTGCTGGACTCGGCGCTGGCCCGATACAAGTCGGCCATGGCGAAGGTAGACCAGGCCCGGCTCGGCTTGGCTCGCCTACGCAACAGCCTGTCGGGTGTGTACACGGTGATCCAGCAGCAGTTTTCAACCATCGTCGGTACCTTCACCAACCTGACCGAGTTCGTCCGGTCCGTGATGAATGCGCCGGACTCCCTGTCTTCGCTGTTCTCCAGCTACTTCAGCGAGTTCTCGGTGGATGACTACCTTGGCGATGACACGGGCTCAAGCTACCGCAACACGGTGGCCACCGCGACGCAGCAAACCGAGGCGGTGGCCAGCATCAACACCATCAGCCAAGCCGGTGGCGTCGATGCGGCGGCCGCATCTCAGGCCACTGCCGATCTTGTGCAGGACGCTCTGTTGGTAAAGGTGGCCCTGATCATCAGTGAAATGCCTGTAGCGTCACAGCCGGTATCCACTGCCGCCGCGCCGTCGGTGGACCAGCAGGCCGTGCAGCCCATCGTGCGGCCGGAGGTCCCCGTAGCTGACGACGTGATCGAGCTTCGCGACAACCTAAATGAAGCGATTTTCCAGGCTTCGATGAAGGCCGATCCCGAGCACTACATGGTGCTTAACACATTGCGCCAGACCATCGTCAAACATCTGACTGCCGTCGCAGAGTCTGGCGTGCATTTGGTGGAGATCACTCCGCCCGAAACCCTGTCGGCATTGGTGCTTGCCTACCGTCGCTTCGGTGATGCCACCCGCGAAAACGAAGTGGTCCAGCGCAACCGCTTACGGCATCCGGGGTTCGTGCCTGCGCGTCCGATCAAAATCGCCCAGAGGTAACCGATGGAAGACATGAATGCTGTCAGCCTTACGGTTGACGGCCTGGATTACTCCGGCTGGAAATCCGTAGAAATCACCGCCGGGCTGGAAGATCAAGCGCGCTCGTTCAACCTCAGCGTCACCTGGAAGTGGCCCGGACAAGTCGAACCGTTGCCGCTGAAGCAGGGGGCGAAGTGTCAGGTGCGCATTGGTGATGACCTGGTGTTGACCGGTTGGGTGTTTGCCACGCCGATCAGCTATGACCACCAGCAAATAACCACCACCATCAGTGGTCGCTCGCTCACCGCTGACCTGGTGGATTGCGCGGCGGTCAACAAGCCGGGGCAGTGGAACAACCAGAGCGTGCTGGCGATCGTCAAGGCGCTGGCTTCGCCCTATGGCATCAGGGTGCGTAGTGAGATTCCCGAAGGCGCCAAGCTGTCGGATCACACGATAGAGCCAGGCGAAACGGCCTTCGAATCCATCGACCGACTGCTGACGCTCTTCCGGGTGTTCTCCACGGACGACGCCAAGGGTATGGCTGTGCTGGCCAAGCCCGGTAGCGAAGTTCGCGCCTTCGACACGTTGGAGGTGGGGAAGAACATTTTGGCCGGTGACGCATCGTTGGACTTCTCGGCGGTATTTTCCGAATACCGAGTGCTCGGGCAAAAGACTGGGACCGACGAAGAATTCGGCGAACAGGCGGCTGAGATCTCGGCCGTGGTCGCCGATCCTCGCATGACGCGCAAGCGCGTGATGATCATCCAAGAATCCGGCCAGATGACCAACGAGTTGGCACAGGCCCGGGCGAACTGGGAGCGCGGTAGCCGAATGGGCAAGGCGCTCACCACGACCTATACCGTTCAGGGCTGGCGGCAATCTAATGGTGCGCTGTGGAAGCACAACGCACTGGTGCGCGTGATCGATCCGATCATCGGTTTCGACCGAATCATGCTCATCGCCCGCGTGACCTACACCCTCACTGATAGCGGGATGATCACGAAAATGGAAGTCGGCCCGCCGGACGGATTCGAGCCTGAACCGCATGATCCGCACAAGAACCGCAAGCTGAAGAAAGGCGGCAAGGGCGACAACTTCGAATACCTCATCCCTGCAGACTACGAGCCAAAAAAATGAGCCTGAAAAGCATGATGGCACGCGGCACGGTGTTGCTGGCGGCTGCCGGGAAAATGATGCAGACGCTGCAGGTCAGATTGACTGCCGGCGAAGTGAAGGACTCGGTGGAGCATTTCGAACCCTACGGGTTCACCAGCAACCCGTTGTCCGGCGCCGAGGTACTGACGATGTTTCTCAGTGGCGATCGCTCCCACGCTGTGGTGGTGGTCGCCGCAGATCGCCGGTACCGGATCAAGGAACTGAAGCCCGGTGAGGTGGCCATCTACACAGACGAAGGTGACAAGGTGCACTTCAAGCGCGGCCGGATCATCGACATCGAAACCAACACGCTGAACATCAAAGCCGCTACGGCGGTGAACTTCGATACGCCGGTGATCAATCAGACCGGCAAGATTGTTTCCACGGGTGACCAAATCGCAGGCGGTGTCAGCCAGATTGAGCACGTCCACACCAACGTTCAGGCCGGCAGCGGCAACAGCGGCCCGCCCGCAGCGGGGGCTTGATGATTATTTCTGACAACCGCAAGGACGTGCTGACCCGCGCCGTGCTGATCAGTCTCTTCACCTGGCGCCGCGCGATGACCGATGACCCGGTAGACGATGAAGAGCTGTTCGGTTGGTGGGGAGACAGTTACCCAACCATCGCCGATGACCGCATTGGCTCGCGCTTGTGGCTGCTGCGCCGGGTAAAACTCACCGATGCCACTCAGCGTGACGCCGAGTTCTACGCCAATGAGGCGCTTCAGTGGCTGCTCGATGATGGTCACGTCATTGCGATCGAGATCGCCAGCGAGAAACACGATATCAGTCGGCTGAACCTGGTCGTCATCCTGACCATACCCGGCGGCGACCGCGTTGAAATCAAACCCAACTCTTCCTGGCAGGTGATTTATGCCGTTTGACACACCTTCACTGCCGGTGCTCATCAGTCGCACCCAGAGTGATCTGGCCAGCGACGCGCTCCGGCGCTCCGATGCTCAGGTGCTGGCGAGAACAATGGGCGGTACAGCCTACGGCTTGTACGGTTATCTCAACTGGATTGTCGAGCAAATCCTGCCGGACAAGGCCGACGAAGAAACCCTCGAACGAATTGCCGCGCTGCGTCTGAATCAGCCCCGTAATGTTGCTCAGCCCGCGGAGGGCAGCGTGAGCTTTAGTGCTACCGCCGGCGCGGTCGTGGATGTTGATTTAGTGCTACAGGCCGGGGATGGACGGATGTATCGGGTGACTGCCGGTGTGACCACTGTCGCTGGTACGAATAACACAACTATCGAAGCCGTGGATGCCGGTGCGCTCGGAAACGCTGACGCGGGTCTTGCGCTCACATTGGTGCAACCAGTCGAGGGAGTGACTAACGCTTTCACTGTAAACGCTCCGGGTTTAACCGGTGGCATCGCCAAGGAAAGTGTGGAGTCGCTGCGCGTCCGGGTGATTCGTTCCTACAGAGTCATTCCGCACGGCGGATCAGTGGACGATTACGAAACTTGGGCGCTTGAGTTCCCCGGCGTCACTCGCGCCTGGTGCCGGGGTAATTACATGGGGCCCGGTACCGTCGGATTATTTGTGATGCGCGACACCGATCCGGTACCGGTACCAAATCCGGTTCAGTTGCAGGAACTCAAGGATTACATCGAACCGCTTCGGCCTGTCACCGCTGAACTGTATGTCCTCGCTCCCGCGGAGAAACCGGTGCTTTACCGCATTCACCCGGTTCCCGATACCACTGCGGTTCGTGCTGCGATCACGTCCAGTTTGAAAGACTTACATGAGCGTGAAGCCGGGTTGGGCGACAAGCTATTGATCAGCCACATTCGAGAAGCCATCAGCGGTGCGGCTGGGGAAACAGACCACTCCTTGACCTTGCCGGGCGCAGACGTCACTGCTGCGACAAATGAGCTGCTGACCTTCGGGGGTGTCACATGGCTGTAGCGCGAACCGCTGAGCAATATCTACAGCAGCTTCGCGGACTGCTACCCCAAGGGCCTGCTTGGGACCCGGGGCTCGTGCCGGAGGTTGATCTGGTGCTGGCAGGCGTATCGCTGGAGTTTTCGCGCCTTGATGCACGCGCGGTGGACTTACTCAACGAAATGGACCCTGCCAGCGTGAGCGAGCTGGTACCGGATTGGGAAGCGGTTATGAACCTGCCGGACCCTTGCCTGGGGCCGAACCCAGCGTTCGAGGATCGAAGATTGGCGGTACGCCGGCGACTAGTGGAGGTCGGCGGGCAAAGCCGGGCTTATTTCATCGACATCGCCGTGAGCCAAGGCTACCCCGACGCCACTATCACTGAGCACAGAGCGCCCCGTATGGGGCGTTCTCGTTTTGGGCTCGCTCATTTTGGCACTTGGAACGCCCAGTTTATGTGGACGCTCAACACCGGCGGGCGTCAGCGGCTGGGCAGAAGGTTCGGTGCCAGCTACTGGGGGGAGCGTTTCGGTACCAATCCGGGTAATCCGCTTGAATGCTCAATTCGCAGGCCGGCGCCGGCGCACACCGTTGTGCACATCAATTATGACTAAGGGGTAAGAACGTGGACTTTCCAAAAAGTGTGCCTGGCGTTGGGCTGGTTAATGGAGCGTTTGTTGATGAAAACCCACTGACGGGTACGCCGGGATCGTTGATTCCGGCTGCGTGGGGTAACGCCGCGACGTATGAGCTGCTCAATGTGATCGTGGCGGCAGGCATGACGCCCAGCGAGGCAGACCAGACTCAGTTGCTGCAGGCTGTTCGGTACCTCGCGCAAACGCCGGGGCGTTTGTTGAATGTGCGGGTTATCACTACTTCTGGTACGTACATACCAACACCAGGCACCAACTCCATCATCGTCGAGGCACTTGGTGGTGGAGGTGGCGGTGGTGGGGCGAACGCTGCAGGTGCTGGCCAAGTTTCCGCAGGTGGCCATGGCGGCGGCGGAGCCTATGCAAAGGGACGGTTCACTTCAGGCTTTTACGGACAGAGCATCACCATCGGTAATGGTGGCGCTGGCGGTGGAGTGGCAGTTGCCGGTGGGTCTACAAGCTTAGGCGGCTTGATTGGTGCCAGTGGCGGATTTGGTGGTGCGGCAGGCGTAGGTTTCACGCCGCCCGGCTCAAGCGGTGGTGCCACTCAGGGTGGCATCAACGTGGTTGGTGGGAACATCGTTACCGCGACAGGCTTCATCGCGCAGGCTACGGTTGCCGTTTCAGCTACCGCGATCATCAACGTACAAGGTGCTCCCTCACAGTATGGCCCTGGCCCATCCGGCGGTTTTGGTAACGGCACAACTGCAACCATCAAGGGCTCTGGTGGCACCGGTGCACTTGCCGGCCCATCAAGCGGCCCATTCAACGGCGGCCCGGGTGCGCCGGGCGTGATGATCATCTGGGAGTACACATAATGGCTGCATACGTGATGTTGCAAGCAGGACGGTGGATAAACACCGCTGAATGGGATGGTGAAACCGAGTGGTCACTTCCCGAGGACATGACAGCGATTCCCTTCGACGACGGCGTTTTAGGTTGGGATGGCAAGTGGACACATGACGGTGTGGTCTACGAGTCACCCTCACAAGGCTAATACGCAATGAATCTACATCCGCCCACGGGCGGATTTTTTTTGTCTGGAGAAAAGCGATGCTAGTAACTGACAACGATCGAGACATCCTGGCCCGAACACTCTGGGGCGAAGCACGTGGAGAAAGCCTGTCCGGCCAGATTGCGGTGGCGTGGACTATTCGCAACCGGGTAAACGACGGCAAAAACCGTTCATGGTGGGGGGAAGGCTATGTCGGCGTTTGCCAGGCAAAGTACCAGTTCAGCTGCTGGAACAAGACCGACCCGAACTATCAGTTCCTGATTGGCGTGAAGAAAATCCCGTTTCGCGAGCTGGCGCAATGTCGGATCGCTGCTGACCAGGTGATCGACGGTAAGGTGCCAGATCCCACCGGCGGCGCCACGCACTATTACGCCACCAGAATCAAGTCACCGGCCTGGGCGTCGAAGGCGAAGCAGACCCTCAAGCTTGGCGGGCACGTCTTCTTCAAGGACGTCCCATGACGGCCTTTCGCAGGTTGTCGCGCGCGCTGGCGACAACCGAGGAGGGAAGCCTGTGCTTCGAATGCCCGGGCTGCGACATGGTGCACCGAATCATGCATGGACCAGGCCCGGAACCGCGCTGGGGTTGGAACGGAAATCTGGAGCGACCAACGTTCACGCCTTCGGTGCTAGTGCGCTATCTGTGGTCTGACGGGGAGAGGGTCTGCCATTCGTTCGTGACCGACGGCCGCATTCAGTTTCTCGGCGATTGCACGCACGCGCTGGCTGGGCAGACCGTGGATCTGCCTGACTGGGAGGATGAACAATGCCAATAGCAATCCCGTGGCAGTTTATAGGAGCGGTGGTGCTGGTGCTTATCGGCGCCGGCGGCGCCTGGCAGTTTCAGGACTGGCGCTACGGCAAGCAACTGGCCGAGCAGGCCCGGCAGCACGCCGAAACCCTCAATCAAATGACCCAAGCCGCTGCCACCGCGCAGCAGGCCGAGCAGGACAAACGCCTGGCGCTCGAGCAGCGGCTGGCAGCCAGTGAACAAACCCACTTCAGGAAAATGAGTGATGCTCAACGTGACCAAGATCGCCTGCGCGATCGCCTTGCCACTTCTGATCTGCGGCTGTCTGTCCTCCTCGACTCAACCGCTACTGCCCAAGGCAGCGGGGTGCCAGCCACCGCCGGCGCCGGCGGCGTGGATCATGCGGCCGTACGCGCCCGACTTGACCCGGCGCATGCTCAACGAATTGTCGCCATCACCAATGAAGGCGACCGAGGACTGATTGCGCTTCAGGCTTGCCAAGCCTACGTTCGTGCACTCGTGCCGGCACATTTTGAATGACTCGATGCGCGCTATAGTATCGCTAAGCCGCAGCGGCTATAGCAATGTGTCAGATTGTACATTTTATCGATCAAATTGTTTCAATTTTGAAAACTATCGCGTAAATTTCCCCCTTTTTGGGGAGGGGGAATCATGCGTGATTTTTTTAATGCCAAGCTTTTAGCTAGTAAATCTGGGAGGCAACCAGATAACGGACATGTGAATCAAGACATTGAGCGACTAAGAGCTGTTGCTGTTCTACTTGTTTTAGTGTCGCATGGGCAGGTTCTTTTTTCTTGGCTAAAATTTCAGCCGCTCATCAGTGGTTATCATTTTCAAATTGGGGTTGATTTGTTCTTTGTCATTAGCGGATATGTAATCGCAATGTCAATATTTCGCGAGCTCGATAATAGAGACATAAATGAGCCGGCGAGATTGTTTTTGTATAGATTTTGGGTTCGCCGAGCGTTCAGGTTGTTGCCGGCTGCTATTGTGTGTATCACTGTATCCACCGCGCTTTCACATTTGGTATATGGGGAGAATCTATTTGTAATGTTAAAGGCGGCATTCGCTGCGCTGTTTAATGTATTCAATCTATATCTCCTTCATGCGCTAGTTAATGGTGTAAGCGTTGGGATGTTGGAGCCCTACTGGAGCCTTTCACTTGAAGAGCAGTTCTATATAATATTCCCTCTTATGGCGTTGGTCGTTTTGACGAGACGGCGGCTTGCAATACTCGCCATTGTAGGCGTGGTGGGGATTGAGCTAGCATTCTCCGTTATTCCTAACCTTTTTTGGTTCATTCGTGTTGACGGGCTTTGTTGTGGAGTTCTGTTGGCATGCGTATCTCCTCATATAAAGAAAATACGCTTTACCAAGGTCCTTGGGAAAGTAGTAGGTCTCGCACTATTGGCTTTCTGTATTCCAGTTGCGTTGGGGTATTTGTTTCCGGTATCCGGTTTCATTGGTGCTCAAACGATCCCGTTAGCGTGTTGCGTGATTCTCGTTGTTTTCGCTATTATGGATAGTGATGGACTTAATTTTCCATTGGTTGGAAGGGCGTTGTCTTATCTGGGGTCGCGCTCTTATACCGTTTACTTGTTACATCTGACTTTCTTTTTTGTCACGGGTCGTGTATTGCTTACCACCGGACAAGAAAATAATACGTTGGCAATTTTGTTGGCTGGCGTCAGCTTGATTGTCTTCATGGTATTGGTAGAGCTGATGTTCAGGTTTGTGGAAACTCCATTCAGAAATTATGGTAAGCGCATAGCCGGTCGAATCAAGCCGGATAGCGCTTCCGTGATATCTAAGTCGACAAAAGTTCCCGTCCATTAATAGTCATGATGGTGATTGATTTCGTGGTTTGTTTCAAAATGTACGGATGTTCTGAAGGCTGATTGAAGTGAGTCTGAAAATTGTTTGAATGGTTATTTATTAGTTTGTTTTGCTGAAAAGTATGCCCGCCATCAAGCGGGCTTTTTTTCGCCTGGTGAAAGTGATGCATGTAACCGAAAAAGATCGCGACATCCGAACTGGCGCAAAATCAACTGACCCAGGCCGCCGCCAATTGTCCTTTGCCATCAACTCCCAGTTGCTTTTGATTTTGATATCGGTTGCCCGCCGGGTGGCATCATTTGCTTTGACCGTGCGTCGATGGTCAGTTCCTGGATTTCGCTCTTACACTCTTACATATCTGGAGCTGATGCCTGCAGCTTTCGAGCGGCGTAGGGCTACCGATCCAATTGTCGGTGTCCTCTATGTAGAGGGGATCCATGGGGATATCTTGTTGATAGCTGGTTTTATATACAGTGATCGAGGTGCGGCCGGCGGGCCAGGATGAGGCGGCGATATGCATCGAGCGGTGCAAAACAGTGTTCCGCATCCAAAACCGCTGGCCGCGGATTATGCGGGCTGTAGCCTCTCAAAAATTAGTAGCTTGCGGAACGAAAATAGTGCTAACCTATTGATCTATAGAGATTTATAGATGGATTGCAAATCCGCTACGCCGGTTCGATTCCGAGCTCGACCTCCACTATAAGCAAGCTCCGTAGATCCATGATTTACGGTGCTTTTTTGTTTTCATTGCGCTGCAAGATTTAGTCTTGAAATCAGCCGCTGTGAGCTTGCTTCACCGGGACGTGATGTATATATTTCCCGCTCTGCTTCACAAGGCTCAACACTGTCCGGTTCGCTGGTCGACTGATTTGAGCTGTACACCGCGCTACCGCCCGAATGGCGAAACTGGTAGACGCATGGGACTTAAAATCCCCCGCTCGTAAGGGCGTGCCGGTTCGATTCCGGCTTCGGGCACCATCTAAAATCAAGGGTTTGCTGGCGAAAGCTGATGCAAACCCTTGTTTGTTTCTGGGTCGCAATTTTTGACAGTGGTCCGCAACTCACTTCGTTTTCAGGCGCAGTTTCCGGCGATCCTTGATCCCGATTTGTCTGATCGGGACCCTGGCAGGCAGTAGCTGGTCAGTGCACCACTGACGGTTGGGTAGCGATCGAGACGGTGAGGGTCACGACAATCAGCACGACGAGTACCCAGAACAGCACCATGACTGTCAGCATGACGACCTTCAGGCTTTGATAAAGCCGACGCAGCCAATGGCCTTCGGGTTTTGCTTGTGAGCGGGTTCTGAGTACGCCTTTCAAATAGAAACCGATGAGGGCAAGCAGTGCACCATCAATGAATAGCGCGGGCAGGCCGGCTTCGGGGAAAATGCTGCCCCACCGATAGAATGACGACCGGCTCAGGAACACCACATAACACGTGAGGCTGCCGTAGGGGATGGCTCTCCACCATTTACCGGCCAGCGCTCCGACCATCAGGCACATAATCACCATGAACGGGTTGAAGAGAATATTGATCATCCACTCCAGTACGTTGGGAAAGTAGCCCGGGGAATGGATGCTGCGCCAGATGTGTTCCAACATTGTTCAGGTTCCTGCCTTCTATGGAGTAAGGGGTGCTTCCGTGCCGCTGCAAGGTATCGGCGCATTGTCGGGTTACATAAGTCCTGTGGTGTAAATCAGGGGTCGGTTATGTTTTTCATTCGGCGTGAAGCCGAACGGAGCACTCAAAACCGTTGGTCAGTTCTCAATGCAATCCGACTGGCAAGGGACTACGTTTGTGGTCTGGTCGATAACGTCGTGGGAGATATCAAGCAGTCATTGAAGCGATAATCCGAGTTAGACCCAGCGACGCCGATTTCAGGATGGATCTTGATCAAGGCGCGGTGCATCGCCCAGGCGATGGGTATCCAGACTTCCAGTCTGTAACGCAAAACCCGCCACCTTCAGCGTGTTAAGGAGAACACAGATGGCAATCAACCCAACACTCTCGACATCAGATAAAACCGCTCTCGTCAAAGCCGAGGTGTACCGTTGGTACAATCTCTTCTTTCCGTGGTCGCGCGGCGTCTCTTCCCAATCGGAAGGCGCCATCAAGCCCTTGTACGATGCGCTGTCGAGCGAGTTCCGAGTGGTGCTCACCGACGGTCAGATCATGAGTCGGGCGGACTACTGGGAGCGACTTTGGGGTCTGTATGGCAAACGTGCCGGAAGCCCTGAATCGCACATCACCAATCTCTCGATCACACCGCTTCCTGGGGATTTCTTCCTGGCGGTATTCGATCTCGTCAAAGATGGAATTACCAAAAAGAAGGTCGATTCGGCGCTGATGCGCGTCGACCAGAACTCTCCATCGGGAATTTCATGGATTTATGTCCATGAAAGCGAGCACGAGAGAGCGCTGGCATAAGTCGCTCACTTCCCATCCTCACGGCTACAAGGCCCGGATGTTCGTAACGTTGAAGAAAAGACCAAGCCCAGCCTCGCGCTGGGCTTTTTCGCTTCTGCGGTCCAGACAGAACATGAAAAGCCCGGACGTATCCGGGCTTTTCAGGGCAAACCTTCAGCGCGAATCGACGTCTTCTGCAGTCCGGGCGTTTGATCTTTCCTTGCGCCTGCGAAGCCAACTGAAGAGCGCGTGTACCGGGTGCAGAAATGCCGCAATCACGCACAGCAGCATGATGATGAAAATGGCAATCAGCGGGAGGCTTTCATGCGAGAACATGGTGGGGTACTCCTGTAGTCACTATGTCGGAACCCGCAGGCTAGACGCATTGAGCCATGCTTGCGATGAACGTATGTTCATCTTTTAGCGCTTGAACTGTGCTACGGCGGGCTGGCCAAAATGATCGATTCAGGATGTGCGCAAGCAGGGTCTGCGCAGTCATCCGGGGATCTTTTTGCGATACAGGAGGATGGTGTAAATGCGGTAAATCGGAGACGTTCGGCGCTGGCCTTTGATTGAGGCCAACGCCGCGCGTGAAGTGCTTTATCAGCCGCGCTTCGGCAGCTTCCAGTTCGGGCGAATGAAATGGCAGGTGTAGCCATTCGGGATCCGCTCCAGGTAGTCCTGGTGCTCAGGTTCCGCTTCCCAGAATGGCCCGGCCGGTGCGATTTCGGTGACCACACGGCCCGGCCACAGACCGGAAGCGTCAACGTCGGCAGCGGTGTCTTCGGCGATGTCGCGTTGCTGCTCGTTGAGGTAATAGATTGCCGAACGATAGCTGGGGCCACGGTCATTGCCTTGACGGTTGGGCGTGCTCGGGTCGTGGATCTGGAAGAAGAATTCGAGGATCTGCCGGTAGCTGATCACGGCCGGATCAAAGACGATCTCGATGGCTTCGGCGTGGTTGCCGTGATTGCGGTAGGTGGCATTCGGTACATCACCGCCGCTGTAGCCGACTCGGGTGTGCCGCACGCCGGGATAGCGTCGCAGCAGGTCTTGCATGCCCCAGAAGCAGCCGCCGGCGAGAATGGCGGTTTCGGTTTGTCCGGTCATGATCTGTGCTTCCTCTCGGTGACAGTGGGTATAGCCAGTGTTATGAGGGCGCGTCGGCCAATTCCAAGGCTGCCCAGACGATCCAGCGTCTCCAGACATAAAAGCCCCGGCGGTTTAGACCAGGGCTTCAAGGGGGCTGACTGGGAGTCCGGCTCAGTTCAGGCTCGGGTGACTGTAAAAAACGGTGTTGAACTGTCTGTGACGACTCTAGACAAACGCCTGCCCGTAAAAGCCCCGTGGCAGGCGCTGCGGCCCAGCCAGTGCGGTCAATCGTTCGATCCATTCCGAGCGCCAGTTCGAGGCACCGTGATCGGCTTTGGCATGGCGAGCGACGCGGCGTGCGGCGTTGCGCTGGGTCTTGCGCGCTTCTTTATAGGCTTCGGTGTTGCGGCAGCTGCGGCATTTGACGCGGTTGAGTTCCTGGCTCGAGGCAAGGTTGCTGCCCTTGTGACCACAAGCCAGATGTCCGTCTGTTTTGAAATGGATAACCATGAACCCTCTCCTGGGTGACGTGTACAGGTTATGACCTCCCACGACCCGGGGCGTTCGGTGCATCGGCCAGGTGGTACGCCGGCTGACTGTCGTTTATCGCTGCAATCATCTGAAACGAGGCAGTGGCCGTTCGACCGGTTGCAGCGCAGACAGGGTGCTGCGGATCAGCGGCGTGTCTTTTTCGATGTCGTTCAGGCGATCACGGATGCGCAGGGCGGTCGGGTGCCCGCCTTGGTGATCGACCCAGTCGGCGATCTCCTTGCAGGCCGCAGCAAGGCGCGCCTGACGGGAGTCGAGCAGGGTGAGGAGGGTGGTGATGGACTCTTTTTCGGACATGGAACACCTCCGTTCAGACAAACCGTTGAGAGGCAGCAAGAAGCCCGCGGGCTGCGAGCACTGCGCCGTTGGGGCGCTGGTCCGTCAGCTGAATTGAGTATAGACCCGGCCTGCCCTTGTATCAGCCGCTGGACTGGCGTGCCGGCAGTGGCGTGCTGGCGGCATTGAGCCGGCGACATTCGCGTCGGGCCTCTTCCTCAAGGTCGTAGCCATCACCGATGAAGCCACCAGTGCGGGTGTCGTTGATTCGATACCAACTGCTGGCCTCGGCGGGTTCCTGCAGGCTTTCTCCGGCGCGGCGACCGTGAATGATGATCTTGTTGCAGCGCTTCACGACAAAAATGTCTTCCATGGCGTCACCACAGCGAATAGGTGTCAGATCAACTATAGAAGCCTTGGCCAATCGTGCAAAAAATAGACAGTCAGTTCGTCGGTTGCAACCGCCAATCCCCATGATGCCAATCCAGGCGATGCGTCGGTTTCAAGGCCTGCAGAAAGTCCGGGTCGTGGGAAACCGCGACAATCGCCCCGGGAAACGTCTGCAATGCCTGTTCGAAAGCCTGTACCGAAGCCAGGTCCAGATGATTGCTCGGCTCATCAAGCAGCAACAATTGCGCGGGCGTCTGGCGCCACAACGCCACCGCCAGCGCTGCTTTCAAGCGTTCGCCACCGCTCAGTGATGCGCTCGGTCGGGTGACCCGTTGCGCGTCCAGTTGCAGGTGCGCCAGATGGCTGCGCAATTCGCTTTCACTCAACGGACTCTGTAGCGCAATCAGTTGGTCGATGACGCTGAGGTGGTCGTCCAGCAATTTTAGCTGCTGGTCCAGATAGGCCACCGGAACATGGGTGGTGCATTCGCCGCTGACGGGGCGCAGTTCGCCGGCGAGCAGTCGGAGCAAGGTCGATTTGCCGCAGCCATTGGGACCATTGACCGCAACGCGCACGGGGCCGCTCAGCGTCAGGTTGAGCGCCTGCGTGCGCAGCCATGGCAGGCGCACGTCGATCAAGGTGCAGATATTGCGCGACGTGGGCACTGCGCTGCCGGGCAGGTTCATCATCACTGCATCGTCCGGGAGCACCTTGGCGTAGGCGTCACGCACCCGTGCGTCGAGTTCCGACTTGCGCTGCTGATGACCATGACGCACATGCCCCATGATCTGCCGTGCGGCGCCTTTGAGGCTGGCGCGTTCCAAGCCCGAGACATTGGCGGTTTTCGCGTTGCGCAAGGAGCGGGCGGCATGGCGCTGAATGGTGTCGTGCTCGCTTTTCAGGCGCTGCTGTTCCCGGCGGCGTTCGGTTCGGCTTTGATCGAGCGTCGCTTGCGCCGCCGCCTGATGGATCTGCCGCTGCTGCTGATACGTGGAAAAGTTGCCACCGAACACCGTGACGCCCAATGGCGTCAGCTCGACGATACGCTGCATGCGCTCAAGCAATTGCCGGTCATGGCTGACGACGATCAATTCGCCGCGCCAGCGTTGCAGCTCACTCATCAGCCAGCGCCGGCCGGCGGCGTCCAGATGATTGGTCGGCTCATCCAGCACCAGCAGGCGCGCCGGACTCAGGAAGGCGTCGATCAGCGCCAGTCGGGCTTGTTGGCCGCCGCTCAGCGACTGAGTCAGATCCGAGGGGGCAATGTCCGGCAGGCCGGCGTCATCCAGCCATTGGCGCAGACGTTCGGGCAGATCCCAGCGTTCGCCAAGGGTGTCGAAATCTTCCTCCGATGCCTCGCCCCGCTGCAGGCGTTGCAGTGCGCGAAGGGCGGCAGCGGTGCCGGTGGCGTCGGCCACGGTCTGCCCCGGTTCGACGATGAAGGTTTGCGCCACATAGGCCACGGTGACCGCACAAGTGACGCTGCCGGCAGTGGGTTGCAAGCGCCCGGCAATCAGCCGGGCCAGCACACTTTTACCGACGCCATTGCGCCCGACGATCGCGGTGTGCAGGTGATCGAATTGCAGATTCAGGTCGCTGAAAATCGTCTCGCCATTGGCGAACCGAAAAGCTGTTTGATTCAGGGAGACGAGGGCAGGCGTACGCGAGACGTGAGTCATCGGCACCTCCGAAAAATGTCGTGAACAGTGACAGGCGCGATTCAGCGCGTGCCGCGATTACATTTTCAGAAGGCTGGATTGTTCACTGTCTGCGGTTGTCCTGAAGAGGGGAAAGGTGGCTAGCCTAGATCAGCTGTCCGCCTCGATCAAGGCGTCTCCATCATTTGCTCCAGAAACATCGCCAGTGCCACCTCCTCGGAACGCAGGCCCTTGCGCACTCGCGGGCGTGGCAGTTCGGCCAGCGCACCCAGCATGAAACGCTCGACCACTGCCGGATGGATGTAGCACTTGCGGCACACCGCCGGAGTGTTGCCCAGCTGTTTGGCCACGTTCTTGACCATGTCGACCACATGCCGTTTGGCCTCGGCTTCCGATTCCCATTGCAGCTCGCGCAACACCGCCAGGGCCAGCGCGCTGCCGGCCCAGGTGCGGTAATCCTTGGCGGTGAAGTCGGCGCCGGTGAGGGTTTGCAGGTAGGCGTTGACGTCGTGCGAGCTGATGGTGTGTCGCTCGCCTTTTTCGTCCAGGTACTGGAACAGATTCTGCCCGGGAATCTCCAGGCAACGCTTGATGATTCGCGCCAGGCGCCGGTCCTTGACGGTGATCTGATGCTCGATGCCGCTCTTGCCGCGGAACTGGAACAGGATCGCGCTGCCGTTGACCTCGACATGCCGGCTGCGCAGGGTGGTCAGGCCGTAGGAGCGGTTGTCCCGCGCGTACTGACTGTTGCCGACGCGGATCAGCGTGGCGTCGAGCAGCGTGATGACAGTGGCCATGACCTTGTCGCGGCTGAAGCCCGGTGCGGCCAGCAGGGTTTCGAGCTGTTTGCGCAACTTTGGCAGCGCCAGGCCGAATTCCCGCAGGCGCGAGTATTTATCGGCGTCGCGCACCTCCCGCCAGCGCGGGTGATATCGATACTGCTTGCGGCCCCGGGCATCGCGGCCGGTGGCTTGCAAATGACCGCGCGGGTCGGCGCAGATCCATACGTCGGTGTAGGCCGGTGGCACCGCCAATGAGTTGATCCGCTTGACCTCGTCGGGGTCGGTGATGCGCTGGCCGGCCGGATCGAAATAGGCGAATTTACCGCGCAGTTTTTTGCGGGTGAGGCCGGGTTGGGTGTCATCGACGTAATGCAGATCGGGTGGGAGCACGTCGGCTGGCGCAGTGTCTGGCATGGCGGAGGTCCTTGGCGGTCAATCGCTTTGTTACAGCGATTGACCGCGCGCCGTTGCCGTCGTGCCAACGGGTTCAGGCCAGGACGGCGACGGCCTTGATCTGCGCCCACAAATGCTGGCCCGGGTGGATACCGAGCTGATCCCGGGAGAAACGTGTGATCCGCGCCAACAGCGGCGTGCCACCGGCGTCCAGTCGAATCAGCACATGCGCGGTGTTGTCCGCCGGCTGCTCGCTGACCACGGTGACCGGCAGCCGATTGAGGATGCTGCTGGCCTCGCTGTTGTGCTGACTCAGGCTGATGTCGCGGGCGTGCACCTTGGCGCGCAGGGTCTGACCGACGACCATCGGCGCGTGCGTCACGCGCAGGTTCATTTCAGTGGCCGGCAGTTGCAGGCTGAGCAACTGATAATCGGCGTCGTAGGCACTGACCTGGCCTTCGATGATCACCCCGGCGTCGTCGCCCATCGCCATTGGCAGGTCAAGGCGCGCGAGGGTTTCGCCAATCGGGCCGCTGGCCAAGGCCTTGCCGTCGCTGAGCAACACCAGATGATCGGCCAGCCGAGCGACTTCATCCTGAGCGTGGCTGACATACAGCACTGGAATGTCCAGCTCATCGTGCAGTCGCTGCAGGTACGGCAGGATTTCGTTTTTGCGCTGGCTGTCGAGGGCGGCCAATGGCTCATCCATCAGCAGCAGCCTGGGGCTGGTCAACAGTGCCCGGGCGATACCGACTCGCTGGCGTTCGCCGCCGGACAGATGCTGCGGATGACGCTCCAGCAAATGGCCGATCCCCAGTAGTTCGGTGGCTTGCGCCATGTCGACCCGACGCTGGGCCTTGGCGATGCGTTTGAGGCCGAACTGCAGGTTGGCCAGCACCGACAGGTGCGCAAACAGGCTGGCCTCCTGGAACACAAAACCCAGCGCACGTTTGTGCGGCGGGACAAAAATCCGTCGTTCGCTGTCCTGCCAGACTTCGTCGTTGACCCGGATAAAACCCTGCTGGGCGCGTTCAAGGCCGGCGATGCAACGCAAACAGGTGGTTTTGCCCGAGCCGGAATGACCATACAGCGCGGTCACGCCACGCCCCGGCAAGTGCAAGTCGACATCCAGGCTGAACCCCGGATAAGTGATGTTCATACGTGCATCAATCATTGATCAGCTCCAGCCCGCGCGAGTCTTGCGGCTGGAGTACAGCACCAGCAACACCAGAAACGAAAACACCAGCATGGCCCCGGCCAGCCAGTGGGCCTGGGCGTATTCCATGGCCTCGACATGGTCGTAGATCTGCACCGAGACCACCCGGGTCTTGTCGGGAATATTGCCGCCGATCATCAGCACCACACCGAATTCGCCGACGGTGTGCGCGAAACCGAGGATCGCCGCTGTGACAAAACCGGGGCGCGCCAGCGGCAGTATCACGCTGAAAAAAGTGTCCCACGGATTGGCGCGCAAGGTTGCAGCTACTTCCAGCGGGCGGGTGCCGATCGCGGAGAACGCGTTTTGCAACGGTTGCACCACAAACGGCATGGAATAGATTACCGAGCCGATCACCAGCCCGGTGAAGCTGAACGTCAGGGTGCCCAGGCCCAGCCACTGGGTGAACTGCCCGAGAACGCCATTGGGGCCCATCATCAGCAGCAGATAGAAACCGATCACGGTCGGTGGCAGCACCAGGGGCAGGGCGACGATTGCCCCGATCGGCCCGCGCAGCCACGAACGGCTTCGCGACAGCCACAAGGCAATCGGCGTGCCGACGACCAGCAAGATGGCGGTGGTCAGGGACGCCAGTTTCAGGGTCAGCCAGATCGCCGCGAAGTCGGCACTCGAGAGCGACATTTAGCGTTGGTAGCCGTAGGACTTGATGACCGCAGCGGCTTTCGGGTCTTTGAGGTACTCAACCAGTGCTTTGGCGGCGGCGCTGTCCTTGCCTTTGTTCAGAATCACCGCGTCTTGTTTGATCGGGTCGTGCAGGCTGGCTGGAACGATCCACGCCGAACCGCCGGTGACCTTGCCGTCCTTGTAGATCTGCGACAGCGCAACGAAGCCCAGTTCGGCGTTGCCGGTGGACACGAACTGGTACGCCTGGGTGATGTTCTGGCCTTCGACGATCTTGGCTTTGGTCGCTTCCGTCAGCTTGAGTTTTTCCAGCACCTGAGTGGCGGCCAGACCGTACGGCGCGGCTTTCGGGTTGGCGATCGACAGGTGCTGGTATTCGTTCTTCTTCAGCACGTCACCTTTGGCATCGATATAACCTTCTTTCGCCGACCACAGGGCCAGGGTGCCGATGGCGTAGGTGAAGCGCGAGCCTTTGACGGTGTCGCCTTCTTTTTCCAGTTTTTGCGGGGTGGTGTCGTCAGCCGAGAGGAACACTTCGAACGGCGCGCCGTTCTTGATCTGGGTGTAGAACTGGCCGGTGGCTCCGTAGGCGGCGACCAGTTTGTGCCCGGTGTCTTTCTCGAAATCAGCTGCAATCGCCTGGATCGGAGCGCTGAAGTTAGCGGCAACCGCCACTTGTACTTCATCAGCCTGAGCGGCACCCAAGGTAAACACTGCCAGCAAAGAGGCCAGGCAGGTGGGGGCAAAACGTGAGGCACGAATGGTCATGTAACAGCTCCATTATTGGCGAGTGCAGAAGGCAGTTATTGCTGGAAGTGGACTGCCCGATACGAGAGTTAACGCTATATAGCGAAATATATAGCGAAATGCCGCTAAACAGGAAGTGCTGACGAAGACAGGGTGAGGCTGTGCCATGCCTCGCCCTGTGGCAGATCAGCGGCGGACCCGTTTTGCCAGGGCGCCTTCCGCCAGTTGCCGGGTCAGTTCGGCGCTGTCCAGTTCCTTGCCCAGTGGAAATGCCTGACCGGCCCAGAGGTTACTGAACTGCGCTTCGCTTTTGGCGCGCAACGGCATCAATGCGCCACCGGCCAGCGGGAACGCCGGAGCTTTGTCCGACATCGGCCCAATTTCGCGCATCACCCGATTGAGAATGCCCCGAGCCGGGCGCCCGGTGAACAGGTTGGTCACGGCGGTTTCGCTTGCCTTGGCGCTGCGAAGCGCCTGGCGATGGGAGGCGCTGACTTTCGCTTCTGGCGTGAACAGATACGCGGTGCCGACCTGCACCGCCGATGCACCGAGCATCAATGCCGCCGCCACCCCCCGGGCATCGGCAATCGCGCCGGCAGCAATCACCGGCACGTTGACCGCATCGGCGATCTGCGGCACCAGGGCAAAGGTGCCGACCTGACTGCTCAAGTCATCGCTGAGAAACATCCCGCGGTGCCCGCCAGCCTCGTAACCCATGGCGATAATTGCATCGCAACCATTCTGCTCAAGCCACACTGCTTCATCGACGGTGGTGGCAGACGAGAGGATTTTCGCGCCAGTGGCCTTGACCCGATCCAGCAGGGATTTCTCCGGCAGGCCGAAGTGAAAACTCACCACTGGCGGGCGAAATTCTTCCAGCACGGCGCACGCCGCCGCATCGAATGGCGCGCGGTTGGAAACCGGTGTCGGCGCATCGAAGTCGACGCCCAGTTCGTGGTAGTACGGTTCCAGCAGATCCTTCCAGTCCCGCGCGCGTTGTTCATCGGCGGCTGGTGGCTGATGGCAGAAGAAATTGACGTTGAACGGTTTGCGGGTCTGTTCACGAATGGTCTTCAGTTCTTCGCGCAGTTGCTCGGTGCTCAGCATCGCCGCCGGCATCGAACCCAACCCGCCCGCGTTGCACACGGCGATCACCATGGCTGAGGTCGTGGCGCCGGCCATGGGGGCCTGGATGATCGGCAATTCGATGCCAAGCAGGTCAAGGATGCGGGTGTCAGGCCATTGACTCATGGAAGCGGTTCTCCGAACGATGAAACGGGGCAGGGACGGCAGAGCCGGTTTTTTAACAGTAAAACCGGACCCAGGGCCAGCCCGATTTTTCCGCGCATGGACAGTCGCCCGCCGTCAGCGTCAGTGGGGACCGCCCCCGCTTCACAATTACCTGGCGGATGTGCGAGTTGGCGCAAAGTCGGGTGGGGCAATGTGTTGCTTTGTGTTATTTCAAGGCGCGAGGATTTGAATCCATTGAGTGAGAGGCAGCCATGTTCAACGGCATTTTGATCGACAAAGACGACAACGGTTACCACGCCAGCCTGCAGCCGATCAGCGAAGCGCAGTTACCTGAAGGCAACGTGACGGTGAAGGTCGCGTACAGCACGCTGAACTTCAAGGACGGTCTGGCGATTACCGGCAGCAGTCCGGTGGTGCGCAAGTTTCCGATGGTGCCGGGGATCGACCTGGCGGGCACGGTCGAGGTCAGCTCGCATCCCGACTACAAGGCCGGTGACCAGGTGCTGCTCAATGGCTGGGGCGTGGGCGAGAGTCACTGGGGCGGGTTGGCGCAAAAGGCGCGGCTCAATGGCGACTGGCTGATTCCTTTGCCCAAGGCCTTTACTGCCGCGCAAGCAATGGCCATCGGCACCGCCGGCTACACGGCGATGCTGTGCATTCTGGCGCTGGAGCGTAACGGCGTCACCGCCGATCAAGGCGAAGTGCTGGTGACCGGCGCCAATGGCGGGGTGGGCAGTTTCGCCATCGCGCTGCTCAGCAAGCTGGGCTATCGCGTGGTGGCGTCCACCGGCCGGGTGTCCGAGCATGAGTACCTGAAGCAACTGGGCGCCAGCGAAATCATCGATCGCGCCACCCTGTCAGAGCCGGGCAAGCCGCTGGCCAAGGAACGCTGGGCCGGCGTGATCGATTCGGTCGGCAGTCACACGCTGGCCAACGCCTGCGCCAGTACCCGTGCCGAAGGGACCGTAGCGGCCTGCGGTCTGGCTCAGGGCATGGATTTCCCGGCATCGGTGGCGCCGTTCATTCTGCGCGGCGTGACCCTGGCCGGGATCAACAGCGTGACCCAACCCAAGGCACGGCGGATAGAGGCCTGGGAGCGTCTGGCCAAGGACCTGGACTTCGCGTTGTTGCCCTTGATCAGCCACGAAATCGCCCTGAGCGAAGCCATCGACGCGGCGCCGAAACTGCTCGCCGGACAGCTGCGCGGCAGGGTTGTGGTCGACGTCAATCGCTGACACAGTGAGTGCCATTGCGGCCCATCGTGGCCGCACTTCTATGACAGGGAGCGGTATTTTCGATGGACTTGAAACGACAGCCAATCGACGCTTTCACCGTGGCCGGCCTGCGCGTGCGTACCACCAATGCCGCGGAGCACCAAGCCGCGACCGCGAAGATCGGTCCGATGTGGGGCCAGTTTTTCAGCGAAGAACAAGCCGAGAGCATTCCCGGCAAGATCCCTGGCTCAGCGATTTATGGTGTGTATTCGGCGTACGAGTCCGATGCCTCGGGGGCGTTCGATGTCACCGCGGGTGTTGCGGTGAATGCGCGGGGAAAAGGTTACGAAGCGGTGCAGATCGAAGCGGGCGAGTACCTGGTGTTCGAAGCGCAGGGCACGTTGCCTGAGGCGGTCATTGCAACCTGGGGGCGGATCTGGACATTCTTTGAAGCCAACCCGCAGATTCAGCGCCGCTACGCCACCGACTTCGAGGCCTATACCGGCCCCGAGTCTGTGTCGGTCCATATCGGCATTCGCTAAGGCTGGGTTTCACGTTCCAGCAACTGGCGCTTGCGCTCCACGCCCCAGCGATACCCCGAGAGATTGCCATCGCTGCGCACCACGCGATGGCACGGAATCGCCACCGCCAGACGGTTGGCGCCGCACGCCTGCGCCACGGCGCGCATGGAGGTCGGCGCGCCGATGCGTTGGGCGATCTCGGCGTAGCTTGCGGTGCGGCCAGCCGGGATTTCCCGCAGCGCTTGCCACACCCGCTCCTGAAACGCGGTGCCGCGCACGTCCAGTGGCAAGTCGAGACCCAGCGCGGGCGCCTCGATGAAGCCCACCACTTTGGCGATCAACTGTTCGAACCCGGCGTCGGCGCCAATCAAGTTGGCCTGGCGAAACTGATCCTGCAGATCGCACACCAGTTGATGCGGATCGTCGCCCAACAGAATCGCGCATACGCCGCGCTCACTCTGTGCCACCAGAATCGCCCCGAGCGAGCATTGGCCGACGGCAAAATGTATGTCGTTGTTGCGCCCGGCGGCGCGATAGTCACCGGGTTTCATGCCCAATACCTTGTCGGCCGATTCGTAAAAGCGGCTGTTGGAGTTGAACCCGGCGTCGTACAGCGCAGCGGTCACCGAACCGCCGTCCGCCAGTCGTTCACGCACCCTGCGCGAGCGGTGCGCCGCCGCATAACCCTTGGGCGTCAGGCCGGTTGCAGCCTTGAACACCCGGTGAAAATGGAAAGGACTGAGGCCGGCGGCTTCGGCGAGTTCGTTGAGCGCCGGCGCGGTTTCGCAGCTTTCGATCTGCCGACAGGCCAGCGCCACGGTCGCGGCGTGTTGGGCGGCGACGTCAGTCTGATCCTTGCGGGTGCGTTTGCTCGGGCGATAACCCGCAGCCTCGGCGGCTTCGGCGCTGTCGAAGAACTCGACGTTCTGCGGCTTGGGCAACCGCGAGAGGCTGCTGGGGCGGCAATAGATGCCGGTGGTTTTCACCGCATAGACAAACTGCCCGTCGGCCTGTGGGTCCCGTGCAACGACGGCAGCCCAGCGTGGATCGGTTTCAACGTTGATGATCGGCGAAAGCTTTTTCATGGCGAGTAGTCCGTTGACCTGTTTGATTCAGGTTAACCAGCGGCGATGTTGGCAACACTCCGCGCCTTGCGGTCAAATTTTTCAGCTTATCCGGCGACGCGAAAGGTCAGGTTGATCCGTCGTTCGCCCAGCGCTGGATGCCGGCCAGGCTTGATCGGCAGCACGCCGTGAAAACGCAAGCGATCGACGCCGCCCCAGACCACCATGTCGCCATGCAGCAGGGGAATGCGCTGGCTCTTGTCGCTGCGGGCAAAACCACCGAACAGGAACATCGCTGGCAAGCCCAGGGACAGAGAAACGATCGGTGCTGCGTAGGCATGTTCGTCTTTGTCCTGATGCAAAGACATCTTGGCCCCGGGGACATATTGGTTGATCAGGCAGGAATCTGCGTTGAAGTCGGCAAATCCTGCGCGTTGCGCCGCGGCTTGCGCCAGTTCGGACAGCACCTGCGGCATTGCCGGCCAAGGCCTGCCGCTCAGTGGGTCCACGGTGCTGTAGCGATAACCGCTGCGATCGGTGATCCAGCCCAGCGCCCCGCAACTGCTGGTGCCCACCGACATGCTGAAGCCGCCCGGGGTGACCATGTGGCGTACGGGCGCTGCGGCGAGAATGGTATCCAGCGCCGGCAACACCTGATCGACGACCGGCAGGGCGAAGCCGCGCAACACCCACGACTGTTCGCCGATCTGCTCGGCACGGGGTTGTTGCGCGGGTTCGTGGTCGGCGAACAGGTCGAAGGTGGTCGGTTGCATGCTGCTCATGTGGCGTCGTGGAAGATGATGCCTAGGGTATGCCGATTTCCGCTGTACAGGCGACTGACGCCATGACGCATGGTCACCCGATAGTCGCCGCGTGTGCCTCTGACCGGGCGTTGGTTCACCGCGAAGATCAGCGCATCGCCTTGTTGCAGGTCCACCACGTGCGGGCGCGATTGCATGCGCGGGCGCTGCTCGGTCAGGACGAATTCGCCGCCGGTAAAGTCTCGCCCCGGCGCTGACAGAAGAATCGCCACTTGCAGTGGGAAAACCAGTTCTCCGTACAGATCCTGATGCAGGCAGTTGTAGTCCTGAGGGCCGTACTGCAACAACAGCGGCGTCGGCCGCAACTGACCGGCATCGCGGCAGCGCTGAAGAAGCTCGGCATGTGTCGCCGGAAAACCTGCGGGCAAACCCATGCGTTCGTACCAGCGGTTGGCCAACGGCACCAGGCGCGGATACAGCGCGTTGCGCAGGCGCTCGATTGTCGTCGGCAGGGGATAGCGAAAGTACTTGTATTCCCCTCGACCGAAACCGTGGCGGGCCATGACGACCTGCGAGCGAAACGGTTCGGTCTGCGGATACAGGGCACTCAGGCGCTCACAGGTCTGGGGCGAGAGCAGCGCGCGGATGATGGCGTGGCCTCGCTCATCCAGTTGCTGTTCGAGGCTGGCCCAATCGAGCGCATCCAGCCGTGACGGGGACATTGACATGCTGACTCCTGAACGCTTGGTCGAGGCTGTCAGTCTGCGCAGGTCCTGGCGGCAGAACACTCCGCCGCTTGCGGTCGAATCCGGGGTGTTGCGTTACAGGGCTTTGCTGACGGCGATATCGCTGATCACGTCGTCAGACTGGCCGTGGATGGCGTCCAGCGCCGCCTTGGCCTCTTCCACGGTGCCTTGCTCCAGTTGCGCGAACTCGAAGCGGCGCTCGCCGTTGAGTTTGTATTTGATGACGTATTTGGTCGTTTGGGCCACGGTCGTGCTTACCTTTTGCGTTGGGGGCGACTCAGCTCAGTTTGGAGCTGGAGCGGCGGATGATCTTGATCGAATGGGTCAGGGTCGGTTTGCGCGTGACGCTGATGGCGCGGCGGTTGACGGTGTCGATGGTGATGTTCCAGAAACCGGTGCTCGGCGCGGTGATGCGCGCAGGAAACGTGTCGAAAGCGCCGCCATGGTAGGTGTGGCGTCCGCCGTTTTTGAACGCGCGGAAGTTGGCGTCGTTCATCAGGCGAATGTTGCAGGTTTGCGAGCATTGGATGACGACGATGTCGTCTTCATTGAGGTGCTCGCGCTGGTGAATGAATTTCATGGGCGCCTCCAAAAGGGCTTTTTCTACTAAATCAAAACGATAGCATGTGCGATTGGCGCAGTTTATCAGCCCGGACGGGTTATTATCCCGCCGTCGAGCGCCGCTTCGACAATTTAAAACAGTTATTCGCGATTCGATGCGGGTTTAATGGAGTGAGCCTCGGAGAAAAATGGCATTACTGCTGTCCGACGGTCTTTATGGGAGGTGTTTGTATGAAGTGGGGTGTGGTGTGTCTGCCGTTGATATTGGCTGTGGGTGGTTGCGCGAGTGTTTCCGAAATCAATGAAACGTTGCCGACCATGAGCGTGATTTCCGGCAAGAAACCCCATGAGTATGCTCAGTGCCTGGCGGACAAGCTTGCCAACAGTCGTGGCGCGCTGCAGATGCAGCCGCACAAGGAGGGTGTTCGAGTGATTGTTCCCGGGAAATTTTCCACCGGCGCGGCCGCCGTGTTTGACATCGAAGATCGCTCCGGCGGCAGCAGCATCAAGCTGCATGAGCGCATGTCCAATGTGCCGATTCGTCCTCGTGATGTGCAAAACGCCGCCAATGCCTGTATTTCCGGCTGATAGACTAATAGTCATCAGCACCAATGCCGTCACAGCCATGCTGTGACGGCATTTTCATTTCTGGAGTCGCGCATGAAGCGAGAGCAAGTACGGGAGCGCCACGCAGAAGGCCTGATTTCTGCCACGCATGTGATTCAGAACCCGGCCAATTCGGGGGAGTGGATCGTGTTTTTCAAGAAGAGCGCCGGGCGCAGCTATTTTCTGGTGGACGATAACGACGAAGTCGAATCCTTCACCCGACTTGACGACCTGATCGAGGTCGTACGCGGACTCGGGATCAAATTCGCCGAGATTCACATGTAGGGTCTATTTGCAGACCACCACCACGCTGCGGTTTTTGTAGTTGCCGACATCGACCCCCAGGGTCTTGTCGCTTTCCTTCGGCGCCGGCGTGCCATCGGTACCGACAATGCGATACCCGGTGCCGGCGCAAGAGGCATCGGCTTTTTCGTAGCAGGTCGCCCAGGAGTTGGCCTCGCCGGAGCAGTCGATGGTCAGGCCCTGTTCGCCGTTGTTCAGGTAGGTGGTTTGCGAGGTGGCACAGCCACCGAGGGCCAATACCGCGATCAGCGGCAGCAATCTGTTCATGTTCATAGGTGTGTCGTCTTCAGCGAGGGAGGGGCTAAACGCTCTGACAGCGCCGCAGTGAAAAGGTTATAGCGATTGGCCACTTGTTTGCACGGATCTTTCGCGTCGCCATTAAAAAGCCCTGCGCAGGGGCAGGGCTCGGTCCGTGTCGCAGTCGATCAGTCCTGATCTTTGCCACGGCGTTTGGACGATGCCGGGGTGTCGGTGAACACCGAGGCTACATCAGTCGCCAACTGCTCGCTGTCGAAAGGTCCGGCAATGTGTTCGCCATTGGTTGTGGTCAGATTCCACTTGCCGTCTTTCTTGTCGATCACATACCCGTTGATGATTTTTACCGCGGCCATCTATCTGTCTCGTTCGCTGGTTCAAAGGCGCCATGATACCGACAAATGCTCACATTGGGGGGCGATGAGCGTATGGTGATGCAGCGCCTCTGCGCCTTTGAGCTACTCTGATTTCGCTGCTCGAAGATGGCAACGGAACTATCGGCGAGAATATTTCTCTATGTTGGCATCGGTTAGCCAGTGCGGGGCATTGTAAGGTGCACGCCGCCTGATTAGACTGCGCCGAAACTCGTACACACAGCCCTTTCAAGGACTTATATGATCAAGAAATGCTTGTTCCCAGCAGCCGGTTACGGTACTCGCTTCCTGCCAGCGACTAAAGCCATGCCCAAAGAAATGCTGCCGGTGGTAAACAAGCCACTGATCCAGTACGGCGTTGAAGAAGCTCTGGACGCTGGCCTTACAGAAATCTCCATTGTGACCGGTCGTGGCAAGCGCGCGCTGGAAGACCACTTCGACATCAGCTACGAGCTGGAAAACCAGATCAAGGGCACCGACAAGGAAAAATACCTGGTCGGCATCCGCAAGCTGCTGGACGAGTGCTCGTTCTCCTACACCCGTCAGACCGAAATGAAAGGCCTGGGCCACGCGATCCTGACCGGTCGCCCGCTGATCGGTGACGAACCGTTCGCCGTGGTACTGGCGGACGACCTGTGCGTCAACCTCGAAGGCGACGGCGTCCTGACCCAGATGGTCAAACTGTACAAGCAGTTCCGCTGCTCGATCATCGCTATTCAAGAAGTCGACCCGCAGGAAACCAGCAAGTACGGTGTGATCGCCGGCGAGATGATCCGCGACGACATCTACCGCGTACACAGCATGGTCGAGAAGCCAAAGCCGGAAGACGCGCCGTCGAACCTGGCGATCATCGGCCGTTACATCCTGACTCCGGACATCTTCGACCTGATCGAACAGACCGAGCCGGGCAAGGGTGGTGAAATCCAGATCACCGACGCCCTGATGAAGCAGGCCCAGAACGGCTGCGTCATGGCTTACAAGTTCAAGGGCAAGCGTTTTGACTGCGGTGGCGCTGAAGGCTACATCGAAGCAACCAACTTCTGCTTCGAGAACTTCTACAAGACTGGCAAGGCTTACTGATAACGTCGGATCTGCAACGCAAAGGGTGTGAGAACAGCCTTTGCGCAGCACCCACAAACGCCCCGACCTGTTCGGGGCGTTTGCTTTTGTGCAGGAAAAACCCTTGAGCCTGGCAGCGCGATTTAGTGACGCTCTCTGAGCGCGCTGGCTGCTTGTTTGAGGGGGAGGGGATGGTCGAGCAGCCGTTGCCGTCCCGATTCCTTTCAAGCGGCACAGCAGGGGCTTGCACAAGCGAGCAACCTGTCCGCCCAGAACGAAAAAAGCTCCATATCTTTCGATACGGAGCTTTTTCTTTATGCGTTACGCCGATTGCGAACGTTTGAAGCCGGCGTGTTTTACACGGTTATTGCTGCACGACATTCGCAGCGCCCGGGTCGACTTTCTTCGGCTTCATCAGGCTGAAGTCGATCAAGGACCGTTGTTCGCGTTCGTACGGGTTGCCGATCAGCAGCGGGCGCGGCTTGAAGCTGTCGCTGACCAGGCTCTTGCTGCGGTCCAGTTCATCGAAACTCAAGCCGGCCATGTCTGCCCAGGTGTGAATCAGGTGCGAGCTGCTGTACGGTCGCTGCAGATCGGCGGCGAAGTTCCAGGCATGGTCCTCGCGCCATTTCGGCGAGGCCCAGGCCATGAACGGGATGGTGTACATCGGCGCCGTCGGCTTGTTCTCGTTACGGCCCAGGGTGTTGTGGCCGACCGAGTCGAACACGTCTTCGCCGTGGTCGGAAAGATACAGCAGGAAACCGTTCGGATCGGACTTGGCGTAGTCCTTGATCAGGCTCGATACCACGAAATCGTTGTACAGCACGGCGTTGTCGTAGCTGTTGTAGGTCGGCACCTGATCGTCACGCACACCGGCCGGGACGCCATCGCGATCCTGGAACTTGTCGAACGTTGGCGGATAACGGTACTGGTAGCTCATGTGAGTACCGAGCAGGTGCACGACGATCAGCTTGCGCGGTGCCGGGTCGGTCAACGCCTTGTTGAACGGCTCGATCACGTCGCCATCGTATTGCGCGGCGTTCTGGTTGCGGTTGTTGTTCAGGTATACCTGCTCGTCGGCTTGTTCGGAGAACGTCGTGAGCATGGTGTTGCGCTTGGTCATGGTCTGCTGGTTGGTGATCCAGAACGTCTTGTAACCGGCCTGTTTCATCATGCTGACCAGCGACGGCGTGGACAGGTACAGGTCCGGATTTTCTTCGTCGGCGAAGGTCAGGACCTGCTGCAGCGCTTCAATGGTGTAAGGGCGCGGGGTGATGACGTTGTCGAACACCGCGAGCTGATCCTTGAGCTTGTCCAGTTCCGGCGTGGTCTTGCGCGGATAGCCGTACAGGCTCATACGCTGACGGTTGGTCGATTCACCGATCACCAGCACCAGAGTCGAAGGTTTGTCGGCGTCGGCAGCCTTGAGGTTGTGCAGCGGCGGCACTTTGCTCGTGCTGTGCAGCATGTCCTGCATGCCGGCCAGGGTGTCGAGGTAACGATGGTAAGCCACGGCCATTTGCCAAGGCACGGCAGGCTCGATGCGGTCTTCGAACTTCTCGAAGCCGCCGGCGAAACTGCCGGTGCGCTGGGTCTGTTTGATCAGCGGGTAGCCCACCACGGCGATGATGATCGCGATTGCAGCAACGAATGCGCGGCCACGGGGCATGTATACCGGGCGCAGGCGGGTCCACAGGAAGTAGGCGAACGCGGTATGGGCGAGGAACGCCGGAATCATCCACCAGGCAAAGTATTGGGTCATGTACTCGCCGGCTTCAGAGACGTTCGACTCGAACATGATGAAGATGACGCTTTGCGAGAATTCCTGCTGATAGATGAAGAAATAACCCAGGCTGGCCATCGAGCAGGCCCACAGGACTACGCCGATCAGTGCGGCCAGCAGTTTGGTACGTTTGGGAAACGCCAGCATCGGGGCGAGCCAGAGCGCACTCATCACGAAGGCCTGACGGAATCCGCTGAAACCGGAGGTGCCGGTCAGCTGGATCAGCAGTTGGGTGATACCCGAGAAATACCAGAAGAACGCGAAAAGCCAGAGAACCCCAGCCCAGTCGAAACCTGTCGCAGTCGTTTTGCTGCGTTTGAACAATGCCATTCAGCACTCCAGCTCATCGTCACTAACCACCGCCGGAACGCTTCATGAAACCGACGAACGGAAGCCGCGCGCAAACGCACGGCCAGAATGGGCGCGAGTATTACGAACAGAATGTGAAAACTTCGTTAGTTGCTGATTGCTGGCAGGGGAGGATCATGCCGGGAACGACAGGCGCCGTTCCCGAAACTGGCGGGCAGGTCAGGCGTGCGGGTTGCGCTGGACAACCGGCAAGGGTTTGGGCTGAGCGCCCTGGGTCAGCGAGCGCAGCTGCGCTAGCTCCTGCTTCAACTGGTCGCGCTCGTCTTTCAACTGACGCAATTCATCGCGACGGATCGTGACGTACAGGGTTTGTGGCGGCATTGCTGTGTGTACTGTGCCCATTGCTCACCTCGCAAATGGCGTGTCTCAACTGCAAATCGTCCCCGGTCCGGGGCTACTGACTTGCTATCGGCGCCAATTTTGATTTCTTTTGCCCGTGAATGGAACTTTTTTATTTTTCATGGTCGGTGTGTCTTCGGCACGTTTCCCGACGTTATCAGTCTGGATCGGGCACAATGCCCGGAAACTTCGGCCCGACGCTCTGGACTAACCTCCATTAGTCGCGTTGGGCTATAACCAATGTCACCTATTTATTTGTAGTAAGGAGCATCAGCACATGCAACTCGGGATTATTGGACTGGGCCGCATGGGCGGCAATATTGCGCGGCGCCTGATGCTCAACGGGCACACCACCGTTGTTTACGACCGCAATACCGCCTTTGTCGATACCCTGACCGCCGAGGGCGCCACGGGCGTTGCCGACTTGCCAGCACTGGTCGCCGGCCTGGCCAAGCCACGCGCCGTATGGGTCATGCTGCCGGCCGGCGCACCGACCGAAGACACCATTGAAACCCTGAGCAACCTGCTGGAAGCCGGCGACACCATCATCGATGGTGGCAACACCAACTATAAGGATGACATTCGCCGGGCCAGGACGCTGGCCGAGAAGGGCCTGCATTACATCGACGTCGGCACCTCCGGCGGCGTCTGGGGCCTGGAGCGCGGCTATTGCATGATGATCGGCGGCGACGCCGAGACCGTGAACCGTCTCGACCCGCTGTTCGCCGCACTGGCGCCGGGCATGGGCGAGATTCCGCGCACCAAGGATCGCAAGTCCGAGGATCACCGCGCCGAGCACGGCTACATCCACGCCGGTCCTGCCGGTGCCGGGCACTTCGTGAAGATGATTCACAACGGCATCGAGTACGGCATGATGGCGGCCTTCGCCGAAGGCTTCGACATCCTCAAGACCAAGTCCAGCGAGCGTCTGCCGGAAGATCAGCGTTTCGACCTGAACGTCGCTGACATCGCCGAAGTGTGGCGTCGTGGCAGCGTGGTGTCGTCCTGGCTGCTCGACCTGACGGCTGATGCGCTGGCGAGCGATCCGAAGCTCGACGGCTTCTCCGGTTCGGTGGCCGACAGCGGCGAAGGCCAATGGACCATCGAAGCGGCCATGGAGCAAGCGGTGCCGGTACCGGTGCTGTCGAACTCGCTGTTCTCGCGCTACCGCTCGCGCGGCCAGGGCACCTTTGGCGACAAGATTCTTTCGGCCCAGCGCTTCGGCTTCGGCGGCCACGTGGAGACACCGAAGAAATGACCCATACGATCCGCAGAAAATCCAAGGCAGAACCCGCACCACCGACCACGCTGTTTTTGTTCGGTGCCCACGGCGACCTGGTCAAGCGCTTGCTGATGCCGGCGCTGTACAACCTCAGTCGCGACGGCTTGCTTGACGAAAATCTGCGGATCGTCGGTGTTGATCACAACGCCATTACCGATGAAGCCTTCGCGCAAAAACTCGAAGACTTCATCCGTACCGAAGTGGCGGCGAAGGTCGGCAAGGGCGATCAGATGCTTGATCCGGCCTTGTGGGCCAAGCTCGCCAAAGGTATCAGCTACGTCCAGGGCGACTTCCTGGACGACAGCACTTATTCCGCGCTGGCGGCGAAAATCGCCGACAGCGGCACTGGCAATGCGGTGTTCTACCTGGCCACCGCGCCGCGTTTCTTCAGTGAAGTGGTGCGCCGTCTCGGCGCCGCCAAATTGCTGGAAGAGACCCCCGAAGCATTCAGAAGGGTGGTGATCGAAAAGCCGTTCGGTTCCGATCTGCACACGGCCGAAGCGTTGAACGCCTGTTTGCTCAAGGTCATGTCCGAGAAGCAGATCTATCGGATCGACCATTACCTGGGCAAGGAAACCGTGCAGAACATTCTGGTCAGCCGGTTCTCCAACAGCCTGTTCGAAGCGTTCTGGAACAACCATTACATCGACCACGTGCAAATCACCGCCGCCGAAACCGTCGGCGTCGAAACCCGTGGCAGTTTTTACGAGCACACCGGTGCGCTGCGCGACATGGTGCCCAATCACCTGTTCCAGTTGCTGGCGATGGTCGCCATGGAACCGCCGGCTGCGTTCGGCGCCGATGCCGTGCGTGGCGAGAAGGCCAAAGTGGTCGGCGCGATCCGTCCATGGACCGTCGAAGAAGCGCGGGCCAACTCGGTACGCGGCCAGTACAGTGCTGGCGAACTCGATGGCAAACCGTTGGCCGGCTATCGCCAGGAAGCCAACGTGTCGCCCGACAGCAACACTGAAACCTACGTCGCGCTGAAGGTCATGATCGACAACTGGCGCTGGGTCGGCGTGCCGTTCTATTTGCGCACCGGCAAGCGCATGAGTGTGCGTGACACCGAAATCGTCATCTGCTTCAAACCGGCACCGTACGCGCAATTCCGTGACACCGAAGTCGACGAGCTGCAACCGACCTATTTGCGCATCCAGATCCAGCCCAACGAAGGCATGTGGTTCGACCTGCTGGCCAAACGGCCGGGGCCGGCGCTGAACATGGCCAACATCGAACTGGGCTTCGCCTACAAAGACTTTTTCGAGATGCAGCCGTCCACCGGCTATGAAACGCTGATCTACGACTGCCTGACCGGCGACCAGACGCTGTTCCAGCGCGCCGACAATATCGAGAACGGCTGGCGCGCGGTGCAACCGTTCCTCGACGCCTGGCAGCAGGACGCGAGCGTGCAGGCCTACGCCGCCGGTGAAGACGGCCCGCAAGCGGCCAATGATCTGCTGACTCGCGACGGTCGCGTCTGGCATGGCCTGGGATGAGTGACTCGATCCGCTTTCTGCTCAGCGACATGGACGGCACGCTGTTGCTGCCCGATCACAGCCTGAGTCAGCGCACCATCGACGCCGTTCGCTCGCTGCGCGAGGCCGGCGTGTTGTTCAGCCTGGCGACCGGTCGCCCGCCCAAAGCCATGTTGCAGCAGATCGAAGCCCTGGGCGTCGACCTGCCGACCGCCGCCTTCAATGGCGGCACCATCGTCAACCCGGATGGCAGCCTGCTGGTGGCGCATTACCTGCCCGCGACGACGGCGTTGATTGCCCTGGCGTTGTTCGCCGATCAACCGGAGGTCGAAATCTGGGTGTTCAGCGGTGGCGACTGGTTGCTCAAAGATCCGCACGGGCCGATGGTGCCGCGCGAACAGCACGGCCTCGGTTATCCGCCGGTGGTGGTCGAGAGTTTCGAACCGTATCTGGAGCGCATCGACAAAATCGTCGCCACCAGCAACAACACGGATCTGCTGATCGAGCTTGAGGCGCGCCTGCTGCCCGAGGTCAACGGCATGGCACAGGTTTCGCGCTCGCAACCGGTGTACCTGGACGTGACGGCGCTGGAAGCCAGCAAGGGCACCGCGCTGGCGACCATTGCCGCGCATCTTGGCATCCCGCTGGAACAGACGGCGGCGATTGGCGATGGCGGCAACGACCCGGCCATGTTCCATTGCGCGGGACTGTCGATTGCCATGGGGCAGGCGGAAGAGACGGTGAAGCGTCAGGCCGATGTGATTACCGGGTCAAACACTGAAGATGGTGTGGCCCAGGCCATCGAAAGATACATCCTCCCGCGCTGAACAAACGCAAAAATAACTGTAGGAGTGAGCCTGCTCGCGATGACGGTGTGTCAGGCAACATATGAGGTGCCTGACACACCGCATTCGCGAGCAGGCTCACTCCTACAGATTATTCGGTGTGATTACAGCCAGTAGCTCACCGCATACCAGCCCAGCAGGCCCATGACGAAGGTGTACGGCAACGCCATCCACACCATCCGCCCGTACGACAGGCGCACCAGCGGGGCGATTGCCGACGTCAGCAGGAACAGGAACGCCGCCTGACCATTGGGCGTCGCCACGCTCGGCAGGTTGGTGCCGGTGTTGATCGCGATCGCCAGCGTCTCGAAGTGCTCGCGGCTCATGTGCCCGGACAGGAAGGCCTGTTTCACTTCGGTGATGTAGATCGTGGCGACGAACACGTTGTCGCTGATCGCCGAGAGCAAGCCGTTGGCAATAAACAGCATGCCCGGCTGCTGATCTGCCGGCAGCGCCAGCACCCACTGAATCAGCGGGGCGAACAGCTGTTGATCGTGAATCACCGCGACCACGGCAAAGAACACTACCAGCAGCGCGGTAAACGGCATGGCGTCCTTGAACGCGCTGCCCAGACGATGCTCGTCGGTGATCCCGGTAAACGCGGTGATCAGCACAATCACCATCAAGCCGATCAGGCCGACTTCCGCCACGTGAAACGCCAGGCAACCGATCAGAATCAATGCGGCGGCACCTTGCACCAACAGTGCAGCGCGTTGCCGCGCCGTGCGCTCGGCGTTGTCTTCGGCTGCGTAATTGGCCAGCACTGCACGCACGTTGTCCGGCAACAGCGTGCCGTAACCGAACCAGCGCAGTTTCTCCAGCAACACACACGTCAGCAGGCCCGCTGCCAGAACCGGCAGCGACACCGGTGCGACTTTCTGGAAGAACTCGCCAAAATGCCAGCCCATCTCATGGCCGATCAACAGGTTCTGCGGCTCACCGACCAGAGTGCATACGCCGCCCAGCGCTGTGCCAACCGCGCCGTGCATCAGCAGGCTGCGCAAAAAAGCGCGAAATTGTTCCAGGTCATTGTGATGCAGGGTCGGCAGGTTCTGGTCATCGCCAAATTCGCTGTCCTGGCGTGGGTCGTTGCCTGAGGCGACGCGGTGATACACCGAGTAGAAGCCGACGGCCGCGCTGATGATCACCGCGGTCACGGTCAAGGCATCGAGGAACGCCGACAGGAAGGCCGACAGAAAGCAGAACATCAGCGCCAGAATCGCCTTGGAACGAACGCCCAGCAGCAGCCGCGAGAACAGAAACAGCAGCAGGTCCTTCATGAAGTAGATGCCGGCGACCATGAACATCAGCAACAGGATCACCGGGAAGTTGTGCACCAGCTCATCGTACAGCGCCTGCGGCGTGGTCATCTTCAGCAGCAGGGCCTCGATCAGCAACAAGCCGCCGGGCATCAACGGATAGCACTTGAGGGCCATGGCCAGGGTGAAAATGAATTCGATCACCAGCAGCCAGCCGGCGGCAACCGGGCCAGCCGTGAACAACACAAGGGCATTGAGGATCAGGAAGCCGACGATAGTCGCCTTGTACCAGCGGGGCGAATGCCCGAGGAAATTGTGCGCGAACGCCTGGGCCAGTGAACCGGACATCGGTTGCTCCTTATATTCAGAAGCGCGCAAATTGCCGGATGTGACGGGCAAGTTCAAGGTGTTACTGGATATATCTCGCATTCTTTGGACAGAAGTCTCGCGCAACGAGGGCGCTGACGATGAAAGCCCACCGAGCCGTGACTCGGCGGGCCTTCATTGTTAATGCGAGGGATGATTATCAAAGTTTTGACGAAACGACCCGGATGAAATAAGGGTCGGATATCTTGCCCTTATCGGATACGGTCCTCAATGCATGGACCCCTTCTCGGAGTTCCTCAATCGTTACTTGATAGACACCGTTCTGATTTGCGCGGAAGCGAACCAGATTTCCGCGATAGTCGGCAATCCAGCCTGTTTCGTCCGGGTGTGCCGTACCGACCAATGTTATCGTTCTATCAGTGGTGGAGCCGTGCTGTTCAATCAACTGATAATTTTCTTGGCCGATAACAAACTGAGCGCTGAGGGGGACCGGTAATTTGATCAGGACACGCCACGGATTTGATAGCTCACCGTCTTCTCCCCGAACGATGAACTCATGGCTGCCTGTTTGCAGTTCTTTGACGTGGGCACTCCAATGTCGGATTACATCGACGTTGAGTGTCTGGATAACCTTTCCGTTATCGAGAAGGTCCACTGTCTGATTAGCGGTGCCCCTACCCACAAAGTGCAATTCATCATGCAATGTGGCCCCGCCGGGTTCGATGTTTTCACCGTCAGGCCCGCTCACGTATTCGATTGACGCTGTTTCCCGCACATCCACAAAGATAGCCCATGGTGGTGACACTTCCCCATTGCTGGTGTGCGCGCTGTAGATGTGATACCCCCATTCCTGATTGGGAAGGGTAACGAAAAAGTTACCGATGTCGTCAACCGGGAAGAAATCATCATGAGCCGGATTGCCTCGATCAAATATTTGCACGCGTTGATCGGGATAGGCATGTCCCTTAAAAGATAATACGTCGCTCAGGGTAGTGCCATCGTGTGGAATTTCGTTACCTTGGCCATCGCTGACACCGATAATAGCTGTGTAGATCCGGTGCTCGCGCTTGTTCGGGGGTTGAACTAACGTACCTTGTTCATTCAGTTTGACTTGATCGTTCATATCAAAATTCCTTTTTCAGGTAGACGCACAGCGATCTGCGCGGCTCTTTATCTGAACGGCGATCAAGGGGGGTGTCTACTGTCAGAAATTACAGGTATGAAGGTATTCCCGACCAACGGTGAATGCTGTTTGCACTTGTTTTCCTATCGATTGAGATACCGCCCCACCATCGCACGGTAATTGCCTTCCAGCGAATAGCCGCCGACAACGATCGCGCCGTCCGCTTGTAAGGCCAGCGAATTGGCGGTATCGAGGCTGCGCCCCAGACGCGTGCGCAGCCAGCCGTGACCGTTGCCAAACGCTTCGTCAAGTTGGCCGTCGGGCAGGTAGCGCGCGACGATGAAATCCGCCTCGATACCGCCAATCGTCGCGCCCACGGCGATGATTCGGCCATCGGCCATGCAGTGGGCCGCGCTCCATTGGCAGCCGCTGGGGCCGATTTCCAGCAGGTGCGGGTGGCCGACGTTGTTGCGCAGCTCCGGGCGCCCGTTGGGGTGCAGGCTCAGCGCCATGCAGCGGATAGGATCGCGACTGCTGCCAAAGCAGTGCAGATGCTCCATCGATACGAGAACCTGACTGACCATCGCGCTTTGCCCGTGGGCCTTGAAGGCGAGGAAGCCGTCCACGGCGAAGCGCTCGTCCAGACGGCCGTCGGGTAGATAGCGCGCCACCAGCCCCTCTTGGGGGAAGCCGATGGAGCCCGCGACGACAATGCGCCCGTCGTCCTGCAGCAACAGGCTGTTGATCCAGGTATTGAGTAACAGATGGCGAATCATCACGAAGCCGCGACCATTGAAGCTTGCATCGAGCGCGCCGTTTGGGGTCAGGCGAATCAGCATGCCAGCATGGTCCGCGAGTTCGAAGTGGTGATTGGCGATCAGCAGAATGTGCCCGTCGTCCTGCACCGCAAAGTCACAGGCTTCGGTCCCCGGCACGCCGGGCGGTAGCCAGGGATCGCGTGAACCGATCGACAGATCGCCGGGCAGGCGCACGACTTGTCGACCGTTGTCGCCAAACGTCGGGTCAGGTGATCCGTCTGTGTTGAACCGTGCGAGGGCGGGCAACGTGCGGTGGGCATTTTCATAATGCAGGCCGGCCAGCAGAATTCGCCCGTCGGCCAACACCTGCACTTTGGCGCCCATGGCGTCGAAGCCGGAAGCGAATTCGCCGATCACACTGCCATGAACACCGAAACCGAGATCGGCAGAACCGTCGGAGAGCATTCGCGCCAGCCCGAAACGGCTACCGTTGGCAGTGCCGACCTTGGCGGCCACCAACACCCGGCCTTGTGGGTCGAGGGCCAAGCCTTGGGTCATGCTGGAGACGCTGCCGGCGAAATACACTTGGGCAATGCCGGAGTGGGCAAACCCTCTGTCGAGTTGTCCGGCGTTAGTCGTTGGTGGCGGGAGCGCTAAAGCGTTCTCGGTAATCATGCATGCCTCTCCTTGCAAGTTGACCGTGCCCGGCGGGGCGGGTAACTGCATGAGCGAAACATTCAATCCCTGAATACGCCGAAGTACAACTGACATAACTAACAGGCGGAGGGTCGCACTGTGCCAGAACAGTGTCTTTTTGAACCAAATGAAAGCGTGACAAGCAGTGGCGCCCGACGCTTTAAAAGAAGTTGTACAAAAGTACGGGAGGTCGCGGCAGCGGATAACTAATGAAGAAGTGGGCGGATGACATTGAAGTCATCCGCATTACCCTCTGATCAATCAGGCATCGACCACGATTGCAGCAGGTGACCTTCTTTGCTCAGTTCGGTGCGCGCCTGTAGCAGCAGTTGCTCGAGTTGCGCCGGATCGGAGTAGGCGCTGCTCGGAATCTGCTTGCGGCCGATATGCGAGTTGGTACGGTCGATGACGGTCAGGTTAAGTACACCGTTACCGTCTTGTGGGGCCCAGGCCACGCACTGAAAGGGTTTGAACGCGTGGTTGGCAATCAAAAGAGCTTCGTTGATACGGAGCGGGGCGGTCATGGGGTCTTCTCTCTAAGGTGCCCAATCAAGTGATGTGCCGTCGGTTGGGCTTACCGTTCGGCTGGTTACTTGTACTGATGCACGCAACCCCGTGACAGGTCACACACGATACAAAGAAATTTCAACTTTCTTTTTTATGCTCAGCGTACCGACAGTTTTTTGAAAGCCAGGTGAAAGATTCAACTCGATAGCTGACTAATAAACTCGCTTCTTATAACGCGTTAGCTTGTACACCTATAAGCAATCGATACAAGGCCCTGTCAATTTCTTGCTAGTGTTACAGTCGGGTCTGCCAAATGATTGTTTTTACAATAATTTCCTTAAATTTGGCGCCAAGGAAAAGTCATGATCGAAGCGCCAGCGTTACGACGATTATTGGTAGTCGACCCCTGTGACGACTGTCACCGCCTGCTACCCGGTTTGCGCGCGGCAGGGTGGGATGTCGACAGTTGTACGTTGGAAAATGCCGCCGATCGGACTTGCGATGTCGGACTGCTGCGTTTGCAACCTTTTCACCTTGAACGCCCCGAGGCGGTCAAGGAACTGATCAGCCGCAGTGGCACCGAGTGGATCGCGGTGTTGAACCAGGAAGTCCTGCGCCTGCAAAACGTTGGTGACTTCGTCTGCGAATGGTTTTTCGATTTCCATACCTTGCCGTTCGACGTCTCGCGGGTTCAAGTGACCCTTGGCCGGGCATTCGGCATGGCACGTTTGCGCGGGCAGGGGACGATTCACATCGATCAGCCGGAGCACGAATTGCTCGGCGACAGCAAGCCGATCCGCGAGCTGCGCAAGTTGTTGAGCAAACTGGCGCCCACCGAATCTCCCGTACTCATTCGTGGTGAAAGCGGCACCGGTAAAGAGCTGGTCGCCCGCACGCTGCACCGCCAATCCCAGCGGCATAACAAGCCGTTTGTCGCAATCAATTGCGGGGCGATTCCCGAGCACTTGATCCAGTCCGAACTGTTCGGCCACGAAAAAGGCGCCTTCACCGGTGCGCATCAGCGCAAGGTCGGGCGTATCGAGGCGGCCAACGGTGGCACGTTGTTTCTCGATGAAATTGGCGATCTGCCGCTGGAATTGCAGGCCAACCTGCTGCGATTCCTTCAGGAAAAACACATCGAACGTGTCGGCGGCAGCCAGCCGATTCCGGTCGATGTGCGGGTGCTGGCGGCCACCCACGTCGATCTGGAGGCGGCCATCGAGAAAAAGCGTTTTCGTGAAGACCTGTACTACCGGCTCAATGTGCTGCAAGTGGTGACCGCACCATTGCGCGAGCGCCACGGTGACCTGGCGATGCTGGCCAACCATTTCTCCCACTTCTATAGCCACGAAACCGGCCGCCGTCCACGCAGCTTCAGCGAGGATGCGCTGATTGCCATGGGCAAGCACGATTGGCCGGGCAATGTGCGTGAGCTGGCCAACCGGGTGCGACGTGGTCTGGTGCTGGCCGAGGGCCGGCAGATCGAGGCCCGTGATCTGGGATTGATCAGCCAGCACTCGATTTCTACGCCGATGGGCACACTGGAAGATTACAAGACCCGCGCCGAACGCCAGGCATTGTGCGATGTATTGAACCGCCACAGCGATAACCTCAGTGTGGCGGCGAAGGTGCTGGGGGTGTCCCGGCCGACGTTCTATCGGTTGTTGCACAAACATCAGATTCGCTAGGTATCAAAGATTAAAAGATCGCAGCCTTCGGCAGCGCCTACAGGTGTAATCCCTGTAGGCGCTGCCGAAGGCTGCGATCTTTTGCTTTAGAAGTAGTACGGGAATTTCAGGCTGAAGGAGAAGTCTGGGGCATCGTCGGTCATACCGAGCGACAGGTTGGGCACGATGGTCAGGTTATCCGTGGCGGCAATGGTCATGCCGACGTTGAAGTAACCGGCATTGGCATCGCTGGACACCACCGATTCCCAATCCCCGCCGTCCTGTTTCAGCTTGCTCTTGCGTTGCACCAGGTCAGACACCGAGAACGACATACTCATCTTCTCGTTCAGAGCGAACGCAATACCGGCACCGATCTGGAAGCTGTCGCCGATGCGTACCTTGCCTGGGTTTTTCTGGTTGACCGTCGAACTGATGTCGTCGAACGATTCTTCCAGGTTGTGGGTGTAGGACAAGCTGCCGAACAGCACAGCCGGGTCGAACGTCTTGACCAGCGAGACGCCGGGGGTGATCGACCAGACGCCGTTACCGGTAGGCAGGGTGTCAGGCACGAACAGGTTGGAGTTGGCGTCGGTCTGACGCAGCTTGATCCCGAACGGGTCCTTGCCGGTGGGCGCCTTGACCCGCAGAGTGACCACGGCGTCCGGGGTGTTGACCGACTCGTCGAGGAACTTGTACGCGATGCCGAAGTTGACGTCGCCGATGGTTGGATCACGCGAAACATCCTGTTCCGTCGTGACGTTGGACGCGCCACCGTTGCCGCCACCGGACTGGTAGGTCGATTCGCGGTAGACCACCGGTACGTTCACGTCGAACTGCCAGCGATTGTCGAAGTTGTAGCGGCCAGTCAGGTCCAGAGTCCAGGTATCGGCCTTGATCCGGTCGAGGTTGATGTTGCCCAGAAAGATCGAGTCCAGGGCCAGAAAGCCGTTGAGGATCAGTTGACGGGTGTCGTAACGCGAGTAGGTCACGCCGGTTTCAAAGCTGAACTTGCCGCCGCCGAAGAAGCCGCTGGCCTCGTCGTAGAGGTTGGATACGCTCTGTGCCGGTTGCGAATCGTCGGCCAGCGATTGCCCATAAGACGCGCCACTGCCCCCGGCTGCGCCCCCCGACGCTGCCGCCGCGCCAACCCCGGGAGCCCCGGTGCTGGTCGCGACTTTTGGATTGCCTTTCATGTCGGCCGGCGATTTGGCCAGTCGTTTGGGTTGTGGGGCCGCCGGTTGGTCTTCGACCTGACGGACCCGTTGTTCGAGCACCGCCAGGGCTTTTTGTTGTACTTCGTATCGTTGTTTCAGCTCCAGGAGTTCCTGTTTCAGAATCTCCACATCTGCGTCGGGTGCTGCTTGCAGCATTGCCGCAGGTAGAAGAGTGCTCAAACATACAGCTGCACGCAGTGATACTGATCGATACATGAATAAGCCGTCCCTTTAAGCCCAATGATCGAGACTCAGAGTAGTTCAATATCCAATATTGCGTAGTGCCCTGAGTTGAGTCAGGTTGCAGTCCAGTGCGCCAGGGCTGATGCCGTTATTGCTAAGCACAACATTGAGTTGGGTCATGTTGTTGACCACGTTGGCACTGCCAAGCAGACGCGTGTTCTGCAGCAGGCCGCCCTGGGCGACTTGTTGCAGGGCTGCGCCCTGATTGCCCGCAGCTTGAATAGCCATCTGCACGCCACCGCTGGTGGCTGAAACGGCGACGCTGCCGGCAGCATTGCTGGCACCGATTGTTTGCCCGGCCATCAACGCCTGACCTTGTGCAGGTACCAGGGCAGGGGGGGTGTTGGCCTCTTTGACGTTGATCGCCACGTTGTTGTTGGCGGTGTTGCTGTCGCCGGCGGCGCGTACGCTTTGGGTCACGCCCTGGCTGCTGTTGAGTGCCGCGCCACCTACGACGCTGCCAGTGCCCTGAGTCAGGGTACTGCCATTGCCCTGTTCTTTGATGGTTGAGACATAGAATTCCGGTTTGATCGTGGCGGCCTGGATTTGCATCGACGTCGCAGCGCCGATCAGATCACCGCTGGCGTTGCGCCAGGTACTGCTCATGACAATGCCGAAGCTGATGATCCGCCCCGGCATGACGTAACGACCGCGTAGCTCGGCGAGCTCCTGATCAGTGATTTCGATAGGTTTGAACCCTGCATTGGCATAGCCTGACGCGCTCGCTGCCAGGCAGGCGGCGGCAAGCCAGTATGAGGTTTTCATCTGCTGCTCCCGGGACATCCAGCCCCATTCTTTATAATCGGCGATTAAAAGAAGTCGCTCTGTATGAACCCGAAGTCCATCAATTCAGCATCTTTGACAGGGTTGAAAGAATCGAGCTTGTTCTTGGCGGTCAGCGGTGCCGGAGGACTGCGCAGTGCATTGGTTTTGTCGTATCCGGGGCCGACGATGGCGAAGACAATGCCGTTCCAGCCTTTGACAAAGTCATCATGGGCGTAGCGTTTGTGGCCGAGAACCGGGTCTGCGATGTAAACCCAACTCTTGTCCGAGCGCTGCAGCACCACGAAATGCTTGTAGCCGCGAATTTCCATCAGTACCACCACCGGGATCGTGACATCGTCGAGCTTTTCCGGCGGAATCTTGTAACCCCTGGCGCGCATGCCGATGCTTTCTACGTAGCGCTTCATGTCCAGCATGGAAAACCCTTGAGTGCGAACAAGGGCCTGGTCAGCGTTGACCAGCATGCCTTTGATGATGTGCTCCTCATCGACGTCGAGCCAATAGGCCTGGCGCAGTACCGTGGCCAGTGCGGCGGCGCCGCAGCTGAAATCGGTTTTTTGTTCGACGATGTCGGAAAACTTGCGCTCACGGATGCTTTGCACGTTTTTGTAGACGAGTACGCCGCCGGGCAGGGCAGCGACGGGCATCTGCGCAGCCTGGGTCAGGCCGGACAGGCAAAGCAGGGCGATAAAGGCAGTCTTACGCATGATCGATACGCCTTTGCGGACTGAGGAAAAAGCCCCGTTTCCGGGGCTTTCGTTTCGATCGCGATTACATGCAGGCTTTGCAACCTGCAGCGATGGACAGCGAGTTGCTTTGTTGGTTGCCCACACCCGCCGAGACGTTGGCTCCGCCGTTGCCGGAGAAGTTGTTCATCGAGTTGGTCATGTTGGCATTGTTGACGACAGGTGCTTTCCAGCCATCTTTGGTCAGCACTTGCTGAGTGGTGACGCCAGCGAGGCCAAAGGTACCCACGGCTTCGAACTTGGCTTTCTGGTCATCATTGCCACCGTGGCCGCCACGATTGTCGTAACCGCCGTGGTCATCGCCTTCGATGGTTGCAGTGCCTTTGGCTTTAAACGTGCCAGCGGCCGCGTAGGTGCCAGTAAGGGTGTCTGTTTTGTAGGCCTGCACGCCTTTGTTTTCTACGACCAGGCCAGTTGAGGACTGGTTGGCGGAAGCCGCGGCAGTGGCTACACGGCCACCGGATACGGCGATCGCCAGGTTGTTTTTCTGCTGGTTGAAGCTGCCCGCAGTCACGTTGATGCCGATATTGCCGGAACCATTGTTGCCTGCATTGTTGAGCGTAGCGTTATTGAAGGTGGACGAGTTTTTCACATAGTTGTTGTTGTTGACTTGAGTCGCACTCGAGGCAGCAACAGCAGTGCCGAAAATGAAGCTTTCATCGGCGGTAGCCAGGGCAGCGGCGTTGTCTTGTTGGTTGCCGTCGCCAGCTGCAACGTTGGCGCCCATGTTGCCGTTAGAACCATTGAGCGAGTCGCTGGCGTTGGCGTTGTTGACCGTGCCCTGGTTTTTCACCACGTTGCCATCGCTGTTTTGTTCGTCGAGCACTGCCGCCCCGGCACCTGCGCCGATCTGCAGAAGTTGTTCCAGGGTTGGGCCTTTTGGTTCATGGTTGCCATGACCATTGCCATGCCCGTTACCATGATCATTGCCGCCCGCTTGAGCCGCCATTGCCATTACTGCTGCAAGTGCGAAAACCAGTGGTTTGAGAGCCATTGTAGGTTTCATGGTGTTTCTCCATCGTGCTTATTAGTTGGGTTAAGTGTTGGTACTTTCTAATTGCACTGCTTTTTTTATTTGGGTCAGTCTGCGACCCGGATGCTCAGGGTGTTGGCCATGCGGTTCCCCACCCCGGCACTCTGGTTCACCTGGATTACCCCTCGGCTGCCGGTGAAGGCCTGATCACTTGTCGTGACCTGGCGACTGCCGGGTGAGGTACCAGTTGCTCCTGAGCTCGGTAAAAGCGCCACGTTCTGTTGCGACAGGGCGCTGTCGTCAACGCTTTGCGGGGCAGCACTGATGCTGATGCGCGTCACGTTGGCCATTTGATTGTTGGCACCGGCGCCCTGGTTCACGCCCAGGATCCCGTTGCCATTACTGAAAGCGTTGCCGCCAATGGTGGCGCTGGCATTCATCGAAGGGTTTGCCGGTGTATCGAGCTTCTGCCTGACGATGGTCGTGGCGCTGGCGTTGGTGCCGATGGCGATCGCCTTGGTGTTGGTCTGTTGCATCTGGTCGCCGGCGGCCTGGTTGACGTTGAAGTTGCCGCGGTACTGCGCACCGGTGTCCTGGATGTTCGCGTTGTTCACTGAACCGGGATCGGCCATCGCACTGGTGCAGCCGAAGAGGGCAAGCAGCAGAAGGGAACGATTCATCTCATTGCCCCCCAGCCATGCGGGTCAGGGGTGCCAGACCGGTGCTCAAGGAGCGATTGATCGTGTTGGAAATCGCGCCGCCACCGCCGCCGCCATGACCGGCACTCATGCCTGGCAGGCCGTTGGGGTTGGTCAGGACGTTCATGCCGGGCATGTCCGAGTTCGGTGTGATGATGTTGCTGCGGATCGAAGAGCCGCTGGCCACACTGGCGAACTCACCGTCACTGAGTTCGGTGCTGGTCATCGCTTGATGGATTCGATCGGAAGGATTGGCATTGACCGTGGTTGGGTAGGGGTCTTTGCCGCCGCTGCGTCCGATAGGAATCGGCTGGACGTCGCGGTTGAGAACGATCACGCCATTGCCTTCGGCCTGAACGTTGAAACTGATGAATGTGCTGGCGGCTGATCCGATCAGCAGAAGGCAGGTCAGGCCTTTATTGAAATTCCCCACGGTGGCAATTCCTTCTTCAGTGGGCTGGCTCTTGTCAGCGTTGGGAAGGAGAGAGCGAAAGCTGTGCCGCTTTTGAGTTGTCTTTGATTTTCAATGGGTTGGCGATGGCGCGTGTAACGCTGATACAAAATCTGTTTCAGCGCTGAAACAGTCCCGTGGGCAGCCAAGTGGTCACAGGCGGCGCAAAGCTCTGGAACAAGGGTTTGCCCAACAGTGTTTCATGGGCGTAACAGATGGTCTTACAGAACGATGAAGGCCATTGAATTGGCTGCTCTGCGCTGGGGGAGGTGTATCAGGAATGGACACTTGAGCCCCGAAAGGGGCTATTCGGCGGGATGATCGGCCAACAAACGAGCAACGGCGTCGAAAGCCTGAGAGCGGCGTTCATTCCAATGGCCCTGAATGATTTGCAGCGGTTGCCCGTTTTGTTCCAGCCAATCGCGGGTGGCCTGAAAGAACGCCATGCGCTCGCTGAGTTGCGGCTGGCAACGCTGGCCGTCGTCCGTCCAGTCGATATGCTCCGGCGACAACAGCAGGTGCAGGTCGTAATGCCGCGCCAGCAACTCGGGTTCCAGCCACGCGGGGCAGGCGCCAAACAGGGTCTGGCTCCACAGAATATTGCTCAGCAGATGGGTATCGAGAATCAGCAGCCGGGGTTGCTGCGCCCGTGCCTGATCTTCCCACTGCAACTGCCCGCGGGCGATGTCGGGGATGTCGTTCAGGCAGGTATCGCGCGGATTCTGCTCGATGAACCAGCGCACGTACTCATCCACCCGCAGACCGCCAAAGTGTGCTTGAAGGCCCGCAGCCAGCCAGCTCTTGCCGGTGGATTCCGGACCGGTGAGGACAACCACCTTCATCGTTGCAACGCCGGATCGGCGCGCCATTCACGCCAGCCTTGCAGCGCAATCAAGGTGAACAGGGCATACAGTGCGGCGGTGAGGTACAGCCCCTTGTAAAGGAACAGGCCGACGAAAATCATATCCAGCACGAACCACAGCGCCCAGCATTGCAGGCGTTTCTGCGCCATCCACAATTGAGCGACAAGGCTGAAGGCGGTCAGTGCGGCATCGAGCCACGGTTGTGCGGCATCGGTCCAGTGCGCCATGGCCGCGCCCAGCAGCAGGCTGCCAAGCGCCCCCACGCCAAGGCCGAGCAGGATCGAGCGCCGACCCAGGCGCGTGACGTCGCGCCCGTCATGCATCGTCCCGGCGCGGGTCCATTGCCACCAGCCGTAAACTTGCAGCGCAGCGTAGATCACTTGCAGCAACATGTCCGAGTACAGCTTTACGTCATAGAAAATCCAGCTGTACAGCAACACCATGACCAGGCCGATCGGCCAGCACCACGGATTCTGTTTGACCGTCAGCCACACGGCGATCACACCGAGGGCGGCGGCAAACAGTTCAAGCCCGGACATGGGGGTTCCTTGGGGGAGTTCAGGAGGGAGCGGATTGTACCCAAAAACCTGTCGGAATAAGCCTGTTACCGATTTTGATGGGAAACCGCGAAACCCTGTAGGAGTGAGTCTGCTTGCGATGACGGTGGGTCAGCCACTCCGGGGTTGACTGATATGACGCTATCGCGAACAGGCTCACTCCTACAGGGGGCGGTGTTAGACGCGGAACTGGCGTAGAAGCTGGTTCAACTGCTCACTCAACTGCCCAAGCTTCACACTCGCCACGCTCGATTGCTCCGCCGCCAGCGCCGTGCTGTGAGACAACCCGGCCGCCTGGGTGACGTTCTGATTGATGTCCTCGACCACATGCGCCTGTTGCAGCGTGGCGCTGGCAATCGAGGCGTTCAGGCCATTGAGGTTGCGCAAAGCCTGGCCGATGGCGTTGAGGCTGGCCCCGGCGAGGCCTGCCTGTTCGATGGTCAGTTGCGAAGCTTTGCTGCTGTCGCCGATGACCTTGACCGCTGCTTCGGAATGACTTTGCAGGCGTTCGATCATCGACTGGATTTCCGCCGTCGATTTCTGCGTGCGCTGCGCCAGCAGACGAACTTCGTCGGCCACCACCGCAAAGCCCCGGCCCTGTTCACCGGCGCGTGCCGCTTCAATGGCCGCGTTGAGCGCCAGCAGGTTGGTCTGTTCGGCAATCGAGCGGATCACCTCCAGCACACTGCCGATCTGCGTGCTTTCCACCGCCAGCGTGCGAATGACCTCGACCGCCTGATCAATGGTTCCGGACAGCTTGTCGATCTGTTGCAGGCTGCCGTCGATGTTGATCTGGCCCTGTTGCGCCTGAGCTTCGGCATCGCGCATTTCAGCGGCGGCGTGTTCGGCGTTTTTTGCCACGTCCTGCACGCCGTAGGTCACTTCGTTGATCGCGGTCGCCACCAGTTCCATCTGCTGTGATTGCTGCTGGCTGCGTTGCTGGGCCTGGGTGGCATCGTTGCCCAGTTCGCTGGACGACTGGCCCAGCGCACTGGCCGACACCTGCAAGTCACCGATCACCCGGCGCAATTTGGCGGTAAAGGCGTTGAAGTGATGGGCCAGTTGCGTGACTTCGTCCTGGCCGTGGGTGTCGAGGCTGCGGGTCAGGTCGCTTTCGCCGCTGGCGATGTTGGCCATGGCGTTCACGCTTTCCTGTAACGGGCGCACGATGCTGCGGGCAATCAGGATCACCAGCAGGGCCATGATCAGCGCAATCACCAGACCGATCACCGTGGCCTTGATCACCTGGCCCTGGAATTCGCTCTGCACATCATCGATGTAGATGCCCGAACCGAGCACCCAGCCCCACGGTTCGAACAGTTTGACGTAGGAAGTTTTCGCCACCGGCTCGCTGGCGCCAGGCTTGGGCCAACGGTAATTGACCATGCCCGCACCTTTGCTTTTGGCGATCGCGACCATCTCGTTGAACACCGCAAAACCGTCCGGGTCGCGGATGGCCGAGAGGTTCTGGCCTTCAAGCTTGGGGTTGGTCGGGTGCATGACCATCACGGGCGTGAGGTCGTTGATCCAGAAGTAATCGCTCTGGTCGTAGCGCAAGCCTCGAATGGCAGTCAACGCCTGTTTCTGCGCGGCGTCGCGGGTGAGGGTGCCAGCGGTTTCCAGGTCGTGGTAGTAGGTCAGCAGGCCGCTGGCCGTCTGCACCACATGCTGGGTTTTCTGCGCCTTGGCGTGGTAGAGGTCATCGTGGATCTGCTTGAGCATCAACACGCCCAAGGTCAGCAGCATCACCACTGCCACAATCAAAATGAGCCACAAGCGTCGGCTGATCGACACACTGCGCAAGCTGTTCATAACGCTGTCACTCCGATTTCTTTTTCTTGTAATAAATCAACGCCAGCATCCAATCACGTTTTCGGTGATCGGGCATACGCGACCCAAGTCGTATAACGCCGCAGCACTATTGAGGCCTGTCTGTTAGGATTTCGGCCCCGCGCGTGAAAACCTGAATCAAAGTTGATATTTCACGGAATTTTGACCGTTTCGTGTGGATCCTGTGCGCGCGGAATCGGTACAGCAACAACCAGCTACGCTGAACGCAGTGAACGTTAGAAAAATACTATCGGGGCATGCCGATGTGCATCGCTCTTTGGGGGACTGATGGATCTTTGGATCGCCTTGCAGGCACTGATTCTAGGAGTTGTAGAGGGGCTGACGGAGTTTTTGCCCATTTCCAGTACCGGACACCAGATCATTGTTGCCGACTTGCTCGACTTCGGCGGCGAACGGGCCATGGCGTTCAACATCATTATCCAGCTCGGCGCGATCCTCGCGGTGGTCTGGGAGTTTCGTCGCAAGATCCTCGACGTGGTGATCGGCCTGCCGACCCAGCCGAGTGCGCGGCGCTTTACTGCCAATCTGCTGATCGCGTTTCTGCCGGCAGTGGTGTTGGGGGTGATTTTTGCCGACCTGATCCACCAATACCTGTTCAATCCCATCACCGTTGCAACGGCGCTGGTGGTGGGTGGCGTGATCATGTTGTGGGCCGAACGCCGACAGCACGAAGTACACGCCGAAACAGTGGATGAGATCACCTGGAAAGACGCGCTGAAAGTCGGTTTCGCGCAGTGCCTGGCGATGATTCCCGGCACCTCGCGCTCCGGCTCGACGATCATCGGTGGTCTGCTGTTCGGCCTGTCGCGCAAGACTGCGACCGAGTTCTCGTTCTTCCTGGCCATGCCGACCATGGTCGGGGCGGCGGTGTACTCGGGTTACAAGTATCGTCATCTGTTCGTACCCGCAGACTTCCCGGTGTTCGCCATCGGTTTCGTCACGGCGTTCATTTTCGCCATGATCGCCGTGCGCGGTCTGCTCAAGTTCATCGCCAGCCACAGCTACGCGGCATTCGCCTGGTACCGGATTGTCTTCGGTCTGGTGATTCTGGCGACCTGGCAGTTCGGCTGGGTGGACTGGGCGGCGGCCAAGCCATGAGTGATTCGCGCGCACGCCGCCCGGACGGACGCCCGTCCGGTGGCGGCATTCAGCATCTGAGATTGAAACTGGCGGTGCTGCTGGTCGTCTGCGCATTGCCACTGTTCGGCTCACTGTCGATGTGGCTGCGCGGGATTTCGCTGGTACCGCTGACCGCCTATGGCGTGGTCAGCGTGCTGACGTTCTTCATGTACTGGGCGGACAAGCGCAAGGCCCGCGCCGACGCCTGGCGCACCCCGGAGAACATCCTGCACGCGCTGGAACTGGCCGGCGGCTGGCCCGGCGCGCTGATCGCCCAGCAAGTGTTCCGGCACAAGACGCGCAAGGTGTCGTTTCAGATTCTGTTCTGGGCGATTGTGGCGTTGCATCAGGTGTTCTGGATCGACCAGCTGTTTCTCGGATCGAACCTGCTTTCATTGTTCTAAATCACCACAAATTCCTCTGTAGGAGCTGCCGCAGGCTGCGATCTTTTGATCTTGTTTTTTTAAAGATCAAAGTCAAAAGATCGCAGCCTGCGGCAGCTCCTACAGGGGGCGGGTTTACAGCAGTAATCCAACCTGGGTCTTCTTCGGCAACTTGCTCACCACCAACTGATGCGAGCGCGTCAGCAACCCGCGCAATTCCTCGGCAGCCAGCGGGTAGGGCGGATGCATGATGATCCACTGCGCCCGTGCCAGATAAGGCGCCGGGTGAATGCCCGGGCGGTCGCAATGGCCGAGAAACAGATCCTTGTCGACCTTGAACGCCAATGAGTCCCCGCGCAGGCCCTGCAGGGCGAACATCTTGTTGCCGGCAATCGAGAACACCCGCACGCCGCCCCATTTGTAATCCTCGCGCGCGCCGGGCAGGGCGAGGCAGAACGCGGCGACATCCGCTTCGCTCATCTTTCCTTTTGTCATAACAGTCGCTCCCCACACGCATTGAACGATTCGACCAGATGATCGATCCACGCCCGCACCGCCGGCATCACCCCGCGCCGATGCGGATACACCGCTTGCAACCAGCCCCCCGGCAACGACCACTCGGGCAGCAGTTGCACCAGCGCGCCACTCTCAAGGTCGGCCTCGCAATTCATCATCGGCAGCAGGGTAAAGCCCTGGCCTGCCAGCACACAGGCTTTGCGCACGATGAAGTCATCGATACCCAGCCGCGCTTCCATGTTCAGCTCGACGCTGTTGCCCTGTTGATCGAGCAGACGCACGTGCACCATGCGGTCGGCTTCCAGCGCGCCGAGCACCGGCAGCGACTTAAGGTCCAGCGGGTGGGTGATCGTTTTGCCCTGAACAAATGCAGGGCTGGCCACCACGACCATTTGCGCCTGGCGCAGACGGCGGGTTACCAGCAACGGGTCCTCATCACCCAGTTCACGCACGCGTAACGCCACGTCGAAACCTTCGGCGACCAGATCCACCCGGCGATTGAGCAGCACCACCTCCAATTGCACCTGGGGGAATTTGCCGAGGAAGTCGCTAATCACCCACGGCAGCATTTCCCGCGCCAGACCGGTCGGACAGGACACACGCAAGCGCCCGCGAGGTTCGCTGGACATGCTGGCGACGGCTTCGTCGGCCATTTCCGCCTCGAGCAACATTGCCTGGCAGTGGCGCAAATAACGCTCGCCGACAGCGGTCAGGTTCAATTGGCGGGTGGTGCGTTGCAACAGGCGCGCACCGAGGCGTTCTTCGAGTTCGGCGATGCGTCGTGACAGCCGTGACTTGGGAATGCCCAGCAAACGCCCGGCTGCCGCGAAGCCACCGGCCTCGACCACCTTGGCGAAATAGTAGAGATCGTTGAGATCCTGCATGAAAAATCCACCGTTCTATCAGTGGGACGAACTATCGCATTGCCGGCGGCTAATCAGCTATTGGTTTCTTCCGTAGGATTGTCTCCATTCCGTCGCCACCGGCGATTCTTTCCAGGAGATTCCACATGAAACTGCTGCACATCGATTCGAGCATTCTGGGCGACAACTCGGCTTCCCGTCAGTTGAGCAGTCAAGTCGTCAATGCCTGGCAAGCCGCCGAGCCTGCTGCCGTGGTGACCTACCGCGACCTGGCCGCCGACGCCATCAGCCACTTCTCGTCGACCACCCTGGTGGCCGCCGGCACCAGCGCTGAACTGCGCAACGCCGCACAACAGCACGAAGCTGAACTGAGCGCTTCGACGCTGGCTGAATTCATCGCCGCCGACGCCATCGTGATCGCCGCTCCGATGTACAACTTCACCGTGCCGACCCAGCTCAAGGCCTGGATCGACCGCGTCGCCGTTGCCGGCCAGACTTTCCGTTACACCGAAGCCGGCCCTGAAGGCCTGTGCGGTGGCAAGAAAGTGGTCATCGTCTCCACCTCCGGCGGCATCCATGCCGGTCAGGCGAGCGGTATCGCTCACGAAGAATATCTGAAGCTGGTACTGGGCTTCCTCGGCATCACCGACATCGAAATCGTCCGTGCCGAAGGCCTGTCATACGGTGATGAAGTGCGCAACAACGCGATGAGCGCTGCACAGGCGAAGATCAGCGAGCAACTGTTCGCCGCTGCGTAAGCATTGCGTAAAGCCCAGCTACGGTTCAGGTAGCCTCTCAAAAAACTCTGTATTCTGGTTCTGCAAGGGCCAGATGCGGAGTTTTTTGTTTCTGACTGTTGCATAATCTGGCCCGGGTTATGCAGTCAAACGATCAACGTCTGAGTGCAACGCCGCGCCGGATCACCGAACCTCGGGGGTTCGGGCGTCGGAACACGAAGGATCTTTCGATTGAGTAACACAGGGTGGGCCATCCCATGATGCGTCTTTGTGCAACGTTACTGATTTGCCTGCTTGGCAGCCTCGGTTCAGTGCATGCCGCGCCCGGGCGACACCCTGTCTGGAGTGTCGGTTACCACGAGATGACCTTCCTCGATCCGCTGGATCTGCAACCGATGCGCGCCATCGCCTTCTATCCCTCCAGCGATCGCGAACACAACAGTCTGCTTGAGGGCTACAGTGTCGAGGCCGGCGCCGACACCAAAGTCGCCATCGGCCGCTTTCCGATGCTGATGCTGTCCCACGGCAACACCGGCACGCCCATCGCGCTGCATGACCTCGCCACCTCGCTGGCACGCAAGGGCTTTGTGGTGGTGGCAGTGATTCATCCCGGCGACAACTCCAAGGATCACAGCCGGCTCGGCACCCTGAGCAATCTGTATGGGCGGCCGATCCAGATTTCCGAAGCAATCACCGCCACCCTCGGCGACCCGATGCTCTCGCCGTTCGTCAACGCCGATCAGGTCGGGGTGATTGGTTATTCGGCGGGTGGCGAAACCGCATTGATCCTCTCGGGCGCGCAGCCGGATCTGGATCGTCTGCGCCGTTACTGCCAGGAACGCCCAGACGACCGCGATGCCTGCAACACCCAGGGCGAACTGATCGTCGATCGCGATGACTTGCAGCCAGTGGCCGATCCGCGCGTGCACGCGCTGCTGCTGATGGCGCCACTGAGCCTGAAGTTCGGTCGTCACACCTTGGCAGACGTGCATGTGCCGGTGCTGCTGTACAGCGGCGACGGCGACAAACTGGTGGCCTTCGACAAGAACGCCGCCGCCCTGGCGCGCAAACTGCCGACCGCCCCGGACTTCAAATTGCTCGCCGGGGCAGGGCACTTTGTGTTCATGGCGCCGTGCAACGAAGAGCAGATCCGCGCCATGCCGGCGCTGTGCACCGACGCCGACGGCGTGGACCGCGAAGACATCCACCGCAACATGATCTCCGAAGCCGGACAGTTTTTTTCGCGTACGCTGGGCCGGCCGAGCCGGGCGGGGATGCAAACCGCAGATCAATAAAAGATCAAAAGATCGCAGCCTTCGGCAGCTCCTACACAAAGCAATGTAGGAGCTGCCGAAGGCTGCGATCTTTTGATTTGGTTTTTCAGCTCAGCGCCCTGCGCTTGAGCAGCAAGGTCAGTCCCAGCCCGATCACCGACAACAGCGCCGCACTGAAGAAAATCCACGAATACCCCAGGTTCAGGGCCACCGCGCCCATCAACGGCCCGGCAATCGCCAGGGCCAGATCGAAGAACACTGCGTACGCTCCCAACCCTGAACCCCGGCTGGAATTGGGCACCTGTTTGATCGCCTCGACCCCCAGCGCCGGATACACTAGCGACAAGCCAAAACCCGCCAGCCCGGCACCGATCAGCGCGACGGCGGTGGACGGCGCCAGCCACAGCAGAATCAGCCCGACGGTTTCAATGGTCATGCAGGCAATCGCCGAATTGAAACCGCCAAAGCGGCTGATGGTTGAAATGAACAGCAGTCGTGACAGGATGAAACACGCGCCAAAAACCGTCAGGCAGTACGCGGCGCCGCTCCAGCCCCGATTGAGGTAATAGAGGGTGATGAAGGTGGTCAGCGTGCCGTAACCGATGGACGCCAGGCTCAAGCTGGCGCCAAACGGTGCAATGCGCCCGAACACCGCCCAGAACGGCAGGCGTTCGCCGCGTACCACTGGCACCGAGGGTTTATTGCGGATCAACACCAAGGCGCCTGCCGCCAATACCGACAGGGCGATGCCCAGGCTGGCAAAACCGTAGTCGGCGACCATCACCACGCCCAGTGGCGCGCCAATCGCAATCGCGCCGTAGGAGGCGATGCCGTTCCAGCCGATCGACCTTGCCGTGTGCTCGACGCCGAGCTGGCCCATGCACCAACTGATGGTGCCGACCCCGATCAGGCCTTGTGCGACGCCGAGCAACAGCCGGCCAACGATCAGAATCAACAGACTTGCCAGCGCAAAATCCTGCAGCAACGTCGACATCAGCGTCAGCAGTCCGCTGAGCACAATCCCCGACAACCCGTAAACAATCGCCCGTTTGGTGCCCATGGTGTCCGACATCCGCCCGGCCATGGGCCGACTGAGCAGGGTGGCCAGGTACTGTGAACCGATGACCAGCCCCGCGATGATCGCGCTGAACCCCAGTTGTTCGTGAACATAGCCGGGCAACACCGCAATCGGCAGACCGATGCACAGGAAGGCGACAAAGGTGTAGAACACGATGGAAACGATCTGCAGGGTGATCGCCATGGAGCTTTGCGGGGGCAGTTGCTGCACAGACATGAGGACTCGTTCGCGGGCGGCGGCAGGAGAGTCGGCATCATGGCCGGGTGCTGAAATAAAAGGAAGCAGACTAACTATTTTTCCTGCCCGGGAGTGATGTGTTGCTGATGGCCTCATCGCGAGCAGGCTCACTCCTACAGGAGGGGACGCATTCAAATGTCGGAGTGAGCCTGCTCGCGATGGTGTCGGTACCCATATAAATACTGGCTTTGGAATGCAAAAAGCCCCGTCACAAGGACAGGGCTTTTTATCTTGCAGCTAGCAACTGAACACTCGAAGCTGCTCTTAGAACACCACGCCCTGACTACGCAGGTAGTCATCGTAAGTGCCGCTGAAGTCAGTCACGCCATTGGCGCTCAGCTCGATGATGCGCGTGGCCAGGGACGATACGAACTCACGGTCGTGGCTGACGAAAATCAGCGTGCCCGGGTAGTTTTCCAGCGCCAGGTTCAGCGCCTCGATCGATTCCATGTCCAGGTGGTTGGTCGGTTCGTCCATGATCAGCACGTTCGGCTTTTGCAGGATCAGCTTGCCGAACAGCATGCGACCTTGCTCACCACCGGAAATCACCTTGACCGACTTGAGGATCTCATCGTTGGAGAACAGCATGCGGCCCAAAGTACCGCGAATCATCTGCTCGCCCTGAGTCCACTGACCCATCCAGTCGAACAGCGTGACATCGTCTTCGAAGTCGTGGGCGTGGTCCTGAGCGTAGTAGCCCAGTTCCGCGGCGTCGGTCCACTTGACGCTACCGGCATCCGGGGTCAGTTCGTTGACCAGGGTGCGCAGCAGGGTGGTTTTGCCGATACCGTTCGGGCCGATGATCGCTACGCGCTCGCCGGCTTCAACCTGGAAGCTGAAGTCTTTGAACAGCGGCTTGCCGTCGAAACCTTTCGCCATCTTTTCGACCATGACCGCCTGGCGGTGCAGCTTTTTGTTCTGCTCGAAACGGATGAACGGGCTCACGCGGCTGGAAGGCTTGACCTCGGCCAGTTGGATCTTGTCGATCGCCTTGGCGCGGGAAGTGGCCTGCTTGGCTTTCGAGGCGTTGGCCGAGAAGCGGCTGACGAACGATTGCAGCTCGGAAATCTGGGCTTTCTTCTTGGCGTTGTCCGACAGCAGTTGCTCGCGGGACTGGGTCGCCACAGTCATGTACTCGTCGTAGTTGCCCGGGAACAGGCGCAGCTCGCCGTAGTCCAGGTCAGCCATGTGCGTGCACACGCTGTTCAGGAAGTGACGGTCGTGAGAGATGATGATCATCAGGCTGTTACGCTGGGTCAGAATGTTTTCCAGCCAGCGAATGGTGTTGATGTCCAGGTGGTTGGTCGGTTCGTCGAGCAACAGCACTTCCGGATCGGAGAACAGGGCCTGAGCCAGCAATACGCGCAGCTTCCAGCCTGGCGAAACTTCGCTCATCGGGCCGAAATGCTGTTCCAGCGGAATGCCCAGACCCAACAACAGCTCGCCTGCACGGGATTCGGCGGTGTAGCCGTCCATTTCGGCGAATTCGGTTTCCAGCTCGGCCACGGCCATGCCGTCTTCTTCCGACATTTCCGCCAGCGAGTAGATACGGTCGCGTTCTGCCTTGACCTTCCACAGCTCTTCGTGACCCATGATCACGGTGTCGATCACGGTGAATTCTTCGTAGGCGAACTGGTCCTGGCGCAATTTACCCAGACGCACGTTCGGCTCGAGCATGACCTGGCCGCCGGACGGATCAAGATCGCCGCCGAGGATTTTCATGAAGGTCGACTTGCCGCAACCGTTGGCGCCGATCAGGCCATAGCGGTTGCCCGCGCCAAATTTGACCGAAACGTTTTCGAAGAGCGGCTTGGCGCCGAACTGCATCGTGATATTAGCTGTGGAGATCAATTGCTTTACCTATCAATGGGTTGCGAGCCGCACATGTGGCGCTAGGGCCATTCCTGGGGCATTTTGGAGCGTTTTCTTCCCGATCCGGTCACCGTCGGCGTTGAGCCAGCAGGCATGGGGCGAGAGCAGCATCTGGACGCGGTGTCCAGGCTGTTGGGCATTAAAGGCGGGATTCATGCCAGACATTGCGCGCATTGTCGCATAAGTCATGCGGCAGTTGTATGGCGGGCGATAACGAACCTGTAGCGCAACCGCAATCTCGTCTACATTTGAACAAGTATTTCTTTCTGAGGGGCCGTCATGCTTAAAACACGTTTGGTTGTTGCGTCTGTTACTTGCCTGGCTTTGGCTGTGAGTTCGGTGGCGGCACTGGCTGACCCGGGAAATGGCAATGGCAAAGGAAATGGAAAGGGCGGGCCACAGCACAGTCAGAGCCACGGCAACCAAGGTGGCAAGAACAAAGGGTCTGGCTCGGGTAATTGGGATCACGCACCGGTTATTGATCGCGGTGGCGTCTTAGGCGTACTCAATGGCTACAGAGACTACTGGAGCCCAGGCCCCGCGCTGCCGCCCGGCATTCAGAAAAATCTGGCACGAGGAAAGCCTCTTCCGCCGGGTATCGCCAAAAAACTGGATGGTCGACTGGCTGGGCAATTGCCTCACTACGACGGGTATGAGTGGCAGCAGGCGGGTACAGACTTGATACTGGTGGCTATCGCGAGCGGGCTCATCTACGAAGTTCTGAATGGTGCTTTCGATTAGTCTGGCATACCGCTCGATCTGAGCGGTTTTCACCCTTTTACGGGAGGTAAAAGCAACGCATTCCCACTCACGTGGTTTGTGAGGGATTGGTGCTTCCGCTGATCGCTTGTTGTTGAACTGGATGTCACCGGGCGCGTCTTAGATGGCAGTAAAACCAAACCTTGTGGATGCCATCATGCGTTTAAAAAAGAACAACCTCGTTGCCGTCATGTCGTGCGTAATGATGTTTGCCGCTGCACCGTTACTGCCTGCTGAACTGTCGATCATGGCTTCCGCCTACGCCAAGGATGGTGGTGGTGGTGGTGGTGGTGGTGGTGGTGGTGGTGGTGGTGGTCACGGCGGTGGTGGTCACGGCGGTGGTGCGGGTGCTGGCGGCGGTGGCAGTCACGGCGGCGGTGTGGGCAGCGCCGGACACAGTGGCGATAGTGCCGGGCATTCAGCCAGCGCCTCCAACAATGGCCGCGCCGAAGGCCTGGACGCGGATCATGCCGGCAGGGCCGTTCGCGATCGTGGCGTGAATGGTCAGCACACTGGGCGCGATCACAATACTGATCGTGGGCACGGCTTGGCCACTTCGGGCGTAGCGAACTCTAAAGCGACCCAGGGTCTGTCAAAGGCCAGAGCGATTTCGGCCACGACGCCAGGCGATCACAATACCAAGGGCTTGAGTAAGGCCAGCGTCTCAACCACCAAGTAATTGCAACGCGCCAGCCGCCAGTTCCAATGTTCAGGTGAGCATTGGAACTGGCGGCTGGCACTTGACCACTGTCACACGCACGTCTTTGCTTCGGCGCACCATCCAGTTGTGCGCGGACTCCAATTCGCTCGGTACGCAAGTGTCGTGCGCATGCACGCTCAGCCGTAAACACGGCAGCGCTTCCCTGATTTCTCTGTTTCTTCGTTTCCTTCAGCGCCCCTGTTGCAGCCATGAGCCTGCACCTGCGCACTGCCGCGCCTGCCGTTTGGCAGATTCCGCGGACAGTTTTTCACAGATGAGGTTCACCCTTCGTTACAAAGTATGGCTAAAATGCCATCCGATTACCCAATAGCCGCTAACGGCATGGGCTCAAGGAAGTGCCACCGGGATAGTATTTGTATTCATGCCACTGCATCAGACCCTGGGCCAACGGCCGGCAGGCGCGCAGTTTGTTCACTTTTGACGTGTGACGATTTCCGTGAAACTCATCATTGCCGCTATTTATGTCATTTCCATTGCATACGTTCACCTGCGTGGCCGTGTGCGTCACAAACTGGGCCGTCAACTGAGCGATCACTCGACGTTTCTCGCTCCGATCAACTGCTTCCTGTATCTGTTCTCGAAGAAGCCGAACAAGCCGTATCTCGATCCTTCCGAATTTCCGGACCTGAGTCCATTGCAGGCGCACTGGGAAGAAATCCGCCAGGAAGGGCAGAACCTGCTGCGCGCCGGTGAGATCAAGCGCTCGAATCAATACGATGACGTCGGTTTCAACTCGTTCTTCAAAAGTGGCTGGAAGCGTTTCTACCTCAAGTGGTACGGCGAGAGTCATCCGTCGGCGATGAAGCTGTGCCCGCGCACCACCGAACTGGTACAGAGCATCGGCTCGATCAAGGCTGCGATGTTCGCCGAGCTGCCACCGGGTTCGAAACTGGTCCGTCACCGTGATCCCTATGCCGGCTCCTATCGCTACCACCTGGGCCTGGACACGCCGAACGATGCGGGTTGCTACATCAACGTCGACGGTGAAAGCTATCACTGGCGCGACGGTGAGGCCGTCATGTTCGATGAGACCTACATCCACTACGCCGAAAACACCACTGACAAAAACCGCATCATTCTGTTCTGCGACATCGAGCGCCCGATGAAATACCGTTGGGCGGCGGCGTTCAACGCCTGGTTCAGCCGCACTGTGATGTCGGCGGCCGGTGCACCGAACGATGCGGGCGACCGCACCGGCGGGATCAACCGCCTGTTTACCAAAATCTACAAAGTCCGTCTGCGTGGCAAAGAGCTGAAAAAACGCAACCGCACGCGTTACTACATGGAAAAATGGGCGATCTTCGGCGGTCTGCTGGCGATCTTCATTTTGATCTGACGTCATTGCCTGCAGGCTGGCTCACACAAGGTTCTGTGTTCAACAGACAGGATTGTGAGTGTCAGCCTGCTGGTAATCAGTCTCTCAGAGCCAACCTGTCAGCTCCCTGACGAAAACCCGATCTGATTATTCCCCGGAAGCTTTTTTGGTCTTCCTCGCCGGCGCCGCCTTGCTGGCAGGTTTGGCTTTCGCCTTGGGCCTGGCCGTCGCTTTGCCACCCAGACTGCGCTTGAGCAACTCGGTCAGATCGATGACATCCGCGGTTTTGCGTTCCTCCTCGCCACCCACGGTCTCGACATCCTCGATCTTGCCTTCATGGGCCTTTTTCTCGACCAGGGCCATGATCTTGTCCTCAAATTCATCCTTGTAATCTTCGGGACTCCAGTCGCCGCTCATGTCCTGCACCAGGCGCTTGGCCATCTCCAGTTCGCCCTTGGCCAGTTCGGGCTTGGTCACCTCGCTGCCCAGCTCCAGCTCATCCAGCCCCCGCACCTCCTGTGGCCAGCGCAATTTGACCAGCACCAGGGCCGATTCTAGCGGCATCAGCGCCGCCAGATATTGCCGGGTGTGCAGAACGACGCGGGCGAGGGCGACCTTGTTGGTTTTGCTCAGGGTTTCACGCAGCAGTGCGTAGACCTTGCCACCGCGTTTGTCCGGGGCGAGGTAGTAGGGCGTGTCGATGTTCTGCAACGGGATCTGCTCGGCATCGACGAACGAAAAGATGTCGATGGTCTGAGTCGACACCGGGTGCGCCGAACGGATTTCCTCTTCGCTGAGCACCACGTAGCGCCCCTTTTCATAGGCCACGCCTTTGACGATGTGCTCCTTGGTGACTTCCTTGCCGGTCACCTTGTTCACCCGTTTATAGCCCACCGGGTCCATGCTGCGGCTGTCCAGCCAGTCAAAGTCCACACCGTGCGAAGAGGTTGCCGACACCAGCGCGACGGGGATGTGTACCAGTCCGAAGCTGATCGCGCCTTTCCAGATTGCCCGAGCCATGGTCAGTCCTCCGAGTGATGATCAGGTGACCTGCGGCGCTGGGCGAAAGTTTCCGCTGATTGCGCGGGCCTCAAGGGATCTGGTCAAGTCGTGTTACATGTTGTTTAACGCCCGCGGGTTAACAAATCCGAACCAGCGGCGTAGCGTGGACTCGAAGGCTCTATCCCCTGTGCATCGAGAGGCCGCCCCATGAACCGAATACCGCTAGGCATCATCGTTCTGCTCCTTGGGACCGGTCTGGCGCATGCCGATGTCCTGGCACCGTCCATGTCGGGGTTGCTGGCTCAAAGTCCCACTGGCAACCAGAACAATCCCTACAACAGCCCGATCCGCCGGGCCAATCCCAACAGCATGCAGGGTACGCAACCCAGTGCGCCGGCGATTCGCGGGCCCAACACCGTGCCTGTGCCCAGTTCACCCACAGTCGGTAACGGCGGCATCGGCAATGGTCAGCAGCAGCGTTCGGTGCCGAGTACACCGACGAAATTCATTCCCAACCCACCTCCGCGAGAGGGAGACAGCAACCGTTGAGCGTCGGGCCTGAGTGCCTGTCAGCCTTTCAAACGAACAAAAGGAATCGTGCATGTTGCGTAAAACCCTACTAGCCACGCTGTGCGTCGGGGCGCTCATCAGCGCTCCAGCGTTCGCCGCCGCCCCCAAAGAGCTGCAAAGCGAGCAGGGCACCCTTGAAGTCACGACGATTACACAAGGCCTCGAGCACCCGTGGGCGCTGGCATTTCTGCCGGACCGCCAAGGCATGCTGGTGACCGAGCGTCCGGGCAACCTGCGGGTGATAGGCGCCGACGGCAAGCGCTCGGAACCCATCAGTGGCGTGCCGAAAGTCTGGGCCAAGGGCCAGGGTGGTTTGCTCGACGTGGTGCTGTCACCGGACTTCAAACAGGATCGTCTGGTCTACCTGTCGTTCGCCGAGGGCGGTGGCGCCGAAGACAAGGCCGGAACGGCGGTGGGGCGTGGGCGGCTGTCGGGCGACCTGCGGACCTTGAAAGACTTCAAGGGGATCTTCCGCCAGGAGCCGAAACTTTCGACCGGCAATCACTTCGGCTCCCGGCTGGTGTTCGACCGCGATGGCTATCTGTTCATCACCCTCGGCGAAAACAACGACCGGCCGACCGCGCAGGACCTCGACAAACTGCAAGGCAAGGTCGTGCGGATCTTCCCCGATGGCAAGGTGCCGGATGACAACCCGTTCGTGGGCCAGTCCGGCGTGCGTCCGGAAATCTGGTCCTACGGCCATCGTAACCCGCAAGGCGCGGCGCTCAATCCGTGGAACGGCACACTCTGGGAAAACGAACACGGCCCACGCGGCGGCGATGAGGTGAACATCATCGAGCGCGGCAAGAACTACGGCTGGCCGCTGGCGACCCACGGCATCAACTATTCCCTGCAGCCGATCCCGGAAGCCAAGGGCAAGAGTGTCGAGGGCGCCGTTGATCCGCACCATGTGTGGGAGAAATCGCCCGGCATTACCGGAATGGCGTTCTACGACGCTGATCGCTTCAAACCGTGGCAGCAGAACCTGTTCATCGGTGCGCTGGTCAGTCAGGAGCTGATCCGGTTGCAGTTTGACGGGGACAAGGTGGTGCACGAAGAGCGTTTGCTGGGGGAGCTGAAACGGCGGATTCGTGATGTGCGGCAGGGGCCGGATGGTTATCTGTATGTGCTGACGGATGAGGAGGATGGTTCGTTGTACAAGGTAGGCCTGAAATAACTTGCGTCCTGGCAGGCGGATAATTCTGTGGTGAGGGGGCTTGCCCCGTTCGCCTGCGAAGCAGGCGTGGTAGAAACAGGGGACGCTCTGTTGCCCAGCGGGGGCTTGCCCCCTCGCCACAGGTATCTGGACACCAAGACTTATCGCGGTGACAAAACCACCGCCGCCCTTAATTTCCCTCGGCCAAACCGACTCATCTTCTCAAACTCCCCATGGCTGACCGGCACATGCTGGCAGTCCATGGGCTGGCGATGCTGGCTGTGATCGACGTCGGGATCGTGCAGGTACACAAAATCCTCGCCGCAATCGGTGACCATCACCCAGTGCGGTGACTTGGAGCGGGTCAGGCGATAGCTGCTGATCAGCACCAGAGGCTGGCCGCCTTCCTGCAACAGCCGCGGCAGATCCAGATGGGTGCCGATCATTCGTTCGATGTCGGTCTCCTGCAGTTGGGCGGTGAATTCATCGTGCACCAGGCGCATGACGTCTTTTTTATGCTCATCGCGCACGCCATCGAGAAACAACGGTCCGGCCATGCTCAGTTGCAGACGCACGCGAAAGCCCCGGCGCCATGCGGCCAGTGCCAAGCCCTGGGGGCTGCAGCCTCCGTGGCCGGAGGTCATGAACACCGTGGTCGCTTCTCGCCAGAGCTGCAATTCCTCACGCCGTTCGAGCAAACGCCCGGGCTGCAACGCGCCCATGGCCATCAACAGGCACGCCGGGCCGCAAGTGAAATCGGTGGTTTGCGGGTAGTAGGGCACCTTGATGCTGCGTGAATCACGGTGCTGAACGATGCGCTTTTCCAGGCGCAGCGCGTCGGCGTGGTCTTCGTAGTAATCGTGAATCAACGCAAAGCGCCGATAGCCGTTGCGCTCGTACAGGGCAATCGCGGTGGGATTGTCGGTGCGCACTTCCAGGCGCAGGTAGGCACAATCGTGCTCAACCGCGCAGGCCTCGATGCGTTGCAGCAATTGTTTACCCAAACCCAAGCCGCGCGCTTCACCGGCAATGGCGATGGAATACAGCCGCGCCAACGAGGTGCCGCGATGAAACAGCACCAGTGCGTAGCCGAGCAATTGCCCCTCCTGTTCGGCCACCAGCAACTGCGCATGGGCGCGGGTGATCATCCATTGAAAGCTGCGGCTGGTCAGCCGGTCGGTGGTGAAACATTGCATTTCCAGGGCCAGCAGCGCCGGCAGATCTTCAACTACCGCCAAACGAAAAACAGCATTCATATGACCACCGTAAAAGTTGCGTAACGAAACGGGACTTTCGAAAAACTTCGTGCTTAATAGAAATGGTCTTGTTCTCCAACGGATCAATCTCTATGTCAGCGGTACAGGGTCATTGGCGCGAAGTATCCGAGCAAAGTTTGCCGGCGGCAACTTATTTAAATCCAGCCATTAGAACTTCCAGTCAAGTGTTGATCATCGTCGAACGCAAGGAAGACTGGGCCTCGTATTTTCCCAGCGAGGACATCGTCACTGCTCAGGAGTACCTTGAGCAAACCCGCGACAGCGAGCCGGGCAAGCGTGTGCAGGTGATCAACCTGTGCCGCAGCTACAAGTACCTGGGGCACGGCTACTACTGCTCGCTGCTGGCCGAAGCTCGTGGGCACAAGGTGATCCCATCGGTACGCACCATCAGCGAACTGACGAAAAAATCACTGTACAGCCTGGCTTTGGATGACCTGGATAAAACCCTGGAAAAGGCCCTCAGTCATCATCTCTACAGCGATACCGAAGGGTTCACCCTGACACTTTACTTCGGCAAGACGCATATCGAACCGCTGCAGGACTTGGCTCGACAGTTGTTTGAAGTGTTTCCGTGTCCGATTCTGTTAGTTGAGTTCCGACGAACTAACGGTTGGCACATCGAAGGCATAAAGTCCGGCGCGCTGCACAAGTTGCGTGACGATCAGGAAGATCAGTTCGCCAATGCACTGGACGGTTTCAGTCGTAAAGTCTGGCGGATGCCGCGCTCGCCGCAAGTGGCGCGTTATGACCTGGCAATCCTGCACGATCCGCAGGAGGCCTTGCCGCCTTCAAACGCCAAGGCACTCGAAAACTTCGTTCGGGTCGGCAAGCGCATGGGCATCGATGTCGAGCTGATCGAGCGCAAGGACTATGCGCGGCTCGCCGAGTACGACGGCTTGTTGATCCGCGAGACCACCAGCGTCGACAACCACACCTATCGCTTCGCCAAGAAGGCTGAAAGCGAAGGACTGGTGGTGATGGACGACCCGACGTCGATCCTGCGTTGCACCAACAAGGTTTATCTGACCGACCTGCTCAACAGCCATCAACTGGGCATGCCGGCCACTGAAATTCTCTACAAGGAACGACCGGAAGACTTCGAACGGGTCGGCGAGCGCCTGGGGTTTCCGCTGGTGCTGAAGATCCCCGACGGCTGCTTTTCCCGTGGGGTGATCAAGGTCGAAAGCCAGCAGGCGCTGCTTGAGGCCACAGCCGAACTGTTCGAACACTCGGTGTTGCTGCTGGCTCAGGAGTTTTTCTACACCGAGTACGACTGGCGCATCGGCGTGCTCAACCGCAAACCGATCTTTGCCTGCCAGTACTTCATGTCCAAGGGCCACTGGCAAATCTACAACCACAAGGCCAAGGGCCAGGATATCAACGGCGAGTGCCGCACCCTGGCGGTCCACGAGGCGCCGCGTGCGGTGGTGGAACTGGCGGTGAAGACCGCCAACCTGATTGGCGACGGCCTCTACGGCGTGGACCTGAAACAGGCTGGCGACAAAGTGGTGGTGATTGAGGTCAACGACAACCCGAACCTTGACGCCGGCATCGAAGACGCCTATCTGCAGGACGATCTGTATTCACTGGTACTGGAAGAGTTCGTGCGACGATTGGAGCTCAAACGTCGCGGCCAGGCCTGGTGACACGCCGATGATCAGCAGTTTCGCATTGAGTCATGGCGCATTGCAGCGGGTCGAGCGGCTGGACGCCGAGGTGATGCTGTTCAGTAACCCCGATGCTGCCGAGCGCGACTTGCTCCACAGCCACTACAAGGTTGACGAACACGCGCTGGCCTCGGCGCTGGACCCGGACGAAGTCTCGCGAATCGAGTTTCACCCCGATCACTTGTTCCTGATCTGGAAGCGCCCGGAAAACTATTCCGGCGGTGGCAGCCTGGCGTTCGAAGTGTCGTCCTGCGGTTTGCTGTTTTCGCCCGGTCAACTGCTAGTGATCGCCACCGACGACACGCCGCTGCACGGCATCGGCGCGCGCCAGCCGCTCAACGCGCCGCTGGATGTGTTGCTCGATTTGCTGTTCAACAACATCCACCACTATCTCGGCCACCTGAAGGTGATCAAACTGGTGGCCCGTGAGCTTCAACAGAAATTCAACGCCTCGATGCAGAACCAGCATCTGGTACAGATGTTCAATCTCAGCGAAAGCCTGATCTATTACATCAATGCCCTGCACAGCAATGGCGCGGTGCTGACGCGGCTGCGCAATCATGCGGAAAAGCAGCATTTTGGCAGCGAGGCGATCGGGCTGATCGACGACCTGATCATCGAAAATAACCAGTGCTACAAACAGGCGGAAATCTACTCCACGGTGTTTTCCGGGCTGATCGATGCGCGCGGCAACCTGATGAATAACAGCATGAACAACCTGCTGCGCAAACTGACGTTGATCAACGTGGTGTTTCTGCCGTTAAACCTGATCGCCAGCATTGGCGGGATGTCGGAGTTCAGCATGATGACGGCGGGCACGCCGTGGTGGATTTCGTACCCGGTGTTTCTGCTGGTGATGTTGTTGGGGGCGGGGGGGATGTTGTTCGGGCTGCGGCGGTTGGCCAAGTGATAACAGTGGTGACTGTACCGGCGCCATCGCGAGCAGGCTCACTCCTACAGAGGAACGCATTTCCAAAATGTAGGCGTGAGCTTGCTCGCGATAGCAGTTTCAGCTACTCCCGAAGGGCCGGATCAGCTCACCGGGTCCGCTGCCGCCATTTTCCGGCGCTCCCGAACCCCACGCACCACCAGATACAACAACGGCCCAACCGACACAAACACCGCCGTCAGCAACAGATACGGCACCACCGCCCAGATCGACATTCCCCGCGACCGCGCATCCTTGACCATCCACACCCCGGCCAGTGTCGCCAGCAGATACAGATCAATCACTACCTGCGCCGTATCCGGACGTGACATCAGGCTGATACCGAAGTCGATCAACGACTGTTCGGCCTGGAGCATCACCGAAACGGTGTAGCCGGTAAACGCAATCAGCGCAGTGAGGGGCAGGGTGACAGACATCATGCATTCCTTCCTTGGGGTGATGAGCAGAATCGCCAGCCTATAGCGCCAGCGCCAAATAAGCCATTGACGCGCCCACCGGCGTCGGGCTAATTTCAGGCCCATGACTTCCACCGTATTGCGCTGCCAGCCAAGCATTATTACCGCCATTCCTCATTTGGCGGGCTAGCTCACGACTGCAGCACCCAACCCGCCCTAGAGGCGGGTTTTTACTTTCTGTCTCCGGGGTTTTAACAACGATGGCCCGCTGTAGGAGCTGCCGAAGGCTGCGATCTTTTGATCTTGCTTTTTGATTTGAGCAAAACAAAGTCAAAAGATCGCAGCCTTCGGCAGCTCCTACACAGATCGACCGGAGATGACGATGAAATACAGCCCCGACCAGCAAGCCCTGCTTGAGCAGTACGTGAAAAAGATCCTGGCCGCGCCGGTCTACGACATTGCCGTGCGTACGCCGTTGCAGGCGGCGCCGGCGCTGTCCGAGGCGCTGGGCAACCGGATCCTGCTCAAGCGCGAAGACCTGCAACCGACGTTCTCCTTCAAGATCCGTGGCGCTTACAACAAGCTGGTTCAATTGAGCGATGCGCAAAAAGCACGCGGGGTGATCACCGCCTCGGCGGGCAATCATGCCCAGGGCGTGGCACTGGCGGCGCGGGAACTGGGGATCACCGCGACCATCGTCATGCCCTCGACCACACCCGAGCTCAAGGTGCTTGGGGTGCGAAGTCGGGGCGCCGAGGCGCTGCTGCATGGCGAGAGTTTTCCGTTTGCCCTTGCCCATGCGCTGCAACTGGCTGAGCAAACCGGATGCACCTTTGTCTCGCCTTTCGATGACCCGGACGTGATCGCCGGCCAGGGAACGGTGGCCATGGAAATCCTGCGTCAGCATCAGGGTTCGCTGGATGCGATCTTCGTTCCGGTGGGCGGTGGCGGCCTGATTGCCGGTATCGCCGCTTACGTCAAATACCTGCGGCCGGAGGTGCGGATCATCGGTGTCGAATCGGAGCATTCGGCCTGCCTGAAGGCGGCGCTGCAAGCGGATGCGCGAGTGGTGTTGCCCAGTGTCGGGACGTTCGCCGATGGCGTAGCGGTGGCGCAAATCGGCGCTTACGGTTTTGAAGTGTGCCGGTTTTGCGTGGACGAAGTGGTCACCGTCAGCAACGACGACCTCTGTGCTGCGATCAAGAACATCTACGACGATACCCGCTCGATCACCGAACCTTCCGGCGCACTGGCGGTGGCCGGGATCAAAGAGTTCGTGGCTCGCACCGGTGTTCGCGAGCAGACCTTCGTGGCGATCGACTCGGGTGCCAACATCAATTTCGACAGCCTGCGCCATGTCGCCGAGCGCGCCGCAGTGTGCGGCGTCCCGGCGTGATAACGTTCAGGGCAGCAGTGGGCGCAGGAAACTGCGCTCGTAGCTGACGATGAATTTCTTCTGCACCAGTGATTCCACCAGCGCCATGCTTTCCGGGTCGGTCAGCGCGATGTGCCGGTAGCTTTCGTAATCGGCCAGCGAAGGAAAACTGAACAGGCAATAAGCGATATTGCTCGCACCCTCGGAGGGCAGGAAATAGCCGTGATGGGTGCCGCCCAACCGCTCGACGATGCCTAGCCAGGCTTTGGCGTAGGCCTCGAATTCGGTCAGTTGGTACGGATCGATCACGTATCGCACATGGCAGGTAATCACGTTTGGCGCTCCCTGTTCAGGTCATTCCGCGATGGCGGTGCCGACCTTGTCCGACGCCGACCAGATGCGGTAGCGCACCTCGACGTCTTTGGGGGCGTAAATCACCAGCGGCAACTTGCTGTTGTAGCGCAACAGGAAGCCGTCACCGACGACCGGGACAAAGGCGCGCTTCTTCTGGGTGCCGGGCGGGCAGGCCATCAGAGTGCTCATCGGGCCCATGACTTTTTCCAGGCGGTAGAACGGGTAGCCCCAGCCTTCAAGGTTTTTCTCCTCCAGAGCGCCACCCAGACGCTGGCGATTACAGTCGACTTCCAGGGTTTTGCCGGCGAGGACTTCAACCTTGTAATTCTCTTCCTGATCCTGTTTGGGCAGGTAGATGACCTGGCGGGCAAAGCCGTTATCCGCCTTGGGATACGGCGCGACGTCTTCGAGCTTGGCCGCGTGGGCGAGGGTGGACAGGCCGGCAACGAGCAGACCGATTGTCGCGTGAACGCGTAAAGAACCCATGGAAGCCTCCTGGCGGGTGTAGGGTGGATGACGGGCATTCTTACTGTCATCAGCGATGAATGCAAACCGGCGTCGACTTGCAAATTGCAGTGCCCAAGCGGGTCCATCTTGCATTTTGCAACTGGCCAACTACTGGCCACCGCGCCAAGTGCTTGATTTGACGAGGGTCGAAATGACCCGATGAAAGGCACGCTTTATGCGTCTGTTTGGTGCAGCGCACCGCGTTCGGGCGCCTACACTCCAATGGGCATTTCGCAGTACAACCGTTTGCCGCACCAGGGAATCAGCGGGGACACACCCGTGCAGGGGCAGCAAAAGCGGTCAACGTGAAGAGTTGATTGGCAGTTTCATCAATAAGGAGAGGTTCACCATGTTTCTGTCTGCCTTGGAACTACGCAATATCATTGAAAGCAGTTTTCTGCCTAAACGCTGCCAGTGCACGCTGTCGCCGGATCTGTCGATGACCGTCAAGGTATTCGGCGACCACCAGACTGATCAGGTTGATCTGCACGTCAGCGGTATCGATGCCAGCCATCTCAATGGCTGTCGCGAAATCAATGAACTGATTGCCGGCCTGCGCTCGGATCTGGCGCAACAAACCACGTCACAGCATTACAGTCCTCGCTCCAGAGCGCTTTAACTCACCGTTTCACCCAGTTCGACCGTCACGCGCCGGGCCTGCACAAAGCCAAGGCCCAGCGCGAACTCCACCAGCACCGCGAGCAGAATCCCGGGGCCGGCATGGCCGTTGAGCCATTCGCCGAAACCCAGCACCGCCAAACCAAAACAACCGACGATAAACCCGATGCTCAGGGCATTGCGACCCAGCGACGGCGGCGCATTGCGCACCAGACAGAACATCACCCCTAACGCCGCAAACAGCACCGCACTGCGCCGCGCAACAAACCCGGCAGCGCTCGAATACTCAATGCTCCAGATCGCCAGCAACACGTCCGGGAAAAAGCCCCAGGCCAGCGCCAACACAAAACACAACGAAGAAGTGATGATCGACAACGTGCGAAACGACAACTGCATGGCGAGTCCTTGCGGCAGTGAGAACGGGCCCCGAGCATAACCCGCGAACCCTCCAGCGCCTACCGCAAAGCCGCAAATCAGAGCCTTCTGTCAGTTCTGCTCGCTGCAGGCGTCAGACAATTTCCGATAACTGATTTCCGCGGGTTTACCGTTGTTGTCGATGTACTTCATGTCGGCAGTGATCACCTTGCAATCCAGGGTGGGCGGCTCGGTCAACGAAACCACCTTCGCCACATGCAGCGGCATGCCGTACTGATAAGGCACGGCTTTGGATGTAGCCGTGGTGTCGTTGGCTTGAGCCAATCCGGCGAACGCAGTGCAGGCGAGGGCGGTGGTCAGCAGAAAAGGGCGAATGTTCATGAGGGGACTCCCGTGTGGCGGTTCTAGCGTTCGGCGAGACTCAGCCGAACCTGCCGCACTGGGCGTCAGCCAAAAGGGCTGAAGGCGTGCGGTTCAGTACAGTCTTGGACTGCGGCGTTAAGCGATGGTTAACCTGGCTGAACGCCGGCTGTCAGGCAGAGGGATGATTTCTCGAGATACAGGGCCCATACATGCACGGATGGATGCCTTTGGCTATCCGTTACTTCAGGTTGATCACCTCGAATCCTTTTCGACCGGGAACCGCATTGACGCCCTTGGGCTCCTCAGGTTGCCCTTTCTTTGCAAGGTATTCGTAGACGAGGAACTTCGAAGGATCTTCATACCCTTCATTTGGTATCACCAGGCGCATTTGTTGCGAATTCAGATACAACAGGCTTGGCAGGGCTTTTTCGGCGAAATCGATACGCTCCAGTACCGCAGTTGTTGGGTTCTTGCGTATAACGGCTCCCTTCAAGTAGGGAGAACCGTAGTTAAGAGCATAAATCAGGCTAGCCCCTGCGCATTTTGCCAAGGCGACCTCACCGACGAAGTCGGTATCCGGCATGTCGGTAAACGCCGTTTCGATGTGCTCCCCCATTTTTACGAATAGCTGCTGGCCATCTTCATTTGAGCTGGCAAGCAAGGTCGCGCTTGTTCCATCTGAAAGCGGACAATCCACTAACGTTTTCATCGAATCTGCCAGAACGGGTGGGCATAAAAGAGCGGCAATCAAAACGACCCAGAATTTACTCATTTCAATGTATCCCGCAAGATTTGCATTGAATCTGGATTCGCCGCCAGTTTTTTTGCGCACGCGCTTATTTTTTTGTAGTAAACCCCGTTGGTTTTTCCTCGATACTTTTTGTACGCCTCTTCGATTGAGCTAGTAGTTTCCAACCAGTACTGCATGTACTCGGTTCCTATCTTGATATTTTCAACTTCGTCCCATATGGATGGCGAGGCGTAGAAGGCTGCGCCTGCAGCAAAGGCCTCGTCTGTCTGCTTGTCGCTTGGTGAGCGGCCGAGTTCTTTTTTCTTTCGGTACTTATAAACCTGTTTTACAGCCGGCTCTTGCATCTGCATAAGGCCTCGCGCCGAATGCTTGTTAAGACCGGCCTTGGCATCAAAATGCGACTCCATGTAAATCTGGCAAATAATGGTGTTGGTGTCGATCTTGGATTGATTGTGGGCTACTACCAGCTTTCTGATTTCTTTCAGACGCTGATTATCGTCCACGGCGATTTTTGCAGGAGCGGTGTCTGCCTTTGGTGTGAGTGGTTTTTTAGCCGTCGCCAGTGGTTTGCTTTTAGACATCTGAATCGTCCCATCCCGGGTTGATAGGCGGAATATCGTCATAAACTTCAATGACGGCCGTTTCCGCTTCCGTACTTGAAATCTTTGCAGTTCTTCCATCTGCGTCGGTGCGTCCGACAATTTGTTTGCCAGAGGACGTCTTGATCATATAAGGGAAGTTCTTGAGCGGCAGCCCGGTATCTTGGCTGGTCACAAGGAAGTCCAAATCATGCGGTGTGTTCTCGGGGACGAATTTGCGTTCCAGTAGCTGTCCAACAGTGCCTATGGCGGCGGCAACGGGAATGAGGGGTACCAAAATCCCGATTCCCGTCCCCACCCCAGGCGCACCACCCGTATTCACCTTCACCTCAGCCCCACTGATCGTTACCCCACCCGCATCAACCTTCACAAAACTCCCACCAGCCTTGGCGGTCAGCTCCATACCACCCTCAACCACCACTTTCTCACCAGCGTGATAGTGAATCTCGGTCCCAGCCTCGACAAACTGCGCCGTACCGACCTTCACATGCTGCGTCACACCCACCGTCAGATGATCATCCGCCCGCATCTCGCTGATTCGATCCAGATGCGTAATCCGATGCTCTTCAACCTTGAACTCGCTCAGGGTGTTGGCCTCAACCGTATCGTGCCGCTCATTCCCCACGCGGATCTTCTGGTCGTGCTCAATGTTTTCATCCCAATCCCGCTGCGCGTGGATATAGATCTGCTCCACGCCCTTTTTGTCTTCGATACGAAACTCGTTGTAGCCCTTGCCGCCGGGGGAGCTCAGGGTCTTGAAGGTGCTGCGGGTCTTGTTGGCCGGCAGGTCGTAGGGGACGACGTTTTCCTTGTGGTACAGGCAGCCGGTGACGAGTGGCTGGTCGGGGTCGCCTTCGAGGAAGGTGACGAGCACTTCCATGCCGATGCGCGGGATGGCGATGCCGCCGTAGGCGGCGCCGGCCCAGCCGCTGGCGACGCGCAGCCAGCAGGTGGTTTTGTCGTCGCTTTGGCCGTCGCGGTCCCAGTGGAACTGGACTTTGATGCGGCCGTATTGGTCGCAATGGATTTCTTCACCCGCAGGCCCAGTGACGACGGCGGTCTGGCTGCCGAGGACTTTCGGTTTCGGGTGTTCGAGGGCAGGGCGGTAGTGCGCGTCCCACGGGGTGGCGAGGAAGTTGTTGCGATAGCCCTGGTGGAAATCGCTTTTGTTGTCGGTGACGTCGCTGGTGACGTTTTCACCGAGCACCTGCGGTTGTTTGCCTTCGTGGAAGACTTCCAGCAGCAGCCACAAGTCGTTCCATTCGGTGCGCGGGTGTTCGGCCAGGGTCAGGAAGTGGCCGCTGGTCAGGGTCGGTTCGTCACCTTTGCCTTCGGCGAGTTTGTAGTCGCTGCGATGGCGTTCAAGGGCGCGGGTCGAGAGGAACTTGCCGCGCTCGCGGGAGGTGAAGCGGCCGGGGTAATCGTAGTCCTCAAGGTCCGGGGCGAACTCGGATTTGGCCGCGCCCTCGGGCAGGATCTTTGGTTTTTCGAAATCGTAATCACGGCGGCTGACGCGGGTGGTGCGGGTTTCCAGGCGCAGGTTGAAACGCTTGATCACCGGTTTGTCGGCGCTCATGCCGGAGTCTTGCTGGTAGCTCACGGCCTTGAGTTTGCGGAACACCGTCTGATCGTCGCCGAACACCAGTTTGTGGCCGCTGCTGCTGTGCTGGAAGTGGAAGTGGATGCCTTCCTCTTCGCACAGGCGCTGGATGAAGTGCAGGTCGGATTCGTCGTACTGCACGCAGTAATCGCGCTGCGGGTACTCGGCGCCAAGCTGGAAGCTGTAGGCGTCAGCCAGAATGCCGCGATCTTCCAGCACCTGCGCGATGATCTTCGGCACGGTGAGGTTCTGGAAAATCTGCTGGTCATGGTTGTGCCGCAGATAGGCCAGTTGCGGCACCAGACTGATGCTGTAACGGGTCAGGGTCTTGCCGGAATCGCCTTGCTCTATGCGGTACACCAGGCCGTGGATCTTGCCTTCGCCGGTGGCGCCGAAGGTCAGTACGCCGGGCTTGTGCAGCAGCTCTTCGAGTTTGAGGTCGGGGCGGGCGCTGACCAGTTCGAGGTCGAAACGGAAAGGCTCGTTGAGGGCTTCGCGACCGGTGAAACTGAGCACTTGCAGGTCGGCGGAGGCGCCTTCGAGCGTAAGGGTAATGTGGGTAGCGTTGGCGTCCAGCATGCCTTGAATTCCGTCCGTTGAATAAGCAGGTGACGGATGATGGAGGATTAAACCGCCTCGTTCAAGGCGCAAATGCCGTAGGGACGGGGTCAACGGCGTATAGGGCAAACCCCTAGATCGGTGGTTTTGCCTAATGAAACCGGGCACTTCGTCGTCGTGGACGAGTGCCGGTCACGCGGATTGGGCCAGTCCCTCGCAGAAGAATAGCCGGTCAGTTTCAGACTAAAGTCGTCTTCAACCCGTAAAAGCCATCTGCCATCATTGCACCTCACCCCTGCGTGTCCACTTCTTCCCGGCTCTTTTTGACCCGGGACGGGAGCTATTTTTCTGGCTAACTGCGCCCCGGCGCAAACGCTGTACTGTTGGAGTTTTTCATGCGTCCCCCATTTCCCCTCATCACCCCACGCCAGTCGTTTGGCTTCGGAGCTGTTGTGCTGTGCGCCGGTTTTGCCGCACAGGTTCAAGCCAGCGGTTTTCTCGAAGACACCACGGCGAAAATCGAATCGCGCACGGTGTATTTCAACCGCGATTTCCGTGATGGGCACACCTCCAACGACCAGGGCGCTTCCAAGCGTGAAGAGTCGGCGCAGGGCTTCATTCTCAATCTGCAATCGGGCTACACCGAGGGCACGGTCGGCTTCGGTATCGATGCGCTGGGCATGCTCGGTTTTCAGCTCGATTCCAGCCCTGATCGCAGCAACAGCGGCTTGCTGCCGTCCAGTGGCGAGAACCCGCGCGGCTCGAAGGGCCAGTACGCGAAAATGGGCCTGACCGCCAAGGTCAAGGTCTCGGACACGGTGTTGAAGTACGGTGCGCTGCTGCCGGATCTGCCGCTGCTCAAGTACAACGACGGTCGTCTGCTGCCGACCATGTTCAACGGTGCCATGCTGACCTCCAAAGAGGTCAAGGATCTGACCTTCATGGCCGCGCGTCTGGACAAGTACACCGCGCGCGATTCCACCGATTCGCAAGACATCCGCGTGCACTGCAAGAACAAGCGCTACGCCTGTAACACCACCGCCGATCATTTCGACATGTACGGCTTCGACTACAAGATCAACGATCGCCTGACCGCGCAGTATCACTACGCGGAACTGGAAGACATCTACCGCCAGCACTTCATCGGTTTGCTGGGCAATCAGCCGTTGGGCGACGGCGTGTTGAAGGCTGATCTGCGCGTGATCAAGAGTGCCGACAGCGGCGCGCAGCGTGCCGGTTCCATCGACAACCGCGCGTTGAGCGGCATGCTCTCGTACGGCATCAGCGGCCACACTTTCAGCGCCGGCTGGCAGCGTATGAACGGCGACAACTCGATGCCGTACCTCGATGGCAGCAATCCGTATCTGGTCAACTACGTGCAGGTCAACGACTTCGCGGCGGCGCAGGAGCGTTCCTGGCAGCTGCGTTACGACTATGACTTCAAGGCCATCGGCATCAACGGCCTGAGCTTCCTGACCCGTTATGTGAATGGTGACCACGTCAAGGTCCCGGGCAGCGATCAGGAAGGCAAAGAGTGGGAACGCGACAGCGAGCTGAAGTACGTGATCCAGACGGGCACATTCAAGGATGTGAGCCTGCGTCTGCGCAATGCGACTTACCGCACCAACTATGAAAAGTTTGCGCGGGATGTGGATGAGACCCGGTTGATTGTGAGTTACAACTTTTCGGTGTTGTAAGGCTTGGAACGGTGGTGGCTGGATGACCGCTATCGCGAGCAGGCTCACTCCTACAAGGGGATTTTGGTAGACGCGGATACCGTGTCCGCCATCGATCCTCTGTAGGAGTGAGCCTGCTCGCGATTGGGCCCGAAAGCCACCGCTACAACCAATGCCAGAACCGGCTCCAGAAGCCGCGATTCAGATCTTCCTTGCACCCGGCATATTGCCGCGCATACACATCGGAGCGCGCCTGCACCTTGCGTGCAGTGGGCATCAGCCAGGCTTTGCTGGCGTAGGTCTTGTTGCGGAAACCGCCCCAGCCTTCGTGGTAGTTGAGGTATTGGTTGTAGGCGTCGTACTTGTACACGCCGTTGATCGACGTGGTCTTGTCCATGTACCAGCCGACGAAGTCGATGGCGTCGTCGAAGTCTTCGCGGTCGGCGCCGCGTCGGCCGGTGCTTTTCTGATAGTCGGACCAGACTTCATCCTTGGCCTGGGCATACCCCGAAGCCGTGGTGACCCGGCCCCACGGGATCACCCACAACAGGTATTTGCGCGGTGTCTTGGCGTCGTAGCGATAGCCGGACTCCTGATACATGATCGCGAAGGGCACTTGGATCGGCACGCCCCAACGCTTTTGCGTGACTTGCGCCGCGTCGTACCAATCGCTTTTCTCGCGGAAGATGTCGCAGATGTTTTCAGGCGAACGCGGCGGCGAGGTGCCGCAGCCGCTGAGTAATCCCGCCAGTATCAAAAGTGCCGCCGTCCGCCCTGACCTCAAACCGTCATCCCCCCGCAAAAAGGGCGACAGTCTACGCGCTCAGGTCAACTGGTGACGATAGGGTAAATCCGGACCGGTCTTGCTGCACGTAAGGGCGGCCGCCTGTACGGCAAACCTGAGCATCGCGTCGATCTGCTCGCGGCTGAGTTGTTGTACACCCTCCACCGAGTCCAGTTCCTGTTCGGTCAGCCAGGTGATCAGCGCGGCCTGAAAGGTATCGCCAGCGCCAACGGTATCGGCGATCTTCACTGAACAGGCCGGCACCGACCACGAACCGTGCGTACGACTGAACGCGGTCGCGCCTTCACCGCCACGGGTCAGGAACACCACCTGACAGCGATGCTGCAGCCAGCCGTCGATGACGCGCTGTGGGTCCTGCTCGGGGTACAGCAGGCTCAGGTCTTCGTCGCTGACCTTGATCATGTCGGCCAGTTGCACCAGGGTCGCCACGCGTTCGCGCCACAGGTCGATGTTCGGCTCGGGGTTGAGGCGCACGTTGGGGTCGAGGGTGATCAGGCGTTTGCCGCTTTCGCGCTGCACCAGCGTCAGCAGGGTGTCGGCAATCGGCTGCACCACCAGCGAGAACGAGCCGATGTGCAGGCCACGGACTTGCGCACCCAGCGCCGGCAGATGCGCAACGCTCAACTGGCGATCGGCGCAGCCTTCACCGCGAAAACTGTAATGCGGCGAGCCATTGGCGCCGACCGCGACCATCGCCAGGGTGGTCGGCGCGGCGAAGTCCACCAGATAGTCCGGGCGTACGCCTTCTTCGTGCAGCACTTGCTGCAAACGCCGGCCCAGGTAGTCCGTGGACAGCCCGGCAAACAGCGCCGATTCCACACCCAAACGGCGCAAGCCGACCGCGACGTTGAACGGCGAACCGCCGGCAATCGCTTTGAAATTCACTTTCGAGGCCAGACCGCTGGCATCGTCTTCGCTGAAGAAATCGAACAGGGCTTCGCCACACACCAAATACATAATTGTTTGCTCTTTATAGGGTTGCGACATGCTGTTGATAGCGTTCATAGACCTGCTCGAACGCCGCGACATTGGCGGCCACCGGCAGGGTTTCACTGCTCAGGTCGAGCTTCACGCAGCGCTGACAGAGGTCGGCCAGGGTGTTTTCGTGGCCGTTCGACCATGACGTGCACCACGCTGCCTGAATCGCTGCGCCAAGGGCTGCGGCTTCGCTTTGCTCGGTGCAGATCACCGGGGTGTTCATGATGTCGGCGACGATCTGCCGCCATACCGCACTTTTCGAGCCGCCGCCGATCAGGCAAATGCTGCGGCTTTGTAAACCATTGTGGCGCAACAGATCCAGTCCATAACGCAAACCGAACGTGGTGCCTTCGACCACGGCGCGACACAGATTGGCCTGGGTCAGGTTGCTCAGGGTCAGGCCGTGCAGGCTGCCGGTGGCATGGGGCAGGGCGGGGACGCGCTCGCCATTGAGAAACGGCAGCATGCTCACACCCTCGGCGCCGATGGGCGACTGGGCGACGAGGGCGTTGAACTGTTCGAGGTCGAGGTCGAACAGTTCGCGGATCGCGCCAGTGGCGTTGGTCAAGTTCATGGTGCAGATCAGCGGCAGCCAGCCACCGCTGGACGAACAGAACGTCGCGACCGAGGCATCCGGACTGACCTTCGGCGCGTCGGCGTAGGCGTACACCGTGCCGGAGGAGCCGAGGCTCATGGTGATCGCGCCAGGCTGAATATTGCCAGTGCCGATGGCGCCCATCATGTTGTCGCCACCGCCGCTGGAGACCCGCGCAGCCGGGTTGAGGCCCAACTGTTCGGCGATCGCCGGCAGGAGCGTGCCGACCGCCTGATGTGCGTCGATCAGCTCGGGCAACGCCGCTTGCAGTCGACCCGTGGTGTCGATGTCGCGCAGCAGCTGCAAATCCCACTGACGGCTGCGCACGTTAAAATAGCCGGTGCCGGAGGCGTCGCCATACTCGCTGCAGGCACGGCCAGTGAGCCAGAAGTTCAGGTAGTCGTGGGGCAGCAGGATGCGCGCGATGCGCGAGAACAACGCCGGATGCTGTTCTTTGGTCCACAGCAGTTTCGACACGGTGTAGCCCGGCGCGATGACCACCCCGAGGCGCTCCAGCGAACCTTTTTCGCCGCCCAGGTGTTTGAGCAAACGGTCGTTTTCGTCAGCGGTCTCGGTGTCGCACCACAGCTTGGCCGGGCGCAGCACCTGACCCTGCTCGTCGAGCAAAACCAGACCGTGTTGCTGGCCGGAGACGCCGATGCCGAGGATCGCCTGACCGTCGACATGGGCGTCGAGCAAGGCACGCCGAGTGGCGAGGGCGAAGGCGTCCAGCCACTGTCGGGTGTCCTGCTCGCGCCGGCCGTTGGCGCCGCTGATCATCGTGTGCGGGGCGGCCCCCTGGCCGAGCACCTGACCGCTGGCGGCATCGAGGATGATCGCCTTGGTGCCTTGGGTGCCGCAGTCGATGCCGAGGAAGAGTTGTCGGGTTGTCACAGGAATGTCCTCAGGGTGTCAGGTTTGCCAAGATGAGGCCGCCATTCGCGAGCAGGCTCGCTCCCACATTTTGAAATGCGTTCCCCTGTGGGAGCGAGCCCGCTCGCGAAGGCGTCAGTAAAATCACCGTATTACTCAAGCCAAAATCCGCTCCAAAGTGCGTGTTACACCCACCTCCCGCAAGCTGTTGCAGCACCATTCGAACGCCGCAACAAACGCCGCTGAACGCGGAATCGCCGTGCCGAAGATCTCTTCCACCGCCAGCAACCGCTGGGTGATCAACGCATCATCGGCCACCAGTCCCTGACAGAACGCCGCGCGTGGATCGGGAATCGAATAGGTATCGCCATTCTCGTCCACACCCTTCAAGTACAGCGCCCAGGCCGCCACCACCAGCGCCGCGCGTTTGGTTTCACGCCCGTCGGCAATCAAGCGATTGATCGTCGAAATGGTGAACTTGGGAAACTTCGACGAGCCGTCCGAACACACCCGTTCCAGTTGATCGGCAATCGCCTGGTTGGAGAATCGTGCCACCAGCGTGTCTTTGTAGTCGGTCAGATCGATGCCCGGCACTGGCGAAAGTTGCGGGGTGACGTCGAGGTCCATGTAGGCGCGCATGTAACGCACGAACAGCGGGTCGTTCATGGTCTCGTGGACGAAACGATAGCCCTTCAGAAAGCCCAGGTAGGTCAGCGCCAGATGACTGCCGTTGAGTAGCTTGATCTTCATTTCCTCGTACGGCGAAACGTCGTCGGTGAACTGCACGCCGACCTGTTCCCAGGCCGGACGACCGTTGACGAATTTATCTTCCAGCACCCACTGCACGAAGGGCTCGCAGACCACCGGCCAGGCGTCGTCCACTGCGTGTTTGTCGGCCAGTTGCAGGCGGTGGGCGGTGCTGGTCATCGGCGTGATGCGGTCGACCATGGCGTTGGGGAAACTGACGTTCCGTTCGATCCAGTCGCGCAGCCCCGCGTTGCGCAGGGTGGCGAAGGCGAGCAGCGCCTTGCGGGTTACCGCGCCGTTGTGCGGCAGGTTATCGCAGGACATGATGGTGAACGCCGGCGTGCCTGCGCCACGGCGTTTCTCCAATGCGGCGCAGAGGAAACCGAACACGGTTGTCGGTGCGCCGGGGTGCTCCAGATCGTGCTGGATCTGCGGCAGGTGCGCCATGAATTCGCCGTTGCTGTCGTCGATGCAGTAACCGCCCTCGGTGATGGTCAGTGAGACGATGCGGATCTGCGGATCGGCGAGTTTGTCGATCAATGCCTGCGCGCCGTCTTCGGCCAGGAGCATGTCGCGGATGGCGCCGATCACGCGGACTTCGGTGTCGTCGCTGTCGCCGAGTTCGAACAGGGTGAACAGGTAATCCTGCTCCTTGAGATCGTCGCGGGCGCGGCGGTCTTCCGCGCGCAGGCCAACTCCGCAAATCGCCCAGTCCAGCGCCTGGCCGGTGTTCATCAGCGCATCGGTGTAATACGCCTGATGCGCGCGGTGGAAGCCACCGACGCCGATGTGCGCGATGCCCTGGCGGGTATCGCCGAGGCTATAAGCCGGCAGTTGCACTTCGGGGGCGAGGCGGTGCAGGTTGTGTTTGTTCAGTTTCATCGGGCAAGTCTCGAAATTCAGGCCGCCGCGCGCAGCGGGCGGGTCAGCGCCACGCCGTCGGCGTCGAACAGGTGGCAATGGCTGGCATTCAGGTGCAGGTTAAGCTGTTCGCCGTAGCGGCTCGCGAGGTCACCGCGCACGCGCATGGTCAGGGCTTCGCCAGCGTTGGTGGTGACGTGGCAGAAGGTGTCGCTGCCCAGGCGTTCGCTGACGTCGGCGGTGACCTGCAGGGCGCAGTCGCCCGGTTGCGCCAGTTCCAGATGCTCCGGGCGAATGCCCAGGGTCACTACGCTGCCGACGCTCAGGTTGGCGGCGTTGAACGGCAGGGTGATGCGGGTGCCGGTGTCCAGCGATACTTCGCAACTCTGGCCGTCGACCCGGGCGATCTTGCCCTTGAGGAAACCCATTTTCGGCGTGCCGAGGAAGCCGGCGACGAACAGATTGGCCGGGTTGTGATAGAGGTCCAGCGGCGAGCCGACCTGCTCGATCTTGCCGCCATTGAGCACCACAACCTTGTCGGCCATGGTCATCGCTTCGACCTGGTCGTGGGTCACGTAGATCATGGTTGCCTGCAGGTCCTTGTGCAGACGCAGCAGTTCCAGACGCATCTGCACCCGCAGGGCAGCGTCGAGGTTGGACAGCGGTTCGTCGAACAGGAAAATTTTCGGATTGCGCACAATCGCGCGGCCGATGGCGACACGTTGGCGCTGCCCGCCGGACAGTTGTTTTGGCTTGCGCTCCAGCATCGGCCCGAGTTCGAGAATCCGTGCCGCTTCGCCGACTTTCTTCTCGACTTCGGTTTTCGGTACGCCCGCCAGATCGAGGGCGAACGACATGTTTTTCTTCACGGTCATGTGCGGGTACAGCGCGTAGGTCTGGAACACCATCGCCAGATCGCGCTTGGCCGGGCTGACTTCGGTGATGTCGCGGCCATCGAGTTCGATGGTGCCGCCGCTGACTTCTTCCAGCCCGGCAATCAGCCGCAGCAGGGTGGATTTGCCGCAGCCGGACGGGCCGACGAAGACCACGAACTCCTTGTCGTTCACCTCAAGGTCGATGCCCTTGATGATGGAAAAACCTTCGAAGCCTTTTTGCAGATTCTTGATTTTCAGGTTGGCCATGATGATGGGCCTCCGCAATTTATTATTCAGTTGAACCGGATCGGCTTTTCTGTAGGAGTGAGCCTGCTCGCGATGGGGCCGTGTCAGTCGACATCATTGTTGAAAGACATTCCGCTATCGCGAGCAGGCTCACTCCTACAGGGGACGGGGTTGGGTTCGGGATGTTCATTTCACGGCGCCGAACGACAGGCCGCGCACCAGTTGTTTCTGGCTGATCCAGCCGAAAATCAGAATCGGCGCACAGGCCAGGGTCGAGACCGCCGACAACTTGGCCCAGAACAAACCTTCGGGGCTTGAGTACGAGGCGATCAACGCCGTCAGTGGCGCGGCTTTCGACGAAGTCAGGTTCAGCGACCAGAAGGCCTCGTTCCAGCACAGAATCAACGACAGCAGCACGGTCGAGGCGAGGCCGCCCTTGGCGATCGGCAGCAGTACGCGGACCATTTCCTGCCACAGGGTGGCGCCGTCGAGGCGGGCGGCTTCGAGGATGTCTTTGGGAATGTCCTTGAAGTAGGTGTAAATCATCCAGACCACGATCGGCAGGTTGATCAGGGTGTAGATCACGATCAGCGCGATGCGCGTGTCGAGCAGGCCGAAACTCTTGGCCAGCAGGTAGATCGGCATCAGCACGCCCACCGGCGGCAGCATCTTGGTCGAGAGCATCCACAGCAGCGTACCCTTGGTGCGCTGGGTTTCGTAGAACGCCATCGAGTACGCCGCCGGCACCGCGATCAGCAGGCACAGGGCCGTAGCGCTGAATGAGATCACTACCGAGTTCCAGGCGAAGCTGAAGTAATCGCTGCGCTCGTTGATGTGCAGATAGTTTTCCAGCGTCGGCGTGAAGATGAACTGCGGCGGCGTGGCGAACGCGTCGATTTCGGTCTTGAAGCTGGTCATCACCATCCAGAAGATCGGGAAGAAAATCACGATCGCGATGGCCCAGGCCAGGGTGCCGAGCAGCAGGCTTTGCAGCCGGCGGGATTGTTGAAGAGTCATGGCAGGCCTCAGGCTTTGTCAGTCAGGTTTTTGCCGATCATCCGCACCAGAATGATCGCGGCGATGTTGGCAATGACCACGGCAATCAAGCCGCCCGCCGACGCCATGCCGACGTCGAACTGCACCAGCGCCTGGTTGTAGATCAGGTAGGCGAGGTTGGTCGAGGCGTAGCCGGGGCCGCCGTTGGTGGTGGTGAAAATCTCGGCGAACACCGACAGCAGGAAGATCGTTTCGATCATCACCACCACGGCAATCGGTCGCGCCAGGTGCGGCAGGGTCAGGTGCCAGAAAATCGCGACGGGGCCGGCGCCATCCAGGCGCGCCGCTTCCTTTTGCTCCTGATCGAGGGACTGCATGGCGGTCATCAGGATCAGGATCGCGAAGGGCAGCCATTGCCACGAGACAATGATGATGATCGACAGCAGCGGGTAGTGCGCCAGCCAGTCCACCGGTTCGGCGCCGAACAGCCGCCAGACATAGGCGAGGATTCCCGAGACCGGGTGGAAAATCAGGTTCTTCCAGATCAGCGCCCCCACCGTGGGCATGATGAAGAACGGCGAGATCAGCATCACCCGCACGATGCCGCGGCCAAGAAACTCGCTGGCCTCGAGCAACGCACTGATCAGCACGCCGAACACCACGCTGATCAGCAGTACGCTGCCGACCAGCAACAGGGTGTTGGTGGCGCCGGGCAGGAAGCCTGAGTCGGTGAGGAAGTAGGTGAAGTTCTCCAGCCCGACGAATTCGTTCACACCCGGATCGAGCAGGTTGTAGCGAATCATCGAGAAGTAAATGGTCATGCCCAACGGCACGATCATCCACAGCAGCAACAGGGCTACCGAAGGGCTGACCAGAAACCAGCCGGGATTGGCCACACGGCTTTTGCGCTGGGGCTGGGTCAGGTCGATGTGGGCTTTGGCAGTTGAAGTATTCATGGTGATCACAACCGAGTCATACAGACCTATGGAGATCTAATGTAGGAGTGAGCCTGCTCGCGATAGCGGTGTTTCAGTCACCCATTGTGTTGAATGGGAAGCTGCCATCGCGAGCAGGCTCACTCCTACAAAAGGCAGGAGCGAGCTGTGGCGGTTACTTGGGATAACCGGCGCGCTTCATCTCGCGTTCGGTGGTTTGTTGCGCGGCGGCCAGGGCTTGGTCCACCGTGGTCTGGCCGATCAGTGCCGCCGAGAACAGTTTGCCGACCTGGGTGCCCACGCCCTGGAACTCAGGAATGGTCACCAACTGAATGCCGATGTAGGGCACCGGTTTCAGCGTCGGTTTGCTCGGGTCAGCTGCCTTGAGCGATTCCAGCGTGACCTTGGCGAACGGCGCGGCCGCCATGTAGGCGTCGCTGTAGGTCGAGGCGCGAGTGCCTGGGGGCACGTTGGCGATGCCATCGGTTTTGGCCACCAGCTCCCCGTATTCCTTGGACGTGGCCCAGGCGCTGAAGGCTTTTGCCGCGTCCTTGGCCTTGGAGCTGGTCGGAATCGCCAAGGCCCACGAGTACAGCCACGCCGAACCTTTATCGGTGACCTGATGTGGCGCGTAGGTGAAACCGACGTGATCGGCGACCTTGCTCTGGGACTTGTCGGTGACGAACGAGCCGGCGACGCTGGCGTCGACCCAGATCGCGCACTTGCCGCTGTTGAACAGCGCCAGGTTCTCGTTGAAACCGTTGCTGGAGGCGCCCGGCGGGCCGGATTTCTTCATGGTGTCGACGTAGAAATTCAGTGCGTTCTTCCACTCGGGGCCGTTGAATTGCGGCTGCCATTTCTCATCGAACCAGCGCGCGCCATAGGCGTTGGCGACGGTGGTGATCAGCGCCATGTTCTCGCCCCAACCGGCCTTGCCACGCAGGCAGATGCCGTACTGCTCTTTGTCCTTGTTGGTGAGTTTCTCGGCGAACCCGGCGATCTGTTCCCAGGTCGGGCGCTCAGGCATGGTCAGCCCGGCGTCCTTGAACAGGTCGGTGCGGTAGTAGGTGATCGAGCTTTCGGCGTAGAACGGCAGGGCGTACAGCGAGCCCTTGACCGAGAGGCCTTCGCGCACCGACGGGAATACATCGTCGAGGGCGTAATTGGCCGGCAGATCCTTCATCGGCTCCAGCCAGCCCTTGGCACCCCAGAGTGCCGCTTCGTACATGCCGATGGTCAACACGTCGAACTGGCCACCCTGGGTGGCGATGTCGGTGGTCAGGCGCTGGCGCAGGACGTTTTCTTCCAGCACCACCCAATTGAGCTTGATGTCCGGATGCTCGGTCTCGAAAGTTTTCGAGAGCTTTTGCATGCGAATCATGTCGCTGTTGTTGACGGTGGCGATGGTCAGGGTCTGGGCGCCAAGGCTGACGCTGCTGAGGGTCATGCAGGTGAGGGCAAGCAGAGCTTTTGCAGTGGGTTGCATCGTGCACTCCTTTTCTGCATCTGTTGGGAAGCAGAAGGACAGTTATTGTTTTTGTGTCTTCCGAATGCAGGAAGAATGTGCGCTGATTACAGCCCTCAATTGCCAGCCTGACAAATCATCCGTCGCACTCAAATCAATACTTTTTTGCACTGGGGATTGTAGGGGCCAACGCAGGGAAGGGCTTTTCAGCGGGGAGGGGATATCGAATCAGTACAGGTTTCATACAAGACTGTAGGAGTGAGCCTGCTCGCGAAAGCGGTGTGTCAGTTTGCAGATTAGTTGACTGATACACCGCTTTCGCGAGCAGGCTCACTCCTACAGGGGGCTGGTGTCAGCCCAGGTTTTGTTCGGTCAGGCGTTGTACGGCGAGGCGTCGATAGTGCGACGGCGTCATGCCCTTGAGCTGCTGGAAGCGCCGATTGAAATTGGAGATGTTGTTGAACCCCGACTCGAAACACACTTCGGTTACCGGTTTGTCGCCATCGGCCAGCAGTTCGCAGGATTTGCTGATGCGCAGGCGATTGACGAACTCGATGAAGTTGCGCCCGGTGGCCTGTTTGAACACGCGGCTGAAATAGGTCGGCTTCATCCCCAGATGCTCGGCGACTTCTTCCAGCGTCAGTTCCCGGGCGTAGTGGGTGAAGATGAAGTCGACGGCGCGGTTGGTGCGGTCGATGTTGTGCTCGTCGGCCAGTTGCGTGTTGGTGGCGCCGGACAGCAATTGATAATCGTCAGTCGCCGCCAGCAGTTCCATCAGGATGAAAAAGTGCCCGAGACGGGTGATGCCGCGCGTGTCGGCAATGCGCTGCATCAGCGTCATGGCCTGACGGATCATGTCTTTGTCTCGAAACTCGATGCCGTACTGCGCGCGCTCCAGCAGTGGCGCAAGGGTCTTGAGTTCGGCGAACACCTGATGCCCGCTGTCGAACAACTCGTCGGTGAAGTTCACCAGCATGTCGCGCTTTTCCACCACCTCGTCTTCGGCCACCTGGCTGATCCAGTTGTGCGGCAGATTGGGGCCGGTGAGAAACAGCGTTTGCGGATAGAAGTTGCCGATGTAGTCGCCGATGAACACCTTGCCGGAGCTGGCGACGATCAGGTGCAGTTCGTATTCCTTGTGAAAATGCCAACGCACCAGCGGGCAGGGGAAGCCGTGCTGGCGGTAGATGATGGACAACCCGTTATGGTCATCCATCAACTCGTAGGAAGGGTCGGTCACACGGGCTGTTCGGGTCATGTCAGGGCACTTTTCTTGTTATCGCCGGTCGATCATGCCCCTTTCTGCGCCCGCTGTGCCAGCCCCGGTTCAGCCGGATTCGTGCAGCGCCCGCCCATAGACGGCCTTCATGCTGTTGGCGACCCAGCAATAACGAACGATATCCGACTCATCGAAGAAGTCGGTGCTGATGATGCTGCAACGGGTTACCCAGTCCCGGGTGGTATGGAACCAGTCATTGATCTTGTGCTTGATGTCCGACGGGCCACCCAGCAACGAATAGCAGGTGACTGGCAGCGACCAGATGAAGGTTTCGTAGGGGGCGTCTTTCAGTGTGGTTTCGATGTGCCGTTCCAGCATAGCCGTGTCGGTGAACACCTGGCGGGTCCATTTGTGCGGGATCTGCGGCCAGAAATACTGGTCATCCAGACCCGGCGAGTGAGGCGCGGCCAGCACGATCCGGCGCCTGGCGCTGGCACGCTTGAGCTCACCCACCGTGCACATCGCGTCGGAGAACGGAATCAGTTGCGACCCGAGACGTCGCAGCATGAAGTCGTTCAGTCGCTGGTGAGCAAACGGTTTGTCGCCGTCGCCCAATTGGTGGAAATCCAGTAGAACGAATTCGTCGGGGTTTTGATCAAGGAATGCCGTCAGTGCCTCGACCAGTTCGTCGAGAAATCGATGGGACTGGTAACCGTTGTGATGAAAATAAAAATTCGGTCGCCCCGGGCTGTCGGTATACCCCAGGCGCAAATCGAATGCCCGGGCACCCTTTTCCAGTTGCCAGGCAAATGAACCGTTCTGGCAGGTGGTCCAGTTGCCCGGCACCAGTTTGTGGTTGGGCGCCTTCTTGTCCATGCCGCTGTTATGGCTGCCGGGCCAGACGATATCGGTCAACTTGAGCTGTTCGATATCCAGTACATGGCTCATCCATTTGTGCGTGTCGAATACTGCTGTGCTGCTCATCGCGACTTCCTGTCCATGCTCCCCCCATCCTTGGGGGCGAGGCTGTTGATGTGACAGATGCCGTTTGCGGCGGCATCCGATTGTTCGCCAATTGTGGGTGAACATGAATCACAGCATACGAATAGCGGGAAGTCTGTCCAGCGGTGGCAACATCTGCTAAAGAATAGCCAATGTATGGCACCCGGTAGCGCAAGTCAGAGGTGGCCGGACTTGATCATGTTTGCGATGCGGCAAAACGAGACAAGGCGCGATTCCTCAATGAAGTCGACATTGACGATATTGCACTTGAGCAGCCAGTCGCTTTTAGCCGGATCGAACCAGTTATCCAAAGCGAAATGAATGTCCACCGGACCGCCCAGCAGCGCGAAACTGGTGGCCGACAGCGACCAGGGACGATAGGGCGAAGGTGGGGACGCCATCACTTCTGCGATGTACTTTTGCAGGTCACTGGCGCTGGGCGTTTGTGTACCGATCCAGGCATGCTCGATCTGGTCGTTGAACCATTCAAAGTCCAGGTCGTGATGCCAGTCGGCATGAACCACTACGCGCTGCGAAGGGCTGATTTCCTTTAATTGTCCGAGGCTTGAATAACGGTTTCTTGCCGGAATGAGTCTGTCGCGCAGGAAATGTAAGATCATCTTGTTGAACCAGGCGAAGTCAAAAGGTTGATCCCCACCTTTCAACTCATGAAAGTCCAGCACAATGAACTCATCGGGGTTGTCATTAAGAAAGCGTTCTACATCGGTTACCAGGTTGCCCAAGGTGCGCGACGACAGAAAACCATTGTGCTGAATTTGCAGCTTGCCAAGGCCTTCGCCGTCGCTGTTGAACACCAGTCTGATATCCAGCGCCCGCGCACCGTTATTCAGTTGCTCATAAAATGACGTGTGCTGACAGGCCACCCAGTGCGCACCGGGTATCAGCGCGTAAGAGGCGTTCCAGTCGCAGCCGGCATTATGAGTGCCGGGCAATGTCAGCCTGTGCAGTGAGAGATTATCAATCCCGGGTGTAGTGCTCATCCAGTTATTTAGCGAGTTGTTGAGTAAGTTGCTGTCCAGTGTCGAATTTTGCATATCCGCCTTCCTTGATTGAATAATAAATAACTCGCCGCTGATAGGGCGGTAAGTTATTTATTTTTAATGGATGGGAAGTTGAATAGGCAAGGCGCGGATTGATGCCGGATATATGTTGGTTTTTATGACGCTTGAGTATCTGTGTTATTGCGGTTCTTTGCCTCGATCCATTGCGACATGTATTGCGTGCTCTTATGGTGATGGTGGCGCAACATGCTGCCAGTGAAGTTGGCTTTTCTGAGTGGCTTCAAGTTCTTCATGCACTGTTGCAACCTGTCAATCAATGCCGGTCCATGAACGGACTTGCGGTAACGCTCGGCCAATAATGTCTGACCGGCCAATCGAGCCTGATTCCACAGCGTTTCGTCCTGATACAACTGCACCGCCTGATCAGCCAGTGCCTGCGCGCTGCAGGCCACGGCGCCGGGCCAGGGCAGGTCACCGTGCATCGCTTCGGCGCCGATCGGCGTGGTGACCGACGGCGTACCGCACAGCATCGCATCGACGATTTTGCCTTTGATGCCGGCGCCGAAACGCAACGGTGCCAGACACACGCGCGCGTCCGACATGACTTGCAGGGCGTCTTCGGCCCAGTTCATCACATGAAACCCCTGCGCCGGATTGTGCAGGGCGGTGGCCTTGGGCGGCGTGTAGGCGCCATAAATGTGCAGCTGCGCGTGGGGCAGGCGTGCGCGGATCAATGGCCAGATCGTGGTTTTCATCCAGAGCACGGCGTCCCAGTTGGGCGCGTGACGGAAATTGCCGATGCTCAGGAAGTGCGCGCGTTCTTCGAAGGTCCGATGCTCGCCTTGCGGCAGGTCGATCATCAGCGGGCATTCATGCAACAGGTTGCGCGGCAGGCCGAACTGCTCCACCAGTAATTGGATTTCGACTTCGGAAATTATCAGGTTCAGATCGCAACGATACAGCGCGGCGATTTCCCGTTTGGCCATGTCACTGTCAGCCATCAATTCGAATTCTTCGTGCAACGCCGGCGCAAACAGCGGCGTGAAATCCTGGTCGTCCGGGGCGTCCTTCAGACGTTCCTTGAGCCGCAGGTGCCGGGCATGTCGCAGGCTTTGCAGATCGGAGGTTTCCAGGACCCGCAGGGCGTTCGGGCACTGTTTCTCGACGCGCCAGCCGAACTGTTCTTCCATCATGAACTGGTCGAACAAGACAATATCCGGGGCCAGTTCGCTGACGAAATCATCGAAGCTGCTGTTGTTCAGTTCGATCGCTACTTCGCGAATGCCCAGCGCGCCCAGGTCAGCCTTGTGCTCGCCCGGGCCGGCCGGGCTGCTGAAGGTAATGTCCCAGCCTTGTTCGAGAAAGGTCTCGAGGATTTGCATGACGTGCCCGCTGGCCGCCGAAGAACGGGGTTCGGGCCAGACGTAGCCGATGACCAGAACTTTGGTTGCCAGGGGTGCAGTCATTGACGGGTATTCCTTGAAGACAGGCGGCTGAAAATGGGGCGCAATTAGACCACATCTGCAGGCGCTGCCGGATCAAGGCGTGTTACTGGCCGAGTATGGCCTTGACCTTGTCGCGCAACTGATCAATCGAAAACGGCTTGCCGATCACGTGCATGTCAGCCGGCACGACGATGCTTTCGGCATAACCGCTGGCAAACAGGATGGGCAGTGCCGGGCGCAGTTTACGTGCTTTCTCGGCCAGCTCACGGCCGTCCATGCCTGGCAGGCCGACATCAGTCATCATCAAATTGATCGACTGGTTCGAGTCTGCGAGAAAGTCTAGCGCCTGCTCGCTGCCGTCAGCCTCCCGCACAGTGAACTCCAGCTCCTCCAGCACATCGACGATGAGCGTGCGCACGATGTCGTCGTCTTCAACTACCAGGATGATGGGCGCTAGGGTGGACATATTGAAGGCTCTCAAGAAAGGAATGCGGGGTCTCGGCCGGTCGAAAGTGCCGGGCTCTTGCATGAGTAAGTGGCGCATGGCCACAAGTTCCCCGATCGCTGCAAAAAGATTAGCTGCAATCGGGGCCGCAAGGATAACTGTTGGTCGATCGACAAGCGCAGCAAATGTAAGAAATTGCCGCCAAGACTGTGAGAAAAATGGATCCATGTCGCGGTTTTGGGGCAAACTCCCGGGTTTCAACAGTTCGACAAGGCTGCCCCATGTCCTCTCCGTCCTCGGTTGATGAACGCCGCTTCCGCAAGCTCCTGACCCGCAACATCGGCTTGCCGTTGGGCGTCGGTGCGATCAGCGCGGTGTTCTTTGTCTCGCTGATCAGCTATTTGCTGTCGGTGATCCAGTGGGTGGAGCACACTGACCGCGTGATCAACAACGCCAACGAAGCGGTGAAACTCACCGTGGACCTGGAAACCGGCATGCGCGGTTTCCTGCTCAGCGGCGACGAGCATTTCCTTGACCCGTACGAGACCGCCAAGCCGCGGATCAACGTCGCGCTCACCACCTTGCTTGAGCTGACCGCTGACAACCCGGTGCAGACCGACCGTCTGCGGCGTTTGCAGGCGTTGCAGACCGAGTGGAGCAACTATGCGCAATCGATGATCGATCTGCAGCGCTCCAGTGGTGACTACAAGGCCGCCGTCAAGGCCGGGCGCGGCAAGCGCCTGACCGATGAGATTCGCAAGCAATTCGAAGACGTGATCGACATGGAGCAGCAGTTGCGTGCATCACGCAACGAAGACGTGCGCCGCACCACGATCTGGAGCATTTCCCTGTATTTGCTGTTTATTGCCGGCATCAGCGGTTTGCTGGCGTATGTCGGTCGGCGTGATCTGGTCAGCCTGTCGGATAGCTACAGCGCAACCCTCGCTGCGCAACAAGCCAGTGCCGAACGCCTGGAGCGTCAGGCGTGGATGCGCAGCGGTCAGACCGAGCTGGCGGAGCAGGTGCTGGGGCAACTGACGCTCAATCTGCTGGGGCGCAACATCCTGCAGTTCTGTGCGCAGTATCTGGGCTCGGCGGTAGCGGCGCTGTATGTGCGCGAAGAGCACGGTGGCCTGAAACGGGTGGCGTCCTACGGGTTCTCCCGCGAACAGGAAGAGCAGGGGCAGTCGATCTACAGCGGTGAAGGCATTGTCGGCCAAGTGGCTCAGGAAGGGCGCCTGATTCGTCTGGATTCGGTGCCGTCGGACTATTTCAAGGTCAGTTCCGGCCTGGGCGAAGGCCTGCCACACAGCGTGCTGGTGGTCCCGACCAGTGATGACGACCGGGTCAACGGTGTGATCGAGCTGGGCTTCCTGCGCCCGCTGACCCGGCGCGATGTCGAGTTGCTCGAACTGATTGCCGGCAATATCGGCACCTCGATCGAAGCGGCGCGCTATCGCCAGCGCCTGCAGGAAGTGCTGGCCGAAACCCAGCAGCTCAACGAAGAGTTGCAGGTGCAGCAGGAAGAACTCAAGACCGCCAACGAAGAGCTGGAAGAACAGTCGCGCATTCTCAAGGAATCCCAGGCGCACCTGGAAACCCAGCAGGTCGAACTGGAACAGACCAACGAGCAACTGGCCGAGCAGCGCGACGCCATGGACCTGAAGAACACCGAACTCAATCAGGCCCAGATACAACTCGAAGAACGCGCCGAAGAGCTGCAGCGTTCGAGCAAGTACAAGTCCGAATTCCTCGCCAACATGTCCCATGAACTGCGCACGCCGTTGAACAGTTCGCTGATCCTCGCCAAGTTGCTGGCGGAAAATCCTCAGGACAACCTGACGGCCGAACAGGTAAAATTTGCCGAGTCGATCTATTCCGCCGGCAATGACTTGCTGAACCTGATCAATGACATTCTCGACATTTCCAAAGTCGAGGCCGGCAAGCTGGAAGTGATTCCGGAAAACACCAGCGTCGCGCGCCTGGCGGACGGCCTGCGCAGCGTGTTCGAGCCACTGGCGGCGGACAAGCGACTGACGTTCAGCGTCGACTTGCAACCGGGCGCCCCGGCCATGCTGTTCACCGACCGCCAGCGTCTGGAGCAGGTGATCAAGAACCTGCTGTCCAACGCCATCAAGTTCACCGAACACGGCGCTGTCAGCCTGACCATCAGTGGGCAGCCGGACGAGCGCATTGCCTTTGACGTGCGTGACTCCGGCATCGGTATCGCGGCCGATCAACTGGAAAGCATCTTCGAAGCGTTCCGCCAGGCCGACGGCACCACCAACCGCAAATACGGCGGCACCGGCCTGGGCTTGTCGATTTCCCGCGATCTGGCCGCCTTGCTCGGTGGCTCGATCAGCGTCAGCAGCACGCCGGGGCAGGGTAGCGTCTTCACTCTGGTGTTGCCGCAGCAATACCATGATTCGGGTGAGGCGCCGTCTGTACCGTTGACCTTTACTCCGCCGCCGGTCAGCGCCCCGGCACCGGTTGCGCCGCCCTCGATCGCCGTGTCGCCAATGGCCCCGGTGCACATCCCGCGTTTCGCCGACGACCGTGGCAAGGCGCCGTTCGCCACCCGCTGCATTCTGGTGGTGGAAGACGAACCGAATTTCGCCCACATCCTCTATGACCTGGCCCATGAGTTGGGCTATCAGTGCCTGGTCGCCCACGGCGCGGACGAAGGTTACGACCTGGCCCGCGAGTTCGTCCCGGACGCGATTCTGCTCGACATGCGCCTGCCGGATCATTCCGGGCTGACCGTGCTGCAGCGCCTGAAAGAACACGCCGAAACCCGGCACATTCCGGTCCACGTGATTTCCGTCGAGGATCGTGTCGAAGCGGCCATGCACATGGGCGCCATCGGCTATGCGGTCAAACCGACCACTCGCGAAGAACTGAAGGATGTATTCGCCCGTCTGGAAGCCAAGCTGACCCAGAAGGTCAAGCGCGTGCTGCTAGTCGAAGATGACGATCTGCAACGTGAAAGCATTGCCCGCCTGATCGGTGACGAGGACATCGAAATCACCGCCGTCGGCCTCGCGCAGGAAGCGCTGGAGAAGCTGCGCACGACGATTTACGACTGCATGGTGATCGACCTGAAGTTGCCGGACATGCTGGGCAACGATCTGCTCAAGCGCATGTCTACCGAGGATATCTGCTCGTTCCCGCCGGTCATCGTCTACACCGGGCGCAACCTGACCCGCGATGAAGAAGCCGAGCTGCGCAAGTATTCGCGCTCGATCATCATCAAGGGCGCGCGCTCGCCGGAGCGGCTGCTGGACGAGGTGACACTCTTTCTGCACAAAGTCGAATCGCAGTTGTCCCATGAACGGCAGAAGATGCTCAAGACCGCTCGCAGCCGCGACAAGGTCTTTGAAGGCCGCAAGGTGCTGCTGGTGGACGACGATGTGCGCAACATCTTCGCCCTGACCAGCGCGCTGGAGCACAAGGGCGCCGTGGTGGTGATCGGTCGCAATGGTCGTGAGGCGATTGATAGGTTGAATGAAGTCGAGGACATCGATCTGGTGCTGATGGACGTAATGATGCCGGAGATGGATGGCTTTGAAGCCACCATTGAAATCCGCAAGGATCCGCGCTGGCGCAAGCTGCCGATCATTGCGGTGACGGCCAAGGCCATGAAGGACGATCAGGAGCGCTGCCTGCAGGCGGGCGCCAACGATTACCTGGCCAAGCCCATTGATCTGGATCGCCTGTTCTCGTTGATTCGCGTGTGGTTACCGAAGATGGAACGCATTTAGTGGAAAGCCGTCACTCTGCCGAGCGCAACAGCGAAATCGAATTGCGGTTGCTGATCGAGGCTATCTACCTCAAGTACAGCTACGATTTTCGGGATTACTCGGGCGCATCGATCAAGCGCCGGGTGCAACACGCCTTGAGCCAGTTCGAATGCGCGACCATTTCAGCGTTGCAGGAGAAAGTGCTGCACGATCCGACCGCGTTCATGCAGTTGCTGCAGTTGCTGACGATCCCGGTCAGCGAGATGTTTCGCGATCCGTCGCACTTTCTGGCGATCCGCAAGGAAGTGGTGCCGCTGCTGCGCACCTATCCGTCGTTGAAGATCTGGATCGCCGGGTGCAGCACGGGTGAGGAGGTTTATTCGATGGCGATCCTGCTGCGCGAAGAAGGCCTGCTCGACCGCACGATCATCTACGCCACCGACATCAACCCGCGCTCGCTGGACAAGGCCAAGCAGGGGATTTTCTCGATGGAAAACGTGCGGGCCTACACCGCCAATTATCAGCAGGCCGGTGGCCAGCGCTCGTTCGCCGATTACTACACGGCCGCCTACGGCTACGCGATTTTCGACAAGAGCCTGTGTGAGAACGTGACCTTTGCCGACCACAGTCTGGCGACGGACAGCGTGTTCTCCGAAACCCAGTTGATTTCCTGCCGCAACGTGCTGATTTACTTCAACAAGAAACTTCAGGACCGCGCGTTCGGCCTGTTTCACGAATCGTTGTGTCATCGTGGCTTTCTGGTGCTGGGCAGCAAAGAGACGCTGGATTTTTCCGGCTACGCGAACCAGTTCGAACCGTTGGTCAAACAAGAACGGATCTACCGCAAATTATGAACGATGCTGTGGATTTGCCTCGTGTCGAGGCCATCGTGGTCGGTGCTTCGGCCGGCGGGGTCGAGGCTCTGCTGACATTGCTGGCGCCGCTGCGCCCGGGTTACGTGCTGCCGATCATCGTCGTGTTGCACCTGCCGGAGGAGCGCCGCAGTCAGTTGGCCGAGGTGTTCTCCCGGCGCCTGATGCTGCCGGTGGAAGAGGCGACGGACAAGCAGGACATCGTGCCCGGCACGGTTTATTTCGCGACCCCCGGATATCACTTGTCGGTGGAGCAGGATCGCAGTCTGTCGCTGAGTCTTGAAGACCGCGTACACCACTCCCGACCGGCCATCGATTACCTGTTCGAATCGGCCGCCGACGTCTATGGCGAGTCGCTGGCCGCTGTGCTGCTGACCGGCGCCAACCACGATGGCGCTCGCGGCCTGGCGCAAGTCAAGCAGCGCGGCGGGCTGACCATCGTTCAGGACCCACAAGATGCACAGGTCGCCACCATGCCTCAGGCTGCGTTGAAGATTCAGCAGCCCGACCATGTCCTACCCATTCACGGCATCGGCCGTCTGCTTGTCGAGCTGGAACGAATCGCATGCTGAGTAATATCCAGGCCAAATTGCTGATCGTCGACGATCTGCCGGAGAACCTGCTGGCCCTCGAAGCGCTGATCAAGCGCGAGGACCGCACGGTCTATAAGGCGCTGTCGGCGGACGAAGCCCTGTCGCTGCTGCTGCAACACGAGTTCGCCATGGCCATCCTCGACGTGCAGATGCCGGGCATGAACGGCTTCGAACTCGCCGAGCTGATGCGCGGCACCGAGAAAACCAAGAACATCCCGATCATTTTCGTCAGCGCCGCCGGCCGTGAACTGAACTACGCGTTCAAGGGTTACGAGAGCGGGGCGGTGGACTTCCTGCACAAGCCGCTGGACATCCACGCGGTGAAGAGCAAGGTCAACGTGTTCGTCGACCTGTACCGCCAGAGCAAGGCCATGAAGCAACAGGTCGAAGCCCTGGAGCAGGCCCGCCGCGAACAGGAGGCGTTGCTGCAACAACTGCAGAGCACGCAGCTGGAACTGGAGCAGGCGGTGCGCATGCGCGATGACTTCATGTCAATCGTCGCCCACGAAGTGCGCACACCGCTCAATGGCCTGATACTCGAAACCCAGTTGCGCAAGATGCACCTGGCGCGGGACAACGCCGCCGCGTTTACCCTCGACAAGATGCACGCGATGGTCGATCGCGACGAGCGCCAGATCAAAAGTCTGATCCGCCTGATCGAAGACATGCTCGACGTTTCGCGGATTCGCACCGGCAAGCTGTCGATCCGGCCGAATCGCTTCGACCTGACGCAACTGGTGGGCAACCTGCTGCAGAGTTTTGCGCCGCAAATGGAAGCGGCCGAGACCGAAGTCACCTTCAGCGCGCCAGAGCCGGTGGAAGGTCATTGGGACGAGTTCCGTATCGAGCAGGTGGTGTCCAATCTGCTGACCAACGCCTTGCGTTATGGGGGGCGCAGCCCGATTCAAGTGCGTGTTTACCGTGAGGGCGACGAGGCGCGGGTCGAGGTTCAGGATCGCGGCATCGGTATCAGTGAAGAGAACCAGAAACGTATTTTTCAGCAGTTCGAACGGGTCTCCGCCAAGACGGTAGTGGCTGGTCTCGGACTGGGTCTGTTCATTTCCGAGCAGATCGTCGCCGCCCATGGCGGCTCCATCGTCGTCGAGAGTCAAATCAACGAAGGCGCCCTGTTTCGCGTTTGTCTGCCAATCCAGGAAAACGGCATATCCGACGCAACCTCTGATTGACCGCACGGTCGTATCAGCAGCTATTGACCGAACAAAGGCTTCCCATGAGCGTAGATGCACAAGATGTAGTACTCGTCGTCGAGGACGAACCGGTTATCTTGATGGTGCTGACAGATTACCTGTCGGGGCAGGGGTACCGTGTGTTGCAGGCCGAAAACGGCGAGCAGGCGTTCGAGATTCTCGCGAGCAAGCCGCATCTGGACATGTTGATCACTGATTTTCGTCTGCCGGGCGGCATCTCCGGCGTGCAGATTGCTGAGCCGGCAGTCAAGCTGCGCCCGGACCTTAAGGTGATTTTCATCAGCGGCTATCCGCAGGAAATCCGCGAGACCGGCAGCCCGATCACGCGCAAGGCGCCGATCCTGGAAAAACCGTTCGATCTGGATGTGTTGCAGGAAAAGATTCAGGAATTGCTGGCCTGATCTAAAAACACTGAAATGCCCCTGTAGGAGCTGCCGCAAGCTGCGATCTTTTGATCTTCAAAACAAGATCAAAAGATCGCAGCTTGCGGCAGCTCCTACAGGTGTTTTGGGGGGTCAGTTTTTGATCATTTCCCGCACCTTGGCGGTCAGCAGATCAAAGGTGAACGGCTTGGTGATCATCTGCATGCCGGAGTCGAGGAAGCCGCCGCGCACGGCGGCGTGCTCGGCATATCCGGTGATGAACAACACCTTCAACCCCGGGCGGTACTGCCGACCGATTTCCGCCAGTTGCCGACCGTTCATGCCCGGCAGGCCGACGTCACTGATCAGCAGGTCGATGCGCTGCGCCGAGTTGAGGATCGGTACCGCGCCGTCGGCATCGCTGGCCTCGACGAACGCATAGCCCAATTCACTGAGCACAGCGCTGACCAACACGCGCACGGCGGGGTCGTCTTCGACGATCAGCACCGTTTCGCCATCCAGCGCATCCGGGGCTTGCTCGATACTGGAAACCGGATGGTCGAGTTCCTCGCCACGAAAACGCGGCAGGTACAGTTTGACCGTGGTGCCCTGATCGATTTCGCTGTCGATCGAGACGTGACCACGGGACTGTTTGCTGAAGCCATAAATCATCGACAAACCGAGCCCGGTGCCCTGGCCGATCGGTTTGGTGGTGAAAAACGGATCGAACGCGCGGTTGATCACGCTCTGCGGCATGCCGCTGCCGTTATCGATGACGCTGAGCATCACGTAATCGCCGGGTTCGAGATTGGTGTAGGACTCGGTGAATTCGCGGGCAAGCACCTGATTGCTGGTCGCGACCACCAATTTGCCGCCATCGGGCATGGCATCGCGCGCGTTGAGCGCCAGGTTGAGCAGGGCGCTTTCCAGTTGATTGGGGTCGGCTTCGGCCACCCACAATTTGTCGTCAAGGCGCATGTCCAGCTGGATGCTTTCGTTGAGGCTGCGTTGCAGCAACTCGCCCATCGACAGCACCAGGGTGTTCATCTGCACCGCTTTGGAGTCCAGTGACTGCCGCCGCGAGAAGGCCAGCAAACGGTGGGTCAGGCCGGCAGCGCGGTTGGCCGAGGTCACGCCCAGATCGATCAGACTGTCGAGGTCATCGGTGCGGCCGCGAGCCAGCCGGCGGCGCAGCAATTCCAGACTGCCGATAATGCCGGTCAGCATGTTGTTGAAGTCGTGGGCGATGCCGCCGGTGAGCTGGCCGACCGCTTCCATTTTCTGCGACTGGCGCAGCGCTTCTTCGTTGTGCCGAAGTTGCGCAGTACGCTCCTCGACCTGTTGCTCAAGGGTTTCCAGAGTCGATTGCAGGCGCTGCTCGCTTTCACTCAGATCGATCAGGCGGTCGCGAGCGTCGTACTGTCGTCGGCGCCCGCGCAGGGCCGTGGAGACCAGGCTGACCAGGGTCGCCGGATGAAACGGTCGCTCAAGAAAGGTGACATTGCCCAGCAATTTGCTCAGGCGCGAGGAGGGGCCTTGTTCCGGGCCACCGTGGTGGGTCAGCAGGACGATCGGCAGATCCGACCAGGTCGGCTGTTGTTCCAGGTACAGCAACAGCGTTTCCAGCTCCGGGCCGCGCAGGGCTTCGGTGGCAATCAGCAGCAGGCCGGCGCCGGGCTCCAGTTCGGCGCACAACGCCCCCAGATCAGTGGCGATCACGCCACCAAAACCCGCCTCATTGAGGATCATCAGTGCAACCTGGCTGTCACGACCCATGGGCGCCAGGATCAGCGCCCGTTCCGACAGCGGTACGGCGACCGTCACAAGCCTTCTTCCCGCAGCAGAGGGTTGCTCGCGCCGAGGTAGGTCGGTACGCCACGCAGCACACCCTGGAAGGCTTCCAGCGGTTCACCGATGGTCATGCCCTGAGTCGAAATGCGGTATTCGCGGATCGTCGATTCGTGGCTGCCGGTGCGCTTCTTGATGATCGAGATCGCCCGGCGAACCTTGCCCAGAGCTTCGAAGTAACGCAACAGAATCACCGTGTCGGCCAGGTAAGTGATGTCGACCGGCGCCTGCATGTCGCCCACCAGACCGTGCTGGGCGACGGTCATGAAAGTTGCCGCGCCTTTGCGGTTCAGATACAGCAGCAACTCGTGCATGTGCAGCACCAGCGCATTCTCTTCAGGCATCGCCGCCTGATAACCGTTGATGCTGTCGATCACCACGGTCTTGATGCTGCCTTCGTCGACGCAGCGACGCACCCGGTGAGAGAACTCGCCCGGGGACAGTTCGGCGGCGTCCACTTGCTCGATCAGCAGGTTGCCGGTGGCTTGCAGGGCCTTGAGGTCGATGCCGATGTTTTTCATGCGTTCGAACAGCAGGCCCAATTCTTCATCGAAGATAAACAGGGCGGCTTTTTCGCCGCGTGCCACGGCAGCGGCGGCGAAGATCATCGAGATCAGCGATTTGCCGGTCCCCGCCGGGCCGAGTATCAGCGTGCTGGAGCCGGTTTCGACACCGCCGCCCAGCAGTGCATCCATTTCCGGGATGCCGCTGCTCAGTTGCAGGCGCGGGTAGTCACTGCGATGTTCGGCGGCCACCAGACGCGGGAACACATGCACACCGTCGCCCATGATGGTGAAGTCATGGAAGCCACCACGGTATTTCTGGCCGCGGTACTTGATCACCCGGATGCGTCGGCGCTCGGCGCCATAGTTGGGCGTCAGCTCTTCGAGGCGGATTACCCCGTGGGCGACGCTGTGCACGGTCTTGTCGAGGGACTCGGTGGTCAGGTCGTCGAGCAGCAGGACCGTGGCGTCGTAACGTACGAAATAGTGTTTGATGGCCAGAATCTGTCGACGGTAACGCAGAGAGCTTTGCGCCAGCAGGCGAATCTCCGACAGGCTGTCGAGCACCACGCGGGTCGGCTTGAAGCGTTCGACCACTTCGAAAATCTGCTTGGTGGCTTCGCCCAGCTCAAGGTCGGAGGAGTACAGCAGGCTTTGTTGATGCTCGGCGTTGAGCAGACTTTCCGGCGGTGTCAGCTCGAAGGTTTCGATGTTTTCGTTCAGTTCCCAGCCGTGGGAGGCCGCGCCCTGACGCAGTTCACGCTCGGTTTCCGACAGCGTGATGTACAGACAGCGTTCGCCGGCGCGGGCGCCAGCCAACAAAAAATGCAACGCGACGGTGGTTTTGCCTGTGCCGGGTTCACCCTCGAGCAAAAACACATGACCTCGGGACAGACCGCCGGCCAGGATGTCATCCAGGCCGGCGATGCCGGTGGCGGCTTTTGCACTGATCAACTCGTTGGACGTAGACAAAGAATGCCCTCTCATGACTAGGGGAATCGAGGCAGCAGGCTGTACAAGCCGTTGTGCACTACCTGATTACTTGACCGCTGCGGGTCATGACGGTTCCGAGGTTTCGATATCAACGTGTCATTGATCACACTGGCAGCGGCTCAAAGCCCTTGCTGCAAGGCCGGGTCGTCAGGGTTCATCTGTTCCAGTTGCGCCAGCAGGATCTGCACGTTCTGCAACTGGCCGCTTTCCTTCCAGTAATTGATCAGCAGCACCCGGGCCTTGCGGTCGGCGGGATGGCGTTGCACCACTTCCTGCAATTGCTTTTGCGCGGCATCCAGTTCTTCAGCGGCGTGCAGAGTGGTCGCCAGGTCGTAACGGTAGTCCTTGTTGTCAGGCTCCAGTTCGACGGCTTTGGACAAGCCGAGCAGGGCGAACTCACGCTGGCCGTGGTGCAGCAGCCACAGGCCCAGCGCGTGCTGCAGATAGGCGGAATTGGGCTGGCTTTGCAATTGTCTGGCGAGCAATTGGCGGGCGGCGTCGCTCTGGCCCTGACGGTCGAGGACATCGATCTGCATCACCAGCGCCGGCAGGTTTCCCGGTTCCAGACGCAGGGTGTTGTCGAGCGCTTGCTGGGCCTGTTGCAGTTCGGCGTTGTGCAGATACAGGCGGGCGAGCTGGGCGTAGGTCGCGGCGCTTTCCGGTTGGCCTTTGAGCACCTGTTCCCAGCCATCGATCGCTTGCTGCAGCGGGGCGAAATACAGACCGAGTTCATCCGGTGTCAGGCCCAGCAGGGCGTTGATCGCGGCGAAGCGCACGCTTTGGTCTTCATCGTCGAGCATCGGCCCGAGCAACAGGCTGCGCTGGCCGCCGGGCACCAGGCCCACGATGCTTTGAATCGCCGCCAGCCGCACCTCGGGGGCTTCGTTCTGCAGATGGGCATCGGCCAGTTTCAGGGCTTGTGGGCTTGGGTAATTAGGCAACTCGGCCAGCAGCCAGACACTGCGCTTGACCGACAGGTCCGGACGGCCCAGTTGTTGATACAACTGCCGCGCCGCCCCCGGCTGACCGGAGCGGGCCGCGGTGAGGGCTTCGCTGTAGCCGCGCTTGATCGCTTCGGGTACGACCGGCGCGGTGGTGCGCAGGGATAGCCAGGCAACGACGATGAGCAGCACGAGGCCAAGGCTGATGAGCAGGTAGCGGCGGGACTGAGGCATGCGATTTCCGTGAACGGGTGTTCTTTAGCAGAGGGGCAAGCTTCGGTCAGACAAGGCCATCAGTCAAACCCGGGCTTGCGAATTGATCTACAGGAGCTGCAGCAGGCTGCGATCTTTTGATGTTGCTTCTAAAAACAAGATCAAAAGATCGCAGCCTGCGGCAGCTCCTACAGGGGGGGGCACAAAAAAGCCCCGCGACCGAATGATACGCGGGGCAAAAAATTGGTTGGTTGCGGCCAACCAAAGGAGCTCGTTGGAAAACGTTACTTGCTGGCGACGGTTTCCGGCTGCCAGCCACCACCCAAGGCCTTGTAGATTGCGACGATGCCGCGATACAGATCGACTTCGGCCTGGGCCTGGCTGTCTTCGGCGTTCAGGCGTTCGCGCTGGGCGTCGAGCAGCACCAGGAAGTCGGTGGTGCCTTCGCGGTAGCGGATTTCTGCCAGATCGGCAGCCTTGCGGCTCGATTCACTCTGGCGGATCAGCGAGATTAGCCGTTGCTGACGCTTGCCGTAATCGCTGAAGGCGTTTTCCGATTCTTCCAGGGCCAGCAGCACTTGTTGCTCGTAGGTCGCCAGTGCGCCTTCGGCATCGGCATCGGCGCCGCGCAAACGCGCACGCACGCTGCCGAGGTCGAACGCCGCCCAGGTGATGCTCGGGCCGAGCGCCCAGGCATTGGCCGCCGAGGAACCGATCTGCGAGCCACGCCCGGCCGTCCAGCCGAGGAAGCCGCTGAGGCTGACCCGAGGGAACAGATCGGCCTTGGCCACGCCGATTCGCGCGGTGGCCGAAGCCAGTTTGCGTTCGGCACTGAGGATGTCCGGACGCCGTTGCAGCAGCTCGCCCGGGTCACCGATCGGCAAGGCCTTGGCAATGGCCGGCAAGTCTTTCGGACTCAGGTCGACGGTCAGTTTGTCCGGACGCTCACCCAGCAGGGTGGCGATGCGGTTCTTCTGCCGAACCTGTTCGGCCTGCAGTTGCGGCACGCTGGCTTCAACCGAGGCCAGACGCGCATCGGCACGTTCGACGTCGAGCTGATCGCCCACGCCGGCGTCACGCAGGCTGATGGTGATCTTGCGCGACTCCTGCTGGTTTTCCAGGTTGGCCACCGCAATCTTCTCGCGCAGCTGCGCACCACGCAATTGACCGTAGGCGTCGACCAGTTCGGCAATCATGGTGACTTGCAGTTGGTACAGGTCGGCTTCGGCCGCTTGCTGGTCGGCGTCGCTGGCTTCCAGATTGCGCTGGATGCGTCCGAACAAGTCCAGCTCCCAGGCCATGTCCAGCCCCAGGTCATAGCGTTCGCTGTTGACCCGGCGGGTGGTCTGGCCGGGGATTTGTCCCTTGGCGAGATCACTGCTGGCGCGGCTGGTGATGGTCGGCATTGCATCGTTGCTGACGTCGTCGCGGATCGCCCGGGCGGCTTTCCAGCGAGCGAACGCCACACGCAATTCGCGGTTGCCTTGCAGCGATTGGGTCACCAACTGGTTGAGGGTCGGATCGTCGAATTGCTGCCACCAGATGCCTTCGAATTTCGCACGGTCGAAGTTCTTTTGCCCGGCGGCGCCGTCGGTGGCGGTCGTGATGTTGGCCGCCTCCGTGGCAGGGGTCTTGTAGTCGGGGCCGACGGCGCAGGCGCTCAACGCCAGCACCAGCAGACTCGGCAGGAAGACTTTCAGACTCATTGTTGCGCCTCCAGTGGCTGTTGAAGATTGTTCGCCTTGGCCGCTTTGCGGGCTTCGCCACGCTCGACGAAATTACGAATCAGCACGTAGAACACTGGCGTCAGCAACAGACCGAAGAAGGTCACCCCGAGCATCCCGGAGAACACCGCCACACCCATGGCGTGACGCATCTCGGCACCGGCACCGCTGGAGAACACCAATGGCACCACACCCATGATGAACGCGAAGGAGGTCATCAGGATCGGCCGCAGACGCAGACGGCAGGCTTCCAGTACCGCGGCCAGCGGGTCGAGACCTTCCAGCTGTTTATCCTTGGCGAATTCGACGATCAGAATCGCGTTCTTACAGGCAAGTCCCACCAGTACGATCAAGCCGATCTGGGTGAAGATGTTGTTGTCGCCGCCGGAGACGATCACCCCGGTGATGGCCGACAGCAGGGTCATCGGTACGATCAGGATCACCGCCAGTGGCAGGCTCCAGCTTTCGTATTGAGCGGCGAGCACCAGGAACGCCAGCAGTACGCAGAGCGGGAACACGAACAGCGCGGTGTTGCCGGACAGGATCTGCTGGTAGGTCAGGTCGGTCCACTCGTAGGTCATGCCGTTCGGCAGTTCATCCTTGAGCAGTTTCTCGATGGCTTTTTCGGCCTGGCCGGAGCTGTAGCCGGGAGCTGCCGCACCGTTGATTTCAGCGGTAATGAAGCCGTTGTAGTGCATTACGCGATCCGGGCCCGAGGTGTCGCTGACCTTGATGAAGGTCGCCAGCGGGATCATTTCGCCCTTGTTGTTGCGCACTTTCAGCTGGCCGATCTGGTCGGATTCGAGACGGAACTGCTGTTCAGCCTGAACGTTGACCTGATAGGTGCGCCCGAAGCGGTTGAAGTCGTTGGCATACAGCGAACCCAGGTAGATCTGCAGGGTGTCGAAGATGTCGCTGACAGCCACGCCGTGGGTCTTGGCTTTTTCGCGGTCGATGGCGGCATCGACCTGTGGCACGTTCACCGTGTAACTGGTGAACAGCCCGGCCAGTTCAGGCACGTTATGGCTCTTGGCGATGATGTTCATGGTTTCCTTGTAAAGCTCGTCGTAGCCCAGGTTGCCCCGGTCTTCGATTTGCAGGCGGAAACCACCAATGGTGCCCAGGCCTTGTACTGGCGGTGGCGGGAAGATCGCCATGTACGCTTCCTGAATGTTCGCGTACTGGCCGTTCAGGGCCCCGGCGATGGCACCGGCGGACATGCTCGGGTCTTTACGCTCGTCGAACGGTTTCAGGGTCACGAACACGATGCCGGCGTTCGGGCTGTTGGTGAAGCCGTTGATCGACAGACCGGGGAACGCTACGGCGCTTTCCACGCCCGGCTGTTTCAGGGCCAGGTCGGACATGCGCTTGATCACGTCTTCGGTACGATCCAGGCTCGCGGCGTCCGGCAGTTGTGCGAAGGCCACCAGGTATTGCTTGTCCTGGCCCGGTACGAAACCGGTCGGGGTGCTGGAGAAACCGAAGAACGTCAGCACCATCAGGCCTGCATACAGGAACAGGGCGATACCGCTGCCACGGATGACCCGGCGTACAGTACCGACGTAGCCATGGCTGGCCTTGTCAAAGAAGCGGTTGAACGGACGGAACAGCCAGCCACCGAAGATCTTGTCCAGCACTTTGGAGAAGCGGTCTTTCGGTGCGTCATGACTTTTCAGCAACACCGCCGCCAGTGCTGGCGACAGGGTCAGCGAGTTGAACGCCGAGATCACCGTCGAGATCGCAATGGTCAGCGCGAACTGCTTGTAGAACTGCCCGGTGAGGCCGGAGATGAACGCCGCCGGAACAAACACCGCACACAACACCAGCGCCGTCGCGATGATCGGGCCGGTCACTTCGCCCATGGCCTTTTTGGTCGCATCGAAGGGGTTGAGCCCCAGTTCAATGTTGCGCTCGACGTTCTCCACGACCACGATGGCGTCGTCCACCACGATCCCGATCGCCAGTACCAGGCCGAACAGCGACAGGGCGTTGAGCGAGAAGCCGAACAGGTGCATCACCGCAAACGTACCGATCAACGATACCGGCACCGCCACCAACGGAATGATCGAGGCGCGCCAGGTCTGCAGGAACAGAATCACCACCAGTACCACGAGGATCAGCGCTTCGAAGAGGGTGTGGACCACCGCCTCGATCGAGCCGCGCACGAAGATCGTCGGGTCATAGACGATGCTGTAGTCCATGCCTTGCGGGAAGCCTTTCTTCAGCTCTTCCATCTTGTCGCGAACTTCGTTCGAGATCTGGATGGCGTTGGAGCCTGGACGCTGGAAGATCGGGATCGCCACCGCCGGCTGATTGTTCAGCAACGAGCGCAGGGCGTACTGGCTGGACCCCAGCTCGACGCGAGCGATGTCTTTGAGGCGGGTGATCTCGCCATTGTCGCCGGAGCGAATGATGATGTTCTCGAACTCTTCCTCGGAGACCAGACGGCCCTGCGTGTTGACCGACAGCTGGAAGCTCTGCGCATTCGGGGCAGGGGGTGCACCGAGTTGACCGGCCGCCACCTGACGGTTCTGTTCACGAATCGCCGTCACCACATCGGTGGCGGTCAGGTTGCGTGAAGCGGTCTTGTTCGGATCGAGCCAGACCCGCAGCGAGTAGTCGCCCATACCGAACAGCTGCACGTCACCGACACCGCCCAACCGCGCGAGCTCATCCTTGATGTTGAGGATCGCGTAGTTGGAGAGGTAGAGCATGTCGTAGCGTTTGTCCGGCGAGGTCAAGTGCACAACCATGGTCAGGTCGGGCGACGCCTTGTCGACGGTGATACCGATGCGCGTCACTTCTTCTGGAAGTTTCGGTTCGGTACGGGTCACCCGGTTTTGCACCTGTACCTGCGCGTTGTCCAGGTCGGTGCCCAGGGCGAAGGTGATGGTCAGGGTGATCTTGCCGTCAGCAGTGGACTGCGAGGACATGTACAGCATGTTCTCGACGCCGGTGATGGCTTGCTCCAGTGGAGCGGCCACGGTTTCACCGATGACTTTAGGGTTGGCGCCCGGGAAGTTGGCACGTACCACCACGGTTGGCGGCACGACTTCCGGGTATTCGCTGATCGGTAGCTGGAACAGCGAGATCGCACCGGCGATCAGGATCAACAGCGAGAGCACCGCTGCGAAGATCGGCCGTGAAATGAAGAATTGGGAAAAATTCATCGGAGTTGTCGTCCCTTAACCGCGTGGGGTCGTAGCCGCCAGCTTCACAACCGATCCCGGCGCGCCTTTGGCAGGTGCGACTTTGGGCAGGTTGCTGGCTTCCAGCGCTTGACGTTGTTGAGCCAGGGCGGCAATGGTCTGCTCGCTGGCCATCGGGATCACTTCAGGGGTCACCGGCGAACCAGGACGTACCCGCTGCAGGCCCTTGACGATGATCGTGTCGTCCTTGTTCAGGCCGGTGCGCACGATGCGCAGGCCCTCGATCTTCGGACCGAGTTCGACGGCGCGGTAGACGGTTTTGTTGTCCGCATCCATCACCAGCACGAACTTCTTGCCCAGGTCGGTGCCGACCGCTTCGTCATTGATCAGCATGGCGTTGTAGGTGCCGCTGCCGACCAGTTTCAGTCGTGCGTACAGGCCCGGGGTGTAGGTGCCGTCGCTGTTGTCGAACACGGCGCGACCACGGATGGTGCCGGTTTTCGGGTTGACCTGGTTATCGACGAAGTTCATCTGGCCCAGGTGCGGATTGCCGTCTTCGTTGGACAGGCCCATGTACACCGGAGTGGTGGCGCCGCGCTGACCGTTACGGGCGAGTTGGGTGTATTTGAGGAACACACGCTCGTCAGCATCGAAGTAGGCGTAGACCTTGTCGGTGGACACTACGCTGGTCAGCGGGGTGGTATCGGCGGTGACCAGGTTGCCGGCGGTGATCTCGGCACGGCTGACGCGGCCGCTGATCGGCGCGGTCACGCGGGTGAAGCTCAGGTTCAGTTTGGCCAGGTCCAGCTGCGCTTGCAGGGCACCGACAGCGGCGCGGGCCTCTTGTGCAGCGCTGGTGCGCGAGTCGGCCAGTTCAGCAGAGATGGCGTTGCTGGCACGCAGGCGTTCACCACGTCCGGCTTCGTTTTCACTGCGAGTGGCGTTGGCGCGGGCCTGGGCGACCAGGGCTTCGAGGCGGCGAACCTCTGCCTGGAACGGGCGCGGGTCGATCTGGAACAGCAGGTCGCCTTTCTTGACCAGCGCGCCTTCGGTGAAAGCGACCTCGTCGATCTGGCCGGAGACCCGAGGACGGATTTCAACGGTTTCCGGCGCCTCAAGGCGCCCGGTGAATTCGTCCCACTCGTTGACCGGTTGTTCCAGCACCTTGGCCACGCTGACTTTGGCAGCAGGCATAGTGGCGGCAGTCTCCGGAGTCTTGCCGCAGGCGCTCATCACCAGTACGGCCAACAGGGCCAACGGGAAGCGCAAATGTTTGAGTGACTGTTCCATGGAATCATCCGCCAAAGTATTGAAGATGGGCGGATGATGCTCGGCGGGGTGTGATGGCACGAATCGAATGAAGCAAAGGTAACTATCATTCGGAATGATATAAGACCGATTCGAGCCCTCTAGCATGCACCTTTCGTTAGGGTGCTATCAATCGGTTTGATGACAAATGTGTGTTGCGTGGCGAGTAAAAGTACCAAGGGTTTATCAGAAGCAGGTTGCACAAACAAAGAGACGGCCATGAAGGCCGTCTCGATCAACAGTTGCAGGCTGACTCAGTTGTTACCTTTGCGGTTCGGCCCGAAACGGTTTGGACCTGGCTGGCTGTCTTGCACCAGGAACACCAGGTTGACGATTGGCAGCAGCAACCACCAACCGCTGCGGTCGGTGTCGTGCATGCGGCGCGCACCGACGGCAATGCTCGGCAGGAACATCGCCAGGTTGTAGAGGTTGGCAAGGATGCCCTTGGTATTGAGCATGGCGTCGAGGACACCCATGACAATGCAGATACCCAGGTTGATCAGCGCGAACATCCAGTATTCGCGGCGAGTGGCACGCCCTTGGAATACGGCGTAATTCTTCAGTGCTTCCATGTAAGGGTTGCCCGTCGTGATGGCGGGGCCGCTTGCAAAGGACTGTTGAGTGGCCTGAGGCGCACCGCACTGTGGGCATGCCACGGCCAGGCTACTAATTTCCTTGGCGCAACCGCGGCAGAAAACCATGCTCATATTTTTTCCCTAAAATTATTCAATCGATAGACAGGACAAAACGAACGCGGCAAGGCCTGACAAAATGATGCCGGCGATCGCGAGGTTTCTTCCTGGGTGTTTTTGGTTGATACAGACGATGCCGCAGGTGAGGCCCGCAAGGCTGAAGATGCCCACACCGACAATCGCATCCCGGTCCCATTCGGAGTCATCAAACAGGGTCAGTGCGCTGATGATCCCGAGGATCAATGAAACGATGGCCAGCCAGGGTATTTCGGCTTGCGTTTGCGGCACAGAGGCCTGTTGGGCAGCCCCGCATTGGGGGCAGGTGAGCGCCGTTTCGTGTAGCTCCTTGGCGCAAGCACGACAATAGACCATTGCCATCGTTTTCCTTAACTGAGTGCGAATGCCCGACCCTCCATCGGTCGGGGCGGCGGTAAGTTATACTTTATTACCGGATTTGTCATTATCACTTTGCCATCATGGCTGCCGGACTGGCAGAGACTCGCAAGACACCCATAGACACCCACAGACGGAAACGGATCGTGCGTGCGCGATCACCGAAGAGTAAACGACGTTTAAATGAACAATTCTACGACTACAGCCAGCGGCAATTGGTACGCGGTGATTGCCTTGGCACTGGCTGCGTTTGTGTTCAACACCACCGAGTTTGTGCCTGTCGGTCTGTTGAGTTCGATCGGCAACAGCTTCGACATGTCGACCGCGCAGGTCGGCCTGATGTTGACCATTTACGCGTGGGTGGTGTCTCTGACGTCGTTGCCGATCATGTTGCTGACGCGCAACGTCGAACGACGAAAGCTATTGATCGTGCTGTTCGGGATGTTTATCGCCAGTCATATCCTGTCGAGTCTGGCGACCAGCTTCGGTCTGCTGCTGGTGAGCCGGATCGGCGTGGCGTTATCGCACGCGCTGTTCTGGTCGATCACCGCGTCTCTGGCCGTGCGTCTGGCACCACCGGGCAAACAGGTTCAGGCCCTGGGCTTGCTGGCAACCGGTACTTCGCTGGCGATGGTATTGGGGATTCCCCTGGGTCGGTTGTTGGGCGAAGCCATGGGCTGGCGCACCACATTCATCGTGATCGCGGCGTTCGCGGCCACGCTGATGCTTTGCCTGACGAGGGTTCTGCCGTTGTTGCCCAGTCAGAATTCGGGCTCGCTGAAAAGTCTGCCGATATTGTTGAAGCGGCCTGCGCTGGTGGCGATCTATATCCTGACCGCCTTGGTCGTGACGGCACAGTTCACCGCTTACAGCTACATCGAGCCTTTTATTCTGACCGTGGCGGGCATGAGCGGCGATGTGGTGACGTTCATCCTGTTGTTATTCGGTGGCGCCGGTATTTTCGGCTCGCTGCTGTTCAGCTCCGTGCACAGCTATAACCCTCAGCGCTTTTTGATCGTGTGCGTGTCGTTGCTCATTTTGTGCCTGGCATTGCTGTTGCCTTTGAGCGGCAAGGTCTCGTACCTCGGCACGCTGAGCCTGTTCTGGGGCATGGCGATCATGGGCTTCGGGCTGGCGTTGCAGTCGAAAGTCCTGACGCTGGCGCCGGATGCCACCGATGTGGCGATGGCGCTGTTTTCAGGGATCTACAACATCGGTATCGGCGGCGGGGCACTGGTAGGAAGCTGGGTCGGCAGTCAGTTGGGCTTCGCTTACATCGGGGTCGTGGGTGGCGTGCTGGCGGCTTTGGCGCTGTCGTTTTACTGCCTGTCGGCTTATCGCATCGCCCGGGCCGAGGCATGAGTTCGAAGCCTTGCGTTCGCCGACAGGCGCCTTTTCATTTCGAGCGCTGACCCACCGTGCTGCCGACCGGCATCACATCGATGGATAGTCGCAGGCCGGTTCGCAAGCCTGTTCCAACAGGCTCAAACGACAGGCGTTGCCACCGCTGCGTTTGGCCTCGTACATCGCACTGTCTGCGCGTTCGAGCAACTGCTCAACGCTCGCGCCATCCGCCGGGTACAGACTGATACCGACGCTGATATGCGTCTCGATCCGTTGATTGTCGTTCATGAAGGGTTGCGCGATGGCGGCGATCAGTTTGTTCGCCAACGCCTGGATCAATTCGATCCGGTCCATGCCGCAAACCAGGATCGCGAACTCGTCGCCGCTCAGGCGCGAGACCACATCTGACCTGCGCACCGACTGGCCCAGGCGCTCGGCCACGGCCACCAGCAGCCGGTCGCCGCAGGCGTGGCCCAGCGTGTCGTTGACGCATTTGAAACGGTCCAGATCGATGAACATCAACGCCAGGGACTGATGATGACGGGCGGCGGAAATGATCGCCTGATTGAGCAGGTTCAGAAACAACACCCGGTTGGGCAATCCGGTCAAGGCGTCATGGAACGCCAGCTTCTGCATCGCGGCGCGTTCTTCATCCATGACCTTGAAGTTGTGCAGGATGGAGATGAAATGGGTCACGGCGCCGTGAGGGTCGAGCACAGGAGTGATGACCTGGTTGACGATGCAAGTGCCGCCATCCTTGCGACGTTCGACCATTTCCCCCTGCCAGGTCACTCCGGCCAGGATTGTCATCCATAGATGGCGATAGAACGTGGTGTCTTGGCGTCCCGATGACAGCAAATGTGGCGTTTTACCCACCAGCTCCGGCTTGGAGTAGCCGCTCAGCAAGCAGAATGCTTTGTTGATCCAGACAATGCATCCCGTGCGCTCTGTTATCAAAACCGGATTTGTCGCGGCGTCCAATGCCCTCACCAGTACTTGCTGGTCATTTTCGATCATTGCACCCCTCCGATTGCAGTTGACGCGCAATCCCTGACTTCAGGCTAGGTCAGTGCACCGCGGATTTATTGATCAAAATCAACCTTTGCGCTTGTATACCTATCGTCAAACGCGGTCACGGCGTGAGCACAATCGCACCGTTGAATTGCCCTGCGCGTAAAATCGCCAGGGCCTGGTTGGCGTCCTCCAGGGCAAACCGGGTGACATCGCAGTGCACCGGGGTGTGTTGCAACTCCTGGAAAAACGCGCTGCCGTCTTCGCGTGTCAGGTTGGCCACCGAGCGGACACTGCGTTCACCCCACAACAGTCGATAGGGGAACGCCGGAATGTCGCTCATGTGGATCCCGGCGCAAATGACGCATCCCCCCTTGACGGTCACCGCCAGCGCTGCCGGCACCAGTGCGCCCACCGGGGCAAAGATCAGGCTGGCGTCAAGCAGGTGTGGCGGTGCCCGGTCGGACGGTCCGGCCCATTCCGCGCCCAGAGAGCGGGCGTAGGCTTGACCTTCGTCGTCATCGGGACGGGTGAAGGCGTACACCTGCTGGCCACGCCCGAGCGCCACTTGTATCGCCAGATGCGCAGCAGCACCGAACCCATAAAGCCCAAGATGCTGAGCCCCCCGGGTCATTTGCAGCGCTCGAAAGCCGATCAGTCCGGCACACAGCATGGGCGCCGCCTGCAGGTCTGAAAGCGTCTGAGGGAGAGCAAAGCAGAAACGCGGATCGGCAACGGTGTATTCAGCATAGCCACCGTCCAGGTGACATCCGGTAAAGCGTGCCTGATCGCACAGGTTCTCCTGGCCCGAGCGACAGAACGCACACTCACCGCATGTCCAGCCCAGCCATGGCACACCCACCCGCCGACCGATCCAGTCGGGCGTGACCTCTCGGCCCACCGCCGTGACCAGACCGACGATTTCGTGGCCCGGCACCCTGGGGAACACGGCTTGCGGCAATTCACCGTCGAGCAAATGCAGGTCGGTGCGACACACGCCGCAGGCCAGCACTTTAAGCAAAACCTGATCGGCGGCGGGGGACGGGACTGGGCGTTCTTCGAGTCTCAGCGATTGGCCGGGGGCGTGCAGAACCATGGCGCGCATGAGCAAACTCCTGAATGTGCGACAAGCATAGGTGTCTTGGCTTCGCACGTGCTTTTCATTCGGCCTTTGAGCGGGATTACGGACAGACGGGGTGCCCGGTTTTCGGAGGCGCGGGTAGCGTCGCCTCTATTGAGCTTCAGGGGTGGCCGCAAGACTTGATGTAGATCAAGTCTTGCGCGTAGCAGGCTTCCAGAATCGAACGATGACAATGGGTCATCGGCCTTTCGCGGAGGACTTCATGAGTGATTTTTTAAATGCCGAGCAATTGGAAGGGGTGGACGCCTATTGGCGTGCCTCCAACTACCTGGCCGTGGGGCAGATTTATCTGAAGGACAATCCGCTGTTGCGCGAGCCATTGACGCTGGCCCATATAAAACCGCGATTGCTGGGGCATTGGGGGACTACGCCGGGGCTGAACCTGATCTATGCCCACCTCAATCGCCTGATCATTCAATATGACCTCAACGCGTTATTCGTCGCAGGGCCCGGGCATGGCGGGCCTGCACTGGTGGCGCAGACCTACCTGGAAGGGACTTACACCGAGTGCTATCCCTCGGTGGAGCGCAATGCCAACGGCCTGCAACGCTTGTTTCGGCAGTTCTCATGGCCCTACGGGATTTCCAGCCATGTATCGGCGCAGGTGCCGGGGTCGATCCACGAGGGCGGCGAGCTGGGTTACAGCCTGGCCCATGCCTATGGGGCGGCGTTCGATAATCCGGACCTGATCGTGGCGTGCGTGATTGGTGATGGCGAGGCCGAAACCGGTACGCTGGCGGCCAGTTGGCATTCCAACAAGTTCCTCGACCCGGCGCGTGATGGCGCGGTGCTGCCGATCCTGCACCTCAACGGCTACAAGATCGCCAACCCGACGATTCTGTCCTGCATCAGCGAGGAAGAGCTGTCGGCCCTGATGTATGGCTATGGATACGATCCGTACTTTGTCGAAGGTGATGACCCGGCACAGGTACATCAGGATCTCGCCAGAACGCTGGACACCATCATTGTTAAAATCCGCGACATCCAGCGCCTGTCGCGTCAGCCCGCCGCCACTGCGCAGCGGCCCCTTTGGCCAATGTTGGTGCTGCGCACGCCCAAAGGCTGGACCGGCCCGAAATTCGTCGACGGCCATCGTGTGGAAGGGACCTGGCGCGCGCATCAAGTGCCATTGGCGGATTTCCAGCAACCGCTGCATGTGCGTCAGTTGGAAGACTGGTTGAGCAGCTACCGTCCTGACGAACTGTTTGACGACAACGGCGCCTTGATCCCCGAAATAGCGGCGCTGGCACCCACCGGTCATCGACGCATGAGCGCCAACCCGCACGCTAACGGTGGCCTGGTGCAGCCGCTGAACCTGCCACGCTTTACCGATTATGCCGTGGCGCTGTCGGCGCCGGGCGCCATGCGCGCGGAAGCGACCCGAATACTCGGGACGTTTTTGCGTGACGTGATGAAAGACAACCGGCAATCGAACAACTTTCGGTTGTTTGGCCCGGACGAAACCGCCTCAAATCGACTGGACGCGGTCTACGAGGTGACCGCCAAGGCATGGATGGAGCCTTTGCACACCGAGGACATCAACCTGGCCCCTGACGGTCGCGTGATGGAAATCCTCAGCGAGCAAGTGTGCGAGGGGTGGCTTGAAGGCTATCTGCTGACCGGTCGCCACGGTTTGCTGTCGTGTTACGAGGCCTTTATCCATATCGTCGACTCGATGGTCAATCAGCATGCCAAATGGCTGAAAACCGCCGCCGAAGTGCCTTGGCGAAAACCCGTTGCGTCGTTGAATTTCCTGCTCACGTCACACGTCTGGCGTCAGGACCACAACGGATTTTCTCACCAGGATCCGGGGTTCATCGATTTGGTGGCGAACAAAAAGTCGGACATCGCACGCATCTACCTTCCACCCGATGCCAATTGCCTGTTGTCAGTGGTCAATCATTGCCTCAAAAGCCGTGACTACATCAATGTCATCGTCGCCGGCAAACAGCCGGAATGGCAGTGGCTGGACATCAATGCAGCGTTGCGTCATTGCCAGACAGGCATCGGCCGCTGGGAATGGGCCTGTCACAACGACGAACAACCTGACGTGGTCATGGCTTGCGCTGGCGATGTACCGACCCTGGAAACCCTCGCTGCCGTGACCCTCTTGCGTGGCTACGTCCCGGACTTGCGCGTGAGGGTGATCAACGTCGTGGATTTGATGGTGCTGCAGCCAGGGTGGCAACACCCCCATGGTTTGCCGGACAGTCACTTCGATGACCTGTTTACCCTCGATAAACCGGTGATTTTCGCTTTCCACGGCTACCCGGCGTTGATCCATCGCCTGCTGTACAAGCGCGCCAGTCACGATAATTTCCACGTGCGTGGCTTCAAGGAGGAGGGCGCCACCACCACTCCGTTCGACATGGCGGTCATCAACAACCTGGACCGTTATCAACTGGCGCTGGATGTGATCGAGCGTGTTCCCCGGCTGCACGCGCAGGTGCCGACCGCCAGAGCCCGCTACTGGTCGATGATGGAGAAACACAAGCTCTACCTCATCGAACATGGCGAGGACCTGCCCGAGGTACTGAACTGGCAGTGGACGCCGCCGGTTGTCGACTGAGCGGCTATTTGCTCTTCCAGTATTTCTGCATTTCGAGGAACAGGAAGGAGGCGGTCCAGGTGATCAGCACCAGGCCCGTCAAAGCCTCCAGACCGGTGAGGTACTTGAGATTGCCGACCGGGGCAATGTCACCAAAACCGATGGTCGTGTAGGTCGTGAAGGAGAAGTACACGCAGTCCATATACGAGCCGTCAAAGCTGCCCGTGAGCCGCCCCCAATCGCCGGACCGCGACATCAGGAAGTAGACCAGGGCGAAACACCAGACCTCTATGGCATGAGCCAGCAGCCCGCCGAACACCCCGACGACGATGCGGAACCGACTCCAGTTTTTCAGTTTAGGCAGCCAGTCGTTCAGGCGTGAAAGGCATTCGTAGTGAATCAACACGGCGGCGATCACCACCAGGGTGTTGATCAGGGTGACGACCAGCATGGCGACTCTCCGGCATCAGATGGCGCCCGCAGCCAGGGTGATCGGCACCGTGAGCTTATGCCAGCAGCAGATGATCTTCGACTCTGCTAACGCCGGGCACCGACCAGGCGGCTCGTTCTGCGATCTGGCGCTCGCGCCACAAATGGACGCGGCCTTCGAGCTTCACAACGTCGCCTTCGACGTTGACGCGAATATCCTGAGCCTCCACTTCGGCGTTGCGCTTGAGTGCGGCTTCAATGCGCTGCTGGATATCAAAAACGTCCAGCCGTGGGCGCAGGATCAGACGATTGTCCACGCCGATTACACCGGACAACTTGCGGACACAACGCTCTACGGTTTCCTTCTGGTATTGCCAGTCCACTTCACCTTCAAGCGTGACCCGGCCGTGTTGCACGATGACTTTGACGTCGCCTTCGGGAACGTCGGAACTCCAGTGAATGATTTTCAACGCGCGCCTGGCGATGGTGTCGTCCTCCGTTCCCGAATTGGCGTTCAGCTTTACCTCGATTTCTTCGGCCAGTGCACGCACACCTTTGATGCTTTTCACCACACGTTCTGCAGTGACTTTCTGAGCGTAGCTGTTGACGTGCCCGCAGAGCGTGACAACACCGTTATCTACGCTGACCCCGATGTTGGCGGCATTGATTTCAGGCTGGAATTCGAGTTCTTCCAGAATGGTTTTGCGCAGATTCAAATCGCTCATGGCGGCGTTCTCTCTTCGGCGTGAGGCTCACGAACGGTGAGCACCCGGTCAGTTCTTTTCTACGCCTGAACACCGGAAAATCATTGAGCTATATCAACAATGCCCCTTTGCCTGGCGATTGAACGATGCGGCCATTAGTTGACAAAAATCAGAGCCGGCAGCAAGTGACGACAGATACTCGAACTATCGATTCAGCAGAGTCGCGATCAATCAAGGGGAAAGCCATGAACACGCGCTGGTCCATCGTTGTGCTGAGTATTGTGTTGGCCACGACCACCGGGTGCAGCCACCGTCATGCCCAGGAAATCGATGCTCGACTGGAATCCGCCGAAGACAATGCGGCGACGGCACGCTTGCGCGCCGACGAAGCGATATTGAAAGCGGAACAGGCACAGCGTGCGGCTGATGAGGCCAATGAGCGCGCCAGACGGATGGCTGAAAAAGCGACACACAAGTAGTGGGCGTTTACATCGACATCCGTAACCCAAAAGAGCGATCGATAGCGCTCCCATGACGGTTCAAGGAAACGACCATGCAAATGACATTTCTCGGTGCTGCCGGCACGGTCACCGGCAGCAAGTACCTGCTGGAACATCACGGTAGGCATGTCCTGATCGACTGCGGTTTGTTCCAGGGCTACAAGCAACTGCGCTTGCATAACCGGGATCCGTTCCAGATTCCCGTACGCGACCTGGATGCCATCGTGCTGACCCATGCCCACCTGGATCACAGCGGCTATCTGCCGGTGCTGGTACGCAATGGGTATCGCGGCCCGGTGTATGCCACGGCGGCGACCTGCGAGCTGGTGAAAATCCTGCTGCTCGACAGTGGTCGTCTGCAGGAAGAGGAGGCGAGTTTTGCCAATAAACATGGTTTCTCCAAGCATTCGCCGGCGTTGCCCTTGTACACCGAGCAGGATGCCGAGCAGGCATTGAAACTGCTGCAGCCGATCGAATTGCATCACCGGATCGAGGTTATTCCGGGGCTGAGCATTCTGCTGCGCGGCGCGGGCCACATTCTGGGCGCTGCCACCGTCGAGGTCGTCGCCGATGGCACCACGCTGGTGTGCTCGGGTGACCTTGGGCGGCCAAACGATCCATTGATGTACGCCCCGGAAATCATCGAGCAGGCCGACTATTTGCTGGTGGAATCGACCTACGGTGATCGTCGGCACCCAGATGACGCGCCAGAGAAGCAAATGGCTGAGGTGATCAATCGCACGGCACTGCGCCATGGCATCATTCTGGTGCCTTCGTTCGCGGTCGGACGCGCGCAACTGCTGATGTATTACCTCTACCAACTCAAACAGCGACACGCGATCCCTGACCTGCCGGTGTACCTCAATAGCCCCATGGCCACCGACGTCACACGCCTGTATCAACGTTTTCGCAGTGAACACCGCTTGTCATTGGAAGATTGCGAGGGGATGTGCCGGGGCACGCAATTTGTGCGCTCGACTCAGGAATCCATTGATCTGGACCAGCAACGCACCCCCGCAGTGATCATCGCTGCCAGCGGCATGGCCACCGGTGGACGAGTGCTGCATCACCTCAAGGCACTGGCGCCCAACCCGCTGAATGCACTTCTGATGCCGGGCTTTCAGGCCGGCGGCACGCGCGGGGCACAAATTGTCGCGGGTGTCCCGTCGGTGCGGATTCACGGGCAAGACGTACCGATTCGCGCCGAAGTGGTGCCGATGCAGACCCTGTCCGCACACGCCGATGCCGATGAAATCATCCAGTGGCTGCGTGGCTTCAAGCGCGCCCCGAAACACACCTACGTGGTGCACGGCGAGCCCAATGCCTCGGACGTCCTGCGCCGGCGCATCAGTCTGGAACTGGGATGGTCGGTGTCGGTGCCGGAATATCGCGATCAAGTCGAACTTGGCGGCGAAACGGCTCAGTGACTGAGCTCGCCGTGTGAGTACGGCTGTTCCTGCCAGGCTTGACGGTGCTTCTTGTCGGCGCGGTTCCTGGCTTCGGCGAACCTGTTTTCTGTGGAGACAATCATGAGCCAATATCAACATTTGTTGCTGGTCATCAACCCGTCTCTGCGCCGCTCGCCGGCGATCAACCATGCTGCCGCACTGGCAAAGGCAAGTGGTGCGACGCTCCATATCAGGGCGTTCGTAAAGTCGCTGGATATCCTCTCGATGCTGGAAGAGGGCGATCGTGAGGAGGCCCGCGCGAACTATTTGCAGGATCATCGTGACTGGCTCAAGTATCAAGCGATCAATCTGCGGGGCATAGGCCTTGAAGTGACAGCCGAGGTCGGCTGGTCCGATGACATGAAGCAAGAGATCCTCGATTACGTAAATGAAATGAAGCCCGACCTGTTGATCAAGGAAGTGCAACACGAGTCGACACTCAAGCGGGCGTTCTTCACGCCGCTGGACTGGCAGTTGCTGCGCCATTGTCCGGTACCGGTTTATATGTTGAGCGGCACTGGACATGCCTTGCCGCGCAAGGTTGTAGCGGCAGTAGATGTCGCAATGAGCGACGAAGGCGGTGATGCGCTAAATGACCGCATCATTCAGCAGGCCACGGCCTTCGCCATCCAGTGCGATGCCGAGTTGCACCTGGTGTACGCCTATGACGTTTCCCAGGAATTTCTGGAGGGGCTGGGTGATGGCTTGAGGGGCTCGGAGCTGAGCAAAGCCCTGCGCAAGGAACTGGAAGCGTCTTACATCACATGGGCCAATCGGTATGGTGTGCCTGCCGAGCGCCGGCATTTCGTAGTGGGGCATCCAGTTGCGGCGCTCAGCGAATTCGCCGACGAGCAACAGGTGGACGTGATCGTCATGGGCAGAGTGCAAAATCACGGGGTGGACAAACTGCTGAGCAGTACCACCGAACACATTCTGTATCAGGTGCCCTGTAGCGTACTGGCGGTCTAGCGTGATCGATCACGCCGGCCCGCTGAATGGTAGAGCCGGGCAGCCTGTCTCGGGCGTTCTGTTCATGCAGGTAGCCCCGCAACGATGAGAGGCGCAAAAAGCCCCTTGCCGATTCACCGATAAGGGGCAGAGTAGCCTGGGACTTACGCGCCTTTGATGGGCACGACTTTGTCCGCTTTTAGCGCTTCAGGCTTTTTCGGCAACGAGATACTCAACACGCCTTTGGAGAAACTCGCGTCGATTTTTTCAGCGTCGACGCCTTTGGGCAGCGTAAATACTCGTTCAAAGGAGCCGTAGTGACGCTCGCTGAGGTGATAGCCTTTCCTTTTTTCTTCCTTGTCCTCTTTCTTTTCACCTTTGATGATCAGGCTGCCGTTCGACAGTTTGATCTCGATGTTCTTCTGATCCATGCCGGGTAGCTCAGCCGTAATTTCGTAGCTTTTATCCTTCTCGCTGATGTCGACCGCCGGCATGTTGAAACCGTGCAGTTCGCGACGCCAGAGCGGTTCGGTATCGAACAGCCCGCGACCAAAGGGTGAAAGTCCTGAGCCACGGTTGAAGTCTTCGAACAGGTGATCGACTTGCTGGCGGAGCTTTTCCAGAGGTCGCCATAGGTCCGTTGTCATCGGCTGCTGGCCGGATTTGTTTTTTACTTCGGTAGTGACTGGCATCTTCTTCACGGAATTGCTCATTTTCGGTACTCCATTGCGAATGGAAGGCGGCCGACAATCATCCTGTCTGCAAACCGCCAGGACAGAACAAGCTTCCTTAAAGCGTTAGCGTCCCGGACCACAGCATCCAGCCGGCGTAAGCCGCTGCTGCCCAGATAATGATCAGCAGGCCCGTCTCGGGACCGCTGAGCGGCTGGCCCTGACGGGCTCTCAGCGTGCCCAGATAAATCAATGAGCCGGGGGCGTAGAGCAAAGCACTGAGCAAGAGGTATTTAGGCCCGGCGGCATACAGCAGCCAGACGCAATACAGCGTGGCGACCAAGGCGATTGCCATGTCGCGTATTTGCATTGCGCGATGGCCGGCGTAGGTTTCGCCCTGCCACGTCATTTTCAGTGCATAGAGGCCGCTGAACAGATACGGCAGCAGAATCATCGAGGTGGCGAGGGAAATCAGGGCCAGGTAACTGGCACTTGAGTACAGCGTCAGCAGCAGAAACAACTGAATGCATCCGTTCGTGAGCCACAGTGCATTAGCGGGCGCGCCACGGGTGTTTTCCTCTCCAAGCGACACCGGCATGACCTTTTCTCTGGCCGGGGTAAACACCGATTCGGCTGCCAGCAGCGTCCAGGCGAGCAGGGCACCGCCGACTGAAATGATCAAGCCAATACTGATCAATACCGCGCCCCACGGCCCGGCGGCGGCTTGCAGAACACCGGCCATCGAAGGGTTTTTCAGGGCCGCCAGCTCCGGTTGTCTGAGAATGCCCAGCGACAGCAAGGACACGGCAATCAGCAGCAACAGTGTGATGACGAAACCGATGACCGTGGCTCTACCGACGTTGGCGCGTTCGGCAGCGCGGGCAGAGAACACGTTGGCGCCCTCGATGCCGATGAACACCCAGACAGTCACCAGCATTGTGCTTTTGACTTGATCAAACGTGCTGCCCAACGCGGGTGTCCCCCAGAAATCCACCATGAAGGTTTCACGCTGGAAGGCGGCAATCACCAAGCCGATGAATAGCAGCAACGGCACCACCTTGGCCACGGTTGTCAGGGCATTGGCCCGCGCCGCCGTGCGCATGCCTCGCAGGATCATCCAGTGCAACGACCACAACACTACGGATGCTCCGGCGATCGCCGCTTTGTTGTTGCCTTCGCCAAACAGCGGGAAAAAGTAACTCAGCGCGGCGAACAAAATCACCAGATAGCTGACGTTGCCGATCCAGGCACTGATCCAGTAACCCCAGGCGGAGTTGAAACCGAGAAACTCACCGCCCAGTGTCCGGGCATAGGCGAACACACCGTTGTCCAGTGCGGGCTGGCGATTGGACAGGGTCTGATAGACCAACGCCAGCGACAGCATGCCGACGCCGGTGATCACCCAACCAATCAGAATCGCTCCTGCGCCCGCGCTGGCCGCCATGTTCTGCGGCAGGCTGAAAATACCGCTGCCGATCATCGACCCAACCACCAGCGCGATCAGCAGGCTCAGTGACAAGCGTTTGGGTTCAGCCTTGCGCAGACTGACAGTCAGAGGTTGCGGCCTGGCGGGGGGAATGCTGGGTTGAATGTCTTGCAGTTGAGTAGTCATGACAGGCCTCCACGAAGACTGGGTCGTCTGCATCGGCCGCGGACGCGGTTCTTGCAGACGTCAAGGAACAATCTCGGTGAGAAGGGCGTGTCTGTGGTTGATAAATGTCAAATTAGAGAAGAACAGCTATTTGGGAAATGAAGCTCTCTGGCATCCATTGCAGGCGAGGAGGTTGTATCCGACATGGACTCGGGGGCACTTCAGGAACCTGCTGCGAGTTTTTTCGAAGTGCCCGATCTCGCATTAAAGGCTATCGGGGTCGCCGAAGAACATCTTGACTAGGCTCTGGCGGTGGTTTCAGGTCGAGAAATTTTTAGCTTGCCCCCAGTTTTGTCCCCCAACGCTCACTGGGCTTGGGCGGAAGGCAAGCCTTCACCCAGAATACGGTTCTGAATGGCCCCTAATAGTTCTCCCTGTCCTTTGGCGTTATGTTAGATAAATCCAGTAAATTGTGGCTAAGGCTAGAAACTAAGCGATAAGACGCAGGATTAGGGAATTAAGCAGCTTGATAGGGCTGGGCGTTAATTCTATAATTTTGGGAACTAACTGGCGCAGAATGGGCTTGATACACACTATGTTGGATTTAAGCTTCAGCAAGCCGAGCGAGGTCGTCAAGCGCCTCTGCGATCGTTTGCGCACAGAGCGCTTGGCGCTGGACATGACACAAGCCGACTTGGCCGGACGTGCCGGCATCGGCACCAACACCGTGTCCAACCTTGAAGCCGGGCGCAATGTCGGGTTCGAGAACGTGGTCCGGGTGGCGATGGCCCTTGGCCGAACCAAGGAACTCGAAGGCCTGTTCCTGCCAAAGCTGGAAAGCATCGAGGATATTCGGCGCTACGAAAACAGCGCCAATCGTCTCCGTACAAAGAGGAAGTCCGGCAATGCTTGAGCAGGTGAACGTCTTCTACGAGGGCTGGGGTGAGCGATGGCAATGGGGCACGCTAGTCTCCACGACCGCCCTGACCGGTCGCCCACTGATCGTGTTCGAGTACAGCAATGAAGCCAGGCAAAGGGGCTTGGAACTGTCCTCCTACACGCTGCCGCTGGAGGGGGCTCAGTTGCGCCGAGATTTTCCAGACCACCAACTGCACTTGCCAGGGCCTGTTTACGACTCGCTGCCGGATGGGTGGGGGATGTTGCTGATGGACCGTATGTTCAGGCGCCGCGGGCTCACCACGGCGCGCATCGGTTCACTGGAACGGCTGGCCTACGTCGGTAGCAATGCGATGGGGGCCATGACGTTTGAGCCCGTGGCACCCGAAGGGCAGGAGTCTGAAGTCCACATCCCGCTGGAACAGCTTGCCGCCGAAGTGCAGGAAGTACTACGTGGAGACGGTGGCGAGTTCTTGCAGGCGTTGCTGCTGGTGGGCGGCTCGCCTCAAGGTGCGAGGCCTAAGGCCCTCGTCTATCGCGATCCCGAAACTGGCGGATTTACCACGGCCGTCACACCGGGCTTTGAAGCATGGTTGATTAAATTCCCGGCCAAAGAAGAACATGCCGAGGTGTGCGCTATCGAAATGGTCTACGCCGAGTGCCTGCGCATGTGCGGTATCGAGACCCCTGACACGCAGTACTTCAGTCTGCCTGATGGGTTGGCAGCGTTTGCCAGTAAGCGATTTGACCGCCGGGATGGTCTGCGCGTACCCATGCAAAGCCTCGCTGCCTTTACGGGGGCAAATTACCGGTCTCCGGGGGTGTTGGACTACGTCAACTTCTTGCGGGCAACACAGATGTGTACCAACGACGTGCGAGAGATGGCGGTGGCCTTCGAACGTGCTGTCTTCAATGTTGCGTTCAACAACAGAGACGATCATCCCAAAAACTTTGCCTACATCATGTCGCAAGACGGTCAGTGGAGACTGTCGCCGGCTTACGACGTGACCTTCTGCGAGGGGCCAGGTGGATATCACCAGTTGGATGTGATGGGGGAAGCCCTGGCGATTTCCCGCTCGCAAATGCTTCGGCTTGCCGACGAAGCCGAGGTGCCCCCGGACGTTGCAGGCAGAATGATTGACGGCATTTGTGATGTGGCGGGCCGGTTTGCAACCATCGCCGAGAGCCTATACCCACAGGTTATTACTCGAGACACCTTGCGCACGATCCAGGGCCGCATCGATCAGAACGTAGCTCGGTTACACCACGGTCACGCGAGCAGCGGTCGCCGTTGAAGATGGGAAGGAGTGGGCGATTCTCATGTGTGCCCCCAATGTAGCAATCCACTGGAAGGGAATGGATCTCCAAAGTCTATGAAAAGGCAGAAATGATCAGATGAACAGCCTGCCCGACAACGCCTAAAGACTCTCAGGGTCCCCAAAAAACATTCTGACTGGGTTCTCGGGCGGTGGTTTCAGGCTGAAAAAAAACTGGTGATGTCCCCATTTTTGCCCCCAATGAAATTGAAGGCTTGCGCGGCCCCGAGTAGAAGCTAGGCCCAGGGCCTGATTACCGACACGGCGCACACTGCAGTTGATTGCTCATCATATGGTGGTTGAGCGGCGTGATCATCTCCCACGAGTGCGAGCTTTCCAAATCGCAAAAGAAGCATTTATGGATTTTTCGCCGCCTGAGGACGCGACTTGGTTTGAGTTGTTACGCCGCAACGGGTTGTTGCGCGTCGATCCTCTGCCTCATACCGAGGATGGCGATACTGATGCGCCTGTGACCGAAATTGTCAGGTTCAGTTTTCAGCGTTTCCAAGACCATCTTATGGCAGAAGTCTTGCTGAAAGAGGTCGATGACATTCGCGATGCGTTGGCAACCGGTGTGCTGGCATTTATACACCAGAGTGGCAAAGTGGACTCGATGTGGATGGGACTGGTTGAAGCACTTTGCATCCAGGTTCCAGAGCGTTTCAATAGGGAGTTTCTGGACGCCTTGCCCGCCCAGCCGAAAAAGTGGCGGCCCATCGGGGAACTTGAGCGCTTGTTTGTGGAGAGCTTGAGGTGGCGCAGCAGTGAGGCTTTCAGCGAGCGCACGCATGCGTTGTTCGACAGCGTGCTGTTACGTGATGAAGAGGCCTTCGATGTCGTGATCGAGCTGGCCGTGGTTTCTGATCACCCATGGAATGCGCGAGCACTGCACACGATGCTGATGTGCCAAAGCCTTGTCGATAGGGATACGAGTTGGTCGGTTCACATCAACAGGTGCTCCACTCAGGCGGGGAGTGCACTGGACAAACTCTACAAGTGGTGTCTTCTGGAACAAGGCGACCATACCGACCGTGAAGTCCAGTACCTGTGCAGTATCGTGTTGACCTGGATGTTTACCTCTAGCAACCGCCTGGTCCGGGATTTTGCCACCAAGGCCTTGGTTTCACTGCTGATTGCCCGGCAGGATTTGTACAAAACCTTGTGCGAGGCTTTTTCGGGGTTAGACGATATGTATGTGTGGGAACGCCTGCATGCAGCGGCCTATGGCGCCTGCTGCAATGATCCGAATCCTGCCCGCTTGCGAGGCTTTGCCACCACCGCCTACCTACATGTATTCGATACAGACGACGTTCCCTTGTCCCTGCTTCTGCGCGATTACGCACGGCGAATGGTTGAATTGGCAGTGACGGCTTCCTGCTTGGACACGGCCGTCGATCCAGGAAAATGCCAACCCCCTTATCAATCTGCACCACCACAGCTGAACGTGACGCAGGCGATGCTTGACCAATCCGTCGCACATGCAGGTCACAATGAAATAGAGGCTGCTTGCATGGGCACTTTCGCCAGCCACGAAATAAAGCCCACGGTCGAGAATTTCTTGAATACACGCATTAAATCAGGCTGTTCGGCTACGGATCATTCTCTATCGTCTGTGATAAACCATGAGGAGGCACAGCGCTGGATTGCAAAGCGGGCGTACGACCTGGGTTGGTCCGTAGAGAAATTCCCGCCGGAGGAATCCCAGGATTTGGATTATCCAGGGGGCAGGCCTGTTGTTGAGCGGATCGCAGAAAAATATCAATGGATGGCCCTAAACGAGTTACTTTGCCGGTTGGCGGATAACCATGAGCTGAATGTCTATCCGAAGCCTAGGGCGTACTTCACACCATCGGACATTGGCTTCCAGCGCGATATCGATCCGACTTTGCTCAGTACCGATGCTGACGACAGCCATAATGATGACTGGGTGTTCATTCCCCCCCCTGGTCTTTGAACACGACGAAGAACAGGACCTGATGGAGTGGCCTGTGCGGGACAATCCTGCCGACCTGCTCCCGCAACTGGTGAGCCGCACCGATCCGGATGGCAAGGAGTGGTGGGTAATGCATGAGTGGCGAGCACTCTCCAACCTTGACAACAACTACGATGTGTTCCAACAGGGTTTGCGCCAGCAGGAGTTTCGTCGAATTTTGCCGGTTATTGTTAAACAGAAAGACAGTGCTCGCTTCATCAAGCTTTTGTGCCTTCAAGGTGCATTGAATATCTCAAACTGGCGGGCGCCCACCTATACCAGCACGACGTATTTTCGAGAGGCGCCCTGTCCTCAACAGCATTGGTTGATTCACAAGTTTCCTACCGGCAAACCGGTTGAGTACGCATTGCCAACCTACGGCTTCCATTGGGAATATGAACTCGACCTTTCCATTGCACATGGCGTCAATGCACAGCTGCCCGCGGCGTGGCTGACCCGGGAACTGGCGCTTGTACCACTGCTTAATGATCACCGTCGGTATGTCGATCCTTCGGGCGAAGCGCGGTTTTTAAATGGCCACCGCTACGGGGGCGACAATTACGCACTGTGCGATAAGGCATTTTTCCAGGAGTACCTGGCCCGCAATGAACTTCAGTGTCTGTGGATTTTCAGCGGTGAGAGGTCCGTATGGCCAGAGGGTGAAGAGCATTGCACGGCGAAGCGGCGTTTCGAAGGTATCTTTGGGTACAAAAAAGGCGGACAGCCGACATGCAGCATTTGGTATCTCGATTGAAGGTGGAGGGCCGGCGCATTGGGGGCTTGTTTTCTATAGAGTCAGCGTTTGCCAGCATAGAGTGATGGCCTACTTAGTATTGGAATGGAGTCGTTGTAAATGACAAACAAAGAGTTTGTGCTGGAGGTGATTCGCATTATTCGGGGTAATCCCGTGTATAAAATAGCCATGGCGCTATTGGCCTCGGGCGCTGCAGTGATCGGCGCGGCCCCCTGGTGGAATAACCTGCTCACCCCTGTTGTTGCCAAGTACTTCAATGTCAAAATCTCCGATCCATCTACGTCGATAGGTTTGGGATTAATTGCCTTGGCTGTGATCCTGACGCTGATCAATATGCGGCATATCCACAATCTTGAGACGCTTAAGGTCAGCAGCAATCCGCTAAGCGAAGAGGTTCAGAGAAATCATAGCGACGACGCATTCTTTCGCTTCCGGGCTGAGGCTGAAAAAAGTGCTTTAAGTATTCTTCGTCGACTGATAGACAAACATTTCGGCATTCACGTGGCCGATCCGGTACTGGCGCCTATAGGCACTCAGGTTAGATACGGTGACGAACAAGCGGTCTTTCAGTACGTGGATACGATTGTGGTCGGGCCACTTCCTCATCAAGTCAAGCTGGATTTCTTCACTTTGCTTGGAGACTCAACGGGGCAGCCACTTGCTTACAAATTTATACGGATTTACGAAGCCCTTGTCGTGGAGGCAGAACGTAAATCCAAAACACAGCTTGTGAATGGCACTCCACTATCTCAGGCCTTCTACAACATTACTCATTCTTCTATGCAACCACTACGTAAGCAGGCTTATTGGGAAGCCTATGTATAGCAAGCCCTTCCAATTTAGGATGCGCTTGCTGCAATTGGTGTAACGGCCTTCGGCCCGTTGGGTATAAAGCCTAGACGAGCCTACGCTGCTGGAATGGTGCTTAGGCGTTCGAAGATTGGCTAGAAAAGCAAAATCGTCAGGCCATTGCTGATCAACTGATCGGCCAGGTATTGGTCCATGCTCCGTTGAGCTCAAAAGAAGAGGCATGACCTGATGAGGTCGTGCGTAGTGTCATTGAGTCATTGGCATCCGCGAAGATTGAGCGTGGCGTCAGCATCGAAAGGATAATATGCGGGGTGTATTCAGTAAGCAGATCGGGGAGGGCGGTGAACAAAGAGCGTGCCCTGGCCCGTCAACCTCGTGAGTGGGCAGATGCGTCCTCGGAGTTTGTACGCACCAGCGCAATGCTTCAGCGTATTGCCCAATCTTGGGTTGCCGACGCCGAGCTTGCAGACGCGGCGGCACAGCAGCATATGTTGCGCTTTTGAAAGCGGGGGGAGTTGTCATGGCCGAGTCATTTTCTCACGGGAGCTGCGGCGCAACTACATCGCTCTGAATCGTGTCCTTAGCGGTAGCCGGTTGAGGCCTTGTCATTGAACACGCTAATCTGAACTTTGCGGTTGTCAATTTGCCGCTAGACCTAATACCTGTTCCTCTGACACCTCAAATTTTTAAAATATAAACATCAAGCCTCTAAGGTCCTATCGATTACAGCCTGTGCATACTTGAGATGGAGAGCAAGCCCAATTACAATTGCAGATAAACCCGCGATCATAAAAACCGTTTCAATCGAAGTTATACGTCCAACAAAACCTCCGATGACAGGCCCACCAATTAACAGAGTCAGCGTCAGGCTCCGTGCGCTAGATGAGATAAACCCGAGATGAGACGGGGAGCAACTTTTTTGCAAGGTAACCGCGAACGCCATGGATGTGAGGCTGTAGGCGATGCCTGACAAAAAGAATACCGCTATAAATAATACAAGTGCGAAAGGTAACTGCAAGATCGCGACCACACCTGAAAACATGATGCAAACGCCATAAATCATCAATGAAATAGTAGAACATAGTAAAGCCTTTGAAGGGTAAAGATATTTGAAAGCGAAGCCGGCACTGACCCCGCCAAGTGCAGTGGCACTAACCACTATACCAAATGCAGATGGACCTAGCGATAATGTCTTAAGCAGTGTTCCTAACATTGAGTCGTAAAAACCAAGCACCCCAGACTGGGCTAGTGAGCACAATAAAAAAAGTTGGGTCGAAGGCCCCGATGCATAAAGCTTCCGTATAGCAGCTAGACTGCCAAGAGTTCTTTCTGTGGCTGTATGAGTTTTAAGCGTTTTACCATGTAGGCGCCAGAGAGCAATGCTGAAGATTAGTCCTGCCAGCGAAAATAAAGCAGAAAATAAGAAACCACTAGACTTGTCCGATAGCGATGCGACGACGCCCGCCACCAAGGGAGAGCAAACTTTAATAAATTGATCAACCACAGTAATGAATGCAGTGTTTTTTGGAATGTCGCTATCGTCAAGTAATTTACGAGTGAGAACAATTTCTGAAGCTGCGGATCCTAAATTAGACAACCCTTTAAAGAACACTAACAACAGAAAAATATCTTCTGTTGAGGCTACAAATAACAGGCAGGACGCTGCACACCTTAATGTAAAGCTTATAGGTATAAATTGAAACAAATTTACCTTATCTATCATTCTGCCGAATACTGGCCCCAATATTAAAGGTGGTATTCCGTACATGGCGGCTGCTAACCCAATTTTCTCGGTGCTAGAGTGAAAACCAAAGGTAAGCACTGAAAAAATAAGAATGAAATCGATCCATAGCGCGATTGAAGTGCTAAACCGCACGCCGCATAGGCACCAGTAGCCTTTGACTTTAGGTAGATTCACAGTCTTGGAACTCCTCAGATCTCGCTGTATACATTACATCGTTTACGACAAAGCGGTTGATTGATTTATTCGCGCAGAACTCTTCAAGATCAGAGAGTCTGTTGATAAAACCTTTACCCTTCTCATTAAGGGATGTGTTGCAGAGCACCCCAATCCCCGTTTGCTTTTTGAACTCGCACAATAGTTGATAGAGAGTTACATTATCCTGATGTGATACAGTTTGAACCCGCGCGGTGCCATCAATGTGAGTCACCGCTTGCAGGTCGGGATTGATTACGCGAAAAAACTCCAGCATGAATTTACTTTCAATACATCCTTCAAAGTGCAGAGAGGCATCTTCTTGGAGGCAAACCGGTGCAACTGGACGAAATTTTTCCCGCTGTTTAATTCTATTGATTTTTTCTGCTGTTTCCTTATCGAAAGGTGCAGCGAGCATTGAGCGATTTCCCAAAGCACGAGGGCCTATCTCACATCGTCCTTGCACCCAGCAAATAACCTCACCGTTTAAAAGCAGACGACATATTTCTCTAAAGTCTAACTTTGACATGCTGAATTTTGTGATTTCAGTGTCAAAGACAAAGTTCTGCCCTGAATAAACTGACCAATCAACTGCTACCTTTCCTGTAATTTTTTTTTGGGCTATCGCGCTGGCACCTATACCGACACCTGTATCATTAGTGCACGGTGGTATAAAGACATCACTAAACAATCCAGAGTTTCGCCAATTAGTGTTCCACTCGCAATTCAACCCACATCCGCCGGATATAACCAAAGGGTGCATCGTTGTTACATGATGCGTAACTTTATCCAAGAAAATTTCAAATAAGCGGTCGCTGAGCATTTTCGCAAAGTCACAAAACTCTGTAGACTCTACGCCTATATTGTACAAAGGGCTGGACAATAGATCTTTTTTATCAAGTGTCGTGATAGCAGACTCACAACTTAGAATATAATCTAGAGCGTACTGTTGTGCAGTTGTAGGTTTTTTTTTGCGCCCATAGCCAGTGAGCGCCATCATTTTCCCGGCGTCACCTAGGCGCGCATACCCCGGTCGTAAATTGAAAGACGGATCGGCAAGCCCGTATGCAAAAGCATATCTCAACCCCGGGCTTTCTAGTATTTTTTCCAGCAATGTTATGTTTAGATTAGAATCGATGAAATAAAAATTCCCTATGTACCCTTCCCACAGCAACACGTAACAACTATCCGTATCTGCCCACTTTGACATTGCGTATGAGGACACAATGTGTGACACCTCATGAGAGCACTCTACCCATGTAAAGTTTTTTCCTGGAGTGCTGAGTGTTTTCTCTGCTACATTTAACCCTAGATAGCCACCATCTATTGGATAGCCTGTTGGATGTAGGCCTTCTGCCCAGCCGCTGACTGCAATGCAGTCCGAATTCATAAATCCTTGCAGTGAATGTGTCACAGCGGCAGTTAGTGAAGTCGAAGAATATCTGGCGCCATTATCTTTTTCGTTCTCATAACTATAAATGAGCTTGCCATCTTTTATTGAGCATATATGCCCATCATGACCAATATTGAATCCTAATATTTCCACTAACTACTCCTCTTTGGTCTCAGCCAAAATATATACATATTCCCAAACATTGAAGGGATTTCCTCTTCTGTTTTGGACCACCAATCAAAATTTATTTCTAGATTCTCGGCCGTGGAATCAAACTTTATAAAGTGCTCATCCCCCGCGAATGTGCTGGTTTGAAAACCGGCAAATTCGCAATCAAGTTCTGCACAAATCTCTTTAATTTCAGATATGCAGTATCCGCGCTCTCTGGGGTGAAATAACAGGTCGTTACATGAGTACCTGTCAAAAAAATCATGTGAACTCGTAATACTTTCCAAGCCAAAAATTTCGGAGTTGTCGATGGCTACAGTACGAACAGACTCAATGCTTTCGCTATTAAATTTTATCTGTTTCTCCATGCATATCTGGGCTAGTCGTCGAATTGGTCTTCTGGCGAGCGAGCTATAAAGGCCGACCTTAAGGACCCCTTGGGGGGTGAGATGACTTAGGAGCGAGCGTAATGCTAAAAACTCATCTTTCATATGATGGAGAACACCGACACACTCAATTAGTCGAAAATTCAAGCCTATGTTTTGAATTTTTGAAAGATCACCCAAAATAAAGCTAAGATTTGTGATCCGAAACTCCACTTTCTTGATATTTGCAAATTCGATACTTGCAAGGCTTATGTCTAACCCAACAACCCTACATTTGGGATATGTTAGCGCAGCTCTAATTGCCTGCTGACCTGTACCACACCCAGCGATCAATATATAATCAGTGGTTTCTCCTGCTATTCCCCCCTGATTATTGATCACAAGTGATTTAAGGTCCTCATCGAGATCGGCGACAGAGTATGTTGGCTTTTCAGACCACTGGGGATATGGATTTTCGGTATAAAAGCTTGCACACACATGATCAGGGTTTGCTGATTCCAATTTAAAAATAATACCAGAGTTATCCCAATAGCTCGGCCAGGGACATGTCTTGCCCCATTTGCGATTTTGGATTTTAGATATAGGCGCTTCATACATTGCAAGTATCGAACAAGTTATTTTCACAAAGCTGTCGTCGATTACTTTTGTTTCTAGAGCGCTTCTCAATTCGCTCAATAAACTTTCCTCTATCTCTTCGACCCCCCATATTGCACCACTACGACTTTGTTGCTGGGCTATTAAGTTGATCAGTCGGTTATCGGCAGCCGAAAGTATTTGTTCCGAAAAAGCTGTTAGATACGCTTTGCGCATTTTCCGCAGAGCCATCTCTACCTGGATATTTCTTACAGCAAACCCAGAAAGGAAAAAATCTATACTTTTCTCCTCTACCAATTGGTTTGATATGTTTGAAGTTTTAAATGGGTTTGCAATATTGAAAATTTTTTTTATTTTTCGGCCTAGGTTATCAAAATAAATGTCGGCAATAATTTGCCTGTCCAGATTATCTACCAACAAAAGGGGACCTAAAAGGTCAGTAATTTCTTCGTCGTAATCATTTAGTTTGACCTTTCTTAAGCTTTCTAAACAGGCGAAAGCAATTTCGTGGAATGGAAATTTTTCTGATTTAGACGCTTTACTATAGGCCCAGATCGCCAGGTTGGATTTTCCTGAGGCTTCTGCACAATCTGCAAGACTCTTGTAAAGAAACATTGCCGTTTCATCGTCGAAACAGTGCTCGTCAATTGCTGCGCGGTATAATGAGATTGCCTTTGTTATACTCCCATTTTTTTCATGCAGCTTCGCAAAATTATGTAGGGCTTTTATATTTTGTGGGTCATGGGCTAAGGAAGCTTTGTAACATGAGAGCGCCTCATCGAAGTTTGCATCCTGCAAAAATGTATCTGCTTTTTTTCTTAATGCCTCAGAGCTTTCACTAGAAGAATATGCCATACCCATCTATGCCCCCATCAGGCACGCAAACTTGCAAGTGCTAGTTCGATTCCCGGATTAACCGGATCTGGTGCTCCATGCCCAGCAGCCAGGACGAAAATGGTATGTTCCTTATGAGAATCTATTCTCAGTTGCTGGTTCAAAAGATCATCAATAAAAAAACCTGTGAGCCAAGTGTTTAAACCATGCGCTGTCGTAACGAGATTAAAAGTCTGGGATAGATGCCCTACATCCATAAGTGCTGAACGATAAGCTCTCGAATGTGGGTATTTCCACCACAGCTTGTCGAAGCGAGATGTCAAAATTACAAGTAAACCAGCATCTAGAGCGAAGTCTTGGTAGCACAGCGCTTTGTCGAGTGGTATCGTCAGGTCGGTACTGAGTAAAGTAAGCTTATGCTGGTGCGATCTATAGTGGTAAACTCCGGCTGCCAACCCCTCGACGTTTTGCACAATGATATAAGCCTCTGTGGCCTGAAGGCTACCGGCGCTTGGCGAAGACCTCCGGTAGCCAACTGTAACTAATCCCCTTTGCTCCATTTCGTCTTTCCTTAAGTCTCCATGTATCTTTCCAAACGTCATATACAAAATATTTGCGACGGCTTGTAGGGAGATTGGATCTTTGACGAACTTTCGACTCGTAGAACGAGCCCGCAACGTTTTCTCTAGGGTTTCTGAGCGAAATGCCTGACCATCGTAGGGCGGCAACTCTATTAGTTCACCTTCTCGCTCAATCTCGATTTCAGGAATATTTGGAAATATGCTTTCGCAATAATCCAAATACCCTATTTCCCGCTTGGTCGTATCATTTATTACACCGTCATCCATCGTTATATGTTTACTGCCCAAATGAAAAATCCTTGAGATCTGATCCCACCCCCAATTTCCATTGCTTTGTAAATTGCGCTCGTAGTTGCGGGCATCTTCATTAATTAGAATTAATCCAGCTTCGTATAATCCAACGTCCTCACTTTTTGAAAAATCCAACAAGTCCGGCCTACTCACCAGTTCGAAAATCCTTGCCCAGTAAGATCTCTCATAAATTTCGTATTGTTCTCCAGAGATTAAATTCCAAAGTCCAATTTTTTCTGATGAAACCGTGATAATAATATCTTGATTGACGACTGCTTCTATCATTTCGATTCCCTTCAGAAATAATTTAAGTATTGGTAATAAGTGTAATTAAATAGCAGGCGGGAAAGATCCCGCCTGCCAACTTTAGGTGACAAATCTATCAATATTTCAGGGTTAATCCAGGAGTTGGGTCAACTGTTTTTTTGGAGCAAGGAGATGTTGGTATGCATCGTTGGAAAGCGCAGTTAGCCGAGTTTGCAGATTTGCTTTACGCATAAAATCGTCCCTCTTAGCGTGATTAATTCGAAGCCTGCTGACTTCGAAGATAATGTTTAATTTTTTTTGTAACAGGTCAATACCGTTTTTTGTCAGTTGCGCTCTCATGTGGTGCTTAAAACTGTTTATTACATAGCACCAAACTGGGGCTTGTGATTCAATTTTCGTATAATCAAGTAGTTACGAGGTCTTGCATGATTCATTTTCGAGCATGAAATTTTAAGAAATTTTCAATACAAGCCAGAAACGCGGGTTCGAATGATGACATACCGCCGATGCCCTATAGCTCCGCTTGGCTCGGCGATAGGAAGCGTTCAGAGCATGGGACAGTAGTCGAAGGAGTGCAGATCCGACTTGAGGATGTTCCGGGGAAGATGAAGGGGCGCCGGCAGACGGTGGAGCATCCCTTTGGCACGCTCAAATTCTGGATGGGAAGTACCCACTTTCAGACCAAAACCCTGCCGAGGGTATGGAAGCACGAGCCGTTGGACCCTGAGAATTCAAAGACAGGCTACGAAATTGAGCATATGAAGGGATCTGCTAGCGTCAAATGACTCATCGTCGGCAGGGAGTATCTTATGGACGCGCAGGGACAGGTTCGTACGTGGCTGCTAGAGCAATCGGACTGGCTTCAGGAGGCTGCTGACAGGCTACTGAAGCATGGAAATCTCACGCAGAATGACATTTCACAGATTGCATCCCAGCTAAAAACACCAGCAGGCCAAGCGATCTCCAAACACCGGACTTTTGATGAGCTAACACATGCCCCTGCTGGCTCAGTACTCCGCTTGCAAAGCATTGCGCCATCACAATGGCTCGAACCCCCCTGGAGTCAGTATGTAAACACATACTTGACGAAGCTGGGACAAGCGACCATGAGGCGACTCCCGACCTGAACTAGCTCTACAAGGAAGCAGCTGCGCTTCTAAATCTCACGAAAGCGCAGCATGAAGAGGTTGTGTTGCCCATCCTGATGGATGAAGGTGAAGATGGATTCATAGCGAAAAATGCTAATGCATTCGAAATCACGGGGTATGGGCGAGACGCGTTACCGGAATACGTGGGCGTCTGGGCGTGGGGTGATTTGGAGATTCAAGAGTGCTGCCCGTTTTGTGGATGCTTTTGCGGTATGCATTACCAAGACGCTTCCGGCATGTACCACTGCATCAATTGCGATGTGCTCACAGACTTTTCGGATATCTCGCGGGAAGATTGTGATTGATCCTCGCGCTTCGAACTTTCTCGATCATGGCCGTGAAATTTGAAGGCGCTGCCGCGGATCGGTGGCCCATTGAAGAAACGCGAGATTGGGTATTCGTGGCGGGGGGGGGGGGGGGGGGGATCAACGTCTAAGCCGTCCGGCAATTCACCTACCCGACCCCGGCCATAAGAGCGAGAGGGTAATTCACCATACGCTTACACCGGTTCCTCATCGTGTTGGTCTTCGTCACGTTTGGTCATGCCGCTATGTTCGGGGGGAGGATCGTATCGTGTCTCTGCACCGGGCCGGCAGTATTTCATAGGGGCCAGAAGATAGTAATCGACACGCTGATGTAATCGGATAGCGCTCGACGGCGGTTTGCGACCAGTAGCGTATGACTTTTCCGAGAAGGGGCTGCCGGACCTTAGGCTGGGGGCATCCTTTTTCAAGCGATCCAATGCATGCCCTCAGATGTGCCCCCAATGTAGCAATCCACTGGAAGTGAATGGATCTCCATGGCCTATGAAAAGCCAGAAATGATCAGCTAAACAGCCTGCCCGACAACGCCTAAAGACTCTCAGGGTCGCCAAAAAACATCTGAATCCGCGACCGCAACCAGCGTTCCCCCGGGTCATTATCCTGCGACCCACGCCAGGCCATGTGCAGCTCGAAGGTGCGCGTCGGCAACGGTGGATCTTCCGCCCGAACGCCGCCCGCAGCCGTCAGCGCATCCGCTGTGTAATCCGGAACAGTCGCGACAATGTCAGTCCCGGCCAGCAACGTACTCAGGCCATTGAACTGCGGCACGGCCAGCACTACGTGTCGCTTGCGGCCGAGTTTCTCCAGCTCTTCATCAATAAACCCACTGAGGTCGCCCGCGAACGACACCAATGCATGCGGACGCGCGCAATAGTCGTCGAGGCTCAACGGGCCGGGCACGGTGTCGGCGCGCAGCAGTTTTGGCTGGCTGCGACGCAAGACTTTGCGTTTGGCGTTGGCCGGCAGGTCGGTGGTGTAGCTGACGCCGATGGAGATTTCGCCGGAAGCGAGCAGGCCCGGCATCAATATGTAGTTGACGCGGCGCACCACCAGCACGATCCCCGGTGCTTCGGCGCGCAGGCGTTTGAGCAGCATCGGCAGCAGGGCGAATTCGACGTCGTCGGACAGGCCGATGCGGAACACCGAGGTGCTGGTGGCCGGATCGAATTCCGCCGCACGGCTGACCGCCGTGGAGATGGAGTCGAGGGCAGGCGAGAGCAGGGCGAAGATTTCCACCGCGCGGGCGGACGGCTCCATGCTGCGGCCGGTGCGCACGAACAGGGGGTCATCGAACAGGCTGCGCAGGCGCGAGAGCGCCGCACTGATCGCCGGCTGGCCGAGAAAAAGTTTCTCGGCGGCGCGGGTCACGCTGCGTTCGTGCATCAGTGTTTCGAACACGATCAGCAGGTTCAGGTCGACACGACGCAGGTCATTACGATTCATCTGGAGTCCCTGGCAGAGTCATCAAGCTTGACGAGAGCGACCATATGAGAACAATGGCCGGCATGAATATTACGGGGAAAGGCTGGTACTCTGCACCGGTAAATTCAGCTTTAGCGTGCCGGTTGCGGCGTTTTTTTCATCGATTTTGCCAATGCCGTCCATACTGCGGAATCAATGACAGGCATGTCGACTATTAATAGCCGCTGATAGTCTTGGGTCAAAAGCCCAGATAGAGTTCATGGCATTAGAGGTTACTTTGACGAGGTTTGCGATGTCCCGCACGATCCGTTTTCACAAGTTTGGTCCGGCCGAGGTGCTCAAATGCGAAGAGCATGCGGCCGCTCAGCCAGGTCCTGGCGAAGTGCAGGTGCGTGTCGAAGCGATCGGCATCAGCTGGTACGACATTCTCTGGCGTCAGAACCTGGCCTCGTCCCAGGCTCGGCTGCCTTCCGGGCTTGGCCATGAAATGGCCGGCGTGGTGACCGCCGTCGGTGAGGGTGTCGATGATCTGTCGATTGGCGACAAGGTTGCCAGTTTCCCGGCCGAAAGCCCGAACGACTATCCGGTGTATGGCGAACAGATCGTATTGCCACGCACTGCGCTGACCCGTTATCCGGACGTGCTCAGCCCGATCGAAGCCAGCGTGCATTACACGCCGCTGTTGATCGCCTATTTTGCCTACGTCGATCTGGCACGGGTCAAACCGGGGCAGTTTGCTTTGGTTACCGACGCCAGCCATTGCGCCGGTCCGTCCTTTGTCCAATTGGGCAAGGCGCTGGGTGTGCGGGTGATTGCGGCGACGAAAACTGCCGATGAGCGTGAGTACCTGCTGTCCCTGGGCGCCGAGAAAGTCATCGTCACCGAGGAAGAAGACCTGTTGATGCGAATCAACAAGATCACTGACAACCGTGGCGTTGATGTGGTGTTCGACGGTCTTGGCGGCCCGCAGATGTCGTTGCTCGGCGATGTGCTTGCACCGCGTGGCAGCCTGGTCCTGTACGGCTTGCAGGGCGGCAACCAGACACCATTCCCCGCCTGTGCGGCATTCCAGAAGAACATCCAGTTCTTCGTACACTGCATCGGCAATTTCACCGGTAAACCCGAGCTGGGCATTACCCAGGACCACGTCGCCTTGCAGCGTGCCCTGCGTGACATCAACCAGTTGACCGCCGATCGCGTGCTGCTGCCGCTCAAGACGCGGGTGTTCCCGTTCAATGAGTTCGTTGAAGCACACCGCTACATGGACGAATGCCCATGCCGCGAACGGGTCGCCCTTCAGGTCGAACCTGCGTAATTCCCTCCGATCAGAGTCCGTGGCCCCACGGACTCTTGCGTTGTACTCCCCGCGAATGACCAGATATACCGGCCTCAGTGCGTGACCGGTTGTGCATCTGAACCGGTTTTTGCTCTCTGTCTGCATGTTCTGACCAGCAAATAAGCCCCGATATTTGAATGATCACTTTCATCCCAAGGAATGAGCCGTGTCTGTGCATTTCATTTCTTTGGGGATGTTTAAAACTTTCTGCTATGGGTGCGCCAATTTCTGTTTAACAGGTGTAGGGGGTTTCCTATAACCGTTCTGCTTTTCTTGTACTCAATGTTCGTGGGACGTTGTAAGAAGTTTCCTCAGATGTTTTTCGGTCGAATAAAAATCAATAAAAACAATATCTTGCGATGTGTTGCCTGTCCGTGCGGCGGTCTTCTTTGCGTCAAGTGTTTCAAATAACTTCCAAAGCATAAGTGTTAGTATTTGATCGTCTATTACTTATTGATGAATTTATTGCGCCTCTGTCACTGCTGATGCGCGATATGAATTTTTTACACCGGGTAAAGTACTGATGAGCACGATCCATGATCAGGCAATGAACTATGTCTACCAGCAAGTATTGCAACGACTGCTGAGTTTCTTTTCCAGGGCCGAACGCACAGCGCTGCAGTTGCTGATCCAGCGTCTGGTGGTCGCCGCCGGCGGAATGGAACGCATAGGTGACTACAAGGTCCTGGTGACGCCATCCGGTACCCGTGACAGTTGCTACACCCTGGCGTTGCTGCGCGCTGCGCAACTGAGCATCGCCGGACGCGCACCGGGCACTTTCCAGCTGCGTGTCGCCACGTTGCGCTGGGGCGGGACGGGGGCGGCGACACTGGACAACCTGCACCGCAGCTTCGGCGCGCTGTTTCTTTACGATGATCCCAGGGTCGAGTTGCTGATGGTGGATCATCGTCAGGTACTGCCGTTCAATCATCTGGCGCCACTCGACATGGAAAGCGCCGACGCCAATCGCACCAACCTGCTGATGATGGGGCATCGACGAGCCAGGGAAGAGACGCTGGAGTTGTGGGACGACGCCAGTCTGGCATGGGCCGAGTTTTACGGTCAGATTGCTCGCTGGGGCAATGGTGTCGATGCATGGGTCGCCAGCGAGTCGCCGCGGCGCCAGAAGGCATTCATGGACGAACTCGATTGTGCCGTGCAGAAAGCCGGTCTAGGTGCGATGCCGTCCAATGGCGGGACATTCGATGAGTTGTTCGCCTTGCTCGATGGGCTCGGAGGAGACTTGTATCGCGGCTTCTACAGCGAATCCGAACGGCTGTGCTGGCGCCCCGAAGACGAGTTCGAAGCCTGCCGGCGCACAACGTTTGTCGATATCCATGACATGGTGGTGGGCAATCTGGAAGAGCGCTGGGCACTGCTCAGCGAATTCCTGGGATTTCAGGCGGAGGAGTGGTTACTTCCTCTGGGCGAGGGTGAATACGCAGACCCCTTGATCGATGCCCATTTACGTGGCCTGGAAGCTGAATTCGTTGGCGGCCGCAGTTATGAAGCCGGGTTCTCGGAGCATGTCCGGCGCACACTGGCGAACATGCGGCGCAAGGAAGTGCCTGAGTCCGTCTGCGAGCAAATGGTCCTGAAGCTGGGGCAACAGCAGACGCTTGATGAGCTGCGCGAGACGGCCGCGAACTGTCTGCAAAAGGCTTACGGCTTGAATGAAGCGCAGTGGGTCTGCCTGTTGTTCACGCCGTTTATTGAACACGGCGCAGGGCTCGAACGGTTTCTGCGCAGCTGTCATCCCGGCATGTTGGTGGCGATGCCCGATTTGCACCGGGCCATGCAGGGGTTGCACGGACCGGAGCAGGTGCTGCAATGGATGACCGATGTCAGTGGTTTGCCCGTCCGGTTGATCGCTCGTCTTTACGCCATGGAGCCATTGCCAAAGCGTGGGGGTGCCGTGCAAGCGATAGACGCCACACTCGACGCGGTAGCGTTGGCAGAGACCGGTTCCGGTGTGGGTGACGCATTGTGGTTGGCGCCTCAGGAATGAACGTTGAAAACTGTCGGATAGATCCCGTCGCGCTGTGGTCAAACTGCCAGTAAACTGCGCTGTATTTCCTGAACCACTCTATTTCAGAGGTTTTGCATGACTATCAGTCCTTTTGCGGGCAAACCGGCACCGGCAGAATTGTTGGTCGACATCCCGCGACTGGTAACGGCTTATTACACTGGCCAACCGGATGCTTCGATTTCCACCCAGCGTGTGGCGTTTGGCACGTCCGGGCACCGCGGCAGCTCCTTTGACCTGAGTTTCAATGAATGGCACGTTCTGGCGATCAGCCAGGCGATCTGCCTGTACCGTGAGGCGCAGGGCATCACTGGCCCGCTGTTCGTCGGCATCGACACTCATGCGCTGTCGACCCCGGCCGGCGCGAGTGCGCTGGAAGTGCTGGCCGCCAACGGCGTGACCGTGATGATCGCCGAAGGTGACGAGTACACGCCGACGCCGGCGGTCTCGCACGCGATCCTTTGCTACAACCGTGGTCGCACGTCAGGGCTGGCCGATGGCATCGTCATCACGCCGTCGCACAACCCGCCACAGAGCGGTGGCTACAAATACAACCCTACCAACGGCGGCCCGGCCGACACCCACATCACCAAGTGGATCGAAGCCAAGGCCAACGAGCTGCTCGCCAACAAACTGGCGGGCGTCAAACGCATCAGCTACGAGCAGGCGCTCAAGGCCAGCACCACGCACCGTCACGACTACCTCAACACCTACGTCGCTGACCTGATCAACGTGATCGACTTCGATGCCATTCGTGACGCCAAACTGCGTCTGGGTGTCGATCCGCTGGGCGGAGCAGGGGTGCGTTACTGGTCGGCCATTGCCGAGCATTATCGTCTTGACCTGGACGTCGTGAATAAGCAGGTCGATTCGACTTTCCGCTTCATGACAGTCGATTGGGACGGTCAGATTCGCATGGACCCATCGTCCAGCCACGCCATGCAGGGCTTGATCGGTCTCAAGGAGCGCTTTGACGTGGCTTTCGCCTGCGACCCGGACCACGACCGTCACGGCATCGTCACGCCTTCGGGCGGTCTGCTGGCCCCGAACAACTATCTGGCGGTGGCCATCGACTACCTGTTCCAGAACCGTCCGCAATGGCGCGCCGATGCTGCCGTGGGTAAAACCGTGGTCAGCAGCGGTCTGATCGATCGCGTGGCCAAGCGCCTGGGTCGGCGCCTGTACGAAGTGCCGGTGGGCTTCAAATGGTTCGCCGATGGCCTGTTCGACGGCTCGCTGGGTTTTGGTGGCGAGGAAAGTGCCGGCGCGTCGTTCCTGCGCAAGGACGGCGGCGTGTGGAGCACCGACAAGGATGGTCTGATCCCGGCCTTGCTGGCGGCTGAAATGACCGCGCGTACCGGTCGCGATCCAAGCCAGATCTATCGCGGATTGACCGATGAACTGGGCGAGCCGTTCTCGGTGCGTGTGGATGCCAAGGCCAACCCTGAGCAGAAAGCCCTGCTGAGCAAGCTGTCGCCGGCACAGGTAACGTCCACCGAGCTGGCAGGCGAGAAGATTCAGAGCATTCTCAGCCATGCGCCGGGCAACGATCAGGCCATTGGTGGCTTGAAAGTGATGACCGAAAACGGCTGGTTCGCCGCCCGTCCTTCGGGCACCGAAGACATCTACAAGATCTACGCCGAAAGCTTTATTGGCGACGACCACCTCAAACAACTGGTGGCCGAAGCGCAAACCCTGGTGGATGGCGCTATTTCCACCAAGTGATTGCAGGCTGACGCTGAATGAAAAAGGGGCGACCATGACGGTCGCCCCTTTTTTTCGCCTGCAGTTCAGGCTATCAAGCCAGATCCACCAGCACGATTTCGCTGTCTTCGAGTGCAGTCACGCTCAGCACTGACTCTTGTTCGACGGCAACCCCGTCTCGAGCTTGTGCACGCAAGCCATTGACTTCAATCACCCCGGTGGCAGGCACCAGATAGGCCCGGCGCCCAGCATCCAGACGATATTCTGCGGTTTCACCCGCCTTGAGGTTCGCCGCCACCAACCGTGCATTGGCGCGAATGCGCAGGCTCTGGTCATCGCCATCCTTGCCGCTGGCCAGCGTCACGAAACCTTCGCGCTGACCTTTGGGGAACGGTTTGGCGCCCCAAGAAGGCGGTGCGCCGGTTTCGGTCGGCAGAATCCAGATCTGGAAAATCCGCGTTTCTTTGTCTTCCAGGTTGTATTCGCTGTGCGCAATGCCGGTACCGGCACTCATGACCTGTACGTCGCCTGCTTCAGTGCGGCCCTTGTTGCCAAGATTGTCCTGGTGGGTAATCGCACCTTCACGCACGTAAGTGATGATTTCCATGTCACGGTGCGGGTGCTGCGGGAAACCGGTGCCGGCAGCAATCACGTCATCGTTCCACACCCGCAGGTTGCCCCAGTTCATCCGTTGCGGGTCGTAGTACTCGGCGAACGAAAAGTGGTGATGGGCATCCAGCCAGCCGTGATGAGCGCCGCCCAGCGTATTGAAAGGTCTGAGTTCAAGCATGATCGTCTCCTCAAAAAGGTTCGTCATGGGGCGCAACGCCTGAGCCACGAAGCGAGACCGTCGGTTAATGACGGTCATCATCCATCAGTCAACAATCGAGAAAAAGCGTAAAAAGTGCGGCATTCTCATCGAAACTGTCGATGGAAAGCTGGCTTGAAACGATCTCACCCGACTTTTAGTTCATCGCCTAAACCAATGACCTGTAAGCATTTCGCTAGAACTCATTGGCAAATACGGCCACCATAGCCGCAACAGCCTCACACACTGGAGCCCCTCAGCGTGGCGCAACACACTCCCGATCTTCCTCCCGAACTCCGTCCACTGGCCGAGATGCCCTGGTTCAAGCGTCTGGCTGCGCGTTTCTTCGGCCATGGCCTGACACGCTTGCGCGCTCAGCACCGCGCTTCATGGCTACATGGCCAGGCCGATGGTTTTCGCAGCGGCCACACGGCCGGCGTGGAGTACGGCTTCAACGAGGGGAAGCTTGAAGGGCTGGAAGAAGGCCGACAGGTCTTGCTGATTCGAGACAGCCGCAGCACCGAGCATCGTCCGCCGAGCGTCGACAATCATCTGTTCGACGATTGGCGCCTGCCGCTCAGCGCCGAGTTGAAGACGCGCATGAAGGCTGATGTTGCACGCTTGCTGCCCGAGCACGCCCAGCCGAGTACCGCCCAGTGGAAGATGATCTTCAGTGATACGCCTTCGACCTCGGTGATCGCCGGGGCCGGGGCCGGCAAGTCGACGACGCTGGTGCTGCGTATTCTGTTGCTCACGCACTACCTGGGGTTTGAGCTGGATTCGATGACTGTGGTGACCTTCACCCGCGAGTCGCGCAAGGATTTCATCAACAAACTGATCGAGTTGTTCGCGCTCTGGGGTCAGGCATTGAACCTGAAACAGGCGCGGGAACTGGTGCGCACTTTTCACTCACGCATTCTGCCCATGGTCCGCAGTCTGCCGGGGTTCGAGCGCTTGCAGGCGTTCGAGAACCTCAGCGACCGGGTTCAGGGCGCCGAAGAAGAAGTCGACAGCAGTCCGTTCGATCTGCGGATCAATGACGCCCAGCGCCGACAACTCAACGCCTGTTATCACCGCCTGTTTACCGAAGACGAACGTTTCCGCCAGTTGATTCAACCGTTGGCCAAGGCCGGTTTGCAGCTCAAGGAGCTGGAACGCGATCACCCGGATGTGCAAAAACGCATGGCGGTGACCGAGTTGGCGGCCAAACGCGATGAAGAACTGTGCGATGCCATCGAAGACTTGTGGTTTCGCGCGGGTGCCTGGCCGATCAAAGGCATTGAGCCGAACCGGCAGACCTTCGAGATCAACGGTTCGACCTTTCATTGCCATGGCTACATTCCCAGCCTGGATGCCTGGGTGGTGCTTGGTTTTGATCCTCGGGAAAATCCGCAGATCTGCCGACCCAATGCCAAGCTCAGCGTGCGCGCTGAGTGGGCTGTAAAGCGCACCCTGTTTCAAGCTTTCTGTCGTAAGCCATTGATTTGGATTGATAGTTACGAGTCATCCAAGCGAGTGCTGGCGACCCTGGCCGCTGATGCCAGCGCCGGTCCCGGGTTCGATTACAAGGTCAAAGGCGAGCTGGTATCGGCGCCGCTGCTGGACTGTTTTGTCGCGGCGGCCGGCTTCATCGAAAACCTCGGGCTGGATGTGCCGGATGCGGTCGGGCGCATGAGTTTTGCCAAGGATGATCCGGACCGGTTCTTCTTTGAGGCGCTGAGCCTGTTCTGGCGCGCCCTGGAAGATCATCTGCTCGATCAGAAACCGCCGGTGATGACCTACAACCGAATGTTTGCGCTGTTCAGCGAGCATTCGCCGGAGAACCTCAAGTTGCTCAGCGATGAGTTGCTGCGGCCCATGTCGCACTTGATGATCGACGAGTTTCAAGACGTGTCGCCGCAGATCGTCTCGTGGATCCGTGCCAGCCTCGTGGAAATCCGCAGTCGTGGCCCGGCCATGCATGTCGGGCGGGGTGCCCAGCGCTCCTCGCTGCTGTGTGTGGGTGACGACTGGCAGTCGATCTACGGTTGGCGCGGCAGTTCGCCGAGTTACTTCATGGAGTTCAACAAGGAGTTTCCGTCGCCAAGTACCACACGGGTGATGCTTAGCGACAATTACCGCAGCCATCAGCACATCATCGATGCCGCCGAACACATCGTCCGGGCCGCGCCAGCGATCCCGGGCAAAAAGGCCAAGGCCAGCGGCGCACCCAAGCCGCTGCGGCCGGTCAATGTGCTGGAGCGCGATGACCAGGCCATGGGGCAACGCTTGGTCGAGCATTACAATCGCGGTGATTCGATCTTGATGCTTTATCGAAAAAGCAGCGATAAGTCATTGATAGAGCAACATATTCAGTCTGTAGTTAATGTTGATTCTAGCTTGCCGTATGAAGCGCGACGCCTCAAACAGCTCACTTACCACAGTGCCAAGGGCCTGCAGGCGGATGCGGTTTTTCTGCTCGGTGATTGCCAGCACCTGACCAGTTCGCCGTACAAGAATCAGGTGTACCGCATGGCCGGTCTGGGCAAGGCTGGGGACAGCGAGCCCTATGACACGGCGCAAAAGGACGAGATTCTGCGTCTGGCCTACGTCGGCATCACCCGGGCGGTCAGCCATTGTTACTGGTACGTTGAGCCACAGGACACTCAGGCCGTGAACATGCCAAGGGCGTCCGACCGGGTTGCCCAAGGCAAGGCGTTCTTTGCTGATCACCGAGCCAAAGTGACAACTGCGTAATCGTCAGGCACAAAAAAGCCCGTCATCACTGGCGGGCTTTTTCATGTAAAACAAAAGGTTATGCGTAATTCTTGAAGGACTCCGGAGGAGTGAAAGCCTCCAGTTCGTCTTCCACGGCCTCGATGATGCGCTCGACATCGGCCGCGTTCATCACCGTCGCACAAGGAATGCCGGCAATGGCGATCATGGTTTCACCGCTGGCACGATCAAACAGGCGGGCAATCATGCTGCCCGGTGCGTCCATCGTTGCTTCAAAACCCATGGGATGAAAGTGCCAGCGCATCAGCTGGCACGCGTTGGGAAAGGTGACTTTACTGGAACCTCTATTCATGTGTTGCCCGCCTTCTTCATCGAGCGCTTCCGTTTGCTCATGTTAGGTGGGAAGAGCCTTCAATGGCTCAACCGGTCAGTGACATTAAAAGTAGCACTCGGATGTGAATTTTCCGTGAGATTTTTCAGTTCATTTTGCGATTGCTGCGCATTTTTTGATGTAAGTCACGCCCGGATCAGTCATCGCCAAAAGGCCAGTACGGTTTAGCCGTTGATCGCTGTGCCGAACTTGGGCAAGCTCGATTCTTTTGTATCGAGCCCTTTATGCACGCCGACGATGACGGCCCAGAACAGACCCCGGCCACGGCCGCCACGGTCTTGCGCTATCACCTGAGCTGGAAACACCGCGATCTGGACAGCGTCATGGCGTTGTATCACCCGGACGTCCAGTACAACGATTTCTTCCAGAACCGGGTGCTCGGCCTCGACGAGTTGCGCGAGTACGTGCGTGTCAGCATGCCGCGAGAATCCGACGAAGCGCTCGAGCATTGCGACCGGATCCGCGTGGATGGCAGCACGGCGTTCATTCAGTACGAAGTGACTCTGCGCGGTGGTGACGGGCTGGTGTCGTTCCATTCCAGCGAAGCGATCACGGTCAAGGACGGCTTGATCTGGCGAGTCAATGAATACGCCTCGCTGGTTCGCGCGCAGACTCAAGGCGCCGCTGCGCCCAGTCAGCGACCGGCGGCCAGTCGCCTGGGTTTGTCGCCGCGCCAGTTGAGTTTCATGGCCGAAGACCTGCAGCAATACTTCGAACGGCAGCAGCCGTACCTCGACCCGGAGCTGGACCTGCAACGGGTGGCGAAGGAGTGTGGCTACAGCCGCAATCAGATCTCCTATCTGCTCAACCAGGTGCTGGGGCAGAGCTTCTACCGCTACGTCAACCAGGCGCGCCTGCAACATTTGCTCAAGTCGCTGGACCACGCCACGCCACCGCTGCGCATCGACGAACTGGCATTTGCCGCCGGCTTCAACTCGCTGTCGGCGTTCTACAGCTGTTTCCGCCAGCATACCGGCCAGTCGCCGAAGGCCTACGCCAAACAAATTTCTTTGCGGGCACGCGCGCAAGACAGTGATTGAAGTCACGCACTAGGATCGACGCCATCGAAGGTTTTCAGTGGCGGAGTCTTGCATGCCGGCGTGGCGCACTATCAGTTTGTGGATGGATCAACTCGATGAGCCGCTGATCGCGCGGCCGGCGCTTGAACGGGATCTGGATGTCGACGTGGCGATCATCGGTGCCGGTTATACCGGGCTGTGGACCGCGTACTACCTGAAGAAGCTCGCGCCGGGCCTCGACATTGCCATTGTCGAGGCGCAAACCGCCGGTTTCGGTGCGTCCGGACGCAATGGCGGCTGGCTGATGGGCAACCTGCTGGGCGAGGATCGACTGCTTGCCGGCCTGTCGCCGCAACAGCGCCGCGCTTCGTTTGATCTGCTGCACAGCATCCCGGATGAAGTGGAAATTGTCCTCGAACGTGAGGGTATCGACTGCGATTACCGCAAAGGCGGAGTGCTGTATTGCGCCGCCCGCTACCCGGAGCAGGAAGCCAGCCTGCGCGAATACCTCGCCAAACTGCATGCCCAAGGCCTGACCGACAACGATTACCGCTGGTTGAGCCCGGAGCAACTGGCGCAACAGATTCGCGTCGCCAAGCCCTATGGCGGCATCTATGCGCCGCACGTCGCGACCATTCACCCGGCGAAGCTGGTGCGTGGCCTTGCGCGCACCGTGCAGAACATGGGCGTGAAGATTTATGAGAACAGCCCGGTCACCCACTGGCAGTCCGGCAGCTTGCGCACCGCCAAGGCCAGCGTGCGCAGTCGCTGGATCGTGCCGGCCGTCGAAGGCTATTCGGTCACATTGCCACCGCTGGGCCGCTATCAGTTGCCGGTGCAAAGCCTGATTGTCGCCACCGAGCCGTTATCTGCAGCGATCTGGAATGAAATCGGCCTCAACCGTGGCCAGGCGTTCAGCGAGTTCAGCCGTCAGGTCACCTATGGCCAGCGCAGTGCTGACAACCGTCTGATCTTCGGTGCTCGCGGCGGTTATCAGTTCGCCGGCAAGCTGCGCCACAACTTCGATCTGACCCGCGATGAAGTCGAACTGCGCCGCTATCTGTTTGGCGAACTGTTCCCGCCGTTGAAAAACGTGCAGATCACCCACGCCTGGGGCGGCAACCTCGGCATGTCCCGGCATTTCAAACCACACATGCTCTGCGATCGCGCCAACGGCATTGCGCTGTCCGGTGGTTACGGCGGGGAGGGCGTCGGTGCCAGTAACCTCGGTGGCCGCACCCTGGCCGATCTGATTCTGGAGCGCGATACCGAACTGGTACACCAGCCGTGGGTGCTGCCGGATGGCGGGATTCATGCCTTGCGCGCCTGGGAGCCGGAGCCGTGCCGTTGGCTTGGCTACAACGCGATCATCAAAAGCTTCGTCCACGAAGACCAGACCCTCGCCAACCCTGCTACCGCACCGTGGCGGCGCAAGCTCGCCAGTCAGGTGGCGGGCTTCATGGAAGGTTTCATGCACTAACCGCCTTTTTCTTCAAAAGACAGGTCCCGCCATGAGCATTACGCAGTTCAAAAACACCGCCACCCTGCAACTCGACGAGTCCAGTCCGGTCGCCGTGCCACTCGGTGAGCCGGTCGCCATTGCCTCGATCATCAGTGTCGAGCGCGACGACGGCGTCGAAACCGGCGTCTGGGAGTGCACCCCGGGGCGCTGGCGCCGACAGATTACCGCTCAGGAGTTCTGCCACTTCATCTCCGGCCGTTGCACGTTCACCCCGGACGACGGCGGCGCAACCCTGCACATACAAGGTGGCGACGCACTGATGTTGCCGGCCAACACGCTCGGTATCTGGGACATCCAGGAGACCGTGCGCAAGACCTACGTCCTGATTTTCTGACGCTTTGATCCTTTGATTGCCTGCCAACAACAATAGTCTCTACAGGAATCGACCCATGCTCCAGAAAGCACTCACCCTGGCGCCGCTGCTGCTGGCCGCCTCGATCAGCCATGCCGCCGAAACGGTCAAGGTTTATAACTGGTCCGACTACATCGCGCCGGACACCACGAAAAACTTCCAGAAAGACACCGGCGTCGGCGTCACCTATGACGTCTATGACAGCAACGAAACCCTCGACGGCAAGTTGATGACTGGCAAATCCGGTTACGACGTGGTGTTCCCGTCCAACCACTTCATGGCCCGGCAGATTCAGGGCGGGGCGCTGAAGAAGCTCGACAAGAGCCAGTTGCCGAACTGGAAGAACCTCAACCCGGTGTTGCTCAAGGCCCTGCAGGTCAACGACCCGAATAACGAGCATGGCTTCCCGTACCTGTGGGGCAGCACCGGCATCGGCTACAACATCGCCAAGGTCAAAGCGGTATTGGGCGACAACGCGCCGGTGGATTCCTGGGATCTGATTTTCAAACCCGAATACATGGAAAAACTGCAGAAATGCGGGGTCGCCATCCTCGACAACGGCCCGGAATTACTGCCGGCGGCGCTCAATTACCTCGGGTTGCCGCCACACAGCAAGAACCCCGAAGACTACAAGAAGGCGGAAGCGCTGCTGATGAAAGTGCGGCCGTATGTCAGTTACTTCCATTCCTCGAAGTACACCAGTGACCTGGCCAATGGTGATATCTGCGTCGCGGTCGGTTTCTCCGGCGACATTCTGCAAGCGGAAAACCGCGCCAGGGAAGCCAAGAACGGCATCGACATCGGTTACGCGATTCCCAAGGAAGGTGCAGCGATCTGGTTCGACATGGTCGCCATGCCCGCCGATGCGCCGGACGAGAAGGCCGGTTATGCGTTCATGAACTACCTGTTGCGCCCGGACGTGATGGCCGGCATCAGCAATTACGTGCACTACGCCAATGGCAACGAACAGGCTGACGGCCTGATCGACCCGGCGATCAAGAGCGACACCAAGGTCTATCCGAGCCCGGAGATGATGGGCAAGCTGTTTGCGCTGGAGGCGATGCCGCTGAATATCGACCGGATCCGCACGCGGGTGTGGAACAAGATCCGGACCGGTAGCTGAGGCATTCCTCGGGTGGCGCATCGTCAATATCCACGATGCTCCTCAAGGCAAGGTTTATAAAAAAAAGCGATAAGTGCTTGTGGCTTATACCTGTCATATCTGACAGGTTTCAACTCTATGCTTTTGCTGTTCAATGGCGGGCAGAAGGGTCGTCGATCCTTCGCACCCCCAGGAGACAGTCATGTCCAGTTCCGAGCAATTTCGTGAAAAGCATCACATTGGTGAAAAAGGTGTAGCAGAAGGTGAAATCAAAGGGAAGGTGATCAATCTCTCCAACCAGCATGAGATCAATTTTACATCCGACTGGATCTGGCGTGATGAACTGAACGGAGAGCTGCGGTTTCACGGCACCATGCCTGAGCCGGGGGGATCTGGCAGGAGTTTATTGATAGGGCTCAGTTTCAAGGACAAATCATAGCCCTCTGGAACGTACGATGTTAAAGACCCGCAGATCGGCCACCTCAATCTGAAAACTTTCGGTGCTGGTGAACCAGATTGCACGTTCGCGGCCAGCTCGGGGCACGTCATACTGGAGCATCATCCCAACAATGACATTAACGGCAAGCTGGTTTTCACAACGAAGACAGTCGGCGTTGACAGCTTTAGCGTTAACGTTGTCTTTGACATTCGCAAGTTCTGATCTGTCCCATCCAAAAGCGTTTCAATCCATACTCGGCAAAAAACGAGGGTCTTGCATTCAAAGAATGTCATGGGGACGGTATCTGATATCAATGTTAAAACCCTCATGCCGGGTATGCACCAAAGTGAGACATACGTAACAAAAAACAACTTACCGATATTTAATAATTAAATAGAAAATCCTCAGGAAAATCGGCAGAAACAACCACTTCAAAACATTCTCTCCAGCGCGCAGTCATTGTTTACGGGCACTTGCCGGAACAGTTCAATTTGATCTCAAAAAAACGCTAGACGACAGATTTCAAATTGTGTCAGGTTTCTGATGCCTTCATTGGGCGAGTGATAGGACGATCTCGCCAGGGATTGTCGCTATCTGACAAAAACTGTTCCATTGCTAAACAAGGAAGTGTGTTTATGTCGAAAGTAAAAGCTAACGCTATTGATACCGCCGAACAGGCATTCGTGCCGGTAGGCGCAGTGCAACCCTTGGCGGCAACCAGCTCCGCCTGGAACCAGATCAATAGCTTCAGCCACCAGTACGACCGTGGTGGCAACCTCACGGTCAATGGCAAACCCTCCTTCTCGGTGGATCAAGCCGCCACGCAACTGCTGCGGGATGGTGCTTCCTGGCACGATCTGGACAACAGCGGCAAGATCGAACTGACCTATACCTTTCTGACCGCCAAAACCGCCAACTTCAGCGGCCTGGGTGTCACCGGTTTCAGTCAGTTCAGTGCCCTGCAGAAAACCCAGGCGGTGCTCGCCATGCAATCCTGGGCTGATGTCGCCAACGTGACGTTCACCGAAGCTGCCCGTGGTGGCGATGGTCACATGACCTTCGGTAACTACAGCGGCGGTCAGGAAGGCGCGGCGGCGTTTGCCTTCCTGCCAGGCACCGAGCCAGGCTATGACGGTCAGTCCTGGTACCTGACCGGCAGTGGCTATGACGTCAACAAAACCCCGGGGCTGAACAATTACGGGCGTCAAACCCTGACGCACGAAATCGGTCACACCCTGGGCCTGTCTCACCCTGGCGACTACAACGCCGGCGAAGGCAACCCGACCTATAACGATGCTTCCTACGGGCAAGACACCCGTGGTTACAGCCTCATGAGTTACTGGAGTGAAAGCAACACCGCCCAGAACTTCAGCAAGGGCGGTGTGGAAGCCTATGCCTCCGGCCCGCTGATGGACGACATCGCGGCGATCCAGAAGCTCTACGGTGCCAACCTGAACACCCGTACCGGTGACACCACCTACGGCTTCAACTCCAACGCCGGTCGCGATTTCCTCAGCGCTTCGTCGTCGAGCGACAAGCTGGTGTTCTCGGTGTGGGATGCGGGCGGCAAGGATACTCTGGATTTCTCGGGTTTCACCCAGAACCAGAAGATCAACCTCAATGAAGCTTCGTTCTCCGACGTTGGCGGCATGATCGGCAACGTGTCGATCGCCAAGGGTGTCACCATCGAGAACGCCATCGGTGGTTCGGGCAACGACCTGCTGATCGGCAACAGTGTGTCCAACGAGCTGAAGGGCGGTGCCGGCAACGACATCATCTACGGCGCCGGTGGCGGGGACAAACTGTGGGGCGGTTCAGGTTCGGACACGTTTGTGTTCGCGGCCAGTTCCGACTCCAAGCCGGGTGCGATCGATCAGATCCTCGATTTCGTCAGCGGTCTGGACAAAATCGACCTGAGCGCCATCACCAACGGTGCAGGCCTGCACTTCGTCAGCAACTTCACCGGTGCAGCCGGCGACGCGATCCTGACTTCGTCGGGCGGCAACAGTCTGTTGTCGGTGGACTTCTCCGGACACGGTGTGGCGGACTTCCAGGTCAGCACCGTTGGCCAGGCAGCGACCAGCGACATCGTGGCGTGATGTGAAACGGGAAGCGGCGCGTGATGCGCCGCTTTCTTTGCTTGCATCCATTTGAGCACTGGGCAAGGCTACGGGCCGGAGCGAGTTTTCTCATGATCTGTAAAGCTTTTACCTACAAGGCAATGGCGTGGCTTTCAGCGGCGTTCATCATGATTTCTGGAGAAGCAACCATGGCAAGCAGCCTCAGACTTGAAGATCCATCAGTTTTCGCCGGGCAGTGGCAAGCCATTCTGACGGCGCCCGATGACGCCTCAGAGGCGCAGGCATTGCAGGACAAACCCTCGAACACCTGCCTGATCGATCTGGAACCCAACCAGACTCTGGGCAAGGGCGCCGATTGCCTGGGGGCATGGCTTGAGCAAATGCCGATCGGCTGGTTTCCCGACCCGGACGGCATGTCGATTACCGGCAAGGAAGGTTCAAGAATCCAGTTTTTCAGCCGACAACGTGATGGGCTTTATCTGAGTACTTTGAAGTCGGGTCTGGTGATTACGCTCAAGCGCAATGCGCCACAGCCGTGAAGATCAGAACGACTGGCATTGAATATAAGGCTCGACGTTGCAGTTATAAGCGTCACGGCAATACAGCGAATAGCCGGTTGAATAACCGAAGTTGTTGTTGAAGTGTCAGTGAATAGTTGCAAGAGATACGCCGGCCAGTGCACGGATAATTAATAGAAGCGTCTCGCCGAACAGTGGCGGGGAAACATTTCAGGAATAATCAATGAAGATGGCGAAGGCCCCAGCCACCGCTCCCTTATTCAAGGCTTTGGGTGACTATAAAAGCATTCTGATCAGCGTCGGGTGCTTCACCGCACTGATTAACGTGCTGATGCTGGTGCCCTCCATTTATATGCTGCAGGTCTACGACCGCGTGCTGTCTTCGCAGAACGAAACCACGTTGGCGATGCTGTCGTTGATGGTCGTCGGGTTCTTTGCGTTCATCGGCATGCTGGAAGTGATCCGCAGCTTCATCGTGATCCGCATCGGCAGCCAACTGGAGCGCCGCTTCAACCTGCGGGTGTATCAGGCGGCGTTCGAGCGCAACCTGTTCAAGGGCGAGGGCAACGCCGGGCAATCGCTGGGCGACCTGACCCACATTCGTCAATTTGTCACCGGGCCGGCCCTGTTCGCGTTTTTCGATGCGCCGTGGTTCCCGGTGTACCTGTTCGTTATCTACCTGTTCAATGTCTGGCTCGGTGTGCTGGCCACCGCCGGCGCGCTGCTGCTGATTGCGCTGGCGTGCCTCAACGAATACATGACCAAGACGCCGCTGGGCGAAGCCGCCGGTTTCTCGCAGAAATCCAGCCAACTGGCGACCAGCCACCTGCAAAACGCCGAAACCATTCAAGCCATGGGCATGCTCGGGGCGCTGCGCAAGCGCTGGTTTGGCGTGCACTCGCGTTTCCTCGGCCTGCAGAACCAGGCCAGCGACACTGGCGCAGTGATCAGCTCGATCAGTAAAACCCTGCGCCTGTGCCTGCAATCGCTGGTGCTGGGCCTCGGTGCCTTGCTGGTGATCAAGGGCGACATGACTGCCGGCATGATGATCGCCGGTTCGATCCTGATGGGCCGCGTGCTGAGCCCGATCGACCAGTTGATCGCGGTGTGGAAACAGTGGAGCGGGGCGAAGCTTGCTTACCGTCGTCTGGACTCGCTGCTGCAGGCGTTCCCGCCGAGTGACGACGCCATGGCGCTGCCGGCGCCGAAAGGCCAGATCACCTTCGAGCAAGTCAGTGCCGGCCCTCCTGGTCAGCGCGCGGCGACCTTGCACATGATCAATTTCAATCTGGGCGCTGGCGAAGTGCTGGGCGTGCTCGGCGCCTCCGGTTCCGGCAAGTCGACCCTGGCCCGAGTGCTGGTCGGCGTGTGGCCGACCCTCGGTGGCACGGTGCGCCTGGACGGTGCTGACATCCATCGCTGGAACCGCGACGAACTCGGCCCGTACGTTGGTTATTTGCCGCAGGACATCGAACTGTTCAGCGGCAGCATTGCCGAGAACATCGCCCGTTTCAGCGAGGCCAGCCCGGAAAAAGTCGTGGCCGCTGCGCAGCAGGCCGGCGTGCACGAGATGATCTTGCGCTTGCCGCAAGGCTACGACACGCAATTGGGCGAGGACGGCAGTGGCCTGTCCGGCGGTCAGAAGCAGCGCGTGGCTCTGGCCCGCGCGATGTATGGCGACCCGAGCCTGGTAGTGCTCGATGAGCCGAACTCCAACCTCGACACCGTCGGTGAAGCGGCGCTGGCCAGTGCCATCGCCCAGCTCAAGGCCAAAGGCACCACGGTGGTGCTGGTGACGCATCGTTCTTCGGTATTGGCTCAGGCTGACAAGTTGCTGGTGCTCAATGACGGCCGCTTGCAGGCGTTTGGCGCCAGTCAGGATGTACTCAAGGCGCTGTCCGGCGCCCAGGAACAACAACGGGAAAAATCTGCGCAGGCACCGGGCGGGCTCAGCATGAGCCGGCAGTACCAGCCCACGACAAGGAATTCGGGTGTATGAGCAGCGCCAGCATGAACACTGAAAACGAAGCGAACATGGAACACGCCTACATCACCGAGCGCCCGGAGCGCGATGCGAAATTCTTCGCGCGCATGGGCTGGATTCTCGCCCTCGTCGGTGCCGGCAGTTTCTTCACCTGGGCCGCACTGGCGCCACTGGATCAGGGCATTCCGGTGCAGGGCACCGTGGTGGTGTCGGGCAAACGCAAGGCCGTGCAATCGATGAGCAGCGGCGTGGTCAGCCGGATCCTGGTGCGCGAAGGCGAGATCGTCAAACAGGGCCAACCGCTGTTCCGCCTCGACCAGACGCAAGTCGCCGCCGATGTGCAATCGCTGCAAGCCCAGTACCGCATGGCCTGGGCCAGCCTCGCGCGCTGGCAGGCCGAGCGCGACAACCTCAAAGCGATCACCTTTCCCGCCGAGCTGAGCAACGACCCGGATCCGCGCCTGGCGCTGGTGCTTGAAGGTCAGCGCCAACTGTTCAGCAGCCGCCGCGAAGCGTTCTACCGCGAGCAGGCCGGGTTGCGTGCGAGCATCGAAGGTGCCACTTCTCAATTGGCCGGCATGCGTCGCGCCCGCACCGACCTCAATGCCCAGGCCGACTCTCTGCAACAGCAACTGAGCAATCTGCAGCCGCTGGCGGACAACGGCTACATCCCGCGCAACCGCTTGATGGAATACCAGCGTCAGCTGTCGCAAGTGCAGCAGCAACTGGCCGAGAACACCGGTGAAAGCGGCCGCGTGGAGCAGGGCATCCTCGAATCGCGTCTGAAGCTGCAACAGCATGGCGAGGAGTATCAGAAAGAAGTGCGCACGCAACTGGCCGACGCACAGCTCAAAAGCGTGACCCTGTCCGAGCAACTGACTTCGGCCGGGTTCGACCTGCAGCACAGCGAAATCCTCGCCACCGCCGACGGTGTGGCGGTCAACCTTGGCGTGCACACCGAAGGCGCCGTGGTGCGTCAGGGCGAAACCCTGCTGGAGATCGTTCCGCAAGGCACCACCCTGGAAGTGGAAGGGCACCTGCCGATCAACCTGATCGACAAGGTCGGTACGCATTTGCCGGTGGACATCCTCTTTACCGCGTTCAACCAGAGCAAGACCCCGCGCGTGCCGGGTGAGGTCAGCCTGATTTCCGCCGACCAGATGGTCGACGAGAAAACCGGCGTGCCGTACTACGTGTTGCGCAGCAGCGTCAGTGATCAGGCGATGGAAAAACTCCACGGCCTGGTGATCAAGCCCGGTATGCCGGCGGAGATGTTCGTGCGCACGGGCGAACGTTCACTGCTCAACTACCTGTTCAAACCGCTGCTCGATCGGGCCGGCTCTGCATTGACCGAAGAATAAGGATGTTCGGCTGTATGAATAAGCTTTCGATGTTGGGAGCAGCGCTCGCGCTGCTCGCAGGAAACAGCGCGCTGGCGGCCATGGGGCCATTCGAGATCTACGAGCAGGCATTGCGCAACGACCCGGTGTTCCTCGGCGCGATCAAGGAACGCGACGCGGGCCTGGAAAACCGCATCATCGGCCGCGCGGGGCTGTTGCCCAGGGTTGGCTACAACTACAACAAGGGCCGCAACTCGTCGAAAGCCACCTCGCTGGACGAGCGTGCGCGTAACCGCACCGAGGACCGCAACTACAACAGTTACGGTTCGACCCTGACGGTGCAGCAGCCGCTGCTCGACTACGAAGCCTACGCGGCGTATCGCAAAGGTGTGGCGCAGTCGCTGTTCGCCGACGAGGCGTTTCGCGGCAAGAGCCAGGAACTGCTGGTGCGGGTGCTGGACAACTACACCAAAGCCTTGTTCGCCCAGGATCAGATCGACATCGCTCAGGCCAAGAAGAAGGCCTACGAGCAGCAGTTCCAGCAGAACGAGCACATGTTCAAGCAAGGCGAGGGCACGCGCACCGACATCCTTGAAGCCGAGTCGCGCTATGAGCTGGCGACCGCCGAGGAAATCGAGGCGCGCAACGAGCAAGACGCCGCACTGCGCGAACTCGGGGCGTTGGTGGGCGTGCCGGCGGTGGACATCGGCGATCTGGCGCCGCTGGATCAGAACTTCCAGACCTTCGCCTTGATGCCGGCCAACTACGACACCTGGCATGAACTGGCGATCAGCAACAACCCCAACCTCGCGTCGCAACGTCAGGCCGTGGAAGTGGCGCGGTACGAAGTCGAGCGCAACCGCGCCGGGCATCTGCCGAAGGTCAACGCCTACGCCTCGATGCGTCAGAACGAATCCGAGAGCGGCAACACCTATAACCAGCGCTATGAAACCAACACCATCGGTTTCGAAGTCAGCGTGCCGCTGTATGCCGGGGGCGGGGTGTCGGCCTCGACCCGTCAGGCCAGCCGCACCATGGAACAGGCGGAATACGAGCTCGACGGCAAGACCCGCGAGACCCTGATCGAACTGCGCCGGCAGTTCAGTGCCTGCCTGTCGGGTGTCAACAAACTGCGCGCTTATCAGAAGGCACTGACCTCGGCTGAAGCGCTGGTGGTGTCGACCAAGCAAAGCATTCTTGGCGGTGAACGAACCAATCTGGATGCGTTGAACGCCGAACAACAACTATTTACCACCCGCCGCGATCTGGCTCAGGCACGCTACGACTACTTGATGGCCTGGACCAAGCTGCATTACTACGCGGGAACCCTGAACGAACAGGACCTGGCGCGGGTGGATGAGGCCTTTGGACAAGGCCCGAAACCCCGGTAACACCAAAATTCCTGTAGGTGCTTAAAGCAGATCAAAAGATCGCAGCCTGCGGCAGCTCCTACCAAGAGCAAGAACATGGCGACATAGCTGACACAGCAATCCCTGTAGGCGCTGCCGAAGGCTGCGATCTTTTGATCCGGCTTTTAGCGCCTGCAAAACAATAAGAAAAGTGAGTGGTGAACATGGAAGTACGCATCAAGCCGGCGGCGGTCGGCACCCTGTTGCTCGCAGTTTCCATCGCGCAAGCCAATGCGCAATACGTCGAATCCGGCCAACCCGGCGATCCGGCCAGTTGGCGCAGCGCCGAGTTCCAGCGCGACTGGGGTCTGGCGCGGATGCAGGCCGATCAGGCCTACGCCGCCGGGATCACCGGCAAGGGCGTGAAGATCGGCGCTCTCGATTCCGGCTTCGATGCCACCCACCCCGAGTTCGCCACCGAGCGTTATCACCCGGTACTGGCGTCCGGCAGCTATGTCGACGGTTCGCTGTTCAGCGTCAATGGCACCCTCAACCCCAACAACGACTCCCACGGCACCCACGTGGTCGGCACCATGGGCGCGAGCCGTGACGGCAATGGCATGCACGGCGTGGCATACAACGCGCAAATCTACGTCGGCAATACCAACAAGAACGACAGCTTCCTGTTTGGCCCCAAACCCGATCCGCGTTACTTCAAAGCGGTGTATGACGCTCTGGCTGACGCTGGCGTGCGCGCCATCAACAACAGTTGGGGCAGCCAGCCGCCGGATGTCAGCTATCGCACCCTGGCCGATCTGCACGCGGCCTATGCTCAGCACTGGAATCAGGGCACCTGGCTTGATGCCGCGGCGGACGTCTCGCGCCGCGGCGTGATCAACGTGTTCAGTGCTGGCAACAGCGGCTACCCGAACGCCAGCGTGCGCTCGGCGCTGCCATATTTTCAGCCGGATCTCGAAGGTCACTGGCTGGCAGTGTCGGGGCTGGATCAAAGCAATCAGCAGAAGTACAACCAGTGCGGCATCGCCAAATACTGGTGCATCACCACGCCGGGGGCGAAGATCGACAGCACCATCCCGGGCGGCGGGTACGCGATCAAGTCCGGCACCTCGATGGCCGCACCGCACGCCACCGGGGCACTGGCGCTGGTGATGGAACGCTATCCGTACATGAACAATCAGCAGGCGCTCGAAGTGCTGCTGACCACCGCCACGCAACTCGACGGCTCGGTCACCGATGCACCGACCGAGCGGGTTGGCTGGGGCGTAGCCAACCTGAACCGGGCGATGCGCGGGCCGGGGCAATTGCTGGGGGCGTTCAATGCCAACCTGGCTGCCGGGCAAAGCGACGTCTGGAGCAATGACATCTCCGACAAGGCCTTGCTCCAGCGTCAGGGCGAAGACCTCGCCGAACACAGCGCCTGGCAGCAGACCTTGCAGGACAAAGGTTGGCAGAACGGCGTACCGGCCGGCGCCAGTCAGCAGGATCAGACCGATTACGCAGTGGGCATGGCCCGTGATGCCGCAGCGGCGACCCGGGTCTATCAGGGCAGCCTGATCAAATCCGGAGCAGGGCGCTTGCTGCTGACCGGCGACAACACCTTTCGCGGCCCGACCACGGTCAATGGCGGCTTGCTCAGCGTCAACGGTTCGCTGGCCTCGGCGGTGACCGTCAATGACAGCGGCACCCTGGGCGGCTCCGGGCGGATTGCTTCGCTGACAGCCAACAACGGCGGCCGCGTGGCGCCGGGCAATTCCATAGGCACCTTGAATGTTGCCGGTGACGTGACCTTTGCGCAGGGTTCGACCTACGCGGTCGAGCTGTCGCCGACCAACAGCGACCGTATCGTCGCCGGCGGCACCGCAAGCATCAGCGGCGCCACCGTCAGCCTGTCGCTGGAAAACAGCCCGACCTTGCTCAGCACTACTGAAGCCCGCAGCCTGCTCGGCCACTCATACGACATTCTGCAAGCAGCCGGGGGCATTCAAGGCCAGTTCAGTGCGGTGTTGCCGGACTACCTGTTCATCGGTGGCAACCTCGACTACGCGGCCAACGCGATTCAGCTCGACATCCAGCGCAACGCAACCTCGTTCGCCAGCGTCGGGCAAACCCCGAATCAGCGCGCGGTGGCGGCGGCTGTCGAAGGCCTGGGCGCCGGTCATTCGGTGTACGAAAGCCTGCTGCTGTCGCCCTCGGCGGCCTCGGCGCAACAGGCGTTCCAGCAACTGAGCGGCGAAATCTACCCGGCGCTCGGCTCAATGCTGATCAATGACAGCCGCCAGTTGCGCGACGCGGTCGGCGAACGCCTGCACGATGCAAACGCCACGCACAGCAACGGCTGGATCAAGGCCCTCGGCGCCTGGGGTTCGACCGACTCCGGTCAGGACACGTCGCGCTACAGCACCTCGATCGGAGGTTTGCTGGCCGGCGTCGATGGCGCGCTGGACGAGCAGACCCGCATCGGTCTGGTCACCGGGTACAGCGACAGTTCGCTGAACATGGGCTCGGACACGCATTCGTCGGCCAAGGTCGACAGCTATCACCTCGGCGCCTACGCCGGTCACGACATCGGCGCCTGGCGCCTGAGCACCGGTGCGGCCTACAGCTGGCATCGCGCCGACGTCAAACGCGATCTGCAGTACGGTGATGTCAGCGCCAAACAGAAAACCAAGGTCGACGCGGCCACCACTCAGGTCTTCGGTGAAGCGGCTTATCGCCTGAACCTGCAACCGGTCGCGCTGGAGCCGTTCGCCAACCTCGCTTACGTGCATCTGGACACTGACGGCTTCACCGAAAAGGGCGACGCGGCGGCGCTGAAAAGCACCGGCGACCAGCGTGATGCGGTGCTCAGCACCCTTGGTGTGCGGGCGGTCAAGCGGTTCAATTTGTCGGCCGGGCAGGCGCTGGACGTCAGCGGCCACCTCGGCTGGCAGCACAGCCTCAGCGACATCGACGCCGAACAGCATCTGCGTTTTGCCAGCGGCAGCACACCGTACGCGGTAGAGAGTTCGGCGCTGGTGCGCGATGCCGCGCTGGTGGGCGTACAAGCCAGCCTGGCGTTGAGCAAGGACGTGCGGGTCAACCTTGATTACAACGGGCAACTCGCCAACCGCGAGAAGAGCCATGGCGTGGGGCTGAGCCTGAACTGGCAGTTCTGACGGAGGGGGTACGCGCCCCCCTGTAGGAGCTGCCTCAGGCTGCGATCTTTTAAAAGCCAGATCAAAAGATCGCAGCCTGCGGCAGCTCCTACAGGTTCCGTGGGCACATACCAGTGGCGAGGGAGCTTGCTCCCGCTCGGCTGCGTAGCAGTCGCAAATCCGACAAACCGGGTTCGACTGGGAAAATGCAGGGGCCGCTTCGCGCCCCAGCGGGAGCAAGCTCCCTGGCCACAAAAAGCAGCATTCATGAGATTGAAGTAAACGGATTTTTCTCAACAACACTAAGGAAGGTCGCTGGATGAATAACAACAATACCCCCGCGCAAACGGGTGGTCGCTTCGCCATGAAAACCCTCAACTGCGCCGTACTCTGCGCATTGACCACCTGGGGCACCGCGCACGCGGCGCCTTACGTGGAAAACGGTCGCACCGGCGATCCCGCCAGTTGGCGCAGTGCCGAGTTCCAGGCCGAGTGGGGCCTGGGCGCCATTGGCGCCGATCACGCTTACGCTGCCGGTTACACCGGTAAAGGCGTGAAACTGGGGATCTTTGACCAGCCGGTGTACGCCGCGCACCCGGAGTTCTCCGGCAGCAATAAAGTCGTGACCCTGGTCACCAGCGGGATCCGCGAATACACCGACCCGTACATCCCGGTCAAAGCCGGCGATGCGTTCCGCTATGACGGTTCGCCCTCGGTCGGTTCCGACGGCAAGCTCGGTGCCCACGGCACCCATGTCGGTGGTATCGCTGCCGGCAGCCGTGACGGCGGGCCGATGCACGGTGTGGCGTTCGGTGCGCAGATCATCAGCGCCGACAACGGCGACCCAGGCCCGGAAGACGGCATCGTCCGTGGCAACGACGGCGCGGTGTACAAGGCCGGTTGGGATGCGCTGATCGCCAGTGGCGCGCGGATCATCAACAACAGTTGGGGCATCGGCATCACTGACCGTTTCGACCTCGGCGGCCGCGACCCGGCGTATCCGCACTTCACGGTCAATGACGCGCAATTGCAGTTCAACGAAATTCGCACGCTGCTCGGCACCAAACCCGGCGGTGCCTACGACGGCGCCATTGCCGCCGCCCGCAGCGGCATCGTGACGATTTTCGCCGCCGGTAACGATTACAACCTGAACAACCCGGACGCCATCGCCGGCCTCGGGTACTTCGTGCCGGACATCGCGCCGAACTGGATCACCGTCGCCGCGTTGCAGAGGAACCCGGACCAGGCCAGCGCCAACCCGTACATCATGAGTACGTTCTCCTCGCGCTGCGGCTACACCGCGAGCTTCTGCGTCGCGGCACCGGGCACGCAGATCTATAGCTCGATCATCAGCGGCACCAACGCCGACAACCTGACCACCGGCTACAAAAATTACAACGGCACCTCGATGGCCGCGCCGCACGTGGCCGGCTCAATGGCGGTGTTGATGGAACGCTTCCCGTACATGACTGGCGATCAGGTCGCCACGGTATTGCGCACCACCGCCACCGACCTCGGCGCACCGGGCATCGACGCCTTGTACGGCTGGGGCATGATCAACCTGCGCAAGGGCATTGATGGCCCGGCGATGTTCGTCACCGAGCAGGACATTCCCGAAGAGTTCCGCATTCAGGGTGCCTACGGTTCGGGCCAGTTTGTCGCAGATTTGCCCGGCATCGGCGCGATCATCGACAAGGGCAAACCGACCGAGCGCGTGTGCAACGACATCACTTGCGGTCTCGACACCTGGCGCAACGACATTTCCGGTCACGGCGGCCTGACCAAACAGGGCATCGGCACGCTGGTGATGACCGGCAACAACACCTACAGCGGCCCGACCCTGGTCAATCAGGGGCGTCTGGCAATCAACGGCTCGTTGGCATCGGCAGTCACGGTCAACGACAGCGGCATCCTCGGCGGTAACGGCCGCATCGGCGCACTGACCGCGAAAAGCGGCGGTACCGTCGCGCCGGGCAACTCCATTGGCACGCTGAACGTGGCCGGTGACGTGACCTTCGAGCGCGGTTCGACCTACGCGGTGGAAGTGTCGCCGACCAGCAGCGACAAGATCGTGGCCGGTGGCACAGCGCTGATTGATGGTGCCACCGTCAGCCTGTCGCTGGAAAACAGCCCGACCTTGCTCAGCACCACGCAAGTGAAAAGCCTGCTGGGCACTCAGTTCAACATCCTGCAAGCGGCCGGTGGCATTCAAGGCCAGTTCGGCCAAGTGCTGCCGAACTATGCGTTCCTTGGCGGCACCCTGGCGTACTCGGCCAACGGTGTGCAACTGGACGTGGGGCGCAATGGCGCGTCGTTCGCCAGTGTCGGCCTGACGCCGAACCAGCGTGCGGTCGGTGCGGCTGCCGAGCGTCTGGGCGCGGGCAACGCGCTGTTCGAAACCCTGCTGCTGTCGCCGAATGCAGCCTCGGCGCAACAGGCGTTCCAGCAACTGTCCGGGGAAATTCACCCGGCGATTGGCACGCTGCTGATCAACGACAGCCGTTATCTGCGAGAAGCGGTGGGCGAGCGTCTGCGCGAGCGCGATCTGTTCAATGCCGACGCACCGACCGATGATCGCAGCAACGCCTGGGTCAAGGTGCTGGGTTCGTGGGGCAAGAGCGACGGCGGGCATGAGAACGCCGACTCCAACAGCTCCATCGGCGGTCTGCTGGCCGGTGTCGACGGCTTGATTGCTGAAGATACCCGTCTGGGTTTCGTTACCGGTTATAGCGACAGTTCGTTGAACATGGGCGGCGGCACGCATTCGTCGGCCTCGGTCGACAGCTACCACCTGGGTGCGTACCTGGGGCATCAGATCGATGCACTGCGCCTGACCGCAGGCGCGGCTTATAGCTGGCATCGCGTGGACGTGAAACGGGATCTGCAGTTCGGCGGCGTCAGTGCCAAGGAGAAAACCAAGCACGATGCGGCGACGACTCAAGTGTTCACCGAAGCGGCTTACGATCTGCGCCTGCATCCGATGAATCTGGAGCCGTTCGCCAATCTGTCGTACGTGCACCTGAACACCGAAAGCTTCACCGAGAAGGGTGATGCAGCGACGCTCAAGGGCGGAGAAGACAACCGCGATGTGGTGCTGTCGACCCTTGGCGTCCGCGCCAAGCGCACCTTCGCGCTGTCGGACAAACATCAGCTGGAACTGGGGGCAACCCTCGGCTGGCAGCACAACCTGAGCAGCGTCGATGCTGACAGCCACCTGGCGTTCGCCAATGGCAACAGCGCCTTCACCGTGCAGAGTGTGTCAATGGATCGTGATGCGGCAGTGGTCGGTGTGCGTGCCGGGCTGGCGCTCAATCGCGATGTCCGGGTCAACCTGGATTACAACGGACTGATCGGTAACAACGAGAAGGACCACGGTGTGGGTCTGACCCTCGACTGGCAGTTCTAAAAGCGTACCGGCAGCCCCTCGTGGGGCTGCCGGTTTGAAGGAAGAGAGGGCACAACATGGGATTGTTCGATTATAAAAATGCCGATGGCAAAGCGTTGTACAGCGACGCCATCGCGCTGACGCTGTATGCCTACACCCCGACAGGCCTGCCTTTGCCGGCCACTGCCTGGAAGCCGGTCACCGCGACGGCGCTGGGTTATCAGGGCAAGGTCGGGGCGCAAGGCACGTTCTTCGGCGAGAAGGACGGTTTTACCAGCGCCGAGGCAGAAGTGCTCGGCAGATACGACGCGGCCGGCAAGCTGATCGGTATCGGCGTGGCCTTTCGGGGCACCGGCGGGCTGGGTTACAGCGACACCTTCGGCGATATGAAGAACAATCTGCTGGCCGCTGTCGGGCCGTCGGATTACGCGAGCAACTACGCGAAGAACGCCTTCGACAACCTGCTCAAGGCCGTCGCCGCGTTCGCCATTGCCAACGGCATCGCAGCCAAGGACGTGTTGTTCAGCGGCCACAGCCTGGGCGGTCTCGGGGTCAACAGCGTGGCCGAGTTGAGTGGCAGCAACTGGGGCGGGTTCTTCAAGGACGCCAACTACATTGCGTTCGCTTCGCCAACCCAGAGCAGCACCGGCAACAACGTGCTGAACATCGGTTACGAAAACGATCCGGTGTTCCGCGCCCTGGACGGCACCACGTTCAGCAGTGGGTCGCTGGGCAAACACGACGGGCCGCATGAATCGACCACCGACAACATCGTCAACTTCAACGACAACTACGCATCCACGGCGCAAAACCTGGTGCCGTTCAGCATCGCCAATCCACTGAACTGGTCGGCCCATGGCTCGCTGGGGTATGCCGATGGCTTGAACCGGGTGATCGACTCAACGTTCTACCCCCTGACGCACAAGGACTCGACGATCATCGTCTCCAACCTGGAAGAGGCGTCCCGGGGCAAGACCTGGGTCGAGGATCTGGGGCGCAGCGGCGAGCCGCACACCGGCAGCACCTTCATCATCGGCACCCAGAGCAGCGACTGGCTCAAGGGCGGGGCGGGCAACGACTTCCTCGAAGGGCTGGGCGGCGATGATCGTTTCCGCGATGACGGTGGCTTCAACATCCTCCTCGGCGGTCAGGGCCACAACACCTTCGAGCTGCAGAAGCCGCTGCAGAACTTCAGCTTCGCCAACGACGGTGACGGCACGCTGTACGTGCGCGACGCCTACGGCGGCATCAGCATGACCCGCGACATCGGCGCGCTGGTGAGCAAGGAGTCGGGTTCGTGGTGGGGCAGCAAGGAGATCACCTGGGGCGTCACCGCCAAGGGGCTGAGCAATGGCAGCGAACTGACCCAGTACACCCATTCGCTCAACGGCGATGCGTACGGCAATGCGCTGCACGCCAGCGCCGACGGTGACTGGCTGTTCGGCCTGGGCGGCGATGACAAGCTGCTCAGCGACAAGGGCCACGTGACCTTCGTCGGTGGCGCCGGCAACGACATGATGACGGCGGTGGGTGGCAACAACACCTTTCTGTTCAGTGGCGCGTTCGGTTTCGACGCGATCAATGGCTATCAGGGCAGCGACAAACTGGTGTTCATGGGCGTCGAAGGCGCGGGGCAGGGCTACGACTACAAGCAGCATGCGGCGCAGTCAGGGGCCGATACCGTGCTGAAGATTGGCGAATATGCCGTGACCCTGGTGGGGGTAGGAGTGGCTAACCTGTCGGACTCGTCTTTCGTGTTCGCGTAAGCACTCGTCCTGTAGGAGCTGTCGAGTGACACGAGGCTGCGATCTTTTGATTTGCTTTGAAGAGCAAAGTCAAAAGATCGCAGCCTTCGGCAGCTCCTACAGGGGCTGTGTGCAAGTAGTACTGAAATGCTCCGGGGCGTGCCCGCGAGGGGCGCCCTGGCTGTGAGCTATCTCTGACAATTCCAACAAAAGAGAGGCAATAGCAATGGGTGTGTATGACTACAAGAACTTCGGCACAGCCGATTCCAAGGCGTTGTTCAGCGATGCCATGGCGATCACGCTGTATTCCTACCACAACCTCGATAACGGCTTTGCGGCCGGTTATCAGCACAACGGCTTCGGCCTCGGCCTGCCCGCCACGCTGGTCACGGCGTTGCTTGGCGGCACCGATTCCCAAGGGGTGATTCCCGGCATCCCGTGGAACCCCGATTCGGAAAAACTCGCCCTGGAAGCCGTGAAAAACGCCGGCTGGACACCGATCACCGCCTCGCAACTGGGTTACGACGGCAAGACCGATGCCCGCGGCACCTTCTTCGGCGAGAAGGCCGGTTACACCACCGCTCAGGTCGAAATCCTCGGCAAGTACGACGCTCAGGGCCATCTCACGGAAATCGGCATCGCCTTTCGCGGCACCAGCGGCCCGCGGGAAAACCTGATCCTCGACTCCATCGGCGACGTGATCAACGACTTGCTGGCGGCCTTCGGCCCCAAGGATTACGCCAAGAACTACGCCGGCGAAGCGTTCGGCAATCTGCTCAATGATGTGGTGGCGTTCGCCCAGGCCAACGGCCTCACCGGCAAGGACGTTCTCATCAGCGGCCACAGCCTCGGCGGCCTGGCGGTCAACAGCATGGCTGACCTGAGTGGCGGCAAGTGGGGCGGGTTCTTCGCTGACTCCAACTACATCGCCTACGCCTCGCCCACCCAGAGCAGCACCGACAAGGTGCTCAATGTCGGTTACGAAAACGATCCGGTGTTCCGCGCCCTCGACGGCTCGACCTTCACCGGCGCCTCGGTCGGCGTGCATGACGCGCCCAAGGAATCGGCCACCGACAACATCGTCAGCTTCAACGATCACTACGCCTCGACCGCGTGGAATCTGCTGCCATTCTCCATCCTCAACATTCCGACCTGGATCTCGCACCTGCCGACCGCATACGGCGACGGCATGAACCGCATCATCGAGTCGAAGTTCTACGACCTGACCAGCAAGGACTCGACGATCATCGTCGCCAACCTGTCGGACCCGGCGCGGGCCAACACCTGGGTGCAGGACCTCAACCGCAACGCCGAAACCCACAAGGGCAGCACTTTCATCATCGGCAGCGACAGCAATGACCTGATCCAGGGCGGCAGCGGCAACGACTACCTCGAAGGGCGCGCCGGCAACGACACCTTCCGCGACGCTGGCGGCTACAACGTCGTCCTCGGTGGCGCCGGCAGCAACACCCTCGACTTGCAGCAATCGGTGAACAAGTTCGACTTCGCCAACGACGGCGCCGGCAACCTGTACATCCGCGACGCCAATGGCGGGATCAGCATCACCCGCGACATCGGCAGCCTCGTCACCAAGGAGCCGGGTTTCCTCTGGGGCCTGTTCAAGGACGACGTGACCCACAGCGTGACGGCCGGCGGCCTGAAGGTCGGTAATAACGTCACTCAATACGAGTCCAGCGTCAAAGGCACCAGCGGCGCCGACACGCTCAAGGCGCATGCCGGCGGCGACTGGCTGTTCGGGCTGGACGGCAGCGACCACTTGATCGGCGGCATTGGCAACGACGTATTTGTCGGTGGCGCCGGCAATGACCTGATGGAGTCAGGGGGCGGGGCGGATACGTTCCTGTTCAACGGCGCGTTCGGTCAGGACCGGGTGGTCGGCTTTACGTCCAACGACAAACTGGTGTTCCTCGGTGTGCAGGGCGTGTTACCCACCGACGACTTCCGCGCGCATGCCGCGACGGTGGGACAGGACACGGTGCTGACGTTTGGCAATGACTCGGTGACGCTGGTGGGGGTGGCGCTCAATAACCTGAGTGCCGATGGCGTTGTGATCGCCTGATGCATCAATAACCTGTGGCGAGGGAGCTTGCTCCCGATTGAGTGCGTAGCGCTCATTAAAGTTTTTCAGGGCCGCTCCGCGCCCCAGCGGGAGCAAGCTCCCTCGCCACAACTCGGTATCAAAAGTGACTCGACAGCCACACCCTGACTCAAAAGCTCTGCAAACAGCAAAAGCGGCCTAAAGCCAGTACGTGCACACACGTTCTATAGCTAGCCGTCATTGAGTACAGGAGATGCACACGTGAGAAGGGTCAAGGGGTATATCGGGATTGTCGGACTGGCGCTGTTATCGGCCAATGCCTGGGCCGATCTGCCGCCAACCTCCATTCTGAGCCGTTACGGAGTCAGCACCGATCAACTGCCGAAACCGGCGAAGACCGAAGTGGCCGAGCCGGTCGAAGAGAAAAGCCTGTTTCAGATCCAGCCCGAACAGCCGTTCGTGACCCTGCGCCTGGGTGACGGCAAACAGCCGCAAACCACCGGTAACCTGAGCATCGACCGCATGGCCCGGCAGGATCTGGAGCGCTGCCGACGTCTGCAAGCAGAACTGGTGCACCGGGGCGGCCAGTACTTCAGATGCGATAACAGCATGCCGGGCATGCCTGCTTTCGAGTAACACCCAGCACGTTGACTGACCTCTGTAGGAGCTGCCGCAGGCTGCGATCTTTTGATCTTGTTTTATAAAATCAAAGTCAAAAGATCGCAGCCTGCGGCAGCTCCTACAGGTACAGCGGAGTGTCAGTCTTCTTTGCGTACAGTCGCGACCTCATCGGCGCGGACTTTCACCTTGGCTCCGGAAATATCCTCGAACTCATAGAAACCGTCCTTGGTCTTGGTTTTCGGCATGTCCTTGGTCAAATACTGGGTGCCGTTCTGCAAGGTCACCACGGTCGGCGTCGAGCATCCGCCCAATGCCAGCAGGGCCGCTACCGCCAGGGGAAGACCCAGAGTCTTGATGTTCATACCCACCTCAAATACCTCATTGCATATGAATTGACCGTATTCGGTCTCTAACGCGGTTGGTGCCATTGAGCCGGGAAAAGTTCGATGGCACCCTGAAAAAATCCCGATTGCCGCTGCCATTGATCTTTTTCCGTTTGCACGCGACCGGGCAGAGCTGCTATCTGTACGCATAACCAGTATTCGCTCGCCATGGCCCAGAATTCCCGTGACTGCCAACCCCCTCGACGATCCGTTCTATTACCTCAACAACTTCCGGCAAGTGCTTGATTGGCTTGAGCTTCGCTATGCCGATGTGATGAGTGAATCCGAGCACGGGTTTATCCGCGACTTCAAGGCCTTGCCCCGCGCCTCTCAAGGGTTGCTGGTGCGCATGGTCATGCGCAAGGGCGTGCATTTTCGCCTCGGCAAACTCAACTACGCGGAAATCGGTGACATCAGCGACGCCGCGCAACCATTGCTGAGTCACGGCTGGCTCGACGATCAGGCGCGGTTGACGGTGGCCGAGGTGTTCGACGTGTTGCTCAAGGCCGAACTGTTGCAGGCGTTTGGTGGCTTTATCGAGCAATCCAAGGGCCGCAAGGACGACTGGCTGCCAGCGCTGGCCGAGCAGTTCAGCGAATCGCGCAGCCTGTCCGAGTGGGCGCCCACGCTCGCCGACCGTTTGTTCAGCCTGACCATCATGGACCTTTGCGACCGCCTGCGCCTGATGTTCTTCGGCAACCTGTATCAGGACTGGTCGGAATTCGTGCTCGCCGACCTCGGGATCTTTATCTACGAAAAAGTCGAGCTCTGCGCCGACTCCCGTGGCCTGCGCAGCCGTGAAGACGTCGACGCCTGCCTGTTCCTGCATCATTGCCAGCTGCGCTTCGAGGCCGGTGAACCTCTGGAAACCATCGTCGAACAGCTCAGCGCGCTGCAGTTTGCCAACCCGTGGCTGCAACGGCGGCGCGGCAAAGTCCTGTTCCAGATCGGCCAGTATTGCGAGCGCCTCAGCGAGTTTGCCCTGGCCCTGAACATTTACCGCGAGTGCGCGTACCCCGGTGCCCGACAGCGGATGATCCGCGTGCTGGAGCGCTGCGCCGAATACGCACTGGCGCTGGAACTCGCCACGCTGGCCGAACAGGCGCCGGAAAGCGCCGCCGAACAGCAGAGCCTGCAACGGATGCTGCCGCGACTGCGGCGCAAACTCGGCGGGCCGCCGCTCAAACGTGCAGCGCCACGACCGGTCGAGCGCCTTGATCTGCAATTGCCGCGCACCGACCCGGCACTGTCGGTGGAGTGCTACGTGCAGGCGCATCTGCACGAAGACGCCGGCCCGGTGCACTACGTGGAAAACAGCCTGATCAACTCGCTGTTTGGCCTGTTGTGCTGGCCGGCGATTTTTGCGCCGTTGCCGGGGGCGTTCTTTCACCCGTTTCAACGCGGGCCGGTGGACCTGCTCAATGAAGACTTCCAGCAGCGCCGCGCCGATTTGTTCCGGGCGTGTCTCGACCAACTCGACGATGGCCGTTATGCCGCGACCATTCGTGAGCGGTTCGTGGCCAAGTGGGGCGTGCAGTCGCCGTTCGTGTTCTGGGGCGCGTTGAATCAGGAGCTGCTTGAACAAGCGCTGGCCTGTCTGCCGGCCGAACACCTCAAGCACTGGTTCAATCGCTTGCTGCTCGACATCAAGGCCAACCGCGCCGGCATGCCGGACCTGATCCAGTTCTGGCCGCAGCACAAGACCTATCGGATGATCGAAGTCAAAGGCCCCGGTGACCGCTTGCAGGACAATCAACTGCGCTGGCTGGAGTTCTGCCACGAACACCAGATGCCGGTCGCCGTGTGTTACGTGCAATGGGCGGAGCAGAGCGCTTGAGCTACAGCATTGCGGTGCGCGCGCTGTGTGAGTTCACCGCCAAGACCGGCGACCTCGACCTGCGATTTACCCCCTCGCCGACAGCGCTCGAAGGCATGCTCGGGCACCGTACAGTGGCCTCGCGGCGCAGCGACAAGTACCAGAGCGAAGTGGCGCTGGAAGGCGAGTTTCTGCAACTGAAAGTCAAGGGCAGGGCGGATGGCTACGACCCGGCGCAGAACTGCCTGGAAGAAGTCAAAACCTATCGCGGCGATCTGAGCAAGCAGCCGGCCAACCATCGCCAGTTGCACTGGGCGCAGGCGAAAATCTACGGCTGGCTGATGTGCCGCAAGCTGGCCCTTGAGCAGATCAATCTGGCGCTGGTGTATTTCGACATCGTCAGCGAGAAGGAAACCTGCCTGGTCGAAGCCTTCAGCGCGTCAGCCTTGCAGGGCTTTTTCGAGGCGCAGTGCCGATTGTTCCTGGCTTGGGCCGAGCAGGAAATGGCTCATCGAGAGGCGCGTAATCGGGCAGCGCAGACGTTGGTCTTTCCCCACGCGGACTTTCGCCCCGGCCAGCGGCATCTGGCCGAGTCGGTGTTCAAGGCAGTCAGCACTGGCCGCTGCCTGATGGCCCAGGCACCCACCGGCATCGGCAAGACCCTCGGCACGCTGTTCCCGATGCTCAAGGCCCTGGCGCCGCAGCAGTTGGACAAGGTGTTCTTCCTGACCGCCAAGACCCCGGGACGCAAACTGGCACTGGATGCCAGTCAGGTGTTGTTCGATCAGTGTGAAAGCTTGCCGTTGCGGGTGCTGGAGATGGTCGCCCGGGACAAGGCTTGCGAACACCCGGACAAGGCCTGTCACGGCGAGTCCTGCCCGTTGGCCCAAGGGTTCTATGATCGCCTGCCCGACGCCCGGGAAGCGGCCAGCCGGATCAATCTGCTCGATCAGGCGGCGATGCGCGAAGTCGCCCTTCAGCATACGGTTTGCCCGTACTACCTGAGCCAGGAAATGGCCCGTTGGGCTGACGTGGTGGTGGCGGACTACAACTATTACTTCGATTTCAGCGCGCTGCTGTTCGGCCTCGCCCAGCTCAATCAGTGGAAAGTCGCGGTCCTGGCCGATGAAGCGCACAACCTGGTCGAACGCGGGCGGTCGATGTACAGCGCCAGTCTCGATCAGGCAGCCCTGGCCAGCGTGCGCAAGTCGGCCCCCGAGGCCCTGAAAAAATCCCTGCAACGGCTCAACCGTGAATGGAACGCGTTGCATCAGCCACAACTGGCGCCGTATCAGGCCTACGACAAGGCGCCGGAAAAACTGCTGCAAGCGGTGTCCCTGTGCAGCGCGGCCATCGGCGATTACCTCAATGATCATCCGCAGGGGCTCGACAACGCCCTGCAGACCTTCTATTTCGACATGCTGCAGTTCGGCCGGGTGGCGGAGCTGTTCGACGAGCATTTCCTGTTCGACATCAGCAAGCGCGACCTCGACCGCAAACGGCCGCTGTCGCAATTGTGCCTGCGCAATGTGGTGCCGGCCGCGTTCATCGGCCCACGCCTGAAAGCGGCACGCAGCAGCGTGCTGTTCTCGGCGACGCTGAGCCCGCGACACTATTACGCCGATTTGCTGGGCACGCCTGCCGACACGGTATGGATCGACGTGGAATCGCCGTTCAGTGCCGAGCAATTGCAGGTGCAGATCGTCAGCCGGATTTCCACGCGCTTCAATCACCGTCAGGCGTCGCTGGAGCCGATCGTCGAGCTGATCGCCCGCCAGTTCAGTGACCGCCCGGGCAATTACCTGGCGTTTTTCAGCAGCTTCGATTACCTGCAACAGGTGCTGACACTGCTCGCCCAACGGCATCCACACATCAACTTGTGGCAGCAGTCCCGGGGCATGGCGGAAGGGCAGCGGCAGGCGTTTCTCGACCAGTTCACCGCCGAGAGCCAGGGCGTCGGCTTCGCTGTGCTGGGCGGTGCGTTCGGCGAGGGGATCGACCTGCCGGGAGCGCGTCTGATCGGAGCGTTCATTGCCACGTTGGGGCTGGCCCAGCTCAACCCGGTCAACGAACAGTTGAAACGCCGCATGGCGGCGATTTTCGGTGCCGGCTACGACTACACCTATCTGTATCCGGGCGTACAGAAAGTGGTGCAGGCCGCCGGACGGGTGATCCGCACGCGACAGGATCGCGGCGTGGTGATGCTGATCGATGACCGGTTTGCCGAGCCGCGCGTCCAGCAACTGTTGCCACGCTGGTGGTCCCTCGGCGCAGGCGAAAAACCAACGATCCCGGCAGGATGAAGCGCCAGCTTCTGTCGCTGCCATCGCGCGAGGCGAAAAACGTTCAACAGGCCGAGCATATTCCTGCATTTGTTTACAACGCCTTGCTCTCACGCATTGTCAAAGGTCTAAATCGTTGAACGCCGCGCCTGTGGCCTTTCGATTGAAGCGCGTTTGCATCTTCCCAAGGCGCCGGTTTTCCGCATACTTGGGCTAACAAAAACCAGCGGTGAACCTGATGAGTGATAACCCGAGCAAAACCGCCGCGATCGAGGAGATGCGTTTTCGTCTGCTGATCGATGCGGTGGTCGATTATGCGATTTACATGATCGACCCGGACGGCATCATCACCAGTTGGAACTCCGGCGCCAAACGCTTCAAGGGCTACGAGAAAGAAGAGATTCTCGGTGCGCATTTCTCGCGCTTCTACACCGCGCAGGACCGCGCCGCGGGTTTGCCGCAACGTGCGCTGGACACGGCAATCCGCGAAGGGCGGTTCGAAGGCGAAGGCTGGCGGGTGCGCAAGGACGGTACGCATTTCTGGTCGCACGTGGTGATCGATCCGATCATCGATCCGGACGGCACACTGCTGGGCTTTGCCAAGATCACCCGCGACCTGACCGACCGCAAGATGGCCGAAGAGACCCTCAAGCAAAGCGAGCAGCAGTTCCGCCTGCTGGTGCAGGGGGTGACCGACTACGCCCTGTACATGCTCAGCCCCGATGGCCGGGTGTCCAACTGGAACCAGGGTGCACAGCGGATCAAGGGCTATCGGCCGGAAGAAATCATCGGCGAGCATTTTTCGATTTTTTACACCGCTGAAGACCGTGAGCGCGGCGAGCCGCAACGGGCGCTGGAGACCGCGGCGCGGGAAGGACGTTTCGAAAACAAAAGCTGGCGGGTGCGCAAGGATGGCAGCCGGTTTTTCGCCCATGTGGTGGTCGATGCCATTCGCGGCGAAACCGGGACGTTGCTCGGTTTCGCTAAAATTACTCGCGATGTGACAGAGGTCCATCAGTCGCAGCAGGCACTGGAAAAAACCCGGGAAGCATTGTTTCAGGCGCAGAAGATGCAGGCCATCGGCCAACTCAGCGGCGGCATCGCCCATGACTTCAACAACCTGCTGACCGTGATCCTCGGCAACCTTGAGATCGTGCGCAAGCGCGTCGGTGACGACCCGAAAATCAACCGCCTGCTGGAAAACGCCACCCAGGGTGCGTTGCGTGGCGTGTCACTGACCCAGCGCATGCTGGCCTTTGCCCGCCGTCAGGAACTCAAGACCGAGCCGGTCGATATCGCAAAACTGGTGCAAGGCATTACCGGCCTGTTGCGCAGTTCGCTGGGGCCGGGAATCAGAATCGAAACCTGCCTGCCCGAAGGGCTGGAGCGAGTGCTGGCGGATACCAACCAGCTGGAGCTGGCGGTGCTCAATCTGGCGACCAATGCCCGGGACGCCATGCCCGATGGCGGCAGCGTGCTGATCACGGCGCGGCCGGAAGTGATCCTCGAACAAAGTCATTCAAACCTGGCGGCGGGGCGTTATGTCTGCCTGAGTCTGCGCGACACCGGCGAAGGCATGGACGAGCACACGCTGGCGTCGGCCCGGGATCCATTTTTCACCACCAAGGGCCTGGGCAAGGGCACCGGGCTGGGGCTGTCGATGGTGCATGGATTCATCGAGCAACTCGGTGGCCGCTTTATTCTCAAGAGCCAGAAGGGCCATGGCACGGAGGCGGAACTGTGGTTACCGGTCGCGGCGGACGGTGTGAAGACGCCATCGGTGTACCCGACCGCGGAACCGGTTACGGTGCCACGGCTCAGCGTGTTGGTGGTGGACGACGATTCGCTGGTATTGACCAGCACCACGTTGCTGCTCGAAGACCTCGGGCATCGCGTCGTCAGCGCCACCTCCGGTACCAGCGCGCTGGCGCTGTTCGATCAGGGCGAAGTCATCGACCTGATGATCACCGACATGGCCATGCCGCAGATGAGCGGTGCGCAACTGGCCCACGCGGTGCGGCTGCTCAAACCGGACCTGCCGATCATTCTGGCGACCGGGTACGCCGAACGCCTCGAAGGCTTTGCTGCTCAGTTGCCGCGCCTGCCCAAACCGTTCACTCAGCTCAATCTGGTGGAAATCATCGCCCAGTCGATGAAGTGACCGGGCGATACATCCGGCTGAACTAGTGCGCGACGGGGTGCTTCTAAACACTTTCCCTGTCCCGGAGCGTGTGTCCCTTGCCTCGCATACTGACCCAGCCTACTGCCGAAGAAGTGCTGACCGAACACAACGCGAAAATGTTCGGTTCGCCCAAGGAGCGGTTGGATTTCTATCGCAAGGAAATCCAGTACGAAACCAGCATCCTCGCCAACCGCACCGACGCCTATCTGGCGGCGCAGTCGTTTCTGGTGATTGCCTTTGCCTCGTGCATGGCCAACCTCAACCCCGAGTGGGGCAAGCTGTTCACCCTGGTGGTGCCGCCGTTTTTGGCGCTGCTCGGGCTGCTCAGCTCGCTCAACGCCTGGCCGGGCATTCGCGCGGCCTACGACATCATCGATCACTGGCACTACAAGCAAAGCGAGTTGCTGCACAGCGAACCGATCATGGGCCTGGCCTACGACGAATCGCCGCTGTTCAGTGAAATGGAGTCGAGCCACAAGGGCTATCGCAAGTCGTTGCTGTTTTCGGTGCGCACGCCATGGATTTTTGCCACGTTCTGGATTCTGCTGGGGGCCTACGCGGTGTTCATTCAAGTGACCAACCCCTGAGACTGATCAACGCCCAAAGAAAAAGCCCGGACTTCGCCGCCTAATGCTGCTCACTTAAGAAATTTTGCGTTCAATTGAAACCCGTGGCGAGGGAGCTTGCTCCCGCTGGGTCGCGAAGCGGCCCCAAAAGAGGGACTGCTACGCAGCCCAGCGGGAGCAAGCTCCCTCGCCACAGTCACAGTGTCGGGCTTAAGTGAACAGCATTAGGACTTCGCAGCCGGGCTTTTTCTTTGGGCGGTTTTTATTCGACGGTTTCAAGCTGCCGCCGTAATTCTTGCGAGTGATGCGGCGACACCGGGATCGGCGGGAAGTCCTCGTTGAGGACACACAAATGGTCGATGGCATCCTCGAACTTCGCATCGGCTTTGCGGCGCAGCGCTCGATAGCGCTCAAACTGTTCGATATCCAGGTTGTCCGCCTCCAGCAGCTCGTGGGCCGCTCGGTTGAGGGCATGGGCGTCTTCGAACAATTGACGATTGCGTTCCAGGGCCAAAGCCCTGCAAGCCTTGATTTGTGCAGGAGTCGAGCATTCTTTCATGACCGTAACCTTGTTATCCAAAGATTCCTTTTCATAGGCTGCAAGCCGCAGGGGAACCGAACCTGCCGGACCCCGCCGAGTGCATTCTGCGAGGGGTTATGGTTGTGACTGCGAGGATTTGCAGAGGGATCCATTTATTTTTAGAAGAAAATTCGATGGATTAACCGGAGAACATGTGCGGGAGAAATCAGTTTTTTCGTTTTTGCCGTTGTTCGTAGCGGGCCAGGATCGGCTGAGTGCTGATGCCATGCAGCAAAATGCTCAGCGCCACCACTGACAGGGTGAGGTCGGTGCACAGCGTGGCGACCGTGGCGCTCAGGCCATGGTTCAAGGCATAGAACAGGTAGAACAGGCTGCCGATGCCGCGAATGCCGAACCAACTGATCAACAGTCGCTGACGTGCATCGAGCAACGCGCCCCACGGCATCAGCGCCACGCAGGCCGGGCGCACCACGCAGAACAGCACCGCACCCACCAGCAGCGCTCGCCAGTCCCAATGCGCCACCAGCACCACGCCGAGCAGGGTCACCAGAAACACTTCCATCGCCCGTTCCACCAGGCTGCCGAACGACAGCATGTCGCCCATCATGATCCCGGCGGCGACCTGACTGCTTTCCAGGCGTTCGGTATCACCGTGTACCGCGTGCTGCGGTTCGATGTGCTGATGACCCACCACCGGTTGCACCAGATGTTCGGCAGGGGGCTGGCTGGCGCCGGTGGATTTCACTTCTTCCTGACGCAAGCCCAGGCCGGCGGCGAACACCGACAGAAAGCCATAACCGCCGATCGCGTCCGCGCCCACGTAGGCCAACGCAATCAGCGACAGCGCCAGGTAATCGTTCGGGCTCAGGGTGCTGTCGTCGTTGCGAATGCGCAGCGACAGCGTCAACCGTCCAATGCCGCGGCCCATCCAGTAACCGGTCAACAAACCGACCGGCACTGCCCACAGCACATTGTGCAGCAACCAATCGGTCAGGGCGCCGGGGTGCGCCTCGGCCTGCAACAGCAATAGCCCGAGAATCACGAACGGGAAGGCAATCCCGTCATTGAGTCCTGCTTCACCGGAAAGGCCAAAACGCACGCTATCGACGTCCCGTGCATCGTTGACCTGCACCAGCGCGGCCAGCACCGGGTCGGTCGGTGCCAGAATCGCCCCGATCAGCAGCGACGGCCCCCAAGCCAATTGCAGGCCCCAATGCAGCAACAGGCTGACCCCGGCGATGGTCAACACCATTACCGGTCCTGCCAGGCCAAATGCAATCCGCCAGCGTCTATCGCGCAGCGGCAGACGCAGTTTGAGCCCGCAGACAAACAGCGAAAACAGCACCGCGACTTCCGTCAGGTGCTCCATCCACACCGCAGCGTTTTCCACCGACAGCTTCAGCAGATCGAGCCCGCTCGGGCCGATGCCGATTCCCAGCAACAGGCACACGGCCGACGTGGTGACTGGCATCCAGCGCAGGTACGACGAGGTCAGCGCGAGGGTCAGCAGCACGGCGCCGAGCACCGCGACCCACACGATAAAGCTCATGAGCGGCTGCCGACGGCGGACAGCGTTTGCATGGGATTAACCCACGGTCGAGCGCAAGTACTCCGGCGAGAGCACGTTGAACCACAGCAGAATCATCGACAGCAGAATGGTCACCATCACCAGCAGGCCGACACCCCACACGCAGGCCGAATACAGCAGACCCTGCTCCCTGCGCTCGTGCATGAAGGTCGGCAGGCCGACGAACAGCAAGAACGTCGAATACACCGAAGCGGCGCCCAGCACCAGAATCGCCAGCCAGCGACTTGGATAGAGTCCGGCGATGCCGGCAACGAAAAACGGCGTCACGGTGTAAGCGGCAAAGCCGATGCACTGGTTAAGCGTGGGGCGTGCGTCGAACGTTCGCGACATCCAGCGGATGAACCCGCCGATGACCGCGACTCCGGCGACAATCGTCACGTACAGCAGAATGCTCAGTTGCAGGGCGCTGGCGGTGCTCAAACGCACGGTCTCGCCGGCCGCCAGACTCCAGCCGACATACGTGGTACCGAAAAACAGGCAGACCGGCGGAATCAGCGCCAATAACAGCAGATGGGCCAGGTAGTGCCTTGGATGGGCTTCTTCTTCGCGGCGGATATCAGTCCAGGCGAAGTTGGGTTGGGTGAAGAGTTTGACGAGTGGGGCGGACATGACGACCTCCTGATCCTGAGGACCGGTTGGGGGCTCTTAAAGGTATGGAGGGACGTCATGGCGCCGGGTTCAGTTTTTCTCGCGGACGGTCACAGCATCGGCTTGCCGCCGGTCACGCCATAGCGCTGGCCGGTGATGTAACTGGCTTCGTCCGAGGCCAGCAGCACGTAGATCGGCGCCACTTCCACCGGTTGCCCGGGGCGGCCGAGCGGGGTGTTGCCGCCGAAATTCTGCACTTCCTCATCGGGCATGGTCGAGACGATCAACGGCGTCCAGATCGGCCCCGGGGCCACGCAGTTCACGCGGATTTCCTGCGGCCCGAGCATCTGCGCCAGACCGCCGGTGAAGTTGGCAATCGCGCCTTTGGTGGTGGCGTAGGCCAGCAGCGTGGGTTTGGGCAGATCGGAGTTGATCGAGCTGGTGTTGATGATCGACGCCCCGGGGCGCATGTGTTTGATCGCCGCCTGACACAGGCGAAAAATCGCGGTGATGTTGACGTCGAAGGTCATCACCCATTCCTCGTCGGGGATTTCTTCGAAGGTTTCGTGGGTCATCTGGAACGCGGCGTTGTTGACCAGCACGTCGATGCGCCCGAAGCGTTCGACGGTCTTGTCGACCAGCGCCTGGCAATGGGCTTTTTGCGCGATGTCGCCGGGCAGCAGCAGGCACTGGCGGCCCGCCTGTTCGACCCAGCGCGCGGTCTCCTTGGCGTCTTCATGTTCATTGAGATAAGCCACGGCCACATCTGCACCTTCACGGGCGAAAGCAATCGCCACGGCGCGACCGATACCGCTGTCGGCGCCGGTGATCAACGCAATCTTGCCGGCCAGCCGCCCGGAACCGACATAGCTTTGCTCGCCACAATCGGGGTACGGCTGCATTTTTCGTTGCGAGCCGGGAACGGCTTGAGCTTGTGCGGGGAAGGGTGGTTTTGGATAGTCGGTCATCGCAAGTCTCCGAGGTCTCAGGGGCAGGTATGGGGGTTGACCCGGACGGTTTGCCGTGAGTTCGATCGGATTTGCGCTGCACATCAACTGCAAACACAAAGCCCCTGTAGGAGCTGCCGCAGGCTGCGATCTTTTGCTTTTGATTGTAAAAACAAGATCAAAAGATCGCAGCCTGCGGCAGCTCCTACAGGGGTATGTGGTGTTCTTAGGTAATGCGCTGAGTCAGCGCGTGCTCCATGCGGCTGATGCCTTCTTCGAGCAACGAACGCGGGCAGCCGAAGTTCAGGCGCACGAACTGTTGGTGCTGGTCGCCGAAATCCACACCGGCGCTCAGACCGACTTTGGCCTGTTCGAGGAAGAACTGCTGTGGGTTGTCCAGGTCCAGCGCCGAGCAATCGAGCCAGGCCAGATAGGTCCCTTGCGGCACGTTGATGGTCACGCCCGGCAAACGGCTGCGTACCGCTTCAACCAGCCAGTCACGGTTGGCTTGCAGGTAGGTTTTCAGCTCAGCCAACCACGGCGCGCCTTCGCTGTAGGCGACGCGGGTGGCTTCCATGCCCAGCGGGTTGACGCTGTCGACCATGCCACAACGGGCGTGGTTGACGCGTTCGCGCAGGGCGGCGTCCTGGATGATCATGAACGAGGTCTTGAGGCCGGCGATGTTGTAAGCCTTGCTGGCCGACATCAGGGTGATGGTGCGTTTGGCGATTTCCGGGCTCAGGGAGGCGGTCGGAATGTGCACGCGGCCATCGAAGCACAGCTCGGCGTGGATCTCGTCGGAGATGATCCAGGCGTCATGCGCCATGCAGATGTCGGCGATGTCCGTCAGCTCTTGCGCAGTGAACACTTTGCCAATCGGGTTGTGCGGGTTGCTCAGGAGCAGGGCGCCGCCATTGGCTAGAGACTGACTCAATGCATCCAGTGGCGTGGCATAAGTGCCGTCAGCCTGGGCGACGAATTCCAGCTCGACCTTGTTCAGCCCCCAATGCCCCGGTGCATGGCGCAGCGGCGGGTAGTTCGGCACTTGCACCACGACGTTCTGTTGCGGCTGCACCAGGGCTTTCAAAGCCATGTTGAAACCGGATTCGACGCCCGGCAGGAAAATCAGCTCCTGTGGTTTGACCTGCCAGGCGTACTTGTTCCACAGGTCGGCGACGATGGCTTCACGCAGATTGTCCTGGGCCACGCTGTAACCCACCAGCGGGTGCAGCAGGCGCTGCTGCAACGCCTCGATGATCACCGGCGGAGCGGCGAAATCCATGTCAGCGACCCACATCGGCAAGACATCGGCCGGGTAGCGGCTCCACTTGGTGCTGCCGGTGTTGTGGCGGTCGAATACCTGATCAAAATCGAAAGTCATGCGCGGTCTCGTGAAGGCGGGTTGTTCATGGGCGCCATGATAAACCCGGAACCCCTGCAGGAGCTGCCGAAGGCTGCAATCTTTTGCTTTTGATTGTTAAAAACAAGATCAAAAGATCGCAGCCTGCGGCAGCTCCTACAGGGCAATGGGATGATCCGACAAACGGCCGACGGTCGGTTTTCACACAGAGTGTGTGGTCATTGTCTACAGTGAAAAAGTCGGCAGCCATCCTGCCGTAACCGTGTTTGTCCAGAAAAAGCCCGGCAGCAGTACCGGGTTCCACCTGATCAGGAGTGCACGATGGATCTCAGCCGTCGTCAATTCTTCAAGGTCGCCGGTATCGGCCTTGCAGGCTCTAGCCTGGGCGCGTTGGGCATGGCCCCGACGCCTGCCTTCGCCGAGCAGGTGCGTCACTTCAAGCTCGCCCACACCCATGAAACCCGTAACACCTGCCCGTATTGCTCGGTCGGTTGCGGGTTGATCATGTACAGCCAGGGCGATGCCGCGAAGAACGTCGCGCAAAATATCATTCACATCGAGGGCGACGCCGACCACCCGGTCAACCGCGGCACCCTGTGTCCGAAAGGCGCGGGCCTGCTGGACTTCATTCACAGCCCGGGGCGCCTGCAATACCCGCAGGTGCGCAAGCCCGGCAGCAGCGAATGGACCCGGGTCAGTTGGGACGAGGCGCTGGATCGCATCGCCGACCTGATGAAGGCCGACCGCGACGCCAACTTCATCGAGAAGAACGCCACCGGGCAAACGGTGAACCGCTGGCTCACCACCGGGTTCCTCGCGGCGTCGGCAGCGTCCAACGAAGCGGGTTACATCACCCAGAAGGTGATTCGCAGTCTCGGCATGCTGGGGTTCGATAACCAGGCGCGTGTCTGACACGGCCCGACGGTGGCAAGTCTTGCCCCGACGTACGGCCGTGGTGCCATGACCAATACCTGGACCGATATCGCCAACGCGAATCTGATTCTGGTAATGGGCGGCAACGCAGCAGAAGCGCATCCGTGCGGCTTCAAATGGGTGACCGAGGCCAAGGCACACAACGCCGCCCGGCTGATCGTGGTCGACCCGCGTTTTACCCGGACCGCTTCGGTGGCCGACTATTACGCGCCGATCCGCACCGGCACCGACATCGCCTTCATGGGCGGGTTGATCAATTACCTGCTGACCGAGGACAAGATCCAGCACGAATACGTGCGCAACTACACCGACGTCTCGTTCATCGTCAAAGCTGGCTATGGCTTTGAAGACGGTATCTTCAGCGGCTACGACGCGGCCAAGCGCAGCTACACCGACAAGTCCGGCTGGGGTTACGAGTTGGGTGAGGACGGTTTCGCCAAGGTCGACCCGACGCTGCAGGATCCGCGCTGCGTCTATCAATTGATGAAGCAGCATTACAGCCGCTACAACATCGAACTCGCGAGCCAGATCTGCGGCATGCCGGTCGATGCCATGCAGAAAATCTGGGATGAGATTGCCACGTGCTCCACGCCCGGCAAGACCATGACCATTCTCTATGCCTTGGGCTGGACGCAACACTCGATCGGCGCGCAGATCATCCGCAGCGCGGCCATGGTGCAACTGCTGTTGGGCAACGTCGGCATGCCGGGCGGAGGCGTCAATGCCTTGCGCGGGCACTCGAACATTCAGGGCCTGACCGACCTTGGATTGTTGTCCAACGCGCTGCCGGGCTATCTGACCCTGGGCAGCGATGCCGAGCAGGACTACAACGCCTACATCAAAAAACGCACGCAGATGCCGCTACGCCCGGGGCAGTTGTCCTACTGGCAGAACTACAGCAAATTCCACGTCAGCTTGATGAAGTCGTGGTACGGCGCCAATGCCACCGTCGAGAACAACTGGCTCTACGACCATTTGCCGAAACTGGACATCCCCAACTACGACGTCCTGAAAATGTTCGACCTGATGAGCCAGGGCAAGGTCAACGGTTATATGTGCCAAGGGTTTAACCCGATCGCCGCGTTGCCGGACAAGAACCGCGTGATGGGCGCGCTGGCGAAACTCAAGTGGCTGGTGGTGATGGACCCGCTGGCCACCGAGACCTCGGAGTTCTGGCAGAACGTCGGGCCGTACAACGACGTGAAAAGCGCCGAGATCCAGACCGAAGTCATTCGCCTGCCGACGACGTGTTTTGCCGAGGAGGACGGTTCGCTGGTCAACAGCAGCCGCTGGCTGCAATGGCACTGGAAAGGCGCCGACGGCCCGGGCGAAGCGCAGACCGACATTCGCATCATGACCGAGCTGTTCCTGCGCCTGCGCAAGCGTTATCAGGCCGAGGGCGGCAAATTCCCCGACCCGCTGCTGAAACTGTCGTGGCCGTACAAGATCCCGGACGAGCCATCGCCGGAGGAACTGGCGAAGGAAATCAACGGCAGCGCCATGGCCGACTTCACCGATGCCAGCGGCGCGACGGTCAAGGCCGGCTCGCAACTGGCGGCGTTCGCCCAGCTCAAGGACGACGGCAGCACCGCATCCGGCTGCTGGATTTTCGCCGGCAGCTGGACCGAGGCCGGTAACCAGATGGCCCGGCGCGACAACGCCGACCCGTATGGCATGCACCAGCATCTGGGCTGGGCCTGGGCGTGGCCGGCCAACCGGCGGATTCTCTACAACCGCGCTTCGGCGGACGTCGCGGGCAAACCGTGGGATCCGAAAAAACGCCTCGTCTGGTGGAACGGCAAGGCCTGGGGCGGCACCGACGTGCCGGACTACAAGGCCGATGTGCCGCCGGAAGCCGGGATGAACCCGTTCATCATGAACCCCGAAGGCGTGGCGCGGTTCTTCGCCGTCGACAAGATGAACGAAGGGCCATTCCCCGAGCATTACGAGCCGTTCGAGACGCCGATCGGCATCAACCCGCTGCACCCGCAAAACAAGAAAGCCACCAGCAACCCGGCGGCGCGGATCTTCGATTCGGTCTGGGAAAGCCTCGGCGAAGCCAAGGACTTCCCGTACGCCGGCACCAGTTACCGGCTGACCGAGCACTTCCACTTCTGGAGCAAGCATTGCAAGTTGAATGCGATTGCCCAGCCCGAGCAGTTCGTCGAAATCGGCGAAGTGCTGGCGAAGGAGAAGGGCATCGCCGCCGGGGATCGGGTGCGGGTCAGCTGCAAGCGCGGGTTCATCGAGGCGGTCGCGGTGGTGACCAAACGCATCCGGCCGCTGCAGGTCAACGGCCAGGTGGTGCATCAGATCGGCATCCCGCTGCACTGGGGGTTCACCGGTCAGACGCGTCACGGTTACCTGACCAACACCCTGGTGCCGTTCCTCGGCGATGGCAACACACAGACCCCGGAATCCAAGTCATTCCTGGTCAACGTGGAGAAACTATAAATGGCCAGCCAAGACATCATTGCCCGCTCGGCCACCACCACGGTGCCGCCCTCGGTGAGGAATCAGCAGGAAGTCGCCAAGCTGATCGACACCACCAAGTGCATCGGCTGCAAGGCCTGCCAGGTCGCCTGCTCGGAATGGAACGAGCTGCGCGACGAGGTCGGCCACAACCATGGCACCTACGACAACCCGCAGGACCTGAGCGCAGAAACCTGGACCTTGATGCGCTTCACCGAACACGAAACCGACGCCGGCAACCTTGAGTGGCTGATCCGCAAGGACGGCTGCATGCATTGCGCCGAGCCGGGGTGCCTGGCGGCATGCCCGAGCCCCGGGGCGATCATCAAGCACGCCAACGGCATCGTCGATTTCGATCAGGACCACTGTATCGGCTGCGGCTACTGCATCACCGGTTGCCCGTTCAACATTCCACGGATTTCGCAGAAGGACCACAAGGCCTACAAGTGCACCTTGTGTTCGGATCGGGTGGAGGTGGGGCTGGAGCCGGCCTGCGTGAAAACCTGCCCGACCGGCGCGATTGTCTTCGGCAGCAAGGAAGACATGAAGGAACACGCCGCCGAACGCATCGTCGACCTGAAAAGCCGTGGCTTCGACAACGCCGGTCTGTACGACCCGGAAGGCGTCGGCGGCACCCACGTGATGTACGTGTTGCACCACGCCGACACGCCGAAGATCTACGCCGGGTTGCCGGATGCGCCGACCATCAGCCCGCTGGTGGGCTTGTGGAAAGGCATCAGCAAACCGCTGGGCCTGTTGGCGATGGGCGCGGCGGTGCTGGCCGGGTTCTTCCACTACGTGCGTATCGGGCCGAACCGCACTGAAGAGGATGATCATCCAGCGCCGCCGGATACCTCGGTGCACGTGGTTGATCCAGCGGTGCACACCTTCGATCCACGCGGGGAGGACCGGCCATGAGCAACAAGACGATCCTGCGCTACACCGCCAACCAGCGCACCAATCACTGGCTGGTGGCGATTCTGTTCTTCATGGCCGGGCTGTCCGGGCTGGCGTTGTTTCATCCGTCGATGTTCTGGCTGACCCACTTGTTCGGCGGCGGGCCGTGGACACGGATTCTGCACCCGTTCATGGGCGTGCTGATGTTCGTGTTGTTCCTCGGCCTGGTGTTGCGCTTCTGGCGCGCGAACTTCTTTATCGACAACGACTGGAAGTGGATGCGCCGCATCGATCGGGTGCTGGTCAACGACGAAGAAAGTGTGCCGCCGGTGGGCAAGTACAACGCCGGGCAGAAGCTGCTGTTCTGGACTTTACTGCTGTGCATGCTCGGTTTGCTGTTCACCGGGCTGGTGATCTGGCGCGCGTATTTCAGTGCGTATTTCGGCATCACTGTGATCCGCTGGGCGATGCTCCTGCATGCGCTGGCCGGGTTTGTGCTGATCTTGAGCATCATCATTCACATCTACGCCGGCCTGTGGATCAAGGGCTCGGTGGACGCGATGCTGCATGGTTGGGTCAGCCGCGCCTGGGCGAAGAAACACCACGCACTCTGGTACCGCGAAATCACCCGCGACGAACCTCATCCGGACGTGCCGGAACGACCGATCACCAAAAAGGGCTGACCTTTGGCAACCATTCTTGAACCCGGGGAAATCGAGGCGGCGGCCAGTTCGCCGCCGTTTCTGTACCTGCCACCGCACAACCTGTTCACCTTGCGCGCGCAACGCCTGGAACACCTGGCCGAAGGGCATGCGCTGGCCGATTACCTGCATCTGATCGCCGGGTTGTGTCGGGCCCAGCAGGCGGTGATGGACGATCCGCCCTTGGCGGTCCCCATCGACACGCAGCGCCTTGAAGTCTGCCAGCGCCACGGTCTGCCGCCCTTTGCGGCCGACACGCTGGTGCGCGAAGACACTTGGCAGGCTTATCTCGAGGCTTTGCTGCAACGCTATGTGCCGTCGGAGCAACCGGCGGTGCTCGACGCGGTGGACACGTTGCGCGAGGCCAGTGCCGGTCAGTTGCGCGCGTGGGCAGTGGCGCTGGTCAGCGGCCAGTATTCAATGGTGCCGGCAGCGCTGGTGCCGTTTCTTGGCGCCGGGCTGCAAACGGCATGGAGCCATTGGCTGCTCAGCGTGCCCAACCTGCAACTGAAACCCGGCGACAGCCTCAGCCAATGCCCGGCCTGCGGTTCACCGGCCATGGCGGGGGTGATCCGCCATCGCGGCAAACACAACGGCCTGCGTTATCTGGTGTGTTCGCTGTGCGCCTGTGAATGGCATGTGGTGCGGGTCAAGTGCGTGTATTGTGAGTCGAGCAAAGGCCTGGATTATCTGAGCCTCGAAGACGATCGCCACGCGGCCAATCAGGCGCCGATTCGTGCGGAAGTCTGCCCGAGCTGCAACAGCTATCTGAAACTGGTGTATCTGGAAAACGATGCCGAAGGCGAAGCCCTGTCGGCGGACCTCACCAGCCTGTTGCTCGACATGCGTCTGGCGCAGGACGGTTATCAGCGTCTGGCACCGAATCTGTTGCTGGCACCGGGAGACGAATGACCTTAGCGTCTACACTCGCCGGACAGTCTTATTTTTCGGGAGTGGCTGATGTCCGCAAGTGTTGCCCCGCGTTTACCTTCCATTGATGGGTTGTTGCGTCATCCGGCCTGCCTGCCACTGGCTGATCGTTATGGGCGTGAGTCGCTGCTGGCGAGTTTGCGCCAGTTGCTCGATGAGTTGCGTTCGAGCGTATTGAACGGGCAATTGTCCGCCGTTGAAATCAGCCCCGACGTGCTCGCCGGGCGAGTCGGCGAGCGTCTGGCGCAGCAACAGCGCAGCCACGTGCGGCGGGTGTTCAACCTGACGGGCACGGTGCTGCACACCAATCTTGGCCGCGCGCTGTTGCCGGACGAAGCCATCGACGCGGTGCAAATGGCCGCGCGGTATCCGCTCAATCTCGAATTCGATCTGGCCAGCGGCAAACGCGGTGATCGCGACGATTTGATCGAAGGCCTGATCCGCGAACTGACCGGCGCCGAAGCCGTCACAGTGGTCAACAACAATGCGGCTGCCGTGCTCTTGACGCTCAACAGCCTCGGCGCGCGCAAGGAAGGCATCATCTCGCGCGGCGAGTTGATCGAGATCGGCGGCGCGTTCCGCATCCCCGACATCATGGCCCGCGCCGGCGTGCGTCTGCACGAAGTCGGCACCACCAACCGCACCCACGCCCGTGACTATGAAGCCGCCATCAGCCCACGCAGCGGTTTGATCATGCGCGTGCATGCGAGCAACTACAGCATCGAAGGCTTTACCGCCCGAGTGCCTACCGCCGAACTGGCCGAGTTGGCCCATCGGCATGGTTTGCCATTGCTGGAGGATCTGGGTAGCGGCAGCCTGCTGGACCTGACTCGCTGGGGCTTGCCGGCGGAACCGACGGTGCGTCAGGCGCTGCTCGACGGTGCGGACATCGTCACTTTCAGCGGCGATAAATTGCTCGGCGGGCCGCAGGCCGGGTTGATCGTCGGGCGCAAAGAATTGATTGCGAAGATCAAGAAGAATCCGTTGAAGCGTGCCTTGCGCGTCGACAAGTTGACCTTGGCTGCGCTGGAAGCAGTGCTCGGCTTGTACCGCGACCCGGATCGACTCGCCGAGCGTCTGCCGAGCCTGCGCTTGTTGACCCGTCCGCAAGCCGATATTTTCGCCCAGGCCGAGCGCCTGCAACCGGCGCTGGCACAGGTCATCGGCGAGCCTTGGACTGTCAGCGCAGTGAAGGCCCTGGGCATGATCGGCAGCGGCAGCCAACCAGTGGCGCGCCTGCCGAGTGCCGCGTTGTGCCTGCGCCCGCAGGTGTCGAAACGCCTGCGCGGGCGTTGTCTGCTGAATCTGGAAGCGGCGCTGCGCGGGTTGCCGATTCCGGTGCTGGGGCGCATCGATGACGACGCGCTATGGCTGGACCTGCGCCAACTCGACGATGAGCCGGCGTGGCTGGCGCAGTTGCCGCAGTTGCAGGTCGAGTCGTGATCGTCGGCACGGCGGGGCACATCGACCACGGCAAAACCTCGCTGCTGCAGGCCCTGACCGGACAAACCGGCGACCGCCGCCCGCAGGAGCGCGAACGCGGGATGACCATCGACCTCGGTTATCTGTATGCAGAACTGGAACCGGGTGCGGGGTTGACCGGGTTTATCGATGTGCCGGGCCATGAAAAATTCACCCATAACATGCTCGCCGGGGCGCAGGGCATCGATCTGGTGTTGCTGGTGGTGGCCGCGGACGACGGGGTCATGCCGCAAACCCGCGAGCATCTGGCGATCGTCCAGTTACTGGGCATTCCCCGGGCGCTGGTGGCGATCACCAAATGTGACCGGGCCGAGACGGGCAGAGTGGAGCAAGTACAGCGGCAGATTCTTGATCTGCTGGAATCCGGGCCGTTTGCCGAGGCGCCGATTCTGACTGTGTCGAGCGTGACCGGGCAGGGCATCGATGCATTGCGCCAGAACTTGTTGCAGACCCAGGGCGAAGTGCATGAGCGCAGTCGCGAAGGCGGATTTCGTCTGGCCATCGACCGCGCCTTCAGCGTGGCCGGCGCCGGGATCGTGGTCACCGGCACGGCGTTGTCGGGTACGGTGTCGGTCGGCGACAAACTCGCCCTCGGACCATCCGGTAAATCGGTGCGGGTGCGGGGTTTGCACGCGCAGAACCAAGCCGCCGAACAGGCCTTTGCCGGGCAACGCGTGGCACTGAATATCAGCGGCGAACGGCTCACGCTGGAGCAGATCCATCGCGGCCAATGGCTGTTGGCCGAGTGGCTGCACGCACCGACGCAGCGGGTCGACATCGAATTTCAGCTGTTGCCCGGTGAGCGCACGTTCGAACACTTTCATCCGGTGCATGTGCACCTCGGCACCCAGGACGTCATCGCTCGCGTGGCCTTGCTCGAAGGCCCGCGCTTGAGTCCCGGCCAGCGCATGTTCGCGCAACTGCTGATCAATGCGCCGGTGCACACGGTGAAGGGCGATCGCGTGATCCTGCGTGATCAGAGCGCCCAACGCACTTTGGGCGGCGGCCAGGTGCTCGACCCGTTCGCCCCGGCCCGGCAACGCCGCAGCCCGGAACGGCTGGCGCAGCTGCAAGCCCTGGCGCGCAGCGACAGCCTGGAACAGGCGCTGCCGGTGTTGCTCAACCACGGCACCGGCGGCCTCAATCCGCAGCGGCTGGAGCGCCAGTTCAATCGCCCGCGTGCCGACTGGTCGCTGGCGGCCAACGTGCGCCTGATCGATACCCGTCAAGGTCCGGTGCTGTTCAACGTCCAGCGTTGGGGGCAGTTGAAGTTCACCCTGTTACAGCACTTGGCAAAATTCCATGAACTGGAACCTGACCAGATGGGACCGGATCGGGACCGTCTACGGCGCTTCAGTGGTCTGGCGCTGGAACGTTCGACCTTTGCCAGTCTGCTGGAAGAACTGCGCGCCACCGGATCGATCAACGCCAGCGGGCCGTGGCTGCACCTGCCGGATCATCAGGTGCGTTTGAACGCCGAAGACGAAACCCTGTGGCAACGCATGCAACCGCTGTTCGAACAGGCCGGATACGATCCGCCGTGGGTGCGCGATGTCGCGAAAATACTCGGTGAGGACGACGCGGTGGTGCGCCTGCTGCTGCGCAAACTGGCGCGCCTGGGTTTGATGCACCAAGTGGTGCGCGACTTGTTTCTGACCGACGTGCAACTGCGGCGCATGGCCGGTGTGCTGCTGCAACTGGAACAGGAAAATCCGCAGATCCAGGTGACAACTTTCCGCGATGCGCTAGGCTTGGGACGCAAACGCTGTATTCAGTACCTGGAATACTTCGACCGCCTCGGTCTGACCCGACGCATCGGCGAATCCCGCGTGATCCGCCACGACAACGCGCTGGCCAGTGCCGACGCACCCTGAGTTCAAAGGAAGGCAATCGCGCCCGGTGGCGCGGCCGGGCTTCAAACCCGGTTGGGGACGGCATCCGTTCCCGGGCAGGTTCGACTCCGGCTGCCTTCCGCCAATTACCCCCGAGCCCCCGCAAATCCCCTGTAGGAGTGAGCCTGCTCGCGATGGCGGTCGATCAGTCGAAATTGATCTGAATGACACACTGCCATCGCGAGCAAGCCCGCACCCACAGGGATTCGATTTCTGGCTGCCGCGCCTCGTCATTCCAGAGTTAACCCGGTCCCCTGTAGGAGTGAGCCTGCTCGCGATGGCGACATGTCAGTCAATATTTATGTAAATGACACACCGCTATCGCGAGCAGGCTCACTCCTACAAAGATTGGGTTTCAGGCTGGCGGATCGAGGGCGCGGTTCACAGCCAGTTCGCCATCGAACATCCGCAGCCACGGGCCATCAAAACCCCAACGGGTACTGAATCACCACATAAATCCGTTCAATGTCATCCCCGGCCTGCGCCTCGTTGGCCCGGTGCGAGACATGCGATAGCTGCACCGACAGGTCCTTCGCCGCGCCCGATTGCACGATGTACTTCAGATCAATATCGCGCTCCCAGTGTTTGCCGCCAGCGCCTTGCTGCGGTTGGTATTGACCGCGCTCGGCATCGAACGGGTTGTACGCGCCGCCCTCGGGGGCGTGGGTGCCGTCGATGTGGCTGCCGCGAACATAACGGGTCATGAAGGCCAGACCGGGGATGCCGAAGGCACCGAGGTCGAGGTCGTAGCGCGCTTGCCAGGAGCGTTCGCCGGCGCCGTTGAAGTCGGCGTATTTGATTGAGTTGGCGAGGTAGATCGAGTCGCCGCCGACGAAATCGAACGGCGTGTCGCCATTGATTCGTTGCCAGCCGAGCATCACAGCGTGCGGGCCGAAGGCGTATTTGCCGGACAGGCTGAAGGCCGTGTTGTCGATGGCGCCGGCCAGCGCGCGGCCGGTATCGCGGGTGTGGTAGAGGTTGGCATCGAGCAGCACGCCGGACTGTTTGAAATGCAGATTGCCGTAGTACTGATGCCAGGTGTCGGTCAGTTCCGAGGCGTACAGCGAACCACCGACGGGCCTGTCGCCGAACAGGTCAGCGCCGAGGAAACTGATTCCGCCGGCCTCGGTGTTGGCGCCGTAGCCATAGAAATCGCCGCGCCCAGAGGAGCTGTCCTGATTCTTGAACGCGGTGAAGTGCCCGGCCACCAGACTGACTTCATCGATTTCCCGACTGTTGAGCAGCAGGCCCGTGGCGTATTCCGGTTGCAGGCGTTTGTCCGAGGTGTCGAATACCGGGGTTTCCACGGTCATTTCGCCGAACGCCAGGGTGGTGCGCGAGACCTTGAGTTTGAAGGCGCCGCCAGCGCTGGAGTAGTTCGGCTCGCTGCGGCCGCTGCTGTCGACCGGCAACAGGCCGGTACCGGAATGACCTTTGCCACCATCGAGTTTAAGGCCAAGAAAAGCATGGGCATCGATGCCGAAGCCGACATCGCCCGGCGTGTATCCGGAAGTGAACGTGCCGATAAAACCCTGAGCCCATTCCTGCTTATAGTTTTTACCGGCGGGAGAGGGCGAGCGGTAGTCGTTGTTCAGGTAGAAGTTGCGGCTGAGTACTTCGGTCTTGGCATCGTCGAAGAAGTCGCTGGCGAAAGTATTGTCGGTCGCTGCGCAAAGCAGGGCCAACAGCGCAAAACGTGGTGTTGAGAGAGCCATCGTGAGAGACCAGCCATCGTAGAAGGTCGCTGATGATGGGCTGGATGTGCAGGGGAACGATTGAGCCAGTGTGCTGAGTACAAGCCACAGTGGATTTCTTTGTAGGCGTGAGCCTGCTCGCGATAGGTGTGTCATTCAGCATCAATATCAACTGATCGACCGCCATCGCGAGCAGGCCAAGGCCTACAAAGGGTTATGGGTTACAGGCGACCGTACTCGCGGGCTGTGCGATCTACCGCGATGCGCGTCTTGTCGACCAGTTCATCCAGCTCCGCCCGCGTGGCGATCAGGGCCGGGGCCATGATCATCCGGCCCAGGGTCGAACGAATAATCAGGCCTTCCTCAAAGCCAATGGTGCGGCAACGCCAAGCGATGTCGTTCTCGTTGGCAAAACGCTTGCGAGTGGCTTTGTCTTCAGCGAATTGCAACGCAGCGACCAGGCCAACGCCCTGAATCTCGCCCACCAGCGGGTGGTTGCCGAACACTTCGCGCAGGCAGTTCTGCAGGTACGGGCCGGTGTCGTTTTTCACCTGGGTGACCACGCCTTCATCGCGCAAGGCCTTGAGATTGGCGATTGCCACCGCAGCGGCCACCGGGTGCCCGGAGTAGGTCAGGCCGTGGGCGAATACGCCGCCTCTTTCCACCAGTGCTTGCGCCATGCGTCGCGACAGGATCAGCCCGCCCATGGGGATGTAGCCCGAGGTCAGGCCTTTGGCGATGGACAGGGTGTCGGGTTCAAAACCGAAGGCCTGATGCGCGAACCACTCGCCGGTGCGGCCGAAACCGCCAATGACTTCGTCAGCGCACAGCAACACGTCGTACTGGCGGCAGATGCGCTGGATTTCCGGCCAGTAAGTGGCGGGCGGGATGATCATGCCGCCAGCGCCCTGGAACGGTTCGGCGACGAATGCGGCGACCTTGTCGGCACCCAGTTCGAGAATTTTGTCTTCCAGTTGTTTCGCCGCGCGCAGGCCGAACGCTTCAGGGCTGAGGTCGCCTTCGTGGGCGAACCAGTACGGCTCGTCGATGTGCGCCACATCGGGGATGGTGCCGCCCATTTCGTGCATGAACTTCATGCCGCCGAGCGCCGTCGCCGCCAGGGTCGAGCCGTGGTAGCCGTTCCAGCGGCCGATCATGATTTTTTTCTCGGGCTTACCCATCACCTGCCAGAACTTGCGCACGGTGCGGATCAGCACTTCGTTGGCTTCGGACCCGGAGTTGGTGTAGATCGCGTGGCTGTAGTGCTTGGGCAGCAGGCTGAAGAGCAGCTCCGACAACTCGATCACCTGCGGGTGAGTGGTGTGGAAGAACATGTTGTAGTAGGGCAGTTGTTCCAGCTGCGCGGTCGCGGCGGCGGCCAGATCCTTGCGTCCGTAGCCGAGGTTGGTGCACCACAGGCCGGACATGCCGTCCAGGTAACGCTTGCCGTCGTTGTCCCACAACGCCAGGCGATCACCGCTGACCATCACCCGCGGGCCTTCCTCGTTGAGGGCTTTCTGGTCGACGAACGCGTGAATGTGGTGGGCGGCGTCGGCGGCCTGGTAATCGCGGGTACTGCGGGACGGATCGAATTCGGCGGACATGGCTGATCTCCAGAGAATGGGGCGGGTGAGTGCGTTCATTCCAGCGCTGCACGGCCAATATTTGTCACTTAAAAATATTTTTGTAAAGAAAATATTTGTCGATGAAAAAAGATATCCGTAGGCTGAGCGGCATTGGCCAGAATAATCAGAGGCAACATGAGCGGACTCAGAGAGCGGCAGAAGGAACAGCGCCGGCAGGTAATTGCCGAGGCGGCACTTGAGCTGTTCAAGACCAACGGTTTTGCGGCCACCACGCTGGACCAGATCGCGGTGCAAGCCGGGGTGTCGGCGCCGACGGTGGTGAATTACTTCGGTGGCAAGCAGGAGATTCTGCTGGCGTTGCTCAAGCAACCGGACGAGCAAGCCATGCGCGAGGCGCGGGCCAACCTGGATGACGACAGCGATCCATTGGAGGCGCTGTGCGAATTCGAAGGGTTAATGACCGATTACCAGCTGCAAGCGATGCCGGCGTCGTTGTGGCGCGAACTGGCGCCGTTTCTGCTGACCGGTGAACTGGCCCAGGCCTTGAGCCCGTGGAACGCGGCGGTGATCGAAGAAACCAAGGCGCTGCTCGGGCATTTTCAGGCGCAGGGCAAAGTGCGCGCGTCGGTCGATCTGGACGTGGCGGCGACGCTGTTCAACCAGTACGCGAACATGGCGTTCATTCGCCTGGCGACCCAGGAAGTGCCAGACCGACCGGCGCATGCCTCGCACATGCGTGGGGTGTTGCAACTGCTGTGTCACGGCATGCTAGAGGGTTGAATCTGGCTTACAGGCCTTGTTCTGTGGCGACGTGCGGTAGAGGTACCTGTCAACTCTGACAGTTATGCCGGCGGCCAAAGAGACTTACGCTCCGCTTTCCCTTGTGTTCGGGAGATGTCTAAACGGTCCCCCTGGGCCAAGGAGTAGCGTAATGAAACCTAAAAAACGGTACAGCGCCAGTGGCTACCTCAGAGCAACGATCAACGATCGTACTGGCACACACGAGTTCACCGCCAGTGAAGAACTGGAAATAACGGAGATTGCAGGACAGTTTAAGATTACTGCCTTTATGAGGGACGACATCCAGACTTTCAGAGTGATTGATCTATTTTTTCCCAAGACCCTTTCAAATGACGGCACGAAAAACGAGTTTTCGCTGAAACCCTCTGACGACCACAAAGCACAAGGGCGCTATTCATACTTTCCAGGAAATGTATCTCTGGGGTCGTTTGAGGGGTTGTTGACAGTGCACTACGACTGGAAAACCGCGCACATGTGGGGCTCGTTCGATTACAAACTTCACGACGGTGACAGCGATGTCGAAGTGAATGCAGGCACCTTCGATCTCACTGGCATAACCGTTGCCAACCTGAAAGGCACCGGAACATTCGCAGGGACGCTCGATTCAAAACCCTTTGTAGCTGAGGAAGTCAGCATTCAGCGCAAGCAGATCGTTGATGACTCTTATCTGGAGGTCGTTGGCCGCACCGCCCCCTCTGACAGCGGTCTACCAGACTACGCAATGATTTTTCTCCGCATAAATGAACCCGTGACCAAATTGGAGCATGGACTGGAAGATCCGAACGGTGAGGTTCATGCAGAATGCTACATGCCGTTGTTCGGATTTTTTCCCGCAAAAAGCGGCAAAGTGATCTTTGAATCGCCGCCTGAGCTAAACCATGTAAAAGGCACGATAAAAGGTGCTTTCCAACAAGGCCAAGAGCAGCCCCGCGAGGTCGACTGCACGTTCGATATCACCAACCTCCCCACCCAATAATCCCCGCCTCGAATACCGGCTGCCCCACAGGCAGCCGGTCGCACAAGCCGAGACGCTGTGACAGCAGCCAGAGATGCTTGAGGAGGCGTGAAATTACCGGCGAATCGCCGCGTACGACTTGCCCAGATCGCTGGCCCAACCGTCCAGCACGCCTTTGACGTCATCGGCGGTCAGTACCTGTTTGTCGTTTTCCAGTGGCACGCCGGTGCCCTTGCGCACGACCTCGGCGACCACTTCGCCGGTCGAGCCGTCCTCGAACGAGACTTCGGTGGCGATTTCACTGTCCTGGTCACGGATGCCGGTGGCGGTGCTCACGCCGGCGGCAACCAGCGTCACCGGCAGCCATTCATAGAAGCGCAGGCCCTGGGTGCTGGTGGCGACGCGGGTGATCGCCGGTCTGACGATCAGGGTATTCGGACCGGGTTTTGACACCAGGTGCATGACCTTGCCCAGTTCGAGCCTGAGGGCGGCGTCGTAGTATTCGGTGACGCCGGAAAGCGTGCTCAGCGGGATCCGCTGCGTCGGCTCGGTGCTGGGGTAGAACTGGCTGGGCGCCAGATAGGCCTGGGTGTAGCGACCCCGAGCCAGCGCCGGACTGACCCAGCCCAGCACCGTCTGACCCGACGGCGACTTATGTTCGCTCAGCACGCTGTAATCGTGCAGGAATCCCGTGTACTTGCCGGGTTCGACTGTTTTGCTGCTGCAGGCCGACAGGCTCAGGGACGCTGTACACAACAGTGTCATCAAGCAATGGCTTCTCATCATGCGAATCCTTGTTTTGCGCTTTTGACCCGCGTCGTTCAAGTGCGGGCGGTGGTTGAGGCGGCGAGCGATGGGGTGTTGTCCGAGCACTCGATGTGCAACTGGCCGTGGGTCATGATCCAGTGGATGAGGTCGGCGGTCGGAATCGAATGGACGTACTCCACCCATTGCGACCGGGAGGGCCCGTACTGTTCGAAATAGCGGCGCAGGACAATCTGGCTTTGGTCGTTCGCCAGCCCCAGGCAAAACTCCTGGAACAGCAGTGGCGTGTCGTGCTCAGGCGCGGTGGTGCGCTGGCTGAGAATCAACGGATAGCGGGCGTCGTGTCCCTCGTCGGTATACCTGCTGTGCAAAGCCTTCATGAAATGCCCCCTGTTTTGGAAGGCGTGCAGGGTGGCAGAGGGTTTTTGCCGGACAATGTCCGCTTGATGTCCGGGGTGACGGAATGTTGCTCGATTGAAATAAATGACCCGGGCGCCGGAATAGTTTTAGATGCGTTCTTTTTTTGGCCTGAGGATCCTTAGAACGTGAGCAGACTGCTGATCGTCGACGACGACGTGGAAATTCTCGCCTTGCTGAAGAAGTTCTTCGTCCAGCACGCCTACGAGGTCGATGTGGCCGTCGACGGCACCGCGATGTGGGCGGCGATTGCGCAGCAGCGCCCGGACACCATTATTCTCGACCTGATGCTGCCCGGCGAAGGGGGCTTGAGCCTGTGCCAGAAAGTGCGGGCGCAGATGGGCATTCCGATCATCATGCTGACCGCCATGGGTGAGTTGAGCGACCGGATCGTCGGCCTCGAACTCGGCGCCGATGACTACGTCACCAAACCGTTTGCCCCGCGTGAACTGCTGGCCCGCCTGCGCGCCGTGCAACGCCGCGCCGGTGAGCAGGTCAGCCCCGTGAGCGAGCCGTCGCGGCCGGTGATCGGCTTTGCCGGTTGGCATCTGGACATCACCTGCCGCGAGTTGCGCTCCCCGGAAAACGTGATGATTCCACTGTCCGGTGGCGAGTTCGATCTGTTGGTGGTGTTTCTCGACCACCCGCAGCGCATCCTCACTCGCGAGCAACTGATCGACCTGTCTCGCGGCCAGGGCCACGATGCCTTCGATCGCAGCATTGACGTACAGGTCAGCCGCCTGCGCCGCAAGATCGAACCGGACAGCAAACGCCCGGACCTGATCCGCACGGTGCGCAACGGCGGCTATATGTTCACCGCCAAGGTCACTCGCTCATGATCCGCCGATTCCTGCAACGCGACCCGCTGAGTCGGCGGATTGCCCTGACCATTGTCGCGGCCATGCTCGCTTCGCTGGCGCTCAATGCCTTGTTCGTGCAGCTCGCCGGCATCTGGGCGCAACCGCCCATCGAACGCACCGGTCTGCTGGATCAAATTGCCGTGACCACCCGGGTGATCGAGGCCGCACCGGTGGAACTGCGCCCGCAACTGGCGCAGGCAGCGACCAACCCGGTGGTGAGCGTGTTGTGGAAAGCCCGTCGCGATGATTTCGGACTACCGCCGGGTGGCCATCCGGTCAAAGCCGAAAGGGGCACGATCTGGCAGGAGCTCCTCGGTGAAGATCGCGTCGTAGAAGCCTTCAGCCCTGCACTTTGGCCAAGCGGCAGCCCTGACGGGCACTACGTTGCTCTGGTGCAACTGACCGATGGCAGTTGGCTGACGTTCACCCCGCCTGGGCGCAGCTGGGGCCTGCCGGCCCGCACCCGCATCGCGATCATCATCGCCCTGGGCCTGATCGCCACGGTGCTGGTGGCCTGGCTTGCCACTCGCCAACTGGCCAAACCACTGCAGCGTTTCGCCAGCGCCGCCCGACGCTTCGGCGGCGATCTGCGCGCGCCGCCGATCAAGATCCAAGGCCCGGACGAGATCCGCCAGGCGATCATCGCCTTCAACACCATGCAGGCGCAGATTCAGCACTACATCAGCGAACGCACGCACATGCTCGCGTCGATCTCCCACGACTTGCGCGCACCGCTGACCCGGATGCGCCTGCGCAGCGAGTTCATGGAGGACTTTGATCATCAGGGCAAACTGATCCGCGACATTGAAGAGATGCAGTCGATGATCAACGCCGCGCTGGCATTCTTCCGTGAAGACACCCAGCCGGAGCAAGCCACCGCGTTCGACTTGTCGGAGCTGCTGCAGACGATCATCGACGATTACCGCGACCAGAACATCGCCATCGATTTCAGCGGCCCGGCGCATCTGGTCTATGAGGGCCGCCCGTTGGGGATCAAACGGGTGATCGTCAACCTCCTGGAAAACGCCGAGAAGTACGCGCAACACCCGGCAATTGCCCTGAGCAGTGACGGTTACAGCATTTGTATCGATGTCACTGACAAGGGGCCGGGGATCCCTGAAGCATCGTTACAGCGGGTATTCGATCCGTTCTTCCGCCTGGAAACCTCGCGCAACCGTGAAACCGGTGGCGTCGGGCTGGGGCTGTCGTCGGCGCGGGCGATTGTCCGCGAGCAGGGCGGGGAGCTGACACTGAGTAATCGCAGTGGCGGCGGTTTGGTCGCGCGGGTCGAGTTGCCGCTGTAGCGCCGCGAGCCCTGATCGGCGAAGAACACTCGCGGTCGTTATTTCACTGTTACAGGGCGTTGATAATGGCTGCCAAGTGCTTCGCGGCTTGCCTGCGTGAAATATGTTCTGTAGATTTTCATGAAATTATAAGAAATAAATTTCATGAGGTCGCGAATGTTTCAGCAATCCCAGCGCCATGTCGACAGTTACTACGCCCACAGCTGCGCCGATCTCCTGCGCGATCGGCCGACGTTGCAAGGCGATCACGACACCGACATCGTGATCGTCGGCGCCGGTTTCAGTGGGCTGCACACGGCATTGCGGCTGGCGCTGGCCGGCAAGCGTGTGACGCTGCTGGAAGCCAGTCGCGTGGCGTGGGCGGCGTCGGGGCGAAATGGCGGGCAGGCGATTCTGGGGTGGTCGTGCGACATGCCGCCGCTAGAAGCCGCGCTGGGGCATGAGCGGGCCAAGCGACTTTGGGACGGCATGCGCTGGGCCGCTCGGGAATTGCGCGAATTACCCGGGCGCCATGGTTTCGACTGCGATTATCGCCCGGGGCATTTGTGGACGTCGGTGATGCCGCGTCGGGTCAGCCTGCTGACTGAATGGCAACACGAGGCCAGCCACAAGTGGGGGCACGACGGCCTGCAGTTCATTCCCCGTGAAGACTTGCCGCGATGGGTCGCCAGCGAACGCTATCAGGCCGGCCTCTACGACGCCGAGGGCGCGCACCTCAATCCGCTGAAACTGGCCCTCGGGCTGGCCGCTGCCATCGAGCGCGCCGGCGGGCGCATCTACGAACAAAGCAAAGCGTTGAGTTATCTGGAGGAGGGCAGCGGGTTTCGGGTCAACACCGCGCGCGGTTCGGTGAAGGCCGATGTGCTGGTGCTGGCCTGTAACGCCTATCTCGATGAACTCGACCCGCCACTCGCCAGCTGCATTCTGCCGGTGGGCACCTATCAGGTGGCCACCGCGCCGCTCACGCCGGAGCAAGCCACCGCACTGCTGCCGAGCAACGTCTGCGTGACCGACAACCAGTTCGTCCTCGATTACTTTCGCCGCACGCCGGACAACCGTTTGCTGTTCGGTGGCGGCTGCACCTATCTCGGTGGCATGCCCAAAGACATCGCGGCGGCGACCCGGCCGTTCCTCGAACGAGTGTTCCCACAACTGAAAGGCGTCGAGCTGGCATTCGCCTGGGGCGGGCACATCGACCTGACGATCAAACGCACCCCGGACGTTGGTCGCGAGGGCCAGCGATATTGGCTGCAGGGTTACTCGGGCCACGGCGTGCTGCCGACACTGGCGGCTGCCCGCGCCGTGTCCGGTGCGATCCTCGGCAACCCAGATGAATTGGCTTTGTATCAAGGCTTGCGCAATGGCAGCTTCCCCGGCGGCAAATACCTGGCTGCACCGCTGGAAGCCATTGGCAAGGCCTGGTATCGCCTGCGAGACAGCATTTGATGAAGAATTTTCTGGAACCCCGGCCATGAACAAGCAAGAAGAAATCGCTGCGCTGGCGATCCTGATCCACGACCTGCGCAAGCACAAGAAATACACCCTCAAAGAACTAGCCGACAAAATCGGCCGTTCGGTGGGCTTTCTGTCGCAGGTCGAACGCGGCCTGTCGCGTCCGACCGTGGCCGACCTCACCGCGATCAGCGAAACCCTGGGCGTGCCGACCACCTATTTCTACAGCCTGCCCAAGCCCAAACAAGTGCCATGGGTCACCCGCCCGGACGAGCGTCGCACGCTGTATTACGCCAACGGCATTACCGACATTCTGGTGTCGCCGCAGATGCGCGCCTCGTTTTCCATGCTCGAAAGTCATCTGGAACCGGGCGCGAGCAGTGGCGACCGGCAGATGAGCGACAGTTCGGAGCAGGGCGGTTATGTGCTCGAAGGCGAATTGACCTTGTGGCTGGGCGATGACGAAGACCCGGTCACGCTGCGCCCCGGCGACAGTTTTCAGTTCGACAGTCACACCCGTTGCCGCTACGGCAACCTCACCCAGCAGCGCACGCGCGTGCTCTGGGTCTACACCTGATAACGACAAAAGGAACACCGACGATGGACGCTGTCTGCTCTGACCTGCTCGCCGAAGTGCGGGCGTTTCGCCAACGCTACCCCGAGGTACGCTATGTCGACCTGATCTCCCTGGACATTCCGGGGCACTTCTACGGCAAGCGCTACCCGGTGGACATGCTCGAAAAAGTCGCCGCGGGAAGCGCGCTGAAACTGCCGCAAAACTGCGTGCTGCTGGGCGTGCAGGGCGGTCTGTTCAAGATCGGCGATTACTGTTTCAACGACGGTGACCCGGACGCCGTGCGGCGCCTCGTCCCGGGCACGCTCAAACCAGTGACCTGGGAGGCGCAACCGCTGGGGCAGATGCTGATCACCTCCGACGGCACCGCAAAACCCATCGAATTCGAACCCCGCGAAGTGCTCGCGCAGGTGCTCGATCGTCTGGCGCGCAAAGGCATTCATCCGGTGGTGGCGTTCGAGCTGGAGTTCTACCTGTTCGACAAGAAACTGCGCGACGGCCTGCCGCAATTCCCCCGCGACGAACTGAGCGACGATGCCGACGATCAGCCGAACATGCACATCGAGCGCCTGTCGCGTTTCGCCCCGGTGCTGGACGACATGGTTGAAGCCGCGCGGAGCCAGGGCATCGACGCCACGGTGATCACCGCCGAGCTGGGGCCGGGGCAGTTCGAGATCAATTTCGGCCACTTGGACGACGGTTTGCGTGCCGCCGACTGGGCGGCGCTGTTCTGTCGCAGCACCCGTGGCGTGGCGCTCAAGCACGGCTACCGCGCCAGTTTCATGGCCAAGCCGTACGTGCAGCATCCGGGCAGTGGCATGCACGTGCACGTCAGTCTGTATGACGCAGCGGGTAATAACCTGCTGGCCGCCAATCACCAACGGCCGCTGCGCCACGCGGTGGCCGGGTGCCTGGACTTGCTGCCGCACAGCATGCCGATCTTCGCGCCGAACCAGAACGCCATGCGCCGCTTGAGCGGCACGGTGAACACCGCGACCCAGGCGAGCTGGGGTTACGAAGACCGCGATGCGTGCCTGCGCATTCCTGAGTCGGACGCGAAAAACCTGCGCATCGAGTACCGTCTGGCCGGCGCCGACGCCAACCCGTATCTGGTGTTGGCGGCGATTCTGGTGGGCCTGGAACACGGATTGGAAACCGGCAAGGAACCGATTCCGCCACTCAACGACGACCGCAACAGCGGCATCGCTTTCCCTACCGAAATCCTCGACGCGGTGCGCGCCCTGCAACACCAGCCGCAACTGCGGGCAGGATTGGGCGCCGAGTTCGTCGACGTGTATTGCGAGAACAAACGTCAGGATCACCTGGCGTTCATGCAGGAGATCAGTGCGCGGGAGTATCGCTGGTATTTGTGATCACTGATTCAGCAGGGGCAGGGGCGGCGCTGACAGGACGGAATTCGGCGCCGGTGAATGCCATGGTTTATCAAAGGACCGCCCGGCCCGAAATACAGTGTTGTACTGCTCCGCCAACCCAGACGGAGCCGTCAACGCTTTCGATGTGCAATCGGCCGCGGCGCCCCATCGCGGTGCCTTGGCTCACGGTGTAGCGGTCGGTCAGCATGCCCGAGCCGATCAGCCACTGAGCCAGGCTTGCATTGAGGCTTCCCGTGACGGCGTCCTCGGTGCATTCCTCGCCCATGAAGGCCCTGACTTCCATGTCCGTTTCAGACTCGCCACCCACCCACGGAGCGATGACGCCGACATTCAGCCCCTGCAGCGCGGCGTAATCGGGCTTGATCGCCAGCACTTCTTCGCGATTTGTCAGCAGCACACCTGCCCAGCCAGGGCCGTTGTCTACCCATTGGCTGGCCCGGATCTGCCCGGCGGCGAGACCGAGCCCTTGTTCGATCAGGTTTAACGTCGTTGCATCCAGCGGTCCGCTGCGCACCAGTGGCGGAGCGGAGAACGCCAGGTGCGTGCCTTGCCTGCGGACCCGAATCAAGCCCGCCGGGCATTCCTGAATAATCTCGACATGCTCAGGGGGTTCGTTCCTGGCCAGCCATACCTTGCAGCTTCCCAGAGTCGGGTGGCCAGCAAACGGCAACTCGCGCAACGGCGTAAAGATGCGTACGCGGTAATGCGCTCCCGGCGCTTCGGGGCGCAACAGAAAAGTGGTCTCGCTGAGTTGCGTCCACCGGGCAAACGCCTGCATCTGCTCGGTTGTCAGCTCATCGGCATCCACCACGACTGCCAGCGCATTACCTTCGTAGGGGTGATCGGCGAATACATCGACTTGTTCGAACGGCAGGGAGAGCGGCATTGAATGTCCTTCGCAGGTAGGGGCGGTTCACAGCTGAACCTTGGCGCTATGGGAAACCGTTTTCGGTTACGAAACCGCGCACAACACGCCGAGCCTTGCTATCGATAAGAAACTGGCCGTCAAGGACGGACTCTTCTTTGTCGCGCTGTCCGGAAATGACGTAGTCGGCACCGTTCTCGCGGGATATGACGGTCATCGTGGCTGGTTATATTCAGTTGCTGTGCACCCTGTACATCGCAGAAAGGGTTTGGGTGCACAACTGGTTAATCATGCCGAGCGCGCCTTGACCTTGCGCGGCTGCATGAAAATCAATCTGCAAATCATCAGCACCAATGAAAGCGTCAAAACCTTCTACGAATCTCTTGGCTATTCGACCGAACCGCGCATCAGCATGGGGAAAAAGGTCGATTCGAATATCGCAACACTAGGGCGGTAGTTTACAGAGCGTCCGCTGGCTCGGTTCCGATACCTTTCCCGCGCCATGGAGCATCTACCCATAGGTAACTGATAAAAAGACGGCCAAACTCAGTTCGACCCGTGACACCGCCGACTAAGACCTCATCATCCATCAGCGTGCAGGCTATGGGATCAGCATTTCCGCTATGTCCGCGCGACAAGTTCTGCCCGTGTTGTATGACGCCATCAGATACGGCACGCAGATCCTTCTCGTGAATGCTGCCGGTTGTACGCCACTCCTTCCGCATTTCATTCCCTTGTGTCGCGTTGAAACAGAGTGACATGCAAGTCGAGTGCCGTTTCTAGCGCCTTTGGCTGGCTGCTATAACCTCTTGCCGAAGGTCACAAACGTCAGCGTCTGGCCGATAGCAGTGCGTCATGAGGGGCTGCTTCCGGCCAGAAGCAGACGTTCAAAGCTGTCTACAAACGTGGTCGATTCAGACATTTAGCTCGTCACTGAACGATGCGATACCATGTTCTTGGCTAGGGAAGGTCTGAAGTACATGCACTCAGTGCGTCAATGTCAGCAGCCACTATAATGGCTAAGTGTTTAGAGATTTTCTCGATTGGCCAATGCCACCAAGCAACTGATTCAAGTACCGACACTATTTCTGGAGGAAAACGCTCTTTGATTACTATGGCGGGGTTCCCTCCAACAATGGCGTAGGCAGGAACATCCCTGACAACTACAGATCGTGAAGCAATGATTGCGCCATTACCAATTTTCACGCCTGGTTTGATAAGCGAGTCGTAACCAATCCAGACGTCGTTTCCGATAATGGTGTCGCCTTTATAGGGAAGTTCATCGGGTTGGGGCATGACCTTTTCCCAGCCGTTAGCAAGATACTGAAACGGATACGTGGAAAACCCTGACATCTTGTGATTCGCACCATTCATAATGAATTTCACGCCACGAGCGATGGCGCAAAATTTGCCAATGATGAGCTTATCGCCGACGAATGGGTAATGGTATAGAACGTTACGTTCAAAGTCCTCTGAGTTTTCTGGGTCGTCGTAGTAAGTATAATCACCAATGATAATATTTTTACGGGATACGGTGTTTTTTATAAAACATACCTGAGGCACACCTTTCATCGGATGTTTGCTCAAAGGGTTGGGACCATTCATATAGGCACATCTCTTTAAATAGGGTACAGCTGATAATCGCACTGACAAGCTGTGCTCTATATTAGGCTACGGTAAGCCCCAGGCTTGACAATAATGCTGCCGCCTGATTCTTAGATATTATCGCTCCTTTAAACTGCTTGGCATCCATAAGCTTTAAACCGTGCAAACTGGCTTCACGAAGGTCGGCATTATCAAAGCGAGCACCATTAACTCGGGCATTACTTAAACTTCCACCTTTAAATACGGTATTGCGAAAGTCAACATCCCTTAAGTCCGCGTCGGAGAAGTCCAGGTTGTCCAGTTCACATTTAAGGAAGGAAAATCCAAGGAGAAATGTCCCGATCAACAGTGTGTCTTTGAAGGTGACCCCTAATGAGGCGGCCCCGCTAAAATTAGAGCCTGTTAATTTACAGCTTGTGAATGAAACTATGCCTAGGCGGCAATTCTGCCAATCACTATTATTCAGGTCTGAATTTTCGAACGTTCCTTCATTGAGTATCGCGGATTTGAATTTTACTTTCGCTCCTCTACAGCCTCTCCAGGTAGTAGCCTCAAGTTTTGTGGCAGTGAAATCCGTTTCTGTCAGGTTGCAGCACTCAAAATATGAGTCGCATAAATCTAGGCGGCTAAGGTCAGCGTTTGATAAGTCAACATTAGAGAACCATAAGGGTTTTTTTCGGATGTTAATTAAGTCCTCAACCTCTGATCGATCAAGTTTTGTAGAGTCAATAATAAGATAATCAGATTTTTCAGTCATGAAAAACTCCTGTGGTATTTGCTATTCATAACCCGTCCGTACCGTCCGGGAATTGATTGTCTCGTTGGGACTACTGGCCCTATCTACGTTGTACGCGGGGCTAACTGTTGTCGGGGTAGACGACGAATCCGAAATTCTCCAGCAGGGCTGATTGCTGCCATTCAAGAATCTTAATGCCTGAAGTGTTTATTTTTCGAAAATCAATGCCGCTTATATCTGCGTTGCGAAAGTCGGTATTGGATACAGAAAGTCCGGTGTAATGAAGTGGTGAAAATTCTGTATTGGTTAAATCGGCTTCATCTAAGTTGGTCATCGTCATAATGACTGACAGGAATTTGCTGTGTGAGAGGTTGCATTTGGAAAGATTGGTCGAGCTAAAGTCGGCGTATCTGAAATCTGTGTGGGTAAGCTGTGCCGCGCTGATTACCAATTTTCGACTAATGGCGATATTGAAAGTAGCCAGATTAAAGTCGGTTTCCACGGCGCGGCAATGATCAAGTACCAGCTGGAATAGTTGTGCGCGATTAAATGTACTTAAAGAGATATCGCAATCATAAAACTCAGCTCTTCGAAGGTCGGCAAGTTTGAATTGGCAGCCAATTAGTTGTTCTTTGTCGTAAAACGTACAATCTGAAAACCAACAGTCTTGCAAGTTGGCATTTCCAAAGTTGCAATTGAATATTTTGCATTTTTTTAAGTGCAGTCCACTCAGATCGCTTCCGCCGAAATTACAATTTAGTAGTTTACAGTTGGTAAGTGTCAGGTCCTTTTTGGTTCTTCCCTGAAAATTTAGGTTTGTGAAGGTTTGATCACTTGCGGCAGTGGTATCCAAGAATATTGCGTCATTGTCACATTCCATAGGTGTCATTGCTCAACGTGTAAAGAATGAAAAGGCTGTACGCGAATGGTTGTCATTCGTGCGTTTGAGTGCAGATGACGGACCTGGTTGTGGTCGCTGCGGTCCTGAATATATTCCAAGTGGAACAACTATTCCACATGGACAAAATTGGCGTCAACTGTTATAAAATTTCTTTTCTTCCGAGTAGGACAATTGAGCTCGATACTAAGAGGCGCCCTGCATCGGCATCCAGATGGCGCGGGATACGCACGCGGCGAAGATACCCGTGCTCGAATCGTGGCTGCAGCGTTGAAGTTGTTCGGCGAGCGGGGTTTCGAGGCTGCATCAACCCGCGATATTGCAGCCGCTGCTGGCGTAAATGCCCCTGCGTTGAGGTACTACTTCGATAACAAGGAAGGTGTGTACCTTGCGTGCGCGGAGCACATTGCTTCTCACGTGTGGGAGTACATGTCGCAGGTAGTCGCTGATGCCGAGCATGTGCTCGCGGAGAATGTGAGTCACGACGCCCTAATCGATGCCTTCTGTGCGATACAGGGGCGTGTCGTGGACTTCATGTTCAAGTCGCAAGAGTCCTTGGAATGGCAGCTATTCATTGCCCACGGGCAAGGCGGCCAGGGGCCAGCGGCCGGTTTTCACATCATCAATAATCGCCTCAATGAGCCAATTTCTTCCGTGACAACAGCAATTGTCGGGCATTTGATGAACCGCCCAGCCGGCGATGATGAAGCGCGAATCCGATCAATGGCGCTGAGCGGTCAACTGGCTGTCTTTCAGATGATGCGCCGTAGTGCATTCATTTCATTGAACTGGGACGAGGTTGATGCGGAGCGACTTGAATTAATAAAGCGTGTGGTTATCGAGCACACCCGCGCTGTGCTGCAGACAATTATCGCTGAACGTTAACTCGACATAACCGCGACCTTCCGACCAACACACCATCCCGCTCCCAACGTTAACGATAGTTGTGCGCATGATGCGCGTAACCGCATCGCTTGCCGCGGTGAGCTGGATCCCTTCCACCAGCAGCTCTTGATCGGTTGCTGCGCTGCGCGACCGGCAGCAATTGGCCGATAGCTGCCCGTTTGTGACGTCCGTTTTCGGCCAACAGTGGACCTTTAGAGTCGGGAAAGTAACTTTACGCTGATTGGCTGAAAACACTGAACAGTGCATCCAGCATCGGTGTGCTTATCTTTGCCCGCGACAGCTCTAGACTGGGCCGTACCTTTTCCAGCCCAAGGAGCGTTGTCATGTCCAAACATTCAATCAGCGGCAAGGTTGTACTGATCGCCGGCGGTGTGAAAAATCTCGGCGGCTTGCTCGCCCGAGATCTCGCCCAGCAAGGTGCTAAGGCTGTGGTGGTGCATTACAACAGCGCCTCCAGCCAGGGCGATGCCAACGCCACCGTGGCGGCTCTCGAGGCACTGGGAGCCAAGGCGGTGGCGTTGCAGGCAGACCTGACCACTGCCGGTGCCGTGGAAAAGCTGTTCAGCGATGCCGTGGCCGCCGTCGGGCGCCCGGATATTGCGATCAACACCGTGGGCAAGGTGTTGAAAAAGCCTATGGCCGAGATCACCGAAGCTGAGTATGACGAGATGATGGCGGTTAACTCCAAAGCCGCGTTTTTCTTTCTCAAGGAAGCCGGCAAGCACCTCAACGACAACGGCAAGATCTGCACCATCGTCACCTCGCTGCTCGGCGCGTTCACGCCGTTCTACGCGGCGTATGCCGGCAGCAAAGCGCCGGTGGAGCAGTTCACCCGGGCGGCTGCGAAAGAACTCGGCGCGCGTGGTATTTCAGTGACGGCAGTGGGCCCTGGCCCGATGGATACGCCGTTTTTCTATCCGGCCGAAGGTCAGGATGCGGTGAACTATCATAAGACCGCAGCGGCGCTTTCGCCGTTCTCGCGCACGGGCCTGACTGATATCGAGGATGTGGTGCCGTTTATTCGCAACCTGGTGAGTGATGGCTGGTGGGTGACGGGCCAGACGATTTTGATCAACGGCGGTTACACCACCAAGTAACGGGCGAAAAAACCATTGCAACCCCGTAATGTCGCGTTGACACTTTTCCCGACAAACCAGGCCATGGGGTTGCTATGAGCGCCGATCAGTCTGCACATCACCCGTTACTTCGCCACCGTGATGGTCACCCTGCGCGGGTGACGTTCGAAGAGCTGTTGTACAAACGCGAGGTGTATCCGGTGGTCGCCAAATCGCACCTGGCCGGCATCGTGCTATTGCTGGCGCTGGCGCCGATTGCGTTTTTGACCGACTTGCTGATGGTGGGCACGTTGACCACCGTGGTGTTGTTGATCCTCAGTTTCGTGGAATGGCGGGTGGTGCGCCGGTTTCGAGCGAAACAGGCTAACGCCGTCGTCGAGCACTGATAGCCCATGGACCGTATAGAGCAGTACCGCGTTTTCGTTCAGGTGGCTGAGCTCGGCAGTTTCATCCAGGCCGCACGACTGCTGAAACTGCCGCGCGCCACGGTATCGGCGGCCATTCAACAATTGGAAGCCAATGCCGGAACGCGCTTGTTGCACCGCACCACGCGCAAGGTGTCGTTGACCACTGACGGCAGCCAGTTACTGCAGCGCGCGCGCCAAGTGTTGGTCGAGATCGATGAGATCGACCAACTGTTCCACACCCATCAAGAGCAGGTGATGGGACGCCTGGAAATCGATGTGCCCAGCCGTATCGCCCGGCGCCTGCTCATTCCCGCGCTGCCCGAATTTTTTCAGCGTTACCCGCGCCTGCAACTGGGCCTGGGTTCCACCGACCGGTCGATAGACCTGGTGCAAGAGGGCGTCGATTGTGTGATTCGTTTCGGCACGCCGCAGAACAGCAGCCTGGTAGTGAAACCGTTGGGGCAGGTGTTGCTGATCAACTGCGCCAGCCCCGCCTACCTGGCCGAGTTTGGCGTGCCCACCGAGCTTGCCGAGTTGCAGGAGCGGCACGTATGCGTCGGCTATGCGGCGGGATCGGGCGGGCAGGAGGCTCAGTGGGAATATTGTCTCGACGGTGTCCGGCAGTCGTTGCCACTGCCCAGTCGCCTGGTGGTCAATAATGCGGAAAGCTATATCGCCGCGTGCTGCACAGGGCTCGGTCTGATTCAGGTGCCGTTGTTCGATGTGCAGCATTTACTGGATAGCGGCGAGCTGGTGGAAGTGCTGGCCGCTTACCGGCCGCCGTCGATGACCGTGTCTGTACTGTACCCGGATCGGCGCCAACGCTCTCGGCGTCTCGGTGCGTTTATCGAGTGGTTTGCCGGTTTGATGGCGCCGTATCTGCAGAGTAGGTAAGGCCATTTCGATTGACGGTAAAGCCTGGACGCTGCATTCAGAACGCCTCGGCTTATCTTTGAGTAATGAGCGATCCCTGGCAGCCTGATCACCTTGATTAGCCCGGTAGCATCCTTGGCCACCGTTGCGTCTGATCTCACGACTGTGGCAGGTAAAGGGCCATGTCTGTCGCGCCCGCTTTGCTCAGCTACACGCCAGCGCATCATCCTGATGTGACGGCGGCTGCACCGCCAGGTGCGGAGTTTCGCCGAAGAACTCGATCAGCAGTTCAGTGAGCACACGTATTTTTCGGGCTGGATGCGGACCAGGCGGGCGGATGATGTAGGCACCGGCCGGGGGAGGTGGATGGTTTGTCATGATCGGCACCAGTGCGCCGGATGCCACGTGTTCATGGGTGAGGCAGTCGGGCAGGTAGGCGACGCCGAGGCCTGCGGTCGCAGCGGCGACGAGGGCGATGCCGTTGTCGGCCTTGAAGCGTCCTTGCGGACGAACCGTGATGATCTTGTCGCCGTCCATGAATTGCCAGGTTTCGGTGCCCTGCATGAGCGCCTGATGGGCGATCAGTTCATCCGGTGTCTCGGGTGCACCGTGCGCCTTGATGTAGTCGGGGCTCGCGACGAGCTTGCCGTAGACCGGGCCAATCCGCCTTGCGATCAGATTGGAGTCCTGCAGATAGCCCACCCGGATGGCGCAATCGTACCCCTCGGCAATGAGGTCAACGAAGCGATCGCTGTAGCAGGTCTGGATGTGCAGCTCCGGATGACGACGTGCCATTTGCGCCAGCATCGGGGCGAAGTGAGTCGGGCCGAACGACAGCGGGACGGCCACGCGCAAGCGGCCGCGAAGGGCGCCGGCGGGCAGGATGGTTTCCTTGGCGATGTCGATCTCGGTGCAGACTCTGGCGGCGTAGTCCCGGAACGTCGCGCCGGCCTCAGTCAGTGCCGCCCCGCGAGTGGAGCGTGCCAGCAGTTGCACGCCCAGTTCGGTTTCAAGCCGAGCCAGGCGGCGACTGACGATCGACTTCGATACGCCAAGACGCAGTGCAGCCTGCGAAATGCCCCCGGCATCAGCCACTTCCACGAAGGTCTGTAGTTCTTCGATATCCATTCTTGCGTTCCCCTTTTCGCAACACAGCACGTCGCGCAATGCTACTACTGCATCGAAGATGGGAACAGCACAATGGATTTTCCAGGAACGGCATCATTCGCACATGTCCTGGAGTCCATCAGTCGCACAGGCTCCGGCCTGTTCACAAACGTGCATCACCCATTAAAAGGATGTGCCAATGGCAAGCGAGACTCTCCGCAACCCCGCTACCGATCAGCTACTGACGCCGGAAAATTCGGCGTTGATCATCATCGATTATCAGCCTGTTCAGGTTTCTTCGATCCGCTCGATGCCGCGTGATGAACTCGTCTTCAACATCACCAGCGTCGCCAGGGCGGCGGTCAACTACAACCTTCCGATTATCCACTCGACCGTCAATGTCGCGACCGGCCGCAACAAGCCGCCGATTCAAGAGCTGCAAGAGGTGCTCGGCCATCTGCCGACCTATGACCGCACCTCGATCAACAGTTGGGAGGACACGGAATTCAAGAAGGCAGTCAAGGCGCTCGGGCGCAAGAAGCTCATCATGACTGCGCTCTGGACCGAAGCCTGCCTGACATTCCCGGTGCTCGACGCGATCCAGGAAGGCTATGAAGTTTATGTGCCGGTCGATGCGGTTGGCGGCACATCGCCCGCCGCACACGAGGCGGCGTTGCGCAGAATGGAACAGGCGGGCGCGAAGCTCATCAGCCGGGTGCAGATGTACTGCGAACTGCAGCGGGACTGGGCGCGAGAAGTGACCGTGCCGGGCTTTATGGGCGTGTTCGAGAACTTCGACGGGTTCAACGCTGAAAAGGCGCTGGATGAGGCGGACAACAAGGCCTGATTAGCGGGCAGTTAATGAAGGTAGCACTCGCGAAAGCGGGTGCTGCCTTTATTTTTTGCAGTGAATTAGCCGGACACTTTGGCACGCTCGGGCGTCGAAAAGCTTTTCTAGCGACCATTAATTGGCAGAATCTCATTAACTGGCTGCTGCGCATCTATGACGTCGACAGCGGCGAGATTCGCATCGACGGCCAAAACATCACGAAAGTGATGCAAGTCAGACTACGCAGTGCCATCTGGAGGGGCACGCAGAATGCCTCGCTGCTGCATCGTTCCATTCGCGACAACATCGCCTGCGGCCAGCCCGATGCAACCGACGCGCAACGCCGCAGTGCCGCGGCCAGCGCGCTGGCCGATGAGTTAAAAGGACCAACTCTTCGGAACTCTGTAAACCAAGTTGGAAAGTTACCTAGACGGGAAGAAATACTATGGATTCATTCTCCCTACTCCAAACATCTGCTTTTGGCCGAAAGCCGCCATCGAATAGTGCTCTGTTTTTGATCGGAGCTGAGCCACAGCCATCGTTATCAGAGATCCAGAGTCAGCTCTAGGCTCCTGATCCAGTCCTCAGATGCGGAGTATTTTGCGTAATAATCGCTTCTTTCTGCTGGGCTGAGCGCCGAGAAAAATGGAAAAAAATAATGATCATTGTAAAAACCTTGAGCACCCTGCATGTCTCCTCCCCACCAAGACGCCTCGAAGCCTTCGAAGACCACCCACGGAGGAGGAACCGTGATTTTTGTATCACCTAGCAGGCTTAATAGCTCAGAACTGTTTGTGATCAGTCGGATCGTTGCGCTATTAAACTCTTTATACGAAATCGAAAATATAAGGTATTCACTTCTGGATCTGTGCTGAAAGCGGGTTACAGTCAATCCATTAAAAGCCTTTTCATTGACAGGTGAGAACCGTTCGCCAATGAGCTTTTCTAGAACGACTGTCTCAGCTTTGTCTATGAGGAAACTTGAGTAATAAGCTTGTACGCCTACAGGAGTCAACACTGAAAAAACAGGGTAACTTGGACGCTGCCCTACAGCATCAGTGATCGCGCCTAAAAATATAGACTTTAACTCCAATATTGAATATCCAACAATTTGCTCTTCAGGGGCGGTTTTGAAAAGGCTCTTCATGCGACCAAAAAAACTCATATGCACTCTCACTCTTGTAAGTAGTCAGTGAGCCAAGTGGCGCCCAAGTAACCTGCAGTGCCGAATATTATTCCACCAATTGCACCACTTACAAATGCACCAGGCCCTGTCTCTATACCAACCGCCGCACCTGCAACGAAACCTATCCTTGCACCGACCATGGCGCTACCCCAGCCTCCGGCTTGTTTCACAACCTCAACAGATATCGGTTTAACGCTATTTTGCTTTATTGATTCTTCTGCGGCTAATTTTAAGTCGTAGGCGGTAAATCCGATGGCAAAAACTCTTACGACTCTTGCCCCCTTCATAAGAGTATTGGTAACTTGGTAAGATCTTGGTGTGAAAATCGCGTTGGCTGGAATCTTCTCTGCTTTTACCAATACTTCTTTATCGATATCCTTGACCCAACTTGCAATCTGATCGATCCTCGCTACGTTTTTCGGCGCTATTTTTTTATAGTCCTCTAAAGACTTGAGTATCTCTTCCGTTGTAACTAGTTTTGCTCCGGCCGCCTTTGCTTTTTCAATATCGATATAGATAACTTTCCCATCGAACCTAGGAGATCCGCCAGGAAACTCGGAACTTGTAGATAGATAGCTTGATGGGTATTTTCTGCTACTGAATACATGTTCTGCCACAGTGGCGTTAGAGTTTGGAGCGACGGGGCGCATACCGTATTTTTCAGGCCAGACTTCATGCTTCATCTGGAACTCAGGTAAGTTTTTTGCAACCAAATGCGGATTGTCGGGAGATGAGTAGATCTTTCTAACTAAGAATCCATCTTTCCCTATTTCGTCCACTGCGACGAAAAGATGGATATTTGCCGGCATGGCATATCCAGGTACGTTGCTTACCGACCCGACGTCCTTGTTCGTGGGCACTTTGCAAGAAAACTCTGTCACGCATCACCCCACTTCTCTAATGCCGCAACTCCTGTAGTAATTTCCAGAGTTTCTTGCTTGCTCGTAGCAATTCTTGGCGTACGCCCTGACTCATCTGAAAACCCGGTATAGACCATCCCAGACTCATCTTTGATGTGGTAGGGAACGTTAGCTAGTGGCTGACCATCAGCACCAACGATCCGAAACTGTTCATCGAAGACTAGAGCCCACAGTGGCATTGCGGATGGAGGTGTGATGTGCGCTGGGGTATGTGAGTTGCCAATTATTACGGTACTGGAACCAGTAATGACGTTATTACCATGGGCGCCAATGCTGCCTACGGTTGCTGCAGGCAATCCATTGATCAGAACCGTCGAAGCTACATCTCCGACGATAGGGCTGCCACATGCGCTCTTGTCAGTTTGCCGTGCAGCAGCTAACCCATCGAAGAAAACGTCTGGAGACCCGGAGGCTATTGGATTGACGCCATGCCCAGGTAGGGGGCAAGAAGTGGAATCGGTCACGCGAGCGGCAGGTTTGCCTGACATCTTTAACATCCTTGTAAATTAGCAACAGATGAATTTTGGCATAAAAGAAAGGTCGCCAACCATACGTACACCATCTGGAGCGTTCGGATGGCGCGTTGAAAATGGGACATTTGCTTGGGGCTCGCCTTGTTTCAATGGCTGCTGGTGGTCAAAAGCAGTCTGTCGTGAACCCAGCCACTCACATCATTATCGGTGACGTGCTTTCAATCACTTGATCGATTCTGGCCAGCAATGATGAGTCCAGGTACGGCATGACTTCGAGTGCGCCAAGGTTCTCTTGCAACTTTTTCAGACTTGAGGCGCCGATCAACATCAGCCGCAACTGCGGGCAGGATTGGGTGCCGTCTTCCCGGCATGTTCCTTTGGTCGCCTGCGCGGAACGTCAACCGGGCAGTCGCTCTCTACGGGTCATCCTGTGATGAGAGAAGTCCATGTTCGGTCAACAAAAGAAAGACGCCGTCGCAGCCTGGCGCAAACTGGCAACGCAATCGCAAGGCTGGATGGCTCCGCAGGACCAATACAACGAGCTGCTCAAGGCTGCGGACGATTGGAAGCCCGGCACTTGATCACCAGCGCCGAATGGCGACAGTTGGTGCGCGATGCTGGAAACGTTTTCACCGATGTCCGGCCAAGAGAGCCCAGGGACGAGATGTCCTGACGTCTGCTTTTTCTACAGCCGCTGAGCATGCGTCGAGGCATTGATCGTGTGTTCCAAAGGGCCGCCCCGCGAGTCTTGCAGCAACTGCGCGAAAGCGCTCTTGTCGATCGGCCGACTCATGAAGTACCCCTGAACCTCGTTGCATTGATCCTTGCCGAGAATGTCCAGTTGCTCCTCGGTTTCCACACCTTCTGCGGTGACGGTCAGGCCCATGGCTTTGCCCAGGCCGATGATCGCCTGCACCACGGCGCGATCGTTGGCGCCGTGACTGATCGAGGCGATGAAACGCTTGTCGATCTTGATCCCGTCGAACGGGTACGCGCGCAGGTAGCCGAGGGACGAGTAGCCGGTGCCGAAGTCGTCCATGTTCAGGCGCACGCCCAGTTCCTTGAGCGCATTCATCGTGGCCAGTGCGCCGTCGGTGTCGACGAGCATCACGTTTTCGGTGATTTCCAGCTCCAGGCGACTGGCCGGGAAACGCGTCTGCACCAGCGCTTCGCGCACGTCTTCGACGACATCGCTGAGGGCGAACTGCGCCGGGGACAGGTTGACCGACAGCAGGATGTCCGACGGCCAGGTCAGTGCGGTTTCACAGGCTTCGCGCAGCACCCAGCGCCCCAGCGGCACAATCAGGTCGGTCTGTTCTGCCAGGCCGATGAACAGGTCCGGCCCGAGCAGGCCCTTGGTCGGATGCTGCCAGCGCACCAACGCCTCGACTGAGACGATGTGCTTGCCGTCGACCTTGTAGCGCGGCTGGTAATGCAGGACGAATTCGTCGTTCTTCAGCGCGCCGCGCAAGTCGCTTTCCATCTGCCGGCGTGTCTGGATCTGGTCGCTCATGTGCGCTTCGAAATAGCACCAGGTGTTTTTGCCCTCGGACTTGGCCTGATACAGCGCGATGTCGGCGCAGCGGATCAACTCGCTGGGCACGAAGCCCTGACGCCGGCTCAGGGCGATGCCGATGCTCGCGCCCACGTGCAGCGGATGGTGCTCGAAGGCCAGCGGTTGGTGCAGGCTCTCGACCAGCCGCGTGCAGAACCGGTCGACCTCGTGGCGGCTGTCCATGCCATTGAGCACCACGACGAATTCATCGCCACCCAGGCGCGCGACGATGTCGTGCTCACGGGTGCATTCGCGCAGGCGACTGGCGACTTCCTGCAACACCGCATCGCCGGCCGGATGCCCGAGGGAGTCGTTGATCGGCTTGAAATTGTCCAGGTCGATCACCAGCAGCGACAAGGGTGGCGCGTGTTCCTTGAGCAGCAGCGCATCATCCAGATAGCGCGCCAACTGGTTGCGATTGGGCAGGCCGGTGAGGGCGTCGTGCATCGACAGGTGCTGGATCTGCGCATGGGCCGCGACTTCGTCGGTGATGTCACTGGCGGTACCGCGATAGCCACCCACGGCGTGCTTGTCGATGATCGGCCGCGCCGACAACCGGCAATGACGTTGCTGCCCGGCGTGATCGCGGTAGGTGCAGCGCAGGTCGCTGGCATTGCTGTCTTCGCTGAGTTTTTTCAGCCACAGCTCCAGCGGCGTGGTAGCGCACGCCACCAGTTGCCCGATGCCTTGCCCGAGCCACTGGGTTTGCGGGTAACCGGTCACTTCACTGAAACGCGCCGAGAGGTAGGTCAGGCGCAGTTGGTTGTCGACTTCCCAGATCCAGTCCGACGCCGCTTCGGCCACCGCGCGAAAGCGTTCTTCGCTGGCTTCCAGGGCATGGTTGGCCGCCTCCAGCGCCTGGTTCGAGGCCTGCAGCGTGCTGAAACTCTGGTCGACGTATCGGGAAGATCGCAACGCGTGGCGCAAGAAATAGGCGGTCAACAGCATCAGGACCGCTAGTACCGCGCCGAGGGTCGGCAACAATGACCACAACAGGTGCTGGCCGGGGCGTTCCAGATCTGCCGTCAGGCTGTAACCGGTAGTGTCCAGCGGCACTCGCGGCCGTTCCTTGGCGAGCAGCTCGTCCGGGGTCAGATTCAGGTTCTGCAAGCCATAGGCGACGCCGATGGCCCGCAGTTTGGTCGGCGTCAGCTTGTCAACGAACACCAGGACCGAGGTCTGCTTCGGGTCGCCCAACGGGCGCTCATCGTTGGGCAGGATCACTGCTGCCGTGACCAGTGCCGGCCAGCCGTCGAACAGCGAATAGGTGCTGATCGGCACGGTCAGATCAGGCTGACTTTGCACCTGGTCCACCAGCGACGCCGCAGGCACCTTGAGCAGGCGCGAAATGTCGACGTCCTCCAGTTGGCCCTGCACCACTGCATATTTCGTACGCTGGCGATCAAGCACGAACACGCCGTCATAGCCGTCACTGGTAAACAGGGTCTTGCCGACATTCTGCTGGGTGTAGGCCCAGTCGGTATCGACTTGGGTGCTCAGGTGTTCGTAGGCCGTCGTCCAGTCGGCGTAGCTGGTGATGTAGCTTTTGGACGCAGCAATACGGTTTTCCAGGGCGCGAGCGGTGTAGAACAGGGTTTCGTCGATATCCTCGCGATCCAGCCGGGCAGCGATGCCAAGCAGAGTGCCGACGGCGGCAATCACCCCGACAATAAAAAGCGTGCCGACCGCAAACGCCAGCCGACGAGTGATTGCACTTTGCTGAGGTGGAACAGGCGCGGCGGGAGCGAAGACATCCATAGGCTCGTCCTTGATTCTTTATCTGAATCATCTGGAACAGCGGCCGGTGCGCAATGTTCAATGTGTTTTTTGTGATTGCGCAGAGGCGGATTTCCCAAGCGTAGTGAATGCTTGGGGATTTTGCCTTTGGCGCAACGCTATTGCGCCCTGAGTAATTGATCCAGCGCGTGGGGGGGTCAATGGGGTGTCGTTGACCCAAGTGTTACTGAGCTACCGTTCTGCACCTTTGCGGGGCTCGCAATGAGCCATCGGGTAGCACATCTCAAGTTTCGGGCTGCAGAGGCTGATCGCTGTATACCGGGAGCTCTTTCCTTAAGTGATTCAAATCAAGCGCTTGGCACGACGCGGCGGAATCTGGCACGCATCATGCTTTTTTGTATCCGTGGATAATTGGATACAAAAAGACAAAAGGTGCCGTCATGCAATTCGCTCCCGCCTACGACCAACGTCAACCGATGACTGCCGAGGAAGAGGCCTACAACTTTCTGCTGGAGGGCATCTGCGGTGGCCGTTATCGCAAGGGCGACCGGCTGATCGCCGAGGACATTGCCAGCGAAATCGGCATGAGCCGCATGCCCGTGCGCGAAGCCTTTCGCCGTCTCGATGCGCAGGGGCTGGTGACTCTCAGACCCAACCGTGGCGCGGTGGTCAGCGGTCTGGATGTCGAGCAAATGCACGAAGTGTTCGAGATGCGCAGCGCGCTGGAAGGCCTGGCGATGCGCATCGCGGTGCCGAAAATCAGCGAGCGTCAGTTGACGGCGCTGGAGCGACTGCTCGATGAAATGGATGACTACCGCGACGAGAGTGCGGCGTGGGTCAGCCGTCACCGCAAGTTCCATGAATACCTGTGCAGCCTCAGCGGTCGGCCACGATTGGTGAAGCAGATCAGCGCGCTTTATTCGCTGATCGAAGCGCCGATGCGCCTGTGGTTGCAGCACATTGAAAAGCCCCTGAGCGCCCGCCAGGAACACCAGATGATCCTTGATGCGATTCGTGCCGGCGACGCCAGCAAGGCCGAGGCCGTGGTGCGCGAACACATCGAAGGCACGGTGCCCGAGCTGATCAGTTTTTTGCAATCGGAAAAATAACCACAGAGCGGAACACGAGTCCGCCGATGTTTTGACGTTGAGTACTGCCCCGTTACTAACCGAACTGGAGTGTCTGGTCATGCATACGTCTCGCCTGTTACTGGCTGCAATTTCCCTGGGACTCTGTACGCAGTGGGCGGTTGCCGCACCCACGGTGCCGGAGCGCCTGGTCAAGGTCGACAAACTCACTTATTGCTCGGGCATGGATTCACCGCCGCTGGTGTCCTTCGATGAAGCGCAAAAACCCAAGGGCCTGACCGTCGACCTCGGGCTGGAAATCGCCAAGCGTTTGGGCGACAAAAAAGTCGATTGGCGGGTGATTCCGTTCTCCGGACTGCTCCCGGCGTTGCTCGCCAAACAATGCGACATGATCGTCGACCAGTTGTTCGACAAGCCCGAGCGCCGCGAGGTGATCGATATCGTCAACTACATGTATTCCAGTCAGGCGGTCGTCGTGCCGAAGGGCAATCCGAAGGCGCTCAAGACCCTGACGGACCTCAGCGGACACAAGATCGCGGTACTCAACGGCTCGACCATCAAGACCTTGCTCGACACCGAGAACGAAAGCCTGACCAAGGCTGGCAAGCCACCAATGAAACTGGTGGTCTACAACACTGACACCGATGCCTTCCAGGCCTTGCGTATCAATCAGGTCGACGCTTACGGCACCACGGTCGAAACCGCCGGTTATTACGCCGCGATGGCCCCGGACCTGTTCGAAGAAGGCGTGCCGGCCTTCAGCCGGATTCTCACCGGCCTGGGCATTCGCAAGGACGATCCGCAACTGAGCGCCGCCGTGCAGCAGATCATCACCGACATGCGCAGCGACGGCAGTTACAACCAGCTCCTGAGTAAGTGGCACGTCGCCAGCGACACACTCGATTGAGGTAAGCGTTGATGAACTTCAATTGGGATGTGTTCTGGCAGTATCTGTTGCAGCCCAGCGGGGTGTACCTCACCGGGCTCTGGTTGACTTGCCTGATCAGCGTGTTGGCGATGTTATTGGGCTGTGTTCTGGGCCTGGCCGCCGCGCTGTTGCGCTTGTCGAAGAACCCTTTGCTGCATCTGCCGGTGCGCTTTTACGTGTGGCTGATGCGGGGCACGCCGTTGCTGGTGCAAATCGTTTTCCTCTACACGGCACTGGCGGCCGGCGGGATTTTTCGCTTTGAAGACATTGAACTGTTCGGGCTGGTGATCCCCGGCAACATCCAGGCCGCGATTATCGCCCTGGGCCTCAACGAAGGCGCGTACATGGCCGAGATCATTCGTGCCGGGATCGGCGCCGTGGACAAGGGCCAGTACGAGGCCGGACGTTCACTGGGCATGACCTTCGCCAAACTGATGCGGCGCATCGTGCTGCCACAGGCCTTCCGGGTGATCGTGCCGCCGCTGGGCAACGAGTTCAACGTGATGCTGAAAAACACCACGCTGGTCAGTGTGATCGGTGTGCAGGAGCTGTTGCTCAGCACGCAGATGGTCACCTCGGCGACCTTTCGGGTGTTCGAGTTGTACCTGGTGGTGGCGATCTATTTCCTGCTGCTCACCACGCTGTGGGGCTTCTTTCAGCGCTGGCTGGAGCATCGTTTCGGCCAGTCGGACAGACCTTCCGCGCCGCCGCCGGCGTCCAGCCGGATGTTCGGTCGCAGCACCCTGAAACTGCTGAGGGGACGTTAATCATGGCGCATCAAAGTGACGAGCTGATCATCGAGGCGCTGAACATTCACAAGTCCTTCGGCGATCTGCAGATTCTCAAGGGCATTTCCCTGCAAGTGCGGCGCGGTGAAGTGGTGGTGCTGATCGGTGCTTCGGGCTCGGGCAAGACCACGTTTATCCGCTGCATCAACCTGCTCGAAGACATTCAGTCCGGGGAGATTCGGGTCAGCGGCCGGCCCATGGGCTATCGCACCCGGGCGAACGGCAGCCTGGTGCGCGATTCCGAGCGCAACATCGCTCGTCAGCGCCGCGACATCGGCATGGTGTTCCAGCGCTTCAACCTGTTCCCGCACATGACCGCCCTGGAAAACATCATCGAAGCGCCGATTCAGGTGTTGGGCGTATCGCGCCAGGCTGCGCTGGAGCAGGCCCAAGCACTGCTAAAACGGGTTGGACTGGCGGACAAGGCCAGCCATTACCCCTCGATGCTCTCCGGCGGCCAGCAGCAACGGGTGGCGATCGCCCGGGCGCTGGCGATGAAACCCCAGGCGATGCTGTTCGACGAACCCACCAGCGCCCTCGACCCGGAAACCGTCGGCGAGGTGCTGCAGGTCATGAAGGAGCTGGCCGAGGAGGGCATGACCATGGTCGTGGTCACCCATGAAATGGGTTTTGCCCGTGAAGTGGCCGATCGGGTGGTGGTGCTTGATCAGGGCGAACTGATCGAACAAGGCCCGCCGGAACAGATTTTCAGCCGTCCCGTTCATCCCCGTACTCAAGCCTTTCTCAGCCGCGTGCTGTGAACTTCACAAGGAAATCGACGATGCGTTTATCGAGTGTGTTCGCGACGCCATGGCCCCGACACGTTGAAGAACTTCGAGAAAGACCGCCGGAAAACATCCAGCGCCTGATCACCCGCGAATGGAACCGGATCAAGTCCGGTCAATGAATCCCGTTTTGAAGAGCCTTTGCCATGTTGAAATTCTCTGCTCACGAGTATCCCTATCCATCGCAACGCCAAAGCGTGTTTGCCCGTCGCGGCATGGTCGCGGCGTCCCAGCCGCTGGCTGCTCAGGCCGGCATCGAGATGCTGCAAAAGGGTGGCAATGCGATTGACGCCGCCATCGCCACAGCAGCGGCGCTGACCGTGGTCGAACCTACGGGCTGTGGCCTGGGCGGCGATGCGTTTGCTCTGGTCTGGTTCAAGGATCAGTTGCATGGCCTCAACGCCAACGGCCATGCCCCGGCCAGTCTGAGCATCGAAGCGGTCAAGGCGGCCGGTCATGAGCAGATGCCGCTGTATGGCTGGACGCCGGTGACGGTGCCGGGTTGCCCATCGGCCTGGGCCGAGCTGTCGCAACGTTTTGGCGTGCTGCCGTTCGCCGATTTGCTGCAGCCGGCGATCAGTCTGGCCAGAGACGGTTTTCCGCTGTCGCCGGTGGTTGCCCATCAGTGGCAGATCGCGCTGGATGAATTCGGTCCCCATCGCGATGAAGTGCTGCAGGCCTGGTTCGACACGTTCCTGATTGACGGTCGCGCACCCAAGGCTGGCGAGCTGTTCCGTAACCCGGCGCAGGCGCGCACCCTTGAAGAGTTGGCGGCGAGCCGCTGCGAGAGTCTGTATCGCGGCGCGCTGGCGCAACGCCTGGATGAACATTCCCGAGCCACTGGCGGCTATCTGCGTGCCACGGATCTGGCACATTACCGCGCGCAATGGGTAGAGCCGATCCACGTCAATTACCGGGGCGTGGATGTCTGGGAAATCCCGCCGAGCGGGCAGGGACTGGTTGCGTTGATGGCGCTGAAGATTCTTGAAGGCTTCGACTTTGATCACCGTGACAGCCAGCAAACCTGGCACCGTCAGCTGGAGGCGATGAAGCTCGCCTACAGCGACGGCCTGCACTACATCACCGATCCGCTGCACATGCGGGTGACCGTGGCCGATCTGTTGAGCGATGGCTACAGCGCTCGTCGCCGTGAACAGATCGGCGAACAGGCTCAGCCGCCGAAACCGGGCGATCCTCACGCCAGTGGCACGGTGTATCTGGCCACGGCCGACGGGCAAGGCAATATGGTCTCGTTCATTCAGAGCAATTACCACGGATTTGGCTCGGGCGTGGTGCTGCCTGACAGCGGCATTGCCCTGCAAAATCGCGGGCAGGAATTCAGCCTTGATCCTGAGCACGCCAACGCACTGGCCCCGGGCAAGAAGACTTTCCACACGATCATTCCCGGCTTCCTCACCAAGGACGGTCAGGCACTTGGGCCGTTCGGCGTGATGGGCGGCTACATGCAGCCGCAGGGCCATGTGCAGATGGTGATGAACCTGGTGGATTTCGGCCTGAACCCGCAGTCAGCACTGGACGCGCCGCGCTGGCAATGGCTGGGCGGCATGAAGGTCGGCATCGAGCAGGGCGCCTCAAGGGATCTGGCCAATGCGCTGGCACGTCGCGGGCATGAGGTGCAGATCGCCAGTGACCTGACGGATTACGGCAGAGGGCAGATCATTCTGCGTGACCCGGTGACTGGCGTGCTGTGTGGCGGGACTGAGCCGAGGGCGGATTCGCATATCGCGGTGTGGTGAGGACAGATAGGCCTCACCCGTGGAGGCTTGATCTTCAAACAACATCGTCGATCAGTATATGAGGCATCCCGCGACTGCACTGCTCGATACGCGCCTGAACCTTGTACACGTCACGCAGCATCCGCTCAGTAATGACTTCGCTGCTGGGGCCGCTGCCCTGTGTGGTTCCGCCAGCGATGACCAGCACCTGATCGGCAAATCGCAGCGCCTGGTTCAGGTCATGGATGGCGATGAACACGATGACCTCGCGTTGGCGGGCCAGCGTGCGCATGAAGTCCAGGACCTGCACCTGGCGGTGCATGTCGAGGGCGCTGGTGGGCTCGTCCATCAGCAGGATTTCCGGCTCGCGCACCAGCGTCTGTGCGATGGACACCAACTGCTGTTGCCCGCCACTGAGTTCACCCAGGTTGCGAAAGGACAGATCGCTGATGCCCAGCGCCGCGAGAATGTCGTCTACCAGGTGCAACTCGTCATCGCGCACGACCCACCCCGGCGTCAACTGCTTGCGTGCCAGCAACACGGATTCATAGACCGTCAACCGCGCACTGGCATTGAGCCCCTGCGGCATATAGCTGATGCCTGCCTGACCTTTCTTCGAGTCCTGCAGAATCACCTGCCCGGGGCCGTCGATCAGCCCGGCCATGCGCTTGAACAGTGTGGATTTGCCGGCGGCGTTGGGGCCGACCACGGCAACCACCTGACCACCGAAAAACATGGTTGAAGATACATCGTTAATGATCTCGCGCTGGCCGTAACGGGCGCCGAGATTGTCCAGTTGCAGCTTCACCATGAGTTTTTCTTCCCGCCAAGAATCAAAGATATGAAAAACGGCACGCCAATCAGCGAAGTGACCACGCCGATGGGAAAGATCGCGCCGGGGATCAGGGTTTTGCTGACCACAGAGCTGGCCGACAGAATCAGCGCGCCCGTCAGCAGCGAGGCCGGCAGGAAGAATCGCTGGTCTTCGCCAATCAGCATGCGGGCAATGTGAGGACCGACCAGACCGATGAAGCCGATGGTGCCGACGAACGCCACAGGAAACGAGGCGAGCAGGCTGACCATGATCAGCGTCTGAAAGCGCAGGCTGCGCACGTTGATGCCGAAACTGGCGGCTTTGTCATCGCCAAGGCGCAGGGCGGTCAAGGCCCAGGCGCGTTTGGCAAAAATCGGCAGAGTGATCAGGATCACCACGCAGATTACCCCGAGTTTCGGCCAGGTAGCCTTGGTCAGGCTGCCCATGGTCCAGAACACCACCGCCGCCACGGCTTGCTCGGTGGCGAAGAACTGCACCAGGGCCAACAGTGCGTTGAAGGTGAACACCAGTGCGATGCCAAGCAGCACGATGGTTTCAGCCGTGACGCCGCGACGCATGCTCAGAAAATGAATCAGCAGCGCCGAAAGCATGGCCATGATGAACGCATTGAGCGGCACCATGAATTGCGCCGCCAGCGGAAACAGCGCAACACCGAAGGCCAACCCCAAGGCCGCGCCGAAACCGGCGGCCGCGGAAATGCCCAGTGTGAATGGACTGGCCAGCGGGTTGTTGAGGATGGTCTGCATCTGTGCACCTGCCAGCGACAACGCTGCACCAACGGCGACGGCCATCAGCGCCACCGGCAGGCGAATATCCCACATCACCACGCGTACCTGCGGCGAGGCGCTGTCCGGTGCAATCAGCGCACCGAGGACTTCGCTCAGGCTGTAACGCGCCGGCCCCAGCGCCAGGTCGAGCAACACACTGCACAACAACAGGAGCACCAGCGCCGCCAGGATCAGGCGTTTGCGCAGCACCAGGCGACGATAGGCCTCGCGCTGTACAACCACCGCGTCAGTCAACGAACTCATGGTTTGACCTCAGGCGAACGCAAGCTGACGAAGTAGCCGGACTCATAGGGCACCGGCAGAAAACGCTCATGCAGTTCGCGCAACGAGGCGTCCGGATCGAGATCGGCGAACAGGTCGGGGTGGAACCATTTCGCCAGTTGCTGGATGGCCACGAACTGATACGGACTGTTGTAGAACTGATGCCAGATGGCGTGAAAAGCCTGAGTGTCCTGAGCCTTGATGCCGGCGTAGGCCGGGCGCCGGGTGTACCAGGCGAGTTTTTTTCGCGCCTGATTCATGTCCGCGCCAGGCCCCACGCCAACCCAGTGCCCGCCTGGGGCAAACGCTTCCCAATTGGCACTGGTGACCACCACGTGGGCCGGGTTGGCGACGATCACTTGCTCGGGATTCAACTGGCCGAACGTGGTCGGGATGATGCGCCGGGCGATGTTGTTGCCGCCGGCCATCTCGACGAACAGACCGAAGTTCTCGTTGCCGAAACTCAGGCAGCAATCGTCGGTGTAACCGCCGATGCGCTCGATGAATACGTCGGGACGCGGCGGGTGCTGTTTTTCGATGACGTCGGTCACGCGGTGAATCTGCTGGTTGCGAAAGTCGATGAACGCTTGCGCGCGTTGTTCCTTGCCGAACAGTTGGCCGAACAGGCGCATGGTCGGTTCGGTGTTCTGCATCGGGTTGTTGCGAAAGTCGACGTACACCACGGGAATGCCCAGCGCGTCGAGCTTTTCGATGTAGCGTGCATCTTCGGTGGCGTGCTGTGCCTCGATGTTGAGGATGATCACGTCAGGGCGCTGCGAGATCGCCTGCTCGATGTCGAAGGTGCCGTCTTCAAAGCCGCCGAAGGTGGGGATTTTGGCGATCTGCGGGAATTTGCGCCGATAGGCGTTGTAGGTATCCGGGTCCGACTGGATCAGGTCCTTGCGCCAACCGACGATGCGCTCAATGGGATTTTGCGTGTCGAGAGCGGCGACCAGATACAACTGCCGTCCTTCGCCAAGAATCACGCGTCGGACCGGCAGGTGAACCTTGACCTTGCGCCCCAGCAAATCAGTCACCTCGCTACGCGCCGCGTCCACCTCGGCGGCGTGTACAGCGCGCGGTACCAGGGTAGACAGACCCAGCAGTCCTGCCAGTAGCAGCGCCGCCAGTGCGTAGCTGCGTCGATCAACAATCACCATGGTCAAAGCCTTTGCAATGTCAGATCGGCCAACGGCTTACGCCACCGCCCGGCTGAACGTTTCAGAAATCGACAGTTGCCGACAGTAATAAAGTGCGCGGTGAGCCCTGGGAGAACGCGCCGTAGGAGGCGACGCCCGACCAGTACTCGTGATCGAACACGTTTTGCACGGTGGCGCGAAACGTGGTCGGTCGGTCGTCGATGCGCGTGGTGTAGCGTGCGCCTACATCGAAGCGGGTCCAGTCATCGAGCTTCTGCGTGTTGGCCTGGTTGACGTACTGGCTGCCGGTATGGATCGCTCCCCCGGTCAGCGTCAGGCCTTCGAACCACGAGGTGTCCCATTCGGCCCACAGGTTGGCTTGTACTTCAGGGACGCCAACCGGTTTATTGCCGCGGTTGCCCGCCACCGACGTTTTGCTCAGTTGCGCATCGAGCAGGGTCACGCCACCGAGCAGTCGTGTGCCGGGGGCGACTTCACCGAACACGTTCAGCTCCAGGCCGCGATTGCGTTGTTCGCCCTGCACCGAAAACACCCCGCCAGCCAGTTCGCCGCTCGGTTTGGTGATCTGGAACAGCGAGAGTGTGGAAGTGAAGGTGCCGTAGTCGGCCTTGACCCCCAGTTCGTGCTGACGGGAAATGTAAGGGGCGAAGATCTCGCCGGCGTTCGAGGCGGTGGACGGCGCAATGTCGCCCTTGCTCAGGCCTTCGATGTAGTTGTAGTAGAAAGAAACGTGGTCCCAGGGCTTGATCACCGCGCCATAGAGCGGCGTGGCCCGGCCATCGTCGTAGGACGTGGTGACCACGCCGGCGGCGTTGTAATTGTCGGACTTGATGTTTTGCTGACGCACACCGAGGGTCACTTGCACCCGGTCATCGAGCACCGACAGCGTGTCAGCCAGTGCAACGCCGGTCAGTTCAGTCTCGGACACTTTTGGTGTGTCCGGTTTGGGGATGTAGGGTTGTGGCCGATCGACCGGGTGATAGATGTTCGACAGGATCGGCGCGCCGGAATTGATCCCGCGTGACAGCGCATCGTGATAACGGCTGACTTGCAGGGACGTGCGATGGCTGATCGGCCCGGTGTCGAATCGCAGACGTGCGCCGGCGTCGACGGTGTAGCGTTCGACTTCAAACTTGTAATAGCCGGGAATCGACGACGTATCGCCAAAGGCGTTGACGATGGTCGGTGTCTGGTCGGACATCCGCGCGACATCCGATTTGCCACCGCCCGCATGGGCGAACACCGTCAGTGCGTCGCTCAGGTCGTATTCGCCACTGAGCAGCGCGGATTGGTCACGGGTTCGCGACCAGCCCCATGCCTGGCTCACATTGACCCGGCCATTGGCCGCTGGGGGAATGTCCACGCCCGGGGCGATCAGAAAGGGCCGCGAGGCGGCGTCGAAGCGTTCCTCCTGATTGAGCCAGTCGAGGCTGGTGCGCAAACGCTCGCCCTGGTAATCGAGGGACAGGGCGCCGATCTGGACTTTACGCGATTGATCATCGACGGCGGTGTCGCCCAGTTGCGTGCTGCCATTGAGGCGCACGCCGAAACGGCGTTCCTCGCCAAAGCGGCGACTGACGTCGAGGTGGCCACCGAGTTGCGAACTCATGCCGTAGCTGGCGGTGAACCGGGTCAGGTCGTCATCGAGGGAACGCTTGGGCACCACGTTGATCACGCCGCCGACCGCGTTGTTCGGCGACATGCCATAGAGCAGGGCACCGGGGCCTTTGACCAACTCGATGCGTTCGGCGTACTCGGTGAACACCCGGTAGTTGGGCGCTACGCCGTATACGCCGTCGAATGCCAGTTCACCCAGATTGCCTTCACCGACCGGAAAGCCACGGATGAAAAACGAATCGACGATACCCCCGGTCTGCCCCGTGGAGCGCACCGAAGAGTCGCGCTCAAGGACATCGCCGACGGTCACCGCCTGTTGATCCTTGATCAGCGTCGAGGTGTAGGTGCTGACGCTGAAAGGCGCGTCCATCACATCGGTATTGCCCAGGATCCCCAGGCGCCCGCCATTGGCCACCTGGCCACCGGCGTAAACCGGCGGCAAGGCGTCGCTGCGTTTGTCGGTACCGATGACTGCCGTTTCGTCCAGCATCAGCCGACGCTGTATCAGCGTGTAGCTGCCGTCGCTGCGCAGCACCATGTCCAGGCCACTGCCTTGCAGCAGGCGATCGACGGCTTGTCGGGGCGAAAACCTGCCGACCAGCGCAGGGCTGCTCAGACCTTCGGTCAACGATGGCTGGAACGACAGGGCTATGCCGGCGTCCACGGCAACACTCGACAGGGTCGCACCCAGCGGCCCCGCAGGAATGTCGTAGGCACGGATCGCAACAGCGTCCAGTTGCAGCGGCGCACCGGCCAGGACAAGCGGGCTGACGACTCCGGTCAGGACAAGGCTGAGCAACGCACTGCGAATAACGGGTTTGAGCGGGCGATCCGGACGCAGATGGCGTGCAGCAGGCATGAATGAGTGGACCTATGAACAGGGCGGTAGAGTTCTTCTCCCCAGTAGCCAGTCGAGATCAAAAAAAGTATCACCGGTCAGGCGATTTTTTTCGGTTCAGGCAGGGGAAAGCATGATCCAGAAACCATTCAGATGGCCGCTGACGAGGATCGGGTAGGTTTGCGCGAGCATGTTCAAGGTGCGCTGGCTGTCGCTGATGGGGTAGGCACCGGAAATGCGCAGGTCGGCAATCGCCGGATCCAGGCGCACGAACCCGCGGCGATAGCGTGTCAGTTCGCCGACGAAATCAGCCAGACGCATCTTGTCGGCCATCAGCATGCCTTGCGTCCAGGCGCCGACGTTGCGGTCGGCGGTGCTGACCTGTCCGAACGTGCGGGATGAAAAATCCGTACGTTGGCCGGCATTGATGATCAACGGTGTTCCCTGGAGGTTGTCGGCCAGTTCTACCTTTACGGCGCCTTCGAGCACGGCAAGGTGAGTGCGTGGTTGCAGTTCGCGAACCGTGAAGCGCGTGCCCAGCGCTTGCATTCGGCCCTGGCGGGTGCTGACCAGAAAGGGCCGCCGCGACGGTGAGTTGTCCGGCGCGGTCTGCACCAGTATTTCGCCTTCGCGCAGATGGATGTGGCGTTGACTGGCGTCGAACAGAACGTCGATGGCACTGTCGGTGTTGAGGGTGATTTTGGAACCGTCCGCCAGGGTCAGTTCGCGACGTTGACCGACAGCGGTGCGATAGTCCGCCGACCATTGTTGGGACTCTGCCAGTTTCCAACTGCCCCAGCCGGCGGGCAGAATCGCCAGGATCATCGCCAGTTTGCCCAGCGCGGCGCGGCGTTCCGGGCTGTTGGGGCGATCAAGCGCCGACATCGCCAGCGACGGGGGCAGCCCCCCGAGTTTGTTCTGCAACAGCTGCGCCCGCGCCCAGGCACGGCTGCGCTCGGGCGTGCTGGATTTCCAGTATTCCCATTCGGCTCGTTCAGCGTCACTGAGTTCACCTTCACTCAGGCGGATCAGCCAGTCGGCCGCTTCTTCAAGGGCCTGCTGAGCGGGGGGCGGCGTATTGCGTCGGGTGAGCACTCACTCCACCAGCAGCAGACATTGCACGAAGGCTTGCTTCATGTAGCGTTTGACGGTGATCAGCGAGACCCCCAGTTGTTCGGCGATGTCGTCGTATTTCAGGCCGCTGATCTGCGACAGCAGGAAGGCACGTTTGACCAGCGGCGGCAGCGCATCGAGCATCGCGTCGATTTCGTGCAGGGTCTCCAGCACCATGAAGCGCAATTCCGGCGAAGGCACCTCGGGTGCGGGCACATGGGCGAGGGCGTCCAGATAAGCGCGTTCCAGCGCTTTGCGCTGGTACCAGTTGACCAGAATGCCCTTGGCGACGCAGCTGAGGTACGCGCGCGGTTGCTCGATGACGGTGACCTGCGACGCGAGGATACGGGTGAAGGTGTCCTGCGCCAGATCCGCCGCATCCATGGCGTTCCCCAGTTTTTTTCTCAGCGTCGCGTACAGCCAGCCGTGATGGCCGCTGTACAGGGCTTCGATCGCGCGCAGGTGATTGTCGTTATTCGCGGGAAGGGTTTGGCTCATGGCTGCAGATTTTCATGCAATTGAGAAGTATTCCCAATGCTAGTTTACAAACTGGCTGTGACGCAAGCGCCGATTGGTGTCCTGTTCAGACTCATGGCCGTTGGCGCAGGGCGGCAATCATCACGTCGATTTCTGCCTCGGTGTTATACGCATGAAGGGACGCGCGACTGACTGCCAGCAAGTCTCGGTGTTGCATGTCGAGCAGGGTTGAACGAAAGGTCGAGGTTGAGACGTTGATGCGTTTCCCCTGAGCCGCCAACCATTGCTGTACCTGCAGCGCGCTGCTATCGCGATGAGTGAAGGTCACGATGCCGGATTTGACCGCGCCCAAGTCTCGCAGCGTGACGCCCGGAATGTCCGCCAGTCGCTGGCGCAGATACTGCGCCAGATGCTGAGTCCGCAGCCAGATCGGTTCGATACCTTGAGCCAGCGCATATTCCACCGCGGCCCCGAGGCCCAGCTTGGCGGCCACATTGCATTCCCAGTTTTCGAAACGCCGCGCGTCGGGGCGGATATTGAACGTATCAGCGGTTTGCAAAGACGCCGCATGCAGATCGAGAAACGCCGGCTCCAGGTTTTGACACAGCGCTCGTTCAACATACAGAAATCCCGCACCGCGCGGCCCGCGCAAGTATTTGCGGCTGGTGGCTGCGAGCATGTGACAACCGATTTTCTGCACATCGATCGGCATTTGCCCGACACCCTGGCAAGCATCCAGCAGAAACAGCACGCCGGCAGCGCGGGCGAGGGCGCCAATCTGTTCGATGGGTTGCACTGGCCCGCCGTTAGTGGCGATCACGGGCAGAGAGATCAGTGCAACCCGATCATCGTCGAGCATCTCCTTGAGGGCCGATAACGAGACCTGGCCGTGTTCGTCATTGGCAATGACGCGAATCTCGATGCCGCGCTGCTGCTTCAATTGCAGGTAAGGAATGTAATTGCCGGCGTATTCGGTGGTTGAGGTCAGCACCACATCACCGGGTTGCAACGGCAGCGAATAGAACGCCATGTCCCAGGCACGAGTCGCGTTTTCGATCACCGCGATTTCATCGGGTTGCGCGTTGATCAACCGCGCAATGGCGCCATAGACATTGTCCACTTCGGTTAACCGCGCTGCGGCCGCTTCATACCCGCCAAGGCTCGCTTCGAGCTGAATGTGGCGGGTCATGGTCTCGATGACCGGCGTGGGCATCAGCGCCGCGCCCGCATTGTTGAAGTGGATCAGTTGCGCGACGGCAGGTGTATCGGCACGCAGTTGTTCAATGTTCAAAGGCTACTCCTTGATCAGTCCCCGGGCGGGGCCGGACTCGGTTGCAGGACCGCAGGCCGGTAACGCAGCGCGACAATCGGGATCAGCGCCACCACGTAGGCCAGGCAAACGAAGAGATAGGTGTACTGCAAGCCGTAGACCTGACTGAGCAGACCACCGGCTGAAATCCCTGCAATGGAAGCAAATTGCGCCGTGCCCTGGGCAATTCCCAGTACGTGACCTTGCTGTGAGCTGTCAGCGGTTTTCGAGATCAGCGCCATCAGCACCGGCGTCGTCGCGCCCAGCAATACGCCCCAGATGAAGTAGACAGTGACGAACATCACCGGATTGCGCGTGATGCCCGCCACGCCCGTCAGGGCGATGCACCCCAACACGACGTAAGTCAGGCGATGCAGGGTTTCCTGTTGGCTGCGGTGTTCGAAATAACGCGACCAGGCCGTGGCTGACAGAATGAAACCCAGCGCCAGCAGGCCGTAGCACAAGCCGACCACCGAGTTGCTGACCTCGAACACCGAGCTGACATACAGCGAGAAGGAGGTCTGCGGCAGCATCCGCGCGAGCAACAGAATGCCCATCACACCGAGCAGCGGCAGCAGCGGCGAGCCTTGCCAGAGGCTGCCTGAACGGTCGGCCGGGATGGCCTTGTCGGTGACCGGGGTTTTCTTCACCGGCGGGACATCCGGCAAGGTCACGGCGGCGATCACCGTGCACACCGCACACAGCGCCGAGGCGATGATGTTGATCCAGAAGAACGTCGCGTAATCAAGGATCAAGCCGCCGACCACGGCACCGAGCAACGAGCCGACGTTGGTCGAAATCTGCAGGATGGCAAACAGTCGAGCCCGCCGCGAAGGGGCTTCGATGCTCACGCCATAGGCCTGCGCCGGGGCGATGTAGCCGGCGAAAGCGCCTTGCAGGAAACGCAGGATCAGAATGACCCAGATGTCACTGAACAGGGCCAGCCCAAGTTGGGTCAACGACAAACCGGCGAGGGCACGGATCATCATCAACTTGTGGCCGTAACGGTCACCGATACGGCCCCAGAATGCACTGGTCAGAATAATGCCCAGCATCGGCCCGACGTACACGGCAATGCTGGCGAAGCTGAAAAGCGACTCGGACGTCGTCAGCCCACGCAGGTGGACAGGCCAGAACGGCCCGCTCATTTCCATGGCGCCCATCGATACCAGCTGGATCGCAAATAGAAGATAAATCAGGATTCGTACGCTTGAACCCTGGATGACACCTGCATGGGACATGAGTCTGCCTCGGTTAAATGCTAGCGAGCGGGTTGGTCAGGGTGTGTTGCAAACGATAGTTGCTGTATTGCATCAAGTGCATGCGCAGCAACGAGCGGGTTGGCCATGGATCTTCGACGAACGCCTGGTGTTCGGCCTCCCACAACGTCGGCGAGACACGATCGCGCACAGCCTCGAAAGCCAGGTCGGTTTCCTCGCGCAATACTTGCCACAGCCGCGTGTTGTTCAAGTCGTATTCCTTGGTCAGCCACAGCGCGATCTCGTGCAGATGCGTGAGGAACGCGGCATCGAGCACAAACATGCGCACCGGCTCGATATCCCCCGCGAACACCGTTGGCAGAATACCCGGCTGTACATGCGGTTGCAGGCTGTAACCCCGGCCTTCCAGCAACGGCGCGTACGTACGACCATCACCGAAGTCGCGGATCAGCAGGCTGCGTGCCATGCCGTCGGGGGAGAACAGCACCATGGTGTTCTGTTGATGGGCTTCAAGGCCGATGCCATACATCAGGTAGATCGCCACCACCGGGTGGGTGACCACTTTGGCATATTCGCGGAACCAGTTTTCCACCTGGATCGCGCTGGCCCGCACGCCGTCACGTTCGATCAGGTCAGTGAACAACGGACGACCGCTGCCCGGCAAACGGGTGAACAATGATGCCACGGTAATCGGCAGATAATCGTCGTTGCGCTCGAACGCAGGTTTGCTGGCGCGATAGACCACCGACAGATGGCGGCCCGGATGATCGTCTTGAGTGACCGCGTTCTTGTAGCGCACGCCGATTTCTTCCGGGAAGATTTCCAATCGCCGGTCGAAGCCGTTTTCAGCTTCCAGAATCCGCGTAATCACCGTGCTGATGCGCGGCCCCATGTGAATCGACTTGGCTTGCAGGCTGCGCAGCTCGCTGGTCATCCACACGGCGATTGGCAGTTTGATCAGCGGTGCACAGTCGTCCAGCAGCGGCATCATGGTGCGGTAGGACATGGTCGGCAGGGTGGTGATGTCCGGGCCGTCGGTGATCAGAATGCCTTCTTCGATTTCCGTCGCGAAGGTCTTCAGCACGTAGGCTTGCAAGTGCCAGCCGTGAATCGGCAACGGTAGCCACTGGCGCTCGTCCAGGCCTTTGCGGTTGAGCGAAGCTTTCCATTGTTCCCATTGCGCCGGGAAGTTGCTGGCGAACCAGTCGTGATAACTGGTCACGTGCGGCATGCTCTCGCTTTTGGCGTGGTCGGCACGCAACGAGGCGATACGCAACGGCACTTGCGCGTTGAACTCGGGCGACAGTTGTTCGACTTCCTCATCGCCAAGGCCAGGCCGGGCTTTCCATGTCGGGTAGTACGGATGACCTTCCAGCGAACCCCACTGATCAAGCAGGATCGCCGCATCTTTGGTTTTGGCGTGCTGGCGCAGGTAGTCAGTGAAGCTGTCGAGGCCCTGTTCCCGGGCGGCCTGTTGCAGCCGGGCATTCCAGTGCTGGCGATGCTGACGGGCGTGCGCGTCGTTGGTCAGGCTGTTTTCCATGTCTGACTTGAGCCCGGCCACACCTTCGTCGGTGGGCTCGAAGTCGAAACTGTCACGCAGCACATCGAGCATGTCCTGGTGACTGGTGATGATCTGGCGTACGCCTTCGTCGGTGACCAGCACCACGTCGCCGTCGTTGACCACAGTCTCGGCCGGGCCTTTGGCGATATCGGAAAAAGCCAGATGCGCGCGGCCGCCCTTGAGCGGGTAAGTGGCCTGGTTGCCCTCCACGGAGAAGCTCAGGGCCGAGCGGTCGAGAATGTTTTCTGCAAAAAGGCAGCGGATCAAGCGGCGCATGGCGTTTTTGCGCGAATAGGCGATCAGTGTCTTGAAGTCATCCATATCAGTGGTCTGCTCGTCGAAAAGTGAATAAAGAGATCACGCGGCGGCGTTTGTCATGCGTGGCCAGTGGCTCGGGAAGTAGTCGAGTGCCGAGTCGCGCAGGCCTTGCATGTAATCAACGCTCCACTGCAGGACTTCTTCGATATAGGGCACCTTGAGGTCGAAGCGCCTGGCCATTTCCACCAGTAGCACCAAGCCGTAGGCGACGTCTTCGTTGAAGGCACGGCTCTCGCGTTCGATCACATAGCCGGCGCGGTTGTCGGCAGCGGGCACCATCGGTGCGAGGATGTCGTTGTAAGCCTGATTGGTGCGCAGAATCGAGAGCATGCTGCTCGGGTCGCGGATCTGCTCGCCGTAGGCTTCGACGATTTCCTGTTTCAGCGATTTGACCGAGGACAGGTCAATGCCCATGCGCTGGCTGATGACTGCGCACAGGTCCTGGCTTTCCTGATCCATGCGTTCGAGGAAATAGGCGCCCAGTTCCGGGCACTCGGTCCACCAGCACATGCGCTGCGGGAAAATCTTGCGGTGCCATTGGCCGTAGGGACCGATCAACCCATAGATCACCGAGCTGTGCATGATCGGGTTGCCCGGCGTCAGGGTGATTTCCAGATAGTTTTCCAGCAGCGTCACGCAGGGGCCGTACAGCCGGGTGAGTATTTTCTCCAACTGACGTCGGGCGGTTTGCGGCTCCCGGGCATGGGTGGCCACATACAGTTGGCTTTTGCCGCCGCCCATTTTGATCGACCGCCCCGGCGTCAGCTCGAACGCGGTGTGCGGCACATCCTTCATGCCCCAGATCACCAGGTTGGGGCGGTCGGGCAGGGTGGCTTCGGCCAGCCAGTCGAAACCGCAAAAGCCCGGAATCGCACCGATGTACACCGGTTTGCTGGCATTCAGATGCGGTGCAATATCCCTGAGGGTTTGCGGTCGGGCATGGGCTGGCACGGTGATGATGACGATGTCGGCATCTTCAACGGCGATCCTTGCATCGGTGGTCACCCGATCCAGTCGGGCCTGCAGTGTCGAACCGTCGGGCAACAGCGCCTGCATCGGCGTCTGACGGGCGTGTTGTTCGATGATTTCCAGATTGCTGGTGAGCATCGAAACCTGAACATCGGGCAGCTGCTTGAACAGGATGGCGTTGAGATGGCCGGTCCTGCCGCCACCACAAATGGCGACTTTCAACAGATTCATCGTGAGGCGTTCCTGTGTGTAGGGAGGGTCATGCGACGCTCAGTTGCAGGGGTGCGGAAGCAGATTCCAGCCATTGTGTCTTGCCCAGCCAGATGTCCAGTTGGGGGGCGATGCCCGGATCAATCAGATCGCGCTCCTGCAGCCATTTGTCGTCGAACACCGTGTGCAGGTACTTCTCACCGCCATCGGCAATCGGTACGACGACGTTGCCGGTCAGCACGCCTTTGTGGATCAGTTCCAGTGCCTTGAAAATCGCCCCTCCGGTTGAGCCGCCGACCAGCAGGGCGAAGTTGCGCGCGATGTAGCGAGCGGTTTCGAACGCCTGAGAATCGGTGACTTGCACACCCAGATCGATGCAGCTGTAGTCGAGCACCAGACCCACGGTGTCGCCGGCTGGCGTACCGGTGCCCGATTGATAGTAGGGATAGCCGGGATGGCCGAAGACGATCGATCCGGCCGGTTCCACCGCGACGGTAACGGTGTCCGGGTTGTGCACTTTCAAACCGCGAGCGATGCCGGTCATCGAACCGCCGGTACCGACACAACCGACGTAGGCGCCGATAACGCCTTCGGCCTGGCCAATGGTTTCGCGCACAAAATCACTGTAGCCACCTGCATTGGCCGCGTTGTCGGACTGGTTCATGAACACCGCACCGGGGATCTCGGCCGCCAGTTCGGCTGCCATTTGCTGGCGCTCGACCACCGCGACTTCATCTTCGCGATAGGTACCTTTGACGAAACGAATGTCGGCACCCAACGCTTTCATTACGGCGATCTTGTCCTGGGCGGCGTGATGATCAACCACCGCGATGAAATGCAAACCGAACTCCACCGCAGCCATGGCCAGCCCGATACCGGTGTTGCCTGAGGACGATTCGACAACCACGCCACCCGGTTTCAGCCGGCCGGACTTCAGCGCGGCCAACACCATGTTGCGCGCCATCCGGTCTTTGATACTGCCGCCGGGATTGTTCTTTTCAATCTTGAGTAACAAGCGCGCATCGGTGTCGGGAATATCGATGCCCAACATTGGCGTATTGCCAATAAGATCCGAGACTTTATTCAATATCATTTCAATGATTCCCTTTAGTAGTCAGGTGAAAACCTATAGTTACCTTCCGTACAACAGGTCGCCGTCAGCCGCCGGGGCAGGGGATGGCGATGAAACTCGTTCTCCAGCAAGTCCATTTGATAACCGGCGGTATTGACGTAAATCAGCAAGTCACCGGGCTGTGGTGCAGTCGCAAAGTTAATCAGGCGATGAGTAATCACATCGTCGTCCAGGCAGCTGTGGCCTGCGATATACGCTTGAGTCGGAATACGCGGCGAATCTTGCGAACTGATCAATATTGGATCAATCAGGTATTCGGAGGCGAACCAGGTTTCACATGCGCTGAAACTACTGCCTTCAACAAAAATAACGCTTTTGCTGTCCGCGAGTTGCTTTATACGGGTGACCCTGAATACTGAAATCGCCGCTTGATCGACAAGACTTCGACCGGGTTCCAGGGCCAGGGTTATGTTTTGCTGCTTCAAATAGCTGGCGATGGACACCCCCGGCGAATGTTCGGCGCCGAGCAATAAGTCGAGCCATTGTGATGCTGTCAGTTCGCCGCCGTACGGGTAATAAGCCTCGGGAACTTTGTGGTTGTAATAATGGCTCGGCTTATTATCGTGTTCGAGAAAATGCGCATAACTTTGCGGCTCGACATAACGTATCGGCAAGCCGCCACCGATATCGATCATCCGCGGACTCAAGCCCATTTCCCGAGCGGCTTCGATGAATCCGCTGACCTCACGTAACGCTTGTGCGCGGGACTCGAATCCATAGCCGCCCAGGTGAAAATGAACCCCTTCGAAATGGAAAATATCCGTGCGTCTGGTCAGCCTCTGAAGCGCTTCGAGCATGCCGTCCGAGCCCATCCCGAAGCGGCTCTTAAGACTGTTTTTCGGTCTGTAACGCAGTAAAACCCTGGCTTTTCCGGGGGGGGATTGCGCGTCGATCACGCGTTGCAAGTGATCGAACTCTTCCAGCGAGTCGACGCAAATCAGTGAACCTGCAGTGATCAACGCCTGATGAAACACCGCGGTCTTGGCCGGGCCTGTGGCACATATTTTTGCCCCGGGCGTACCGGATCGTAACGCCGCTTGCAGTTCATGGATGCTCGATACATCGACGCCGATAGCCGAGCTGACTGCCGCACCCAACAGGCTGTGTGACTTGTTGGCCTTGGCACCGTAGAAAATTTCGCCCGGCAGATGGTGCTGATTCAACACGGTCAGCAAGGCCTGTGCATTTAATTCAAAGGCATGGGGCCAAACCAGATTCAAGGGTGATCCGTGTTGTTTGACAAGTTCAACAAGTGTGTCCGGGAAATTATTGATAAATGTAGAAATTATCGGGTCGATCAGCGGTTTTAACATGCAGGGTTGATGAACTTTTGCTGCTTGTTCGTCGGCACGTGAATTTGTCGTAGGCATAGTTAACCCTTGGCGTCGAAAACAGTTTCGCCATTGATGTTCTCGACAACTGATCGTTATCGACGGATGCAGTATTTTTTTGCTCGCTAGAAACGAGGGTTTAAACAACTCGGCGGCGGATGCCAGGCAATGTCTGAAGTTGGATAGGTGGCACTTATCGTAATAAATGGTTCACAAAGCAGTGGCATGAGAACCCCGTTTCATAATGGTTTGTACGAATGTTCCGATTGACCCTTAGTTGATGGTCAATCCCCTGTGCATGACCCGTGACTGGCATTCAAATGACATCACTGACATGTATTTCCCGAAGTGCTGATTGCGTGCTTTGAAGCGAGGATAGTTCCTCTTGGTGGCGTGAACCATATTGCGAACACGAACGATTATCAAGTAAGGTTTTCAAATATTTTTGAATAAAGACCTGTGAACGGCGAATCAATGAACGTGTATTTACACGCTCAAGGACGCGTTCGCCCCGAGATAAAAAACGCCTCAATACCTTGATCAACAAGGCTTTGGAGATTGTTTAGCGAAGGCCCGCAAAGGCACGCCAATGGGCTGCCTGAGGCGCCGGAAATGTTTCAGAAATCACGACGGGTTCACGTCTAGGAGCTATGCCATGCAATCCGAACGATTCAGCAGCAAAACCCCACTCGCGATCAGCTACCTGTTTGTGCCGGGCAACCGGCCCGAGCGGTTTTCCAAAGCCGTGGAGGCAGGGCCCGATGCGATCATTCTCGATCTCGAAGACGCCGTGCACCCGGACAGCAAAGCGGCTGCCCGCTCGGGTATCCGGGCGTGGCAGGAGAGCACGCCGAAGGTTGCCTGCGAGCGTTACATCCGCCTCAACAGCGTCAGCAGCCCACTGTTGCGCCAGGACCTGGCGTGGCTCGACGAGTTGCGCTATCCCGAGCGATGCGACGGTATTTTCCTGCCCAAGGCCGAATGCCCAGAGGCCCTGGCGCCGGTGGTCGAGCGCCTGCTCGAGTGGCAACCGGCACTGAAAATCATCGCCATCATCGAAACCGCCAAGGGGTTGCAGCTGGTCGAGTCGATTGCGGCGATTGCGGGGGTGACGCGGCTGGCTTTCGGCTCGCTGGATTTTTCGCTCGATATCGACTGCAGTCAGACCCCCGAGGCGTTTCTGTTCGCCCGTAACCGCATCGTGCTGGCTTCGCGCACGGCAGATCTGCCGGCGCCGATCGATGGGGTCACACCGGCGATCAGCGATGTGGCGGTCGTCACCAAGGATTCGCACTACGCACGTTCGCTGGGGTTCGGCGCCAAGCTGTGTATCCATCCCGCGCAGCTGGATTCGGTGCAGCGCGCCTTCCTGCCGGATTCGCGCCAACTGGCCTGGGCTGACCGGGTGATGAGAGCCGTGGCCACCGGCAGTCATGCGGTGCAGGTGGACGGTGAAATGGTCGATTTGCCGCTGATCGAACACGCTCAGCGCCTGCTCGATCTGGCCCGCCAGCACGCGCCTGTTGTCCGCGCCGATGCTTGCTGAAGCGCGGCGAATCAGGAGTTCAACCATGGAACACGGTTATCAAATTGCGTTGCGGCCGCTGTGCGAAGTGCTGCAATCGGAGCACGTCGACCCGGCCAATGTGACGCGCCTGCGCGAGTCAATCATTCGGGTCGGGCATTGGCTGGAGCCGATCATCGTCGAGCGCTCGAAAGGTATCGTCATGGACGGCAATCACCGCTTCAACGCGGCGTTGCAACTGGGCTTGAAACGCGTGCCGTGCATCCAGCTCGATTACGGCGATCCGCGGGTGTGCGTACGGCACTGGCGAACCGGGCAGGCGTTCGAAGTGGCGCAGATTTTCAGCACCATCGCCCGGGGCGAAATCTTTCCGTACAAGACCACCCGGCACGCGTTTGACCCCGCGTTGCCGGTGCTCGCGATCCCGTTGGAGCACCTGTACGACTAGGTTTGGCCTGGGCCGATCAAAAATATCTCATCGAGGGTGATACTTTTTCGCAGATCGACTGGCAATAGGAGTGATTACCATTTTCCCTTGTTGAAAAGGATCCTCACGTCATGCCTGTTGTCAGTCGTCCATGCGGTGAGCGCGTGTTAACACTCGCCATTCGTACCGCCATGTTGAATGTTGTTCTGGTCGCAGCAAGCGCCAACGCCTGGGCAGCGAGCCCCGAGCAACAGGACGTTGCCGCCGACAAGACCCCGAATATTCCAACGACGACGCCGGCCGCTGACAGCCTCGATGCGCTGACGCTCGACACCACCAACATCAACGCTCGCTACAGCGGCCCGACCGCATTGCCGGAGGTACTCGCCGGTGGCCAGGTCGCACGCGGTGCACGGCTCGGCATGATGGGCAACAAGGATGTGATGGACACGCCGTTCAGTGTCACCAGCTACACCGCCAAGACCCTGGCCGACCTGCAGACAGTGACGGTGGCCGATGCGCTGGAGCGCGATCCGTCAGTGCGCTCGACCGGTCAGACAGGGGGGATCGTCGATTCGTTTTTCATTCGCGGCTTCCCGATTGGCGAGGGCAACCTGGGTGAACTGGCGTTCGACGGCGTGTACGGCGTTGCGCCCAACTATCGGGTGTTTACCGAGTACGCCGAGCGTGTCGAAGTGCTCAAGGGGCCGGGCGCGCTGATGTACGGTATCTCGCCGAACAGTGGTGTAGGCGGGGTGATCAACATCGTTCCCAAGCGTCCGCTGGACGAAGACCTGACGCGGGTCACCACTACTTATGCCTCGGATTCCCAAGTGGGCGGTCACCTGGATCTGAGTCGTCGCTTCGGTTCGGAAAACCAGTTTGGTGTGCGCTTCAACGGCAACCTGCAAGGCGGCGACACCGCGATCGATGATCAGCACCGCGACCTGGGCATTGGTGCCATCGCGCTGGATTATCGCGGTGAGCGTTTACGCCTGAACCTGGATTACATCAGCCAGAAAGAAAGCTGGGAGGGCGCATCACGACCGTTCACTGTTGCGCCGGGCGTCGATATTCCATCCGCACCGAATGGCCGCACCAACCTGTCGCAGGACTGGGGTTGGTCGGACACCAAGGAGCAGTCGGCATTACTCGGCGGCGAATACGATCTGAGCGACACGCTGACCGTGTTCGCCCATGCCGGTGGCGGCAAGTCCGACGTCAAACGCATGTCCGATCAGGTGCCAAGGATCCTCAACGAGGCGGGGGATACCAGCAACATACCGGGTTACTACAAATTCAACGTCGATCGTTCGACCGCCGATGTCGGGATCCGAGGTGTGTTCGCCACTGGACCGATCACCCATACAACCACACTGATGGCGACCCAGTACCAGGATGAGTTGTCTCGCGGGATCAACAACGGCACTGACATCCGTTCCAACATCTATCACCCGATCGATGCGCCCAAGCAATACATCAGCTCGCCAAAGGTACTGCGCGTTTCCGAGTCGCAACTGTCGGGTGTTGCGTTCACCGACACCCTTTCCATGCTCGATGATCGCTTCCAGCTGACCCTCGGCGTGCGTCGCCAGGACATCGAGTCGCGTAACTACAACGCAACCGGTTCAGTCAGTTCGAAGTACAACGACAGCGCCACGTCCCCGCTGGTCGGCGTGGTGGTCAAGCCCTGGGAAGACGTTTCCCTCTACTACAACTATGTAGAAGGCTTGAGCAAAGGTGACATTGCCCCAGGCACAGCGGCCAACGCCGGCGAGACATTCGCACCTTACGAATCGAAGCAGCATGAACTCGGTGTGAAGTACGAACACGGCACATTCATGACCACGCTGGCGTTATTCCAGATCGAGAAACCGAGCGGTGAGATCGGTGCCGGCAACGTGTTCTCGGTGCAGGCCGAGCAGCGCAACCGCGGGATCGAATTGAGCATGTTCGGTGAAGTGGCACCGGGTACGCGTTTGATGGGGGGCGTGACTGTGCTCGATGGCGAATTGACCGATTCGGCCACCGCCGCCAACCGGGGCAACAAACCGGTCGGTGTGCCCGATGTGCAGGCCAATCTGTGGGCCGAATGGGATACCCCGTGGCTGGAGGGTTTCACCCTCACAGGTGGTGCGATTTATACCGACAGCCAATACGTCAATCAGGCAAACACCCAGGAGCTGGACTCGTGGACGCGCGTCGATGCCGGCGCACGCTATGCAACGAAAATCGAAGGCCGGCCGACGACATTCCGCGCCACGGTGCAGAACGTGTTTGACCGTGAGTACTGGTCGGGCGTCGCTTCGTACGGTGCGTTCTCACCGGGTTACCCGCGCACCCTGCAGTTGTCGGCAACAGTCGATTTTTGACGTGCAAGGGCAGGCACGGCCCAATGGCTGCTGCCTGTCCGCTTCATTGGCGACAGGAGTATTCGCATGCTGGACAACCAGGGATTCACCTCGACTGGCAGCGGCCGTCGGTTTCAGGCCGCGCGCCATCAGCTTGTGCTGGAGTTTGCATACAGCGCGAACCGTCCTATCCGCGAGATGTTGCATGTTTACGGTTTGCGTACCAGCCTGTTCCGTATAAAGGTGATCACTGCACTGGTCCTGGCGACCCGGGAACAGCGTCTGATCGGCGTGCAGGGCGTGCATGCTTATATAGAAGCGTCTTTTTCGCAGCTGACGATCGTCGGCGTCCGCGAAGTACTCAAGCGTCTTGCCGAAGTGGGGGTCATCAAGATCCAGTCGGACAGAAGCTACCGCTTTACCCCCGAGGCGTGGGACATGCTCAAGTCGTCTTGATGAACACACACTTTTTCACAAAGACCTCCCGGGATTCAATCGGTGGCAGAATCTCCTGACTTGACTGTTTTGGAGATCACCATGCTTCGTGTGTTTGAACGAAGACTCGACCCTTTCCCGCCTGACGAAGTGCCGCCGCCGCCCAACGGCCTGGCGAAATTTCTGTGGGCCTGCACTCGTGGGGCCCGCGGCTACATCCTGGCGCTGGCGCTGCTCAGTGCCGCCGTGTCGATCTATGAAGCGTGGCTGTTTTCCTTCCTCGGCCAGGTCGTGGATCTGCTCTCGACCTGGCAGGCCGGTGGGGAGGCGGCTGTGCAGGAGAGTCGCGTGTTGTGGGGGATGGGCATTGTCATGGTGTTCAGTGTCGGGCTGGTGGCGTTGCGCACCATGGTTCAGCATCAGATCCTGGCAATTAACCTGCCGCTGCGCCTGCGCTGGGACTTTCACCGGTTGATGCTGCGGCAAAGCCTTTCGTTTTTTTCTGATGAGTTCTCCGGCCGCGTCACTACCAAAGTGATGCAGACGGCGCTGGCAGTGCGTGACGTGCTGTTCACCCTGATCGAGATCCTGCCCGGGATCGGCGTGTATTTCATTGCGATCATCGCCCTGGCCGGCGGCTTTGCGCTGAAACTGATGCTGCCGTTTCTGGCGTGGGTTGTGCTGTTCGGTCTGGCCATGGCGTACTTCGTGCCGCGCCTGGGCAAAGTCGGGCAGGAACAGGCCAACGCGCGTTCGATGATGACCGGGCGTATCGCCGACGCGTACACCAACATCACCACGGTCAAGCTGTTCTCCCACTCCAACCGCGAAGCGCACTTCGCCCGGGCGGCGATGGAAGATTTCAAGCTGACCGGCTTCCGCCAGATGCGTCTGGTCAGCCTGTTCGAGATCGTCAATCAGGCCCTGGTTGTGGGGTTGATCATGTCGGCCGGGGGGTATGCCCTGTGGCTGTGGCATCAGGGCGATGTCGGCGCCGGTGCCGTGGCGGCGATCACGGCCATGGCGCTGCGGATCAATGGCATGTCGAACTGGATCATGTGGCAAATGACCTCGCTGTTCGAAAGCATCGGCACCGTCCAGGACGGCATGGCCACCCTGACCCAAGGCACCAAGGTCCAGGACGCGCCGGATGCCGGGGTGCTGGTCACCACTGGTGGCGCAGTGACTTTCGACAAGGTGAGCTTCAACTACGGCGGCGAACGTCAGGTGCTCGACGGTCTGAGCCTGAACATCCGTCCCGGCGAAAAGATCGGTCTGGTGGGCCGCTCGGGCGCTGGCAAATCCACGCTGATCAACTTGCTGCTGCGCTTTTATGACGTCGACAGCGGGGAGATTCGTATCGACGGGCAAAATATCGCGCACGTCACGCAAGACAGTCTGCGCAGCTGCATCGGCATGGTCACTCAGGACACCTCGCTGCTGCATCGCTCCATTCGCGACAACATCGCCTACGGCCGGCCGGATGCGACCGACGCACAAATCCGCCGCGCTGCGGCCAACGCTCAGGCCGATGAATTCATCCGTCAACTCAGCGATCGCCAGGGCCATACCGGCTACGACACGCTGGTAGGCGAGCGGGGGATCAAGTTGTCCGGCGGCCAGCGCCAGCGTGTGGCGATTGCGCGTGTGATGCTGAAAAACGCGCCGATCCTGCTGCTGGACGAGGCCACCAGCGCGCTGGATTCGGAAGTCGAAGTGGCGATTCAGGAAAGCCTCGATGACATGATGCAGGGCAAGACCGTGATCGCGATCGCCCATCGGCTGTCGACGATTGCAGCAATGGACCGCCTGATCGTCATGGACGACGGCCGCATCATCGAACAGGGCACCCACGCTGAATTGCTGGAGAAGAACGGCGTGTATGCGCGGCTGTGGGCGCATCAGAGCGGCGGCTTCCTTGGGGAAGACAAAGGCGTGGTGGAGGCCTTGGATCAGGCGTAAGCGAGGAGGGCACACGGCGGGGGCATCTTGAGTGCCTCCGCGTGTCGAGTATGCGCTGACGCCGCTGGGCATGGAGCTGTTGATTCGTATGTCGCCCATCTGGAACTGGGTAGTCGAGAACGTCGAGGACTTGCGCAAAGCACGCCGCGCTTTCGACAGTCAGGACGGCAACAAACCTTCATGGCAAATTCCCACGCCGGTACCGGTCGGTCTATCCCGTCAGAACAAGTGACATGTCTGAATACTTGTCACACATGAAGTCGACGAATGCGCGAACCTTTGGCGCTGCGAGCCGCCTGGAGGTGTGCAAGACCCAAAGCGCTGGTTCTACACCTGACACCGTCCCCCACTGAACCAAATCACTACGAGCGAGTGGGTTCCATGCGATGGACTGGGGAATGAGCGCTGCTCCGCCACCGGCGATAGCGGCATCGCGGACCATCAGCAGCGAAGAAAATCGCATCTTCGGGATCGGCTCCAAGACCAACTGCCCGCCATCAAGACTCCATTGCGTTGGCTGGAAAGTCGAGGTCACGATAGCGGGAACGGGTCTGATCGCGCCGGCCATCGGCCTTGGAATCTGAGGCGCCGCGACCACGATCAGCCGGTCCTTGGCGAAGCACCGGCCGACCAGGCTGCTGTCCGGGCTCGGGTTGATTCGAATGGCGACGTCAAATTGTTCCTCGACCAGATCCACCATGCGATCTTCCGACACGACCTCGATGAAGACTTCCGGATAGGCCGCACAGAACTCGGCGCCGATACGTCCCATTGCGAGCTGCGAGAACAAGATCGGAGCAGCGACTCGCAGGCGTCCGCGAGGCGTTGAAACGCCTTCACGTGCTGCTGCCATGGCATCGGTCACTTCACTCAGCGGGCCTTCGGTTCGAGACATCAGCGCCTCACCCGCTTCGGTCAGCTTCAGACCCCGTGCGCTGCGCTCAATCAGCCTCACGCCCAGTTGATCTTCAAGGTCGGAGATTCGGCGTGACAAAGTGGCTTTGGAAATGCCGCTCGCACGGCTTGCCTTACCCAGCCCTTCATTGGTGGCGACGAGGATGAAATCAATCAGCGCATTAAGGTTCATGGTGTTCCATATCTGAAACGAGGTGTTTGGATTTTGTGGTCTTCGTTTTGTATGTGCAACGGATTAATTTCTTGTCATCGGAACACGATATGAGGAATTCCCATGAACACCCTTCAACGTGCTGTATTGATACGCGCCTACGGTGGCGCGCAAGCCGCGACAATTGCCAAGATCGAGAAGCCAGCCCCCGAGCACGGCCAGGTTCTGGTTCGGGTTCGGGCCGCGGGCGTGAATGGCATCGACTGGAAGGTTCGCGAAGGACATGTGCGCAACGCGTTCGCGCTGCCATTGCCCATCGTACTGGGCGCCGAGATGGCCGGAGTGATTGAGACGGTCGGGCCCGGTGCCTCTCGTTTCAATGTGGGCGACCGTGTCATGGGCGCGATGGGCGCATTGGGCGCTTACGCTGAATTCGTGACCGTTGATCAAGCCAGTCTTTCCCTGACGCCTGAGGGGCTGGAGGACGTCCATGCGGCCGCCATGCCTGTAGCAGCCGTTGCGGCCTGGAACAGTCTTCATCACGCGGGGCCGATCCTCGCGGGTCAGCGAATCCTGATTCATGGCGCCGCCGGTGGGCTCGGTGCTTATGCCGTGCAGTACGCCAAGCGGGCGGGCGCAGAGGTCTTTGCAACGGCAGGCACTGCGGACCTGGATTACGTGCGAAGCCTCGGCGCCGATTTTGTCTTTGACTACCAATCGCAACGTTTCGAAAACATCGTCCGCAATATTGACCTGGTGCTCGACTACGTCGGTGGTGAGGTTCTGGATCGGTCATGGCAGGTGTTGGCGCCGGACGGTGTGATTGTCGGCACGTCCTCTCCCGACATTCTTGCCCGAACGCCGGCGGGTCGCCGAGGCCTCTGGTTCATGAACACGCCTGATCCTCAATTGCTGGAGAAACTCGCCAGGGAAGTCGCCAACGGCACGCTTCAATCGAGGATCGGCGACGTTGTTGGCTTTTCTGATATTCCCACGGCGATCGAACGCAATCGCACCGTTTCACGGACGGGCAAGGTTGTTGCCGATTTCACTCGCTGATCCACTCTAAATCCCATGCAGGAGTTTTAAACATGAGCATTCTGGTTATTGGCGCCACCGGCACCATCGGTTCACTGATCACTCAAGGCCTTGCAGACGCGGGCGCCGAGGTCAAAGCCCTTGTGCGCCAAGCGGGCAAGAGGGAGTTTCCGGCTGGCGTGACTGAAGTTGTCGCAGACCTCACTGACGTCGCGTCGATGCGCGTTGCGCTTGCGTCGGTGCGTACCCTGTTCCTGCTCAATGCCGTGACGCCCGACGAGGTCACTCAAGCCCTCATTACGCTAAACCTGGCTCGTGAAGCGGGTATCGAGCGTATCGTTTATCTCTCGGTGATTCATGCCGACAAATTCACCAATGTCCCGCACTTCACTGGCAAATATACGGTTGAACGCATGATCGAGAGTCTGGACATGCCTGCCACGATTCTGCGTCCGGCGTACTTCATGCAAAACGACCACATGGTCCAGCAGACTATTCAGAACTACTCGGTTTACCCCATGCCGATCGGCGCGGCGGGCGTGTCGATGATTGACGCGCGCGATATCGCTGATGTCGCGGTCGCAGAACTGCTGCGACGCGATAAAGCGCCCACTGCACTGCGCCGTGAAACGCTGGAGTTGGTTGGGCCGCACGTGCTCACCGGTGCGTCAGTGGCAAATATCTGGAGCAAAGCACTGGGCCGCGAGATCGCCTATGGTGGTGATGACGTGGCCGCTTTCGAAGGACAGCTGGCTTCGTATGGCCCCACCTGGCTGGCTTATGACATGCGCCTGATGATGTCGGGTATCCAGAACTTCGGCATGCAATCAGTTGAAGGAACTGTAGAACAGCTTCAGACCCTCATCGGGCACCCACTGCGTACCTATGAAGACTTTGTGCGCGAGGCCATTTCCGAGGCATAAATCGTCCACGGTGAGTATTGCCTGGCTCAATCGACCGAACATTTGCGAGCTGGGCAAGACCTTGACGCCCTGGCGTCCCTCAGAGCGTGTCTTCAAGCAGTCTCTTCAACCCTGCGCACATCCCCCAACGAATCGCGCTGCATCGACTGCAGGTTTTTCTCGATGGTTTCGCACAGGGCTTCCATCTGGATCTGGTGTTCGCTATGGCGAAACGGGCTTTGCAGGTCGGTGCCGATGCGTTCGATGGCCAGCAGCATAAAGCCCACCACCGTCGAGGCGAGCGGGGTGAACCAACCCAGCGATTCCACCAGGCCCACCGGCACAATCAGGCAGAACAGCGAAATAAACAGGCGCGGGAAATACACGTAAGGGTAGGGCAGCGGGGTATTGGCGATGCGCTCCATCCCGCCCTGGCTGTTGGACAGATCGACCATCGTCGATTCCAGCCGTGCCAGACGAATGCTGTCCAGGCGCCCGGCCTTGTATTCCCGGGCCAGCAAGGACGCAGAACCGGTGAGGATGTCGTTGGAAAAGTTGTTGGTGGTGCCGCTGCGGGCGAACTCATCCGCCGGGATGAAGGCGCGGACTTCCTCCGGGCAAGGCTGGCCTTGCAGATGCGCCGCGAGGCAATTGACATACGCTACATGGCGGCGCAACAGCGTCGCCTTGAGCGGATTCACTTCGCTATCGGGGTCATCCAGCAGCGTCAGCACCTGCCGGGCGAAACTGCGGGAGCTGTTGATCATCGTGCCCCACAGCGTTCGCGCTTCCCACCAACGGTTGTAGGCACTGCTGTTGCGGAAACTGATCAACACCACCAGCGCCGACCCGAGCAATGTCAGGGGCATCAGCGGCAGATTGATCTTGGCGTTGAGAAACAACATGAAGTCGACGGTGACGGCGATGTCCCAGAGCAACAGCCAGAACAGCGACCAGCCGACATAGCCCATGGTTTTGATGATCAAACGGTATTTTTTGGCGATGGCAGCTTTCAAACGGAAACCTCGTGGCGAGCGGTAAGCAATAACGTCTTAGCTCGGACGGTGTTTTCGGTGTAAAGGTTCGATGGCTGGCTGCATACGCCAGAGCAGGGCAACGCAGGCCACGCTGACAGGCCTGCTGCCTGGGCGCGCCTGCGGCGCTTTCAAAGGGCGCGAGAGGGTGTCTGACAATCGCTAGCCGGTGACACATCCTTTTGGCGTCTTTCCGGCAAAGCTGTCCAGCAGGCTCGCCACGACCATCTCGCCCATTCGCGTGCGTGTCTGCAGCGTCGCGCTGGCGCGATGGGGTTGCAACACCACTTGTTCGTTGGCAAAAAGGGCCTCAGGCACGTTCGGCTCGTCGACAAACACATCCAGCGCCGCACCGGCAATCTCTCCGGCCGTCAGTGCTGCCACCAGATCCACTTCGTTGACCAGTTTGCCTCGCGCCACGTTGATCAGGTATCCACCTTTGCCCAGCGCCTGCAACACGTGTGCGTCGATTATCGCCTCGGCTTTATCGGCGGCGGCTGCCAGTATCAAGGCATCGCTGTCGCGGGCCAGTTGCTTGAGGTCAGCCACGAAGGTGTGGCTGACGTCGCTCATCGGTTGCAGATCGGTGTAACTGATTGGGCAACCAAACGCAGCAGCCCGCACCGCCACGGCGCGGCCGACCCGGCCCATGCCAACGATACCGATGCGCATGCCGCAAACCTGCCGGGCCAGTGGCAGCGGGGCCAGCGGCGTCGGGCTCTGCGGCCACTGGCCGGAGCGCACATAACGGTCGCTGGTGCACAGACCGCGACACACCGCGATCAATAAGCCGATCGCCAGATCGGCCACGTCTTCGGTCAGCGCGCCGATGGTTGCAGTAACACGAATTCCGCGATCCCGGGCGTAGGCCAGGTCCACCGCATCCGTGCCGACGCCATTGACGGCCACCACTTCCAGTTTCGGCAGCTGTGCCATCAGCGCCTGGCTGATCCCTGTATGGCCACCCGTGATCACGCCACGGATATTGGCTCCGTGCTCGTGCAAATACGCCGCTTTGTCAGCCTGCTCGAAATAACGTCGGACCGTGAACAGTTCGCTGAGACGAGCGTTGATTTCAGGAATCAGGATCGGGCTGAGCTGCAAGACTTCTGGCTTCATGTAAACCTCACTTACTCAATAAAAGGCCGGCTTAACCACGGCCGGCAAAAGGCATGGCCGTGGCCATGACCGTCATGTTCAGGACGTTGGCCGACAGTGGCAGGCCAGCGATATAGCGCACGGCATCGGCGACATGCTTGACGTCGACCATCGGCTCCACGGCGACAGTGCCGTTGGCCTGTCGCACGCCCTTGGTCATGCGCACCGACATTTCGGTCAGAGCGTTGCCGATATCGATCTGGCTGCAGGCGATGTTGAATTCTCGACCATCCAGGGCCAAGGACTTCGTCAACCCGAGAACAGCGTGTTTGCTGGCGGTGTAAGCGCTGCTGAACGGCCGTGGCGTATGGGCCGAGATTGAGCCGTTATTGATAATCCGACCGCCCTGCGGTTGTTGCCGGCGCATCAGCCCGAACGCACCACGGGCGCAGAGAAAAACACCGTTGAGATTGGTGTCGATCACGTTGCGCCACTGTTCGAATGTCAGTTCATCCAGGGGCACGGCAGGGGCGTTCACCCCGGCATTGTTGAAGACGACGTCAAGGCGTCCATACACTTGGGCTATGGTTGCAAACAGCCCATCGACACTCGCCGGGTCGCGCACATCAGTGGGCACCGCCAACGCCTGGTGTCCTTCCACTGCTGCCCTCTCGACGAGTTCCTGCAGCGGTTCCGGTCGGCGTCCGGCGAGTACCACGGTGTAACCGTCGGCCATCAGGCCAAGGGCCACGGAGCGGCCGATTCCGCTACCGGCACCGGTCACCAAGGCTACTTTCAGAGGTTGAGCGCTCGACATCTTATTGTTCTCCTGTCTACGAATCGCTTTGGGCGTGGCCAGGGGATCAAGTCCGCGGGCCGACGCGCATTTCGAGTTGGCCGATACCGTCGATGCCGGCGTTGATGATGTCGCCCGGTTGCAGCACATCGACGCCGGCCGGGCTGCCGGTCATGATCAGATCGCCGGCCTTCAGGGTCACCGATTGGGAGATTCGGCTGATCACTTCACTGACCGACCAGATCTGGTTGTCGAGGCTGTCGCGCTGACGCTCCTGACCGTTTACCGTCAGCCACAACTCACCGTCGGGATGTCCTGCCCGGTTGGCGGGCACGATCGCGGTCATCGGTGCGGCACCGTCGAAAACCTTGGCACCTTCCCACGGCAAACCGTTGCTTTTGGCAAGGCGCTGCACGTCGCGGCGGGTCAGGTCGAGGCCGGCGGCGTAGCCCCATACATAGGCCAACGCTTCGCTTTCTGGAATATCCGCGCCACCTTCACCGATGGCCACGACCAGTTCGATTTCGTGAACAAACTCTTCGGTCAGAGGCGGGAATGGCACTTCACCAACGGCGTCCACCACATTGCTCGCCGGCTTCATGAAAAATACCGGAGGCTGGCGGGATTGCCCCTGAGTGTCTGGCCAGGGGTAATTACGGCCGATGCAAAACACCCGGCCGACGGGAAAACGCTGGTCACTGCCGACTACCGGCAAGGTCACTGGCAGATCCGGGGTAAAAACATACTCGGTCATGTTCATCCTGTTAAAAGTCCTGTCAGAAGCTGCAGCGTACGGCGGCGGTCGTTGGCAAAGTTGGACGAATGCCGCCTCTTGTTGGAGAAAACGGTGCTTTGCGACTCAGCTCGCCTTCAATTCGATGCGGTACAACCGGCCGAGCAGTAGCGAGTAGGAAAGGGTACCGATCAGTGCGACACCACCAATGAACCAGAAGGCCCAGGCGAACGAACCTGTGGCGTGGACGATCGCGCCAATCACGATCGGCGTGACGATGCCGCCGATATTCGCGGCCAGACTGGTGATGCCGCCGGTGAGTCCAATGAGTTCCTTGGGCGCCACTTCCGACACCGCAGCCCATGAAGACGAAGCGATCCCTTGAGCGAAGAAAGCAACGGTCAATACGGCAATGCAGATCACGTTGGAGTCGGTGAAATTCACCAGAACGATGGACATTCCCAGCATCGAGCCAATGACCAGGGGCAATTTGCGCGCGAAGGACATCGAATAACCGCGACGGATCAGCAGGTCGGAAACGATACCGGCGAGAAGGATGCCAACGGTCGCGCCCACGAAAGGCATCACGGCAAAAATCCCGGCCTTGATCATGGTCAGCTTGCGTTCTTCGATCAGGTAGGTCGGGAACCAGGTGAGGAAAAAGTACAGTGCAGAGGTGCTGGCAAATTTGCCGATGCAAATCGCCCAGATCTGCCGGTAGCTGAACAGCTCGGCGATTTGCCGCCAGTTGAAGCGGGTGCGTTCCTGACTGCTCTTGACCAGTCCACCGCCGGCTTCGATATAGGTCAGCTCTTCTTTACTGACTTTCTTGCAGTTCAGCGGATCGCGATACAGATAAAGCCACAGCACACCAAAGACAACACCGAGCGTGCCAGTGCTGTAGAAGACGTGGCGCCAGTCAAAGGTCGTGGCCAGCCATAACAGCGCACCGGTAAACAACGCCGTGCCCAGGTACTGGCCGCAAACATAGATACTGCTGGCCAAACCGCGCTCGCGTGCCGGAAACCACACGGTGACTGCACGACTGTTGGCCGGAAACGCCGGAGCCTCCATGGCGCCGACGGCCAGTCGCAGGCCGAACAGTGAGGCAAACCCCGTGGCAAATCCCTGGCAGACGGTGACCGTCGACCAACTGATCAGCGAGACACCGTAGGTGAAACGTGAACCGAAGCGGTCGGCTATAAAACCTGCCGGCACCAGGGCCAGAGCGTACGTCCAGGCGAAGGCCGAAAAAATCAGGCCCATTTCGATCTTGTCCAGGCCCAGGTCCTTGGCCATGAACGGTGCTGCAATCGAAATGTTTACCCGGTCGATGTAATTGATGATCGTCGCAATCAGCAGCAAAGAGAGCATGAACCAACGGCGCCGCGACGGCAGCCGCTGAGGCAGTACGCTGTCTCGCGCACCGGCAATCAACGGCGCAGCGGTGGTCTGGGAGGTGTGGGTGTTCGACATGAGCGTGCCTCGTTTTATTGTTAGAAATGTCGAGATGTTTTCGAGCAGCCGAAGCCGTGCCCGCAAAAGCGGGGCGTGAGTCATCGAGTGCTGAAAAAAGGACAGTGAGCGTTAGCCGCAGACGTTCAGGTCCGTCGTGCGCCACGCGCTTCAGGCGTGAGTTCGGGAGGGTCAGCGGGGAGCAAAAGCAGAGTCATGACGTGCGCACCTTTGATTGTTTTTGATAGAAGTCGGGCTGCGTGGTTAATTACAGTGGTCGTACAACATCGCTAAATCAATCCAGGTGTTAGATCGTTTTTTTGTTGAAAAGCCGATTGGACAAACCTGTCCAAGAACAAGCCAAGATAGAAATCTTCGAAATCAATGCGTGATATTCGTCTATCTGTCTGTTTTTAAATAACTAAATGAAATCACCTTGAGGTGGTTTTTTTGGACAGCCAGAATCGGCACGCATTGCTGGAAAAACTGCTCACTCGCGAAGACATCGTATGACTTCTTGAAGGCATGGCCCTGATGTTTCAAGATGAATGCCGCCACTTGCCCGGCAACGCCAGGACAACCTGCCAACGTACCTGTCGAGGATTCTCGAAAAATGTCGTCACCCAGCCGTGTCCCCACCTATGTCATGCAGCAACGTAGTGAGCTCACCGACTTTTACATTCGCGACAAAAAGGGTCGACGCGCCGAGACCAGCCCGCATCGGCATGAGTACTTCCAGATTCAGATCAACCTAGGCGGCGACACCGTGCAGCACATTGGTAACGCTGTGCGACCGTTTCCGCGCAATACCCTGGCCTTTATCCTGCCGCATCGCGTGCATGTGATCCCGCATCCGGCGGACAGCAACTTCATCGTGATCAACTTTTCCCAAACCTTCCTGTTGCCACATTTGCAGTGCGACCCGATGGACCTTGAGGAGGTGTCGATTCTTCTGGCACCTGAGTTGTCACCGTTCCGCTTTCAGGAGCATCTGGACTTTATTCTGGGGGATGAGGATTTCAGCAGGCTCTGTCTCTTGATCGAACAAATGCGCACCCTGGATGAAAACCGTCAGTTCGGTACGCGCGAAATGCTCAAGGGTTTGTTATTGCAACTGATAGGCCGCGTCTGTTTTCTGTATGCCGAGCCGCTCAAACGCCTGGCAGAGGAAAATGCGGCTGAAGCCAGTCGACGCGATGCGCTGAGCCGCATGTTTGAGTATCTGCGCAAGAACATTGCCGATCCCGATCTCAACCTGATCAAGGTGGCGGCTGCGACCTATCTGTCACCAACGTACCTGACCCACTGGTTACGCAAGGAAATCGGCAAGACGTTTACCGAACTGGTGCTTGAACGCAGGATGCACACGGCGCGTAATTACCTGCTCAATGGCACACGCCCGGTGGGTGAGGTGGCGAGGTTATGCGGCTTCGCGGATGAAGCTTATTTTTCCCGGCGCTTTCGTCAGATTCATGGACAGCCTCCCGGGCAATTCCGACGCCGGCAACTCAACCCTGACACGCCGCAGTCAGCCTTGAACACCTGATGAGGGAACCTGCCGAGTCGAGATAATCGAGCAACAAAAAACCCGGCGCTGTGCCGGGTTCATTGATATCTGCAGTCCCTTCAAATCGAGGGATCAGAGCGCAGCTTTCACCTGCAAACCAAACACCAACGCGTTGTCGATGTCCTGCCCGGAAAACGCACCCGGTTCGATGATGTATTGCATGTTCGGGCGCAATGTCAGCCAAGGTGTGGCCTGATAGCCGTAGCCGAGTTCGATCAATTGCTCGCCACTGTCCAGATTTGGCAACTGCGTACCGTTGGCCAGCGCGGCGTCCTGCTGCACATCGCGGCTGCGCGGGTTGGGCACAGCGCGGCCGTAGCCCAGCGCAACGGTGTCACGCGGGCGACCTTCGAACGGTTTGTACAACACCAGACCGGTGCCGTACCACTTGCTGAACGGCGACGCCGCTTCGCTGGCCGCCGAGTACTGGCCGAAGGCGTGCAGACTGCGGCCCTCGGACGACGGCGAACGCCACACCGCCTGGTCGATCAGCAGGTAATGACCGCCACGGCCGGAGACGTCTTTGTCGCTGCCGATGCGTTTCACATCAGAGCTGTCGTAGTAGTAACCAACCTTGTACTCACCGGGCAACTCACCGGCGTGTTTGTACACCAGCTCGATCGGCACCACGGTCCCGGTGGTGTGTTTCGGGCCCAGATGCCAGGCGCGGCTGGAGTTGCCGTTGCTCTCTGGATCGACATTGAACGCGGCCACCCGCAACTGCCAGGACGGCGACAGGTCGTACTTCACGCGCACGCCCAGGTGGGCGTTGGGGTAGTTGGTCCAGCCGCTGCCACCGGACATGTTCAGCGGATGGCCGCAGAAACCGGCGTTCATGAAGTTGCACAGAATGCCGCTGTCGAGGCCGCCGAGGTCGTTGCCCATGGCCATGTAACCCAGCTTCACGTTGAGCGCCGGGGTGAACAGGCTGCGCTCGTAGCTGAGCTCGGTCAGGCGAGTGTAGAGGCCGCCGTAGTTTTCCTGGATCGGCAGACGGTTGCCGACCAGATCTTCGGAGGCACTGTTGCCGCGTCGGTCGTTGATGGTCAGCTGCACTTTGCCGGCGTTGTCCACGCCATACAGTTTGCTCAGGTCGAACTGCACGCCGAGCTTGATGTTCTGCGAGTAGCGCGCTGAACGGTGCAGGCCGCCGTCGACGTTGTAGGCCATTTCACCGGTGTAATCGCCGGTGAACTTGATGCCGTCTTCGTCCATCTGGTGGCGCAGGCCGCCCCAGTCGCCGGTCAGGGTATTGCGGGTCAGCAGGTTCGAATCAGTGTCGGCGAAGGCGGGCAGGGCGGCGCTGCAAGTCAGGCCCAACAGCACGCCGTTGAACCAGCCGGATTGAGTAAAACGAAACATGGAGATCTTCCTGCACAAATCTTTAGCGATATCGGAAAGCGGCGCGGCACCCACAGGTGCCGCGCTCAAATGGAAGCGCCCGTGGTTGACACGGGCAGAGCGGCTTACGGCAAGGCGTAGGCCATCACGTAGTCGCCGCGATCGGTCGACTGGCGTGCACCACCGGCGGTGACGACGATGTACTGCTTGCCGGTTTTCGGCGAGACGTAGGTCATCGGGCCGCCCTGACTGCCGACGGGCAGACGCGCTTTCCACACCTCTTCACCGTTGCCGCTGTTGAAGGCGCGCAGGTAAAAGTCCTGAGTCCCAGCGATGAAGATCAAGCCACCTTGGGTCGACAGGGTGCCGCCGAGGGTTGGCAGACCGATCTTGATCGGCAGGTGCATGCGGATGCCCAGTGGACCGGTGTCTTCAACGGTGCCGACCGGCACCTGCCAGGCGACTTTCTGGGTCTTCATGTCGATGGCGGTCAGGGTGCCGAACGGCGGCGCCTGGCAAGGAATGCCGGCAACCGACAGGAAGCGGTTCTTGTTCACCGCATACGGCGTGCCTTTGAGCGGCACGGCGCCCATGCCGGTGTTCAGCGCTTCACCACCGGAAGACGCTTGAGCCTTGTTATGCGACGGGATCATCTGAATCCACAGACCCAGGCGCATGTCGTTGACGAAGATGAAGCCGTGGACCGGGTCAGTGGAGATGCTGCCCCAGTTCATGCCACCCAGCGACCCCGGGAAACTCAGCGATTTGTCGGTACCCGGCGCGGTGTACAGGCCGTCATAACGCATCGATTTGAAATCGATCCGGCACAGCAACTGGTCGTACGGCGTTGCGCCCCACATGTCGGATTCGGTCAGGTGCTGCGCACCGATCTGCGGCATGCCCACCGATTTCGGCTGGGTTGGCGAGTACGGTTCGTTCGGGATGTTCGCGGCTTTGACCGGTACTTCTTTAACTTCGGTCAGTGGCTTGCCGGTGGCACGATCGAGCACGTAGATCTGCCCGGCCTTGGTGCCAATGACCAGCGCCGGAACGGTTTTGCCGTCCTTGTCGAAGTCGATCAGGCTCGGCTGCATCGGCAGGTCGAAGTCCCAGAGGTCGTTGTGCACGGTCTGGAATACCCAGCGCTCATCGCCGGTGGTGGCGTCCAGCGCCAGGATCGAAGCGCCGTAGGTGTGATCGAGTTTGCTGCGCTCGACACCGTAGATGTCGGTGGACGAGCTGCCCATCGGCAGGAACACGGTGTTGGTCGCCGGGTCGTAGGACATCGGCGCCCAGCTGTTCGGCGTGCTGCGCACATAGGTGCTGCCGTCGGCCGGGGCTTTTTTGTCCTGCGGGTTGCCCGGGTCGAATGCCCAGCGCATGGCGCCGGTGATCACGTCAAAACCACGGATCACGCCGCCCGGCATGTCGGTTTGCACGTTGTCGGCCACGCGACCGCCCACCACCACGGTGGTGCCGGCCATCAGCGGAGCGGAGGACAGTTGATAGTAGCTGTCTGGGACATCGCCCAGACCGGCCTTCAGATCGACCTGACCGTTGTTGCCGAAACCCTGGCAGAACTCGCCGGTATCGGCATCGACCGCGATCAGGCGCGCATCGATGGTGTTGGTCAGCAGACGGCGCTGGCAGTTGGCGGCCGGCGCAGGTTTGGCTTCGATGATGCTCGAATTGTTCGGCTGAGCGATGGCCTTGGTGACATCGAAATAAGCCATGCCACGGCAACGCTGCCAGACTTTGGACTGGGCGTTGATCGCGTTCTTCCACAGTTCTTTGCCGGTGTCGGCATCCAGCGCAATCAGGTTGTTGTGCGGGGTGCAGATGAACACCTTGTTGCCGATCTGCAGCGGGGTGAGCTGGTCTTCCGCGCCGTTGCCATCGCTCTCGGCGATGTCACCGGTGTGGTAGGTCCACGCCACTTTCAACTTGTCGACGTTGTTACGGTTGATCTGGTCCAGCGCAGCAAAGCGGCTGCCGCCCTCGGTATTACCGTAATGTGCCCAGTCCTTTTGCGCGTTGGCCGGTTCGACAGGTGTCAGGCCCGGGCCCGTGCCGGTAGCAGCAACCGTCGGGTGCGCCACGAACATATTGCCTGCTGCAACGGCCAGCGCCACGGCCAATGCGGCGGCAACGCCATAAGCGCCGCGCCCCGGCACGCCACCGTTGGCACGCTTGAGCAGCGGGTAGACCAGCGTCACCGCCAGGCCAACGGCGCTGAACATGAACAGGCGCGAGAACACCGGCCAGAACACCAGCCCGGCATCACTCACTGCCCAGATCGCCGTTCCCACCAGGAAGGCTGCGAACAACCACGCGCCGGCCGTTTTGAAGCGAGCGATCAGCAGACCGGAAACGGCCATCACCAGCCCACCCACCAGGAAGTACCAGGACCCTCCCAGGCTGACCAATTTCACGCCGCCAGCAGCAAGTGCCAAGCCGAGCAGGGCGATGATCACGCCCAGCCCGACCAGAATGAATGTTGATATGCCTGAGAGGCGTTGACTCTGCTTCACGTTGAATGTCCCGTTGAAATGAGGCGTGCATTATATAGATAGGTAACTACCTAGTTAAATCACTAATTCAGTAATGAACTGTTGTTCATTGCGAAATCCCCTTTCTGAGCGGGGACTTGCGCTTTCAGCGGGCTGCAAAGATATTTTGAATGCCTTAAAAAGGGGCTTTTTGTCAGGAAAAATGTGAGTTATGACAGCTGTCGGTTATTGCGCAGAATCGAGAAATTCAACGCGGCAGCAACACATAGCCAGGCCAGATAAGGAAACAGCACCAGCCCGGTGATCAGATCCAGGCGCAACCGACGGTTCTGGTTCATTCAATGCAATCCGGCAGTAACCGTTTCATAACGCTGTGGTCAGCGTCGGATTCATTGGCTTGCTCCGGCAGCCTGGCGACGGAAGAACAATGTCACCTGGCCGACCTCTACCCCGAGCTTGGACATGCTGGTGCGGTTGATCAGCGTGTCCTCGTCCATCAAGTACATCCAGTCGTCCATGCTCATTTCGTAAGTCGAGTCATCACCGCTGCGCTTCTGGAACATGCCCCAGGCTTTGACGGGCTGGTGCGCTCCCGGGGAAGCGGGAGCGCTGTGCGAACTCGATGATTTATTCGCTGTAGATCGGGTAATCCACATAGCCTTCAGCGTTGCCGCCATAGACCGTGGCGGGATTCAGCGGATTGAGCGGCCAATCATTGGCAATGCGCGCCGGCAGGTCCGGGTTGGCCATGAACGGCCGGCCGAAAGCCACCAGATCAGCCAGTCCCGATTCAAGCAATTTTGCACCGGACTCGGCGTTGTAGCGCCCGGCATAGATGATCGCGCCACTGAAAGTGTCACGCACCGCACGGCGGAAGGTCTGCGGCATCACGGGGGCGTCGTCCCAGTCCGCTTCAGCGATGGACAGGTAGGCAATGCCCACGTCCTCAAGCACCTTGATCGCTTCGATGTAGGTGGTATGCGGGTCTTCCTCGACCATGCCCAGATAGGTGCGCGCTTCATCGGTGGTGGTGAACAGCGGCGCGAACCGCACGCCGACTTTCTCCTTGCCGATGCACTCGGCGATACCCGACACCACTTCGCGCAGAAAACGCAGGCGATTGTGCAGCGAGCCACCGTACTGATCGGTGCGCACATTGCTGTGGGCAGAAATGAACTGGTTCACCAGATAGCCGTTGGCACAGTGCAGTTCGATGCCGTCGAAGCCGGCGTCCATCGCATTGCGCGCGGCCTGAATATAGAGCTGAACCAGTTCCTGGACTTCATCGGTGCTCAGCGCTCGCGGCGCGGATGGCTTAACCAGCTCCCCGGCACCCGGCGCGGTCTCGATGAACACGCTGACCCGCTCGGTGGCGATGGCAGAAGCTGAAACCGGTGCTGCGCCATTGGGTTGCAGCGCGGTGTGGGACACGCGCCCGACGTGCCAAAGCTGCGCGAATATCACGCCGTCCTTTGCATGAACCGCTTCGGTGACTTTGCGCCATCCGGCAATTTGTTCCTGCGTGTGAATGCCGGGTGTCCAGGCGTAACCCTGACCGCGAGGCTCGATCTGCGTGCCTTCGGTGACCAGCAGACCGGCGCCGGCGCGTTGCTGGTAATACTCGGCCATCAATGCGTTGGCGACATTGCCCGGTTGCGTGCTGCGCTGGCGGGTAAGGGGAGGCAGGACGATGCGGTTCTTCAGGGTATGCAGGCCCAGGGTGACAGGGGTGAAGTAAGGGCGGTTTTTCATGTAATTCCTGTTTCGGCCTTATTAGACCAGTCGACTATTGATGCGGCAAAAAAAAACCGTGCATCACGCGCACGGGGTTTGGGGGGCTGGAGGGCTCACGCCAACAGTTTCAGCAGTTTTTCAGCGACGGCTGCCGAGCTGGCAGGGTTCACGGACCACAGCATAGATACCAATTAGACCGGTCGTCTAGTAATTTTTTGCGACCGTGTTTCCGCACGATCACTGTGGCAAACTCCTGCTCATCAGAAATATACGACTGGTCTAATGTTTGGTATTTTGCGCCCCATGAAACCGACCTACGACGATACCCGCCAACACCTGCTCGACACCGGCCACCGCATGATGGCCGAAAAGGGCTTCACCAGCGTTGGCCTGAGCGAGATCCTGCAGACCGCCGGCGTGCCCAAGGGCTCGTTCTATCATTACTTCAAATCCAAAGAACTCTACGGCCAGGCGCTGCTGGAGGATTACTTTGTCGGCTACCTCGCAGACATGGAGCGCCGCCTGACACTACCGGGCCTCAGCGCTTATGAGCGGCTGATGGATTACTGGCAGGGCTGGCAGAACCGCTGCACCCTGGAAGGCCATGGCGATGAATGCCTGGTGGTGAAGTTGAGCGCGGAAGTCGCCGACCTGTCCGAATCGATGCGCCTCACCTTGCGTGATGGCGCCGAACGCATCGTTGCGCGGATTACGACGTGCCTGGAAGAAGGGCGGCTGGATAAGAGTTTGCCGGATACCGATGCGCGCCAACTGGCCGAAACCCTTTATCAACTTTGGTTGGGGGCGAGTTTGTTGAACAAGCTGCAGCGCACCGGGCAGTCGTTGCAGACGTCGATGGTGATGACCAAGCGGTTTTTGCAGCGGCCATCAAACTGAAGCGCTACGCGTGTTGATCGCGTCGGGTCATTCCGGCCTGGCACTCAGGGTATCGCGTAGATCTTGAACAGCTTCTTCGCCGTGTCGCCGGCGCCATCCAGGTATTTGTCGTACGCCTGCTCGATCTCGCCGGAGCGGTATATTTCGCTCAGCGCGGTGTCGACCAGCAGACGGAAATCTTCGTCGTTTCGATCCAGCGCCATTGCCGTCGGTGCGTACTCGAAAATCCGCTCCAGCACCACCAGGTGGCCTGCGGGGTAATTGCTGCCCAGCAGGTGCTTGAGCACCATGCGTTCAGCGAAGAACGCATTGGCTTTGCCATCGGCAACCAGCTTGAGACCTGCCTCGGCGTTCTCTACGGTGACCAGAGTAGCCACCACCCCGAGCAATCGCATCTGCTGGTGTATCCACGTCTCGGTGACACCGCCCGCGATGGCAGCATACGTTTGATTGGACAGGCCAAGGTTCGCAGTGGCGCGCCACGTTGGCCCGGTATGAGCCACCTTGCCATTGAGCACATTGAGCAAAGCCTCGGATGCATCCTGGCGCACCACTGCCGAGAGACCGGCGGTGTAGATCGGCACCGAGTAGCTGACCTGCTTGCGCCGCGCCAGTGTCGGTGGGGTCGGTGTACAGAGAATGTCGACCTGCCCCGAGTTGACGGCATTGATTTCGTCGTTGAGAGACACAGGCTGGTACTGAATCTTCAACGCGGGCAAAGCCAGTTCGCTCTTGACCTTCTCGGCTATTTTCAGACAGAGATCGATGGCATATCCGCTGGCCTTGTCGGCGCCCTGATAGCTGAACGGCGCGAAGTCAGGCAAGTAACCGAGGGTGAAAGTATTGCTCGTGCGTATGCGCTCAAGCGTGCTGCCATGAGCCATTACCGGCAGCAGCGCCAGTATGCAGACGAGTAGCAGAGGGTTGGACTTGATCGGTTTCACGTTCATGCGCGGGTTCCCCGAATTCAGATGTCTGAGCGGTCCTGAAGACAGCGGTCAAGGGTTGTCGGCCCGGGGGTGATCGGGCACAGACACGTCGATAAAACGTTTGGCGAGGAAACCGTAGAGCAGGTAACCGAACACCAGGACCAGGATGCCGCCGAACACGGCATCTTTGCCGCAGGCATACAACGCGTAGAGGGAGTACGCCACGGCCACCACCAACAGCAAGGCATTGCGTGTGTACACACCTGCACTGACTTTGGCTTTGTACATCATGACCAGCAGCCCGGTTGCCGCCGTCACATAGGGAATCAGGTTGGTTACTGCGGCGAGGCTGACGAGTTTGCCGAACTGCGCACTGGCATTGGGCGAGATGGTCGACAGTGCCATCAAGGTCTGCAGCACACCGCAGACCAGCATCCCGACGATGGGGGCATTGCGTGCGCTGACCTTGCTGAACAGTTTGGGGAACATGCCCTGGTCAGCCGTCATCTTGGCGGTTTGCGCCAACGTGAACTGCCAGCCCAACAGCGAGCCCACGCACGCCATCACCGCCAGCGCCATGATGATGTGGCCGACCGTGGGGTTGAACATATGGGCATAAACGAGCGCGAAAGGGGCTGACGAGTTGGCCAGCTCAGCATTGGGAATGATGCCCTGAATGACCGTCGTCGAGAGCACATAGACAACGGCTGCCCCCAGTGTGCCGAACAGGCAGGCCAGCGGCACCGTGCGCGTGGGGTTCTCTACTGCATCAGAGGCCTGGGCTGCCGACTCCATGCCGAGAAAGGCCCAGAGTGTCAGGGGAATCGCTTTGCTGATCGCTTCGGAGATGGGCAGGTTGTAAGGGTTCCAGGCGGCGATCAACAGATCGGGTTTGAACCAGAACCATCCGATGAGGCTCAAGCCCGCTACCGGGATGATCACTCCCCAGACAGTAATCGCACCGATCCTGCCGGTAATGCCGGGGCCGCCAAAATTTGCCACGGTGGTTAGCCAGAGCAAGCCGACCGTTCCGATGAACAAAGGAATGGCGCCGCTTCCCAGCCAAGGCATGAACGAAGTCATGTATCCCACGGCGGAGATGGCCACCGCCACGTTGGCGATGGCCAGCGACAGGAAATACAGATACGAACAGAGGAAAAATCCCGACTTTGCGTGCGCTTCTTCGGTGTACGCGGATAACCCGCCCGAGCGCAGACAAAAGATGCCGCACTGGGAAAAACAATATGCGATGGCCATGGAACCGACAGCGGTGACGATCCATGATAACAACGAGACAGCCCCGAGTTGGGCCATGCTTGTCGGCAACATGATGATGCCTGAGCCCATCATGTTGACTGTCACCAGTGTGGTGAGCCCCATGAGGCTCATTTTCTTGTTTGAGTCGGTCATCGAAATCACCTCGATTTGCGAAACGCATCACCGCTCAGCCATCGACTATTGGCAGGCGTGCAGTGGGTTCTTTGCCGCAACTGACAAGCAGGCTCGGGCACCCGACAAAAATGGCGATGGGCAAGCCGACAAGCTCCCTGACAACACTCGTGTTGCTGCCCATATCAATGAGCACGATTTGCCAGGCGCGAGACCCAAGGATTGGCACTCAAGCCATGTAGCAGCACGCTGAGTAAAACGGTGCAGGCGGCTACAGCCACCAACGTACGACCGGCTTGCAGAGGGTAGTCCAATATCATTACGGCGAAGACGATGGTTGCCAGACCTCGCGGGCCGAACCAGCCGATGAACAGCCGGGTTTCGAAATCGAAATCGGTCCCTGCCAGACTGATGAGTACTGGCAGTATGCGAATCACGGTCAGGCTGAGCACTGCATACAGCCAGATATTCAGAGTCAAACTGCTCCAGGCCCAAGGGATCACCAGCGCGCCGAATACGACCCAGGTAATGACGGATAGCAGGCTGGCGAATTCTTCGCTGGCCTTGAGCAGATCGTGCTTTTTCTCAGTAAACAGGTAGCTGGCGAGCAACCCGCCAACGAACGCGGCGATAAACCCGCTACCGCCTAGTGTCTGCGCGGTGGCAAAGCAAAGCAGGGCTAATCCGGGCAGCGTCAGCTGCGACCACATGGGTGTTTGCCAATGATGTTTTGCAGAGTAGCGCTGCAACAGCCAGGCAATGAAAGTAAGGGCGGCGCCGACGAGTGCGCCGATACCAAGCGCCTCGAAAACCAGCTCTACCGCCAGCAAGACGGGAGACTGCGCCTGCTCTTCGATCAACAGGGCCAGGAACATCAACAACACCGGTACGCAGATGCCGTCATTGAGCCCGCTCTCCACGTTCAACCCTTCACGCACGGACGCTGCAACCTTTGGATTGCTCACTACAGCCTTACCCAGCGCTGCGTCGGTGGGCGCCAGAAGGGTCGCCAGTATTGCCAGTTCTATCGCAGGTATCTGCGGGAACAACCAGATGCCAACCAGCCAGCCACTTAACGTGGTCAGCGGCAGTCCGATCAACAACAAGCGCAGCGGTAATCCTTCCTGCACTCTTCGTGCGGGTCACTGTGCGGCTCGCCAACAGCGTTCTAAGCCACAGCGCCAAACAAGGATCCCGCCAACGCCGTAATGCCCATGGCCAACACCCCCCACAGCGTCACGCGCCAGGCACCGGTCACCATACTGGCTCCCCCGGCCCTGGCCGCGACAGCCCCCAGACTGGCGAGAGAAACCAGCGACATGCCACAAACCCACGGCACAACGCTGTGGGTTGGCGCGACGATGGTCACTGCCAGCGGCAGGGCTGCGCCGACCACGAAACTGGCGGCCGAGGCGAGGGCGGCTTGTAACGGTTTGGCCGTGAGCGCTTCGCTGATCCCCAGTTCGTCCCTGGCGTGGGATCCCAAGGCATCATGGGTCATCAACTGGTCGGCCAGTTGATGCGCCAGTTCGGGCGATACGCCGCGATGCATATAAATGTTCGCCAGTTCAATACGTTCGGCCTTTGGGTCGCTGGCCAGTTCGGCCCGCTCCCGCGCCAGATCGGCCTGCTCGGTGTCCGCCTGGGAATGCACGGAGACGTATTCCCCGGCGGCCATGGACATCGCGCCCGCTACCAGGCCGGCCGTCCCGGTGACCAGTAGCGTGGCGTGGCTGGCGTTGGCAGCTGCGACGCCGATCAACAGGCTGGCAGTGGAAACGATCCCGTCGTTGGCCCCCAGAACGGCGGCGCGCAGCCAGCCGATACGATCGCTGCGATGAGACTCGGTGTGTCTGTGCATGAATTTCATGGTTTAGCGGGACTCACTGTCGTTGGGTTGATCAGTCGGACGGTGTTCAATGTGCTCCTGCACCTGGCCACCGACTATAGAAATCTCCTTGAACTGCTCACCGTCGTGCAGCACGAACAACGCGTCCATCCCGCGCTCCTGAGCGAGGCGCGGGCCTTCGATTTCGCCCAGCACCAGCAGCGCTGTAGCCCAGGCGTCGGCGAGCATGCACGAGGCTGCCACCACGGTGACCGCCGCCAATGTGTTGCGCAGTGGGGCGCCGGTGGCCGGGTTCATGGTATGGGCGTAGGTCTGCCCACCCACATCGACCCACTGCCGATAGTCCCCGGAGGTCGCGATGGCGGCATCGCCCAGTTCCATCACCCCCATGACTTCACGCACACCCCGGCGGGGTTTTTCGATGGCCACGATCCAGGGTTGCGCATCAGGCTTGACCCCGCGGGCGCGCATCTCGCCATCGATGCCGACCAGGTAGCGATTGATACCAAAACCTTCCAGGCAGCGGGCCAGTTCATCGACCCCAAAACCCTTGGCGATGCCATTCAGATCAAGGTGCAACGGCGCCCGTTTGCGCACCTGATTGTGCAGCAGGTCAACCACCAGTGCCGCACCGGCGGACGGTCGTGTAGACAATGATGTTGCCGTCAGCGACTGTTCGGTGATCGTCTGTTCGCCGGGGCCGAACCCCCAGGCGTCGACCAGATCACCGACGGCGATGTCGAAGGCGCCGCCGGATTGCTGGTTGACCCGAAGCGCCGTCGCCAGCACTGTCGTCAGCTCTTTGGGCACGGGTAGCCATTGCTGTTCGGGCGCGGCGTTGAGACGGTTGAGATCGGAGTCGGCTCGCCAGGTCGACATTTGCTGATCCACACGCTCGACAGCCTGAGCCAGGCGCCGGCCTATTTCATCGGCATCGATGCCCGCAGCGGCATAGAAGAGCGCTGTGTAGCGGCTGCCCATGGTCTCGCCGTTCAGGCTGTAGCGTTGCCCATCAGTAGACATCTTCACGATAGCGTCCTTGTGTCTTGAGGGACTGCACACTCAGATTGAGCGGCGCCAACACTTCATCCAGGGCCTGCATCACGCCTTTGGCCATTTCACGGCTGCCACACACCAATACCTGAGCACCTTTTTCAATCAGCCGGCGCACGGCAAGGGCATCGCTGATCAACCGGTCTTGCACGTAACTGCGGTCCTGAACCTGGGAAAAAGCGGCGCGCAACGCGGTAAGGCGTCGATCCGCCAGATAACGGTTGAGCTCCGGTTCGTAGAGAAAATCCGACGCCGGGTTGCGCCCGCCCCAATACAAATGCATCGGGTGTCGGGCCTTGTTGTTCCGGATAAAACCGGCCAAAGGACCGATCCCGGTGCCAGCGCCGATCAGGATGACGGGGTGCGCGCCGGACGCGGGTCGAAATTGTGGGTTGGGCTGAATGAACGCCTCAATCGACTCGCCAATCTTCAGGCCATGCAGAAATTCCGAACATACGCCACCTTGGTGCTTGCGCACGCAGATCTCGAGAACACCGTCTGCGGACTGACTGGCCAGCGAGTAGAAACGCGGGACCGGACTCCGGGGAGGGACAACCCCCACCAGATCACCGACCTGAAAACCTGGCAGATCGCCCGGTGCCTTGAAGCGCAAGATGTGGGTCGGAGCATTCACCTCTTCACCGTAGGCGATGCATTCGGTCAATTCCAGTTGATGGGTGCGCGGTTGCTCCGGCGTGTGGACAAGGCTCAAGTCATGCCCCAGCACAGCAGCCAACCCGCGACCCCAGCGCGCAAACTCCTGGGTTGACTGGCGGTTGACGGTTTCCAGCCCCAGCAGTGGCAAACCACCGGCCTGCACCATTGCATCCTGTACCTGATGGGCGTACCGACAGAACTGCGAAAACTGTCGGTCGCCAAAACCCAGCACCGCGAATGGCAGGCCCGGTTCGACGCCGACCTTGTTCAGCCGTGCCAGGAACTGCGACGCCGAAGCGGGGGCATCGCCGTCACCATGGGTTGCGGTGAGGATGAACAGCCGCTGGACGCTGCGGTAATCGCCTGTCCATTCATTCATCGCCACGCTATGCACCCGATGGCCGGCCCGGTGCAAGGCATCGTGCAGGGTTTTGGCAAAGCCCCAAGTGCTGTTGTTTTCACTGCCCACCAGAATCACGCTGTCAGCGGCGTGGCCAGGGCTGTTGTGGCTGATGTTCGGGCCAGCCTTGCGACGACGCCACCAGAGCAGGAGGCCGGTCACGCTCATCAACGGCACGCAGAGGGCGCAGAACCCGAGCGGCAGGCCTAACCACCAAAGGCTTTCACCGGTGTGCAACCGATAGATCAGTTCGTATGCGTTATGCATAGAGTCATGGGCTTGCCAGGACAACAAGGTGCCGCTGACCGGGTCCACGTAACCGTCGCCTTGGGCGGTGCGCACGGAAAAGACGTCTTGCGGATTGCCGGGGCTCGGGTAAACCAGTTCGCGCAGATCATTCAGGTCGATGGCCTGCAAGGCTTGCAGGTTCGCCACCGGCAACGCCGGGCCAGCGCTGATCCGAGCGGGGAAGGGTGGCTCATTCTGACTGCCGTCAGCGATCAAGCCGAACGTAGTGGCGGACATGTACAGCCCGCTCAGGGCCGACAACAGCAGCCCAAGCAAGGCCAGACGACCGACTTCAGCGTGCCAGCGCTGGCTGAACGTTCCGCGCAGTGGCCGCAGCAGATTGCGCCATCCGCCCAAGCGACGAGCCAGCAACAATCCGCCGGACACCGACAGGATCAACATGAACAGCGCACCTGCGCCTGACACCGCGTGGCCTGGCGTGCCCATCAACAGCGAGCGGTGCAGGTCTTTGATCCAGCGAGTGACGGCGGACGGTGCGTAGGGCGCAAGGCCCTGGCCGGTCAGTGGATCGACCGTTTGGGCCCCGGACTGACCGTCCTGGTTGTAGTAGACGATGACAGTCCCGGACGCGGTGCGCTGGACTTGCTCCGCGCCCGGAAAGTGCCTGGCAACCCGTGCGGCCAATTGACCGACATTCAGTTGGCCGGCAGCAACCGGTGTGCTGTGCAGACGCTCCAGCGCTGGATTCACGGACAATATCGCGCCGCTGATCGCCAACAACATGACCAACAGGGCGGCAATCAGGCCGGGCAAAGAGTGGAACTGGCGAAGCATGTTCAGCCTCCAGTACGTGCCGGTGCTATAGGTCGTAAGTGAACGAATCGACGTAGGTGCTGCCCGTCGCCGCTGCGCCCGAACCTTTGGAGGTCAGGGGGACGCTGATGTCGGCGCGGCCTTCACGTTTATCCTCCACGGCGCTGTCGATACGAATCTGATACCCGGCATCAATCAAGGTGTCTGCCAGTTCAACGCTGACTTTCAGCGTTTGCCCACTGCCGACACTGGCGCCGCTGACCCCGTCGAATTCGCTCCGGTTCATGCCGCTGCCACGGGCCCAGTCGGTCAAGTGCCGGTAGTACTTGGCTTTCTTGCCCGCCACCCAAAGCGTCTTCTGGTATTGACCATTGGCGTCGGTGACGTAGATCGCCAGGTACGCATCGTTGCCGTTGTAGTTCTTCAGCTGGGTCGTCAGGGTCACTTCACGGGCCTGGGCCAGCGCTGGCAGGGCGATGGCCCCGACGAGACAGGTGGCGGCGATGAGCTTTTTCATGAGGGTGTCCTGTTTCAAAGGGTGTGGCCAGAGCCTGCACCTGCTGGCTGACAGCAACCTGAACAACCTGCAGGCTTCTGGAAAAATCATTGACGAGCAGGGCTGACGAGGTAGTCCCCGGCATCGCCGTCATTGCCGAAATCGATCTGTAGTGTGCGCAGTCGCAGGGAGGCGGGTGCATAGCGGGCTTCGATCGCGTTGCCCTTGCGGTCGGCACCCTTGAGCTTGTAGCAACCGTCGTCGACCTTGATGCGTTGTACGCTCCAGCCCCATTGCTGCTCCACGTTCTGACGCAAGGTTTCGCGTGGCTGCCAGTCGCTGACGGGGTCGCTGCAGTCGTCATCGGCCAGGGCATAACCGCTGAGCAGCACGCTCAACAGGGCGGTACTGGCGATAAAAGCTGATTTCATGATCTGTCTCCTGCCGTGTCGGCGTCAGTGGCATACCCTAAGGTGCATTCCTGACAACCAGCTGAATCTTCAGATTCACGTCAGGTAAGGCGATTAAGGTGCTGCACGACAACGATCACAGGGGATGCCAGATGCGGGTTTTATTGGTCGAGGACGCACCGGGACTAGGGGAAGCGGTACGCGAGCAGATCGCCGATGACGGTCACGCCGTGGATTGGGTGCAACGCCTGGACCATGCGCGCAACAGTGTGCACACCACGCCTTACGATCTTGTTTTGCTGGACTTGATGCTGCCGGACGGTCGCGGTCTGGACTTCTTGCGTCAGCTGCGTTCGGCCGGGAACGTAACCCCGGTGATCATCCTGACGGCTCAGGATCAGATCTCCGATCGCATCGCCGGCCTCAATGCCGGGGCTGACGACTACCTTGTCAAACCGTTCGACCTGTTCGAACTTTCCGCCCGGGTTGCCGCCGTGGCCCGACGTTATAGCGGCAATCCCAATCCGCAGATCAGGCTGGGCGAATTGCAGATCGACATGAGCGCTCGCTCGGTGCAGCGCGCCGGTGCCACCGTGGACCTGACAGCCCGTGAGTGGGCGCTGTTCGAAGCCTTCGTCCAGCGGCCCAATGCGTTGCTGTCAAAGGCGCAACTCGAGGAGCGCTTGTATGCCTTTGGCGCGGAGATCGAGAGCAATACCATCGAGGTCTACATCAGTCGCCTGCGCAAAAAACTCGGGCGCGAGCTGATCGAAACCGTGCGCGGCATGGGATACCGGTTGATGCCGCTATGAAGTCTTCCAGTCTGCAAAAACGCCTCGGCCTCGGTTTGACACTGGGCATGACCTTGCTCTGGCTGGGAGCCACCGTCGGTGCCTGGCTGGTGGTGCAACACGAGTTGAATGAAGCCTTCGACAGCGCGCTGGAAGAGACCGCGCAGCGCATCTTGCCTCTGGCGGTACTGGAAATCAGTAACCGGGAAGAACCTGCAGAGGCGCAACACATTGCCACTCTGAAAATGCATAAGGAATACCTGACGTATCTGGTTCGCGATGCCAAGGGCGAGATTCTGATGCAGTCCCACGATGCCAACCCAAAGATCTTCAACCAACAACCGAGCGAAGGGTTTACCACCACCGAAAAGTACCGCTTGTACGGTGCTTCAGCGCTGCGCGGCACACTGTTTATCGAAATCGCCGAACCTCTCGGCCATCGTCGTGAAGCGGCGCGCGAAGCGCTGTTTGCCTTGCTGTTGCCGTTGTTGGCGTTGATCCCCATCAGCCTGTTGGGCACCTGGCTGTTTGTCCGCATCAGTCTGCGCAGCGTGTTGGCCTATCGTCGGGCCGTGGAAGCGCGGGGCGTGGGCGACCTGTCTCCGATCAAAGTCGCCCAATTGCCTGCGGAAATCGACCCGCTGGCCGATGCGGTCAACCATTTGCTCGAGCGTTTACGCAAAGCGTTGGAGGCCGAGCGCAGTTTCACGGCCAACAGCGCCCATGAACTGCGTACCCCGCTGGCAGCGACGTTGGCGCAGATCCAGCGGCTGCGCCACGAAGCGCCCGATGGCCCGCTGCAAGTGCGCGCGGCGAAGATTGAAAGCGCTTTAAGGGCGTTGGCGCGGCTCTCGGAAAAACTCATGCAACTGGCCAAGGCCGAGGGCGGCGGACTGTTGTCCGAAGCGCCCCAGGACCTGATTCCGTTGCTGGCCCATGGGGTCGATGAGTGGAACCACAGCAGTGGGCATCGGGTCGAGTTGCAACTGCCAGCCCAGACCCATGTGTACTCGGCGATTGATCCGATGCTTTCGGCATTCTGTTGCGCAACTTGATCGAGAATGCATTGAAGTACGGTGCAGCAGATCAACCGGTCGAAGTCAGCCTTACCGGCGACGCGTTGCTGCGGGTCATCAATGGCGGCCCGGCGGTGCCTGAGTCGGTACTGCAGCATCTGACCGAGCGTTTTGTGCGCGGGCACAGTGAAATCAGCGGCTCAGGTTTAGGGTTGGCGATCAGCAAAACCATTGCACAAGGCGTCGGCGCCACACTGACGCTGGCGTCACCGGCGACAGGCAGGAAGGAGGGCTTTGAAGTGAGCGTGCAGTTTTGTGCTCATGGCCAATGAAGGCGGCAGACATGGAGGACGCGGAGGTGCCTTGCGATGAGCTGGCGATCCTTCACCAAGGGCATCTGGCGGTCGGGGTAAACCCGATTAACGCCAAAACGCAGAATGGCGAAAATACCCGCCTGGAAGCTGTTTTCGTCCATTTCAGCGGCGTCATCATTGAACACGGCAGGCTGCCAATATCGACCGTCTAGCCGCATCGTCATTTGTCTGGCTGTTTTCTGATATGGATCAGATTATCCAGCTGCCCGGCTCCTAATCTCGAACCATCCCCCACGGTATGAGAAGAGCTGAAATGAACAAATCAAGCGTGATCGGCCAATGCATGTTGATAGCGGCGAGCGTTTTCTTGATGCCATCCAGCAACGTCTTCGCCAACCCAACCATGTCACCGCAAGGTGGCATGTACCACCATTCCCAGGACTTCGATTGGGTCAAACATACGCAGCAGAGCTTGGATGCACTGAAAGCCAAGCTCAATCTCAAGCCAGAGCAAATGCCCGCCTGGGAGACATGGGCGACCGGGGTCATCGCCGATGCCAATCAGCAACTGGAAAAAGACAAGACCCGACACAACGAGATGGCGAGTGCGAAGCAAGCGCTGATTAATGAAACGACGCCGGAAAGAATGGCAAAAGGGATAGAGCGTCTGCGCGCAAAAACCAACTGGATGCAGGCGCAGTTGGTGCGCCTGGAGGCTGCTCAGGCGCGTACCAAAACGTTTTATGACGCACTGGGCACTGAACAGAAAACCATATTCGACCTGTTCTGGGCAGTGATGCATCACAGGAACGCTGGCTATGGCGGTTCGCGGATGCCAATGCAGATGTCGATGCCAATGCAGATGCCAATGCCAATGCCAATGCACATGTCAAATCCGCAAATGGACGGCGACCAGGACCAGACAGACCAGAAGTAGACGCTGACTCACTCTTCGATTGGGTGAACATCATGAACCTGGACACGGTAAGACGTCGCGTGCTGACAGGGATATTCCTGATTGCCGCAAGCCTGGCCTTACCGGCCAACGCCCAATCGCATCCATCAAACCGGGATGGCTACCCACATCCTGATGATGACCATCATCAGTTTTCTGGTCGGCCTATCGATATCCGGCCAAACGTTCTACACCTTCATGCTGGAAAACCTGGAAAAGTACGCCACCCTCAAGGCGATTGGTGCCAAGAGCCGTGAGCGGGTCTGGATGATCCTGTTCACGGCCACGACCGGTTATGGGCTGGCGTTTGGACGGGTGCGCTTGATCGCCGGTTTTTCCAGTTATCCGGGGATCCGCAAGGTTTTGAGGATCGAGCCATTCGGCATTTTCAGGGGGGGAGGCGCGGGGCGGATCGCTCGGTGGTAGATCGCCGGTACAGCGTTGAACCCCATCGGCGTTCACCCATGCGAATCGCTTATGAGGAACTCACTTAGATGCTCAGTAAGTGGCTGGACCCGGTTCTATTGTTGCTCACCGCACTGGCGCTGCTGGCCGGCGGCGTTGCGTATGTTGCGCAAAAGCCTGACTGGGCATCGATGTGCTGGGCCGCAGGAAGTCTGGTGATGTCTGCGGTACTGCTCGTTGAAATCGTCAGGCGCCTGGCCCGGCGTGAGGCCGGAGTAGATCTGATCGCGCTGCTGTCGATCACTGCCGCCCTGGTCTTTGAGCAGACACTTGTGGCGGCGGTGATTGCCTTGATGTTGGCGACCGGACGCACTCTGGAGTTTTTCACCAGGCAACGCGCCGACCGCGAGCTTCGTGCGCTCATCGACCGGGCACCACGTTTTGCCTGGCTGCAGGAGGAGGGCGGCTTGCGCGAGATCCCCGTTGAGCAGGTCCAGCCGTATCAAACATTGCTGGTGCGGCTGGGGGAGGTGATACCGGTCGACGGCCGACTGCTCAGTCCCGTGGCCATTCTGGACGAATCGGCGCTCAGCGGTGAGTCGTTGCCCGTCACCCGTCGAGAAGGTGAGCAACTGCCCAGCGGCGTTTCCAATGTCGGTGCGCCCATACTGCTGGTCGCCACGCGAACGGCCGCGCAGAGTACCTATGCCGGCATCGTGCGCCTGGCCGAGGAGGCACGTCGTTCGCGCGCACCTTTCGTGCGCCTGGCCGACCGCTATGCCTTGTTCTTCATCCCACTGACATTGCTGATTGCCGGATTGGCCTGGCAATTGAGTGGCGATCCTTTACGCGCGCTGGCGGTTCTGGTGGTGGCCACACCTTGTCCCTTGATTCTGGCCGTACCGATTGCCTTCATGTCGGGTATTTCGAGGGCAGCGCGACGCGGAATCCTGATCAAGGACGGCGCGACCCTGGAAGCACTGGCCGGGGTCAAACAGGTGTTTCTCGACAAGACCGGTACGCTGACCAGCGGCCATGCCCGGCTGCAGTCGATAGAGGTCAACGGATTGGGCGATCCGCAGCGCCTTCTCGCTCTCGCCGCATCGCTGGCGCAGGCCTCGACGCATCCTGTCGCCCAGGCAATTGTTGAAGCGGCGCATCAGCGCCAATTGCCACTCAGCGTCCCACAGGCAGTAGAAGAAAGCCCAGGCTCGGGACTTTGTGGGCGCGTCGATGGCGTGCAGGTGCGTTTCGGCACGTTGTCTTTCGTTCACAAAGAAGTCCCGGAAACCGACTGGGTCGCCGCCATGTTGCGCCACATGGACTACCTGGCGTGCAGCGGAAGCTTCATTGATGTGGATGGGAAACTCGCAGGCCTGCTGGTTTTCTCGGACAAGGTTCGGCGCGAAACCCCACAGACTCTGCGTCGACTGCGCAACAGAGGCATCGAAAAGATCGTCATGCTCACCGGGGATCGCCTGGAAACCGCAGAGATGATTGCGCTCTCTGCCGGGATTGACGAGCTGCGTGCCGGGTTGACCCCCGAGGATAAAGTGCGTGCCGTGCAGCAAGGTTGCCTGCGCACTAGCACACTGATGGTCGGCGACGGCATCAACGATGCCCCGGCGCTGGCGGCGGCCAACGTCGGCGTGGCCATGGGGGCGGGCGGTGCCACTGCTTCTGCGCAAGCCGCGGGCGTTGTGCTGCTGGTGGATCGTCTGGATCGCCTGGTCGAGGCGTTGGACATTGCCCGGCGAACCGGCCACATCGCGCGCCAAGGCGTGCTGATCGGGATGGGGATGTCGTTGCTGGCCATGGCAGTGGCGGCCCTCGGTTACCTGCCGCCGTTGGTTGGCGCCGTGGTGCAGGAGGGCATCGACGTGGCGATCATCATTAATGCTTTGCGGGCATTGGGACCGTCATGGGCGCTGAGCAAACGAAAGTTTACCGCAGAGCATATCGATCGCCTGCAAGATGAACACCGGCAACTGTCCAGCGTACTGAACGATCTGCACCAACTGGCCAATGACTTTGCCCAACGCCCACTTGCGCAAGCACAGGCTGACTTGCTGGAACTGGTCGACAAGCTGCAGACATCACTGGCGCAGCATGAACATGAAGATGAAAACACACTGTACCCGCTGCTGACGCGAAGCATGCCGGGCGAGGATCCGATGTCGGCCATGAGCCACGTGCACCGGGAGATTTTTCGCCTTATCCATTTACTGACGCGCATGAGCGGCGACTTCAGCGCCGACCCCGCAACGGCACCTGCTGATGAGATTCAGCACCAGCTGATTCGTTTGGATACCCTCGTGCGACTGCACTTTGATCAGGAGGAGGAACTGTTCCGTTATCTTGATGGACGTTAGAAATTCGGCTCAGCTCGAATGCAAACGGGTGGTCAAGCGGAGCGCATCGAGCGCCGTGACCCATTCTTCGTTGGTGGGCTCGACCACCACCTTGACTCGGCTGCCCGGAGTCGAGATCACAGCGGCATTGGCCTGGTTGGCCGTTTCGTTCAGTTCCACGCCCAGATACTGCAGGCCCGCGCACATACGAGAGCGAATCGCTGCGTTGTGTTCGCCAATACCCGCCGTGAACACCAGCATGTCAAGCCCCCCCAGTGCCGCGACGAGGGCACCGGCTTCGTGGATGAAGCGGCGCTGGTACAACGCAAGGGCCATGGCCGCGCGAGGCACAGTAGCTTCGACTTTGAGCAATTCGCGCGGGTCGCTGGAAATGCCGGAAACTCCCAGCAGACCAGACTCGTGATACAGAATTTGGCTGACCCGCTCGAGGCTCAGTTTCCAGATTTCCATCAGGAAAATCACCGCGCCAGGGTCCAGCGCCCCGCAGCGCGAGCCCATCATCAAACCGTCCAGCGCTGAGAAACCCATGGTGGTGGTGACGCTTTTCAAGTCCCGCATACCGCACAGGCTGGCGCCGCTGCCCAGATGCGCGACCAGTGTCCGACCACGCGCCTGATCGCCATAGCGCTCGGCCAGCGCAATGGATTGGTAGCAATAGGAAAGCCCGTGAAACCCGTAACGACGCAAGCCGCTTTCCCAGGCCGACCAAGGCAGCGGCAGGATTTTCTCCACGTCTGGCAGGGTCTGGTGGAAGGCGGTATCGAAGCACACCACTTGTGGCAGGTCGGGGCGGGTTTGCAGCAGCGTTTCGATGGCCTCCAGGGCGAAGGGCTGATGCAGAGGGGCCAGCGGGATGTAGCTTTTAAGGTCGGCCAGCACCTGCGTGTCGATCAATACCGGTTTTGAGTATTTAATCCCTCCATGCACGACGCGGTGGGCGATGGCCCTGATCGAGCGGCCTGCCAGTTGAGTTTGCAGCCGCTCACGAACATACCCAAGGGCATCGTGATAAGGATGCTTTTCATCGAGCGTCAGTGGCTGATCGTCGCCGCCGTTTTCGCTGACCACCGAGTTTGGCCCCGTGATGCCGTCGACCTTTGCCCGCCACAGGGGTGCGCGAGCCAAAGGACAGCAGGTGGCGTCGAACAAGGCGAACTTAATGCTCGACGACCCCGCATTGAGGACCAGGATCACTTCACCTTTGTCTGTGTCGTTCATGGCTGGTTTGCCCGTATTGATGGTCGGACGTGGCGAGCCGGGACGGGTATTGCCCCACTGACTTTGATCGGCATCTTCATCTGCTCAAATCAAACGGTATCGAATGCTCCATTTTCAGCCAGCAAGGTGGCTACCAGGGCGGTACTGTCGAGTACGTGCACGTGCTGCGTCACGCACTCGGGGAGCAGGCGAAATGGGGGCACGCTGTCAAAGATCGCAATGTGCTCGAAAAGCGGCGGGTCGAACAGATGGCTGCCCGCAGTGAACAACCCATGGGTCGCCGCAGCGAATAATCGTGTGGCTCCAGCCTTTTGGCAGGCAAGGCCCGCATGCTTCAGCGTTTCACCGGTACTGATCAGGTCGTCGAAAACAATGGCTGTCTTGCCCGATACGTCGCCAGCCAGGAGGGTGCCCGTCAACGTCGCATGAGCACGGTGCTTTTCCATCAGCGCGCTGCCCACTGAGCGTCCCAGTTGTCGTTCGAGGGCCTGACGAAACTGTTCGGCACGCTTGGCGCCACCGGAATCCGGGGACACCGCCACCACGTCGGCGTCGCCGACGAATCTGGCGAAATGCTCGGCGAATAATTCTGTGCACTGCACGTTCCACGCAGGAATGCGAAAGGCATTGTCGAACGCTGCCGGATTATGAACTTCCAGGGCAACCAGACGATCAACGCGGCAGGCTTCAAACAGGGTCGCCAGGTAGCGGGTGATCGTGGGGTCTTGAGGTTGGCTGCGACGATCCTTGCGCCCGTAGCAGAGATAAGGTGTTACGACCTGCACATGGCGAGCGCCGGCATCCTTGAGTGCACCGCAAAAGAACAACAGGCGACACAATTTGTCGTTAGCGCTCTGCCGGTCATCCCCATACAAGGAATGGAACACCACGACCTCGCGACCGTTAACCGACGCCAGCGGTCGGCATTTATGTTCGCCATCTTCATAGTCAAGCTCTTCATGCAAGGCCAGTTGGCAGCCAAGCCGTTGCGCAACACGGGTTGCATAGTGCTCACTGCCTTGCAGGGCAAAAAGAAGCGGGCGGTCGGTGAGCATGCGTTGGCTCCTTTGAGACTTATCGAAAGAGTGCGCCGTCATCGGGCAGCAGCATGACGCAACACTTCAATGCAGAACTCCATTTCATAGGGCGGGACATTGCATTCGACGATGTCATGGGCGGCAACTTGCAGATGCACGCCGATAATGTCGGCATGGATCGGTTGCTGGCAAACATGCCGGTCAACCAATACCGCAGTGTAGACCCGACGAGCCCCCAGCTGCGCCAAATAGGCACAGGTGCGCAGGAGTGAGTGGCCCTCAAACAGCACATCGTCGACAACAAGCAGGGTGGTATTGGCAAGATCCAGCTCTCCCAGAAGCGGGTTCTCGGTCAATTCCGTGTGTGCATGCAAGACCTTGAGGTCATCGGCATAGCGCTTGACCTTCAGGGGGTAAAGCGCCAGTTCTGGCTGACCGGTCTGACGCGAAAGATGCTGCCGCAAGCGCTGTGCCAGCGGCTCGCCGCGGCGCTGGATGCCAATCAGTGCCGCTTGAGCGGGCGGCAACAATATCGCCGCTTGGCGCGCCATCGCCTGCAGCACGCCATCGAGTTCATCGCTGTCATACAAGCGCAACCGCTGACTCGCAAGTGGAATGGACATTGCCATCTCCTGTCGGAAACTGCTGCGTTCGGGGCATGAAAACATCATGGAACCGGCATATATCAACACCCAGAGCGCCATGAAAATGCTGCTCCATGTTGCCAACGTAATCCCGCTCGGCCCGATCCTGTTGATATTGATCAAGTATGGCGAAATGAAAGCTCAATCCATGAGCGGCGTTACGCCATAGAACGGCGTTACGCGCAGATTTGACATAAATCAACGCCCGGGCGGCATCAACGGAGGACGCTGAATCGACACGGGTGCCTGATCCACAGTGCAGCAATGGACGTCGAGTCCTCCTGTCTGGAGTCAGCTCTCAACGCTTGTTACTCATCATCCGGGGAGGTTCTTCATGACTCAAAGCCCCTCATTACAGACCACGTTGAAGGACCGCACGGACGCAGGTCGACGTCTGGTGGAACCCTTGCTCAAATACGCGCATCGACCCGATGTCATCGTCCTGGCCTTGCCCCGTGGCGGCGTGCCGGTTGCCTTTCAAGTGGTCAAGGCCCTGGGCGTACGCCTGGACCTGATGCTGGTGCGTAAACTGGGCGTGCCGTCCAACCCGGAATTCGCCATGGGCGCCATCGCCAGTGGCGGTATTCAGATTCGAAATGAAGAAGCGCTGCGGGCCCACCCGATTACCCCGGCTGCATTCGATGCTGTGGTCGCGCATGAAACACGGGAATTGCAGCGGCGCGAGCAGTTGTACCGGGGCGTCCGGCCACCCTTACAGCTCAAGGGGCAGGTGGTGATTCTGGTGGATGACGGGCTGGCGACAGGCGCCTCGATGATGGCGGCGATCCGTGCGGTGCGCATGCAGGCACCTGCTCGTATCGTCGTTGCCGTGCCGGTTGCCCCGCTGGAAACGGTGAATACGCTGAGCTTTGAAGTCGACGAGGTGATCTGCCCGCTCGTGCCTGAATGGATGATGTCGATCGGGTATTGGTACTTGAGTTTCCCCCAGGTCCCGGACGAGGAAGTCATTGATTTGTTGCAACTGGCCTGGCAGCGAGAAGCCGCCACCGGCGCCTCGGTTCAGGGGAGCGTTGATGATTGAGCCGTACAAAGTCGTGGCGGGCGCAACCCATCTTTTTGAAGAACCGGGAGCCCTTGAAGAGGTCGCCAGACACGCTGGAGACTGGTTCGAGAAGCATCTGCACGGGCCCGACTGACAGCGCCTGAGCGGCCTCACACGCCAAACGGATAGGTTTCGTCTTCCGGCTCGAGTCGCTGGCTTTTCGGCAGCGCCAGTGCTGTCACGGGTTGGGTCTGTTCAATCCAGATCATGGCATCGAACTGATCGGCCAGCATCGCTTCGAAGTAGTGACTGCCACGCTCGGTTTCAGGGCGGTAAATCACCCCGATGGCCCGTTCCAGCAAGGGTTTGGATAACACCCGGCGCAGCTCATTGCGCGCCGGGTCTCGCCAGTCGGTCAATGACGCCGGCACACCGGCCTTGAGGAACTGATGCTCCCAACTGTCCGGGCGGGAGGGCCGGATGTCCTTGATGAGCATGTCGCCGTCCCAGTCATCGGCCGCAGCCACCTTGCCACGGTCGGTACTCATACCGATCAGAACAGCATCGCGCCCATAAGCACTGCGGCACAGCTGACCGATGTTGAACTGCCCCTTCCAGCCCATTTCCGTCGCGGCTGCGTTGCCGATATGAGAATTGTGCGCCCAGACCACGGCCTTGGCATGCGGGCCCCGGTGTTCAAGCGGTGCCCGAAGCGTGTTTTCTCGGCACCGATTCATAATTACAGTGATGCCCTGACCACCAGTGGACAATCAACTGGCTGGGCGCCCGATACGTCGAGGGTCTCGATCAGGTGCCGTACAGCCTTGCGACCGATCTCGTAGTAGGGCAATTGCACCGTGGTCAGCGGTGGAATGAACAGCTCGGCAATACCGATCATGTTGTCATAGCCGAGCACCGCGACATCGTCGGGAATGTTCAGGCCACGGCCCAACAACAGCTGATAGGCACAAAAGGCAATGCGGTCGTTGCCACAGATCAGAATGTCAAATTGGGGACGCCCCTCAATGATGTGCCGGTCGAGGATAGCGGCTGTTTCACTATAGGCATCGTGATCGGAAAGGTCGTATTGCAGGAGCGCGTCAGGCGCCAGACCGAATGCCTGGCAGGCACGCTGCAGGCCTTTTTGTCGCAGCCCCCAGGCCAGGCTTTGTTTGGGCAGGTTGATACACAGAGGGCGTGTATAACCGAGGTTCAACGCGTGGTGTACGGCCCGATACTGTCCCATTTCGTCGTCTGGTACATAGCTGACGAGACGGCTGTCATCTGCCAGGCAATTGGCGAGCACCAAGGGCTTGCTCTTCAATCGCTCGGGAATGGACACCTGGCGAAATCCCATGGCGCTGAAGATCAAGCCGTCCGGACGATGCGACAGCATCAGGTCGATGTTCTGGTCGGTGGGCGGGTTGCTCAGCAGGTTGAGGATAAAGACATTCCAGCCTGCTTGCTGCGCGGTCTGCTCAATGGACAGCAGCAACTCGACCGCGAAGGGTGTGGTCGCAGTGTCCAGCGCGAACACACCGATGGTTCGCGACTGCAGGTTGTCGCCGCGCATTTTGCGCGCTGACAGGCTCGGCACGAACTGCAGTTCATCAATGGCCCGACGCACCCGCAGAAGGGTTTCGGCGCTCAATTTTTCCGGCGTATTGAGCGCGCGAGAAACCGTCATCAGGGACACGCCGGCCAGCTGTGCAACGTCTTTCACTGAAGTCATGTGAGGCGAAATCGGTCAGGTTGACGCCGAATCATGACACATGGCCCCGGCTTCTCGCGACCCGCATGACGCCGCTCATAACCATCCAGAACCGAGAGACCACGCTTTGGCAATCGAGACACGCCCGCCACTCCCGTTAGCCAGAAGCTTCACGCCCAGACTGTCAGGCCGCGGATAGAGGCGACTGCTGAGGCTGAAGCGCCCGTTTTCGTCGAATACCTCGATGGACGAGCGATCGAGGAACACGCGCAGTTCAAGTCGCTCTTGTGCCCGGTCTATCGATACGCTGCGCTGGCCGGTGACTTGCGCACCCGAGCGGCTACGGTCAAGCACCAGGCGATGCAATGATGCATCGTAGTAGAGCAGGGTTTCTTCACGACCATCGTCGCTGCAACGCAAAGCAACACCCAAGTGGCCGTCGGTGCAACCGAGCAAATCCAGATGCACATGGATTTCGAGCATGTCGCCTTTCACGTCCGGCACCCACCGGGACCCCGTCCCATCCCACCAGAGCGTATTCGGCAATGGCGCCTTGCGTAGGGCGGTGAGCTCCCGCGCCGGATACACGCGAAGGCGATCGGCGCACAGTTCAAGTTCGCGCGGCAAACCGAGCATGCCGCACCAGTGATGGTCCTGGCTCGGCATCGGGCTTTCCCACATGTCGAGCCACGCCCACACAAGGCGCCGACCATCAGCGGCCAGTAGCGTTTGTGCCGCATAGAAATCATGGCCGTTATCCAGTTCGATAAAAGGCCCTCCCGTGAAGTGCCATTCGCTATCGAGTCGGCCCACTCGATAACCCGTCTGGTACTTGTTGAGCCGGTCGTAACCTTCGGCTTGCATGCCTTGGGGCGAGTACAGCAGTACATCGCGTCCACTCAGTCGAAACAGATCCGGGCATTCCCACATGTAGCCATCGCCCTCGCTGCCGCCGGACACATAGTCAAGGAACTCCCAGACGTGCAGATCCGTGGAACGGTACAACGGCAGCAGCGGCACATCGCCCAGACGTGCGCCGGCGATCAGGTACCAATAGTCATCTTCCTGCCATACCTTGGGGTCGCGGAAGTGCATGATGGTGTCTTGCGGCGCGGTGTCGATGACGGCGCCCTGTTTGACGAAGCGGATGCCATCGCTACTGGTGGCCAGGCACTGCACTTGACGGATGAAGCGCTCGTCACCCACTTCCCCCAGCCAGGTGTGCCCGGTGTAGATCAGGGCCAGGGTATCGCCACACACCACGGCGCTACCGGAAAAACAACCGTCACGGTCGAAGTCATCGCCGGGGGCCAGCGCAATGGGCAGGTGCTGCCAATGAACCAGATCGGCACTCTTGGCGTGGCCCCAATACATAGGGCCCCATTTCGCGTCGAAGGGGTAATGCTGATAGAACACGTGGTATTCGCCACGAAAGTACACGACTCCGTTAGGGTCGTTCATCCAGCCTGCCGGCGGGGCAATATGATAGCCGGGGCGATAATCGTGGATGACGCGAGACACGCCGTCACTCAGCGCACGCTGCGCAAGGTCAAGGGAAGAAGACATCGGGTCGCTCATGGTATTCAAAGACAAGGTCATAGGGCGCGTGCGCGGACTGAGCGCAGAGGAATGTCATCCGGCAGGTTTCCAATGGCGTGTGGGTGGCGTTTCAAGGCCGTACCGTCGGCGTCGAACAGGTGCAGGTGGTCTGTGTCCAGTTGCAGTTCGACCCGATCACCTGCCTGCCAGCCGGCGCTGACCTCGCAACGACAGATCAGTGGCTCGTCCTGACCTGTTTCGAGGTGCACATACGTTTCGCTGCCCAGGTATTCGACCCCGGTCACGACGATGCCGGCGGTTTCTTCCGCCGCTTTGAGCGATACGTGCTCCGGGCGAATCCCCAGGCTCATCAGCGTGCCTGCCGCCAGATCCGAGCTGTCGAAGGGTAGGGCGGCCATACCCAAAACGGGAGTATCGACCCGGCTGGTTTCGCCCGGGGCATGCAGGCGCGCCGGTAGAAAATTCATTCTGGGCGAACCGAGAAAACCGGCGACAAAGCGGCTGGCCGGGCGTTCATAAAGTTCGCGCGGTGAGCCGACCTGCTCAACGCGACCGCCATTGAGCACGACAATTTTGTCGGCCAGGGTCATCGCTTCCACCTGATCGTGGGTGACGTAGATCATGGTCGAGCCCAGTCGGTCATGCAGCCGGGCGATTTCGTTGCGCATCTGCACCCGCAAGGAAGCATCCAGGTTGGAAAGCGGCTCATCGAACAACAAAATGTCCGGTTCCCGCGCCATGGCTCTGCCCATCGCCACACGCTGACGCTGGCCTCCGGACAGTTCCTTTGGCTTGCGTTGCAGCAGGCTGTCCAATTGCAGGATCTGCGCAGTTTTCAGCACGCGCTCGCGCAGGCTGGTCTTTTCGGTCTTGGCCAGTTTGAGACCAAAACTGATGTTGTCGTAGACGCTCATGTGCGGGTACAGCGCATAGGACTGAAACACCATGCCGACGCCACGTTCGCGCGGTTCCAGGTCGTTGACCCGTCGCCCGTCGATCAGCAGGTCGCCGGTGCAGATCGAATCCAGTCCGGCGATCAGCCGCAGCAGAGTCGACTTTCCGCAGCCCGAAGGGCCGACGAACACCACGAACTCGCCCGCAGCGATCTCCAGGTTGATGTCGCGAAGAATCCGCACACCGCCCAGTTGTTTGTTCACGTTGTCCAGTTTCAATTTGATCACGATGCTGTTCCTTGTATTTGTTGGGCATCAACCCTTTAACGCGCCGGCAGTGAGACCGGAAACGATTCGGCGCTGGAAGATCAGCACCAGAATCACCAGTGGGACGGTGACCAGCACCGACGCAGCCATCAACAAGCCCCAAGGCAACTCATGGGGGCTGCCGCCAGAAATCAAGGCGATGGCGACCGGCACCGTGCGTTGGGTGTCGGTGAGGGTGAAGGTCAGGGCAAACAGGAACTCGTTCCACGCGGCGATGAAGGCCAATAAACCAGTGGTGACCAGGGCGGGCCAGAGCAGCGGCAACAGCACGCGGGTCAGCGTGACCCAAGGCGAGGCGCCATCCATGATTGCCGCTTCCTCCAGTTCATGAGGCAGTTGCCCCATGAACGTGGTCAGCACCCAGACGGTGAAGGGCAGGGTGAAAATCGTGTAGCTCAGGATCAACGCCCAGGACGTGTTGTACAGGCCCAGGGCACGGATCACTTCGAACAGCCCCGACAGCACCGCGACCTGAGGAAACATCGACACCCCAAGAACTATCATCAAGACCGTGCCACGCCCACGGAATTTCACCCGGCCCAAGGCATAGGCAGCGGTCAGGCTGAGGAACAGCGCCAGCGTCACCACGCACAGCGCAACCACCAGCGAATTACCAATTGCCCGCAGGAATGAGGCTTGGTGAAGTACCGCCGCATAATTGGAGAAGTCCGGGCTTTCGATCCAGTAGCTCACCTCGAACAAGGCGCTCGACGGTTTCAGCGAAGTCACGATGGCGTAGTAGAAAGGGAAGACCGCATACAGCAGCAAAACTCCGATCAGACACCAGAATCCGAGGCGCAACAGCAATTTTTTCAGTAGGCGCAGGTTCATGACCGGACCTCCAGTTGACGACGTCCGAGGTAGAGATAAAGCATGGCGATCACCGCAACGACCAGAAACAGCAGCGTCGAGGCCGCGCTGCCGTAACCGACATCCTGGAACTCCACCAGGTGCTGGCGGGCATACACCGACATGCTCATGGTGCTCGACGAGTTCGAGGTCAGCACATAAATCACGTCGAATACCCGCAGGGAATCGAGGATGCGGAAGATCGCCGCCACCAGCAGTGCAGGCATCAACAGGGGAAGCGTAACGCGCCAGAATACTTTCAGCGGATGAATGCCATCGACCCTGGCGGCTTCGTAGCAATCGCTCGGCAACATCTGCAACGCCGCCAACATCAGCAGCGTGACAAACGGGACGGTCTTCCACACGTCGACGATGATCACTGCCCACATCGACAGATCCGCATCTGCCGTCCAGGCCAGAGGCGCGTCAATCAGGCCGAGGCTCAGCATCAGGTGATTGATGATGCCGAACTGGTCATTCAGCATCCATGACCAGATCTTCGCCGAGACAATGGTCGGAATCGCCCAGGGAATCAGAATCAACGCGCGCACGAGGGAGCGGCCAGTGAACTTGATGTTCAACAGCAACGCCACCAACAGCCCAAGGACGACTTCCAGCCCCACCGACACCACAGTGAAATACAACGTGTTGCGCACAGCGTTCCACCATTGTGGATCGACGAGGATGCCCGACCAGCTGGAACCGTCGTGGAACAGATAATTGCTCAAGCCGATGAAGGTTGCGCCACCGGTGTCCGCCAGGCTGGCGTCGGTCAGGCTGAACCAGAATGTGCGCAGTAGCGGCCAGGCCGCCACCAGGGTCAGACACAGCAACATCGGTGTCAGAAACAGCCAGGCGGCACGTACTCGGCGGCGCTGTATGGGCGTTTCCCTGGTGAGCAGGCGCTCGTCACAGGATGCATGGGTAGTAGAGACAGACATGGTGATTTCCTTCCTTGTGGCCTACCAGTTCCGGCGTTTGATGCGCGTGAGTTCGCTTTCCAGTTCGACCAGCGCCTGATCGACAGGCAACTCGCCCGCCAGCACGCCATGCACTCGATCGAAGAACGCATTGGAGACCCGTGGATAGCGATCGGCGGTGATCGAAGCGGGGCGCATGACCCCGTCGTTGAGAATGCTGTGCAACTGAGCGTAATAAGGCATGGCCGCGAGCAGCTCGGGATCTTGATACAGCGACTCGATAACCGGGTTATAGGCGCCTATCAGGGCACGCCGTTTTTGCTCTTGAGCTCGGGTCAGGTAGCTCACCAGCTCGGCGGCAAGTTGGGGATGGGCGCTGTAGCGCGATACCGCCAAGCCCCAGCCACCGAGGGTGGATGCATGGCGGCCGGTCTCGCCGCCGCGGGGCAGGGGAGCGACCCCGACCTTATCTTTTACGGCGCTGTCCTGGCTTTGCACCAGGGCCCAGACGTAAGGCCAGTTACGCATGAACAGCGCATTGCCCGACTGGAATACACCCCGGCCTTCTTCCTCGGTGTAGTTCAGTACGCCACGCGGGGAGATGTCTCCCACCCAGCTTTTCGCCAGGGTCAAAGCCGCTTTTGAGGCCTGACTGTTGACCACGATGTCGCCTTGTGGATTGACCAGCCCGCCTTCCGGTTGGCTGCTGATCCACTCCAGCGCATTACACGTCAGGCCCTCGTACGCGCGTCCCTGAAAGATGTAACCCCACACGTTGGCGTTCCCGGCATTGCGCTCAGCCTGCTGAACATCCCTGGCAGTAGCGGTCATTTCCTCCCAAGTCTGGGGAACCTGTTTGTTGTATTTCTCGAGCAAGTCTTTGCGGTAATACAACAGGCCCGAGTCGGTGAACCACGGCATCGTCACCAGCCGTCCGTTTACCGTGGCGTTATCGACCTGTGCCTGGAAGTAGCCTTCGGTCGCGTTGGCTGGAAGCACCTCACGCAGATCCATCAGGTGTTTGGCCAGCATTCCCGGCCACACCATATCGATTTGAATGATGTCGATGTCAGTGGACTGCGCGCTGAGGATCTGTTGGTAGAACGACAACCGCTCGGTCGCCGAGTTAGGCGTGGAAACCACTTCAACGTTGTTGCCGGTCTGCTTCGACCATGTCTCGACGGCCTCCTTGCACAGTTGTAACTCCGCACCCACCGCGCCGCACGAGATCGTTAGATCGGCTGCGCTCGATACGGATGGAAGTGCGGCACACAGGGTGATCAATGCGCTGGGCAGGAGCGATTTCAGGTGTTTCATCGAGCGTCCTTTATTTTTGTTTTTAGAAAAGTTAACGTTAACATCGCCAAATGTAGCAGCGTATTTGCGATGAGGCACCCTTTTTTTCGTCGATTGCGACAACTCGCAACGCACGCAAAAAACGACTACTTGCGTCAACAAACAATAAAAACAAAACAGGGATTTTCACATGCAGAAAGCAACAGGCTGGCTACTGGCAGGTGTGCTCGGCACAACGGCAGCGACCTCTCAGGCCGCGACTCTGGAAGAACGCATGGCCGCGTTTGAAGCCCGTGCCAGCGCAGCGGAAAAGCGTGCAGCCGCAGCCGAACAGCAGACCCAGGCACTTGCCAGGGAACTGCAGCAGATCAAACTTTCAACGTCTACCTTGCCGCCCGCCGCCTCTACTGCGACAGCAGTTTCGGCGCCTGCTTTGGATACCCGGTTGGCAAAACTCGAAGCCCGCCAGCAAAGCCTGGAGAAGGAGGGCAATACCGGCCACCTCACCGATGGGTTCAGCTTCAACGGTTATGCCCGCTCCGGATTGCTGGTCGACGAGGGGCTGGGGGGTGGCCGTGGCGGCCCTTACACAACGCCGGCCGGCTCGGTGGGTGGGGCAGTCGGACGACTCGGCAACGAAGACGACACCTACATGCGTATAGACCTGTCGAAAGAAATCCATGCGCAAAACGGCACCCGTGCCAAATTCACGGTCTCCATCGCCGACGGTGTGGAAAGTTCCAATGACTGGACGGCCGACGAAAGCAAACTGAACGTACGCCAGGTATTCACAACGCTCGACCATGTCGCTGCGTTCAAAGGCAACTCAGCGTTCGAGAACGCCACGCTGTGGGCTGGCAAGCGATTCGACAGAGACAATTTCGATATCCACTGGCTCGACTCGGACGTCGTTTACCTGGCCGGCACCGGCGGGGGAATTTACGATGTGCAGATGAGCAAGAACTGGCGCTCGAATTACTCCTTGATTGGTCGTAGCTACGGCGATTTCAGTCAAGGCGGTATTAATGCCGATGTGGAAAGCTACATCCTGACCTCCAACCAGTTCTTCGACGATGGCCAGTGGCAGTGGATGTACAACGCCATCGGCGCAAAGAAAAACGATTTCGGTACCCGCACCAATAAAGCCGGCTTGACGCCTGCGGATTCCGGCTTGCACAGCATGCTGGCCAACCACCAGAAAACCTTTTTCGGTAGAGAAGGCTTCTTCAAAACGGCGCTGCTCTATGGGCAAGGTCTGGGGGCAGAGGTCAAGAACGTTGGCTCGGACGGTGAACTGATTGATGACGCCCGCGCGCTGCGGCTGGCGCTTTACGGTGAAACGCCTCTTGCGTCTGACTGGCGCATCGGGCCCAGCTTGCTGGCCGAACAGAGCAAGGATAGATACGTCAAAGGTGACGACTACCGCTGGCTGACCCTGAACGTGCGATTGGCTAACAGAATCAACAGCAACTTCGAAATGGCCTACGAAATGAGCTGGCAAACCATGAACCTCGACCCCAAGGGCTATCTGCAACGTAATGCGGTCGACGGTAACTTCTGGAAATTCACGGTCGCTCCGACTTTCAAACTTGACGTCGCAGATCTTCTCACGCGTCCCGAATTGCGAGTGTTCGCAAGCTTCATGAACTGGTCTTCGGATCTGGACAGATTCAGTACCACAGACGCCTTTGGCATGACTGACTTCCATGCTGGAGGTGTATGGCAGTACGGCATACAGATGGAGACCTGGTTTTAAAATTGAAGCGTTTGGCCAACACGTCTTCTGCTGACCTGTTGGCTGTTAATGAAGATCGGCACCTGTTGCAATACTAAAACAAGGTGCCGACGACTCGGGCAAGCAATAACCATAGGGATGAATTAATGCCGGATGCAGTTTTTGTAAATCGAACTGTTTTGTTCGGAGATTGTGATCCGGCAGGGGTGGTTTACACTCCACGGTTCTCATATTTTGCTGTAGAGGCTATTGGCGTAGCGCTTGATCGGTGGGTGGGCGCTCCGGGGCTTCGAACTTTAATGGGTTTTAATATATTGCCGCCGGTGCGCGCGATGTCGATTGAGTTGCTGAGCCCGGTGACGTGGGATGATGAAATGATTATAAAGGTTGGTGTGGCCAGGCTGGGGGAACACTCTTTTACCTTTTTGGTTGAGGGTTTTCTAGGTGAGGGCGTATTGGCTTTTACGGCGAATGTCACCCATGTATGTATCTCACCGGAGAGTAAGGAAGTTATATCCATTCCGGCGCCGCTGAGAGCACTTCTTTCATAGAGAGCGAGCGGCGAACGGGTAGTGGCCTAATGAAGCCGGAGGTCGCCATCCGTTCGCGGCGTTGGTGGCTGACCGCGACGGCAGCCAAGCTGCTGTCGCTAAAATCAACCAAGGGCAAGATGAGGGCTAGTCAACCATCACCTCGTCGAGTGCCTGCTCAAGCGTGCTGACCGTGCGCTCGATATTCTGCAGCTTCTCGAGTCCGAACAGCCCGATACGGAAGGTCTGGAAGTCGGCCGGTTCATCGCATTGCAACGGCACTCCGGCGGCGATCTGCAGACCGTGCTCGGCAAATTTCTTGCCGTTCTTGATGTCGGCATCATCGGTGTAGCTCACCACGACGCCCGGGGCTTGAAAGCCGGCAGCGGCCACGCTTTTGAAGCCTTTGCCGGTCAACATGGCGCGTACCCGATCACCCAGCGCCTGTTGTTCGTCGCGGATCTTGTCGAAGCCGTAGGCTTGCGTCTCTTTCATCACGTCGTTAAACCGCGCGAGGGAATCGCTGGGCATGGTTGCGTGATAGGCATGTCCGCCCTGTTCGTAGGCCTGCATGATCTGCAGCCACTTTTTCAAGTCGCAGGCGAAGCTGCTGCTTTGTGTCTGCTCGATGCGTTCGAGGGCCAGAGCACTGAACATCACCAGGGCGCAGCAAGGGGAGGCGCTCCAGCCTTTCTGCGGTGCGCTGATCAGCAGGTCCACGGCGCATTTGTGCATATCCACCCAAATCGTGCCCGAGGCGATGCAGTCCAGCACGAACAGACCGCCCACCGCATGCACGGCGTCGCCGACCGCTCGCAGGTACTCGTCGGGCAGGATGATTCCGGAGGACGTTTCAACGTGGGGCGCGAACACCACCTGCGGCTTCTGCGCCGCAATGGCTGCCAGCACTTCGTCCAGCGGCGGCGGGGCGTAGGCTGCCTGGCGACCCGTCTCGACCGGACGGGCCTTGAGCACCGTGGTAGCTGCCGGGATGTTGCCCATCTCAAGGATCTGGCTCCAGCGATAACTGAACCAGCCGTTGCGTATCACCAGGCATGGCTGGCCGGTGGCGAACTGCCGCGCCACTGCTTCCATGCCGAATGTGCCACTGCCCGGCACCACCGCAACGGCCTCGGCGTTGTAGACCTGTTTCAGGGTCTTGGAAATATTCTTCATCACGCCTTGAAAAGACTGCGACATGTGGTTAAGCGAGCGGTCGGTGTAGACCACTGAGTACTCGACCAGCCCCTCAGGATCGATACCGGGATAGAGCTTTGACATGGCGTAACTCCTTTGGCAGGGATGTAGTGATATCGACCCTGCCTCAAGCCTGGGCAAATGACAAGGTTGCCCGGGGTGGAGTAACACCGCCGCCGAGCAGAAACAACCTCACCGCGAGCAGCGTCGAGGACAACGGCAGCAGGACGATCACCCGCGATAAAACCCTGCCGGATTGACGCTGCTGAACACGATGAAAATGGTCAACAGGCTGCGCACCGAGCCACGTACCTGAAACAGCCCTCTGTGGCTCAACGGCGCCCGGTCCGCGTACTCACATCCACCCAAACGGCCAACACCAGAATGCTGCCCTTGACGATCATCTGCCAATAGCTGTCGACGTCGAGCATGGACATGCCGTTGTCCAGGCTGGTGATGACCAGCGCGCCAAGCAGGGCGCCGTAGACCGTGCCGGAGCCACCGCGCATGGAGGTGCCGCCGATGAAGCAGGCGGCGATGGCGTCGAGTTCGCCCATGCTGCCGGCCGAAGGCGAGCCGGCGGCGAGGCGCGCGGTGTTGACCACGCCGGCGAGGGCGCACATCACGCCCATGATCCCGAAAATCCACAGCTTCACAGCCTGCACATTGATACCGGACAGGCGCGTCGCTTCCATGTTGCTGCCCACGGCGTACACGCGCCGACCGAACACGGTCTGACTGGTCACGTAACTGAACACGCCCAACAGAATCAGCAGCAGCAAGACCGGCACGGGAATGCCATCGTAGCTGTTGAGCGTCTGCACGAAGCCGGCCAGCACGGCGCCGATCACTAACACGCGGATGACGTCACGCACCAATGAATGCGCCGCCAGCCCGTGAAGGGCACGATTGCGCCGTTGTTTCCAGGTGAGGAACACCGTCAGCGCGAACAGCACAACGCCCAGCCCAGTGCCGATCGCATGGGGCAGGTAGCCCTGGCCGATGTAGACGAGTTCCGGCGATACCGGCGCAATGGTCGTGCCGCCGGTAATCCCCAGCAGAATCCCGCGAAACGCCAACATGCCGCCCAGCCCGACAATGAATGAGGGGATGCGCAGGTAAGCCGCCATGTAGCCGTTGGCAAGGCCGATCAGCAGTCCGCACAGCGCGACCAGGCTCAGGTTAGCCAGCAGAGGAATGTGGTAGACCACATCGAGAATGGCCGCGAGGCCACCGAGCAGGCCGAGCAAAGAGCCGACCGACAAATCGATCTCGCCGCTGATGATCACCAGCACCATGCCGCAAGCGAGAATGCCGGTAATCGACATCTGACGCAGCAGATTGGAGAGGTTGCGCGGGGTCAGGAATCCGCCTTCGGTCTGCCAGCTGAAAAACAGCCAGATCAGCACCACGGCAAACACCAGCGCGAGCATTTTGTAGCGGGTGAACAGTTGTTTGACCTGATTCATTTACGCGGATTTCCGATCATTATTGTTATGGCTGCCAGGCTGGCTGAGGGCGGCGGCGAGCACCTGTTCCTGGGTGAGGTCATGGTTGATGAAGTCGCCACGCAACTGGCCTTCGCCGATCACCAGCACGCGGTCGGAAACGCCGAGCACTTCGGCCAGCTCCGACGACACCATGATGATCGACACGCCTGCGGCAGCCAGCGCGCCCATCAATTTGTAGATTTCGTATTTGGCGCCGACGTCCACGCCTCGGGTCGGCTCATCGAGAATCAGCACCCGCGGTTGGGCCAGCAGCATCTTCGCCAGGACGGCTTTTTGTTGATTGCCCCCCGACAGACTGGTGATCGGCAGGAACGGACTTGCGGTCTTGAGGTGCAGGCGCGAGATTTCCTGATCGATGCAGCCCAGTTCGGCTTCGGCATCGATACGGGTCAGTTTCGAGTAGTTGTCCAGCACGGCGAGGGTGATGTTCTGGCCGACGCCCAGGTCTGGAATGATGCCTTGGCGCTTGCGGTCCTCCGGCACCAGGCACAGGCCGGCACGGATTGATTTGAGCGGCGTGCGCGTGTCGATGGGTTGTCCGTCCAGCCAGACTTCGCCCTCGTGGCGGCCGGGGTAAGCGCCGAACAGTGCGGTTACCAGTTCGGTACGGCCGGCACCGACCAGCCCGGCGATACCGAGGATTTCGCCGCGTTTGAGGACGAAGGAAATATCGTCGACCCGTTTGCGCTTGGGGTTGTCGACGTCGTAGCAGGTGATATGACGGGCCTCGAAAATCACTTCGCCGATGGCGTGTGGCTCGGTGGGGTAGAGGTTGCTCATTTCCCGCCCGACCATCTGGGTGATGATCTGCGCAATATCCATATCGGCCATCGCGGTGGTGGCGATATGTTTGCCATCGCGGATCACCGAAATGGTGTCGCACACGGCGGCCACTTCATCGAGCTTGTGCGAGATATAGACGCAGGCGACGCCTTTGGCTTTGAGGTCGCGGATGATGTCCAGCAACACCTCGATTTCCGAACGGCTCAAAGCCGATGAGGGCTCGTCGAGGATCAGCAGGCGGGCCTTTTTGTTCAGGGCCTTGGCGATTTCCACCAGTTGCTGATAGCCACCGCCGTATTGCGAAACCGGCAGCGATACGTTCATGTCCGGCACTTTCAATTCGCGCATCAGGGCTTCGGCGCGGTGGATCATCGCCGGGTAATTCATGCGTCCGCCGGGCAGTGTCAGTTCATGGCCCATGAAAATGTTTTCAGCCACCGACAGGTCGGGCACCAGCGTCAGTTCCTGGTGAATGATGACGATGCCGGCGGCTTCCGTTTCGCTGATCGATTGCGCTCTGAGCGGTTGCCCGTCCCAGAGGATTTCACCGTCCCAAGTGCCGTGCGGGTAAACCGCCGAAAGGATCTTCATCAGTGTGGACTTGCCGGCGCCATTCTCGCCGCACAAGCCAACGCATTCACCCGGTTTGACCTTGATGTCGATGCCGTTGAGCGCTTTGACACCACCGAAGGTTTTGACGATGCCGTTCATTTGCAGCAGATAGTCGGACATGGAGAGGGCTCGTATATCAAAGACTCACACACCACTGAACCTGTGTGGGAGCGAGCTTGCTCGCGAAAGCGTCAGTTCAGACAAAGCTTCGTTGGCTGACGCAACGCATTCGCGAGCAAGCTCGCTCCCACAAGGGTTTTCGCATAACCGGAGTTTGTGATGTGATCACTTCCCGGCAATTTGCGCCTTGGTGTAGAAGCCGTCCTGTTCGAGCAGGTCGATGTTGTCCTTGGTCAGCGGGGTTGGCGTGAGCAGGATGGTGTCGACTTTTTTGCTGCCGTTGTCGTACTGCGAGCTGAAGGCGGGTTTTTCGTTGCGCGCCAGTTGCACCGAGAGCTTGGCTGCTTCTGAGGCAATCAGTTTGAGCGGCTTGTACACGGTCATGGTTTGCGTGCCGGCGATCACGCGCTTGACCGCGGCGAGGTCAGCGTCCTGCCCGGAAATCGGTACCTTGCCAGCCAGTTGCTGCGCCGCCAGTGCCTGAATGGCACCGCCCGCCGTGGCGTCGTTGGAGGCGACAATGCCGTCGATTTTGTTGTCGTTGCGGGTCAGGGCGTTTTCAACAATGCTCAGCGCCTCGGTCGGGTTCCATTCCTTCACCCACTGCTGGCCGACGATCTTGATATCGCCCTTGTCGATGGCCGGCTGCAGCACTTTCATCTGACCCTCGCGCAGTATTTTTGCGTTGTTGTCGGTGGGCGCACCACCGAGCAAAAAGTAGTTGCCCTTGGGCGCAGCTTTCAGCACGCCGCTGGCCTGCATCTCGCCGACTTTCTCGTTATCGAAGGAAATATAGGCGTCAACATCGGCATTGAGGATCAGGCGATCATAGGACACGACTTTGATCCCGGCTTTCTTCGCTTCAGCCACCGCGTTGGTCAGCACCGTGGCGTTGAACGGCACGATGACAATGACGTCGACGCCTCGGGAAATAAGGTTTTCGATCTGGGAAATCTGCTTTTGCTCGTTGGCATCGGCCGACTGCACGAAGACCTTGGCGTCCATTTTTTCTGCCGCCGCGACGAAATAGTCGCGGTCGCGCGACCAGCGCTCCAGGCGCAGATCATCAATGGAGAAACCGATTTTCGGGTGGGCAGCGTCAGCCATCACTGGCAGTGACAGCAATGCCAAGGCAGTGGCCAATAACGTGCGTTTTACGTTCTTCATGGTGGGGCGTCCTTTTATTGTTGTTGGAAAGACACGGCCTGACGATGAGTATCGGGCTGGTAAAACTGTAGAGAATCCGCAGGCGCCGCAGGCACAGATTTGTCGTGCAATTGTCACCGCGTCGTTGCGCCGGCAGAGTCTCGTAGCGTTCAGCGATAGATAAACCGGTTAACGATGTTCTCGAGCATTTCCTGCCGGCCGCTGACGGCTTGCGGATTCAACTCGTTGGTGAACGCGTGCTCGGCCAAGGACTCAAGATTGAAGTCACCCGCCATCACCGCCTGCCCGAACGGCTGCGTCCAACCGGCGTAGCGTTGATCCTTGAGCCGTTGCAGCTGGTCGTTCTGCACCATGGCCGCTGCCCGTTCCAGAGACAGGGCGAGAACGTCCATGGCGCCGACGTGGCCATGGAACAGATCGATCTGATCGAGGCTTTGCCGACGCACCTTGGAGTCAAAGTTGAATCCGCCATTCTTGAACCCGCCAGCCTTGAGGATTTCATAGGTGGCCAGGGTCATTTCTTCGACGCTGTTGGGGAACTGGTCGGTGTCCCAGCCGTTTTGCGGATCACCACGGTTGGCGTCGATGCTGCCAAAAATCCCCAGCGAGACGGCCGTCGCAATCTCGTGATGGAAGCTATGCCCGGCCAGCGTCGCGTGGTTAGCCTCGATGTTGACCTTGATTTCGTGCTCCAGTCCGTACTGCTGGAGAAAGCCGAACACAGTGGCGCTGTCGTAATCGTATTGATGCTTGGTCGGCTCTTGCGGCTTGGGTTCGATCAGCAGGTCGCCGGTGAAACCGATCTTGTGCTTGTGCTCGACCACCATGCGCATGAAGCGGCCCAGTTGTTCGCGTTCACGCTTCAAGTCCGTGTTGAGCAGAGTTTCGTAGCCCTCGCGGCCGCCCCACAACACGTAGTTGGCGCCTTTCAGGCGATGGGTCGCGTTCATCGCGCTGAACACCTGGGCAGCGGCGCAGGCGAACACTTCCGGATCCGGGTTGCTCGCGGCACCGGCAGCGAAACGCGGGTTGCTGAAGCAATTGGCGGTGCCCCACAAGAGCTTGATTCCGCTTTGTTCCTGATGTCGCTCCAGGTGATCGACCATTTGCGCGAAGTGGTTGCGGTACTCCTTCAGAGAGCTGCCTTCCGGGGCGACATCCGTGTCATGGAAGCAGTAATAGTCGATACCCAGTTTGGAGAAAAATTCGAAGGCCGCGGCTGCCTTGCCTATGGCCAGCTCCATCGGGTCGCCGGCGTGTTGCCACGGGCGCTTGAACGTCCCCGCGCCGAACACATCGGAACCCGGCCAGACGAACGTGTGCCAGTAACAGGCGGCCATACGCAGGTGTTCGCGCATGGGTTTGCCGAGGATGAGTTTGTCGGCGTCGTAGTGACGAAAGGAGAGGGGAGAATCGCTGTTTGGGCCTTCGAACCGAATCGGCTCGACATCGGGGAAATACTGCATGGACCTTGTCCTTGTTGTTCTTGGCGGTGTCTCGATACTAGCAACGGCCCTGTGCCTGCTGATTATGAAAAGCACCAACACCAGGTGCGATTTTGCGTATTGAGCTTCTTCGGTGAGGCGCCTAGTCTGTGCCAATCGCCTCTGTGACAAGGGGCTCAGAACAAGCATAAAAACAATGAAAACCGTACCGCCTGTTCACCGCATCGCCCTGTTGTTCAACGGTAGCAAGATCTATGACCGTGGGATCATCAGCGGCATCGGCAACTACCTGAGCAGCACTCGCGCCTCCTGGGACCTGTTTCTGGAAGAGGATTTTCTCTGTCGTTTGAAAGGGATAGAGCGCTGGCAGGGTGACGGGATCATTGCCGACTTTGACGATCCGCTGATTGGCGAAGCGCTGGCCGACATTCAGTTGCCGGTAGTAGCAGTAGGGGGGTCGTACGAGGACAAGCGCGCTTATCCGAAAGCGATCCCGTACGTCGCCACCGATAACAATGCACTGATCAACTTGGCTTACTCGCATTTGATCGAGGCGGGACTGCAGCGTTTTGCCTGCTTCAGCCTGCCTGAAGCGCAGGCCAATCGATGGGCGCAGGAGCGGGAAAAAGCCTTTCGCAGACTGATGCGGCGCGACGGCTTGCACGCCGAAATCTACCGCGGCATGGGCACCAGCGCACCGCTGTGGGACAGCGCCGTCGAACAACTGATCGCCTGGTTGCAAAGCCTGCCCAAGCCCATCGGTATCATCGCCGTCAGCGACGCCCGCGCGCGACAGTTGCTGCAAGCCTGCCTGACCGCCGGCATCGCCGTGCCGGAGCAAGTGGCATTGATAGGAATCGACAACGACCCGCTGACCCGCAGCCTGACCCGAGTGCCCCTGAGTTCGGTCATCCAGGGCACGGAAACCATGGGGCGTACCGCCGCGCAATTGCTCCACCAGATGCTTCACGGCATGCCATCCACCGGCACACAAATCCTGATTCCTCCCGATGCGGTCAACGTGCAGGTGTCGAGTTTGCACCAGCCATTGGGCAATCCCTACGTCATGCAAGCACTGCTGTTCATCCGCCAATACGCCTGCCAAGGCATCAAAACGGCGCAAGTGGCGGCTTATGTCGGCGTGTCGCGCTCATCACTCGAAGCGCATTTCCGCGCCGAGCGAGGCTGCAGCGTGCATGACGAGATCTTGCGTTTCAAACTGGCAGCGGCCACCCGCGGCCTGAAAAATACCGACTCAGTGATTGCCGACGTTGCGCGCAGCTGTGGGTTCAAATCTGCGCAGTATCTGCACACGGTGTTTCGGCGGGAGTTTGGTTGTACGCCTCGGGAGTATCAGCAAGGGGCAGGGATGCGCTAATGGAATGCCGGAAATGAGGTTAGAGTGGTCATCAATGTCTTGATTGTTGCGTGAACAATGAATCGTCCGCTGTTCGTTTCTCTGGATGGGCCCAAAGGCACCGGCAAAACCACACTGTTGGAGGCCGTTACGCAAGTACTGAGGGCGGGCAACCAGAAAGTCATCCGGCTATGCGAGAGAAAAAGCGATCCTTTCAGGGGGGAAACCATGGCCCTGGTTAACACGCTGGCCAGAAATCCTTCCCGGGATCTGGAATGGGCTGTGTGTCAGCGACTTGCTGATAGCCGCAGTTGGATCTCCCATAACGTACTGACGAAGCAGCCGCTGGACAGCATTATCTTGATCGATCGCTGGTATCCGTCTGATGCCGCGTTTCGCCAAACCATCCCGTTTGCCGAGATTCTGCAGTTGAACATAGATCGAGGCGTGCGAGTGCCGGACCTGCATGTCGGCGTCGTCACCGATCCGGATATTTCATGGGCAAGGGCCACGGCGCGATCGCGAGGATTGGGCGGCACTGTGATCCAGAAGCACCCAGCGCATGTGGCGTGTACGGAGATGTTCGAGCACGCGGTTAAGGAGCACGGCTGGGTTCTATGCCGTAATGAGGGAACGATTGAGGACGCGACGAGGCAGGTGGTTTCTGAGATCTATAAAGTGCTGGGGTGATTTTTCGAGATAGAGATAGGTGTTGGTGCTAGGGTGCATAGCGTAATACTTGATTTAACATAATATACATTACACGTAACAAGATATTTCAGAATCAGCCCAGTTGCGCACGCGTTTTCAATCTCCAGCGACCGCTTGCAAGCGTCGCCCCCTGATACCTGTGTGGCCCTCCCTTAAAGATGGCGCCTAAGATGGCGCCTAGCGTTTCCACCCCGAAAGCCTCGCAATCCGCGCCTTCGCGAGCAATCAACTCCCTCGGAAATCTCCATTTCAGTGTTTCTTAATTCTGGCTACATCGGCGCATAACGCATAGTTTGGTCATTTTTTGTGGGATCGAGACGCCGCATGCCGAGCAAAAAGGCTTCCATGCGTCCTGGTAAGCGTCCATTTCGACCTGGCTCGTTCAGTGCAACAAAGAGCCAGGATGCGAGACCTCTTTTAAAAATGGCTGAACCCTTTAAAAGTGACCACGTCTGTAACCCAATGAATGCGACGGTTTGCGATTTGCTGAGAGCTGAGACGCACTCGAAACACGTGACATTCAATCGATCGCCCTCAGATCGTTTCAGTCTCATCCGCCGGTTCACGATGATCTACAAAGGTCGAATATCAAGGAGAAAACTCGGGAGCCATGCCGAGGTGATGTGAACCTCGCCCTCGGCGTGAAGACTCAGCCTGGTTGCGGACTAACTCCGTCGGCGTGCGTAGCGTGGATAGATGTTTGAGCGCGTGACGTCAGCTCAGGAGAGATTCAGGTGTTTAGAACAGCGCTATATACGCGGAAGGAGACTATCTAAAGGTGGATTAAATACTGAAGCTTCGAAGAAGCTTCAGTATAAATCACTAATGCTTTAGGATTTCAATAGTCTTTTTCATGGGCTGATAACTGGTCACCCTCAAGCGCCCTTGCACATTCAAAACATTAACTTTTAAAAATGGCCGAAACTTTTAAAAATGATCAAGCTCGCTAAATATGGCGAAGAACTGCCGGGCCTATGTATTTCCGGAGCGGTACTGCTAAACACTTTTAAAAATGCCGGAATCTTTTAAAAGTGACCTCCTAGGTCACGTCTTTCGTGAACGCCAGCCCAGCCATCTAAAGCAGCAGTGGCGCCTCTAAACATCTGGACGGTTAAAGGGCTGAGCCCGCACGGCTTGGGGCGTGCAGCCGTGCGGTCGGAATTCCCTAAATCAGATTCGACCATGACTCTCAATATATAACTGAAGGGAAGTTAGTTGCCTGGCCGTCAGTGAAGCTTTCCAAGAGCGCACTTGCAAAGCCAGGCTTGCTATGTATAACCTACATGACATCGATCAAATGGTAAGGGCTAGGTGATGAGTGATTCATCCAAGCTGACGGACACACTCGCCTCGAACAAGCGGAAGGATACGCCCCCTACTTCCAATAACTCCCAGAATCGGAAGTCTGCAATGCAGTATCCCGTAAAGGATAACAAGATGCCGGGCCCGTATCCGCTGTTTAACACCTATAAAGAATTCGTCAATCACACTTGCGATGAACCCGACCCGTGCCTACCGCTGGTGATGAACTATCTGGCGAATTTTGATGCACATCTCAAACCCATGGATGGTTTCGAAGCTGTCCGTGGTTTTCTGCGTTCGTACTCCAACGTCGAGGCGACATTCGTTTCATATCGCACCCATGCCGAGCGCCTGCTGCTTTGGGCATTGTTGATCAGAAAGAAGCCCCTGATGGAGCTGCGTCGCGCAGACGCTGAAGCCTTCTTGGAGTTCTGCATGGCTCCACCCATAGGTTGGCTCGGCCCTGTGACACGTAGTAGGTTTCTGATCGTGGCATCCAACAAATATGCAGAGCTGTGCCCAAATCCACGTTGGCATCCATTCTCGGTGAAAACATCGAAGCACATGAGCAATGCGGCTGATCTCGACCGCCCAGTTACTGGCGTTCCATACCAACCATCACGAGGGAGCATTTCCCAGGTTTTCTCGGTTTGCAGCAGCTTGTACGAATACGGCCTAGATGAGGGCCTGACGTCGACGAATCCCTTCAGAGCGATCAAACAGAAATCGCGCTTCAAAGCCTCGTGCTCAATGGCGCAAACAGGACGCGCCCTCACGCCTCTTCAATGGGACTTCGTACTGACCACCGCTGAAAAAATGGCAGCAACGGCTCCTGAACACCATGAACGCACTCTGTTCATCGCCGCGACGTTGTTTTCGATGTACCTACGCGTTTCAGATCTCTGTGGTCGGGTGAATTGGCAGCCCACAATGGGCTCCTTCAAGACAGATCATGAAGGCAACTGGTGGTTCTACCTCATTGGTAAGGGTGACAAAGCCGGCAAGGTAGCTGTAAGGCCGGAATATATTGATCGTTACCTAAAGCGCTACCGACGCTTCATGGGGCTGCCTGAACTGCCATTACCTAACGAACAGACCCCTCTGATTGCGACCTTGAATGGTCGTCCAGGGTTATCCACTCGAATGGTTCATTCGATCATCCAGAAGCTATTCGACCAAGCTATTAATGAAATGGTGAACGAAGATCGCCAACCTGGCGAGATCGAGGCTCTGCGGCTGGCCTCCACGCACTGGCTTAGGCATACGGCTGCGACACTTGATGCCCCTTGGCGAGACCCTAAGGACTTGCAGATGGATCTACGTCACAACAATTTATCCACTACTCAGGACATCTACTACAGCAGTTATGAAAATAAGCGCTCGTACTCGCTTAAAACACTGGGTTTGAAAAATCGCGAATAATTTTCATAAACAATTGGTAGAAAAAAATAATGGAATCAATGCCCCGCCCTTGCTTTGAAGCGCTGGAAGAATTTTCACGGCTAGACCCAGACACCCTTGATGATGAGCTGCCTGTAATTCAGCGTTTTCTCAACAATTGTCCAGGCTGCAGTCTGCCGACGAGAAGCTACCTGCTGGTTAAACAGTTTTTGATTAAGCATGCTGAATCTACTCGTTATTCAAACTACCGAAGGTATATCGAGCGACTTTTACTTTGGAGCATTTTGGAGGTAAAAAAACCCATAACCGAATTGAATGAAGGCGACATTCAGGAGTTTATGAGTTTCTGCACATCTCCCCCCGACTCTTGGGTGGCAGATAAGTCATGTCGGCGATTCACTCTCGGCGACACGAAACAGGTGATAGGAATTAACCCCGCCTGGCGTCCGTTTAGCTTTGATAAGACGTCTGTTGGGGAATACGGTACTCGCTTAACGTACATAGCTGGTAGAGGCGCGCTCGCTAAACAGTGGTCTGTGATTGCGACTTTTTTTCTGCATCTGCACTACAGTGAACTTATAGCAGTCAATCCTGCGCGAAGGCTCCACACTGCCGGCTTCTACGCTTTAAGTCTTCCCATTCACACAGGTGGGAATGTTTTCACTGACGAAGAGTTTGCGGTCTTGATGTTGACGCTCAGTGACATGGCGGATGAGGACATCCAAAATGAACGTACGCTACTCATGATGGCATCAATTTATTATCTTAGGATGCAGCCATCTGAGATCGACAGCTTAGGGGGTAAACTAACGTTCAGTGCGCTGGGGCTTATGCGCGATGGAACTTACGATTTAGTGGAGGATCATTTCCCGGGCAATCGGGCGTGGAAAATCCATCCCGAGTTTGTAACTAAGTACGTGAATCGTTATCGTGAAAATTTTGGCCGAAAATCCCTTCCACTGGAGCGTGATCACACATTATTGTTCGGGAAGATTCGTGGGAAGGGTTCGATAAGTTCAGCTCACGCGAGACTGTTATTCAGAGCTGTATGTCAGGTTGTCATTGATCGGCTTACCGAAAGCGGATATGAAGTCTCGCCTGAGTCAGGGTTCCGTAAAGCGAGTCTGTTCTGGTTGCGAGAAACAGGTATGCACCATAGCGCAAGGACAATGGGGATGGATGACGTAATCAAACTTGTGCGAAAATCAAATGCCGAAAATGCCTACCGACGTTTCATTGCGTGGCGTGGTTAGAATTTTGCAGGCTACCCTGCTCTTTACGTGATTTCTTTCCAGTAATTTTTTTAGCTCAACTAAATAGTGATTTAGTGTAGTTAACAGACGATGGCCGATATTTACCGATTTTCACCGCTTTAGCGTCTCGCTCGGCAACTCATTGAACAGCGCTCGATAACTGCTGGAAAACCGCCCCAAATGCCAGAACGACCACTGCATCGCGACTTGCGCAACGGTAGTCTCCGTCGGGCTGCGTTGGCGCAGTTCACGGTGTGCGCTATTCAACCGCCGCAGGCGTAACCAGTGACTGGGCGTCATCCCGGTGTAGGCCTTGAACGCGTGTTGCAACTGTCGCAACGACACGCCGGCCACCTGCGCCAATTCAAGCAGATTAAGTGTCTCCTCCGGTGAATCAGCAGCCCACTCCCCTACGCGCTTCATGATGTTTCGCTCTTCTGCGCGGCGCTGTAAACCGCCGCGATCCAGGCACACCTGCGCGTTATCGAGGATGAACAAACAGTCCTCCAACAGTTGCTGGGTCAGCGCCTCTTTACTTGGCGGATCAAGGGATTGCGTCAACTTCGTGAGAGTCGAGCTTAACCAGCGACTGAACAAGGCGTTCTGCCCGCAATTCAGCGGCGCCATGAACAAACCCTCGAGGCGTCGAACATCCAGACCGTGTTGCTGAACGAATTCCGGGCCGAACACCACGGCGATTTCCTGGTAGTTCTCCGGAGTGATCCAGATGTTGCGGCTCTCTTCGTTGAGCAGGTACAGCGCGTTGTCGCTGCGATCAAAACAAAACGCCAAAGCACCCGCCGGCGCGCTGAAATTCTGCTCGACGCGCGTGTTCATCTGTTCTTCGTAAACCTGCACACCCTGCAAATCCAGATAGCGAATCTGCCCGGCGAAATGTCCGGGAGACATCTGCTGGTAATGCTGGACCCAACCCGGCGTGGCGCGGATTTGCTCGGTGACATCAGCGGTATTGAAAGCCTGAACCTGTAGAGGATTGCACGTTGTCATGAGAGACCTTGCGCACTCTTTTGGTGCGCTTTGGTGCTGCTTAAAGTGGATAGATGGAACTGCAAGGCACGCCCAAGATAGTCGTCAACGCGCCACAGGGGAAGGGGCGGAAGATGAAACCCGCCCTCCCCGGCGTCTATGAAACCAATAACGAGGTCTTTATGAATGCCCCTTTCGATCAGCTGTTCACGTGGCTGAAAGATCACAAGATTACCGAAGTTGAATGTGTGGTCAGCGACCTGACCGGCATCGCCCGCGGCAAGATCGCACCGACCAACAAGTTCCTGCATGAGCGAGGCATGCGCCTGCCGGAAAGTGTGCTGCTGCAAACGGTAACCGGGGATTTTGTCGACGACGACATCTACTACGACCTGCTCGACCCGGCCGACATCGACATGGTCTGCAAGCCGGTGGCCGACGCCGTGTACGTGATTCCGTGGGCGATCGAGCCGACCGCCATCGTCATCCACGACACCTTCGACAAGTTCGGCAACCCGATCGAACTGTCACCACGCAACGTACTGAAGAAAGTCCTGCAGCTGTACACCGACAAAGGCTGGAAGCCGATTGTCGCGCCGGAAATGGAGTTCTACCTGACCCAGCGCTGCGAAGACCCGGACCTGCCACTCAAGGCGCCGCTGGGCCGTTCGGGCCGTGCGGAAAGTGGCCGTCAGTCATTCTCGATCGACGCCGCCAACGAATTCGATCCGCTGTTTGAAGACGTCTATGACTGGTGCGAATTGCAAGGTCTGGACCTGGACACGCTGATCCACGAAGACGGGCCGGCGCAGATGGAAATCAACTTCCGTCACGGCGACGCCCTCGATCTGGCTGACCAGATCACCGTGTTCAAACGCACCCTGCGCGAAGCCGCCCTCAAGCACAACGTCACCGCCACGTTCATGGCCAAGCCGATTGGCGACGAGCCCGGCAGTGCCATGCACTTGCACCAGAGCGTGGTGGAAATTGCCAGCGGCAAGCCGATCTTCGCCGACGCCGACGGCAAGATGAGCGACCTGTTCCGGCATCACATCGGCGGCCTGCAGAAGTACATCCCGAAAGTGCTGCCGATGTTCGCGCCCAACGTGAACTCGTTTCGCCGCTTCCTGCCGGACACCTCGGCACCGGTGAACGTCGAATGGGGCGAAGAAAACCGCACCGTCGGCCTGCGCGTGCCGACCTCCGGCCCGGAAGCGATGCGCGTGGAAAACCGCTTGCCGGGCGCCGACGCCAACCCGTACCTGGCGATCGCCGCCAGTTTGCTGTGTGGCTACATCGGCATGGTCGAAGGCATCGAGCCGAGCGCGGCCGTTGAAGGTCGGGCCTACGAGCGCCGCAACCTGCGCCTGCCGATCACCATCGAAGAGGCGCTGACGCAAATGGAAGAGTGCGACACCGTTGCCGAGTACCTGGGCAGCAAATTCGTCCGCGGCTACGTCGCCGTCAAACGCGCCGAGCACGAAAACTTCAAGCGCGTGATCAGTTCGTGGGAGCGCGAGTTTCTGCTGCTGAGCGTCTGACTCCAGCCCAAAACCCTGTAGGAGTGAGCCTGCTCGCGAAGGCGTCAGCACAGTCACCATCGACGTTGCCTGACCCTCCGTTTTCGCGAGCAGGCTCGCTCCCACAAGGGGAATAGCGAACCACCTGAAAAAATCCAATAACTTCAAGAGGTGTCGATATGCGTCTACTGAAATCCATGGTCCCCGCCGCACTGGCAATGTTGTGCAGCACCGCAGCCCTGGCCCAACCCCAGGTCAGCGTCTACAACTGGACCGACTACATCGGTGAAACCACCCTCGCCGACTTCCAGGCCAAGACCGGGATCAAGGTGATCTACGACGTTTTCGACTCCAACGAAACCCTGGAAGGCAAACTGCTCGCCGGGCGTACCGGTTACGACGTGGTGGTACCGTCCAACCACTTCCTTGCCCGTCAGGTGAAGGCCGGTGCGTTCCTCAAACTGGATCGCGAGCAGTTGCCGAACTGGAAAAATCTCGACCCGAAACTGCTCGCGCTGCTGGAGAAAAACGACCCGCAAAACGCGCACTCGGTGCCGTACCTGTGGGGCACCAACGGCATCGGTTACAACGTCGACAAGGTCAAGCAAGTGCTGGGCATCGACCACATCGATTCCTGGGCCGTGCTGTTCGAGCCGGAAAACATCAAGAAGCTGTCGCAGTGCGGCGTGTCGATGATGGACTCGGCTGACGAAGTGTTCCCGGCCATCCTCAACTACATGGGCATGGATCCGCGCAGCGAGAACCCGGAAGACTTCAAAAAGGCTGAAGCCAAACTGCTGAGCATCCGCCCGTACATCACCTACTTCCACTCCTCCAAATACGTCTCGGACCTGGCCAACGGTGACATCTGCGTAGCCTTCGGTTATTCCGGTGACGTGTTCCAGGCCGCCAACCGCGCCAAGGAAGCCAAGAACGGCGTGAACATCGCCTACGCCATTCCCAAGGAAGGCTCCAATCTGTGGTTTGACCTGCTCGCGGTTCCGGCCGACGCCGCCAACCCGAAGGAAGCCCACGCCTTCATTAATTACCTGCTCGATCCGCAAGTGATCGCCAAGGTCAGCGCCTCGGTCGGTTACGCCAACCCGAACCCGGCCGCCAAACAGTACATGGACGTGGCGCTGGTGAATAACCCAGAGGTTTATCCGCCACAGGAAGTCCTCGACAAGCTGTACATTTCCACCACCCCGCCCCAGTCGATCATGCGTCTGATGACCCGGTCCTGGAGCAAAGTGAAGTCGAACAAATGAATCAGTACACCCAGGAACACGCCCGCTCCTATTACGCAGCCTCGGCGCGGGCAACCACTCCCTACCCCAGGCTGGACGGTGACCTGAGCGTTGATGTCTGCGTGATCGGCGGTGGTTTCACCGGGGTCAACACCGCCATTGAGCTCGCGCAGCGCGGGTTGTCGGTGGTGTTGATCGAAGCCCGGCGCATCGGCTGGGGCGCCAGTGGGCGCAACGGTGGGCAGTTGATCCGCGGCATCGGTCATGAGGTCGAAGGCTTCGCGCGCTATGTCGGCAATGACGGCGTGCGCTACTTGCAGCGCGCCGGGATCGATTCGGTGGAACTGGTGCGACAGCGCATCACCGACAACAGTATCGAGTGCGACTTGCGCTGGGGCTTCTGCGAGCTGGCCAACACTCCCGCACAGTTCGCCGCGTTCAAGGACGAGCAAGTCAGCCTCGGCGAACTCGGCTACCGCCATGAAACCCGCTTGGTCGGTCCGGAGCAAATTCGGCAGCAGGTAGTGAACGCCGACGTTTACGCCGGTGGTCTGGTCGACATGGGCTCCGGCCATCTGCACCCGCTGGACCTGGTGCAGGGCGAAGCGCGTCTGGCGGCCTCCCTCGGCGTACGGATTTTCGAGCAGAGCCCGGTGCAGCAGATCGTCCACGGCGAAACTGTCCAGGTGCGCTGCGCCACGGGCACCGTCCGCGCCGGCAGTCTGGTGCTCGGTTGCAACGCGCATCTGGACGAACTCGAACAGCAACTCAGCGGTAAAGTGCTGCCCGCCGGCAGCTACATCATCGCCACCGAGCCACTGTCCGAGGAGCACGCCGCGCAGTTGATCCCGCAGAATCTGGCGCTGTGCGACCAGAAAGTCGGCCTCGATTACTACCGGCTCTCGGCGGATCGGCGTCTGTTGTTCGGTGGCGCCTGCCATTATTCCGGACGCGATCCGGCGGACATCGCCGCTTACATGCGACCGAAGATGCTCAAGGTCTTCCCGCAACTGGCGGATGTGCGCATCGACTATCAATGGGGCGGCAAGATCGGCATCACAGCCAACCGCTTCCCGCAGGTCGGGCGCCTCAAGCAGCAGCCGAACGTGTTCTACGCGCAGGGTTATTCCGGTCACGGCCTGAACGTCACGCACTGGTGCGCCAAGCTGCTGGGCGAGGCAATCCACGCGGGCCACAGTCAGGGCATGGACGTGTTCAGCGCAGTGCCGCACATGACTTTTCCCGGCGGTCCGGCCCTGCGCTCGCCACTGCTGGCACTGGGCATGTTCTGGTATCGCCTGCGGGAAATCCTCGGTTAACGCAATATCGTACTTGTGGCGAGGGCGCTTGCTCCCGCTGGACTGCGCAGCAGTCCCTGGCTTTTCAGGTAATGAAGAACGAGGGCCGCTTCGCGCCCTAGCGGGAGCAAGCTCCCTCGCCACAAATCACTGTCCCCTTACTCTGTTTCTTATCTGGTGAGCTGTACACATTTGCTCTATCGCCAAGCACTTCTATATTGATGAAGTGCTTTTGCGTTCCTGGCGCTCAGTGCCCGATAAACCGAGGAGGACATGGATGAAGTCGTCAGCCGCCGATGAGCCGCGAGCACCGGGCCAAGCCCCGATCAAGACCCGACGTTTCAGCATTTCACTGGTGTGGATCGTGCCGATCGTGGCGGTGCTGGTCGGCATTTCGCTGGTGGTGCACAACGTGATGCAGGAAGGCCCGACGATCATCGTCAACTTCAAGACCGGTAGCGGTCTGACCGCCAACAAGACCGAGGTCAAATACCGCAACGTGGTGATCGGTCAGGTGACTGACGTTGAGTTGAGCGGCGACCAGAAGAGCGTCGACGCCACCATCAAACTGTCCAAACAGGCCGAAACCTTCACCCGCGAAGACTCACAGTACTGGGTCGTGCGCCCACGCATAGGCGCCGGTGGCGTTTCGGGCATCGACACCCTGCTCTCCGGCGACTATATCGGCGCTGACATCGGTCAGGCCAACAACCGCGCCAAACACTTCAAGGGCCTGGAAAATCCGCCACCGATCACCTACGGCGAACCGGGCAAGCGCTTCATGCTGCACGCACCGGATCTCGGTTCGCTGGACATCGGCTCCCCGGTTTACTACCGCAAGATTCCGGTCGGCCAGGTCGTCACCTACGCCCTCAATCCCGAAGGCAAAGGGGTGGATATCGAAGTGTTCATTCACTCGCCGAACGACGCCTTCGTCACCGAAAACACCCGGTTCTGGAATGCCAGCGGTATCGATATCAATGTCGGCGCCAACGGCTTTGCGGTGAAGACCGAATCACTCTCGACCCTGCTGGTGGGCGGCATTGCTTTCCGTGCGCCGGATTACAGTCCCAACGATGTGGCTGCAGGCGAGGACAAGGACTTCGAGCTGTTCGCCGATCAACAGGCCGCCCTCGCCCCGCCCAATGGCAAGGCGCAATACATGGTGTTGCGTTTCGAGCAGTCGTTGCGCGGACTCAAGGTCGATGCGCCGGTGGAGTTTCTCGGCATGGAGATCGGTCGGGTCGTGGGCATCAACCTGGATTTCGACGCGAAAAAACGCACCTTCCCGCTTAACGTCGGGATCGTCATTTACCCGCAGCGCCTCGGCCAGGCCTACAAGAAGATGCTCACGGAATTCAAGCACGATCCCAACGACGAGGCTGCCGGTGTTCGGCTGCTGGGCACCTTCGTCGATAACGGCCTGCGCGCCCAGGCCCGTAGCGGCAATCTGCTGACCGGACAACTGTACATCGCGCTGGATTTCTTCCCCAAAGCGGAAAAAGTCGCGTTCGACCCAACGGCTCGCCCGGTTGCTCTGCCGACCGTTCCCGGCAGTCTCGAACAACTGCAGGAAAAACTTGAAGCGATGGTCGACAAGCTCAACAAACTGCCGGTCGAACGGATTGCCGGCAACCTCGACAGCAATCTGGTCGAGCTGCGCAAAGGCCTGCAACAGTTCAACGCCAAGACCCTGCCAGGCGTGCAGACCACCCTGGCGGATGTCAGCAAGACCCTGCAATCGGCCAGCTCGACACTGGCCGAAGACTCGCCACAGCGTGAAAAACTCAACGAAACACTCGACGAACTCGGGCGCATGTCGCGTTCGCTGCGTGAGCTTTCGGACTACCTCGGCCGCCACCCGGAATCGCTGATCCGTGGCCGTCCCGACAACGCTGCACCGCTGGACCTGAAAGGACCACCGCGCAATTGAGCACAGGAGTCAGACCATGGCTGCACCGTTGAAGATCACCGTGCTTGCAGCGTGCCTGTTGCTCGGCGCCTGTCGCAGCGAGCCAATCAGTTTTCACACCCTGACCCCGGTGCAACTGACCAACACGCGGGCCGGCACGGTGATTCCCATCGAGGGAATCACCGTGCCGCCGCAAGTCGACCGCCCGCAAATCGTCATCCGCCAGGGCAACAACGGCCTGGTGATTCTGGAAACCCAATGGTGGGGGGCGAGTCTGGCGGATGAGTTGCGCAGTGCGCTTAGCGATCAACTGAGCAATACCGGCAGTCGCGGCAATGTCTCGGTGCGCATCGATGTGCAGCGATTTGATTCGATCCCCGGCCAGTACGGACTGATCGACGTCAAATGGCGTCTGCGCCCGAGCGGTGCGGCGGACAATGGCCTGCTGACTTGCCATTCGACCTTGCAAACACCCTCAGGCCCGAGCATCGATGAACTGGTGACGGCGCAACAGAATAACGTCAGACGCCTGGCGGCACTGATCAATCAGGCGGCGGGCAATTCACGCACCTGTCCATCGGCCTCCTGAGTCGCCACCGAAAGCGTGACGGTGAAACGGCAGCCGTTGGGTTCGCGAGTCACCAGTTGGACTTGCCAGCGTTGATGGCTGCAGATTCGCTGCACCAGCGACAACCCCAGTCCAAGCCCTTCACCACGCTGTTCATCACCGCGTACGAATGGCTGAAACATTGCGTGGCGTTTCTCTTCCGGAATTCCGATACCACTGTCCTCAACCACGAAGCTGTCCCTGAGCAAGGTCAACCGTACAAAGCCATGATCGGTGTAGTGCCAGGCATTACGCAAAAGATTGCCCATGACCGACTGCAAGAACGTCAGGTCGTATCGCGTGGTGCCAGCCAGTTGCGGCTCGTAGATAAACTCCAGACCTTTTTCGCGAATCAATCGCCCCCAGATTTCCACCTGAGCATCGGCAATATCCTTGAGGGTGCAGGTGGACGCGGTGCCAAGCTCTTCGGGTTTGCGCGCGAGCATCAAAAAGGTCTCGACCAGTTGGCACATCTCGGCGCTGGCCCGGGCAATACGTTTGACCTGCGCAGTGGAACGCGGATCAAGCGAAGGGTTGACCAGCAACAACTCGCAGGAGCTGGCCAGAATCATCAACGGCGTGCGCAGTTCATGGCTCACGTCACTGGTGAAGAGCTTTTCCCGATTCAGGGTGTCTCGTAACCGGCCAAGGGTCTGGTCAAAAGACTGTGCCAGCTCCCCTACCTCATCATCGGCGTAATCGGGACGCAATGCCGGGGCCAACGCGATCAACTGATCGCGATGACGCACCTGCCCCGCCAGGCGAATCACCGGGGCCATGACCTGGCGCGCCAACAACCTGCCGAGCGCGACGGCCAACATGACGCTGAGGATGAAACCGACGATCACCACGACGAACAGCAGGTGCTCTCGCTGTTCAAAACTTTCCTGATTGCGCAGCAGCACATATTTGCGTCCGCCAACCGCGTCAACCATGGCATAGAAGTCATCACCGTTGAACGATATCTCCTGGAAGCCCAGGGGCAGGCTCGCCAGTGGTTCCGCCAGCGCCATCGGGCCGGGACCGTTCTCGAAAAAAAACAGTTCGCTTTTTTCCGGCTCATGCCGCCATTGGCGGATGTCGTCCATCGCCAGCAACCGGCGCAACCCACCGTTCAGGGCGGTCATGGTCAACTTGTGCTCCACGACATGCACGGTGGCGACAATGCCCATTGCGAACACACCGGCAACCAGAGCGCTCATCAAGGCGAACACAATCACAATCCGATTGGCGAGGCTTTGCTTGAGGTCCATCCGGTTCAATGACTCCAGTGCTGATGTCAGGGCTGCAAGGGGCAGCGCCACGACGCTGCCCAACGCTCGCAGCTTCACCTTGCCCGGCGCTGTTGTTAAGTGCCTAAAACAAACAAAACGGGTATTTGAGTTTGTTTATCAAATACCCGTTTTAGTTAAAACACGCTGGCCCTCGCAAATTTTTCACATGTTCTTCACTGCTCCGACACGAGTCTGAACGTAGTGTTCAGCAGCCATTCAAGCAAGCCACCGTAAAGTAACTAACCTCCTAGAGCTTACGTTGCACTGTGTGTACTGAATGGAACTCGGGAATGACAAGGGGCAACGTTGTGGTTGAATTAGTACAAATACAATCAGCACCCAAGAGATCGAACCTCTCTCGTCCGCGCACCTGGGCAATCATTGCTGTCGGTTTGCTGCTGATTGCACTGATTCTTGGCTTTGTCTGGATGCAACGCTCGCCCGCCAACCTGCGCTATGCCAGCGCCTCTGCCACCCAGGAATGGGTGAACGCCTGGCAGGCCGGTGAGGTCGTCGCACTGGTACGTCATACCGAGCGTTGCGACCGCTCGACCAATACGTGTCTGGGCCCGGCGGACGGTATCACTCAAGTTGGCAGTGTGGCTGCAGGCGTTGTTGGCCGTGGCTTCACGCAACTGGGCCTGGAGAAAACCCAGTTTTTCAGCAGCCCGCTGACGCGCACGATGCAAACTGCGCATTACATGCTCGGCCACGATGCAGTGCCCCAGGAATGGCTGGAAACCTGTGGCCCGACACTGCGCGATGACGTGGTGGCGCACAAGACGCCCGGGCAGAACATGATCCTGGTGACTCACAGCGGTTGCATCGCCGACTTTGAAAGGCAAACCGGTTACCCCCGGGCTGTCGCTGCCGAATATGGCAGTGCTGTTTTAGTGCGGATAGACGCGCAAGGCCAACTTAAAGTGATTGGCATCATGAATCCCGAAGGCTGGCAACGAATGAGTAAATAATAAGCAAACTTTTTTTCGCAACTTTGTGGTATTGCGCAGACAAGCCTCTGGCCAGCGCATTTGCGCCCGCCAATTTGTAATAAGAAATGTTTTTTAGTTTCGAAAACTGGACATATTCCATTTTAAAGCTTGTCTTTCCAGAGAGAACTTAGAGCTGGAAGCACGCCAGTTCTCTGAATACAGGAGACGTCCACCGGACGTGCTCGTACCTGCATTCATCCAACCCGGTGACACGCCTGCTACGGAAATCGCCAGGCGCTTCACTGAAACGCACACTTGTACTGCACCAAGGTCCAGTCATGACGTCTGAGAACAAACCGCTGCACCACGCAGCGTTGAATTTGCCGCGCCTCCACCAGAGCAGCTTGATCGAGCGTTTTGCGATCCCCGGTCTGGTGCTGGCGTTCGTAGTGTTTTATCTGCTGCCACTGATGACCCACGGCCTGTGGATTCCGGATGAAACCCGTTATGGCCAGATCAGCCAGGAAATGCTGCAGAGTGGCAACTGGGTAGCGCCGCACTTCATGGGCATTCGCTATTTCGAAAAACCGATTGCCGGCTACTGGATGATCGCCATCGGCCAGGCGATTTTCGGCGAGAACCTGTTTGGCGTGCGCATCGCCTCGGCGCTGAGTACCGGCGTGAGCGTATGGCTGGCCTATCTGTTGGCGCGCCGCCTGTGGAACAACCCGCGCATCAGCGCCGCTTGCGCCCTCCTTTATATGAGCTTCGGCCTGATCGCCGGTCAGGCGGGCTATGCCAACCTCGATCCGCAGTTCACCTTGTGGGTCAACCTGAGCCTGGTTGCGATCTGGTTTGCCATCGACAGCAATACCCCGCGCGCTCGCCTGGGCGGCTGGGCGCTGTTGGGACTCGCGTGCGGCATGGGTTTGATGACCAAGGGTTTTCTCGCCCTGATGCTGCCGGTACTGATCGCCCTGCCCTACATGATCTGGCAGCGGCGTTTTGGCGAACTGGTGCGTTACGGGTTAGTTGCCGTCGCAGTGGCCGCGCTGGTCAGCGTGCCGTGGGCACTGGCCGTGCATGCCCGTGAACCGGACTTCTGGCGTTTCTTCTTCTGGCACGAACACATCCGCCGCTTTGCCGCCGGTGAAGATGCCCAGCATGCGCGTCCGTGGTGGTTCTACCTGCCGCTGCTGTTTGCTTCCACCTTGCCGTGGGCACTGCTGCTGCCGTCGACACTGCTGCGCACCTGGCGCGAAAAACGCGATCCGAAAATCGGCTTCCTGGCCTTGTGGTTTGTGCTGCCGCTGGCATTTTTCAGCGCGAGCAGCGGCAAACTCCCGACCTACATCATGCCGTGCCTGCTGCCGTTGGCCTTGCTGATGGGTTACACCGTGATGGGTTGGCTCGACCGGCAGGACGGTCGCGTCTTGCGTACCAACGGCGTGGTCAACGTGGTGCTGGCCATTGCCGCACTGGTCGCACTGATCTATCTGCAATCGACCCGCGAAATTTACGAACACACCGAAATGTTCAGCCTGTCGCTGGGCTATATCGTGCTGCTCGGCTGGCTCATCGCCGGCGCGCTGCAAATAGTGCGGCCACTGACGCTGTGGGCAATGCCGGCGCTGGGCATTGGCCTGCTCATCGCGCTGCTACCGGCGGCCATGCCGGCGACCATCGTCAACAGCAAGATGCCGGACCAGTTCATTGCCGAACACCAGCAGGAACTGAGCGAAACCACTTCGTTGCTCAGCAACGATCTGGGCGCAGCGTCTGCGTTGTCCTGGCGTCTGCGTCGTCCGCAGGTGGATCTGTTCAACACCGTTGGCGAGCTCAAGTACGGCCTTGATGACCCGGCCATGGCCTCGCGAAAAGTCAGTCTGGAAGGTGTCGGGCAGTGGATGACCGAAGCCCGCAAAAAAGGCTCGGTCGGCGTGGTGATGCGGGTCAACAGCACCTCGGACGCTCAGCAGCTTGAGCTGCTGCCCATCGACGGCAAGCATTACCGCCGTGGCCAACTGGAAATCCTCATCTTCAACCAGAGCCAGCCATGATCCAGAACAAAACTGACCGGGGGCCATTGCTGCTCCTGTTGGCGGCGACTGCCCTGCTGTTATTGCTCGGCCTGGGCAGCCGCGAATTGTGGGGCGCGGAAACCCGCTGGGCCAACATCGCGCTGCAGATGCTGCAAAGTGGCGACTATTTCGACCCGTACCTCAAGGGCAGTCCGTATTACGACAAACCGCTGCTGTCGTACTGGCTGATCACCGCCACCTCCTGGTTCACCGGTGGGCTGGGGCATTGGTCGCTGCGATTGTCCTCGGTGATTTCCGCATGGTTCAGCGTGTGGCTGGTGTACCTGCTCGGCGAACAATTGTTTCGCAAAGGCACCGGGCTGATCGCGGGATGGATGCTGGCGACCACCTTCTACTTCGTGTTCTGGGCGCGGGTGGCCACCGCCGACATTCTTACGGTGTGCGGCGTGCTGGCGGCGGTCTGGTGGTACTGGCGCGGGCCGGATGACACGCGCTTTTCGCGTTATCTGGTGTTCTTCGGGCTGTTGTCGCTGACGTCGCTGTTCAAAGGCCTGATCGGCTTCATTCTGCCCGGGCTGGTGCTGTTGCCGCATTTGCTCAGCGAGCAGCGCTGGAAGCGTCACCTCAACCTGCGTCTGTGCGCGGCGCTGCTGGTTGCCGGCGCCTTCTACATGGTGCCGTTTCTGTTGTCGCATCTCTATGGCGAGCCGAACTACGGCGAAAGCGGCCTGGGACTGGTGTTGCGGGAAAACGTCGTGCGGTTTTTCCAGCCGTTCGATCAGTTCGGGCCGATTTACACCTACCTGATCTACCTGCCGGTCTACACCCTGCCCTGGGCGCCGTGCTGGATAATTGCCCTGTGGGTCGCCGCGCGGAACTGGAAACACATCGAGCCGGATACCCGCTGGCTGATTCAAGGGCTCGCGCTGCTGATGCTGTTCTTCACCGCCAGCGGCAGTCGCCGCAGTTATTACGTCTTGCCGCTGGTGCCTTTCGCGCAACTGCTGGGCGCCTGGTGGATCACCCGGCGCATGGCCGCCCGCAACAGTGACGGTCGTGGGTTGAAGATCGGGTTCGGTATCACCACTGTCTTGCTCGCCGCGATACTGGGTGTGCTCTACCCGTGGACCAACAGCGGCGGTGGCGTTATCCGTTTTGGCGAGCAGGTTCGCCAACAGGCCAGTCAGCAGGCACCGTTGAATCAATGGCGCATGGTCATGATCGAGGTCGACAACAAAGTACCGATGTACCTGCAGACCGGTGGTACGCCGTTTTACTACGTGCCGGAAACGGTCCAGGACTTCCCGCACAATGGCGACACAGCGACGCTGATCGCCTGGCTGGAACGCACCAGCGGGCAACATTGGGATCCGCAACGCACGATTTTCGTGGCGCAATACCGCTCCGGTGATGCCGTGCCACTGGATGCGCTGAAGGCGGATCACCAGGTCATCACCACCACCCCCACCCGTGGCGAGCAGGTCTTCCACGGACGCGAAGACCAGAGCGTGGCCTACATCCCCACTCCTGAGCGATGACGTTGTAAGACAAAAGTGTAGAGTCGCAGTAAATTTGAATGGCAATGACAAGTATTAACGGCTTCTTTGACGTTTTTTTCTCATTTGCCAGCCTACATTGCCGCGACTCGACACTTGCAAATCGTTCGCATTGATTCCTGCGAAAGTTTGCTCATAACGTCTAAAACAGGAGCTGCCCGAATGAATTCACGCCTTCCATCCTTCTTCAAGCGCGCATTGCTGGCTACTGCGCTGCTTGGCGCCGGGCACGCTGTTGCGGCCGACTCGGTGGGTCTGGTGGTCTACAACGCGCAGCACGAGAGCCTGACCAAGGCATGGGTCGCCGGTTTCACCGAAGAGACCGGCATCCCGGTCACCGTGCGCAACGGCGATGACACCGAAATGGGCAACCAGATCGTTCAGGAAGGCGCCGCCTCGCCGGCGGATGTGTTCCTGACCGAGAACTCCCCGGCAATGGTGCTGGTGGACAACGCCAAACTGTTTGCCCCGTTGGCGCCGACAACCCTTGAGCAAATCGATTCCGCCTACCGCCCGGCTCACGGCAATTGGGTTGGGATCGCCGCCCGTTCGACGGTGTTCGTCTACAACCCGAGCAAATTGAGCGACAAAGACCTGCCCAAATCCCTGCTCGACCTCGCGACCCTGGTATGGAAGGGGCGTTGGGCCGCCTCCCCCGCCGGCGCCGACTTCCAGGCGATCGTCGCCGCTGTCCTGCAGCAAAAAGGCGAAGCCGCCACCCTGGAATGGCTCAAGGGCATGAAGACCAACGCGACGATCTATCACGGCAACAGCGCGGTGCTCAAAGCGGTGAATGCCGGGCAGATCGACAGCGGCGTGATTTACCACTACTACAGCTTCGTCGATCAGTCCAAGACCGGCGAGAACAGCAAAAACACCCGCCTGCACTACTTCAAGCATCAGGACCCGGGCGCGTTCGTCAGCACTTCCGGCGCCGGCGTACTGGCTTCGAGCAAACACCTTGAGCAAGCGCAGGCGTTCGTCAAATACATCACCAGCAAGGAAGGTCAGGAGATTCTCGAAACCGGCACCTCCTTCGAATACGCCGTAGGCAAAGACGCGCCATCCAACCCGAAACTGACGCCGCTCAAAACCCTCGATGCGCCGAAAATCGATGCTTCGACCCTCGACAGCAAAAAAGCCGTCGAGCTGATGACCCAGGCCGGATTGCTCTAAGTGATGCCACAGACCTTGCCTGCGCAGGCCGTTGCGACGGACTCCGCCAGTGCCCCGCACCCTCACCGCGTCATCGCCGGGCGCGGCGGCTCGTGGGTGGTAACCACGGCGATTCTGGTGTCGTTGCTGTCACTGCTGCCGATTGCATTCGTGATCGGCGTGTCGTGGTACACCGGTTGGGCGACCATCGAAGCCCTGGTGTTCCGCCCACGGGTCGGTGAGCTGCTGATCAACACCGTGTTGCTGGTGCTGATCACCCTGCCGCTGTGCATCCTGCTCGGCACCACGCTGGCCTGGCTGACCGAACGCAGCAATCTGCCCGGTCGGCGTCTTTGGTCGCTGCTGGCGGTGGTGCCGCTGGCCGTGCCGGCGTTCGTCCACAGCTATGCGTGGGTCAGTCTGATCCCGTCGATCCACGGTTTGCCTGCGGGTGTGCTGGTGTCGGTGATCGCGTATTTTCCGTTTTTGTACTTGCCGATTGCGGCAACATTGCGTCGGCTCGACCCGGCCATTGAAGACGTCGCGCAATCCTTGGGCCTCAAGCCATGGGCGGTGTTTTTTCGGGTGGTGTTGCCGCAACTGCGCCTGGCGATTTGCGGTGGGGCCTTGCTGGTCGGTCTGCATTTGCTGGCCGAATACGGTTTGTACGCGATGATCCGTTTCGACACCTTCACCACGGCGATCTTCGACCAGTTCAAGTCGACCTTCAACGGCCCGGCCGCCAACATGCTCGCCGGGGTTCTGGCGTTGTGCTGTCTGGCGATGCTCACGGCTGAATCCGCCGCCCGTGGCCAGGCGCGTTATGCGCGAGTCGGCTCCGGCAGCGCCCGGGATCAACGCAGCGTGCAACTGGGCCGAGGCGCGACGACATTGGCGTTACTGCTGCAAACCCTGACCTGCCTGCTGGCACTCGGTGTGCCCTTGCTGACACTGGGTCGCTGGCTGCTGGCCGGTGGCGTGCAGGTCTGGCAAGGCGACGAATTGCTGCCCGCCTTGCTGCAAACGCTGTCGTACGGGGTGGCCGGCGCGTTGCTGACCAGCGTCGCGGCCATTCCCATCGCTTGGCTGTCGATTCGCGCTCCCGGCAAGTTGCAGCGTTTGCTGGAAGGCTGCAATTACATCACCAGTTCGCTGCCTGGCATCGTCGTAGCCTTGGCACTGGTGACCGTGACCATCCATTTCGCCCGGCCGATTTACCAGACGACCATCACCGTGCTGCTGGCGTATCTGCTGATGTTCCTGCCGCGCGCCCTGGTGAGCCTGCGCGCCGGTTTCGCTCAGGCTCCGGTGGAGCTGGAAAACATCGCGCAAAGCCTCGGCCGCTCGCCATTTCGGACGTTGTGGCTGATCACGGTAAGGCTGGCGGCACCCGGCGCGGCCGCCGGTGCGGCGCTGGTGTTTCTGGCGATCACCAATGAACTGACCGCGACCCTGCTGCTCGCGCCCAACGGCACGCGCACCCTCGCCACTGGCTTCTGGGCGATGACCAGCGAAATCGATTACGCCGCTGCCGCGCCCTACGCGCTGCTGATGATCCTGCTTTCACTGCCGCTGACGGCCATTCTCTATCACCAATCCAGGCGTACCGCTGGCCGATGAACGCACTCGAACTGCTCAACCTCAGTAAAACCTTCGGCGCGCAAAAAGCGCTCGATGACGTCAGCCTCAACGTGCCGACCGGCAGCCGCACGGTCATCGTCGGCCCCTCTGGCTCCGGCAAAACCACGCTGTTGCGGATGATCGCCGGGTTCGAATTTCCCGACCGCGGCAGCCTTACGCTCAACGGCCAGACGCTGGTCGATCGCACCCACGCGGTGCCGGCCTATCAACGGCAGATCGGCTACGTTCCGCAGGACGGGGCGCTGTTCCCGCACATGACGGTGGCAGCAAATATCGGTTTCGGTCTGGCCCTGACCGGCGCGGCCCGCACCCAGCGCATCCTTGAGTTGATGGACAGTGTCGCGCTGGACGCAAACATGGCCAACCGTTGGCCGCATGAACTGTCCGGCGGCCAGCAACAGCGGGTATCGCTGGCCCGCGCCCTGGCGCAGCAGCCGCGTTTGATGCTGCTCGACGAGCCGTTTTCCGCACTCGACACTGGTTTGCGCAGTGCCATGCGCAAAATGGTCGCGCGCCTGCTCGAAGCCGCTGGCGTCACGACCATTCTGGTGACCCACGATCAGAGCGAAGCGTTGTCATTCGCCGACCAGTTGGCGGTGATGCGTGGCGGGCGCCTGGTGCAGTCCGGGCATCCGATGGACCTCTACCGCTATCCGAACGACGAACAGACCGCGCATTTTCTCGGCGAAGCCGTGGTGCTGCCCGCGCGGATCGAGGCCGGTTGGGCGCACTGCGATCTGGGTCAGGTGGCGGTCAACAGCAACGGTTTCAGCGGCGCCGCGCAGATCATGCTGCGCCCCGAGCAATTGCAGATCGCCGAAGTACCAACGGACAGCCCGGGTTGCCATGCGACGGTCACCGAGCGCGATTTTGCCGGCAACACCTGCACCTTGACCGTCGAGCTGAGCGCCTCCCCTGCTCAGGATCCGGCCCGTTCGATTCTGGTGCGCAGTACCGGCATGCACGCACCGCCCGCCGGCAGCGCGGTGCAACTGTCAGTGCTCGGTGCGGCGCATGTATTTGGCCTGAACTGATCAGAGATCGAAGCGATCCACTGCCCGCCGCCGCTCGTTGTCATCGCGCACATCGTAGTTGGCGGTGGTCTGGATGTTGCTGTGATGCGCGAGTTTCTGCGCGATCGACAGGTCGTGCTCCTCGATCACCCGGGTGATGAACGAACGACGAAAGTCGTGGGGCATGATCTTCACCCCGACCTGCGTGCCACGCTGGCGGGCTATGTAGTAGATCGCGTGTTTGGTGATGCGCTCACGGGTGATGTGGCTGCCACGGCGAATGCGGTTGAACAGGAACGCATCGTCACTCTCGCCGTCCTTGAGCTGCGAACGGCGCAGTTCGAGCCATGCATCGAGCTTGCTGAACGCCCATGCCGGCGCGTACTTGATCAACTGTTTATTGCCTTTGGCAGTGACGCACAGGCTGCGTTCGCTGAAGTCGACCTGGTTCAGATCAAGGTCCACCGATTCCGACTTGCGCATGCCGGTACCGTACAGCAAGGCAATGATTGCGGCGTCGCGCAGGCCCTGCGGGCGTGGGTCGGCGGCGCAGACTTCCATCAATTCGTGAATCAGTGTGCGCTTGAGATTGCGGCCCTGGGACAGACGTGTACCGGCGATGCCCTTGACCGAGCGCATCTTCAAAAGATGTTCCTGGCTGATCAGACTCATGCGCCAGGCCTCATTCATGACCCCGCGCACCGCATTGACATACAACGAAGAAGTGTTCGGCGCATAGTTGTCTGCGCGCAATGCGGCGACCAGCGCTACAACATCTTCCGGTTGCAAGGCGTGCCACGGAATCTCTTCGACATTCATGTCTTCGAAACCCAGGCGATCGGCTGCATCTTGCAGCACGTAGCGCATGGTGAGCTGGCTGGAGGGCGCCAAACGCGCGAGGTACAGGCTCATCGGGTTGGTTTTTGGAGCGTCTGGGGTTGCAGCAACTAAATCAATCAAACGTTAAACCTTGAGTAAAAAATGTACAGCACAACAGCAACTAACAAATGCAATGTACTTGAAGTAAAGAAGGTACTTTGGCCGCACTGGCCGACAAAAACTGCGATGGACGGCAGAAGCCTGAACAGCGGCTGTATAAGTGACAGATAAACGATTCGCCAACCGGTTTTTCATGTTCCTTTCACAAAAACCGGCATAACCTTAATTCCCATAGGTTCGGTAGTGGCTATGCCCAACCTGCCGGGCAAATCGTGAAAAGTCAATCAATCCCCGACGTCATGCTTTTTTTGCCAAGTTATTGATGCAGGAGCGATTTTCTGCGTCTACGCTGAGGCTGGATCCAACGTGTCCGTGAGTCCGCCCTTTATTTTTTTCAATGAGGTGCCCATGAGTCAGGCCTTTCTCCCCTTCTCCCGCCCGAGTATTGGCGATGAGGAAATTGCAGCCGTCGAGCAGGTGTTGCGCTCGGGCTGGATCACGACGGGGCCGAAAAACCAGGCACTCGAAGAGCAGTTTGCGCAGTATGTGGGTTGCAAACATGCAGTGGCCTTGTCTTCGGCCACCGGCGGGATGCACATCACCCTGCTGGCCCTGGGCATTGGCCCGGGCGACGAAGTCATCACCCCGTCGCAGACCTGGGTCTCGACCGCGAACATGATTTCCCTGCTCGGCGCCAAACCGGTGTTCGTCGATGTCGACCGCGATACGCTGATGACCGACGCTTCGCGCATCGAAGCGGCCATCACCCCGCGTACCAAGGCGATCATCCCGGTGCACTACGCCGGCGCCGCGTTCGACCTCGATCCGCTGTATGCCCTGGCTGACAAGCATGGCATCCCGGTCATCGAAGACGCCGCCCACGCTGCCGGCACCCGTTACAAGGGGCGTCACGTCGGTTCGCAAGGCACGGCGATTTTTTCCTTCCATGCCATCAAGAACATGACCTGTGCCGAAGGCGCGATGTTCGTCACCGACGACGAAGCCCTCGCCAGCCGCGTGCGCATGCTCAAATTCCACGGCCTGGGCGTCGACGCCTATGACCGCCTGACCGGTGGTCGCAAGCCGCAGGCGCAAGTGATGGAGCCGGGCTTCAAGTACAACCTGGCCGACATCAACGCCGCGATTGCTCTGGTGCAGTTGCAGCGCCTGGACGAAATCAACGCCCGTCGCACCGAACTGGCGACCACTTATCTGCAACGGTTCGAAGGCCTGCCGGTGCAACCACTGGCGCTGCCCGACTACGCCCAGCAACACGCCTGGCACCTGTTCATCCTGCGCATCGACAGCGAGCGTTGCGGCATGGATCGCGAAGCCTTCATGAAGGCGTTGCAGGATCAGGGCATCGGCACCGGTATCCACTTTATCGCCACCCACCTGCACACCTGGTATCGCCAGCGTGACCCCGACCTGTACCTGCCCAACACCGAATGGAACTCGGCGCGGCTGTGCTCGATTCCGCTGTTCCCCGACATGACCGGTCAAGACCTTGACCGTGTGGTCTGTGCCATCGAACAAATCATGGAAAACCGCCTGTGAAACCCTATCCAATCCGTAGCGTGTCGATCGTCATCCCGGTCTACAACGAACAGGAAAGCCTGCCGGAACTGCTGCGTCGTACCGAGGCGGCTTGCCGCCAGCTGAAACACGACTTTGAAATCGTGCTGGTCGACGACGGCAGCCGCGACGAATCGGCAAACATGCTTGAAGAAGCCGCTGGCCGTGAAAACAGCCCGTTCGTGGCGGTAATCCTCAACCGCAACTATGGTCAGCACGCCGCGATCATGGCCGGTTTCGAACAGTGCAAAGGCGACGTGGTGATCACCCTCGACGCCGACCTGCAGAACCCGCCGGAAGAAATTCCACGGCTGGTGGCCGAAGCCGAAAAAGGTTACGACGTGGTCGGCACCGTGCGTGGCAACCGTCAGGATTCGGCCCTGCGCCGCTACCCGTCGAAGCTGATCAACCTTGCCGTGCAACGCTCCACCGGCGTCGCCATGAGCGACTACGGCTGCATGCTGCGCGCCTACCGCCGCACCATCATCGACGCGATGCTCGCCTGCCGCGAACGCAGCACGTTCATCCCGATCCTGGCCAACAGTTTCGCCCGCCACACCACCGAAATCGTCGTGGCCCACGCCGAGCGTGAACACGGCGATTCGAAATACAGCCCGATGCGCCTGATCAACCTGATGTTCGATCTGGTCACCTGCATGACCACCACCCCGCTGCGTCTGCTGAGCATCGTCGGCTTCGCCATGGCCGGGCTGGGTGTGCTGTTCGCCGTCGCGCTGATCGTTCTGCGTCTGGCGTTCGGTGCCGGATGGGCCGGTGACGGTACGTTCGTGCTGTTCGCCGTGCTGTTCGTGTTCACCGGTGGTCAGTTCATCGGCATGGGGCTTTTGGGTGAATACCTGGGCCGCATGTACAGCGATGTGCGCGCCCGTCCGCGTTTCTTCATTGAAAAGGTGCTGCGCAGCCAGCCGGCCGATCCGGCCCCTGCGGTCACCGTTGATGGTCTTTCTACTGCTTCTAACTCCTCTACTTCCGATCAGGTTCTCTCATGAGTGCAAAAACTGTTGTCTTCGCCTACCACGATATTGGCTGCGCCGGCATTGAAGCCCTGCTCAACAGCGGCTACGACATTGCAGCAGTGTTCACTCACGCCGATGATCCGAAAGAAAACGCTTTCTATGCATCGGTTGCACAGCTGTGCGCCAACAAAGGCATCCCGGTGCACGCCCCGGAAGACGCCAACCACCCGCTGTGGATCGAGCGCATCGCCAAGCTGGACCCGGAGTACATTTTCTCCTTCTACTACCGCAACTTGCTGAGCGAGCCACTGCTGGCCCTGGCCAAAAAAGGTGCGTTCAACCTGCACGGCTCGCTGCTGCCACGCTACCGCGGCCGCGCACCGGCGAACTGGGTGCTGGTCAACGGCGAAACCGAAACCGGCGTGACCTTGCACCGCATGGTCAAGCGCGCTGATGCTGGCGCCATAGTTGCCCAGCAACGCGTTGCCATCGAGCGCAGCGACACCGGCCTGACCCTGCACGCCAAACTGCGCACGGCCGCCAGCGACCTGCTGCGCGACACCCTGCCGAACATGCTGCAAGGCAAGATCACCGAAACCCCGCAAGACGAATCCAAAGCCACCGTATTTGGCCGTCGTACCCCGGCAGACGGCAAACTGGTCTGGGCCAAACCGGCCGAAGAACTGTTCAACCTGGTTCGCGCCGTGACCCGTCCTTACCCGGGCGCGTTCTGCGCCGTGGGCGAGCACAAGCTGATCGTCTGGAGCGCTGAAGTCGTCAAGGGCAACGAAGGCCAGGCGCCAGGCCGCGTGATCAGCGTCGATCCGCTGCGCATTGCCTGCGGTCAGGACTCGCTGGTGATCAACGCCGGTCAGCGCAACGACAGCGGCCTGTACCTCAGCGGCCCGCAACTGGCCAACGAACTGGGCCTGGTTGACGGCTCACTGCTGCGCGGTGCCGAATCCGGTCGCGCGCCTCGTCGTACCCGCGTGCTGATCCTCGGTGTCAACGGCTTCATCGGTAACCACCTGTCCGAGCGCCTGCTGCGTGACGACCGCTACGAAGTCTATGGTCTGGACATCGGCTCCGACGCCATCGACCGTCTGCGCAGCCATCCGAACTTCCACTTCGTCGAAGGCGACATCAGCATTCACTCCGAGTGGATCGAGTACCACATCAAGAAGTGCGACGTGGTTCTGCCGCTGGTGGCCATCGCCACCCCGATCGAATACACCCGCAACCCGCTGCGCGTATTCGAACTGGACTTCGAAGAGAACCTGAAACTGGTTCGTTACTGCGTCAAGTACAACAAGCGCGTGATCTTCCCGTCGACCTCGGAAGTCTATGGCATGTGCCAGGACAAGAACTTCGATGAAGACAGCTCGAACCTGATCGTCGGCCCGATCAACAAGCAGCGCTGGATCTACTCGGTCTCCAAGCAACTGCTGGACCGCGTGATCTGGGCTTACGGCGCCAAGGGCCTGAATTTCACCCTGTTCCGTCCGTTCAACTGGATGGGCCCGCGTCTGGACCGTCTGGATTCGGCCCGAATCGGCAGTTCCCGCGCCATCACCCAACTGATCCTCAACCTGGTGGAAGGCACGCCAATCCGTCTGTTCGACGGCGGCGAGCAGAAGCGTTGCTTCACCGACATCGCTGACGGCGTCGAGGCACTGGCGCGCATCATCGATAACGACAACGACGTCTGCAACGGCCAGATCATCAACATCGGCAACCCGGACAACGAAGCCAGCATCCGTCAGTTGGGCGAAGAGCTGCTGCGTCAGTTCGAAGCGCACCCGCTGCGCCACAACTTCCCTCCGTTCGCCGGTTTCCGCGACGTGGAAAGCAAGGCGTTCTACGGTGCCGGTTACCAGGACGTGGAACACCGCAAGCCAAGCATTGCCAACGCCAAGCGCCTGCTGAACTGGGAGCCGACCGTGGAAATGCGCGAGACCATCGGCAACACCCTGGACTTCTTCCTGCGTGAAGCCATGCTCGAAATCGCGGACAAGAAGTAATGCAGGCAGGTCTTCGTATCGATGTCGACACCTACCGTGGCACCCGTGAAGGTGTGCCGCGACTGTTGGAGATGCTCGACGAGGCTCAGGTCAAGGCAACGTTTTTCTTCAGTGTCGGCCCGGACAACATGGGCCGGCATCTGTGGCGCCTGATCCGCCCGCAATTCCTCTGGAAAATGCTGCGTTCCAACGCTGCCGGCCTGTACGGCTGGGACATTCTGCTGGCCGGCACCGCCTGGCCCGGCAAACCGATTGGCCGTGATCTCGGGCACCTGATGCGTCAGGCCCGGGACGCCGGTCACGAAGTCGGCCTGCACGCCTGGGATCACCATGGCTGGCAGGCGAATGCCGGGCGCTGGAGCGATGCCCAACTGATCGAACAGATCCGTCGGGGCGTCGATACGCTGAGCGACATCCTCGGAGAAAAGATCCAGTGTTCGGCCGCCGCCGGTTGGCGTGCGGACGAGCGCGTGATCGAGGCCAAGCAGACCTTCGGCTTTCGCTACAACAGCGATTGCCGCGGGCAGAGCCTGTTCCGTCCGCTGCTGGCGGACGGCACGCCGGGCACGCCGCAGATTCCGGTGGACCTGCCGACCTTCGACGAAGTCGTCGGTCCGCACGTGGCGGCGAAGGACTTCAACGCCTTCATCCTCGACCGGTTCCGGCCGCAAGCACTCAACGTCTACACCATTCATGCCGAAGTAGAAGGGATTCTGATGGCTCAGGACTTTCGTCAATTGCTGGCCGATGCACGCCAGCGCAACATTGACTTCCAACCCTTGGGCAACTTGCTGCCCGAGTATTTCAACACCCTGCCCGTGGGCCGCGTGCAACGCGGTGCGCTCGAAGGCCGTGAAGGCTGGCTGGGAGTGCAAGGCGCATGACCAAACGCTGGGCACTGCCGCTGTTGGTCGGGCTCTGTCTGCTGGCCTATCTGTTGCCGTTGAGCACCCACGGCCTGTGGATCCCCGACGAAACCCGTTACGCACAGATCAGCCAGGACATGCTGCTGAGCGGCAACTGGGTATCGCCGCATTTCATGGGTCTGCGTTACTTCGAAAAACCGATTGCCGGCTACTGGATGATCGCCATCGGCCAAGCGTTGTTCGGACAGAACCTGTTCGGCGTACGTTTCGCCTCGGTCCTCAGCACTGCGTTGAGTGTGCTGCTGGCCTACCTGATCGCGCGCCGGTTGTGGAACGATCCGCGCAAGAGCTTCGTCTGCGCCCTGCTCTACATGAGCTTCACGGTCATTGCCGGTCAGGCCGGATACGCCAACCTCGATCCGCAATTCACCTTCTGGGTCAACCTGAGTCTGGTGGCGCTGTGGTTTGCCGTGGACAGCCGCAGCACCGGTCAACGTCTGGGCGCCTGGGCGCTGCTGGGGCTGTCCTGCGGTATGGGTTTCATGACCAAGGGTTTTCTTGCCTGGTTGCTGCCGGTGCTGATCGCGTTGCCGTGGATGCTCTGGCAGAAACGCTGGCGCGAACTGCTGGTGTTCGGTCCGGTGGCGATCGCCATCGCGATCATCGTCAGCTTGCCATGGGCATTGGCGGTGCATGCACAGGAAGCGGACTACTGGCGGTTCTTCTTCTGGCACGAACACATCCGCCGCTTTGCCGGGGATGACGCGCAGCACGATGCACCGTGGTGGTTTTACCTGCCGCTGCTGGTGGCGTTCAGTCTGCCGTGGGTGGGCCTGTTGCCGACGGCGTTCCGGCAAGCGTGGCAAACCCGTGCCCAGCCGAAGATGGTCTTTCTGCTGTTGTGGCTGTTGCTGCCGCTGGGCTTTTTCAGCCTGAGCAACGGCAAGCTGCCGACCTACATCCTGCCCTGCCTGTTGCCGATGGCGTTGTTGCTGGGCAATGCGCTGGCTGATCGCTTGCGTCTGGAACAAGGTCGGGCGCTGGGGATCAATGGCCTGCTCAACCTGCTGCTGGGCGTGGTCACGCTGATCGCACTGGTTTACCTGCAATTGAAAAAACCGGTGTACGACCACGAACTGCACAGCATGGTGCTGGTGTTCATCGCCCTGATCGGCTGGATCATCGCCAACCTGGCGCAAGCGTTTCTGCCGCTGCAGTGCTGGGCGGCGCCGGCGCTGGGCAGCCTGTTACTGGCCGGGATCCTGCCGGCGGCATTGCCCAAATCGGTGGTGGCCAACAAAACCCCCGATCAGTTCATTCGTCACCACGTCACGGAACTGTCCGGCACCACGCATTTGCTGAGCAATGATCTGGGCGCCGCAGCGGCATTGGCCTGGCGCATGAAAAAACCGGACGTGGCGTTGTACAACACGGTCGGCGAACTCAAGTACGGTCTGGCCTACCCTGAAGCGGCCGAACGCCGGATCACCAAAGACACGGTTCAACAATGGGTACGCGAGGCCCGCCGCAGCGGATCGGTCGGTGTGCTGATGCGCGTCAAAGGGCAGGATGAGCTCGAAGAGCTCGACCTGCTGCCCAAGGACGGTACCCGTTACGAATCGGGGAATCTGGTGATCATGGTTCTGCCCAAGGATCCGTCATGAGTTGGTTGCTGTTACTGACAGCGTGTCTGCTGACCTGCCTGGGGCAAGTCGCACAGAAATTCGCCGTGGAGAGCTGGCGTGGCGTTGATTCGTCGTGGGCCGACAAATTGTGTTCGCCGTGGTTGTGGCTGGCGCTGTTTGCTCTCGGTAGCGGGCTGTTGGTCTGGCTGCTGGTGTTGCAACGCCTTGAAGTGGGCATCGCTTACCCGATGCTCAGCCTCAACTTTGTGTTGATCACCCTGATCGCCCGCTTCGTCTTTCGCGAGCCCATCGACCGCCAGCATTGGCTGGGCGTGGCGCTGGTGATCGGCGGCGTGGTTTTGCTGGGGCAACAATCATGAACAAGGCACGGGGTATCGGATTTGCGCTGGCCAGCGTGGGGTTGGTCAGCAGTGCCCAACTGGGCATGCGCTGGAGCATGACGCGCCTGCCGCAACCGGAGCAATGGTTGACGGCGCTGAGCACCGGCAGCGTCGATCTGTCGGCATTGGCGGTGGTTGTGGCGGCGATTTTCGCCTACGCCCTGTCGATGCTCTGCTGGCTCGCGGCGTTGCGCGACCTGCCGCTGGGGCGGGCCTATTCACTGTTGAGCATCAGCTATGCGCTGGTGTACCTGCTGGCGGCCAGTCTGCCGCTGTTCAACGAATCCTTCAGTTTCACTAAATCACTGGGCGTGGCACTGGTCATGCTCGGGGTCATCACTATTAACACTCGTCCGTCTCGTGCGCCCGAATTCAGGAGTGCTCCATGAAAATCACAGTATTTGGTAGCGGTTATGTCGGTCTGGTACAGGCCGCCGTGTTGGCCGAAGTCGGTCACGACGTCGTGTGCATGGACATCGATCAGAAGAAAGTCGAGCTGCTGCGCCAGGGACACGTCAGCATCTTCGAGCCGGGCCTGTCGAGCCTGGTGCGCGAAGGCCTGGACTCCAGTCGCCTGCATTTCACCTCCGATGAAAAACTTGCCGTGCAGCACGGTCGCGTAGCGTTCATCGCCGTGGGCACACCGTCCAGCGACGACGGCTCGGCCGACCTGAAATACGTGCTGTCGGTGGGTGACGCCGTGGCCCGCCACCGTGAGCAGCCGCTGATCCTGGTGGAGAAATCCACCGTACCGGTCGGCACCGGCGACACCCTACGTGCGCACATTCAAACCGCGCTGGACAAGGCTGGTCGTGAGCTGCAGTTCGATATCGTCTCCAACCCGGAATTCCTCAAGGAAGGTTCGGCGGTGTCCGATTGCCGTCGTCCCGACCGCATCGTCATCGGCTGTGAAGGCGACGAAGTGCGCGACGTGATGCGCGACCTGTACTCGCCGTTCAACCGCAACCACGACCGCATCATGTTCATGGACCTGCGCAGCGCCGAGCTGACCAAATACGCCGCCAACTGCATGCTGGCGACCAAAATCAGCTTCATCAACCAGATCGCCGAGCTGGCCGAACACCTGGGTGCGGACATCGAGTCGGTGCGTCAGGGCATCGGTGCCGACACGCGCATCGGTTATCACTTCATCTACCCGGGCTGCGGTTATGGCGGTTCGTGCTTCCCCAAAGACATGCGCGCGCTGATCCACAGCGCCGAACAGGCGCATTGCTCCAGCGACCTGCTGCAAGCGGTCGAGGCGATCAACGAGCGGCAGAAGCACAAGCTGTTCGACCGCATCAATGCGTTCTACAAGGGCGACCTGCGCGGCAAGACCTTCGCCCTGTGGGGCCTGGCGTTCAAACCGAACACCGACGACATGCGCGATGCGCCGAGCCGCGTGCTGCTCGATTCGCTGTTCGCCGCCGGCGCCAGTGTGCGTGCGTTCGACCCGGAAGCGATGCAGGAAACCCAGCATCTGTACCCGAACGAAGAGAAACTGATGCTGATGGGCACCCCGGAATCGGTGCTCGCAGGCTCCGATGCGCTGATCATCTGCACCGAATGGCAGCAGTTCAAAGCGCCGGATTTCGACCTGATCGAGCAGCGCCTGAAAGCCCCGGTGATCTTCGACGGCCGCAACCTCTACGACGCCGAGCGTCTGGCGCGCAATGGCTTCAAGTACTTCCCGATCGGCCGTGGCGATTCGCGCAAACTGCCGATGCCGCTGCAGCAGTGGCCTAACACTGCGGACGTCGCTTGATTACGTTGTCGCCTGTCATCCGCCGGCAGTCCCTGATCGCGGGGCTGCTGGCACTGCTGTTGTTTATCGCCGGGGTTTACGGACAGGCTCCCATTGGCTTCGATTCACGTTTCGTGCTGTTTGCCCAAGAGATGTTGAGACACGGGCCAACGGTATTCCCGACCACCTACGGCCAGCCGTACGCCGATTATTCGGCGCTCTCGACGCTGTTCATCTGGGTGTTGTCGCTGCCCTTCGGCGCGGTCAACACCTTGACCGCATGGCTGCCCAGCGCGATTGCCGGTGCGGTAATCGTGACGTTGATGTACCGCTTGCTGGCGGTGCATTCGCAACGTTGGGCGTTGATCAGCATTGCGCTGTTGATGCTCACCAGCACCTTCGTCACCGAAGTGCGCGCGGTGTCGCAAGACCTGATGCTGGCGGCCGTCGCGCTGTCGGTGTTTTACCTGGGTTACGCGCACGACCACTTCGGCTCTGGCCGGCGCTGGGCGCTGATTTTTGTCCTGTTGCTGCTGGGTTTCGGCATTCGCGGGCCCATCGGCCTGGTGGTGCCAACCGGCATGCTCTGCAGTTATTACCTGCTCAACCGTGAGTGGAAACGCCTGTTCGTGTTCGGTGTGCTGGCGTCGATCCTGCTCGCTGCCTGCGTCGCTCTGCTGTTGTGGCTGGCCAGGCTGAGCGGTGGCGAGGCGTTCCTGCAGGACGTGATCCGCATGCAGTTCATGGGGCGTATGGACGGCAGTGAGGGCGTCAGCGGTTCGCTGTATTACTTCACCAGTTCCATGGGCAACTACGCACTGGCGTATCCGCTGGCGATTCTGGCCCTGGCCGCGACCTGGCTGAGTAAACCGCATCAGCGCGGGCCGGCGTTGCGGCTGGTTCAATACTGCGCGGCCGCCGGGTTGATCGTGATGGTCGGCCTGTCGATTCCGCAGGCGAAGAAGGCGCGTTACCTGCTGCCGATGCTGCCGATGGCGGCGATCATTGCGGCGTACCCGTTCCAGGTGCTGCACGGGCGGGTATTCCGAGTGTTACGTGGCGTGATTCAAGGGCTGTGGCTGCTGACACCGGGGCTGTTGATGGTGGCACTGCTGGTTGCCAAGCGCCGGTTTCCCGAGCATCTCAACGGCCTCACGCTGGTGCTGGTCGTGCTGGGCGCTCTGCAATTGCTCGCCCTGTCGCGTTTGTTGGTCCCGCGCTGGCGTGCCGAAGTGTTGGCGCTGTGCTCGGTCCTGGCGTTGTGGACGGTGTATGCCGCCGTGTTCGAACCGGTGGAGCGGCGCCTGTACGACACGCAGACATTCAGTCGCGCCGCGTTCGCTCAGGTGCAACAGAACCCGGCTCCGCTGGTGCTGCACGGCATGGGCAAAGACGCCAAGGCGATCAAGTTCATGGTCAACGTCGAGCACGACCTGCAGCCGCAGTTCACCGAGACGGTGCAGCAACTCGAAGCCATCAAGGGCCCGGCCTGGCTGATGATGGACAGCAAGGACCTGCAATCGCTGCAAGGCACCTCGCTGGCCGGGCTGCAACCGGTGTTGTCGGGTCGTTTCGACAAGAACGACTACGTGCTGTTGTACGTGAAGCCCTTGTAGAGGTTGGCGAAGGCTGCGATCTTCTGGTCTTTTTCAAGATCAAACGATCGCAGCCTGCGGCAATGCCTACAGGGATTTAGTGACCATGAGTTTTGTTGTACGCCGGGCGCGCCACAGTGATGCCGCCGCCCTCCCCGCCATCGAACGGTCGGCCGCCGAACTGTTTCGCGTAGACCCTGCCCTCGCCTGGCTTGCCGATGCCCCCGTGCCCGACGCTGAACAGCACTTGCAGGCAGTCCGCAGCGCTTTGGTGTGGGTGACCGAACACACTGATCAGCAACTTGGCGGTTTTCTGCGGGCGGTGGAAGTCGACAATCAACTGCACGTTGAGGAACTGTCCGTCAGCCAACACTTTCAGGGTCAGGGAATGGGTCGCAAGTTGCTGTTGATGGCCATTGAGTACGCCGCTGAGCGGCAACTTCGCGCCGTCACGCTGACAACATTTTCCGATCTGCCGTGGAACGCACCGTTTTATCAACGGATCGGCTTTAGCCTGTTAACCGCGCAAGAAACACCGGCGCATCTACTCGATGCGTTAAACAGCGAAGCAGCCCACGGCTTGCCCATTGAACGGCGCTGCGCCATGCATCTTGAACTCAAACCGCAGCCTTGAGATCAACCCCCAAGGCTTGGGCAAACGCCTTGACCAGCGGACTGCGCACCGTGTTGTGACGCAGGATCAGATTGAACGGCGTCACGATGTGAATCCGCTGCGGCAGCACCGCACGAAACTGCCCGGCCGCGACCAGTGTTGCAGCGTAATGCTCGGGCAGAAAACCCACGAAACGCCCGGTCTTGATCAGCAATGCCACGGCCTCGACCTGGGTAGCCGAGGCGGAAAAACTGTCATAGCGCGCATAGTTGAGCTTATCGCGGTGGATCGCATAGCGGTGGTTGATGCACTCGTAATCCTGCAGCACATTGCCGCTCATTTGCGTCTCGGGCATGTCGAACAGCGGATGGCCGAGCGCGCAGTACACTTGCGAGCGTTCCTCATACAGCGGGTAATAATCAAACTCTTCGCGACGTTGATAAACCGGAACAATTCCGGCAACTAAGCGACCTTCTACGACACCTCTTTCAACCTCATCCAGCTGCGACGCCTGAAGTTGAAATCTTACTTTTGGTGACTCTTCATTGATTTTCTTCAGCGCTGCAATTAACGGCGAATTGGGATCGCTGATCGTATTGTCGATAACGCCCACACCCAGATCCCCAATAAGTTCGTTTTGCGCAGAACTAAGCCGGTCGCGAAAGTTGTCGACAGAGGCAAATAGATCAATTGACGCCTGATACACCAGGCGCCCTTCTTCGGTCAGGTGAAAGCCCTCGCGCCCACGGGTACACAAGCGCATGCCGATACGAATTTCCAGGTCGGAGATCTGTTTGCTGATGGCCGCAAGGCCCACGTTCAGCTCGTTCTGCGCCGCGCTGAAGCCTCCCGCCTCAACCACCGCCTTGAACACCTTGAGCAGTTTGAAGTCCAGGCCACTCAGCGCCAGCGGCGCGCGATGTGCGGGTTTCGGCGGTGGGTTTCCGGAATTGGAAAGTGGGGTTTCCATAATGCTGATTTACCTCTGGCGCAATGTTCAACAATCTGTGTCCAACAACAAAAACATCGCCGACTAATAATAATGATCACAGAAAACACGGCTTGGCAACTGCCAGAAAATCCCGAACATCAGTGCCAACTCACTGATCGCCAAACATTAAAAGCTGACACTTCGATCAGCTCTCGCGACATTGCAACTGCCCTCTTGAAAACTGCTTTGGCCTGAATCCGTCCGCTGATTGTTCAGCCGGAACTTGCAGGTCATGCACACCGATTTCAGTTCGCGTTACCGACGAGGAAAACAACCCATGTCTCAAACCACCGACCGTCTCTGGGGCGCCCGATTCAAAAGCGGCCCGTCCGCTGCCCTGGCGGCGTTGTCCCGTTGCCCTGAGCGCTATTTCCGCCTCACCCCGTACGACTTGGCCGGCTCCAAGGCGCATGCCGGTGAACTGCAGCGTGCCGGTCTGCTCACCGAGCAGGAAACCCGGACCATGCTCGCGGCGCTGGACGCCATCGGTGCAGACTTCCGCGCTGGCAGCATCGCCCCGACGCTGGACGACGAAGACGTTCACACCTTCATCGAACGCCTGCTGACCGAGCGCCTCGGCGCCTTGGGCGGCAAGCTGCGTGCCGGACGTTCGCGCAACGACCAGACCGCCAACGATCTGCGTCTGTTCCTGCGTGATCATGTGCGCACCCTGGCCGTGGAAGTCCTCGCTCTGCAACAGGCGCTGGTCGACCAGGCCGAACAGCATGTCGAAAGCATCTGTCCCGGTTTCACGCACTTGCAGCAGGCGCAGCCGATCGTCTTCGCCCACCACTTGCTGGCCCACGCGCAATCGATGCTGCGTGATGTGCAACGTTTGGTGGACTGGGACGCCCGCACCTCGTTGTCGCCACTCGGTGCTGCCGCCATGGCCGGTTCCGCCATCGCTCGCCAGCCGCAGCAATCGGCAAAGGAAATGGGCTATGCCGGCGTCTGCGAGAACTCCATCGACGCCGTCGCCAGCCGCGATCACGTCGCCGAATTCCTGTTCATCGCCAGCATGCTGGGGATCAACATTTCACGTCTGGCCGAAGAGTTTTGCCTCTGGTCGTCGCGCCAGTTCCGCTGGGTTGATCTGGACGATGCCTACGCCACCGGCAGTTCGATCATGCCGCAGAAGAAAAACCCGGACATCGCCGAACTGGCGCGGGGCAAGGCCGGGCGGCTGATCGGCAATCTCACCGGTTTGCTCTCGACGCTCAAATCCCTGCCGCTGTCGTACAACCGCGATCTGAGCGAAGACAAGAACGGCGTGCTCGACAGTGTCGACACCTTGCTGCTGGTACTCCCGGCGATGGCCGGGATGGTCGCGACCATGACCGTCAACGTGGCAGAACTACGGCGTCAGGCGCCCCTCGGTTTCACACTCGCCACCGAAGTCGCCGACTGGCTGGCGATGCGCGGCGTGCCTTTCAAGGAAGCGCACGAAATCACCGGTGCGCTGGTGCAGGCCTGCGAGAAACATGGCATCGAATTATGGGAAGCCTCGCCGGCGCTGCTGGCCGAGATCGATCCGCGCCTGACCGCTGATGTACGCGACAGCCTGACGCTGGAAGCGGCCATTGCGGCGCGCAGCGGCTGGGGCGGTACCGCGCCGCAACAGGTGCGCGAGCAGATCGGCCGCTTGAAAACCGCCCTCGCCGCGCAACAGCAGTGGACGGAAAACTATCAGGGCTTCCGCCTCTGAAGCCCAAAACACAAAACCCTGTAGGAGTGAGCTTGCTCGCGATGGCACCTGCCCATGCAACATTGATGTTGGCTGACCCACCGCTATCGCGAGCAGGCTCACTCCTACAAGGGGCCGGTGTTGGATTTGAAACACAAGTGTACGGAGAAACACCATGAGCCAGACTCAGGCAGAACGACTCCAGGCGGAGCGCAAACTGGCGGAGAACCAGTTCGATATCACCCAGTACCAGCATGTGCCACGGCGCTATTACGGGCGGATTTTCTTCGCCACGCTGATCGTCATCGCGATCATCGGCCTGGTGCGCGCCTTCGCCGAAGGCAAGATCGAATGGTCGTACATCGGCCAGTTCCTGACCTCCCAGGCGATCATGTGGGGCCTGTTCAACACCATCATCATGGCCGTCCTGGCGATGGCGCTGGGCATTGTGTTCGGGGTGATCACGGCGATCATGCGCATGTCGGCCAACCCGATCCTGCGCTACGTGGCGCTGACCTACACCTGGCTGTTTCGCGGTACGCCGCTGATCCTGCAACTGCTGCTGTGGTTCAACCTGGCGCTGATTTTCCCCACCATCGGCATCCCCGGGCTGTTCGAACTCGACACCGTGAGCCTGATGACCCCGTTCGTGGCAGCGCTGCTCGGCTTGAGCATCAACCAGGGCGCCTACACCGCTGAAGTGGTGCGCGCCGGCCTGCTGTCGGTGGACACCGGGCAGTACGAAGCGGCCAAGTCGATCGGCATGCCGCGTCTGCAGGCGCTGCGCCGGATCATCCTGCCGCAGGCCATGCGCATCATTATTCCGCCGGTCGGCAACGAATTCATCGGCATGGTCAAGATGACCTCACTGGCGAGCGTGATCCAGTACTCGGAACTGCTCTACAACGCCCAGAACATTTACTACGCCAACGCCCGAGTGATGGAGCTGCTGATCGTCGCCGGCATCTGGTACCTGGCCACTGTCACCGTGCTGTCCTTTGGTCAAAGCCGTCTGGAGCGTCGCTTCGCTCGCGGCGCCGGCAAGCGTTCTTGAGGAATCGAACATGAGAAGCATCGTCAAGGCCGTCAGCCTGAACAAGTATTACGACCAGTACCACGCGCTCAAGGACATCAACATCGAAGTCGAGCAAGGCGAAGTGCTGTGCATCATCGGCCCGTCCGGCTCGGGCAAGAGCACCCTGCTGCGTTGCATCAACCAGTTGGAAAAGATCGACAAGGGCGGCTTGTGGGTCGACGGCGAACTGGTCGGCTATCGGGTCGTAGGCAACAAGCTGCACGAACTCAATGAATCGCAGATCGCCCGCCAGCGCCTGGCGACCGGCATGGTGTTCCAGCGCTTCAACCTGTTTCCGCACATGACTGTGCTGCAAAACATCATCGAAGGCCCGTGCCAGGTGCTCAAGCGCTCGCCCAAGGAAGCCCACGAAGAAGCCCTGGAGCTGCTGGCCCGCGTCGGCCTGGCCGACAAACGCAACAGCTACCCGATCGAACTTTCGGGCGGTCAGCAACAACGAGTCGCCATCGCCAGGGCGCTGGCCATGCGTCCGAAACTGATGCTGTTCGATGAACCCACTTCGGCACTCGACCCGGAACTGGTCGGTGAGGTGCTGTCGGTCATGCGCGATCTGGCGCAGACCGGCATGACCATGATCGTCGTCACCCATGAACTGGGCTTCGCCCGCGAGGTTTCCAATCGCATGGTGTTCATGGACGGCGGGCAGATCGTGGAGGCTGGAAGCCCCGAAGAAATACTAATAAGTCCGCAAAACCCGCGCACCCAAAGCTTCATTTCTGCCGTTCGAACCTAAGCACCGATTGGTGCCACAACACTCATAAGAGAACGACCATGAAGAATTTCGTAATCCCCGCTGTACTCGCTTCTGTCATGTCTTGCGGTTTCGCCGTGGCCGCCGACCTGCCGGCCGGCATCAAGGAAAAAGGCGAGATTGTCGTGGCAATCATGCCGAACTATCCACCGATGGACTTCAAGGACCCGGCCACCAACACCCTGACCGGTCTGGACTACGACCTGGGCAACGCTCTGGCCGAACGTCTGGGGGTGAAGATCAAATGGCAGGAAACCGGCTTCGAACAAATGATCAATGCACTGACCACTGAGCGCGTCGACATGGTGTTGTCGGGCATGACCGACACTGCCGAGCGCCAGGCCAGTGTGACTTTCGTCGACTACTTCACCAGCGGCCCACAGTTCTACACCTTGCAGAAGAACACCGCGACCAACGAGATCATTGATCTGTGCGGCAAGAAAGTCGGCACCAGCCGTCGCACCACATTCCCGGCGGAAATCGCCGCGTGGAGCAAGGCCAACTGTGAGGCCGCCGGCAAACCGGCGATCAACGTGATCGGCACCGAAGGCTCGGCCGACGCCCGAGCACAACTGCGCCAGAGCCGGATTGACGCGGCGATGCAGGGCAGCGAAACGCTGTCGTACCTCAAGACCCAGGAAAAGGACATGTACAAGACCGTCGGCCAGCCGATCTCGGTGCAGTTCACCGGCCTTGGCGTGAGCAAGAAAAAACCCGAGCTGAGCGCAGCGGTGAAAGTCGCCTTGCAGAGCATGGTCGATGACGGCAGCTACAACGCAATCCTGAAGAAGTGGGACCTGGAGCTGGGCGCGATCAAGGAAGTGACGATCAACGCCGGTCAGTAACACTTCGCCGCTGCCCCCCCTGTAGGAGCTGCCGCAGGCTGCGATCTTTTGATCTTGGTCTTAAAGATCGCAGCCTGCGGCAGCTCCTACAGGATTTGGCGTTTACCCATGAATAACGGAGCGCTGTGATGTCCTCCTTGCCTCAACCGGCCTGGCCCGAGCCGCACAAAGCCTGCCTCGCCCTGGCCTTCGACCTCGACGGCCCGACCGGCGATGCGATGCTCAACGGCTCGATCTGGCACAAGCCCGAATACTTCGGTTTCGGTGGTTATGGCCCTTACCGCGCCCTGCCCCGGCTGCTCGATCTGCTCGACGCCTTTAATATTCCGACCACGTTCTTCGTCCCGGCCTGGGTCGTGGAGAACTGGCCAAAGCAGTGCCAGGCCATCGTCGAACGCGGCCATGAAGTGGCCTATCACGGCTACAAACACGAATCCTTCTACACCCTGACGCTGGAACAACAGCAAGCCGTGATGGCGAAATCAAGGGACGTGTTCTGGCAACACCTGCACATCCGCGCCGAAGGCTTTCGCACACCGTCCGGCGACTGGCGCGCGCAAACCCCGGCGATGCTCGCTGACGCCGGCGTCATCTATTCCAGCAGCATGCGCGGCGATGATCGTCCGTATCTGGTCAACGTCCCCGGTCACAGCACACCGCTGGTGGAAATCCCCGGTCGTTGGGAGATGGACGATTACGCCTCCCTCGCCTACACCCGCGCGCCGAATTTCCCGTCGGGGCTGGATCGCACCGCCAGCTACGCACTGACCCTCGATAACTGGAAGCGGGAGTACGACGGCGCCATGGATGAAGGCCTGTGCCTGACAACCCTGTTTCACCCGAAAATCACCGGCAAACCGGGACGCATCCTGTTGCTGGAGCAACTTTTCGAACACATGCGCCAACGCGATGACGTGTGGTTCGCCACTTGCCGCGACGTCGCCCGCTGGTGGCTGAAGGAGCATCACCATGGCTGATTTCGCTGTTTTGCCCAACCAGGTCTGGCCCGAAGGCAAGCGCTGCGCCGTGGTCCTGACCGTCGATTACAACGACATCCACGGTATTTTGACTCAGGCCCCGGAAGTGGCCGGACGCGACAAGACCCTGTCGGTGTGGCGCTATGGCACGCAACGTGGGGTCGATCGTCTGCTCGGGTTGTTCGAGGAACTCGGGGTGACCAGCAGTTGGTTCGTCCCCGGTATCGTCGCCGAGGAAAACCCGCAGCACATTGCGGCGATCAAGGCTGGCGGCCATGAGATTGCCTGCGCCGGCTATCGCCATCTGGACTACGACCGTCTCGACCTGGCGACGCAAAGTGCCGAGGTCGCCAAGGGTTGTGCCGCGCTCCACGCATTGACCGGCGAACGGCCGAACGGCTTCCGCATTCCCGCCGGCAACGGCGCGCCAGGGTTTATCGCAGCGCTCAAGGATCACGGCATACGTTGGTGCTCATCGTGGCGTGGCGACGACTTGCCGTTTGCTCATCCAACGGCCCCCGATGTCATCGAACTGCCACTGCATTACGAACTGGAAGACGAGCCGTACTTCGCCTTCAACCTGAGCCCGGCGGTGCCGCCGGCGCAATCGCGTATCGCCTCCTACAGCCACACGCTGGACAACCTGCAGCTGGACTTCGCCGGGTTCCACCGGTTCGGCCTGTGCTATGTACTGCGCCTGCACCCGGAAATCATCGCCACGCCAGGACGGATCGGCGTGCTCCGAGAATTGCTGCAAGGCATTCAAAAGCACGACGACGTGTGGATCGCCAGCGGCGCCGAGATCGCGCAGTGGTGGGCGCAATCGGCGCAACAGGTGAGCGCCGATCATCCGGCATCGGTCTATGAGCGGCACTATCGGGACTACCTCGTATGACCCAGCGCATGCAGCGTCTGGCGCAGTTTTGCGTCGAGACCCACTTCGACGATTTGCCACCGGCACTCGTCGAGCAAGCCAAGCGGCACATCCTCGACACCTTTGGCGCAGCGCTGGCCGGGGCGGACAGCGCCGTGGCGTTTCAATCGCGGCGAGTGCTGGCAAGCGAGTCCGGGCCGGTGCCCGTCTGGGGCACTTCGTTTCGGGTCGGTGCGGGTCAGGCAGCGCTGCTCAATGGCATCGCCGCCCATGCTCTGGAACTGGACGACACCGGTGGTTGCGATCACTCCGGTGCGGTGGTGTTGCCGGCAATCATGGCTGCGCTTTCGTTGAGCGACAGAACCATCAGTGGTCGCGAGTTGATCACGGCCGTGGTGATCGGCTATGAAATCGGCCGGCGTGTACTGGAAGCCTGTGGCAGCTATTCGGCGCATAACGGCGCAGGTTGGCATTCTACCGCCACCTGCGGAGTGTTCGGTGCGGCGGCGGCGTGCTCTCGGATTCTGCGCCTGGATGCGCAGCAGACGGTGGCCGCGCTGGGCATCGCCGGTAGCTTCAGTGGCGGTCTGTGGGCGTTCATTCACGACGGTTCACAGAGCAAAAAACTGCACAGCGGTCGCGCCGCCGAAGGCGGATTGCTGGCGGCGAGGTTTGCCAGCGAAGGTATCAGCGGCCCCACGCTACTGTTCGATGAAGTCTGGGGCGGCTTTCTCAAGACCTTCGCGGGTGATAACGCATGCGCCGAAGCGCTGGACGTTGATCTGGGCACGGTGTGGAAGCTCGCCCGTTGCTCAATCAAACCCTACGCGGCCTGTCGCGGAACGCATTCGGCAATCGACGCGCTTGGGTTGTTGCTGGCGCAACTGCAGGTCGGCGCTGATCAGGTCGAGGATGTACAGGTGCGTTTGTGCCCGTTTCTGCAAGACATGTGTGGCGCGCGCGATGTCGGCAGTCTGGCTGCCGCGCAAATGAGCCTGCCGTATGCACTTGCGTCGCGTCTGGTGCATGGCCACTGTCGGCTGGAGGCCTACGACGAAGGGCTACGGCATGATCCGCGTATTGTTCAATGGCTGGCGCGCATTCACCTTGAAGTCGATCCGCAACTGTCCGAGGATGGCGAGCCGTGGGTGACGCTGCGCACCGTCGATGGACGCATGGCAAGCCTGTGTGTCGAGGTGCCGCTGGGCGCGCCGGGCAATCCGCTGAGTGATGCGGCACTGGAGGAGAAGTTATTCAGCCTGGCGTTGCGGGTGTTACCGCGCGGGCAGGCTGACGGGTTGCTGGACTCTGTGCGGCGACTGGAGAGCCTCGAATCTGTGGGCGATCTGGATCGGTGGCTGATGTGATGAGTGTGTCGCCGGGACAGGGCTCATCGCGAGCAGGCTCACTCCTGCAAAGGATCTGGTCGTTAGATGCGGATCCTGTAGGAGTGAGCCTGCTCGCGATGCAGCCGACTCGGTGCCCAGCCGATCAGAAAAACAACTGAAATAAGGACATTCGCCCCACCGTGGTCACCTACTCGCTCGTTATCCGCCGCCTGATGATCGTCTCGCTAACCATCGTGGTCAGCCGCGCCATCACCAGTCCACTGCTCACTCTATTCCTGAGCAACAAGCTCGGGCTCAATCAGCAGGACGTCGGTCTGCTCCTGGGGATCGCGGTGTTCATCGCGACCCTGCTCGCGCTGTATGGCGGCTACATCATCGACCGCCTGGAAAAGCGCCGGTTGCTGATTCTCGCCATGCTTTCCAGCGCCGTGGGCTTTGTCCTGCTGACGTTCGCCCAAAACCTTTATCTGACCACCGTCACCCTGATCATCACCGAAACCGCCTCGGCGTTGTTCCTGATCGGCTCCAAGGCAATCCTCAGTGAAAACCTGCCCATGAGCCAACGGGCCAAGGCATTCTCCCTGCGCTACACGCTGACCAACATCGGTTACGCCACCGGGCCGATGCTTGGCGTCGTGATTGCCGGGGTCTACCCTGTTGCGCCGTTTCTGATCGCCGCCGCGATTGCCTTCGCCAGTGTGTTCCTGATGAGCGGGATTCCCAGGGATTCCAGCCCGGTTACCGCCATCGGCCAACCGCAAAGCTTTCTGAAAACCCTGAGCACCCTGAAAAACGACCGCACGCTGATCATGTTCACCTGTGGTTGCCTGCTCAGCACCGTGGTGCACGGGCGCTTCACCCTGTACCTGTCGCAATACCTGCTGGTGGTCGAGGATTCGAAAAGCGCCCTGCAAACCATGGCCGCCCTGCTCGCCTGCAATGCGATTACGGTGATCCTGCTGCAATACCAGATCGGTCGCTTCCTCAGTCGCGAAAAGTTGCGCTACTGGATCGCGGCCGGCACCAGCCTGTTCATTCTTGGGTTGATCGGTTTCAGTCTGGCCAATAGCCTGCTCACCTGGTGCATCGCGATGTTCATCTTCACTCTGGGTGAAATGATCATTTACCCGTCGGAGTTCCTGTTCGTCGACACCCTGGCTCCGGAAGAACTGCGTGGCAGCTACTACGGCGCACAGAATCTGGCGGCGCTGGGCGGTGCATTGAGTCCGGTGATCTGCGGATTCCTGCTGATGCACACTCCGGCGCCAACGATGTTCTATGCGCTGAGCGCGTTGACCGCGATGGGTGGACTCTTGTGCTTCATGAGCGGGAGACGTGTCGCTTTAGCTCAAAAATAATGCACTGAAGCAGCATTTATATGAATTTGTCAGCATCGAGTTTGCACGGCACACTGTGCATGTTCCTCCCCCAATGTTGGAACACTTCGAGGACTTTCCGAAACGGACGAGTCCTTTTTTTTGCCCCGAATTTACCGCAAGGACCCGATTCACATGCTCGCTCGCTGGTTCCCCGCCGCCATCAACACCCGCCCCACCGAATGGAGCCGCGCCGCCATCGGCATGGCTTTGGGCACGCTGTTCAGCGTCTGGGCATGCAGTCAGGTGTTCGGTCATGAAGTCGCCTATCACCTGATCGGGCCATTGGGTGCCTCGGCGGTGCTGCTGTTCGCCGTGTCCTCCGGGGCGCTCGCGCAACCGTGGTCGATCATCGGCGGCTACCTGTGCGCCAGCGTTGTCGCGCTGCTGGTGGCCCACGTGCTGGGCCGAACCCTGGGCAGTGCGTGTCTGGCAGCGGGCATGGCGCTGATCCTGATGTGCTGGCTACGTTGCCTGCACCCGCCGGCCGGCGCGCTCGCGCTGACGCTGGTGCTGGCCGATCCGGCGACTATCGCCATGGACTGGAAAGCCATGGAACCGGTGATGCTCGCCGCCGCGTGCATGCTGCTCAGCGCGCTGACCTACAACAACCTGACGCGCATCCGCTACCCGAAACGTCCGGCCGAGCCAGCACCGGCACTGGCGCCGATCGATAGCCAGGCCATCACCGCCGCTGACTTGAAACTGGCATTGGCGGATATGGAAGCGTTTATCGACGTCACGCCCGAAGATCTCGAGCAACTGATCCACGCCAGCGAACTTCACGCCAAACGGCGCAGCATCGGCGAAGTCTTCTCCTGACACCCACACTCCCTGTAGGCGCTGCCGAAGGCTCGGGCCGCGTTCGGACGATCTTTTGATTGTGTTTTTCAAGATCAAAAGATCGCAGCCTTCGGCAGCTCCTACACAAGCCAGTGGCGTTTTTTTCTTAAGGCAAAAACGCAAACTCCCCCTGCACATATCCCCGTTGTACACGGCAAATTTGCACTGTTACGATCCGTTAACGCTCGCGCGCGAGCTTTTCGAATAAAGACAATAAAAGCAGGGAGTTAGTGATGACTGCTCAGGCTTCATCCCCGCGGACGCCGTCCATGGATGCCACGCAAAACGAAGTGCTGGCCGAGGTTCGCAATCACATCGGTCACCTGACCCTCAACCGCCCCGCCGGTCTCAACGCCATTACCCTCGACATGGTTCGCCAGTTGCAGCAGCAACTCGACGCCTGGGCCACTGACGCCCGCGTGCATGCCGTGGTGTTGCGCGGTGCCGGGGAAAAGGCCTTCTGCGCCGGCGGCGATATCCGATCCCTGTACGACAGCTTCAAAAGCGGTGACACGCTGCACGAAGACTTCTTCGTCGAGGAATACGCCCTCGACCTGACGCTTCATCACTACCGCAAACCGGTACTGGCCTTGATGGACGGGTTCGTCCTCGGCGGCGGCATGGGGCTGGTGCAAGGTGCGGATCTGCGCGTGGTCACCGAGAAGAGCCGCCTGGCGATGCCGGAAGTGGCCATCGGTTATTTCCCGGATGTCGGTGGCAGCTATTTCCTGTCGCGCATTCCCGGTGAACTGGGGATCTACCTGGGCGTCAGCGGCGTGCAGATTCGCGCGGCCGATGCGCTGTATTGCGGGCTGGCCGACTGGTATGTCGACAGCGGCAGACTGGCGAGCCTCGACGAACAACTCGATCACCTGGAATGGCACGACACGCCGCTCAAGGACCTGCAGGGCCTGCTCGCCAAAAACGGCGTGCAAACCCTGGCCGATGCACCGCTGGAGAAACTGCGCCCGGTCATCGACCATTTCTTCGCCCTGCCGGACGTGCCAAGCATCGTCGAGCAACTGCGCGCAGTCACCGTCGCCGACAGCCACGCGTGGGCGACCACCACCGCTGATCTGCTGGAGACCCGATCGCCACTGGCGATGGCGGTGACCCTGGAAATGCTCCGTCGTGGCCGCTATTTGAGCCTGGACCAATGCTTCGCGCTTGAACTGCATCTGGATCGTCAGTGGTTCGAACGCGGCGACCTGATCGAAGGCGTGCGCGCCCTGCTGATCGACAAAGACAAGACACCACGCTGGAACCCGCCGACCCTCGCTGCGCTGGACGCCGAACATGTCGCGAGTTTCTTCCACGGTTTTACTGAGAGCGGGAGCTGAGCCATGCACGATCTCGAACTGACTGAAGAACAAGTGATGATCCGCGACATGGCCCGGGACTTTGCCCGTGGCGAAATCGCCCCCCATGCGCAAGCCTGGGAAAAGGCTGGCTGGATCGACGACGCGCTGGTGGCGAAAATGGGCGAACTCGGTTTGCTCGGCATGGTGGTGCCCGAGGAATGGGGCGGCACTTACGTCGATTACGTGGCGTACGCCTTGGCCGTGGAAGAGATTTCCGCAGGCGACGGCGCGACCGGCGCGTTCATGAGCATCCACAACTCGGTGGGCTGTGGGCCGGTCATGAATTACGGCAGCGAAGCGCAGAAAAAGACTTGGCTGGCCGACCTCGCCAGCGGTCAGGTGATTGGCTGTTTCTGCCTGACCGAACCGCAGGCCGGTTCCGAAGCGCACAACCTGCGCACCCGTGCCGAACTGCGTGACGGCCAGTGGGTGATCAACGGCGCCAAGCAATTCGTCAGCAACGGCAAACGGGCGAAACTGGCCATCGTGTTCGCGGTGACCGATCCGGATCTGGGCAAGAAAGGCATTTCCGCGTTCCTGGTGCCGACTGATACCCCGGGGTTCATCGTCGATCGTACCGAACACAAGATGGGCATTCGCGCTTCCGACACCTGTGCGGTGACGCTCAACAACTGCAGCATTCCCGAGGCCAACCTGCTCGGTGAGCGCGGCAAGGGCCTGGCGATTGCCCTGTCCAACCTCGAAGGCGGACGCATCGGCATTGCCGCACAAGCCTTGGGCATCGCCCGGGCGGCGTTTGAAGCGGCGCTGGTGTATTCCCGTGATCGCATCCAGTTCGGCAAACCGATCAACGAACACCAGAGCATCGCCAACCTGCTGGCCGACATGCACCTGCAAATCAACGCGGCGCGCTTGATGATCCTGCACGCGGCGCGCCTGCGCACGGCGGGCAAACCGTGTCTGTCGGAGGCTTCACAGGCCAAGCTGTTCGCGTCGGAAATGGCCGAGAAGGTCTGCTCCTCAGCGATTCAGATTCATGGCGGGTATGGGTATCTGGAGGATTATCCGGTGGAGAAGTACTACCGCGATGCGCGGATTACCCAGATCTACGAAGGCTCGAGCGAGATTCAGCGGATGGTGATTGCGCGTGAGCTGAAGAACTACCAGCTCTAAAAGCAAAAGATCGCAGCCTTCGGCAGCTCCTACAGGGAAAATGTGTAGGAGCTGCCGAAGGCTGCGATCTTTTGATCTTGCCTCAAAAGCTTCGCGAGCTTGCTCGCGAAGGCGTCAGTCAGGTCAACGCATTATTTGCCCTGAAACTCCGGTGCCCGCTTGGCCACAAACGCCGCCATCCCTTCCTTCTGATCCTGCGTGGCAAACGCGGCATGGAACACTCGGCGCTCGAAGCGCACGCCTTCGGTCAGGTTGACCTCGAAGGCGCGGTTGACGCTTTCCTTGATCATCATCGCAATCGGCAGCGATTTGCTGGCGATCACCGTGGCGACTTTCAGGGCTTCGTCCAGCAGCTCATCGCTTGGCACGATCCGCGCGACGATGCCGCAACGTTCGGCTTCGACGGCATCGATCAGACGCCCGCTCAGGCACATTTCCATGGCCTTGGCCTTGCCCACCGCGCGGGTCAGGCGCTGGGTGCCGCCCATGCCCGGGAGCACGCCGAGGTTGATTTCCGGTTGACCGAATTTGGCATTGTCGCCGGCCAGGATGAAGTCGCACATCAGCGCCAGTTCACAGCCGCCGCCGAGGGCGAAGCCGTTGACGGCGGCGATGATCGGCTTGCGCCGGTTGGCAACGCGGTCGCTGTCGCTGAACAGATCATCCATGTAGATCTGCGGGTAGGTCAGCTCGGCCATTTCCTTGATGTCGGCACCGGCCGCAAAGGCTTTTTTCGAACCGGTGATGACGATGCAACCAATGTTCGCATCCGCTTCAAGGCCATCAAGGGCGTGGTTCACTTCGCTGACCAGTTGCGCATTCAGGGCGTTCAGCGCCTGTGGGCGGTTCAGGGTGATCAGGCCGACGCGGCCGTGGTTCTCCAGCAGAATCGTTTCGTAGCTCATATAAAACTCCTGAATTCATACTCCCCCTGTAGGAGCTGCCGCAGGCTCGGGCCGCGTTCGGACGATCTTTTGATCTTACTTTACAAATCAAAGGCAAAAGATCGCAGCCTTCGGCAGCTCCTACACAGGGGTTGGGTTTAAAGGTTTCGTGAGATGACCATGCGCTGAATGTCGCTGGTGCCTTCATAGATCTGGCAGACGCGCACGTCGCGGTAGATGCGTTCCAGCGGGAAGTCGTTGAGGTAACCGTAACCGCCCAGCGTCTGCAATGCCATCGAGCAGACCTTCTCGGCCATTTCCGAGGCGAACAGTTTCGCCATTGAAGCCTCGACCAACGCCGGCTGACCGCTGTCACGCAGGGCGGCGGCGTAATGCACCATTTGCCGGGCGACGGCGATTTGCGTGGCCATGTCGGCGAGGCGGAAGGCCACGGCCTGGTGCTCGATGATCGGTTTGCCAAAGGTCTCGCGCTCACGGGCGTAATCACGAGCCGCTTCGAACGCGGCACGGGCCATGCCCACCGATTGTGAGGCAATGCCGACGCGTCCGCCTTCAAGGTTGGCCAGGGCGATCTTGTAGCCTTCGCCCTCCTCACCCAAGCGGTTGGCGACCGGCACTTTCACGTCCTCAAAGAGGATCTGGCAGGTGTCCGACGCATGCTGGCCGAGCTTGTCTTCGACTCGGGCGACTGTGTAGCCCGGCGAGTCGGTGGGCACGATGAACGCTGTAATGCCACGTTTGCCGGCGCTCGGGTCGGTGACCGCAAACACGATCACGATCCCGGCGTTCTGCCCGGAGGTGATGAACTGTTTGCAGCCGTTGAGCACGTAATGATCGCCGTCCAGCCGGGCGCGGGTTTTCAGGCTGCTGGCGTCGGAACCGGCTTGCGGTTCGGTCAAGGCGAAAGCGCCGAGCATGGCGCCGCTGGCCAAAGGTTTGAGGAAACGTTCGCGCTGGTCGTCATTGCCGAACTTGAGGATCGGCACGCAGCCCACCGAGTTGTGCACGCTCATGATGGTCGAGCAGGCGCCGTCGCCGGCAGCGATTTCTTCCAGGGCCATGGCGTAGGCCAGATAGCCGGTGTCACAACCGCCCCACTGCTCCGGCACGAGCATGCCGAAAAAGCCCAGTTCGGCCATCTCGCCGATGGCTTCCTTGGGGAAACGGTGCTCGCGATCCCACTCGGCGGCGAACGGCTTCAGCCGTTCCTCGGCAAACTGCCGGGCCATGTCGCGGATCTGGGTTTGGTCTTCGTTGGGAATCATGGTGAATCCTTAAATTGAATCGCAACACTCACCTTTGTAGGAGCTGCCACAGGCTGCGATCTTTTGCTCTTGTTTTTAAAATCAAAGTCAAAAGATCGCAGCCTGCGGCAGCTCCTACAGAGTCCGCGTGTTTAGTAAACGCATTCCACAGCCATGGCCGTGGCTTCACCACCGCCGATGCAGATCGCCGCAATCCCGCGTTTCAGGCCTTTCTGGCGCAGGGCCGAGAGCAAGGTCACCAGAATCCGTGCACCCGAGGCACCGATCGGATGGCCCAGCGCGCAGGCGCCGCCATGCACGTTGAGTTTGTCGTGGGGGATTTCCAGGTGAGTCATCGCGGCCATCGCCACCACGGCGAATGCTTCGTTGATTTCAAACAGATCGACCTCGTTCAGCGCCCAGCCAGTCTTCTTCACCAGTTTCTTGATCGCACCAATCGGTGCTACCGGGAACAGGCCCGGGGTGTCGGCAAACGCCGCGTGACCGTGAATCACCGCCAGCGGCTTCAGCCCAAGTTTCTGCGCCTGCGACTGGCGCATCAGCACCAGCGCCGCCGCGCCGTCGGAGATCGAACTGGAGTTCGCCGCCGTCACCGTGCCGCCTTCGCGGAACGCCGGTTTCAGGGTGGCGACCTTGTCCAGTTTGGCTTTCGGCGGCTGCTCGTCGTTGCTGATCAGCAGCTGCTCCTTGCCGACCGTCACGGTCAGCGGAACGATCTCGGCCTTGAAGCTGCCGTCCTTGATCGCCTGCTGGGCGCGGGTGGTCGAGGCGATGGCGAAGGCGTCCTGCGCTTCGCGGCTGAAGTGGTTGGTTTCGGCGCAGTCTTCGGCGAAGGTGCCCATCAGGCGACCCTTGTCGTAGGCGTCTTCGAGGCCGTCGAGGAACATCGAATCGAGCACCCGGCCATGGCCCATGCGGTAACCGGCGCGGGCACGGTCCAGCAGGTACGGCGAGTTGGACATGCTTTCCATACCGCCGGCGATCACCACGTCGGCGCTGCCGGCCAGCAGCATGTCGTGAGCGAGAATGGTGGTTTCCATGCCCGAGCCGCACATCTTGTTGACCGTGGTGCAGCGCGTGGATTTATCCAGCCCGGCACCCAGCGCCGCTTGCCGCGCAGGCGCCTGGCCGAGGCCGGCGGGCAATACGCAACCGAACAACACTTCGTCGACCGCGTCGCTGGCGACCCCGGCGCGTTCAACCGCGGCCTTGATCGCGGCGGCGCCCAGTTGCGGCGCGGTGAGGCTTTTCAGTTCGCCTTGAAAACCGCCCATCGGGGTGCGGACGGCGCTGACAATAACAATCGGATCGTTGGAAATAGTCATGACAAATCCTCCTTACTTGGCGGCCATGCGCAAGGCGCCGTCGAGACGGATCACCTCACCGTTGAGCATGCTGTTTTCGATGATATGCCGAACCAGCGCGGCGTACTCGGCAGGTTTCCCAAGGCGCGGCGGGAACGGCACGCCGGCGGCCAGCGACTCGCGGACTTCCGGGGTCATGCCGGCCATCATCGGGGTTTCGAAAATGCCCGGGGCAATGGTCATCACGCGGATGCCGAAGCGCGCCAGCTCACGGGCGGCCGGCAGGGTCAGGCTGGCGATCGCGCCTTTCGAGGCGGAATACGCTGCCTGACCGATCTGGCCGTCGAACGCCGCCACCGACGCGGTGTTGATGATCACCCCGCGCTCACCGTCGGCATTCGCTTCGCTTTCAGCGATGGCCGCAGCGGCCAGACGCAGCATGTTGAAGCTGCCGATCAGGTTGACGTTGATCACCTGGGCAAAACTGGACAGTGCATGCGGGCCGTTCTTGCCGAGGATCTTCTCGCCCCGGACGATGCCGGCGCAGTTGACCAGACCGTTGAGGCTGCCAAAGGCTTTGACCGTGGCCTGTACGGCGGCCTCGGCGGCGGCTTCATTGCTGATGTCGGCGACCACGCTTTGCGCGCCGAGGCGCTGGGCCTGCGCGGCAACGGCTTCGGCGTTCATGTCCACCAGCATCACTTTGGCGCCGGCGTTGACCAGCAATTCAGCGGTGGCCGCCCCCAAGCCGGACGCGCCGCCGGTGACGATAAAAACCTTGTTCTCGATCTGCATGACTGACTTCCTGATTCAAGCTGAAACGTTGTGCGCCGCGGCCTCTTGAGCCTTGGCGATTTCCTGGTTGCGCAAGATAAAGCGCTGCAATTTGCCGCTTGGGGTTTTCGGCAATTCGCTGACAAATTCGATTTCCCGCGGGTACGAATGCGCGGCCAGACGTTTGCGCACGTGTTGGCGCAGCTCTTCGGCCAGCGCAGGTTCGGCGCGGTATTGCGGGTTGAGCACAACGAACGCTTTGACCAGCTCGGTGCGTTCCGGGTCCGGCTTGCCGACCACCGCCGCTTCGACCACTGCCGGGTGTTCGATCAGCGCGCTTTCGACGTCGAACGGACCGACGCGATAGCCCGAGGTGGTGATCACGTCATCGCTGCGGCCGACGAAGCTGATGCTGCCGTCCGGGTTCCATTCCACGGTGTCGCCGCTCAGGTAGTAATTACCGACGAAGGCCTTGGTCGGCACGCCCTCGTAGCCGCCGAACCAGCACATCGGCGATTGCGGACGGTCGATGGCGAGAATGCCCGGCTGACCGACGCCGAGTTCGTTGTATTGCTCGTCGAGCACCACGATGCGGTGGCCCGGCGAGGCGAAACCGGCGGCGCCGAGGTGGATCGGGTGTTCCAGACCATGGTGGTTGCACAGGACCATGCCCAGCTCGGTCTGGCCGTAATGGTCGTGGATGACCACGCCGAGGTTGTCAGCGAACCAGCGGATCACTTCCGGGTTCAGCGGTTCGCCGGCGCTGCTGACGATGCGCAGCTTGCCTTTGATGGATTTGGCGAACTCGTTGCCGCCGGCAATCAACAGGCGATACGCGGTCGGCGAGCCGGTGAGATTGGTGATGCCGTATTTGTTGATGACCCGGCAGGTACTTTCGAGGGTGAACGGGCCATCGTAAAAGGTGATCGGATGCCCCATTGCCATCGGCCCGGTAACGCCGAAATAGATGCCGTAGGCCCAGCCCGGATCGGCGACGTTCCAGAACGCGTCTTCGGGGCGAAGATCCACCGCGTCACGGGTGTAACTCTGGAACGCGACGATGGCCTTGAGCGGCACCGACAGCGCTTTCGACGGGCCGGTGGTGCCCGAGGTGAACATCAGCAGAAACGGGTCTTCGCCCGTCAGCAGGACCGGCTCGCAGACGCTGGAATTGTTGGCCAGCTCGGCCCAGAAACTGAAATCGCCCCGCACGATGCCCTGGCCCTTGGCGCCGCCGACAGTGACCACGGTCGGGCAATCGGCGACTTCAGCGAGTTTCGGCCGGTTGGTGGCGTCGGTGACCACCACTTTGGCACCGGAACTGTTCAGGCGATGTTCGATGGCCTTGGGGCCGAACGCGGTGAACAGCGGCTGATACACCGCGCCGATGCGCCAGGTGGCGAACACGGTGATGAGCAGTTCGATGTTGCGCGGCAGCAGGCCGGCGACCTTGTCGCCCTTCTGCACGCCCTGGGCGAGAAGGAAATTGGCAAAACGCGCAGCTTTGTCCTGCAGGTCGCTGAAGGTGTACGTCGCACTGGCGCCATCGCGCCCCTCCCAGAACAGCGCAATGCGCCCCGGCAAGGCGTGACGATCGCAGCATTCGACGCAGGCGTTGAGCGCCTCCAGCGTGCCGCTGAGCGCAGCGTCCACGGTGTGCTGATAGTTGAACTGTTCGGTGGCAGACAAATAATCGCGCATTGCCAGAATCCCTCGGTGTTTTTATTAGGCTGGGAACCGTAAACAACAGAGGGATAGTCGCGCTGCGCGGGGCTTGGGGCAATGGTCAAAGCTGTCAATCTGGCTGATTGGTTTGGCCATGTTTGCATAATTTCAAACAAGCCTCTGTAGGAGCTGCCGCAGGCTGCGATCTTTTGATCTTGTTTTTTAAAGTCAAAGTCAACAGATCGTCCGAACGCGGCCCGAGCCTTCGGCAGCTCCTACAGGGGAAGCGCATTTCAAATGTGGAGCCAGCCTGCTGGCGATAGGGCCGGTTCAGACTGCCACGTTCAGGATCAGCGTACGGTAATGCCCCGGATTCGACCCCGACCACTTGCGAAACGCCTTGTAGAACGAACTCGCATCGGCAAACCCCAGCCGCGTCGCAATCTCGACAAAACTGATCGACGGCTCCGCCAGCCAGGTGATCGCCAGTTCCTTGCGCACGCTGTCCTTGAGGCCTTGATAGGTCTGCCCTTCTTCCGACAAGCGTCGGCGCAGGGTTGAGGCGGACATGCACAGTTGTTGCGCCAGGGCCTCGGTTTCCGGCCATCGTTCGGCGGGCAACTGGCGCAGGTCGTGCTTGATCCGGCTGGCAAGGCTCTCCGGGTCGCGGTACTTCACCAGAATGTTTGCCGGCGCGTGGGCCAGGAAGCGCTTCAGCTCCTCGGCCGTGCGCTTGATCGGCAGATCGAGGCAGTCGGCGGCGAAGATCATCCGCGTGCGCGGGCGGTCGAAACGCAGGTTTTCCGAGAACATCACCCGGTAGTCGTCACAGAAGTCCGGCTCGGCGCAACGCAGTTCGATCGCCAGAATCGGAATCCGCCGCCCCGCCAGCCAGCAGGCCACGCCGTGGACGATCATCCAGTAGGTGAAATAGGTGAAAGCGCGGCGCGGTTCGGGGTCGTCTTCGAGCAGGACGATTTCCGCCAGACTTTGCTGATGCACCAGCTGCGCCGGCATTTTCTCCAGCATCAGTGAGAGGAAATTCAGGCCCATGTTCAGGCCGGCGGCCAGGGTCGGTTGCGCCATGGCGCTGCGACAGAGGAACTCGAGGCTACCGGACTTGAGCGCGCGCGGGTCCATGCCGAAGAACTCGTCATCGCCGCGTCGGGCCAGCAATCGCCAGAGTTTCGCGTATTGCGAGGCGGGCACCCGGCCCTCTGCGCTTTGCAGCCGGGCCGGATCAATCCCGACCTTGTTCAAGACGTCTTCCGTGGCCATGCCCGGGGCACAACTTTGCAGCAGCGCTTCACGCACCAGTTGCACGGCGATGGTGTCTTTTTCCGACATGGAGCGAAGCAGACCTTGTGGTTTTTGAGTGACAGGCATCTTACCCCAGTCAACTCGACTCACCACAAGCCTGTAGGAGCTGCCGAAGGCTGCGATCTTTTGACTTTGACTTAAAAACCAAGATCAAAAGATCGCAGCCTTCGGCAGCTCCTACCTGGGTTTGTGCGGGGGGCGAAAAACAGGTCGTTCAGCGAATGTTCAGGTAAATGTCAACCATACCCATTTGGGAATGAGTGTCATTATGTTACAACTTAGCCACCTATCTAAATCACTCGTGGTTGCCGCAAATGCTCGTTCCCTTTCTGATCATGCTGCGTGAAGGCATTGAAGCTGCCCTGATCGTGGGCATCATCGCCAGCTACCTGCAACAAACCGGCCGTGGCCAATGGATGCCGGCGGTGTGGATCGGCGTGTTTCTCGCTGCCGCGCTGGCGCTGCTGGTCGGCGGTGGCCTGGAACTGGTCAGCGCCGAATTCCCGCAAAAGCAGCAGGAGCTGTTTGAAGGCGTGGTGGGTCTGGTGGCCGTGGGCATTCTCAGTTCGATGGTGTTCTGGATGCGTAAGGTCGCACGCTCGATCAAGCATTCGCTGCAGGCGTCACTGGACCACGCCCTGACCTCTTCAAAGCACCAGGTGATCGCGCTGATCGCCATGGTGTTTTTCGCCGTGGCCCGTGAAGGTCTGGAAACCGTGTTCTTCCTGCTCGCCGTGTTCCAGCAGAGCGAAGGCCCGGGTGCGCCGGTCGGCGCCCTGCTCGGCCTGGTGCTGGCGATCATCGTCGGCTTCCTGATCTACAGCGGCAGCATGCGCCTGAACCTGTCGGCGTTCTTCAAGTGGACCGGGCTGTTCATCCTCGTGGTTGCCGCCGGGATCCTCGCCAACTCGGTGCAGGCGCTGCATGAAGCGGGCGTGTGGAATCACCTGCAAACCGTGCTGTTCGACTTCAGCGCGACGCTGCCGATGGACGGCCCGTTGGGCTCGGTGCTGGCCGGCATGTTCGGTTATCAGGATGCGCCGACCGTCAGCACCCTCGGCGCGTACCTGATCTATCTGGTGCTGGCGCTGGTGATGTTCTTCCTGCCAGCCCCGCCCTCCAGCGCCCAGGCAGCCGGCAAATCGTCTTCCGTTTCCAGCCAATAAGGGCACCCATGTCAAAGCCTAATACTCCTCAGGCCTCCCCTCCCCGCGCCTTGCGCTGGGCGGTGGCCGGTTCGGTGGTCGTGATGATCGCCGCCGGTGGCTTGTTCTACTACGCCTCGAAAATGGCGGCGGCCAAGCGTCAGCACAACCATGACGAAGTGGTGGTCAACATCAACGCCCATAGCTGTGATCCGAACGAGCTGAGCGTACCGGCCGGCCGTGCCAGTTTCCGCATCGTCAACCGCTCCGACCGCGCGGTGGAATGGGAAATCCTCGACGGCGTGCTGGTGATCGAAGAGCGCGAGAACATCGCCCCGGGTCTGAGCCAGGTGATCAACGCCAACCTGCAACCCGGCGACTACGCCATCACTTGTGGGCTGCTGAGCAACCCACGCGGCGTGCTGCACGTAACGCCAACGGCGGCCTCCGATGCCGCCGCCAAGGCCAAGCCGTCGATGGTCGCCTTCGTCGGGCCGCTGTCGGAATTCCGTGTGTATCTGGCGAGCCAGAGCAGCGCGCTGATCAAAGCCGTGACGGCGTTGAATCAGGCGATTGCCAGCGGCGACCTGAGTCAGGCGCAAGCGCTGTACCTGCCGGCGCGTGCCGCCTATCAGCGTCTGGCCCCGGCGGCGCAGCGCCTGGCGGAACTGGACAACAGCATCAATGCCCGCGCCGATTATTTCGAGAAACGCGAGCAGGATCCGGCCTTCGTCGGTTTCCACCGGGTCGAATACGCGCTGTTCCAGCAACGCAATCTCGACGGTCTGAACCCGGTCGCCGAGCGCCTGCTGGCCGACGTCACCACCCTCAAACAACAACTGCTGGCCCAGTCGCTGCCGCCGGAGCAGTTGGTCAACATCGTGGTGCGCAACCTCAACACCCTGGCTGACGTGCGCGCCGCCAGTGGCGAAGAAGAACGCTACAGCCAAGGCGACCTCAACGGTTTCGCCGGCAACCTGGAAACCGCGCACAAGGTCGTCGAGTTGCTGCGGCCCATGCTGAGCAAATCGGCGGCGGATCTGCTGCCGAAAATCGATACCGCACTGAGCGATTTCGACAACGTATTGAACAGCTTCAAGGTCAAGGACGGCTACGCCACTTACGACACGGTCAGCGGCGAACAACGCAAACAGATCGCCGACAAGGCCAAGGCCCTGGCCGACGCTCTGGATGGCATCGATCCCGCCCTCGGCCTCTCCGGCCTGTAAGCAGAAGACCACTACCGATGAAAGATTTGCAAAACCTCGATCTGCAACGTCGCCGCCTCCTGATGGGCATGGGTGTCGCCGGTGTGGCACTGGCCGGTTCGGCACTGAGCTGCCCGGCGATGGCCGCGGCACCGGCGCAAGTCACCGAAGCGCCGAGCAGCGACAAGACCGAAGACCGCCACGACTTCCACGGCGTGCACCAGACCGGCATCGTCACCCCGCGCCCGGCGTCCGGCATGTTCGTTTCGTTCGACGTGCTGGCCAGCGATCGCGAGGACCTGGAGCGGCTGTTTCGCACCCTCAACGAGCGCATCGCTTTCCTGATGAAGGGCGGCCCCGTGGCGCAGATCGACCCGAAACTGCCGCCGCCGGACTCCGGCATTCTCGGCCCGGTCGTGACCCCGGACAATCTGACCATCACCGTGTCGGTGGGCGCGTCGCTGTTCGATGAGCGCTTTGGTCTGGCCGGCGCCAAACCGAAACGCCTGCAACGCATGGTCGGTTTCCCCAACGATGCGCTTGAGGCTGATTGCTGCCACGGCGACCTGAGCCTGCAGTTCTGCTCGAACACCGCCGACACCAACATTCACGCCCTGCGCGACATCGTCAAGAACCTGCCGGACCTGCTGCTGGTGCGCTGGAAACAGGAAGGCAGCGTGCCGCCGCAAGCGCCGGCCAAACCGGGGGTGCCGGCGCAATCGGCGCGCAACTTCCTCGGCTTCCGCGATGGCTCGGCCAACCCCGACTCCAACGACGCCAAGGCGATGGACAAGGTTGTCTGGGTGCAACCGGGCAGCGATGAACCGGCCTGGGCGGCGCACGGCAGCTATCAAGCGGTGCGGATCATCCGCAACTTCGTCGAGCGCTGGGACCGCACGCCACTGCAGGAACAGGAAAGCATCATCGGTCGGGTCAAGACCACGGGCGCACCGATGGGCGCCCAGCATGAGACCGAGGTCCCGGATTACAGCAAGGACCCGCAAGGCAAGCTGACCAAACTCGACGCGCACATCCGTCTGGCCAACCCGCGCACTGCCGCGAGCCAGGCCAATCTGATCCTGCGCCGACCGTTCAACTACTCCAACGGCGTGAACAAGAACGGCCAGCTCGACATGGGCCTGCTGTTCATCTGCTACCAGGCCGACCTGGAGAAAGGCTTCATCACCGTGCAGACCCGACTCAACGGCGAGCCACTCGAGGAATACCTCAAACCGGTCGGCGGCGGCTATTTCTTCACCCTGCCGGGTGTCACCGGCGACACGGACTTCATCGGTCGCTCGTTGCTCGACGCCACACACCCCAAAACAGCTGCCTAACCCTAAAAACCCTCGGAGCCGCTCCATGAACAAGTCGCCACTCGCGTTACTGCTGACCCTCGGTTTGCTCAACACCCCGCTGTCGGCTTTCGCCGCGACAGCGCCGCTGGATCTGGTCGGCCCGGTGTCGGACTACAAGATCTACGTCACCGAGCAACTGGATGAGCTGGGCAGCCACACTCAACAATTCACCGATGCCGTGAAGAAAGGCGACCTGGCCACCGCGCAAAAGCTCTACGCACCGACCCGCGTGTACTACGAGTCGATCGAACCGATTGCCGAGCTGTTCAGTGACCTCGATGCGTCCATCGATTCGCGCGTCGACGACCACGAAAAAGGCGTAAAGGCCGAAGACTTCACCGGTTTCCACCGCATCGAGTACTCGCTGTTTTCGGAAAAGAGCACCGAAGGCCTTACCGCCTTGGCGGACAAACTGGACAGCGACGTGAAAGACCTGCAAACCCGCGTTGCCGGCCTGACCTTCCCGCCGGAAAAAGTCGTCGGTGGTGCGGCTGCGCTGCTGGAAGAAGTTGCCGCAACCAAGATCTCCGGTGAAGAGGATCGCTACAGCCACACCGACCTGTACGACTTCCAGGGCAACATCGACGGCGCGAAGAAAATCGTCGACCTGTTCCGTCCGCAGATCGAGAAACAGGACAAGGCGTTCGCTGCCAAAGTGGACAAGAACTTTGCCGCCGTGGACAAGATCCTCGCCAAGTACAAGACCAGTGACGGTGGTTTCGAGACTTACGACAAAGTGAAAGAGAACGATCGCAAGGCGCTGGTTGGTCCGGTCAATACCTTGGCGGAAGACCTGTCCACATTGCGTGGCAAGCTGGGTCTGAACTGACAGATTTGAGTCGCCAGTAAAAAAGATCGCAGCCTTCGGCAGCACCTACAGGATGTTCACATTCCCAATGTAGGAGCTGCCGGAGGCTGCGATCTTTTGCTTTTAACGGTTACAGAATCCGGTAGAGCAACCGCTCGATCCGCACCCGACTCACCCGCTTCAAAAACTTCGCCACCGCCGCCGGGTATTCCGGCAAGGTCTCCAGATTCTGGAAGCTGGCAATCCGCGTGGTATTGCGGAAAATCTCTTCCTGCTCCTTCGCCCGTGGCTGCAGCCACTCGCCCCGCGGATCATCGATCAGCAACGCGTTTTCCAGGTCCAGGCGGAATGCCCGTGGATTGAGGTTGTTGCCGCTCAACAGCGTATAGCGCTGGTCGACCCACATGCCCTTGAGGTGATAGCTGTTGTCGCCATCACGCCACAGGTGCAGGTTCAACTGGCCGCTGTCGATGTTGCGCTGATGGCGCTTGGCGAAGCGGCGCAGGCTGATTTCGTACAGGTATGGCAACGCCGCGATGACCTTGAACGGCTCGCTCGGCGGAATGTAGAAATCGTTGGCCGTCTTGTCACCGACCACAATGTCGATCTTCACCCCACGGGCCAGCGCGCGGTTGACCTCACGGATGATCGGCAATGGCAGGTTGAAGTACGGAGTGCAAATGGTCAGCTGCTTTTGCGCGCTGGCGATCAGCTCGACAATCACCCGGTTCAGCGGGTTGTTCTTGCCCACGCCCAGCAGCGGACTCACCGACAAACCGGTATGCGCCGTGCTGCCGGCGCTGGTGTCATACGCCGCGTATTTGAGACGACTGCGCAGGTCGCCGATGTCGTTGCGCAGGCTGCGGGTGGTCGGCAGGTTCGGCAGGTCGAGGCGATGCACAGCTTTGGATTCGATCAGGCCGTGCTTGACCAGGTGGTGCATCGAGTCCGCCAGTTCGCGGCTGTGCAGCACGTGATAACGGTCGAAACGGTACTTGTCGAACTTGTGCAGGTACACGTTGTTCAGGCTCGCACCGCTGTAGACCACGCAATCGTCGATCACGAAGCCTTTCAAGTGCAGGACGCCGAATAGCTCGCGGGTTTGCACCGGCACACCGTAGACCGGCACTTCACTCTGGTGAGTGCGGGTCATTTCCTGGTACCACGCGGCGTTGCCCGGCTGTTTGCCAGCACCAATCAGCCCGCGCTGGGCGCGCAGCCAGTCGACCACCACGACAATCTCAAGCTCTGGACGCTTGAGCTTCGCGGCATGCAAGGCATCGAGGATTTCCTGACCGGCCTCGTCGTGTTGCAGATACAGCGCGACGATATAGATGCGCTGGGTCGCCTCGGCGATTTTCTCCAGCAGGCAACGACGGAACTCGGCGGCGCCGGACAGAATGGTCACGGCCTCGGCAGTCAGCGGAAAGCTGCGCAGTTTGGGCAGCAAAGAGCGTTTGAAAAGCAACGGCATAGGGCTCGCAATGGGTCGAATCCGAAGAACCCGAGAGCTTACACCATCGCTCGGTTCGGGTCTTGTGAGGGTCTGTAAAGAACTTGAAAGATCGCCGCCTTCGGCAGCGCCTACATGGGGCCCTGCAGGCGCTGCCGAAGGCGGCGATCTTTTGATTTTCAAAAAACGCCTTGACCAAGGAGAACGATCATTCTACTGTTCACCACATGAACGAAATCACTAGCAACGAAACCCGCGACATCATTCTGGATGTCACCGAAAAGTTGATCTACAAAAGTGGCATCGCTGCCACCGGCATGGATCTTCTGGTGAAGACCGCCGGCGTCTCCAGAAAAAGCATCTACCGCTACTTCGCCAACAAGGAGGCGTTGACCGTCGCCGCCCTGCAGCGCCGTGACGTGCGCTGGATGCAGTGGTACAGAAGCGCTGTCGATCAGGCCGAAACCCCGGCCGATCGCTTGCTCAACCTGTTTACCGTACTCAAGGGCTGGTTCGCCTCGGAAGGCTTCCGGGGTTGCGCCTTCATCAATACCAGTGGCGAAACCGGTGACCCCGAAGACCCGGTACGCCAGGTCGCCAAAGACCACAAACAGAAGCTGCTCGACTACCTGTGCGAGCTGTGTACCGAACATGGCGCCGAGGAACCGCAACGACTGGCCAAACAGTTGCTGATCCTGATTGACGGCGCCATTACCGTAGCGCTTGTGATGGGTGATCACAGTGCCGCTGATAATGCGCAATGCATGGCGCGTAAGTTATTGGACCTGTAACGCCTTAAATAAGCCTGACCGTTGTTTAATCGTTAATTAGATCGGGAGACTGAAAATGTCGACTGCTGCCCAAGTGCGTCCGCCTTTACCGCCGTTCAACCGTGAATCGGCCATTGAAAAAGTACGTCTGGCCGAAAATGGCTGGAACTCCCGCGACCCTGAGAGGGTGTCGCTGGCGTACACCCTGGACACCCAGTGGCGTAACCGTGCCGAGTTCGCCCATAACCGTGAAGAAGCCAAGGCCTTCCTGACCCGTAAATGGGCCAAAGAGCTGGACTACCGCTTGATCAAGGAACTCTGGGCCTACTCCGATACGCGCATTGCCGTGCGCTACGCCTATGAATGGCATGACGATTCGGGCAACTGGTTCCGCTCCTATGGCAATGAAAACTGGGAGTTCGATGAGCACGGCCTGATGTTCCAGCGCTATGCCTGCATCAACGACATGCCGATCAAGGAAAGCGAACGCAAGTTCCACTGGCCGCTGGGGCGGCGCCCGGATGATCATCCGGGGCTGTCCGAACTGGGCCTCTAAGTCCACATAGTTCCCCCTGTAGGAGCTGCCGAAGGCTGCGATCTTTTGATGTTGATCTTTAGAAGCAAGATCAAAAGATCGCAGCCTTCGGCAGCTCCTACAGGGCGGTTTGTAGTGTTCAGGCGACGGCGGCAGCCTTTTCAGCCTCCAGCTCCCGCACCAACGGCAACACCCGTCGACCGAAATACTCCACCTCTTCCTGAAAGTGCAGAAACCCCGCCAGCACCAGATCCACGCCCACCGTTTTCAGCGCCACAATCCGCTCGGCGATCTGCAACGGCGTGCCGATCAGGTTGGTCTTGAAGCCGTCGTTGTATTGCACCAGATCCTCGAACGTCGACTTCGCCCAGTTACCCTCACCCTCCGGCGACGCCCTGCCCGCCTGCTTCGCGGCGTCGCCAAAGGCATTCACCGCTTCGGGATCGGCCTGATCGATGATCTGCGCCAGTACCGCCCGCGCCTCTTCTTCAGTGTCGCGAGCGATGACAAAGGCGTTGACGCCGATTTTCACCGAATGATGGTTCGCCGCCGCTTTGGCGCGGATGTCATCGACCTGCGCTTTGATCCCCTCGACGTTGTTGCCGTTGGTGAAATACCAATCGGACACTCGCGCCGCCATGTCCCGCGCCGCGCGTGAACTGCCACCCTGGAAGATCTCCGGACTCCCCAGCGGTTTGGGTTTGAGGCTGTAGTTGTCGAAACGGTAGAAGTCGCCGCGAAAGCTGAAGTTGTCCTGACTCCAGATGCCACGCAGCGAACGAATGAATTCCTCGGAACGTCGATAGCGCTCGTCGTGCTCCAGCCAGTGCTCGCCGATGGCCTGAAACTCGCCCTTGAACCAGCCGCTGACGATGTTCACCGCAATCCGGCCATTGGTGAGCTGGTCGATGGTTGCCAATTGCTTGGCCGCCAGCGCCGGTTGCCATGGCCCCGGCAGAATCGCGGCGATCACTTTGAGCGTGCGGGTGGCGGCCAGCAATGCGTGACTGAACGCCACCGATTCATGCTGGAACTCAGCACCGTAACCGGCGGTGAAACGAATCTGCGTCAGGGCATATTCGAAACCCGCCGCCTCGGCGAGCTGCGCCAGTTTGCGGTTGTAATCGATGCCCCAGTCGGTGCGCTGCTCGATCTTGCTGACCACCAGGCCGCCACTGACGTTCGGCACCCAGTAGGCGAATTTCACGGCTTGCTTGCTCATTGGCGTGTCCTCGGGACATTTGCGGAGATGGGGGTGATAGAGCAGCAAGCGTGCCAGGCTCGAAATGCCCGGTTTTGTTGGGCGTTATGGGGTTTTGACTGCACTGCTGGAGGGAGCTTTGTTGTATGAGTGTTGGGTGGGCAACAGTTGGGTTTTGAGTTGAAAGGACTGACCCTATCGCGAGCAGGCTCACTCCTGCATTTGAAATGCGCTCCCCCTGTAGGAGTGAGCCTGCTCGCGATGGGGTCATACGGGTCGCCGCAACACTTGGAAATGAGTAACATGTCAGCCCTTCCCCGCAGCCCTTCTGCGCCCTGCCGAATAAGCCGATTCCATGCCTTTCGAACTCAGCGTTGACCTCACCACCCTGGCCGTTCTGGCCCTCGTCGCTTTCATTGCCGGTTTCATCGATGCCATCGCCGGCGGCGGTGGTCTGTTGACCACACCGGCACTGCTCACCGCCGGCCTGCCACCGCACCTGGTGCTGGGCACCAACAAGCTGAGTTCGACCTTCGGTTCGGCCACCGCCAGTTTCACTTTCTACCGGCGCAAGCTGTTCCATCCTCGGCAGTGGACGCACGCGATCGTCGGCACCCTGGTTGGCGCGCTGACCGGTGCCGTCGTCGCCCATTACCTGCCGGCGGAATGGCTGAACAAGATGCTGCCGGTGATCGTCTTCGCCTGTGGCCTGTACCTGTTGTTCGGCGGTACGCCAAAAGCGCCGCTGGACAGCGATGCACCGATCAAAAAGAAATGGCAGTCGAGTCAGGGCTTCAGTCTGGGGTTCTATGACGGCGTGGCCGGTCCCGGCACGGGCGCGTTCTGGACGGTCAGCAGCCTGCTGCTCTACCCGATCGATCTGGTCAAGGCCAGCGGCGTGGCGCGCAGCATGAACTTCGTCAGCAACATTGCGGCGCTGTCGGTGTTCGTGTTTTCCGGGCAAGTGGACTGGATCATCGGCCTGAGCATGGGCCTGTCGGTGATGGTCGGCGCCTTCTTCGGGGCGCGCACCGCGATCAGCGGCGGCGCCAAGTTCATTCGTCCGGTGTTCATCACTGTGGTGCTGGGGCTGACCGTGCGGTTAGCCTGGCAGCACTGGTTCAGCGTGGCCTAAACGGCGCGCCACGTAGACGTCGATCAGGTAACGGGCAATCGATTTTGACGCCGGCAACGGCGGCAAATCGTGCACATTGAACCACTGGGCGTCTTCGATCTCGTCTTCCTGACAGATGATCTCGCCACCGGCGTATTCGGCATGGAACCCGAGCATCATCGAATGCGGGAACGGCCAGCACTGGCTGCCCATGTACTGGATGTTCTTCACTTCGATACTGACCTCCTCGCGCACTTCGCGAATCAGGCAATCCTCCGCCGACTCGCCCGGCTCGGCGAACCCGGCCAGCGTGCTGTAGACCCCGCTGACAAAACGCGGAGAGCGCGCCAGCAGGATCTCGTCCCCCCGGGTGACCAGCACGATCATGCTCGGTGAAATGCGCGGGTAACTGCGCAGTTCGCACGGCTGGCAATACATCGCCCGCTCGCGCGACACCTGCGTCATCGCCTGCCCGCAGTTGCCGCAAAAGCGATGCTCGCGCGCCCAGGTGCCGATCTGCGCGGCATAACCCAGCACCTTGTAGACCGTGTGATCGCCATCCAGCATGAACGCCCGCAGGCCCTTCCAGTTGCAACCCGGCACTTCGCTGGCATTGTGCAATTCCAGCAAATACACCGGCTCGCCATCGAGGTGGCCGATGCCGTGTTCGGCGAGGACTGACAGGTCCTGGCGCTTGAGCCATTCCCGCGCGAACAGCGCGCCGTTGTCATCGAACAGAAAGCCTTCGGGGCTGCGCGCCACGGCCCAGCCGCCGGGTTGATCGGTGTCCAGTACTGCAGTGGTCCAGCGAGCTGTCATGGTTTCTCAATCCAGAAATTCGGGTTTCTGTTTACTCATATGGGCGGCCATGGCCACGCGCAAGTCGGTGGATTGCAACATGGCGGCGTTCCAGGTGGCAACATATTCGAGGCCGTCGTCGATACGATGGTCGCGCATGTAGCTGATCATTTCCTTGGTGCCAGTGACCGCAATCGGCGACTTGCCGGCGATGTCGCGGGCAATGTCCATCACGCCTTCGAGCAGCAGGTCCTTGTCAGCGTAAACGCGATTGACCAGACCAATGCTGCGCGCTTCCTCAGCGCCAAAGGTGCGTCCGGTGTAAGCCAGTTCACGCAGCATGCCGTCACCGATGATCCGTGGCAACCGTTGCAAAGTGCCAACATCGGCGGCCATGCCGATGTCGATTTCCTTGATCGAGAATTGCGCGTCTTCGGCGGCGTAACGCATGTCGCAGGCGGCAATCAGGTCGATCGCACCGCCCAGGCAGTAGCCCTGAATCGCTGCCAGCACCGGTTTGCGGCAGTTGTCGACGGCGTTGAACGAGGCTTGCAGGGTGAGGATCTTGCGCCGCAGCAGGCGCGCGTTACGGCCGACGTCCTTGCCCAGCTCATTGGCAACGCCGGCGAGCATCATCAGGTCGATGCCGGAGGAAAAGTGTTTGCCGTTGCCGCTGAGCACCACCACCCGCACTTCGTCGGTGTCATCGATCCACTGGAAAATCTCGACGATCTCGCTCCAGAACGCGGCGTTCATCGAGTTGATCTTTTCCGGACGATTGATCTGCACATGAGCGATGTTGTCGGCCAGTTCGACGCTGAAGGCGGTGTATTGAGACATGGCAGTGATCCTTTACCGGGCAGAAAATGAGGCCCGAACTATAACAAGGCATCACGACGGCGGTTCGGCCAAATGCGGGACTGGCTGAAATCGGCTGCGCCGCCAATCGCCAGCAGGCTGGCTCCCCCAGGAGAATTTTCCGCGCTCAAGTGCCTGTAGGAGCTGCCGAAGGCTGCGATCTTTTGATCTTCAACGTCAAAAGATCGCAGCCTCCGGCAGCTCCTACAGGTTTTTTGTATTCGACGCGAACAGTGTGGGGCCAGCCTGCTGGCGATGAAGCCGCCCCGATCTAACCGCCCTTCACCCCCACATACGCCGCCGTCTCATACGGCACCGTCAGTACATGCCGCCCACGCAATGCCGGTTCCGAGGCAATCAATGCGCGGACCTGCTCATCGACCTTGTCCCGCTGCGCCTGCGGCAAGGCAGCGATGAAGCTGGTGGAGCGCACCCGATTGAAAATCACGTCTTCCGGCGAGCCGGTGTGCCCATGGTGAAATTGCTGCAATTGCAGCGGCCCGAACGCCGGATGCGGAAACGCTTCGCGCCATTGGCCAGTGTAATAACGCGGCGTATCCCCTTCATGGGCGTTGACGATGGCGTCGAGTTTCGGCACCCAGCTGACCTGCGCGTCGCGCAGGTTCCAGATCAGGCCGAGCTTGCCGCCGGGTTTGAGTACCCGGGCAATTTCGGTCAAGGCTTCTTTCGTGGCAAACCAGTGAAACGCCTGCGCGCAAACCACCACGTCCACCGATGCGTCGGGCAATGGCAGATCGGTCGCGGTGCCGCTCACGGCCAGCACGTCGGGCCAGGCCGCGGAGAGCTTTTCCAGCATCTGCGCCACCGGTTCCACGGCGATCACCTGCGCGTCGGTGGCCGCCAGCCGTCCGGTGAATTTGCCGGTGCCGGCGCCCAGATCGATGACGGTCTTGTGACTGTCCAGGCCCAGCGCTTGTGTCAGCCACTGACTGACCTGCGGCGGATAGTCGGGGCGACCTTTGACGTAGGTATCGGCGGCGGTCTTGTAGCCGGCGGCGGCAGAGTGATGGACCTGATCTTTCATGGCAGTTCCTCGTGTGTCAGCGCGGCGGCATGGCAAGGCGCTGGATGGACGACTGGCGTTCTTGAGCATAACGCCACGATTTGCGCGTACCTTGAACAGACCCTGACAAAGCAATGAATAAAATGCCGTGCTGTGGTGTTCAAAGTGAAACATAACCCTCTGTGGAGCCTTGCCCATGACTATCCGTTCCGTTATGTTCGCCGCCCCGTTGCTGCTGGTGACCGCATTGTCCGCGTCGACGGCCTTTGCCAATGGCGATGAAAGTGCGCCCGTGCAGAAGCCCAACTGCCCAAAAGGGCAAGTCTGGGACAGCAAATCGCACAAATGCGTGCTGCAAACCAGCAGCGCCGTGCCGGATGCCGATCGCACCGACTACGCCTACCGCTTGGCCAAGGACGGTCGATACGCAGAAGCCCTGGCCCTGCTCGACACCCTGAAACAACCGAACACCGCCAAAGCCCTCAACTATCGCGGTTACGCCACGCGAAAACTGGGGCGCACCGATGAGGGCATCAGCTATTACCTGCAATCGGTAAAACTCGATCCGCAGTACGCGCAAGTGCGTGAATACCTCGGTGAAGCCTATGTGATCAAAGGCCGCGTCGATCTGGCGCAGGAGCAGTTGCAGCAGATCAAATCGATTTGCGGCACGTCCTGCGAGGAATACCAGGACCTGGCCGAAGCCATCAACGATTCATCGAAAACCTGAACTAGATAAAGGAAGGCCATCATCGTCAGCGATCAGGCATTCAGAGCAGAACTCGGACAGCATCTGGCGCGACTGTGGCGTTACGGTCTGCTGCTGTCGCGCAATCGGCACGTGGCCGAGGATCTGGTGCAGGCGACCTGTGTGCGGGCGCTGGAACGTGCCGGGCAATACGTGGCCGGCACGCGCATGGATCGCTGGCTGCTGAACATCCTGCATTCGATCTGGCTCAACGAAGTGCGCGCGCGCCGGGTTCGTCAGGGCGCAGGTCAGGTCGATGCCGACGGGCAACTGGCCTTCGATGGCGAATACGCCGCGCAGACGCACGTGATGGCGGCGCAGGTGATCCGCCGGGTCGATGCCTTGCCCGAAGCCCAGCGCGAAACCGTGTACCTGGCGTATGTCGAAGGTTTGTCCTACCGCGAGGTCGCCGAGATCCTGCAAGTACCGATCGGTACGGTCATGAGTCGCCTGGCCACTGCGCGCCTGAAACTGGCGGAATATCCGCCCCTGCAAGCCGTGCCAAAAACTACCGGAGGTGACCACCCATGAACAAACCCTCCGACGAACAACTGACGGCCTACCTCGATGACGAGCTGGACCCGGCCTACCGCAGCCAGCTCGACAACGCGATTGCCGACGACCCGTTGCTCAGCCTGCGCGTGCAATGGCTCGACCGCAGCAGCCTGCCCTACAAGGAGGCCTATGACGAACTGGCGCAACAGGCGCCACTGGAGCGTTTGCAGGCGCGCCTCGATGCCATCGCCCCGCCCCAGCGGCCGGGCCTGAGCCGTCGCTGGTTTATCGGTGCGGCCGCCGCGAGTCTGGTGGCTGGCGGCGTGTTGGCCGATCGCCTGTTGATCGCCTGGCAAGCGCAGCAATCGCATAACTGGCGCGCGCTGGTAGGCGACTACATGGCGCTGTATGTGCCACAGACCCTCGACCACCTGCCCAGCGACGAAGCCAGTCAGCGCGCGCAACTGCGTACGGTGGATGCGCGGTTGGGGCTGAATCTGTCGCCAGCGCTGGTGAAGTTGCCGGGTGCCGAACTCAAGCGTGCACAGATGCTTGAGTACGACGGCGTGCCGATTGCACAACTGACCTATCTGGACGCGAAACATGGGCCGCTGGCGTTGTGTGTGACCCGCTCCAACAGCGGCCGCCGGCCATTGGCTCACGAACGACGGCATGAGATGAACGTGGTGTACTGGACCGAGGGTGAACATGCGTGGATGTTGATCGGGCACAACCCGGCGCTGGCGCTGGAAGACCTGGCAAAACACTTGGTCGACAAACTGGGCGCGTGAGTGCCGCTCCACTATGCTGAGCGGGCGATTATCCAAGGAGCAAGCACCGATGCAGATGTCACCCCGCACCGCCCTGCTGGTCATTGACGTGCAGAACGACTTTACCCCCGGCGGCCAGTTGGCCGTGCCCGAAGGCGATCAGATCGTGCCGCTGATCAATCGCCTCGGTGGCCTGTTCAAACAGGTGGTCATTGCACAGGACTGGCACCCGACCGGCCACGCGTCCTTTGCCTCCAGTCATCCGGGGCGCAAGCCTTACGACGTGATTCAGTTGCCCTACGGCGAGCAGACACTCTGGCCGCAGCATTGTGTGCAAGGCACGACCGGTGCCGAGTTTCACCCGAAACTGGATCTGCCCCATGCGCAACTGATCATCCGCAAGGGCTGCAATCCTGATATCGACAGTTATTCGGCATTTCTCGAAGCGGACCGGCGGACCACCACGGGGCTGGCCGGTTATCTGAAGGAGCGCGGTATCGACACGGTGTACATGGTCGGGCTGGCGCTGGATTTCTGTGTGATGTTTTCCGCGCTGGATGCGCGGGCGGCCGGGTTCAATGCGTTTGTGGTGCTGGATGCCTGTCGCGCCATTGATATGGATGGATCACTGGCGGCGGCCATGGAGCGGATGCAGACGGCCGGGGTTGGTCTGATTCAATCGAACCAACTGATCTGAACAACACACAACCCCTGCAGGAGCTGCGGCACGCTGCGATCTTTTGATGTTGATTCAAGAATCAGAATCAAAAGATCGCAGCCTCGTTTCACTCGACAGCTCCTACAGGGATTTGATACTCAGGCAGTAGTCGGTAGCCACAACCGGAACCGCGCCCCCCCCAACGGTGAGCTCTCCACCGTCAACGTCCCGCCCTGCGCCTCCAGCGCCCGGCGGCTGATCGCCAGGCCCAGGCCAAACCCACCGGTGGCACGGTCGCGACTGCGGTCGAGGCGATAGAACGGCTCGAAAATCCGCTCACGTTCGTCATCCGGGATACCAATGCCATCGTCGTCCACCCAGATCTCGCAGCCATCGAGGCTGACCTGCACGCCAATCTGAATGCGCTTCTCGCAATAGCGCATGGCATTGCGCAGCAGGTTCTGGATGGCCCGGGCGGTCAGGCGCGGGTCCAGCGAAAACCGTTCGAGCTGACCGTGCAGCAGCACATCGATGACGATGTCCGGTGAATCCAGTTCTTCATCGACACTGCCCAGAATGCTGTCGATGAACTCGTCCAGCGAGACCTCGACCTGCTCGGGCGATTGTGCCGGATTCTGCAGGCGGCTGTAGGACAACAACTCCAGCACCAGCTCATCCAGTTCGCGAATGTGCGCCACCAACCCTTGCAGGCGCTCGCGACTGGTCGCCGGCAAGTCATCGGACAGCGCCAGGGCCAGACCGAAATCCAGACGGGTCAGCGGCGTGCGCAATTCATGGGACACCGCATTGAGCAGGTCGCGCTGCTGGTTGAGCAGGTTCTCGATGTCGCCGGCCATGGTGTCGAAAACATTCGCCAGACTGCCGATGTTGGAGCTGGCCGGGATCTGCGTGCGCTCACTCAAGTGGCCCTTGCCGAAGCGTTCGGCGGCACCTTTGAGGCGTTCCAGATCACGCCAGTGCGGGCGGATCCACAGCAGCAGGCAGGCGAGCATGCTCGCGCCGATCAGCACGTTGATGCTCCAATACAACAGATTGACGTCCAGCGGATCCGGCGGCACCACCATTTGCACGGCGACGTCATCGTTCAGCGGCGTGACCGCCAACGTCCTCCAACCCCAATCGCCAATGCGCACCACGTTCTCGCCGCGACGCAACCGTTCCTGCTCGGCAGCGGTGAACTCGGCGTCGTCGATGCGCGCCAGAACGATCTGCAGCGGCTGAAAGTCCTTGTCCATCGACTGCGCCAGTGCCGGCCATTGGTCCCGGGGCACGGCGTGAAACTGGCGAGTGATCAGCGATTGCAGGCCTCGGGAAAAGTCGAGGTTATAGGTGATGAAGCGATCACGGAACACCATGATCACCAGATCCGGCACCAGATAGATCGCCGCGCTATAGGAAATAATCGTCACCAGATACAGGCGAAACAGGATTCTGAACATCAGCTCAGCATTCCCATTCCGAACGGCTGAACAGGTAACCCTTGCCCCACACGGTCTTGATCTTGCGCGCCTCGCCGGCATGGTCGTCGAACTTGCGCCGCAACTTGGAAATCGCCACGTCCACCGAGCGGTCGGTGCCGTTGAACTCGATGCCGCGCAGGCGCTGAAGGATCTGATCGCGGCTCAGCACTTCACCGGCATGCCGGGCCAGCACCACCAGCAGATTGTATTCGCCGCTGGACAGCTCCACTGGCTGCTCGCGCCAGGTCACGGTGCGCTCGGACAGGTCGATGCAGAGGTTGCCCATGACGATCCGGTCATTGACGGTCATTGGTTCACCGAGGCTGCTGCGGCGCAGCAAGGTCCGCACCCGGGCCAGCAGAACGCGAGGTTCGCACGGCTTGGTGACGTAGTCGTCGGCGCCCATTTCCAGACCCAGCACCTGATCGTGGCTGTCGTCGCGGGCGGTCAGCATCAGGATCGGCAACGTTGCCGAATCCGCGCGCAGCAAACGGCAGACCTGCAGCCCGTCGAGACCCGGCAGCATCAGGTCGAGGATCACCAGGTCCGGCGGATTGATCCGTGCCCGTTCACGCACATGGTCGCCGCGCCCGATCACGCTGACGGAATAGCCGTTGCGCTCCAGGTAGCTGGAAATCAGTTCGGCGAGGGCGGTGTCGTCTTCGACCAGAAGGATGTTGGGCATGGGGTGTTCCAGAAAAGTGCTGTGGCGACTGTTCGGACCTCATCGCGAGCAGGCTCGCTCCTACATTGGAACTCTGCCAGACACAAAATCTGTGACCAACACAAACCTTGTAGGAGTGAGCCTGCTCGCGATAGCGGTTTATCTGTCGCAATAAATTGCAAGGCGTAAAGGATATACGCCCTCACCCGTCCCTGAGTAAAACCCTTACACAATTTCACACAGCGCCTACAAAGCTTCACCGCTACCCTCGGCGTCTGGCCGTAGGATGCGGGCTTCAATATTGGGGGTGGTACATGTCGAAAAATCTGCTGGCCGGGCTCGGCCTGATCGCCGTCGCACTGTCGTTGAGTGCCTGTGATTCGTCCTCGAAGGCCGAAGAGCAAGCACCGCCGGCCACCGTGCGCATCGAAACCATCGAGGCCCGCCCCCTGTCGATCAGCAGCGAACTGAGCGGGCGCATCGCCGCACCACGCATTGCCGAAGTGCGTGCGCGGGTGGCCGGGGTGGTGCTGCAACGCACCTTCCGCGAAGGCAGCGACGTGAAAAAGGGCGACGTGCTGTTCCGCATCGACCCGGCACCGTTCAAGGCTGATCTGGACAGCGCCGAAGCCGCGCTGCGCAAGGCCGAGGCCAACGCGTTCCAGGCGAAGTTGCAGGAGCAGCGCTACGCGCAGTTGATCGACGACAAGGCCATCAGTGCTCAGGACTACGACAACGCCCGCGCCAATGCCCGACAAACCGCCGCTGATGTGGCGGCGAACAAGGCAGCGGTGGAGCGCGCGAAGTTGAATCTGGGTTACGCCACCGTCACCGCGCCGATTTCCGGGCGCGTCGGGCGGGCGCTGGTCACCGAAGGTGCGCTGGTCGGGCAGAACGAAACCACACCACTGGCGTTGATTCAGCAGCTCAACCCGATCCACGCCGACCTCACTCAATCGACCCGAGAACTGAATGAACTGCGTCGCGCCTTCCGTTCCGGGCAATTGCAGGAAGTCGGTCAGGATCAGGTCAAGGCCACGCTGATTCAGGATGACGGCAGTCTGTATCCGTTGCCCGGCAAGTTGCTGTTCAGCGACATCACCGTCGATCCGGGCACCGGCCAGATCATTCTGCGCAGCGAGTTCCCCAACCCGGACCTCGACCTGCTGCCGGGCAGCTTCATCCGCGTACGCCTTGAGCAAGCCGTTATCCAGCACGGCATCAGCGTGCCGCAACGTGCCATCCAGCGTGACAGCGCCGGCGTGGCCCAGGTGCTGACCGTCGACGATCAACTGCGCGTGGCACAGCAACCGGTGCAACTGGGCGCCGTACAGAACGACCGCTGGATCGTCACCGGCGGCCTCAAGCCCGGCGACCGTATTGTCATCGAAGGCCTGCAACACGCCCGCCCCGGCGAAAAAGTGCAGATCGACGACACCCCTCTTCCACTTGCCCAGACCTCTGGTCAGTAAGCAGGACGCTTTTATATGCCGCAGTTCTTTATCGATCGCCCGGTGTTCGCCTGGGTCGTCGCCCTGTTCATCCTGTTGGCCGGTGCGCTGGCCATTCCGCAATTGCCGGTGGCCCAGTACCCCGACGTCGCGCCACCGCAGATCGAAATCTACGCCGTGTACCCTGGCGCCTCGGCGCAGACCGTCGATGAAAGCGTGGTCAGCCTGATCGAGGAAGAGCTCAACGGCGCCGATCACCTGCTGTACTTCGAATCGCAGAGCAGCCTCGGCAGCGCGACGATCAAGGCCACCTTCCAGCCGGGCACCAACCCGGAACTGGCCCAGGTCGACGTGCAGAACCGCCTCAAAGTGGTCGAGTCGCGGCTGCCGCAAGCGGTGACCCAGCAAGGTTTGCAGGTGGAAAAAGTCTCTGCCGGTTTCCTGTTGCTGATCACCCTGACCTCCAGCGACGGCAAACTCGATGACGTGGCGCTCAGTGACTATCTGGCGCGCAACGTGATGAACGAAATCAAGCGTATCGACGGGGTCGGCAAGGCGCAGTTGTATGGCGCCGAACGGGCGATGCGGATCTGGATCGATCCGCAGAAGCTGATCGGTTTCAACCTGACCCCGGCCGATGTCAACGCCGCCATCGTCGCGCAAAACGCCCAGGTATCGGCAGGCAGCATCGGCGATTTACCCAATCCGTCTACGCAGGAAATCACCGCGACCATTCTGGTCAAGGGTCAGCTGTCGACCCCGGAAGAATTCGCCGACATCGTGCTCAAGGCCAACCGTGACGGCTCCACCGTGCGCATCGGTGACGTGGCGCGGGTCGAGATTGGCAGTCAGGAATACCAGTTCGGCACACGCCTGAACGGCAAACCGTCGACCGCCGTCGGCGTGCAACTGGCGCCGGGGGCCAATGCCCTGGCGACCGCCACGTTGATCCGGGCGAAGATGGACGAGCTGTCGCGCTACTTCCCGGCCGGTGTCGAGTACAAGATTCCGTACGACACCTCACCCTTCGTGAAGGTCTCGATCACCAAGGTTGTCTACACCCTCGGCGAAGCGATGCTGCTGGTGTTTGCGGTGATGTTCCTGTTTCTGCAGAACATCCGCTACACGCTGATCCCGACGCTGGTGGTGCCCGTGGCCCTGATGGGCACCTTCGCCACCATGCTCGCCCTGGGTTTCTCGATCAACGTGCTGACCATGTTCGGCATGGTGCTGGCCATCGGCATTCTGGTGGACGACGCCATCGTGGTGGTGGAGAACGTCGAGCGGATCATGGCCACCGAAGGCCTGTCGCCGAAAGAGGCGACACGCAAGGCGATGAAGCAGATCACCGGGGCGATTATCGGCATCACCCTGGTGCTGGTGGCGGTGTTTATCCCGATGGCGTTCATGCAGGGTTCGGTGGGCGTGATTTACCGGCAGTTCTCGCTGTCGATGGCCACCTCGATCCTGTTCTCGGCGTTCCTCGCGCTGACCCTGACCCCGGCGCTGTGCGCCACACTGCTCAAGCCGATTGCCAAGGGCGAGCATCACGAGAAGAGCGGGTTCTTCGGCTGGTTCAACCGCCGCTTCGAACGACTGACCGATCGCTACCAGGGTTGGGTCGGTTACGCATTGAAGCGTAGCGGGCGTTATCTGCTGATTTACGGCGTGCTGCTGATCGGCATGGGGTTGTGCTTTGCGCGTCTGCCCTCCTCGTTCCTGCCAGTCGAGGATCAGGGTTACACCATCACCGACATTCAACTGCCGCCGGGTGCGAGCAAGAACCGTACGGTGCAGGTGGTCGAACAGATCGAAGCCCACAACGCCAGTGAACCCGGAGTCGGCGACAGCACGGTGATTCTCGGCTTCAGCTTCTCCGGCAGCGGGCAGAACGCGGCACTGGCGTTCACCACCCTCAAGGACTGGTCCGAACGCGGCAGCGATGATTCGGCCACCTCGATTGCCGACCGTGCCAACATCGCCCTGAGCCAGATCAAGGACGCCGTCGCGTTCGCCGTGCTGCCACCACCGGTAGACGGCCTCGGCACGTCGAGCGGTTTCGAGTTCCGTCTACAGGATCGCGGCGGCCTCGGCCACGCCACGTTGATGCAGGCGCGCAGCGAGCTGCTCGCCGCTGCGGAAAAAAGCCCGGTGCTGATGAACGTGCGTGAAAGCGCGCTGGCCGAAGCGCCGCAGGTGCAACTGGAAGTGGATCGCAAGCAGGCCAACGCGCTGGGCGTGTCGTTCGCTGACATCGGCAACGTATTGTCCACCGCCGTGGGCTCTTCCTACATCAACGACTTCCCCAATCAGGGGCGGATGCAGCGCGTGGTGGTACAAGCCGAAGGCGATCAGCGCAGTCAGGTCGATGACCTGCTGAAAATGCACGTGCGCAACAACGCCGGGAACATGGTGCCGCTGTCGGCGTTCGTTCAGGCGAAATGGACACAAGGCCCGGCGCAACTGACCCGATACAACGGTTATCCGGCGATCGCGATTTCCGGCGAACCGTCGCCGGGGCACAGCAGCGGAGAGGCGATGGCTGAGATTGAGCGTCTGGTCGCCCAGGGGCCGAAAGGTCTGGGTCAGGAATGGACGGGGTTGTCGTTGCAGGAACGTCTGTCCGGCAGTCAGGCGCCGATTCTGTTGGGCCTGTCGCTGCTGATCGTGTTCCTGTGTCTGGCGGCGCTGTACGAGAGCTGGTCGATTCCGACTTCGGTGCTGCTGGTGGTGCCGCTCGGTGTGCTCGGCGCGGTGCTGGCCGTGACCTTGCGCGGCATGCCCAACGACGTGTTCTTCAAGGTCGGGCTGATCACCATCATCGGTCTGTCGGCGAAGAACGCGATCCTGATCATCGAATTCGCCAAGAGCCTGTATGACGAAGGTCACGATCTGATCGATGCCACGTTGCAGGCAGCCCGCCTGCGTCTGCGGCCAATTGTGATGACCTCGCTGGCGTTCATCCTTGGCGTGGTGCCATTGGCCATCGCCACCGGCGCCAGTTCGGCGAGCCAGCAGGCAATCGGCACCGGGGTGATCGGCGGGATGATCACCGCAACGCTGGCGGTGATCTTTGTGCCGTTGTTCTTCGTCGTGGTCATGAAGCTCGTACAACGCTTCACCAGACACCACTAACCCTCTGTAGGAGTGAGCCTGCTCGCGATAGCGTCCATTCAGTCAACATCAGTGTTGAATATGCCAGCGCTATCGCGAGCAGGCTCACTTCTACAAGGTTTACTGGCTGGTAGTCAGGCAGCACATCGCTGGGCTAAGGTGTTTCTACGTCCTCGCCCATCGAGTCCCCATGCGCTTCCTCGCCCGTACCCACCCTCGCCTGTCCGCCGCCGCTCTGGTCGGCCTTGCCACCGGTCTTCTGGTCCCAGCCGAATCCATCGTCGGCAACTTTCTCATCGGCTGGAACGCCGGTGTCTGGACCTACCTGATCCTGATGTTATGGCTCGCCGCGCGCGCCAAGGCGCCGGACGTCAAACGCATCGCCGTCATCGAAGACGAAAACGCCGGACTGGTGTTGTTTGTGGTGTGTATTGCGGCGTTGGCGAGCCTGGCCGCCATCACTCTGGAGCTGGCCGGCACCAAGGATCTGGATACCCATCACAAACTTCTGCACTACGCGTTTACCGCGCTCACGGTCGTGGGTTCATGGCTGCTGATCGGCGTGATCTTCTGCGTGCACTACGCGCGCCTGTTTTACACCTGGGATGGCAAGGAACCGGCATTGCGTTTCGCCGAAGGCCTGACCACGCCCAACTACTGGGACTTTCTGTACTTCTCGTTCACCATCGGCGTGGCGGTGCAGACCGCTGACGTCGGCGTCGCTACCCGCGATATTCGCAAGATCGTGTTGGCGCAATCGCTGATCGGCTTCGTCTTCAATACCGCGATTCTAGGGTTTTCGATCAATATCGCCGCCGGACTATTTGGCTAAGGCCATATCCCATTTCCAGACGTTATTGGCTGATCCATTGAGCGCTTGAGCGTTCGCGGTCCAGTGCCAGTCATCGCCGACAGTCACAGATACGCTTACATTCACTTGACGACCAAGCGGGTTCTGGTGTTTCCTGAAACCGGTTTCAGCGCCATGCCAGCCGTTGGACCAAACACATCCAATAATAAGGTTTTCAGACCGTGAACGACTTCTCCGCCGCCCAGCGCAGCCGCGTGACCATGCTCGATGTCGCCGAACGCGCTGGCGTGTCCAAGGCCAGCGTCTCGCGCTTCATCGGTGATGACCGCGCCCTGCTCTCCGATGCCATTGCCTTGCGCATCGAACAGGCCATCAGCGAACTCGGCTACCGTCCGAACCAAATGGCCCGTGGTCTGAAACGCGGGCGCACACGCCTGATCGGCATGCTGGTGGCCGATATCCGCAACCCTTATTCGATTGCCGTGATGCACGGGGTGGAAACCGCCTGCCGTGCGCACGGTTACAGCCTGGTGGTGTGCAACACCGACCGCGACGACGAGCAGGAGCGCCAGCATCTGGCGCTGTTGCGCTCGTACAACATCGAAGGGCTGATCGTGAACACCCTCGGGCATCACCGTGAGGAGTTGCACGAACTGCACCGCGAAATGCCGTTGGTGCTGGTGGATCGCAAGGTCGATGGCCTCGACAGCGACATGGTCGGGCTGAACAACCCGCAAGCTGTTGAGATGGCGCTCACGCACCTTGAACAGCGTGGCTACCGCGACATGTTGCTGGTGACCGAACCCTTTGACGGCACCAGTTCGCGCATCGAACGGGTCAGCAGTTTTCAGTTGCAGATTGCCCAGCGTTCCGGGTTGACCGGGGCGGTACTGGAAACCGGCCCGTCCCTTGCGACGCATCTTCAAGACTTTTTAAACACGCCGGCTAACGGACCCAAAGCACTGTTCTGCGCCAACGGCGTGGCCGCGCTGGCCTGCACCCTCGCCCTGCGCGAAATCGGTTGCCGGTTGTTCGAGGACGTGGGGCTGATTGCCCTGGATGACCTGGACTGGTATCCGCTGGTGGGCAACGGCATTACCGCCCTCGCCCAGCCGACGGCCGAGATCGGGGCGCGGGCGTTTGAGTGTCTGCTCAAGCGCTTGCGTGGGAATGTCGAGGCCGTGCGCAGGCTGGATTTTGCGCCGGTGCTGGTTGAGCGGGGTTCTACCCAAGGATCTTTGCGGTGATTGTTGTGGCGCCATCGCGAGCAGGCTCACGCCTACAGGGGAGCGCATTCAAAATGTAGGAGTGAGCCTGCTCGCGATGGCGCCCGAAAGCCCGACAAAGATCCATCAGATTTTTTTTGAACAAAAATGAAACCGGTTTCAGAGGTAAATAACAATGAATAAACCTGCCGTTTCCATCAGCCTGTCCAGCTACGGCGCCGACCTTGTACGCCAGCGCGGGCAGGACTTCTTCATCGAGGTGCTGGCCGCTGCCGGCGCCGATCGCATCGAATGGCGTGAAGAGCTGCTGACCCGTGAAGTGCCTGAGCAACTGCAGGCCGCCACCCAGGCGCAGGGTCTGCAAAGCATCTATTCCTCACCGACCGAACTGTGGCTTGCCGGTCAGTCGCGGCCCAATCCCGAGTTGATCAGCGCCCTGCAACATGCAGAGGCGTTTGGCTCGAAATGGCTGAAAGTCTCGCTCGGTTACTTCACCGACAACTGTGATCTGCAGGTGCTGAAACAACTGCTGGGCAACAGCCCGGTGCAGTTGCTGGTGGAGAATGACCAGACCTTGCATGGCGGCCGCATCGAGCCATTCCAGCGCTTTTTTGCTGCCGTCGAGCAGCACAACCTGCCGATCAAAATGACCTTCGATATCGGCAACTGGCAGTGGCAGGATCAGTCCGCCACCAACGCCGCACGCCTGCTCGGGCGGCATGTCGGCTACGTGCATTGCAAAGCCGTAGCCCGCCGCGCCGACGGCAAACTGGTCGCCGTGCCACCGGCCGTCAGTGATCTGCATGTGTGGGAACAACTGCTGCGGCACATGGCCCAAGGCGTTATGCGTGCCGCCGAATACCCGTTGCAGGGCGATGACCTGGTGGCGCTGACCACCGAGCACGTCGCCGCCCTCGCCCGCCTTGGCCAATCGCGCCTGGAGCCTGCCCATGTCTGATCTCGATATTCTGTCGTTTGGCGAAACCATGGCGATGCTGGTCGCCGAGCAGACCGGTGATCTGGCCGAAGTCGAACACTTCCACCGACGCATCGCCGGCGCTGACAGTAACGTGGCGATCGGCCTGTCGCGCCTGGGCTTCAACGTGGCGTGGCTGAGCCGGATCGGCAACGATTCCCTTGGGCGTTTTGTGGTCGAGACATTGATCAAGGAAGGTCTGGATTGCAGCCATGTCGCGGTCGATCACCAGCACCCGACCGGTTTCCAGTTCAAGTCCCGCAACGACGATGGCAGCGACCCGCAGGTCGAGTATTACCGCCGTGGTTCGGCGGCCAGTCATCTGTCGCCACAGTCGATCAATGCCAGCCTGCTGAGCGCCCGTCACCTGCACGCCACCGGGATTCCACCGGCGCTTTCAGCCACCGCGCGGGAACTGTCTTTCGAGCTGATGACACGCATGCGCCATGCCGGGCGCAGCGTGTCGTTCGACCCGAACCTGCGCCCGAGCCTGTGGGCCAGCGAGCAAGAGATGATCCGCGAGATCAACCGCCTCGCCGCCCTCGCCCATTGGGTGTTGCCGGGGTTGAGCGAGGGCCGCTTGCTCACCGGGTTTGAAGACCCGGCGGACATCGCCGCGTTTTATCTCGATCAGGGCGCCGAAGCCGTGGCGATCAAGTTGGGGCCGCAGGGTGCCTATTACCGCACGCATCTGGATCAGGGTTTTGTCGCCGGGGTGCCGGTGGCGACCGTGGTCGATACCGTCGGCGCGGGTGACGGGTTTGCCGTCGGCATGATCAGCGCCCTGCTGGAACATCAGAGCTTTGCCGAGGCGGTGCAACGCGCGAACTGGATTGGCAGTCGGGCGGTGCAGAGTCGCGGGGACATGGAGGGTTTGCCGACCCGGTCCGAGCTGATCGCTGAATTCGAGGCCGCTGATCGCGAGCAGGCTCACTCCTGCATTTGAAATGCGTTCCCTTGTAGGAGTGAGCCTGCTCGCGATGAGGCCCGCCCAGACAACCCATTAATTGAACCTGCTGCGACAAAAACAACAAGCTCAGGAGCAAGACCATGAAAACTGCAACCCTCGCCGCCCGCCGCTGGTGGTACATCATGCCCATCGTGTTCATCACCTACAGCCTGGCGTATCTGGATCGCGCCAACTACGGCTTCGCCGCCGCGTCCGGCATGGCCGCCGACCTGATGATCACCCCGGGCCTGTCTTCGTTGCTCGGGGCGCTGTTCTTCCTCGGCTACTTTTTCTTCCAGATACCGGGCGCGATCTACGCGCAGAAACACAGCGTGAAAAAGCTGATTTTCGTCAGCCTGATTCTCTGGGGCGGGCTCGCGACGCTGACCGGCGTGGTTTCCAACGCTTATTGGCTGATCGTTATTCGCTTCATGCTCGGCGTAGTCGAAGCGGCGGTGATGCCGGCGATGCTGGTTTACCTGTGTCACTGGTTCACTCGCGCCGAACGCTCGCGGGCCAACACCTTCCTGATCCTCGGCAACCCGGTAACGATGCTGTGGATGTCGGTGGTCTCGGGGTATCTGGTGCAGCATTTCAGCTGGCGCTGGATGTTCATCATCGAAGGCTTGCCGGCGGTGCTCTGGGCGTTTATCTGGTGGAAACTGGCCGATGATCGTCCGGCCCAGGCCACGTGGCTGAGCGATCAGGAAAAGCACGACCTGGAAAGCGCTCTCGCCGCCGAACAGGTCGGCATCAAAGCGGTGAAGAACTACGCCGAGGCGTTCCGTTCGCCGAAGGTGATCATCCTGGCCCTGCAGTTTTTCTGCTGGAGCATCGGCGTCTACGGCTTTGTGTTGTGGCTGCCGTCGATCCTCAAGGCCGGCGCGCAAATGGACATGATCGAAGCCGGTTGGCTGTCGGCGCTGCCGTACCTGGCGGCGGTGATCGGCATGCTCGCGGTGTCGTGGGGCTCGGACAAATTGCAAAAGCGCAAACGCTTCGTCTGGCCGCCGCTGCTGATCGCCTCCATTGCGTTCTATGGTTCCTACGCCTTGGGCGCCGAGCATTTCTGGTGGTCGTACACGCTGCTGGTGATCGCCGGCGCCTGCATGTACGCGCCTTACGGGCCGTTCTTCGCCATCGTTCCGGAGATCCTGCCGGCCAACGTCGCCGGTGGCGCCATGGCGCTGATCAACAGCATGGGCGCGCTCGGTTCGTTCGGCGGTTCGTACCTGGTCGGCTATCTGAACAGTTCCACCGGTTCGCCCGGCGCTTCGTACCTGCTGATGAGCGGCGCGTTGCTGCTGTCGGTGGTGCTGACGATTTTTCTCAAGCCCGGTGCCAGTGATCGCGTCGTGGCCAAAGCCGTAGTCACGCGTCCCGTGCCGGCTCACTCCTGAAGAGATTTTTGCCCATGGAAAAGCAAGTCGTGCTGTACAAGAAACTCTCGCCGGCGCTGATGACGCGCCTGCAACAACACTGTGACGTGACGCTGATCGACAGCCTCGATGCCGATGGCCTGATGAAACTGCGCGACGCCCTGCCCGGCGCCCACGGTTTGCTCGGCGCCAGCCTGAAGCTCGACGCCGCGTTGCTCGACCTCGCGCCGCAACTGGAGGCGATTGCCAGCGTCTCGGTGGGCGTCGACAACTACGACATCGACTACCTGACGCGACGCAAGATCCTGCTCAGCAATACCCCGGACGTGCTCACCGAAACCACCGCCGACACCGGTTTCGCGCTGATCCTCGCCACCGCCCGGCGCGTGGTGGAACTGGCGAACATGGTGCGCAGCGGCCAGTGGCACCGCAACATCGGCCCGGCGCATTTCGGCACCGATGTGCATGGCAAGACCCTGGGCATCATCGGCATGGGCCGTATCGGAGAGGCCTTGGCCCAGCGCGGGCATTTCGGTTTTGGCATGCCGGTGCTTTATCACAGTCAGTCACGCAAACCGGCGGTCGAGGCGCGTTTCGATGCGCAGTACCGCAGTCTTGAAGCGCTGCTGCAAGAGGCAGATTTCATCTGCCTGACTTTGCCGCTGACCGCACAGACTGAAGGCCTGATCGGCGCCGAGCAGTTCGCGTTGATGCGCCCGCACAGCATCTTCATCAATATCTCGCGGGGCAAAGTCGTGGATGAAACGGCGCTGATCGACGCACTGCGCCATCAGCGGATTCGTGCGGCGGGGCTGGATGTGTTCGAGCGTGAGCCGTTGAATCACGATTCGCCGTTGTTGCAGCTGAACAATGTGGTGGCGACGCCGCATATGGGGTCGGCGACGCATGAGACGCGAGAGGCAATGGCGCGGTGTGCGGTGGAGAGTCTGTTGCAGGCTTTGAGTGGGGAGAAGCCGGCGAATCTGGTGAATCCGGCGGCTTGGCAGGGCTGAAATCTTCAGTGCCTGTCCGATCGCCATCGCGAGCAGGCTCACTCCTACATTTGAAATGCGTTTCCCTGTAGGAGTGAGCCTGCTCGCGATGAGGCCGTTTCAGCCAACACAAAACTGTCAGGCACTGCGCGCCTGCAACAGCCGCACCGCACACAACGCAATCCGCGCACAGGCATCGGCCAGTTTCACCCGGTCCAGCACCAGCCCGATGCGAATATGCCCCGCTGCACTGGGCCCAAACGCCTCACCAGCCAGCACCGACACGCCGTAATCTTCCAGCAACCGCTCGGCAAACGCCTGCGCGCCAAACCCGGTCTGGCGCACATCGACCATCACGAACATCCCGCCATCCGGAAGAATCGGCTGCAACCCCGGGCAACCGCGCAAACGCTCGCACACCAGGTCGCGGCGCAAACGGTATTCCTCGCGCATCTGCATCACTTGCGGCAGATCGCTTTGCAGCGCGACCTCCGCAGCTTTCTGCACGAAATCCGGCAGGCCGAAGAGCATGCTCAACGACAGGTTCACCAGATGTTCGGCCAGCGCTTTCGGGCCGATCGACCAGCCCACCCGCCAACCGGTCATGGCATGGGATTTGGACAGGCTGTTGATGGTCGCCGTACGTTCGGCCATGCCCGGCAGGCTCGCCGGGCTGATGTGCTCGCCCTCGTACAGCAGATCGCTGTAGACCTCGTCGCTGATCAGCCATAAATCGTGACGTACGCAGAGCGCCGCCAGCTCTTGCCAGATCAGCAGGGAGAGGCTCGCGCCGGACGGATTGTTGGGGCTGTTGAGCAACAGCACGCGAGTCTTGCGGGTGATCCGCGTGGCGACATCGGCGGGGTCCACCCGAAAGCCGTTCTCCGGCCTCACAGGCACCGGCACCACCGTCGCGCCGCACGCGCCGAACACGCCTTCATAGGTCACGTACATCGGCTCGGCGACGATCACTTCATCGCCAGGGTCCAACAGGCATTGGGCCACCGAATACACCGCGCATTGCGCGCCGGGCAGCACGATCACATGCTCGGCATCCACCACCTGACCGCTGCGCCGCTGATGGCGGGCGGCGATCAACGTGCGCAGCGCCAGGCGGCCACGCACCTCGGAATAATGGGTATCGCCGGCCAGCAGGCTGTCGATGGCGCCGTGGATGATCGGTAATGGCGTATCGAAATCCGGATCGCCCACGCTCAGCAGCAGGATATCGACCCCCTCGGCGCGCAACGCCAGCGCTCGGTCATGGATCTTCCAGGCCGCTGCGCCCTCCCCGGCGATGCGTTGGGTCAAGGCTGAATAGCGCATGCACGTCTCCTGATTGCGCGGTGTCCAGCCTTCACCGTATCTCAAATCACGAAACGCGCCACCCACTCGGGCTACAAGGTGAACGAGAAGTACAACTGCGCATAGTGCAGAACTATCACTGAGCAGTCTAGCTGTCAGAGTTGACAGTATCCGGGGCACAAGCATAACGATCTAATGATCCAGTACAAACCTGACTCGGTTATTGCCAACCCATTACAATTACGGAGTAACAAATCATGAAAAAGCTAAATAACCAGAGCCCTCCACCGGTCATTCCAGATGCATTAGCAAACATCCCGGGCGGCCAAGAAAACCTGATCCCCACAAAGATATTAGAATCTCCCCTGCGAGTACTGATCCCAGATTTTACACGTGGAAACATGTTTCCAGGGATTCAGGGATATGTCGAATTAAATTTATCAGGAATACCAGTGCGTGAGACGCGCTTTCCCTTTACCACCCCTATTGATCCGAGCACTTTCCCTATTATGGTCCACATTCCCGTTGGCCCCATTACAAATGAAGGAACTTACGAAGTTGACTACACTGTCAACCTTGGAGGAAATGTAGAACTTTCAGAATCCAATTATTTTACAGTCGATAGAACTGCTCCAAATGATGGAGAACCAGGACAAGCACCGAAATTTCCTCCAGAAATCATCAGGCAAGGTATTACGCAGGACTATCTGGATACGAATAACGACGAAGTTCTAATTACTATTTCGCATTACAAAGGACAGCGACTCGGCGAAACCATCCCTTTTTATTACGGCTCGTTTGATGCTGATCCAGTTTCAACTACCAAGGTAAAAGATGCAGACTCAGACACCATTGTCAGGCTCAGTGGCAACACTATTCGCGAGAAAGGCAATGGCAATAAAATTGCCTACTATCGTTTGAAAAGTCGCGCAGGAATTCAGGGGCCGAGTTCACTCTCACTTTTCATCAAAGTAGACTTGTCTTGAAGCAGTTGATTCGCCGAAGAGAGCACGCACTCGTCGGCGCAATCGCATTTCTCAAATCACAAAACGCGCCACCATGGCGTTCAAATCCACCGCCAGTCGCGACAGCTCATGGGTGGCGGCGCTGGTCTGGTTGGCCCCGGCCGCCGATTGCGTGGCCAGATCGCGGATGTTGACCAGGTTGCGGTCGACTTCGCGAGACACCTGCGCCTGTTCTTCCGAGGCGCTGGCGATCACCAGGTTGCGCTCGTTGATCTGATGGATCGACTGGGTGATCTGCTCCAGCGCCACGCCGGCGGCGCGGGCCATTTCCAGCGTGGTCTGGGTACGCTGGTTGCTTTGTTGCATCGACGAAACCGCTTCACCGGTGCCGTTCTGAATACCGGCGACCATTTTTTCGATTTCCTGGGTCGATTGCGCGGTGCGATGGGCCAAGGCACGCACCTCGTCCGCCACCACCGCAAACCCGCGACCGGCTTCACCGGCACGTGCCGCTTCAATCGCAGCGTTGAGGGCCAGCAGGTTGGTCTGCTCGGCGATGGCGCGGATCACGTCAAGCACCTTGCCAATATCGCGGCCCTGTGCGGCCAGGCCTTCGATCATCTGCGCGGTGTTCTGCACGTCGTGGGTCATGGTCTGGATCGCGTCGACAGTTTTCACCACTTGGTCGCGACCTTCGCGGGCGGCCTGAGTCGACTGGTTCGAGGCTTCGGAGGTCGACACGGCGTTGCGCGCCACTTCTTCCACAGCTGCGGTCATCTCGTTGACGGCCGTCGCCGCCTGTTCGATCTCGTTGTTCTGCTGTTGCAGGCCACGGGAGGCTTCTTCGGTGACCGCACTGAGTTCTTCGGCAGCAGCGCCCAGTTGGGTGGCGGAGCCGGCGATCTGTTCGATGGTTTTACGCAGGTTAGTCTGCATGGTAGCCAGTGCCTGCAGTAACTGCGTGGCTTCGTCCTTGCCGTCGACTTCGATGGTTTTGCTCAAGTTGCCCTCAGCAATGGTTTGTGCCGCCGCCACCGCGCGATTGAGCGGCGTGACGATGCTGCGGGTCAGCAGCAGTGCCAACAAGACCGTGGCCAGCGCGGCAATCACCGCAACGATGATGATGCCGGTAATGGCGCTGTCGTAATGCTCGCCGGCCTGAGTGGAGGCGACTTTGGCGCCTGCGGCGTTGATCCCGATCAGCTTGTTGAGCTGCTCGCCCATCTGGTCGGTGCCGTCCTTGATGCGCGTGTTGATGAGCGTGCGCATCTCCTCGACCTTGTCCTGGCGCGACAGCTCCAACATCTGGTTTTGCGCTTGCAGGTAGTTGTCCAATGTCGTAGCGAACGCCTTGTATTGCGCCAGCTCTTCGCTTCCGGCAGGCAATGCCGCGTAGCTGGCCTGGGCGCTGCGTACCTTGTCCACCAGCACGCCGATGCGCGTCTGCGCTTCTTGCAGAGCGGCAGGCTCGCGGTTGACCAGAATCCGGAACGACAGAATCCGCAGGCGCAGAACGTTTTCCGTCACCACGCCAAGGTACGTGACACTGGGCAGTTGATTGGTCTCCATGTCGATGGAGGCCTGGCGGATGGTCGACATGCGATTGACGGCGAACACGCCAAGGACGATCACCAACAAGGCGATGAAGGCAAAACCGAGGAAGGCACGGGGCGCGATATTCAGGTTACGCAAGGACATGATTGGACTCTCGGATAGAGGTAGCTGCGAGCGTCCTTGCCGTCTTCACTGGCCCTGGGGGCGGGGCCAGTCCGGCGTCACTGTTCAAGGGAATCTGTGTGCGCCTGAACTCTGTATCGGCCAGGCTTTAGGAAGGTTTCGTGTGTTACAGAATTATTTTTCAAGGTGTTTCAATACTGAAACACTTGCATGCTCTCTGTAGGAGCTGCCGCAGGCTGCGATCTTTTGATTTTGTTTTTTCAAGATCAACAGATCGCAGCCTTCGGCAGCTCCTACAGGGTTTGCTCAGGACTTCGCGGCCATCGTCCAGACGCGGGCGATGTCGGTCGCCCGCTCACGTAGCAAGCGCGGGGCTTCGGCGCAGGCTTGCTCCAGCGTCATCGGGCCGCTGGTCACGGCGAATGCCGCGTCGATGCCGTGGTCGTAGAGTTCCTGATAACCCTCACCCAACGTCCCGGCGATGACGATCACCGGCACGCCATGTTGCTTGGCGACCCGCGCCACGCCGAACGGGGTCTTGCCGCGCAAGGTCTGCGCATCGAATCGGCCTTCACCGGTGATCACCAGATCGGCGCCATTGACCGCTTCGGCCAGGCCTACCAGTTCCGCCACCACGTCGACGCCGGCCTGAAATTGCGCGCCGAGAAACGCCTTGGCGGCAAAACCCAATCCGCCGGCCGCGCCACTGCCCGGTTCATCGCGAACATCCTTGCCCAGCGCTTGCGCGCACAGTTCGGCGAAGTGCCCCAGCGCCTGATCCAGTTGTTGCACCTGGGCCGGTGACGCGCCTTTTTGCGGGCCGAAAATCGCCGAGGCACCGTGTGGGCCACACAGCGGGTTATTCACGTCGGCGGCGATGTCGAAACGTACCCGGGCCAGACGCGGATCCAGATCATTCAGGTCCAGTCGCGACAACTGTGCCAAGGCCAAACCGCCCGGCACCAACGCCTGACCCTGCGCATCAAGCAGTTTCACCCCGAGTGCCTGCATGGCCCCGGCGCCGCCATCGTTGGTGGCGCTGCCGCCAATCGCCAGAATCACCCGCTGCGCGCCGGCATCCAGCGCGGCGCGAATCAGTTCACCGGTGCCGAAGGTGCTGCTGATACAGGCATCACGCTGTCCCGGCGGCACCAGCTGCAAGCCGCTGGCCTCGGCCATTTCGATGATCGCAGTGTGGTTATGCGGCAACCAGCCCCACGCGGCATCAACAGAAGCACCCAGCGGCCCGCGTACCCGGGCGCGACGCAGTTCGCCTTCGCAAGCGGCGAGAATCGATTCCACCGTCCCCTCGCCGCCGTCGGCCATCGGGCATTTGACCAGCGTGGCCTGCGGCCAGACTTGCGCCAGACCCAGAGCAATGGCCTCGGCAACGCCTTGGGCACTCAGGCTGTCCTTGAACGAATCGGGGGCGATGACGATCTTCATGCGAATTCTCCAGTTCCAATGCCCTTCATGCTGCCAGTCGGCCTGAGCATTGACGCCTGTCCGCTGCACAAGCGCGATCGGCGTTTATTGTTCATTTCTACAAAAGCCTTGGGGATGGATGTTGCGGCCCTATCGCGAGCAGGCTCACTCCTACAGGGGAACGCATTTCAAGTGTAGGAGTGAGCCTGCTCGCCACGGCGTCTCAGAAAACACCCGATCAGCTCGGATCAGTCTGCGGCAACAACTGCACCCCAAGGTACAACGCCAGCATCCCGTCCAGCCGCAGCGGATCCACCCCGCTGATTTCGGCAATCCGCTCCATCCGGTAACGCAGGCTGTTGCGGTGAATGCCCAACGCATCGGCACACGCCTGGCTTTGTCCATCGTGTTCACACCAACTGCGCAGGGTCGCGAGTAACTGGCCGTTACCGTCCTTGGCGATGACTTTGCGCAGCGGTTTGAGCAACTCGTCCAGCGCATCATCATTGCGATGGCGCCAGAGCATCACTGGCAAGCGATAGCGATTGAGCGTCAGTAATCGCGAGTGCGGCAACACGTCCCGGCCATAGGCGAGCAGATCGCCGACCCGCCGATAGCACCGGCGCAATCCGGCCAGCCCGTCAGCCTGTCCGCCCACGGCGATGCGCAGAATGTTCCAGCCGAGGCCATCGAGCTTTTCCAGCAAGCGATCATGCTCGACGGTCTGACTCGCCGGGCGGCACCACAGCAACGACGACTTGGCCGAACTCACGCACCAGCTGTCCGGGTAACGCGAGGTCAGCCAGGCGCTCAACGCCTCGACGGTCTGCCCCGGGCCATGTTCCAGGCCCAGTTCGAACAGATACGGCACCCGCGTCAATTGCGGCTTGAGCCCCAGTTGCTGCGCCTCATCGACCAGGCGCGGCGAGTCCCCGGCTTCGCTCAACAGCAACGCCAACAGGTCATCGCAACGCTGGCGCCGCCATTGCTGCTCGGCCTGCTGATTGCGCTGGCCGACGAGCATTTCCGCGGTCATGCGCACCAGTTCGGCGTAGGTGCGCAGTTGCTCCGGCTCACCGGTAATGCCGAGCACGCCGATCAGGCGCTGGTCGAGCAACAGCGGCAGGTTGATCCCCGGCTGCACACCTTTCAGATGCACCGCCGTTTGCGCATCGATCTCCACCACGCGCCCGTTGGCCAGCACCAGTTGCGCGCCTTCGTGACGGGTGTTGATGCGCTCCGGCTCGCCGCTGCCGAGGATCAGCCCCTGGCTGTCCATGACGTTGACGTTGTAGGGCAAAATGGCCATGGCCCGGTCGACGATATCCTGAGCGAGGTCGTGATCGAGTTCGAACATGATCGGCAAAATCCTTAAGCAAGGCGGCGCAAGGTTGTTCACCCGCACAGGGTCTGGCGGCAAACCCTGTGCTCAGGCACAAAGACAATCCGGCCACAGGTGGCCGAGACTCTCACGGCGAGCAACGTTAACCTGTGCATCGCAAAAAATCATAATAAAGAGAGAGCCGCTATGTCGCAGAGCGCCGCAGCTACCCAGACCATCGATGACGGTAAAAACGCCGTCTACAAACGCATCACCCTGCGTTTGATCCCCTTCATCTTCATCTGCTACCTGTTCAACTACCTCGACCGGGTCAACGTTGGCTTTGCCAAACTGCAGATGCTCGACGCGTTGAAGTTCAGCGAAACCGTGTACGGCCTCGGTGCCGGTATCTTCTTCATCGGCTACGTGCTGTGCGGCGTACCGAGCAACCTGGCCCTGACCCGATTCGGCCCGCGACGCTGGATCGCGCTGATGATGATCACCTGGGGCATGTTGTCGACCTGCCTGTTGTTCGTTACCACCCCGACCCAGTTCTACACCTTGCGCCTGTTCACCGGTGCAGCTGAAGCCGGGTTCTTCCCGGGCGTGGTGCTGTATCTCTCGCAGTGGTTCCCGACGTTCCGCCGTGGGCGGATCATGGCGCTGTTCATGTCGGCGATCCCGGTCTCGGGCCTGCTCGGCAGTCCGTTCTCCGGCTGGATTCTCAATCACTTCGCCGCCGGGCAAGGCGGACTGGCCGGCTGGCAATGGATGTTCCTGCTGCAAGGCATCCCGACAGTGATCCTCGGGGTGCTGGCGTACTTCCTGCTCAGCGACAGCTTCGCCAACGCCAAGTGGCTGACCGCGCATGAACGCGCCGTGCTCGAAGCGGATCAGGCCGAAGACCTGGCGAACAAACCGAAAACCACTTCCGATTCACTGATCGCAGTGTTCAAGAACCCGGCGATCTGGGCCTTTGGCCTGATCTACTTCTGCATCCAGAGCGGCGTGTACGCGATCAACTTCTGGCTGCCATCGATCATCAAGAACCTCGGCTTCAGCGACAACCTGGTGATCGGCTGGTTGAGTGCGATTCCGTACCTGCTGGCGGCGGTGTTCATGCTGCTGGTCGGACGTTCGGCGGACTTGCGCAAAGAGCGCCGCTGGCACTTGGTGGTACCGATGCTGATGGGCGCCATCGGCCTGGTGATTGCGGTGAACTTCGCTGCCAACCCGGCCATCGCCATTCTCGGTCTGACGATTGCGACCATGGGCGCGCTGACCGGCCTGCCGATGTTCTGGCCAGTGCCCACCGCCATGCTGAGCGCGGGCGCAGCAGCCGGTGGCCTGGCGTTGATCAACTCGATGGGGCAGATGGCCGGCTTCCTCAGCCCGTACCTGGTGGGTTGGGTCAAGGACAGCACCGGCTCGACCGATGCGGCGTTGTACCTGCTGGCAGCCGTGATCGTCGGCGGCAGCTTGCTGGCACTGCGCATGACGCGCACATTGCGCGCGTAATCACGTTTTAAGATCAAAAGATCGCAGCCTGCGGCAGCTCCTACAGAGCAATGATGTACACCCTGTAGGAGCTGCCGCAGGCTGCGATCTTTTTGCTTTCAGGCAAATGCATCCAGCTCGATCACCAACCCACCCGGCATTTGCACAAAAACCTGCCAGATCCCCTCCTCCGGCACCTGCGCCAACTGGTACGGCAATCCACTGTCACGCACCCGCTGCAACACACTGTGCGCTGGCTCATCGGTGCGAAACGCTATGTGGCTCAGCGCGGTGTCGGTGAACGTCGGCTGTTCGATCACATGCACCAGCGCGTGGGCATCCTGGTACAGCCAGCGACCGGGGAACGGAAACGGCGGCCGGCGCCCCGGGGTCAGCCCGAGCAACTGACCGAACGTGTCTTGCAAGGTCTGACCGTCAACCGTGTTGAAGGCCAGATGATCGAATGTCCAGCTCATGCTCGTCTCCTGCGGTGATTCATTGATTGCAGTATCCACGCTTGCCAATCACGGAAAAATCCCGCAAAAACGCAAAGATCTTTAAAGGATTTTTACCAATGAGCTCGATTCTCGATCTTGAGATCTTCGTCCGCGTCGCCGATTCCGGCAGCATCTCTGCCGCTGCCCGCGCTTTGGAACTGACGCCGGCCGCCGCCAGCATTGCGCTAAAGAGACTGGAAACCCGCCTAGGCATCCGCCTGCTCGCCCGCTCCACCCGCAGCATGCGCCTGACCGAAGAAGGTCGGCGTTATCTCGACAGCGTACGCATCGCCCTGGGCGCACTGGCCGAAGGTGAACAGGCGCTCAAGCAACACGGCGAAGGCCTCAGTGGTGTGCTGCAACTGGCGGCGCCGTCGGACTTCGGGCGCAATGTGTTGTTGCCGTGGCTGGACGACTTCAAGCGCGAACATCCGAATATCCAGCTGCAATTGCTGCTCAACGATCGCCACGCCGACCTGTTCCGCGAAACCGTGGACGTGGCCCTGCGCTTCGGCGTGCCCGGCGATTCGACGCTGGTGGCGTTGCCGATTCTGCCGGCGCATCGGCGCGTCGCTTGCGCCAGTCCCGACTATCTGGCCCGGCATGGCACACCGCAACACCCCGGCGAATTGGGCGAGCACAGCGCCCTGCTCTATCTGCGCAATGGTCGGCCTTACAACACCTGGCGTTTCAGCCGCGAGGACGAAACGCTGGAGGTCGAAGTTCACGGCGACTACTTGAGCGATGACGGCGAAGTCGCGCGGCGCTGGGCGCTGGCCGGGCATGGCATCGCCTACAAGGCGTGGCTGGATGTGGCCGAAGACGTGCGCGCCGGACGCTTGCTGACGCTATTCGACGACTGGCACGGCGAGAGCGTGCCGTTCAATTTGCTCTGCCCGCATCGGGTGCAGGTGTCGGAGCGGGTCCGGGTGCTGCAGGCGTTTTTGCAGGCGCGTTGCGCGTTACTCAGCCGATAATTCACTTTGCCCCATCCGACGCTTCTGGTATTTGTCTGGAGTTTTCCCACCGATAAAAGGATTTCGGCATGAGCTATCGCACACTGGGGCACTCGGGGTTGCAGGTGTCCACCCTCACCCTCGGCACGATGATGTTTGGCGAGCAGACCAGCGCTGAAGACTCGCTGCGCATCATCGACAAGGCCTGGGATCAAGGCATCAATTTCATCGACACCGCCGACGTCTACACCAACGGCCGCTCGGAAGAGATCGTCGGCGAGGCCATCGCCCGCAACCGGCATGAGTGGGTGCTGGCGACCAAGGTCGGTTTCGGCCCGGAGGACGGCGTGCCGAACCGCAGCGGCTTGAGTCGCAAACACATCTTCAACGGTCTGGAGGCCAGCCTGACACGCCTCGGCACCGACTACCTCGACATCTATTACCTGCACCGCGAAGACCACAACACGCCGCTGGAAGTCACCGTGTCGGCGATTGGCGACCTGATTCGTCAGGGCAAGATCCGTTGCTGGGGTCTGTCGAACTATCGCGGCTGGCGAATTGCCGAGGTGATTCGCATCGCTGACAGCCTCGGGGTCGACCGCCCCGTCATCAGCCAACCGCTGTACAACATCGTCAACCGCCAGGCCGAGACCGAGCAGATCACCGCCGCGCAAACCTATGGCCTCGGCGTGGTGCCTTACAGCCCGCTGGCCCGTGGCGTGCTCAGCGGCAAATACGCGCCGGACGTCACCCCGGACGCCAACAGCCGCGCCGGGCGTCAGGACAAACGCATTCTGGAAACCGAATGGCGGGTGGAGTCGCTGCGCATTGCCCAGCAGATCCAGCAATACACCCAAGATCGTGGGGTGGGCATCGTCGAGTTCGCGATTGCCTGGGTGCTGAACAACAGTGCGGTGACCTCGGCGATCGTCGGGCCGCGCACCGAACAACAGTGGGACGCGTACACCAAGGCGCAGGCGGTGAAGATCACGGCGCAGGATGAGGCATTCATCGATTCGCTGGTGACGCCGGGGCACGCGTCGACACCGGGGTTCAATGATATGAGGCATTTTGTGTCGGGCCGTAAACCGCGTCAGGCCTAAAAGCTTCGCGAGCAGTCCCGCTCTCACAGGGAATGATTGGCGGATGCAAACTTTGTATTCGACACCAATCCACTGTGTGCGGGTTTGCTCGCGAAATCGCTGGAACAGTCACTAAAGATCTCGGGCCTGCCTCCCTCTCGCGAGCAGACCGAATCGTCGTACCGTCGCTCCCACAGATTTGTGCTTATCTTCAAGATGTTGGGAATATTGATCACCCGGCCAATATTCAGCACAAAAACCACGTATCCTGCGCGCCCTGTTTGATCACCTACCCGCGAGGACAGTTTGTCTAAAGGTATCGCTTTATCGGTTTCAGCCTCGGTGCTGTTTGCCGTCATGTATTACTACACCTCGCTGCTCACCCCGTTGAGTGGCGTGGAAATCTTTGGCTGGCGGATGCTGCTGACCGTGCCGTGCATGACCGTGCTCATGCTGGTGTCCGGTGAATGGCGGCGGGTGCTGGAATTGCTGCGGCGAGTGGCGGCCTATCCGAAGCTGATCGGCGGCCTGATCGTTTCCGCAGCGTTGCTCGGCGTGCAGCTGTGGCTGTTCATGTGGGCGCCGCTCAATGGCTACAGCCTCGACGTCTCGCTGGGCTATTTCCTCTTGCCGCTGGCAATGGTTCTGACCGGGCGCATCGTTTACGGCGACAGCCTGTCGTACCTGCAAAAAATCGCGGTGTTCTTTGCCATTCTGGGCGTGGCGAACGAGCTGTATCGGGTTGGCGGGTTTTCCTGGGCGACCCTGGTGGTCGTGGTCGGTTACCCGCTGTACTTCGTGCTGCGCAAACGCTTGAAGACCGACCACCTCGGCGGTTTGTGGGTCGACATGACACTGATGCTGCCGGTGGCGTACTGGTTCGTGCAGGGTGGCGAGCAAGGCTTTGGCGTGTTCGACCAGTACCCGGGCCTGCTGTGGCTGATTCCGCTGCTCGGCCTGATCAGTGCGTCGGCGCTGGTGGTGTACATCATCGCCAGCCGCTTGTTGCCGTTCAGCCTGTTCGGCCTGCTCAGCTATGTCGAGCCGGTGTTGCTGCTCGGTGTCGCTCTGCTGCTCGGTGAGAGCATCAAGGCCGGTGAGTGGCTGACCTACATTCCGATCTGGCTCGCCGTTGTGGTGCTGGTCTTCGAAGGCTTCAAGCACCTGATGCGCCAACGCAGAGCCTAAAAGCAAAAGATCGCAGCCTTCGGCAGCTCCTACAGGGAATGGATTCCAATGTAGGAGCTGCCGAAGGCTGCGATCTTTTGATCTTGAAAAAGCCTGACATAAGCCAGGCTTCTTTATGGATTACTCCGTCGCGAGCACACCACGACGCACCTGGTCACGCTCGATCGATTCGAACAGTGCCTTGAAGTTGCCCTCGCCGAAACCATCGTCGCCTTTGCGCTGGATGAATTCGAAGAACACCGGGCCCATCAGGGTTTCCGAGAAGATCTGCAGCAGCAGGCGCTTGTCGTCCGGGTTCGACGAGCCGTCGAGCAGGATACCGCGCGATTGCAGTTGATCCACCGGCTCGCCGTGGTTCGGCAGACGGCCTTCGAGCATTTCGTAGTAGGTGTCCGGCGGCGCAGTCATGAAGCGCATGCCGATCTTCTTCAACTGATCCCAGGTCTTGATCAGGTCGTCAGTGAGGAACGCTACGTGCTGGATGCCCTCGCCGTTGAACTGCATCAGAAACTCTTCGATCTGCCCAGCGCCCTTGGACGACTCTTCGTTCAGCGGGATGCGGATCATGCCGTCCGGTGCGGTCATCGCTTTCGAGGTCAGGCCGGTGTACTCGCCCTTGATGTCGAAGTAGCGGATCTCGCGGAAGTTGAACAGTTTCTCGTAGAAGTTGGCCCAGTAGGCCATGCGGCCGCGGTACACGTTGTGGGTCAGGTGATCGATGATCTTCAGGCCCGCACCGACCGGATTGCGGTCAACGCCTTCGATGAACACGAAGTCGATGTCATAGATCGAGCTGCCTTCGCCGAAACGGTCGATCAGGTACAACGGCGCGCCGCCAATGCCTTTGATCGCTGGCAGGTTCAGCTCCATCGGACCGGTTTCGATGTGGATGGGCTGAGCGCCAAGTTCCAGGGCACGGTTGTAGGCTTTCTGTGAATCCTTGACGCGGAACGCCATGCCGCACACCGACGGGCCATGCTCGGCGGCGAAGTACGAGGCCACACTGTGCGGTTCGTTGTTGAGGATCAGGTTGATCGCGCCCTGACGGTACAGGTGCACGTTCTTGGAACGGTGGGTCGCGACTTTGGTGAAGCCCATGATCTCGAAGATCGGCTCCAGGGTGCCAGGAGTCGGCGATGCGAACTCGATGAACTCAAAGCCCATCAGGCCCATTGGGTTTTCGTATAAATCGGTCATGGTGACGCCTCATCATTCTTATCAATTAACCAGAGTTAGTTGTCAGTAATGCTGAGACCGGCGGGAGGTGCGCAGGAGATGCCTCGCACACTGCGGGCGAGGAAGTCACCATAGATCAGTTGAAACCCGAATATCTTCATTGTCGACCCAAGGCTCTTGCGGGCGAGGCTTCTGCTGCCAGAAGACGATTATTATTGTATGCGTAAACCGATTCTACACAGCGTAAATAGGGTTGTCTGCCCTCTCTATAAAATCCGCCTTTTTGGCGCCCGTGCAAGGGGTTTGTTGCACAGGTAAATCCCCGCCAGCACCAACCCGCCGCCCAGGCACAGGGTCAACGTCAGTTGTTCGCCGAGCAACAGCGCGCCGAGCAGCACCGCCGTTAATGGATTCAGGGCAATGAACACACCGGAACGGGTCGCGCCGATTTTGCGGATGCCGTCGTAATAGCCGATGTACGCCAGCGCCGAGCCAAGTACGCCGAGGTAGATCAGGCTCAGCCATTGTGGCGTGCCGAGGTTGATCAAGGCGGCCGCGCTCACCTCGCCGCGCAGCATCGCCAGCAGCCAAAGCATCACCGTGCCGATCAACACGGAAAACGTCACGGTCTGCAGCGGGCCGAGGGACTGGTTCAAACCCCGGGAACACAGCGAATAAACACCCCAGCCCAATACGCAGCCAAGAATCAACAGATCGCCGATCCACGCATTCGGTGTCGCAGCGAGCAATTGCGGGTTACGGCTGACGATCACCAGAGTGGCGCCGATGATGCAGAGCACGATGCCGACGACTTTCACTCGCCCCAGACGTTCCTTGAACAACAACCATGAGCCCAGACCGATCACCGCCGGATTCAACGCAACAATCAACGAAGCGCGCGAAGCGTTGATGTAGTGCAGGCCATAAAAGAAGCACAGGTTGTAGAAGAAAATCCCGAAGAACCCCAGCAGCGTCAATTGCAGCCATTGCCGGGGCGTGGGACGCGCCAGCGGGATTCGCGCGATCCACAGAAACCCCAGCAGCGCCGCACTGGCAAGCAGGAAGCGCAGGCTGGCGGCGAACAGCGGGCTGAGGCTGCCCGCCAGAAAACGTCCGGCGACAAAGGTCCCGCCCCAGATCATGGTCACGGCTGCGAGGGTCAGATAAACCGGGCGGTCGGAGGCTGTTGTGTGGGCTTGCTCAACGTTGCGCATGACACTCCAAACGAAAGAAGCTGAAGGATGGCGTATCATTCACCTCATTCCTTGTCATCGTAAAATGAGCAAACACTCATGACCCTCACCCAACTGGAGATCTTCTCGCTGGTCGCCGAACTGCGCGGTTTCACCCTCGCCGCCCATCGTCTGGGAATTTCGCAGTCGGCGGTGTCGCATGCGATGAAGTCGCTGGAGCAGGAGCTGGGGGTCGAACTGTTACGCCGGCATCCGTCGCAAATCGAACTCACCGACATCGGCGAGCAATTGCTGCAGCGCGCGCGGGCCATGCTCGGTCTGGCCAACACCTTGCGCCAGGAGGCGGCCGATGCGCGCGGCATGAAAAGCGGCACATTGCGCATTGGCTCGTTCGGCCCGACCTCATCGATCAAGTTGCTGCCGAAAATTCTGCAGCGCTATCGCCAGGCGCATCCGGGCATCGAAGTGCATATTGACGAGGGGCCGGATCGGCAGATCGTCCAGTGGCTGGAAGAGCGGCGGATCGACATCGGTTTTGTGGTGTTGCCCGAGGAACGCTTTGACACCTTTGCCCTGACTGCAGACCAGATGGTTGCCCTGCTCCCGCTCAATCATCCATTGGCCGCGGCCCCGGCGCTGAGCCTCAAGGACCTGTGCGTCGATCCGTTTGTGCTGACCGAGGCTGGCTCATCGGAACTGGTTTCGCGCTTGTTCAATGCCGCGCGCCTGCAACCGAACATCCGCTACCGCTGCTCGCAATTGCTCAGTACGCTGGACGTCGTCGGCCGAGGCGACGCAATCACTGTCGTCGCCGAAGGCTCGTTGCCGGACGCTGCGTCACCGCATTACCTGAAGAAGCCGCTGGTGCCTGCGGTGCAGCGGCAGATCGGCCTCGCGGTCCTCGATCAGCGCCAGGCGTCTCCTGCCACGCTGGCTTTTATCGAACTGGCGACGCGGATCTACCAACCGTGAACGGCACAAGCTTCAACGGCCATCTATCATCCCTTTTGACTCCGCTGTTTTGCACAGGCGCGCCGTTGCCCGGCCTGCGTTCAAGAGTTCCACTCCATCGCGACAGGATGCGCCCATGCCCTTGACCGCCAGACCCCGCCGCAAACGTAGCGTGCGCATCATTGTGACTTTGCTTTGCGGTTTACTGCCCGTGCTGCTGGGCACAGGGATTCTGTACATGCAGGCCGAGCGCACCTTGCAGCAAAGCACGCAACACACTGCCGAAGAAGCGTTGCGCCAGTTCGAACTGATGCTCGACAACACCGCCCAGGCGGCCAGCGATTTATTGCCACTGGCCGGCCAGCCCTGCGACAGCGTGAAACTGGCGCTGCGTGAACAAGTGACCCGTCGGCCCTTCGTGCGCTCGACCAATCTGGTGTGGGACGACAACCTCTACTGCAGCTCGCTGTTCGGTGAGTTCAAGGAAACCGTCAACCCGGGCGATTACGCCCAGGGCAAACTGTGGTTGATGAACGGCAACCCCGTCACCCCCAACACCGCGCTGCTGGTGTATCGGCTCAGCGACGGTCGCGGCGGCGTACTGACTACGCTCGATGGCTATCACCTGAGCAACGTGCTGCGCCTGATCGGCCGGGATACGCTGCTGTTACTGCAAGTCGCAGATAACTGGCTGTCCGCCGACGGCAAGGTACATCAGGGAGCCCTGCCGGCGCTGCCGGTGGCGCAGAGCATGCTGGCGTCTTCGCGCTATGCCTTCAGTGTCAGCGCCGGTTTCCCGCAAGGCGAAACCTGGCGCTACATGGCCAACGAGTACCCGCCATTGTTCAGCCTGCTGATATTTTTCGGCGTGGTGTCGGGCGCTATCGGCCATGTCCTGCAACGGCGCTCCACCTCGCCCAGCCACGAAATGCTCCGCGCACTGGAGGCTGGCGAGTTCACTCCCTACTTCCAGCCGGTGGTGCACGGCGACAGCAAGAAATGGTCCGGCGCCGAAGTGCTGATGCGCTGGAACCACCCCAAGGAAGGCCTGGTGCGCCCGGATCTGTTCATTCCGTTTGCCGAGCATTCGGGCCTGATCGTGCCCATGACCCGTTCCCTGATGCAGCAGACTGCCGCCCTGCTCGGCCCGCTGTCTTCAGGCTTCGACAAACCGTTCCACATCGGCGTCAACATCACCGCCAGCCATTGTCAGGACCTGCAACTGGTCGACGACTGCCGCGAGTTTCTTGCGGCGTTTGCCCCCGCCAGCATCAACCTCGTGCTGGAGTTGACCGAGCGCGAGCTGATCGAGCCGACCGACATCACTCATCAACTGTTCGAGCAGTTGCATACGCTGGGTGTGATGATCGCCATCGACGACTTCGGTACCGGGCACTCGAGCCTTGGTTACCTGCGAACATTCAACGTCGACTTTCTCAAGATCGATCAAAGCTTCGTGGCGATGATCGGAATCGATGCACTGTCGCGGCATATTCTCGACACGATTATCGAACTGTCGGCCAAGCTCGATCTGGGTATTGTTGCCGAAGGTGTAGAAACGCAGGCACAAGCGGACTATCTGACCGCGCACCACGTCAACTTCCTGCAGGGCTATCTGTTCGGAAAACCCATGCCCGGCACCGACTTCATCGATGCATTAAGTCATCATTAACTACAACGAATTAAGCCCGGCGCTACGATCGTGCGCACCAAATTGATACAAAACACCACTGTTGTTACATGACGACAACAACAGGATTTACTCTTGGCGCATTAACTACTACAATTTTTTCAGCCTGTGCAAGATTCGCAGGTGAGCCATTATCACCGAGTCGCTTCAAGGCTCTTGGCTTATAGCTTTGTTTGCGGTTGGTATCAGCCAAACACACTATTGGAGTAAAGATATTGTCCAGACTCGCTGAATTTCGTGCAGCTGAAAAGGCTCTTCAGGAACAGCTCAAGCAGTTGGAATCGCTGAAGAACGATGCCGGGCTCAAGAAAGAAATCGAATTCGAAGAAAAGCTCCAGGGGCTGATGAAAACCTACGGCAAAGGCCTGAAAGACATCATCGCCATCCTCGATCCGAACCCGGGCAAATCCGGTTTGCAAGTGTCTGCCGCACCGAAAACCCGCCGCGCTCGCGTGGTCAAGGTTTATCACAACCCGCACACCGGTGAACTGATCGAAACCAAGGGCGGCAACCACCGCGGCCTGAAAGCCTGGAAGGAACAGTACGGTGCCGCCACCGTTGATTCCTGGTTGCGCGGTTAATCTTGCGTCAAACAAACAAGCCCTGCTGTATGCAGGGCTTTTTTTTCGACAATATCTAACAAAAGCAACGGTTTCTGCCGGGCTAGTTGCGAAGCCGCTTTAACACCCACAAAACGTCCGCCTAAACATTTTGCGCCGGGATGTTGCCAGCGTAACCTGCGCTAAACTTTGTGCTTAATGCCTTCGGGTATCTAATACCCACCGGGCAGCGAACAGAGGCTTAAAGTTTCAAGCTGTTTCTCGCGGCGACTATTTCGTCGGCGCTTGCCTTATAAACCTCAGCCTGACCGGCGTAAGAAAGTACATAAGCCTTATCCGCCCCGACCGCGGCGACCAATGTTTGCGACAACACATGTCGGCCGTTTTCAGTGATCGTACAAGTGGTTTCCAGTGCATCCAGAGTGCCGAGCTTCGCCGGGTGCACCTTGTTGCAAACACTCTGATAACCGCCCTGGAAGAAGTCCTTCTGAATCGACTTGCGCATCTCCAGCAGAACGCCTGGCACATTGACCTGATGACCAGCCTCTACCTGGGACATGGTCAACTCCATCACCATGACCTGATTGCCATCGGCGTCGTTTTTCACCGCACGCTGGCGCGACACCTGAGGCGATGTTTCGGGCAACGCCTGGACTTCCCAACCCGCAGGCCAGGTGATACTCGGCTGATCCGCCAGTGCCGGAACGGCCAGCAGCGACGAAAAAATCACAACGAACAGCGCTTTGAACGGTCGGATCATTACCAGAGACACTCGCAGATAGAGCGCTGAAGTCTGAGGCCCGCCCATCCACAGAGCAAGCCGCGCTTTCGGTTTGGCGATGCCGGCCCGCATGCGTATCATTGCGCCCATTCACTCGCCCCATTGTTACGGAGGGCCTATGAGCCTGCACGAACTGAACACTTTCCCCGGCGTCACCGCCACTCCAGACAGCGCAACCCGCAACTTCGTCTTCAACCACACCATGCTGCGCGTGAAAGACATCAGCAAATCGTTGGACTTCTACACCCGCGTACTGGGTTTCTCGCTGGTCGAGAAGCGTGACTTCCCGGAAGCCGAATTCAGCCTGTACTTCCTCGCTCTGGTCGACAAGGCGCAGATCCCGACCGACGCCGCTGCCCGCACTGAGTGGATGAAGTCGATTCCCGGCATCCTCGAACTGACCCACAACCACGGTACCGAAAACGACGCCGATTTCGCCTACCACAACGGCAACACCGACCCGCGCGGCTTCGGCCACATCTGCATCTCGGTACCGGACATCGTTGCCGCGTGTGCGCGTTTTGAAGAACTGGGTTGCGACTTCCAGAAGCGTTTGACTGACGGCCGCATGAAAAGCCTGGCGTTCATCAAGGACCCGGATGGCTACTGGGTTGAAATCATTCAGCCTGCACCGCTGTAACTGACGACACAAACCTCCTGCAAGTGAGCCTGCTTGCGATAGCGGTGTACCAGTCAATGAAATGTTGAATGTACTATCGCTATCGCGAGCAAGCTCACGCCTACAATTGAATATGCGTCAGGCATAAAAAAACCCATGATCGCTCATGGGTTTTTTCGTTTCAGCGGCTGACGTTTACGCCGGAGCCGACGTACGGATCAAGTGATCGAACGCGCTGAGGGAAGCCTTGGCGCCCTCGCCCACTGCAATCACGATCTGCTTGTACGGCACGGTGGTCACGTCACCGGCAGCGAAGATACCCGGAATCGACGTTTCGCCACGATTGTCGACGATGATTTCACCACGCGGCGACAGCTCGATGGTGCCTTTGAGCCAGTCAGTGTTAGGCAGCAAGCCGATCTGCACGAAGATCCCTTCCAGCTCGACAGTGCGCAGTTCGTCGCTGTTGCGATCCTTGTAACGCAGGCCGTTGACCTTCTCGCCATTACCGGTGACTTCCGTGGTTTGCGCACGGGTGATCACGGTGACGTTCGGCAGGCTGTGCAGTTTGCGTTGCAGGACAGCGTCGGCACGCAATTGCACGTCGAACTCCAGCAGCGTCACATGCGCCACGATACCGGCCAGGTCGATGGCCGCTTCAACGCCGGAGTTACCGCCGCCGATTACCGCCACGCGCTTGCCTTTGAACAGCGGGCCGTCGCAGTGCGGGCAGTACGCCACGCCTTTGTTGCGGTATTCCTGCTCGCCCGGCACGTTCATCTCACGCCAGCGCGCACCGGTCGCCAAAATCACGCTCTTGGCTTTGAGGGTCGCACCGCTGGCGAAGTGGACTTCGTGCAACTCGCCGTTCTTGCCCGGGATCAGCCTGTCGGCGCGTTGCAGGTTCATGATGTCGACGTCGTATTGCTTGACGTGTTCTTCCAGCGCAGTCGCCAGTTTCGGGCCTTCGGTTTCCTGCACGGAAATGAAGTTCTCGATGGCCATGGTGTCCAGCACCTGACCGCCGAAACGTTCAGCCGCGACACCGGTGCGAATGCCTTTACGCGCCGCATAGATAGCTGCCGAAGCACCGGCCGGGCCACCGCCGACCACCAGCACATCAAAGGCTTCTTTGGCGCTGATTTTCTCGGCCTGACGCTCGATGGCGCCGGTGTCGAGTTTGGCGAGGATTTCTTCCAGACCCATGCGGCCCTGACCGAAGTTCTCACCGTTGAGGTAGATGCTCGGCACGGCCATGATCTTGCGATCGTTGACTTCGTCCTGGAACAGCGCGCCGTCGATGGCGACGTGACGGATGTTCGGGTTCAGCACCGCCATCAGGTTCAGCGCCTGGACCACGTCCGGGCAGTTCTGGCACGACAGCGAGAAGTAAGTCTCGAAGTTGAACTCGCCCTTGAGCGAACGGATCTGTTCAATCACTTCGACACTGGCCTTCGATGGGTGGCCGCCGACTTGCAGCAGGGCCAGCACCAGGGAAGTGAATTCGTGGCCCATCGGGATGCCGGCGAAGCGCAGGCTGATGTCGGCACCCGGGCGGTTGATCGAGAACGACGGCTTGCGGGCATCGTTACCGTTGTCGATCAGGGTAATCTGGCTCGACAGACTGGCAACGTCTTTGAGCAATTCAAGCATTTCCCGGGATTTCGCACCGTCGTCGAGGGAAGCAACGATCTCGATCGGCTGGGTGACCCGTTCCAGGTACGATTTCAACTGGGCTTTAAGATTGGCGTCCAACATACGGGCGATCTCCTGTGTCTTTATTCGAGGCGAAAAAAAGCCCGAGCGAATCTCGCCCGGGCTTTTTTAATGGGCGGTGCAGCTTACTGAGGTAGGTGCGGAGTCCCGCCCTGTGTTGCGTGTCGCACAGACTTAGATCTTGCCGACCAGGTCCAGGGACGGAGCCAGAGTGGCCTCGCCTTCTTTCCACTTGGCTGGGCAGACTTCGCCTGGGTGAGCAGCAACGTACTGAGCAGCCTTGATCTTGCGCAGCAGCTCGGAAGCGTCACGGCCAACGCCGCCATCGTTCAGTTCAACGATTTTGATCTGGCCTTCAGGGTTGATCACGAAGGTGCCACGGTCAGCCAGGCCAGCTTCTTCGATCAGCACGTCGAAGTTGCGGGAGATGACGTGGGTCGGGTCGCCGATCATGGTGTATTCGATTTTGCCGATGGCTGGCGAAGTGTTGTGCCAGGCGGCGTGGGCAAAGTGGGTGTCGGTCGAAACGCTGTAGATTTCCACGCCGAGTTTCTGGAACGCAGCGTAGTTGTCGGCCAGGTCTTCCAGCTCGGTTGGGCAAACGAAGGTGAAGTCGGCTGGGTAGAAGAACACTACGGACCATTTGCCTTTCAGGTCAGCGTCCGAGACTTGTACGAAGTCGCCGTTTTTGAACGCGGTAGCTTTGAACGGTTTTACTTGGCTGTTGATGATAGGCATTGATGACTCTCCGTCAGGGTTGTGAATTCGATGGGTGAATCCTACCCACTCACTCGACGGATGGCTCATTGGCAAACCTGATGCTGCTGATTTGTTTTCGCTATTAGCTGACTGTATTAATAGAAGAAAACCATATCTACGACGAAGCCGGGTTATCCGTAATCCGAGCCATCCCGTGGAAGGGGCTGGCTTCAACATAGCGCATGGCTGACTTCATATCCTTCCAGCCGACGTAACTCATCAGCGATTTCAGATCCCAGCCGCTTTGATGCGCCCACGTGGCAAAGCCCCGGCGCAGGGAGTGGCTGGTGTAGTGCTCGGCACTGATCCCGGCACGTTCCAGCGCCTGGCGCAGCAAGGGAATGACACTGTTGGCGTGCAAGCCCTCCTCGCTCAGATGACCCCAGCGGTCGATGCCGCGAAACACCGGACCGCGCACCAGCGCCGCTTCGGTGATCCAGTCGATGTACGCCTGCACCGGACACAGCTTGAGCAGCGCCGGCGCCTGATAGGTCTGCCCGAGGTTTTCACGGTCGCCCTTGCTGCGTGGCAAATACAAGGTGATGCCACTGCCGGCGTGCGCCTGCACGTGCTCGATCTGCAGACGGCACAGCTCATCGCTGCGAAAGCCGCGCCAGAAGCCCAGCAGAATCAGCGCCCGGTCGCGATAGGCCTTGAGCAGTTGCGGGCGATCCTGCTGCTGCCGGGCACTGCGCGCTTCCTGCTCCAGCCAGTCGACCACTTGTTGCAGGTCGTGCAGTTGCAGCGGTTCGGCCTGTTTTTCCTGCGCCGGGTGCAGCGCGCGAATACCTTTGAACACCTTGCGCACCACTGGTGCCTTGGTCGGATCGGCAAACCCCTGGCTGTTGTGCCATTGCGCCAATGCCGACAAACGCAGCTTCAGCGTATTGATCGACAGCACCCCGGCATGCTCGACCAGGTAACGCGCAACGCTGTCGGCCGTCGCCGGCAGGAAGCCACCCCACTTCACTTCAAAGTGTTCGATTGCCGAGCGATAGCTGCGGCGGGTGTTGTCACGGGTGGCGGCTTGCAGATAGCGATCGATATCGCTCATGGGCAGTGTTCTCGCTGGCGTACTGATTCAAGGCTCAAAAAAGCAATTTAAGCACCTGACACTGGGTAATGCCAGTATATCCCGTGTCTTTATAATCAATCATTTAACTTTATTTTCAGCGTGGTACACTGCGTACTTTAGTGGCATGTACCACAGTATGAAACGGTAGGAGTTCACATGGCCCGTGGCGGCGTAAATAAAGCGGTGGTTCAGATAGCGCGCACAGCGATTCTGGCCCGAGGCGAACACCCCAGCATCGATGCAGTACGCATCGAATTGGGCAACACCGGTTCGAAAACCACGATCCATCGCTACCTGAAAGAGCTGGACGACGGCAGTCAACCGGTCGAAGCGTCCGCAGAACCGATCAACGACGAGCTGACGGCACTGGTCTCGCGCCTTGCCCAGCGCCTGAAAGAACAAGCGCAAGAGCCCATCGAACACGCCCGTGAGCAGTTCGAGGAACAGCGCGAAACGCTGGAAGCGGAACTCAAGCAAGTACGCCAGGCACTCGAACAACTGGAGCAACAACACGACATTCAAGGCGCAGCGCTGGCCAAGGAATCCGAGGCGCTGAACGAAACCCGCTCGATGCTGCAGACCGAGCAGACGCGCAACGCCGGACTGAACCAGGCACTGGCCGACTTCGAGTTGCGCTTGCAGGACAAGGACGAGCAGATCCGCTCACTGGAAGAAAAGCACCTGCATGCCCGCGACGCGCTGGAGCATTATCGCAATGCCACCAAAGAACAGCGCGAGCAGGAACAGGCTCGCCACGAAGGGCAGCTCCAGCAATTGCAGATGGAGCTGCGTCAGGCACAACAGAGTGCGCTGGTGCGTCAGGACGAAATCACCCAGCTGCACCGTGACAACGAACGCCTGCTCACCGAAAACCGTGGCACCCAGCGCGAACTGAGCCTGATGCAGGATCAGCTCAAGCACAGCAACCAGCGCCAGGATCAATTGCTGGAGCAAGCCAGCCGCGTCGACAGTGAACGCACCCTCCTCCAGGAACGCCTGCGCGTGGCCGTGCTGGAAAGTCAGACACTGAAACAGGATGCCGACGAACAGCGGCAGCTCAATCAGTCACTGGAAAAGGAATTGACCAAGACTCAGGCGAGCCTCGAAGACAGCTTGCGTCTGGCCGCTACCGTTGCGGCAGCGCCAGACACAGCCAAACCGAAGGACGCTTAAGTGCCAACCGGCGTACGCAGGGTGACGAACTCTTCGGCGGCCGTCGGGTGAACCCCGATCGTGTCGTCGAAGTCTCGCTTGGTGGCACCGGCCTTCAGTGCAATCGCCAGACCCTGGACGATTTCTCCGGCGTCCGGGCCGACCATGTGGCAGCCGAGCACTTTGTCGGTCTTGCCGTCGACCACCAGTTTCATCAGGGTTTTCTCCTGGCACTCGGTCAGGGTCAGCTTCATCGGCCGGAAGCGGCTCTCGAAAATCACCACCTCGTGACCCGCTTCCCGCGCCTCTTCTTCGGTCAGGCCAACCGTGCCGATGTTGGGCAGGCTGAACACCGCCGTCGGGATCATCTTGTAATCCACCGGCCGGTATTGCTCAGGCTTGAACAGCCGACGCGCCACCGCCATGCCTTCGGCCAACGCCACCGGCGTCAGTTGCACACGACCGATCACATCGCCCAGCGCCAGAATCGACGGCTCGCTGGTCTGGTATTGCTCGTCGACCTTGATGAAGCCCTTGTCGGTGAGCTGCACATCGGTGTTTTCCAGACCCAGGTTGTCCAGCATCGGACGGCGCCCCGTGGCGTAGAACACGCAGTCGGCGTCCAGCACGCGACCATCCTTGAGGGTCGCCTTCAGGCTGCCGTCAGGCTGTTTGTCGATGCGCGCGATGTCGGCGTTGAATTGCAGATCCATGCCGCGCTTGGTCAGTTCTTCCTGCAGATGCTTGCGCACCGAACCATCGAAACCACGCAGGAACAGATCACCGCGATACAGCAGCGTGGTGTTCGCGCCCAGGCCGTGGAAGATCCCGGCAAACTCGACAGCGATGTAACCGCCACCGACTACCAGCACACGTTTCGGCAGCTCTTTGAGGAAGAACGCCTGATTGGAACTGATCGCGTGCTCGTGCCCCGGAATCTCCGGGATCTGCGGCCAGCCACCAGTGGCGATCAGAATGTTCTTCGCGGTGAAGCGCTCACCGTTGACCTCGACCTCATGCGGGCCGACGATCTTCGCGTGCGCCTCATGCAAGGTCACGCCGCTGTTGACCAGCAGGTTGCGATAAATGCCGTTGAGGCGATTGATCTCGCGGTCCTTGTTGGCGATCAGGGTCGCCCAGTCGAAGTTCGCTTCACCCAGACTCCAGCCGAAACCGGACGACTGTTCGAAGTCTTCGGCGAAATGCGCGCCGTAGACCAGCAGTTTTTTCGGCACGCAGCCGACGTTGACACAGGTACCGCCCAGGTAACGGCTCTCGGCCACCGCCACTTTTGCGCCGAAACCGGCGGCAAAGCGCGCCGCGCGTACACCGCCGGAACCGGCACCAATCACATAAAGGTCAAAATCGTAGGCCATTGCTATCTCCTCGGCAGGCCATCAGCATACCCGCCGCGCTCCATTGGGCAAGCGCTGTGCGCAGCTTTTGAACCTGATCGGCGATTCCGCGAAACATCTACAGATAATAATATTTCTCGTTTGACACTAAATCGCCGGGCTGCACCTCGTCTTTGAACCAACGGATTTTTCTCTCGAAGACAAGGAGTCGGCTGCGATGTTCGCGCCCATCACCCGTTCCATGACCCTCACTTTCGGCCTGTGCAGTGCAGCGTTGAGTCCCGAACTGCTGGCTGAAACCGACCCTGAAACAACACCGCAATCTGCCGCCCAGGCCCTGGAACTGGCCGCCACCAGCGTCAGCGCGCAAGGCCTGGGCATCAACACCGAGAACACCGAGGCCTACACCACCGGCGCGATGAGCAGCGCAACGCGGATGAACCTGTCGATCAAGGAAACCCCGCAATCGGTGTCGGTGGTGACGCGTCAGCAAATGGACGATTTCAAACTCGGCACATTGTCCGAGGCGATGAGCCAGACCACCGGCATCGTGGTGCAGCACAACGACTCGGATCGGGTCAGCTATTCGGCACGCGGCTACTCGATCAACAACTTCCAGATCGACGGCATGCTGAACACCTTCAGCTACATGAAGTCCGACGCCGACACCATCATCTACGACCGGATCGAAGTGGTGCGCGGCGCGACCGGGCTGACCACCGGTGCGGGCGATCCCTCGGCGACGATCAACATGGTGCGCAAACGTCCGACCGCGCAGCTGCAGGCGTTGGCGGGTGTCAGCGGCGGCAGTTATGACGACTACTACAGCTACGTCGATGTCGGCGGCCCGCTGGCATTCGAGGGTCGCTTGCGCGGGCGCACGGTGCTGGCCTACCGCGACAGCCAGTCATTTCGCGACAAGTACGCGCTGCAACGGGAGGTCGGCTACGGCATCCTGGAAGCTGACCTGACCGACTCCACGGTACTGGCAGTCGGTTATGACTATCAGGACAAACAGGTTCAGGGCAGCTCGTGGGGCACCGTGCCTTATTGGAACGCCGAGGGTGGCAAGGCCGGACTCGGCCGCTCGACCAACATGGCCACTTCCTGGAGTTCCTGGCCGCTGCGCGACAAGACTGCCTTCGCCACCCTCGATCAGCAGTTGGCGGGCGGTTGGCACCTGAAGGCCGCCTACACCCATCGCAAGAGTGACACCGAGGGCAAGATTTACTACGGCGGTGGCGGCTTCCCCGAGGCCGATCGCAGCGGCATGTCCGCCAACACCAGCCACATGGCCGGCGATCAAACCATGAAAGCCTACGACTTCAATGTATCGGGCCCCTACTCGCTGCTCGGGCGCGAGCACGAAATGATGTTCGGCTACGGCGAAGCCGAACGTCGTTCGGATGATCCTTACACCATCGCCGGCGCGGTGCCGGCCGGCTACGAAAACATCCGCGACTGGAAGTACATGGGCGATATCGGCAAATTCCCGGACACCGTGACCGGCCTCAGCGGCTTCAAGGATTACACCCGGCAAAAGGCCGGCTACCTGGCGACCCGGCTGAGCCTGACCGATGAACTGCATGCCGTGCTCGGCAGCCGCTACGGCAGCTGGAAAACGGCCAGCACCACCAACGCCTACGACGATAACCTGCAACTGAGCAGCGTCGACAAAAGCAGCCAGCAACACAACGACATGTGGACGCCCTACGCCGGCCTGCTGTATGACCTGACGCCGGAATACACCGTGTACGTCAGCTACACCGATATCTTCAAACCACAAACCAAGCGCGATGCCAGTCGCAAATACATCGAGCCGGTAGTCGGCAGCAACTACGAGATTGGCCTCAAGGGCAGCCTGCTCGAAGAACGCCTGAACCTCTCCACGGCGCTGTTCTGGAGCAAGCAGGACAACGTCGCCGAACTGGACGATTCGGTGGCGCCGGACCCGGTCACCGGCGAGGAGTTTTTCAAATCCGGCGGCAAGGGCAACAAGGTCAACGGCTTCGAGGCAGAAGTTTCCGGCGAACTGCTCGACGGCTGGAACATGACCGCCGGCTACACCTACACCCACTCGGTCAACGGTGAAAAACAGCGTACCAACACCAACCAGCCGCTGAACATGTTCCGGGTGTCCACGGCCTATCGCCTGCCGGGCAACTGGCACGCACTGACCGTCGGTGGTGCGGTGAACTGGCAAAGCGATGTGTATGGCGCGGCCAACCGTCCGGTCGGTCGCGGCGCCAATGACCGGATCATCACCGAACGCGCGCGGATCAATCAGGACGCCTACACCGTGGTCAAGCTGATGTCGCGCTATGAATTCGACCAACACCTGTCGGCATCGCTGAACGTCGATAACCTGTTCGACAAGAAGTATTACGACAACGTCGGTTTCTACAACGGCGTGTACTGGGGCGACCCGCGCACGGTGACGCTGAGCCTGGACTGGAAGCTCTGACCCGACGGTTCGCAACCCTGCGTTCAAACCCTGGCGACCGTGTTAACCCCGAGTTAATTCGCGCCAGGGAGACTGCGCCCCGAGATCTGTTTCATGGACGAACGGCTCCCACGTTTTTCAGTAGGAGGCACCATGAACACCACCACCGCCATTCTCGCCGGGCTACTCGCCCTCGGTTCCGCCAGCGCCTTTGCCGAGGGCGGCGCCGAACGCATGCGGCATTACTACGACAACTTCCCGGTCCACAGCGCGCAGAGCGAGCAGCAGACCGAATCCAAAGCTGCGGAGCTAAAGGTTCCGAACGATCAGACCGCGCAAGTCACCGAGTCTTATCGCAACTGATTTATCGAGCAACCGATGGACCTCCGATGGCTCCGCTCTGGCCTTGGAGACGACAGTTGGGCGCCCCATTTCGGGCGCCTTTTTTTATGCCTGCAGATCCTTGATCCAGAACAGCATGCGGCCATGCTCCGGATTGAACATCCCGGGGGCGAAACCGAATTTGCGGTAGGAACTCTGTGCCACCGCGTTGCCTTCGAGCACTTCCAGAGTGATCTTGCAGCAACCGCGCTGGCGGGAGATTTCCTCAACCTTGCGCAGCATTTTCTGGCTCAGGCCGAGGCCGCGAAACTTCGCCACCACCGCCACGTCGTGAACATTGACCAGCGGCTTGCAGGCAAACGTCGAGAAGCCTTCAAAGCAGTTCACCAGCCCTGCCGGCTCACCGCCGACGAACGCCAGCACACTGAATGCATGGGGCCGACGGGCCAGCTCTTCAGGCACACGACGCAGCAGTTCGGGGGCAAGCGACTCGCCGCCACCCATGGGATCTTCTGCGTAATGATTGAGCACGATGCCGATGGCTTCGGCGTGCAGTGGATTAGTGTAGCTGGCTTGCAACACAAGAATTTCTGTGGAATCCATTTCCATCCCCGATCATGACCCCGGCGCGCAAGGTGCGCGCCTGAAAGGCTGCTCGACCATAACGCGAGGCTGCTGTGGGCCACAACCCGACCAGCTCAAAAGATCGTCCGATAGCGAGTAACTCCAGGAGCTGCCGAAGGTTGCGATCTTTTGATTTTCAAACGTCAGTGCCCCCAGATCAGCTCTTCCGTCCAGCCCAGTTCGGCAAAGTCCTGAGCACGCAATCGGGCCTCGCCCGCGGGAAAGAACTCATCCAGCTGCGGCGGCTTTATCGAGGTTTCGCTGAGCATCGCGTGCACCTGGCCACGATGATGGATCTGGTGCTCGAACAGGTGCGAGAGCATACGCAGGCGACTGTCGTGCTGCGGCGTTTCCCGGGCGATGGTGACGATCCGCCCCAGTTCGGCATCGCGCAGTTGTTCGCAATAAGCGATCAGCCGACGGTCCACATGCGCCTGTTCCTCGCGCAGCGGTGCGGCCTCGGTGAACGGTTCATCACGGTTGAAAAACACATAGCAATCGGGATGCGGCTCGTCACCGCGCAACTCGCGTTCCAGCGCGTCGACGTAGAACCAGTCGCAGGTCAGGATGTGGTTGAGCGTGAGGCGGATGCTCGGAAAAAAGCTCACCCGTGGCGCCGCCAGAGCGTCAGCGTCGAGCTGGCCCCAGGCTTTGCCGAGGCGATGATTGGCCCACGCGTTCTGGTAGGCCATGGTCAGTAAATGATGAGACAGCGGCTGGCTCATGCTTGCGCCCTCTTCGCTCAGGATTCGGCAAAACGCTGCAACTGCATCTCTTGCAAACGGCTGAGGGTGCGCCGGAACGGGAACTCCAGATACCCCTCGGTATACAGCGCCTCCATCGGCACCTGAGCCTCGATGTACAGCGGGACTTTACGGTCGTAACACTCGTCCACCAATGCGATGAAGCGGCGCACACCGTCATCGTGTACCGACAGTTGCGGCAACTCACGGTCACCGGCCACCACCTGCGCCGAGCCGTCTTCGGTACCGCGGGCGATACGTCCTTCGCGCTTCTGTGCGCTGAGGTTCGGCACTTCGCTCAACAGAATAGACCGGTAGCGGTCACACAGCGCGATGAAGTCCATGGCGGCGAACGGTTGCTCGCAAAGCTCGGCATAGCGGCACCAGAGCACCGATTCGCTGGCCTGCACCACGTTCAATATTCGATGGCCGACAGGCACCGGTTCTGCACTGGCGGCTTGCCCGGCACAGAGTGACTGGAAGACCGGTTGCAGCGCACTGGCCTGTCCCGGCGTGGCGACAAAATAACGCTGCAGGCCCGCGCCCGGGTGCAGGCGATGATCCTCGGCGCCATTCACCGCAACGACCTGCATGTGCGCCTTGATCGCGGCAATCGCCGGGACAAACCGGTCCCGGTTGAAACCATCGGCATACAGCTCATCCGGCGGCAGGTTGGAGGTACAAACCACCACCACGCCTTCGTCGAACATCACCTGAAACAGGCGTCCGAGGATGATCGCGTCGCCGATATCGTTGACGAACAGTTCGTCAAAACACAGCACCCGCACTTCGGCCGCCAGCTCTTTGGCCAGCACCCGCAGCGGATCGGCGGTCCCGGTCAGCTGGAACGAGCGCTGATGCACCCAGCCCATGAAGTGATGAAAGTGCTGACGCCGGGCTGGCACCCGCAGGCTCTGATAGAACTGATCCATCAACCAGGTCTTGCCGCGCCCGACCGGGCCCCACAAGTACACGCCGGTGACCGACCGGGCACTGGCGTGCAAGGCTTCATGGCATTTTTGCAGCGCCCAGACCGCATGTTCCTGAGCTTCATCCTGGATGAAACCCTTGTGCTCGATCGCGTGTTGCCAGGCGCTTAGGGGGGAGTCGAAAGTCATGCGCGGCAGTATGCCACGAAGCCTGTAGGGAAACGCCCCTCCCTGTAGGAGCTGGCGAGTGCAGCGAGGCTGCGATCTGTTGACTTTGTTTTTTAAGATCAAGATCAAAAGATCGCAGCCTTCGGCAGCTCCTACACCAGCCTCCTGTTGGAACTGCCGAAGGCTGCGATCTTTTGATTTCAAGGAAAATCCTTTCCAACCCAATAAAACCTGACCTTTCAGGCAGTTTTTGCTCGTTGCCCTTGCCGCCCGCTTCCGGCATCCTGCGCCTCCATTTTCTGACCCGGCCCCGCCTCGCGGCGCGCAAAACACCATGACCGCCTCTGAAAAAGTCCCGCGCAACAACGATCTGATCTACGGCCTCAACGACCGTCCGCACCTGACCGCCACCGTATTCGCTGCGCTGCAACACGTGCTGGCCAGCTTCGTCGGCATCATTACCCCGACCCTGATCATGGGCGGCGCCCTGGGCCTGCAAAGTGAAATTCCCTACCTGATCAGCATGGCGCTGTTCGTCTCCGGCCTGGGCACTTTCGTCCAGGCGCGGCGTTTCGGCCCGGTCGGCTCCGGTCTGCTGTGTCTGCAAGGCACCAGTTTCTCCTTTATCAGCGTGATTCTCAGCGCCGGTTTCATGGTCAAGGCCCGAGGCGGCGGCACCGATGAAATCCTCTCGACGATCTTCGGCGTGTGCTTTTTCGCCGCGTTCATCGAAGTGGTGCTGAGCCAGTTCATCGGCAAACTGCGGATGCTGATCACTCCGGTGGTCACGGGCACCATCATCACCCTGATGGGCCTGTCGCTGATCAAAGTGGCGATGACCGACATCGCCGGCGGCTTTGGTGCTGCCGATCTGGGCGCCGCCAGCCATGTGTTTCTCGCGGCGCTGGTGCTGGGCACCATCGTCGTGTTGAACCGGGTCGATGTGCCGTTTCTGCGTCTGGGCGCCATCGTCATTGGCCTGACCCTTGGCTACGTGGTCGCGTGGTTGATGGGCACCGTGGATTTCGCCAACCTGCCCGAGGTGCCGCTGGTCAGCGTGCCGGTGCCGTTCAAGTACGGCTTCAACTTCGACTGGGTAGCGTTCGTGCCAGTGGCGGTAATCTTCCTGGTATCGCCGCTGGAAGCGGCCGGTGACCTGACGGCCAACTCGATGATCTCCCGGCAACCGGTGAAAGGCCCGCTGTACATCCGCCGGATCAAGTCCGGTCTGCTCGCCGACGGCCTCAACTCGGCCATGGCGGCGGTGTTCAACAGCATGCCGATGGTGACGTTTGCGCAGAACAACGGCGTGATCCAGCTGACCGGCGTCGCCAGCCGCTACGTGGCGTTCTTCATCGCTGGCCTGCTGGTGTTGCTGGGGCTGTTCCCGATGATCGGCGCGGTGCTGCAACTGATGCCCAAACCGGTGCTCGGCGGTGCCGAACTGGTGATGTTCGGCACCGTGGCCGTGGCCGGGATCAAGATCCTCGCCGAGGCCGGGCTGCATCGGCGCAACATGCTGATTGTGGCGATTTCAGTCGGCATGGGCCTGGGCATCGCCGCCGTGCCGGAAGTGCTGCGCGAGTTGCCGCAAGCACTGCGCAACATCTTCGAATCGCCGATCACCGTCGGTGCGTTGTGCGCTATCGTGCTGAATATCTTCCTGCCGGAAGAGTTCATGGAGCTTGAGGAAGACGATTTCGATCCGGAAGCGTCGATTCTGCAGGTCATGGAAAACCCCGATCTGCCGGCCAAAGCTGAACCTGCATCCGCAGCGGCGGTCGCACAGTTGAACCGCTGACGCTGCGCCTTGAACAAAGGGCTGAGCCGGCAACGGTTCAGCCCTTTTTCGTTGAGAGACTGTTTATGCGCCGCGTCCACGCCGTCATCCTGTCCCTGCTGCTGTTGTCCCTGAGCGCCTGCGCGCTGTTCCCCAACCGTGACCCGGTAAACGTCAACGTGGTCGGCATCGAACCGTTGCCGAGCCAGGACCTGGAAGTGCGCTTCGCGATCAAGTTGCGGGTGCAGAACCCCAATGAGACGGCCATCGATTACAACGGCATCGCCCTGGATCTGGAGGTCAATGGCCGACCCTTGGCCTCGGGCGTCAGTGATCAGATCGGTTCGATTCCGCGCTTCTCGGAAACCGTGGTCAGCGTGCCGGTGAGCGTTTCCGCGTTCTCGGTGCTGCGCCAGACGCTCGGCCTGAGCCAGACGCAAACCCTCGATAACCTGCCCTACGTACTGCGCGGCAAACTGGCGGGCGGCTTGTTCGGCACCCTGCGTTTTGTCGACAGCGGCAAGCTCAGTCTGCCGCGAGCGAGCAGTGCCACCTGGTGAGATTCATGACACGTGTTTGACCGGGTCAATCACCTGCGTCACCCAGTGCTCCGAGCCTTCCACATGCCAGTTGACCCACAGTCGGTCCTTGTCGCTCTTGTCCTTTTCGTCCGGCTCGATGGCCAGCCAGTTGCGCGCCGCAATCAGATATCGCCCGCGAGCCCCAAGCGGCAGCATGGTGCCGGTAATTGCATAATCGATCTGCTCCTGGCCGGCGCCCAGGGTTTCGAGAAAATACACCGCCAGTGCCGGCGGCGATGGATGCACGACGCCGGTCGAAATCAATTGATAGATCGTACCTGCGCCATCAACGCCATGTTGCGTCAGCTTCGACTCGATCACACATGCCCCGGCCACATGCACATCACCGGACAACAGAGTGACTTTGCACCGCTGCCGACTGGCGAAGTCGAGTAACCGCATGATCAGTCGTTTGCGCTCGTCGCGGTGCGGCAGACTGCGCCAGTGATCGCGCAAATCATCTTCCAGTTCCTGCCGCCCCGGCACCAGATCCAGAGCCTTTTCCGCTGCCTGCAAATCCAGGTACCCCACCGGAATACTCGACATCACCAGCAAATGTCGATGGTTCTTGAGTTGATCCAGCCAGTTGTAGAGGGCCGTCCAACTGGTCGCTGAAATGATCCGGGTCTTCTGAAAGGCCGGTTTCGTCAGATCGGGCGCGCGTTCGCTGCGCAGATCCGGCACCAGCAATGCCAGGTCGCCCAAACCGGTAAACCCCAGATGGAAGCCGTCGGCCGTGCCTGCGATCGCGCAGGGGTGAACATCACCGGGAGTAGCCTGACTCGGAGCGGGCTGGGTCAATTGCTGCTGGAAAATCCTGAAGTAGCGCTTGGCCGTGGCAAACAATCCCTGAAACACCGGACAGCCATGCAATCCCTCATCATAGGAACCCCAGCCATCAATAATGTCGTGGTCGTCCCACATCATGATGGTCGGGATCGCGCTGAACATTCTGGCGACTTCGGGCTGCTTCCAGCGCTCTAGATACAGACGACTGAAAAAGCTGTCGAGCTCGCTTTCGATGGTTTTGCTGTAGACCGCCTTCTCGCGTTCGGCAAAGGATCTGGCAAACCAGGCTTTCATCGAAGGGACAGTCAGGCGCATCTCATCGCTGTAAATCTGATCGCCTCCCATCAACAGCAAATGGTAGGGCTGATGCTGGTGTGCGCCCCACATGTCGTCCCAGCGCTCATTGTTGCGATCGACCTTCTCCATGTCCTTGGGATCGGAGAAGCCGTTGCAGGAGACATACGCCATGCGCGGCGACTGCCCACTGGGCGGAACGACAAAATTGGCCTGTTGGCCACCGATCTCGACGGTATACGTCGTCGCGACCTTGGCTTGCTTGATGCTGAAATCCACGCGCCACACCCGCTGCTTGGGGGCCAGCAGCGGGATATCCGCCAACGCCAGCGGTTTGGACGCCGTCACGCCGCTGGGTGGCGTTACACCGGGTTGCGGATCACCGAGGGGTTGAACCACCAAGGCTGAGAGTGAGTAGACGTTTTTGGCAGTTCCGCGAAATTGCAGAATGGGTCCAAGTAGCACGCTCATGGTTCGTCCTGATCCGTCGTGAGGGTGGGATTCGTACGATCAGCCTAGTCGAGAATCGCCAACTCACCGCCCTCGCCCACGCCGACGTCTCAAGCGGTGAAACGCACGCCCGGCCTGGCGCGTTCGTCAACGGACAACTCAAACACATCCGGCCGCGCATAGTGGCCGACCACATCGTAGTCATACCGCGCCCGAACCAATTCGTCGGTATCGATTTGCGCCGTGAGCAATCCTGCCTCCCCACGCAATGGCCCGGCCAGCACATCGCCCATCGGCCCGACAATCACGCTGCCACCGGCAATCAACGGCCGATCCGCCGGCCAGTTGGCGACCTCCACCCCCAGCTCATTCGGCGAGGCCTGGACCTGGCAGGCACTGACCACAAAGCAGCGGCCCTCATGGGCGATGTGACGCATGCTGACCTGCCACATCTCACGCTCGTCCACCGTCGGTGCACACCAGACTTCAATGCCCTTGGCGTACATCGCCGTGCGCAGCAGCGGCATCATGTTTTCCCAGCAGACCACGGCGCCGAGCCTGCCGACCTGAGTGTCGAGCACCGGCAGCGTCGAGCCATCGCCTTTGCCCCAGATCAGCCGTTCGGTGCCGGTCGGCATCAGTTTGCGGTGCTTGGCCACCAGTCCCGCCTGTGGATCGAAATACAGCGCGGTGCAATACAGCGTGCTGCCGGCGCGTTCGATCACGCCGATCACCAGATTGGCCCCGGTGCGCGCTGACAAACCGGCCAACGCCTCGGTTTCGGCCCCCGGCACATCGATGGCGTTGGCGAAGTAACGGGCATAGGCCTCGCGGCCCTCGGGCAAGCGATAGCCCAACTGGGTACCAAAGCCTTCGCCTTTCGGGTAACCACCGAGCAACGCTTCAGGCATCACCACCAACGCCGCGCCGGACTCGCTGATCGCGCCTTCCCAGCTCAGAATCTGTTCCAGGGTTTCACCTTTGCCACCGGGCAAGGCACCGATCTGCAGGGCAGCAACAATTGATTTGGGCATCGCGTTCACTCCATCGGGTTCAAGTGTTGCCGATTCTGCGGCGGCGACGGATCATGAATAAAGACCGAATCACTGCTGAATGATATGAACCATATGAATATCGCCACGATTGACCTCAACCTGCTGAAAGTCTTCGAAGCCTTGCATGAAGAGTCCAGCGCCAGCCGTGCGGCGCTGCGGCTGGGCGTGACGCAATCGGCGGTCAGCGCGGCGTTGCGCCGGTTGCGTGAGGTGTATGGCGACCAGTTGTTCGTGCGTACCGGTCGCGGACTGGCGCCGACGCTCAAGGCCAATCAACTGAAACCGGTGGTCAGCGAGGCGCTGAACAAATGTCGACAAAGTCTGGCGATGGTTGACCCGACGGCGCATCACTACGAGGGCCGGTCGGTGACGGTGGGCCTGTCAGATGATTTCGAGATCGCTTATGGCCGGCGCCTGATCGAAGAAATCGCCCGCCGCGCGCCCAAGCTACGGCTGATCTTCCGTCAGACCCACAGCCAGATCGTCGCCCGCGCCCTGATGGAGCGCAGCATTGACCTGGCGATCACCGCCGGCGGCTTTGCCGAACGCCTGCTCAGCCGGCAGGTGCTGGGCGAAGGGGATTATGCGTGTCTGGTCGACCCGGGCAGCCTGGCCGCCGGGCAACAGTCGATCGATTTGCAGGAGTTTGTTACCCGTGAACACATTCTGGTGTCCTCGGGAGGCTTTATCGGCATCACCGATGAGGGTTTGGCGGCGCTGGGCCTGAGCCGCCGGGTCTGCGCTTCGACCACGCATTTTGCGGCGCTGCCGCATCTGCTCAAGGGCAGCGGCGCGGTGGCAACAATCCCGACGCATGCCGCCCAAGCCATCGCGGCCCTCAGCGGACTGGTGCTGCTGCCCTGCCCGCTGGCCTTGCCGCGTTACCCGGTCGAACTGGGCTGGCGCACCAGCACGCAGATCGATCCGATGGTGATCAAGGTACGCGAGGCGATTGTGGCGGCGTTCAACACGCCGTAAGCGCGTTTACTTGTTGGCCGCCATCAGCCGGTTGACTTCACTGCGCACCATGTTGGCGAATTCCGGCGGGGACATGCCATCGAGCTCGGCGCGCACCCACTCGGCCCATTTGCCCTTGCGCTTGCCGCGTTCGCCAAACAACCGCGCGGCTTCGCCTTTGGCTTTGCCCAGATTGTTCTGCCAGAGTTCGAACAGACGGGATTTCTCGTCTTCCAGCGCTGCGCGCTCGGCGAGGGGTTTGTCGGCCAGATTGAAACTCATGGGGAAATACCTGCTGCGTAAAATGGCGACATCTTACACGCTCGACGGAAATCTCCTGCGCAGGTTTTTCTTTCGCACCTAAAATCAGTGCAACTTTTCGAACAGCGCCACACTCCATTGATCACTGTTCATTCATCTGCAAGGAGTCACCCAATGGCCCGCAAATCCACCGTGCAAGCCGCCGAAGACCAAATCAAGGATCAGGCGTTCAGCGAACTTCAGGCTCTGATCGAAGAGTCCGACAAGCTGCTCAAGAGCAGCGCCTCTCTGGTCGGCGAAGAAGCGGAGAGCCTGCGCGGGCAAATCGCGCTGAAGCTGCAGCAGGCACTGGATTCGGTGTCCAGCGTGCGCGACCGCACCAAACCCGCCGTCGATGCCACTGAAAACTACATCGGTGGCCACCCGTGGCAGACCGTCGCGATCTCCGCCGGTTTTGGCCTGGTGGTCGGCTTGTTACTCGGTCGTCGTTAATCGACGTTTGTCAGATCGCATTGTTTAAGTCCTGACAATAAAACTGTGGCGAGGGAGCTTGCTCCCGCTGGACTGCGCAGCAGTCCCCCTATTCTCAAGTCGACATAGGGGGCCGCTGCGCAACCCGGCGGGAGCAAGCTCCCTCGCCACATTTGTTATCTGACAATTATTCCCCGGCCAGCTCGCGCAACTGCCCCAGCGTTTGTTCATCGAGCACGATACCCTCGGCCAGCGACCTGGCGCGCTGCAAGTGTCGACGATCGCCCGGCAAGCGCTTGAGCCCGACACCGTGCATCTGGCGCACCAGCTCCTGGCTGCGCTCGGCGAAACTCTGCCCGGCGGCCTTGCTCGGGTCGATGACGATCAGCAACTGCCCGGTCCACGGGGTTTTGGCGCCGGGGTGATTCGACCAGTCGAACTCAAAGGAAAAGTTGCCGCCCGTGAGCGCAGCGGCCAGCAACTCGACCATCATCGACAGCGCCGAACCTTTGTGCCCGCCAAACGGCAGCAGCGCACCGCCTTCGAGAATGGCTTTCGGGTCCTGGGTCGCCTGGCCGAGGCTGTCCACGCCCATTCCGGCTGGCAGGCGTTCGCCCTGGCGCGCGGCAATCTGCACATCGCCATGGGCGATCGCGCTGGTGGCCAGATCGAAGACAATCGGCGCGCCACCGGCCCGCGGCGCGGCAAAGGCGATCGGGTTGGTGCCGAACAATGGCCGGTCGGCGCCATGGGGCACCACGCAGGTCATGCTGTTGACCACGCTCAACGCCACCAGCCCTTCCTCGGCGAAAGGTTCGACGTCCGGCCACAGGGCGGCGAAGTGGTGCGAATTGCGGATCGCCAGCACGGCAATCCCGGCGTTGCGCGCCTTCTCCACCAACAGCGGCCGGGCGGCAGCCAGTGCCGGCTGGGCGAAACCGTTGCCGGCATCGACCCGCACAAAACCGGAAGCGACGTCCTCGACTTGCGGCACCGCCTGACCGTTGACCCAACCGCTCTTGAGGGTCGACACATAACCGGGCATCCGGAACACACCGTGGCTGTGCGCACCGTCACGCTCGGCCCCGGCACAGTTGGCGGCCAGTGAACGGGCGACGTCGGCGGAGGTGCCGTGCCGCAGGAAAATCGTTTCAAGCAGTTGCGTCAGCGCCTCGAGTGATAACGATGGCGAGACAGCAGAGGACACATGATCGTTTGGCGCAGACATCTGAAGCTCCAGACTAATTATTGGAGGGAACAACAGCGTATGAACGACTTGCCTGACGATTAACCACGTCAGCCCCGGGTGCTGTCAACCGTTCAGGTGATCGGCATGCGTTGCCCGGCACATTCTGCGGCCTTGTGTGCGGTAACCCTGTACCACCCTCGCCTGCTCTGTGGTTTCTAGTCTGTCGTCTCCTTCCACCGGCGCCTTGACCCGCGCCCCGATAGAGACCCGACAATGTCTGCGTCAGTCACCCCACTGCTGTTCCCGCAGTTTCTGCATGCTCCCGGATTGTGGAGATCACTGGGCACCTCCCATGGTCTGTCGATCAAGGATTTCGACTGGTTGGCCCATGTGCAACTGGCAACCGACTCGCTGCGTCGCCAGCAGACGCCCCCGATGCTGGCCCACCGTGTGCTGCTGAACACCGAAGACCCGCCGGCCATCACCCTGGCAGGCTGTTTCATCCTCAGCAGCACCCCCGACGATCAAGCGTTTCTGCTCTATACGCCCTTCGACGGACTGAAGAAGTTCGACAGCCTCGCCAACTTGACCCGACACCTCGAACAACGTCTTGCCGAGGCGCAAGAAGATGATCGCTTGCTGGCCTTGCTCGCCATCTCGCAACGCAAGCATCTGGTGGAGAAGCGCGGCATCAGCGTGACCTTCCAGCTCATCGAGGGCGATGTATTCGCCGATCAGCAAGCCAGCATCAGGCACTGCCAGCAACTCAACGCCCAGGCCATGCTCGACGAATTGCGGCACCTGCCCGAGCTCGACGCCTTGCTCGAAGAGCTGCTCAAAGACCAACTCGCCCCCAGCATGCCCGGGGTGAATCAGGCCCAGACCCGGGTCAACTTCTACGCGGCCGTGTCGCCAGACGATGAACCGGCGCAAGCCAGCAGCGCGGGGCGCAGGCTTGAAGCAATGACGCTCGGCCATGCCGTGCTGTTGCACTATCGCTATTCGGGTTGGCCCGGCGCGCAGACACGCACCTACTCACACCCGCACAAACCATCGCTGGCCACAGACCATGAGCATTGGGAAGCGGCGGTGAAAAGCGTGTCGAGCAAACTGCTCGCGCTGTTGTACCAGCGCATGGAAGTTTACTGGAACGGCGCTGGCGCCGACGGCAGCGCACGCCGGGCGTTTTTCAGTCAGGTGCTGCTCGAACAGGCCCGGGCCGACATCCTGCTCAAGCGCGAGGCCGAGATCATCGACGCCAACAAATGCGACAACCTGTTGGCGTGGATCGATCCGCGAGGCGCGTCCGCCCGCCAGGGGACGCTGGAAACCGTGCACCTGTGGCAATACCAGCCTAATCAGGTCGAGCTGGCCGGCTCGCTCATGCTCAGTCACACCGATGCCTGCCTGTACACACCCACCCAGGGGTTGCAGGTACTCAAGGATTACAAGGATCTCAAGGATACGCTGCTCAGCAAACTCAGCACCGCCGGACATGATGATGAGCTCTATGGCCTGTTGAGCCTTGACGAGCGCCAGCGTTTCATCGGGTTCGAGCAGCCGCATGTCTCGGGTGAGTCGATCCGCGGCGAGGTTTTCAAGGTGCTGCTGGAAACCATCATCACCAAACAACGCAAGAACATCGAGTATGTCCTGCAGGTGTTCCGCCATAGCGATGGCGCCACCAACGTTGCAGCGCTGTTCGACAAGGCGCTGGATATTCGCTCGATGCTCCACGAACGGCTGCTCAAACTCGATACCGGGGGACGCTGGAGTACCCGCCTGGCCATCACCGGCAGCCAACTGCCCTCGATGCTGCTGGCGGATGTCGCGGCTGTCCAGGTCAAGGTGTTCAGCAGTGTCCTGCCCGAGGTTGCCGAAGCATTTGCGGCGCAACCGCTCGCCTCCCTCGCGCAACAGCGCAGCTATTTACAGAGCCTCCAGGCCAAACTGGCACATTCGTTGTTTGTCGGGCTCACCGGTGAGGCGCGGTTACGTGTCCTCAACGGCAGCCAGCGGCGCGCGGATCAAGCGATCGTCGACACGGTATTCAACCCCGATCGGCCGGAACACCAGCGCCGCAAAGGGCTCAACGGTTTCCGGCCGGACGCCTGGTCGCTGACGCTTCAGTGCGCCGGACAGGACAGTGAATTGCCGTTGGCCCACTGCGTTTTACTGACCGAACGCGGCGGTCTGGACGCGCAACATTCCGGCCGCACCGTGTTGTGGACACCGGCCATGGGCCTGGAGGTGTTCGCGTCCATCGACAGTGCCCGGCAGGAGCTGAATCAACGTCTGCTCGACCCCGTAAAACGCCTGGCATTGCTGGAAAACCTCTCGCCGCTCAGCAGCGGATTTCATCAGCACTATGCGCTGGGTCCACTGCGCCTGATCAGCGACAACGTGCTGCACAACCGCACGCAATCGGCCATCGAGCAGTTTCTTCAACATTGCGAACAGGTGCGCAGCCTGAAGCTGGCAAAAACCCGCGAGGATCAGGCCCTCAAGGCCCTGAGTGGACAGATGATCAATGTCAATGTGCAGCGAGCCACTGCGCTCGCCAGGGCACTCAACTGGCAACAGACGCTGCCCGCCTGGCTGGGCATGGCCACACTCGACGAGCAGCAATTGCACCTGGAGTTGCTTGAACAATGGCGTCACAGCGTCGTCGACGGCAAGGATTACCTTCAGGGGCTGCCAACCTTGCGTGAACACATTCAGCGCCGTCTCAAAACACTGCTGAACGAGCGCTACCTGGCACCGGACCTTGACCCGGAACACATCGAGATCACTCCGCTCCTGGCGTTGGCCGGTCCGGCCGTGAACCTGGTCGACTTCGCGCTCAACCACGCGCACATCGCCAGGCAAACTCGCTTTGCAGTCGCGTCAAGCAGCACGCACAAGCTGCCGGCCGGATTCGACCAGCAAGCCGTACGCAGCCTGCTGCAGTCCCTGGATATCGCGGGATTCGCCGAGAAGATCAATACCACCCTGACCGGCGATGACGCCAACGCAGCCCAGCGCAAGCAGCGCTTCATCCGCCAGTTGCCCTGGCAACTGCTGCAACACGCCCACCAGTTGAAACTGCAACAACGGCTTTCCGGCAAGGCGTTCGACCTGCTGACGCAGGTTCTGGACATGCCCGATGCGCTCGCCCGTGCATCGGTAGCGGGTGCCAATGCCATGATCAGGCAGGTGAAGTTGATCAAGACTGCGGGGGCTACGGCGGTCAACGCGCTGGGCCTGTATCTGATCGGGCCGGTGTCCGGTCAACCCGGGCCACAGGTGCTCTATTCGCCGTATCACGGGGAGCGCGTCTTCAGCGAATTCGAAAACGACGCCGCTGTCATCGCGGCCTTCAACCTGCCCGGGGCGTTGCAAGACCTGTTGCTGCGGCGCCTGCCTGAGGATCAACAATCGATCTTTGGCGCCTTGTTCAAGGCCAGCATCGGCCAGACCAGCGAAATGCAGCTGGCGCTGCCGTCCATCGCCGGCAATGCGCTGGAGCATTTTTTCAAAGACAATCTGGCGCTGCTCTCGCGCCTGCTGCACAGCTATGCAATACCCGCTGCGCAGGCGGACTGGGAAGCGGCGAAAAAACTGTTCAGCTCCGCCATCAAGCCAATCTCCGGCGTGCTGCCGGGCAAACTGGCCTATGTGCAATTTCTCTGGCAAAGCTACAAGGACTTCCTCGCCTCCGCCGAAGCGCTGCAGGATCATCACTGGACGCGCGCACTGGCCACGTTCATTGCCGGCGGCGTGGAGATGGTCTCGCTCGGTCGGTTGTCACTGGAATCAACACTGGCGCCTTCGGACGTTGCGCCTGCGCAATCAGCGGTTGCGCCACCGATCAGTGCACCTCACTGGGCGCAGATCAAAGCCACAGCCCCTGACCGGACGACCTTACAGCCGTTCGAAACACCGACCATCGCCTTGAAAGACCTGACCCCGAATCCGGCCGAAGGCACCTATCAGGACCTTGCAGACAAAACCCGCTACGCCGCGATTGCCGGCAAGGTCTATCCGGTGGAGCGGCCGGGGGCGGTCTGGCGCATCAAGGGCACCGATCAGGCCGGGCCGGTGTTGCAGCACACCGCCTCCGGGCAATTGGTTATCGACCCGGATCGGCACACCGTGCACTTGGGCAAGGTGCTATCGACACTGCACAACCGCTATACGAACGACCGGGATACCCGGCTCTGCCTGAACATCGAAGCCCAAGGCATGACCGAGATCCGCGCCAGGCACCCGGAAAAAGCCCGAATCCTCATGCATACAGTCGATCTGGCCCGCTACTACGCCTTCAACAGCCTGCACAACATGGCCCAACTCAGAAACCATGCCCCGGGCACCCGGCTGGATACCTTCCTCAAGGCGTTTTTTGATGTGCCGAGAATCGACGCCGACGTGCTCGCGAAAATAAAACAGGCCATCGTGCCAATCTGCAATGCGCTGGTGGACCCCACCGAGGATCTGATGAACACCGAGCGTTTCGTCGTTGGCTCGAACAGATCACGGCAGACCGGACTGATTGCCTTCGTGCTGGAGGACGACTTGCGCCGAAAGGTGCACTTCACCGAGAACTTCTTCAACCAGGGGCTCGACTGGTACAGCGACGGTCTGACCGAACCGTTCGATGTTCAGGGCCATGCCCAGGCATCGACGCTGATCCACGAATTCGCGCATCAGTTTGCCAAGGCCGTGGATATTGCGTCGCTGGAGGCCCGGCGTCCGTTTACCGATCTGATTTCGACGATTACCGGTTATGGAGCAGCGTTGAAAGAAACCCAGAAAAGTTTTCAACGTGAAGCACTGTCACTCGCCACCCCCCACGAGGAACTGTTTGCCGCCTGGAACCACGAACTGAGCGAATGGATCAGCATGGATTCCATTCCCGGGATGACGCATGTCGGCAAGGAAATTCTCAAGATCACCGCCTGCCCGAACATCGAGGCTGCGCGGCGGGCATTCCTGAACCCGCACAATCCTGCTGCACGCATCGATACGATCCTGCGCAATGCCGACTCGATTGCCTTTCTGATCTGTGAAATGGGCCGACAGCTCGACCCGGTCACCCAGCCTGCGGAGGGACTGAACTGAGCGGCAAAAAAAAGCGCAGGCCCCAAGGCCTGCGCATCCGCTTGCGGTGTATCAATGTCAGTCTTTCTGATCGCGCAGGATGTTGCCGGAAGCGCCATCAATGCGGAACTCGTACACCACGCCATCCGCCTTGCGACCCTCGCCTTTCCAGTAACCGGCGTTGTCTGCCTCGATCTCATACACCTCGACATAACCGGCCTTGGTCTTGACGATCTCGATTGCCTTCTCGATGGTCACCCAGCCTGCGCCGGGCCGGTCAGCCATGGCGGTACCTACGCTGAGCAGCGCGGCGGTGGCAACAACAGCGGCAAAGGTTTTTTTGATCATTTTTTCACTCCGTTTGTGGATGATGTCCGTCAGACGTCCTGTTTTTTGGGCGTCAGACGGAAAAATAAGTTCCACGTTGATGGGCAATTGCCATGACGGATGTTCTCGGCGCCTTGCCGACAAGGTTAGAATGCAGCAAATCAGGACGAGTCAATGACCCAAGAATCCCTCTCGGAAGCCGAATACGATGCGATCACCGATGCCGCCGCGCACTGGTGCATGCGTCTGCACGCTGTTGACTGCTCCGCCGAGGAGCGTCTGGCTTTCGAGCAATGGCGCGACGCGCATCCGCTGCATGCCTTCGAATACGAAGCCATGCTGGAGATCTGGGGCGTTGCTGAACATTTGCCGCGTCCGCAACCGATCCCGAACGTGCCACTGAACAAACCGGCCCCGGCCTGGCGTCGTTACGCAATGGCCGCCAGCGTCTGTGCTCTGGCCCTGCCCTTGGCGGCCTACAGCGGATGGCATCTGGGCTGGCTGCCCAACAGCTACCAGCATTTTGAAGCCAGCGATAATGTCCGTCAGGTCACCCTGAGCGATGGCAGCCAGATCGAGCTCAACCTCAACACTGAGCTGACCTTCAGCAATTACAAGGACGAGCGCCGGGTCACCCTGAAAAAAGGTGAAGCCTTTTTCGAGGTCAGCCACGATCTCTCCCACCCCTTCGTGGTCCGGGCGGCCGAAGGCAAGATCCGCGTGACCGGCACCCGTTTCAATGTCTGGCGCTATGAAGATCAAGTGCGGGTCAACCTGATCGAAGGCTCGGTCCTGGTCACCAGCAACGCTGCACTGCCGGGTGATGGTTTGCGTTTGGGGCCGGCGATGCAGGCGCAGTACAGGCATGGCGATTACATGCCACAGATCAGCCAGACCTACCCCAACGACAACGCCCTGGCCTGGCGCAGCGGCAAACTGGTGCTGGACAATCTGGCGTTGAACGAAGCCCTGCCCCTGATCAACCGTTACCTGAGCAAGCCGCTGAAACTCGCGGACGCCAGCACCGGAGCGATCCGCGTCGGCGGCGTCTACAACATCAAAGAGCTCGGCGGCCTCGTCAACACCCTGCCCAAGGTGCTGCCGGTCTACCTGACCCGCAACACCGAAGGTGATCCCGTCATCAACTCGATGCCCCGCCAGCCGCCGAAAACCTGAAGCCTGGCAATAAAAAAAGCCGCTGCCCCTTGTTCAGGGGGCAGCGGCTTTTTCGTTCAGGCCGCGCTCAATCGTTTATTGCGCCACTACCTTTGTCGGCTGCTCAGAGGCCTCGCGAATCGCCTGCACCTGATAGTGCGGATCGGCGGTAATCTGCTGTTCAGTGAACGGGAGCACACTCCACTGCTTTTTCGAAAAGGCCTCGGTCTGGTCCCGGGAGTATGTCGACGCCGGATCACTGGACAAGGAAAACGCCAGCAACCCCTGGGCCTGCGGGCCTTTGTCGTCGAAGCTCACCACTTGCAGGTAGCTGGTGCCGCTGACCACTTCGAGCTTGCCGTCTTCGCGCGGCACACTCTGGATGGCGTTGTAGATGCCAAGCGTCCCCGGTCCGCCGTGAATCGCCGTTTGCCGAGCGCCGCTGCTCACCACCTGAATATCACCCCAGCGGGTGTCAGGCTTGAGGCGCATTTTCTCGACGGTGGCGGCCGACGCCAGCATCGCCTCGCGCAACGCCTTGGTCACTGCCGGTTGTTCGATCGCCAGCCCGCGCGGGGTGTGTTGCGGGTCTTTCGCATCGAACGGCACCCGCCAGATATCCGGCGACTCGAGCAAGGCCTGCATGATGTTCTGGAAATGCACCAGGCCGGTGCCCGAATCCAGATTCGCCCGACCGTCCCAGCCCTTGAGGCTGGCACAAACCGGCTTCAGTGCGGCGGCGTCGGCGGCAAGATCAGCACTGCAGAATGTCAACAGATCGGGCAGCACCTGCGTCGCCAGATACACGTTGTCATCCATCACCATGTGCTGCAGATCCTTCACCCCCACCGGCCCTTGTTTGCCCAGCGTAGCCAGGCGATCCAGAGCAAACCGGGCACGCAGGCCCAATGGCTGGCCGTCCTGACTAATCAAAGGGGAGAAACCGGTCAACGGTTGCGCCGGGTTCGCCAGCCAGGCCGAATCGTTGGAATGCTGGACGAAATCCCTGCGCAGCAATTGCGGTAACTGGCTGGCGGCATAGATGCCCGGCTGCGCCGCTTGTGGGTCGATATCCCAGGCACAGGCGCTGTGCGAACCGTCCAGCACAATCATCTGCAACCCGGCGCGCGGATCACTGCACCGGGCGAGTTTGTCGGCGCTGACGTTCGGCACCACCGACAGGTTCATGTACAGCGTCTGGCCCTTGTCATCCACGGCCAGGGTATTGACCCACGGAATGCCCTGGATCTTGTGCACCGAATCCTGCAAATCCTTGAGGTTGGCGGCCTGATTCATTGCGTACCACTGCGTCAAGACCCGATCGTTGCCCAGATTGGCATCGCGCAGGCTGAAGGCGTACTGATGGTCCCAGTCGAGCTTGCCCGGCCACTGCACAATCGGGCCGAACGGCGAGCTGTAGATATCCCGTGTGACCGGCACCACCTGACCGTCCGCCTGTTTGACCTGCACGGTCACGGCCTGCTTGCTCATCGGCAGCGATTTGCCGTCCAGCAAGTAGCGTGTCGGGTCTTTCGGATCGAGTTGCAGGCGATACAGGGTGAAGTGCTTCGACGAATCGACCGTGTGAGTCCAGGCCAGGTGCTGGTTGAAGCCGATGTTGATCATCGGCAGCCCCGGTAACGCCGCGCCCATGACGTCGAGCTTGCCCGGGATGGTCAGGTGCATCTGGTAAAAACGCATGCCACCGACCCACGGAAAATGCGGGTTGGCCAGCAGCATGCCGCGACCGTTGAACGAGCGTTCGCTGCCGACCGCGACGGCGTTGCTGCCGCGATCCAGGGCGAAGCGCTGCATGCGCGTGTCCGCCACCTGATAAGCGTGTGCGTTGCGGTCGACCTGTGCCGACGCCTGCGGCGGTGTTGCCCCGGCCAACGCCTCGGCGAACTGCCCGACCCCGCCTTCAACCAGCAGCCGGCGCGTGAGTTTCACCAGATCCTCGGCAGCGATATCACGCACCCATTCCCCCTGACACTGCTGCGGCAAACCTTGCTGGCGGCGCTCGGCCAGATAGCGGTTGTAGCCGGCGGCGTAGCCTTGCACGAGGTCGTGCACTTCGGTCGGCTGCGCATCCCAGAACGCTTTCACCGCTTCAGGGGTATTGAGCCAGGTGAAAAACAGATCGCTGACGCGGTTTTCGCGTTCCTCAACGGTGAATAGGTCCGGGCCGAAATAGCGTGAGCGCTGGCCATTGACCGTGACGATTTCGTTGGCCAGCAGGCACAAGTTGTCCTGGGCGTAGGCATAACCGATGCCGAAGCCCAGGCCACGCTCGTTTTCGGCACGAATGTGCGGCACACCAAACCCGGTGCGACGAATCTCGGCGCTGGCCTGAGTGGCGGGACTGAACGCATGGGCCGACAGACTGAGCCCGAGAAACACGCCGGCGAGGGCCAGCCCGGTTAACTGCCTGGGAATAATCACGCACGCTCCTGATCGATAGGACAAGGATCGACGCGTGCGCCGGATCCGGTCTGAAGTTGATGCCTGCGCCTGCGCGCAAGGTGGCTGTTCAGGAAACGAATCCGGGAGAAAAAATTTAGCCCGCGTACCCGCGAACACAGCCAGCGATGACGGGAAAACAACGAATAAGCGACAAAATTTCTACATGTTTTCTTTCATGATTCGCCGTGCTGAAACGTCTTGTTTATCGAGAGCAGCCAAAACGGTTCCTGATCAGGCTCTGAAAAGGAGTAATCCCATGTACAACTCGCAACTACCAACGGACGGTAGCCAGGCGTCACAAGGAGCTTCCATGAGTCCCCGCGCGAGCAGTTTCGCACCCAGCCCCGAGCGACAGGGCAATGAACGCATTCGCCTGCTGCTGAAAAGTTTTGGCCTGCGCACCAGTCTGGTACGCCTGAAAGTCATCGACGCCCTGCTGGTCGCCGCGCAAAGCGATCGACGCCTGGGGGTGCGCGGCGTGCACAGTCAACTGCTGGACCTGGACGTCCCGCTGTCGTTTCTCAGTGTGCGCGAAGTATTGAAGCGTCTGTGCGCCGAAGGTGTGGTCACCTTCAACCCGGACAAGAGTTACAGCCTGCATCCACAGGCTGCTGCAGTGCTCAATAACGATTGAAGCGTCCCGCGATCGCCGTCAGGGTTTGACCTTGCGGCGCATCACCCCGTTGATCACCACCACGACGACCGCCACGCCAATGGCGATGTACTGGAACATCTTCTCGCTGAGCATCCCGGCATTTTGCAGCCAGGACAGGCCGAGCATGATCGCCAGCACCGACAGGGCGATCAGAATCGAGTATTTCAAACGTTGCTTCTGGGTCATTACGGGTTCCTGAAACTTTCAAATGTATCCGGTTTGTATCCGTTTGCATGCCATGCGCATACCGTGTTGCGGGGATGAGCCCCAGCGGACGCGGTCTCATGTTACAGCCGATGAAGAGTTTTGGCTTCATGACGGCGTAACCATGAGGATTTATGAAATGTTCCGTCGAATCACCTGGCTGATTCCCCTCCTTGCCGTACTGACCTTGAGTGGCTGCATCATTTTCCCCCACGGAGGCTGGCACGACGGCCACCATCGGTACCAGGAAGGTCCCGGTTATTACCGTCGATAGAACAGGGACGTTCGCCTGCCGGCGTGTCTGAAGCGCCGGTCGAGAAACACCACAAGGCTTTTCAGTACCCACCATGCCCGCCACCTGGCGGGCATTTTCGTTGGCGCGCCACGCCCTGAAAAGCGCCTGCTCGAGACGGACATGGATCCAATTTAATACGTTGTAAGTATTTGAAATCTTGTGTCGCAGCAAAGCATTAGAGGCTGCGGCGACTCTGCCTCTAGTCTCTGCGGACTTTCTCGATCAATGGAACACGGATGTTATGCAGAGAACTCTGATCGTAATGGGACCGGTGCAGATGATTGGATTCTGCCTGGCCATTACCGCTTTCGAACTGATCACCTACATGGCAAGCGACATGATCATGCCGGCCATGTTGACGGTCACCGACGAATTCAACGCCGACGCCCGGCATGTACCGAACGCCTTCAACTTGTACCTGATTGGCGGCGTATGCCTGCAATGGCTGATCGGCCCTCTCTCCGACCGTTACGGCAGACGCCGCTTGCTGCTGCTCGGCTGTGCACTGTTCGGTCTGGCGTGCAGCGCCGCGGTCATGACTCAGCGTATCGAAGCGTTCAACGCGTTGCGCCTGATTCAAGGCATGGGCCTGGGCTTCGTCATTGCCGTCAGCTACCCGGCGCTGCAGGAAGTATTCTGCGAAGCCGATGCCGTGCGACTCATGGCGTTGCTGGGCAATGTGGCACTGCTGTCGCCGTTGCTCGGGCCGCTGCTCGGCAGTCTTCTATTGGAATGGTTGAGCTGGCGCCAGTTGTTTCTCGGCCTTGGCGCAGCAAGCGCCGTGACCTGGATCAGTCTGTGGGTGTGGATGCCGGAAACCATCGGTGTGGTGCGCCGCGACGGACAACAACAGGCTCCCGTGCCGTTCTCGCTCAGGCAGATCCGGCGCAGTTACCTTGCCCTGCTGCGCAACCGCCGATTCGTCGGCAGCAGCCTGGCGCTGGGCCTGATGAGCCTGCCGCTGATAGCCTGGATCGGGCTGGCGCCGGTGCTGCTCATGCAGCGCCTGGAGCTGTCGGCGCTGGCGTATGGCCTGTGGCAGCTTCCGGTGTTCTCGGCCGTGATCGTCGGCAATCTGCTACTGGATCGATTGCTGACGAATCACTCGCTTGTGCGAGTGATTGGCCTGGCATTGTGGCCGTTCTGCCTCGGACTGCTGATGCTCATCGCCACGGCGCTGAGTTCGACCTCGCTGATACTGACCGTCGCCGGTCTTGCCCTGTACGCGCTGGGACTGGGCATGAGTAACGCTGCGCTGTACCGGCTGACGCTGTTCGCAAGCGATGAAGGCAAAGGTCTGGTCTCGGCCATGATCGGCATGCTGTCGATTGCCGTGATGGGCGCCGGCGGATCGCTCATCGCCGTCATCGGCGGCGGCCGGAGCCTCCAGTCCTTCGCCATGTGGGCAGCCCTCGGCGGCCTGCTGTGCCTGCCCCTGCTCTACCGCCTTCTGCGCAACTCCCCTGCGGCGCCCGATGCGCCGGACTCACATCAATAAGGACATTCGATGACTCGATTCCCCCATAGCGATGCGCTTTGCGCGTTGCCGCAACCCTATTGCCCCGATTCAGTCCCCCCGGGGCTGTTCAATCAGGCCATGACCGAAATAACCCGGTTCCATGCCAGCCACACGCCCGGTTACGCGCACTGGTTGAGTACCCACGCGATCGACATCGATGCGCTGGACACACTGGATGACTGGTCGCAGCTACCGCCGATTTTCGCCAGTTTCTTCAAACAGCATGTGTTGCTCAGCCCCACTGGCGAAGACGCCCTGGAGCTGACCTCTTCGGGCACCAGCGGGCAGAAAAGTCGCATGCGCTATGACACTCGCAGCCTCGCGGCGGCGCAACACATGGTCGAACGGATATTCGCGCAGTACGGCTGGATCACTCCGCACGCGCCCTGCAATTACCTGCTGCTGAGCTACGAGCCAGAGCAGACGATCACGTTGGGCACCTCCTTCACCGATCAATTCCTGTGCCGCTTCGCCCCCGTCAATCGGGTGGTGTACGCATTGCGCCATAACGGCGACGGTCATCAGTTTGATCTGTTCGGAGTGATCGCGGCCTTGCAGGCATTTGCCGAAGAAGGTCTGCCGGTGCGCATCTTCGGCTTTCCGGCGTTTCTTTGGGAAACCCTGCAACGCATGCGCGCCACCGGCGTGGCGGATGTGCGATTGCCGGCGGGATCGCTGGCTTTTTTTGGCGGCGGCTGGAAAACCCGCGCCGCCGAAGAGGTCCCCAAACAGCAGTTGTATGCACGCATCCAGCAGCAACTGGTCATCAATACCGAGGACTGTCGCGATGGTTATGGCGCGGTCGAACACGCAGTGCCTTATATCGAATGCGCTCATCATCGGTTTCACGTACCGGTCTATTCGAAAGTGTACGTGCGCAGCCCGCAGGATTTTTCCGTCCTGCCCTATGGCGAGCGCGGCCTGTTGAACCTGGTCTCTCCCTACATTTCCTCAAGTCCCGCGCACGCGGTGGTCATGAGTGACCTCGCCACGCTGCATCCCGGTACACATTGCGAGTGCGGACTGTTCAGCGACTGGTTCGAACTGCATGGCCGCGCCGGTACCGGTGCCGCCAGAAGCTGCGCCATGGCCGCGTCTGAACTGCTGGGGAGGCACTGACATGTATTTGATCAACGGACAACGGCACACCGACCGCAACCTCGACAGCGCCTTGCAGCAACTTCAGCTTGAGCTGCCGCAACGGCTGCAGACGCCACTTTCAACCAGCACGCTGTTGGCTGCCGCCAAGGCCTTTGCCGGGTGCCTGCAACATCACGAACTGGAGTTATCACTTGATGCCGGACAACGCCAGGCGCTGATCGACTTCTGCCAGCCTTGCGCGCTGCAAGCCAAACTCGACCGTGAACTCGGTCTGCAACCCGATTCACTGCGCCGCATCGACTATCGACAATCTCGCTTCGAGCGCTGGAGCCCGCTGGGTCTGGTGGTTCACATCACACCGGCCAACGCTCCGTTGCTGGCGTTCTGTGCAGTGCTGGAAGGTTTGTTGAGCGGTAACGTGAACTGGTTGCGTCCCAGCAGCAACGACGACGGCTTTACCGCACAATTGCTCCAGGCCTTGCTCGAATGCGATCCGAGCGGGCAACTCAAGCACTACGTGGCGGTGTTGCCAGCGACCACCGGCCAAATCGGCCAACTGTGCAAACACGCCAACGGTGTTTCGGCTTGGGGTGGCGAAAGCGCCTTGCACGCCATCCGCCAACAACTTCCGGCGGGGTGTCGCTGGATCGATTGGGGGCACCGTATCAGCTTCGCTTACCTGACCCCGGACGCCGTCACGCCAACGGTACTGGACGCCATCGTGGATGAAGTCTGCCGCCTAGACCAGCAAGCCTGTTCCAGCCCGCAATGGCTGCTGATGGACAGCGACGACACGGCGGTGTTGAACGATATCGGTACTCAACTGGCCGAAGCGTTCGAACGCCGCGCCGGACACTGGCCGGCCCTTACGCCGAGTGCTGAAGAGGCCTCACAAATCACCACCTGCACGGCGATGGCGCGGCTGGCACAGAGTTTTGTCGGGCAGACTGGCCGGATCTGGAGCACACCCGGCTGGCGAGTAATCTGGAGCCATGACCGCCAGCTGGAACCTTCTGCGCTGTTTCGCAGCCTGCTGCTCAAACCCGTGCCCCGCGAGCAGCTCACGACTACGTTGCTGCCGTGGCGCAATGTGCTGCAAAGCTGTGCCTTGCTGTGTCCCGAAGCGCAGATCGCCGAGCTGTCACAGACGTTGATCGCCAGCGGCGTCACCCGCATTGCCCCGATCGCGGCCATCCACGATGGCTACGACGGCGAACCGCATGACGGGGTCTATGCCTTGCAGCGCCTGAGTCGCCGGGTGTCAGTCAGCCTGGCGCCGACCACGCTGGCAACCCACGCCACGCTTGATCGCCAGCCCTCACCGCCCGTGCTGACAGGCCTGCCGATCATGAACAAGGACACCTTCGCCAGTCAGCCAGTCGACCCGGCGGCGCAGCTGTATTTTCGCTCCGGCGGCAGCAGCGGCACCCCGGCGCTTTCGGGCTTCAGTTACCACGATTTCCAGCGCCAGATGCGTGCCACCGCCGATGGCCTGCTGGCGGCGGGCCTGGACCCGGCGCGAGACCGGGTCATGAACCTGTTTTTCAGCGGTGGGCTGTACGGTGGATTCTCCAGTTTTGCCAAGGTGCTGGAACAACTGGAGGCCAGCCACTGGCCGATGGGGGCTCCGGCGGACGACGATTACCATGAGATCGCGCAACTGATCGTCGATCAACGGATCACCGTATTGATCGGCATGCCCGCCACGCTGCACCGGCTGTTTCTCAACGAACAACAGACGCTGCGGCACTATGGCGCCATCGACAAAGTCTTTCTCGGCGGTGAACACCTGAGTGAGCCGACCCGCGAGTTGCTGCAAAGCTGCGGCGTCGGCCTGATCCGTTCGGCGATTTACGGCAGCGTCGATGCTGGCCCCTTGGGTCATGCCTGCCACGCCACGGCGGATGGCGTCTTCCACCTGATGAGCGACATTCAGCATCTGGAGATTGTCGATTTTGAGCAAGACACACCGGTCGGCGCTGGCGAATCCGGCCGTCTGCTGGTGACCTCCCGGGCACGCCAGGGCCAGTCGGTGCGGCGCTATGACATCGGTGACCGCGGGCGTTGGCTGTCCGGCCCGTGCGCCTGCGGTCTGACTTCGCCACGCTTTGAACTGCTGGAGCGCCACGGCAAGTTGCTGCGCATCGGCACCGATTTCATCTCGTTGGCAACGCTGGCGCAACACCTGCAGACGCCGTTTCAACTGGTCCTCGATCACGGCCCGGAAGGCCTGGAACGCATGTGCTTGCGCTGCCCATTGCCACCGCAAGACACCCAACGACGACTGCACAACTACCTGACGCTCACCACGCTGGTTGAGACCGGATTGCTCACGGTGGACGCCGAACAGTGCGCCGTCGAGCACTTTTCCCGAAACAAACACAGCGGCAAGACGCCGTTACTGATCGATAAACGCCGCTGAACGCACAGATCTGCACGCGGCCCACCGCCACCTTTCAAGAATAAAACCATGAACACCATCATTGAATTGAACACCTTGCTCGGCTTCACTCGCCAACATTCGGCGTATTGGCGCGAACATTTCACAGAGGTCGCAGCGCACATCAACGCATTGACCGAACTGCCCTTGATCGACCCTGAGCAATACTGGTGCGGCAGCCAGAACCCGGACCAGTGGCCGGTATTGACCGGCCCCCTGCACGATGCGCTGGTTTTCAAGACCGGGGGCACCACCGGTTCAGGCAAACTTTCACTGTTCACCCGCACTGAATGGCAAACCCTGGTGCGCGATTTTGGCAGCCACCTCACAGCACAGCTGACCCCCGGCGACCGGGTTGCCAATCTGTTTTTCGTCGGCGACCTGTATGCCAGCTTCGTGTTCGTCCACGACGCCTTGGCCCATGTCCAGACACCCGTCAGCGAGTTCCCCTTCACCGGGGACGTCGACAACAGCGCATTGGCCGACTCGATCGCGGCCTACCGGATCAACGTGCTGGCCGGCGTACCGGCGCAACTGCTGAAGTTTGCCACCTGGCTTGAACGCCAGTCCCGGACCCTGGAGGGTGTTGATACCCTGCTATACGGGGGTGAAAGCCTGTTTGGCGCACAGCTGCAATTGCTTCACCGGGTATTCCCCAACGCACGCATCGCGTCGATCGGCTATGCCAGTGTCGACGCAGGCCTGATCGGCATCAGTGCCCGCGATTGCGCCCTGGGCGAGCACCGGATGCTGGAGCGTCACAGTGTGTTGGAAATCATTGATGAGGCGACCGGTGAGGTCATTGAAGAATGTGGTCGCAACGGGCGACTGGTTCTGACGAATCTGACGCGTCGCCTGATGCCGGTGATCCGCTACCCGGTTGGCGACCTGGCCTGCTGGCGCGAACCGTCCGGCACGCCAATGCGCAAGTTCGCCCTGGCAGGCCGCAGCATGCACAGCCAGCGCGTACGCGTGGGTGTGCTGAGCCTGGACACAGGGCATGTCGGCGATCTGGTGCAAACCATTGGCAACAGCGACGACTGGCAACTGGTCATCGAGCAGGAGGGGAATAAAGACCTGCTGAGCCTCAGATGGGTACCGACCCTGCGAACGCGTGACATCCCCCTGGCGAGCTCAAGGCTGCGCAGCGCGCTGATCGACCAATACCCGCTGATCAAAAACCTGCACGACGATCAGTTGCTCGACCTGCAGGTGATCGCTTTCACAAACGATGAGCTGACTTGTCATCCGCGCTCCGGCAAACGCCAGCGGATCGTCGACCGACGGGCATATGGCGCCCCATGCCAGAGGCAGAGAGGATGAACCCGGTGACCCTGCGCCGCTATCGCATCACCGATGCGCCGGCGGTCAGTGGCCTGTTTCGGGAAATTTATGGCGATCATTACGTTCAACCGCACGTTTACCTGCCCTGCATGATCAGCCAAAACCACTGCAACGGTCGCTGGCACTCACTGGTGGCGCTGGTAAACGACAAGATCCGTGGACACGCCACCTTGTTTCGCCAGACGACCTGTCACTCATCGACCGCGGAGCTGGCGCTGAGCGTGGTGCACCCGGACACGCGCGGGCAGAACATTGCCACGCAGTTGGGCCAACAGTTGCTGATTCATGCACAAGCGCTCGATTGCCGGGGTGTCACGATCAAACAGGTGACGCAGCACCCGTACACCCAACGCATGGCTGCCAGTCTGGGGTTTCACAGCTGCGGATTGTTGCCGGACTACGTGCCCTCACCGTTTGGCGGGCCGGGACGCGAGACAATCGTTATCGGCTACTGCAGCATCGACGGTTATCGACGTCCGCTCCCCGCGCTGGTCTGGCCCGCAGCGTGTCGCGAACTGATGCTGCATCTGCAAGCCGTCTTTGGCATCGCAGACAAAACCCCACCCTGGAAGGGGCCGAAGGTGCATTTCGAACACGTATCGGGGCGTTACGACGTGACGCTCAAGGCATTGGATGACAACCTGCTCAAGCAATTGGGGCAACTGCCTGCGCACTGGCTGACGTCAATCCGGCTGCGGCTCGCCGAGGGATTTGCCAGCGCGCTGGACAACTTGACTGCAGTGGGTTTCACCTTCACCGGGGTTATTCCCGATGATCGCGGCGAAGGCTGGCTGGCGCTGTTTCATCGCGGCTATCAGCCCTGCGCGCTGACCTTGCACTGCCCGCACATGCAGCACCTGCAGGATCAGGCCCGGGAGCTCGGTGAAATGAATCAGAACTGAAATGAAAACGGCCCGCCCAAAGGATGAGCGGGCCGCAGAGAGTCGGCTTATGCCTTGGCCTTGACGCCTTGGTCCACAGGCTTGGGCGCGTTGCCTTCACCGTAGGTTTTCAGGTTCTGCAGAACGTAGATCGCCTTTTTATATTCGGGGATCAGGTTCTTGCCGTAAGCGTTGCCATTGAGGCCATTGCTCTGAATGGCGTCGAGCTGTGTCGCGAAGTACTCCAGCGCGTTGAACTTGGCATCAACGTCTTTGGTCACGCCGAACCGATCGAACTTGTCGCCCGCATTGAGCAACGTGAAGGAAGTGATTTCAGAGATCAGCCCACGGCCACGCAGGAATGCACTCAGGTTGCCCAATTGCTTTACCGAGGTGTTCGCCGGATCGAAACCCTTGAGATTCTTGCGCAGGCCCTGCTTGTCCATTTCCGCGGTGTTCAGCGCGTTCGGGTCATTACCGACCAAGGTCAGCATCTGCTGCACCTTGACGCTCTGAGCCACCTGTTTTTTTGCGCCCGTGTTGCGAACCAGCACCCCTGCCTTGCTCTCCCAGCCGCCGACAATGCCGATCGTCATGAGAAGACTCCCTGTGAAATAACCATGAAATGTCCTGATGGACCACTCGAATGCCGGGGAGTATCTACCGGCCAACTAGTGGCACCAACCCTTTTAGTGCTGTCGCTTACAATTTTTGTACATTCTCGATACAAATCATGACAAGCGTGCTGTCTCGGGCATTTCCGGTGATTACTCAAACGCCCCCGTTGAATTTTTCAGCCCCCGCACTGGCCGGTCAATGTGTTTGTATCAGCGCCGATACCTGCCTTTGGTCAGCCCCGCGATTTCTTGCACGAAAGTACCTAAAGCTTCCTCGTGCGCCGACGATACGCTGGTGTTACCCCGCCGTTTTTCCCCGACTCCACAATAAGAAATCGCAGCTCAAGGACCGGTATCCCATGCCCGCATTCCGCACCATTCAGGCTCGCTACACGCTGTTTCTGGTTCTGTTCATCCTGCTGCTGTCGGTACTGACCGTGGTCGGTATCAGCCAACTGGTCGCGCCCAAGCTGCGTCATACCGAAGAGCAGGTGGTGCTCAATCGCATCGCCGAAGTCGCCGAGCAGATTCAGGGCGAACTGAACAAAGTCCAGGCGCAGCAGCGCAGCATCACCCAGACCATTCCCCTGCTCGACAGCGCAGCCATCGACACGGTATTGCCTGGGCTGGTCGACCAATATGGCGAGCTGAAAGTGTTTGGCGGCGGGATCTGGCCGTTGCCGGGCCAGCGTGAGGCCGGGCGCAATAAATTCAGCACCTTCTGGCACCGCGATGCCTCGGGAAAACTGGCGGTGAACACCTTCTGGAACAGCGACGCGGCGCCCAACTACTACGACCAGAGCTGGTACAAGGGCGGCATGCAGACCCCGCGCGGCCAGTGCGCCTGGGCTGCGGCTTATAAGGATGACGCCAGTGCCGAGCCGCGCACCAACTGCGCCATGGCGATCCAGAAAAACGGCAGCGTCTGGGGCGTATCGACCATCGACGTGACCCTGGGCTTCTTCAATGATCTGGTGGCGCGCAAGGAAAAGGACCTGAATGCCGAAATGTTGATCGTCGAGGCCGACGGCAAAATCATCATCAACAGCTCGCGCATCAGCGGTCCGATCGTGCTGAAGAACATCAGCGAACTGGCCGCCAGCTCGACCTTCGCCAGCCAGGTCAAGGCCGGTCTGCAGAATCGCGAGCAGGCGCAACGTGTCGAGTTCGACAATAACGGTGAGGCCAGCACCTTCTTCATGCGCCCGATCGAGGGCACGCCGTGGTTCCTCGCCACCGCCTTGCCGACCAAAATGCTCACCGCTCAACGTGACGATGTGCTGAGCACCCTGAGCCTGTTGCAAATTCCACTGGTGATTCTGCTGGTGCTGTTGCAGGTCTATGCGATCCGCCAGTTGGTGTCGCGGATGAAAGCGCTGAAAGCCAACATCGACTTGCTGTCCAGCGGCGATGCCGACCTGACCCGACGCATCACCATCCGCGCCGAAGATGAACTCGGAGCCATCGGCCACTCGGTCAACACGTTCATTGCCTACCTGCAAAACATGATCGGTGAGGTGACCCAGGCCACCGGCGCGATGGCCTCGAGCCTCGACGACCTGCAACGGACGTCGGCCCACACCAGCCAGATCCTGTTGCGTCATGCGTCGGAAACCGATCAGACCGTTACCGCCATCACCGAAATGAGTTCGACCGCTGACAGCGTGGCGCAGAACGCGGCTGAAACCGCCGCCTTCACTCAACGCGCCAACGAAAACGCCGACCGTTCGCGAGTGGTGGTCGGCGAAGCGACCAACAGCGTGGTGGCGTTGATCGACGAAGTGGCCAGCGCCACCCAGAAAGTCGAGAACATGCAGCAGGACGCCCAACGCATCACCGAGATTCTCGGGGTGATCGGCGCAATTGCCGGGCAGACCAACCTGCTGGCACTCAACGCCGCCATTGAAGCAGCCCGTGCCGGGGAACAGGGGCGCGGTTTTGCCGTGGTCGCCGATGAAGTGCGCGCCCTCGCCGCCCGCACCCAGGCCAGTACCTCGGAGATCAACGAAATGCTCACCCGTCTGACACAAGGCGTGAGTTCGTCGGTCAGCGCCATGGAAAACACCCAGGCCAGTTGCCAGTCCGCCGCCGACGCCACGGCGCGGGTCAACTCGGGCCTGGATGAAATGGCCGGCTCGGTCAGCCACATCAACAGCCTCAGCACGCAGATCGCCACCGCTGCCGAGCAGCAAAGTGCGGTGACCGAAGAGATCAACCGCAGCATGGTGCAGATCCGCCACATGGTCGAAGAACTGGTGCAGAGCGGCCAGACCAGCGAACTCAACACCCGCCAGTTGCTGGAAGCCAACAGCCGGGTCAGCGCGATCATGGGGCGCTTCAAAGTCCGGTAACCCACCATTCTCCTGTAGGAGCTGCGGCACGCTGCGATCTTTTGATCCTGGTTCACAGAATCAAAGTCAAAAGATCGCAGCGTGCCGCAACTCCTACAGGGAATCGTTTCGTATCTGACAGATTTGTAATGTCTCGCTCAGCAGGCTGTCAGGCCTGACCGACGATCATCCGGCCAGCCTGCCTTGTATCAACTTGAAACACTCCGTTGATGCCGGGCAGGATAATCCGGTCAAAATGCTTTCCTTTTTGACTGTCATCCCAGCCGAGACCTCATCATGCGAACTTCCCTGCGACTGGCCGCCCTGAGCGCCCTGCTCCTGTCCTCCCTGGCCCAGGCCGCCGACCTGATCCCGATCGAAGTCCATCGCGACGCCAATTGCGGCTGCTGCAAAAAATGGATCAGCCACCTCGAAGCCAACGGTTTCAAAGTCGAGGACCACGTCGAAAGCGACATGAGCAGCTTCAAGCAGCAACACGGCGTGCCACCGCGCCTGGGCTCGTGCCATACCGCGCTGATCAACGGCAAGTTCGTTGAAGGCCATGTCCCGGCTGAACAAGTGCTGGCCCTGAGCAAACGCGACGACCTGCTGGGCGTGGCCGCACCGGGTATGCCGATGGGCTCGCCGGGCATGGAAATGGACGGCATGAGCGATGCCTATCAGGTGATCGGCCTGAAGAAGGACGGCACGGATGTGGTGGTGGCGGACTACCCGGCCCACTGATGGCCGTCGGTTACGTCGGGCTGTTCGCGGCGGCGTTCGGCGCTGCGACGCTGTTGCCGTTGCAATCCGAAGCGCTGCTGGTCGGCCTGATCGTCAGTGAGCGTTATTGGCTGTGGGGGCTGCTGGCCGTGGCGACGCTGGGCAATGTGCTCGGTTCGCTGGTCAACTGGTGGCTGGGACGCCGCCTCGAGCGCTTTCAGGATCGGCGCTGGTTTCCCGTCAGCGCGAAACACATGGCCACTGCGCGCCAACACTACGAGCGTTACGGGCACTGGTCGCTGCTGCTCAGTTGGCTGCCGGTCATCGGTGATCCGCTGACCCTGATTGCCGGCGTCATGCGCGAGCCGCCCGGGCGCTTTCTGTTGATCGTCACCGTCGCCAAGGGTGCGCGTTACGCCGTGGTGGCGATGTTGACGCTGGGCTGGCTCGGTTGAACATTCCGGCGTTACGGTTGCCTGTGGTTAACGTCGCCCTAATCCGGGCGTTCCAGCATCGGCCGATTTCAATGGAGTTCGCCCTTATGTCCGTCACGCTATCCCGCTGGCTGCCCGGCCTGTTCCTGACTGCCGCTTTGCCGCTGTTTGCCCATGCCGCCGCGCCCGTCGAAGCGGCGCCCGGCGCAGCCCCGAACGATGCCCCGACCTATGGCCCCGAGCTGCAAGGCTTTCAATATCCCTACACACTCAAGCACTTTGCCTTTCAGTCTCAGGGTAAATCCCTGCAAATGGGTTACATGGATGTCGCCGCCCACGGCAAGGCCAATGGCCGTACCGTGGTGCTGATGCACGGCAAGAATTTTTGCGCCGCCACCTGGGACAGTTCGATCAAGGCCTTGAGCGAGGCCGGTTACCGGGTCGTCGCCCCGGATCAGATCGGCTTCTGCGCTTCCAGCAAACCCGACCACTATCAGTACAGCTTTCAGCAACTGGCGACCAACACCCAGCAACTGCTCAAGGCACTGGGCATCCAGAAAGCCACCCTGCTCGGCCACTCCACCGGCGGCATGCTCGCCACCCGCTATGCCCTGTTGTTCCCGGATCAGGTCGAGCAACTGGCGCTGGTCAACCCGATCGGTCTGGAAGACTGGAAGGCGCTCGGCGTGCCCTGGCGCACCGTCGATCAGTGGTATCAGCGTGAACTGAAAGTCACCGCCCAAGGCATTCGCGACTACGAGCGCAGCACTTATTACGACGGCCGCTGGAAGCCGGAATTCGACCGCTGGGTCGACATGCTCGCCGGTTTGAGCAATGGCCCGGGCAAAACCCAGGTGGCGTGGAACTCGGCGCTGATCTACGACATGATCTTCACCCAGCCGGTGTACTACGAGTTCAAGGACTTGAAGATGCCGACCCTGTTGCTGATCGGCACCTCCGACACCACGGCCATCGGCAAGGACCTCGCCTCACCCGAGGTCAAGGCGAAGATCGGCCACTATGATGTGCTCGGCAAGCAGGTGGCCAAGCTGATCCCGCAGTCGACACTGGTGGAATTCCCCGGCATGGGCCACGCGCCGCAGATGGAAGAACCGGCGAAGTTTCATCAGGCCTTGCTGGGCTGGCTGAACAATACCAATCCCGTTCGTTGATGAGGTAAGGCTGATGGCGGTGCAGATTGCAGTGATTGATGACTGGCAGGACGTGGCACGGGACGTGGTCGACTGGTCGGCGCTCGACAGCATCGGTGAAGTGACGTTTGTGCATGAGTACCCGGCGGACAACGCCGCCCTGGCCGAACGACTGGGCCCGTATCAGGTGATCTGCGTGATGCGCGAGCGCACGCGTTTCGACCATGACCTGCTCCAGCGCCTGCCCAACCTCAAGCTGCTGGTCACCGGCGGCATGCGCAATGCGGCGCTGGACCTGCAGGCGGCCGCCAGCCTCGGGATCAAGGTCTGCGGCACCGACAGCTACAAGCACGCGGCACCGGAACTGACCTGGGCGCTGATCATGGCCGCCACGCGCAATCTGGTGAACGAAGCCAATTCCCTGCGTGCCGGCGGCTGGCAGCAAGGGCTGGGCGGTGATCTGCATGGCAAGACCCTGGGCATCCTCGGGCTTGGCAGCATCGGCCAGAAGGTGGCGAAATTTGCTCAGGTGTTCGGCATGCGCGTGATCGCCTGGAGCGAGAACCTCACCGCCGAACGCGCCCAGGAATCCGGCGTGACCTGCGTCAGCAAGCAGCAACTGTTCGAACAGGCCGATGTGCTGTCGGTGCATCTGGTGCTCAGCGAGCGCAGTCGCGGGCTGGTCGATGCGCAGGCGCTGGACTGGATGAAGCCGACGGCGCTGCTGGTCAACACCGCTCGCGGGCCGATCGTCGATGAAGCGGCGCTGATCAAGGCCTTGCAAAAACAACGCATCGCCGGGGCCGCACTGGATGTATTCGATCAGGAACCGCTGCCCGAATTGCACCCGTTTCGCACGCTGGACAACGTGCTCGCCACGCCGCATGTGGGGTATGTCAGCCGGCAAAACTATGAGCAATTCTTTTCGCAGATGATCGAGGATATTCAGGGCTGGGCGGCGGGGAGTCCGGTTCGCCTGTTGAACTGACCGCAATTTCTCGTTGCGGCGCGCCCACCGACGCCATCGCGAGCAGGCTCACTCCTACACATTGCAATGCGTTTCTCTGTAGGAGTGAGCCTGCTCGCGATAAGGCCCGCACAGACACCCCATCAACAAACTGCCCGCACCACAACAGTGCGCCCTCCCTTTTCGCTAGCACAAAATCGTGACCGACCAGTCACCGTTTTGGCCCTTTCAAGCAAAAAAACCTGCCCTTCGTCGGTGCGTTCGCACCTGGACACCACGACTTTCGTTGCCTGCAAACCGATTGTCGAACAATTTACCCATTTGCTCCGACCCGCTCTAGGATCTGGCCTAGACTGATTTTCGCAGCGCTCGACCTGTCGGTCACAACGCGGAAAAAAACTCGAAACTTTTGCGCGAAGCGACGGGTCATCTGAAACAGAGTGTCAACGCTACTGGTGCAATCCTTGCAACGGCCCCTTCACCCATTCTGCTTGCGCGTGTTGGGTAGCGTTTGCTCACCGATGCGTGGCGCATTTGCGCCCGGTCACAGGATTTGGCCATGGACATCGCTTGTTCGAGACAAGAATCAGATCAACGATACGGGAGATTCATATGATCAGTGCGGCATTGGATATTCAGGGAGAGCGTGCTCAGCAGGCGGTTGGCGAATCGAGCACCGTGAGTCTACCCAGCAGCCGGTCGATCAACGTCCCGGGCACCAAAACGCTGACGCCGGTCGCCAGCCAGAATCCCAACAAAAAGAAAGTATTGTTCGTGACCTCGGAAATCGCCGACCTGTTGAAGACCGGCGGTCTGGGTGACGTCTCCGCCGCCCTGCCCCGCGCCATGGCGCATTTGCATGATGTACGGGTGTTGATCCCCGGTTACCCGCAGGTGATGCACAGCGAAAACCCGATCCACATCATCGGCGAACTCGGTGGCCACGCCGCGCTGCCACCGTGCAAGATCGGTCGCATGGACATGCCGGACGGGCTGGTGATCTACGTCCTGATCTGCCCCGAACTCTATGAGCGTGAAGGCTCGCCCTACGGCGCCAACAACGGCCGCGACTGGCCGGACAACCATATCCGTTTCGCCCGCCTGGGCCTGGCCGCTGCCGACATCGCCGCCAACCTTGCGCAAATTCACTGGTGCCCGGATCTGGTGCACGCCCATGACTGGCCCGCCGGTCTGGCACCCGCCTATATGCACTGGCGCGGGCAGCGCACGCCGACCCTGTTCACCATTCACAACCTGGCCTACCAGGGCGTGACCAGCCTCGGCTCGTGCCCGGAGCTCGGCATTCCGACCCATGCCCTGCAACAGGAAGGCATGGAGTTCTACGGCAAGATGTCGTTCCTCAAGGCCGGCATGGCGTATTCGAGCCACATCACCACGGTCAGCGCGACCTATGCGCAGGAAATCACCACCCCGGATTTCGGCTGCGGTCTCGACGGGTTTCTCGCCGCCAAGACCCAGCAAGGCTTGCTCAGCGGCATCCCCAACGGCATCGACGAGAGCTGGGACGCGGCGACGGATCCGCACCTGTTCGCGCCGTTCCACATCGGTGACTGGGACGGCAAGGCCGTCAACGCCGCCCATGTGCGGGATCTGTTCGGTCTGAAGGACTCCACCGGGCCGCTGTTCGCCGTGGTCTCGCGTCTGGTTTATCAAAAAGGTCTGGACCTGACTCAGGCGGTGTCCGAATACATCGTGCAGAACGGCGGCCAGATCGCAATCATCGGCCGTGGCGAACCGGAAGAAGAACAGGCCATGCGCGAACTGGCGCTGCGCTTTCCCGGGCAGATCGGCGTGCGCATCGGCTTCAATGAAACCGACGCCCGGCGCATGTTTGCCGGCAGCGATTTCCTGCTGATGCCATCGCGTTACGAGCCTTGCGGCCTGAGCCAGATGTACGCCCAGCGCTTCGGCTCGTTGCCGGTGGCGCGCAATACCGGCGGGCTGGCCGACACCATCGAGAACGGCGTCACCGGTTTCCTCTTCGACGAATCCACCGCCGACAGCTACCGCGAAGCCCTGAGTCGCGCGTTCAAGGTATTCGCCTTCCCTGACCTGCTCAACGCCATGCGCTGCCGGGCAATGGCCGCGCCGTTCAACTGGTGCAAAGCCGTCGAACCCTACGCCGAACTCTACGAACAACTGGTCGCCAAGGCGCTGGGTAAAGCCGGCCACAAATAACTCAGGGAGTTTTCCACGATGCCGTTACGGACCCAAGAAAACTGGCCCCACGGCGCGATCATGCAGGACGCCGAACACACGCAATTCGCGCTGTGGGCACCGGATGCGTTTTACGTCAGTGTCGAACTCGCCAACGGTCAGTCCCTGCCAATGCTGCCGCAGGGCGATGGCTGGTTTGTGATCAAGGCCCGGTGCCCGGCGGGCACCCGCTACCGCTACAACATCGATGGCGAACTGGAAGTGCCCGACCCGGCCTCTCGCGCCCAGGACGGCGACCTTGACCGCCACAGCGTGGTGGTCGATCCGCTGGCCTACCAGTGGCGCCACACCACCTGGCACGGCCGGCCGTGGAGCGAAGCGGTAATCTACGAGCTGCACGTCGGCGCACTTGGCGGCTTTGCCGAAGTCGAGCAGCATCTGGCGCGCCTCGCCGAACTGGGGATTACCGCCATCGAACTGATGCCGCTGGCGCAGTTCCCCGGCAGCCGAAACTGGGGCTACGACGGCGTGCTGCCCTACGCACCGCAAGCCTCCTACGGCACGCCGGAACAGCTCAAACACCTGATCGACAGCGCCCACGGCCATGGTCTGGCGGTGATCCTCGACGTGGTCTACAACCACTTCGGCCCCGACGGCAATTACCTCGGACGCTACGCCAAAGGCTTCTTTCGCGAAGACAAACACACGCCCTGGGGCGCGGCGATCGATTTCCGCCGCCGTGAAGTGCGGGATTTCTTCATCGAAAACGCGCTGATGTGGGTACTGGAATACCGCTTCGACGGCCTGCGTCTGGACGCCGTTCACGCGATCGAAAGCCCGGACTTCCTGCCCGAACTGGCACAGCGCATCCGCCAACAGATCGATCCGACGCGCCACGTCTGGCTGACCGTGGAGAACGAGCTCAACCAGTCGAGCCTGCTCGAAGAGGATTACGACGCGCAGTGGAACGACGACGGGCACAACGCCTTGCACGTGCTGCTGACCGGCGAAACCGACGCGTACTACGCCGACTATGCGCTGCAACCCACCGAACAACTGGCGCGCTGCCTGAGCCAAGGTTTCGTGTTTCAGGGTCACATCACCCGTCACGGCGAACCGCGTGGCGAGCCGAGCGAACACCTGCCCTCTACCGCGTTCATCCTGTTCCTGCAGAACCACGACCAGATCGGCAATCGCGCCTTTGGCGAGCGCCTGCATCAATTGGCCGATCCTCGGGCGGTGCAGGCGGCCACCGTGCTGTTGCTGCTGTCGCCGATGATTCCGTTGATGTTCATGGGCGACGAGTTCGCCGCCGATCAGCCGTTCCTGTTTTTCACCAGCCACCACGGCGAACTGGCGGACCTGGTGCGCGAAGGACGGCGGAATGAATTCGCCGGGTTCAGCGCCTTCACCGATCCACACAAGCGCGAGCAGATTCCCGACCCGAATGCCGAACAGACCTTCCACACCTCACAGCCGCGACTGATCGGCAGCGGCAGCGCCAACCAGCAACAAACCCTCGCGCTGTACCGGCAACTGCTGCAATTGCGCCATCGCTACATCATCCCGAACCTGTCCGGCACCCAGGCACTCGGCGCGCACATCCTCGGCTTCGGCGCGGTCAGTGCGCGCTGGCGCCTGGGCGATGGCAGCGAGCTGCGAATTGACCTGAACCTCAGCGACACGCCAGTGGTCAACCCTGCACAGAACGACGCCGTGTGGCTGTTTCAGCAGCCACCCGCCGTGGCCCTGTCGGAACCGGGCCAACTGCCCGCGTATTGCGCGCTTGTCAGCCTCACGGCCGCAACCCCCTTGCAACCTCTGGATGGAGAGCGCCTATGAGCGATGCGCAACTGGAAATTCTCGCAAGCAGAGCCGGCCTCGCCGTCGACTGGATCGACGCCAACGGCCGCCCGCAAAAAGTCGCCCCGGCGGTGCTGCGCAATGTTCTTGTCGGGCTGGGGCACCCAGCCAATACCGCTCAGGAAATCGATGCCAGCCTGCTGCAATTGCAACAAGTCCAGCAGGACCGGCACCTGCCGCCGCTGCTGACTGCAGACGTTGGCGTCGGCATAGACCTGGCGCGCTATTTCGAACCGCAAACCCCGTGCGAAATCCACCTTGAAGACGGCGCGCGGATGAACCTCAAGCTCGATGACAAAGCCGTGCTGCCGGGGCTGATCCCGGTCGGCTATCAACAGGTGCACATCGCCGATCAGTATTTCACCCTGGCCGTGGCGCCGGAGCGTTGCTTCAGCGTCGGCGATGCCGTGGACAACCCGATCCCCCGCGTCTGGGGCCTGAGTGCGCAACTGTACGGTCTGCGCCGCCCCGGCGATGGCGGTTTCGGCGACACACAGGCGCTGGAAGAACTGGTTCGGGTCGCCGGTGAGCGTGGCGCCGATGCGCTGGCGATCAGCCCGCTGCATGCGATGTTCAGCGCCGACACCGGGCGCTACAGCCCCTATTCGCCGTCCAGCCGTCTGTTCCTCAATGCCCTGTACGCCGCACCGGGCGCCATCCTCGGCGAACGGGCACTGCGCGATGCGATCGAGGCCAGCGGTCTGGCCGAGCAATTCCGGCAGCTGGAAGATCAGAAACTCATCGATTGGCCCAGCGCTGCCGACGCCAAACAAAAACTGCTGCAAGCCTTGTACGACGGTTTCGTTGCCGGCGAGCATCCGTTGCACCCGGACTTCGCCAGTTTCCGCCACAGCGGTGGCGAAGCACTGGAAAACCATTGCCGCTTCGAAGCCATTCAGGAAATGCGCGCCGCCCGTGGCGAGAGCCTCGACTGGCGCGAATGGCCGGAACACTGGCACGACCCGCGTGGCGCCGCCCTCGAAGCGTTCGCCGAGGAATACGCCGAGCGCATCGGCTACTTCGCCTTCTGCCAATGGCTGATCCACCGCTGCCTGGAGCGCGCACAAACCGCCGCCCGCAGCGCCGGCATGGGCATCGGCCTGATCGCCGACCTGGCAGTCGGTGCCGACGGTGCCGGCAGTCAGGCCTGGAGTTTCCAGGATGAACTGCTCGCCTCGCTCACCGTGGGCGCGCCACCGGACATTCTCAACCGCTCCGGTCAGGGTTGGGGGATTTCCGCATTTTCTCCCGAGGGCCTGATCCGCAACGGCTTTCGCGCCTTCATCGACATGCTGCGCGCCAACTTCGCCCACGCCGGCGGGTTGCGCATCGACCATGTGATGGGCCTGCAACGCCTGTGGGTGATCCCCAACGGCGCCGCACCCGCCGACGGTGCGTACCTGTATTACCCGGTGGACGACTTGCTGCGCCTGCTGACCCTCGAATCCCATCGTCACCAGGCCATTGTCCTCGGCGAAGACCTCGGCACCGTGCCTGAAGGTCTGCGGGAAAAACTCAGTGCCCGCTCGATTCTCGGCATGCGCGTGCTGCTGTTCGAACAGGACAACACCCGTTTCAAACCGATTCTCGACTGGCCGGACAACGCCCTGGCAACCACCACCACCCACGATCTGCCGACGCTCAACGGCTGGTGGCATGGCCGCGACATCGACTGGAATGCGCGCCTGGGGTTTGTCGACGCCAACGGCGAAATCGAGTGGCGGCGTCATCGCCAGCGTGAACGCGAAGGTTTGCGCAGCGCCCTGAGTCAGGATCCGCAGAACTTTCGCGAAGAGTCCCACGAAGCCGATCAGGTGGTGGACGCCAGTGTGCGCTTCCTCGGTCATACCCGGGCGCCGCTGGTGTTGCTGCCGCTGGAGGATGCGCTGGGCATCGACGAACAGGCCAACCTGCCCGGCACCATCGACAGCCACCCGAACTGGTCGCGACGCCTGCCCGGCAACAGCGAAGCCTTGCTCGACGGTGTCGATGCGGCGCGGCGTCTGGAACTGCTGGCCTGCGCCCGCCTTCAGGCTGCCGAGCGTGACCAATGAACCAGACGCTCATCCAGCCACTGCGCGCGACCTTGCGCCTGCAATTTCACAAGGGCTTCACCCTGGAACAGGCGGTGCCGCTGGTACCGTATTTTGCCAGCCTCGGCATCAGCCACATTTATGCCTCGCCGCTGCTCGCGGCACGGGCCGGCTCGATGCACGGCTACGACGTGGTCGACCCGACGCAAGTCAATCCGGAGCTCGGCGGCGAGCCGGCGCTGCGGCGTCTGGTCAGTACCCTGCGCGAACATGGAATGGGGCTGATCCTTGACGTCGTCTCTAACCACATGGCGGTCGGCGGCGGTGACAACCCGTGGTGGCTCGACCTGCTGGAATGGGGCCGGCTGAGCCCTTACGGCGAGTTCTTCGACATTCAGTGGCACTCGCCGGACCCATTGATGGAAGGTCAGTTGCTGCTGCCGTTTCTCGGCAGCGACTACGGCATCGCCTTGCAGGAAGGCACGCTGAAACTGCATTTCGATGCGCTGCAGGGACGCTTCCACGTCGAGCATTACGAACATCACTTCCCGATCTGCCCGAACGATTACGGTGAACTGCTCAAACCGGTCGAAGCGCTGAAAGCCCTGGCCGATCGTTTCAGTACCCTCAGCTACCAGACCGACGCTCATTCGCTGGCGCTGCCGCTCAAGGATGAACTGCGAGAACTGGCAGGCGATCCGCAAATCCTCGCAGCGATCGAGAAAAATCTCGCGCATTACGATTCCACCACCGCCGAAGGTTTCGACAAGCTGCATCAGTTGCTTGAACGCCAAAGCTACCGCCTGGCCAGTTGGCGTACGGCTGCGGATGACATCAACTGGCGGCGCTTTTTCGACATTAACGAACTCGGCGGCCTTCGCGTCGAACGTCCGGCGGTGTTCGAGGCGACCCACGGCAAGATCTTCCAGTTGATCGCCGAGGGGCTGGTCGACGGCTTGCGCATCGACCACATCGACGGCCTCGCCGACCCGCGGGGTTACTGCCGCAAACTGCGCCGCCGCCTCGACTTGCTCGCCCCGGGCCGCCACTTGCCGATCTACGTCGAGAAGATCCTGGGTGCTGGCGAAACCCTGCGCCGCGACTGGGCGGTGGATGGCAGCACCGGCTACGAATTCATGAATCAACTGTCACTGCTGCAACACGACCCGGATGGCGAATACGTGCTCGGCGACCTCTGGCAGCGGCGCACCGAGCGCCCGGCGGCGTTCATCGAAGAAGCACAACTGGCACGCCAGCAGATCCTCAACGGCTCGCTGGCCAGCGATTGCGAAAGCGTCGCCCAGGCGCTGCTGCAAGTGGCGCGGGATGACTTGATGACCCGCGACCTGACCCTCGGCGCGATCCGTCGGGTATTGCAGGCGCTGATCGTGCACTTCCCGGTGTATCGCACTTACATCAGCGCACTGGGCCGTTCGACGCAGGATGAACAGTTCTTCCAGCAGGCCATGGACGGTGCCCGCCAGACCCTGGGTGAAGGCGACTGGCCGGTGCTCGACTGCGTGGCCGCCTGGCTCGGTGGCACACCGTGGCGGCACACGCCGCGCGGGCGCTCGCGCAAGATCCTCAAACACGCCTGCGTACGCTTCCAGCAACTGACCTCACCGGCAGCGGCCAAAGCCGTCGAAGACACCGCGCTGTATCGCTCGGCGGTGCTGCTGTCGCGCAATGACGTCGGCTACAACACCGAACAGTTCAGCGCGCCGGTCAGTGACTTCCATGCGATCAATCTGCAGCGCCTGAAGGCGTTTCCCGATAACTTGCTGGCCACTGCCACCCACGACCACAAACGCGGCGAAGACACCCGGGCGCGCCTGGCAGTGCTCAGTGAACGCAGCCACTGGTACGCCGAACAGGTCGAGCTATGGCGTGCCCTCGCCCGGCCACTGCGTGACGATGATCAAGTGCCGTCGTCCGCCGATGAACTGATCCTCTATCAGGCATTGCTCGGCAGTTGGCCGCTGCAACTGCGCGATGACGATTCGGCAGGCTTTGCCGATTACGCGCAGCGCATCTGGCAGTGGCAACAGAAAGCCCTGCGCGAAGCCAAGCTGCAAAGCAGCTGGAGTGCGCCCAACGAAGCCTATGAAAACGCTGCCCAGACGTTCACCCAACGCCTGCTCACCGGTGACGAAGGCGAACTGCTGCGCGCCGCGCTGAGCAAGACCGTCAACAGCATCGCCGCCGCCGGCGCCCTCAATGGCTTGGCGCAAACCTTGCTGCGCATGACGGTGCCGGGGGTGCCGGATCTGTATCAGGGCAACGAGTTCTGGGACTTCAGCCTGGTCGATCCGGACAACCGCCGGCCGGTGGATTACGCCGCCCGCGAGCAGGCCCTGCACGGGAATGCGGAGGTCGAGACATTGCTGGCCGACTGGCGTGACGGGCGCATCAAGCAAGCGTTGATCGCCCAAGTGTTGAACCTGCGCGCCGAACACGCCGAGCTGTTCCGGCGCGGCTCGTACCAGGCCCTCGATGTGCTGGGCAGCCAGGCGCACAACGTGCTCGCGTTTGCCCGTGAACACGAGGGGACATACGCCATCGTGATCGTGCCGATCCGCTGCGCGACGCTGCTGGAAAACAGTGCCGTGCCGCAAGTCGATGCGCTGCGCTGGGGCGATACGCGGGTGGTTTTACCGTTTGCCGCCTCTGACACAAACCTGAAGGGACTTTTTCACAGCCGCGCAGTCACAAAAAACAGGGAGCTGAACGTCAGCGCCGCGCTGGGGGATATCCCGGTCAATCTCTTTATCCAACTCTTTACGTAACGACGAGTTCAGTTCAGGAGCATTGCGATGAGTACCGACGATAAACGCATCCGCGAGTTTGCCTATCAGATCTGGGAATCGGAAGGAAAGCCTGAAGGTCACGAAGCGCGCCACTGGGAAATGGCGCGCAAACTGGCTGAAGCCGAGGCTTTGGCGCCGAAGAAATCACCGAAAGCGGCGGGCAGCAAAACCGCCGGCAAGACCGCTGCCAAAGACACGGATGGTAAAGCTGCAGCGGCCAAACCGAAGGCGCCGGCAGCTGCTAAAGCCAAACCGGCCGGCGCCGCCAAGATCGTCCCGCCGGGCGAAAAAGCCACCGAGAAAAAGCCCCGGGCACCCCGCAAACCCCCGGCCAACTGACACACCCCGGATTATTGAACTGAATGACCGTGTGGCGAGTTTGCTCGCCACCGAGGGCCAACTCGTCCTCAAGAAATACCAATACCCCCTGTAGGAGTGAGCCTGCTCGCGATAGCGGTATATCAGGCGACATCAATGTTGAATGTCAGATCGCAATCGCGAGCAGGCTCACTCCTACACGGTTTTGTATCAGATCAGAATTTCCCCGTTTTGCAGGAGCAATCATGACCCGTCCAAAGAAAGCCGAGCCCGCAGCGCACGCTGAGCCGTCCAGAATCCGTGAAGGCCTGCCCTTCCCGCTCGGAGCGACCTGGGATGGACTGGGGGTGAACTTTGCGCTGTTTTCCGCCAACGCCACCAGGGTTGAGCTGTGCATTTTCGATGATGCCGGCGAAGTCGAGCTCGAACGCATCGAACTGCCGGAATACACCGACGAGATTTTCCACGGCTATCTGCCCGACGCCCACCCGGGGCTGATCTACGGCTATCGCGTCTATGGCCCTTACGACCCGGCCAACGGTCACCGCTTCAACCACAACAAATTGCTCATCGACCCGTATGCCAAGCAACTGGTCGGCCAGTTGAAATGGTCCGAGGCGTTGTTCGGCTACACCATCGGCCACCCGGATGCCGACCTCAGTTTCGACGAACGCGACAGTGCGCCGTTCGTGCCCAAGTGCAAAGTCATCGACCCGGCCCACACCTGGGGCCACGATCACCGGGTCAGCGTGCCGTGGGACAAGACGATCATTTATGAAACCCACGTGCGCGGCATCAGCATGCGTCACCCCTCGGTGCCAGAGAACGTGCGCGGTACGTTTGCCGGGTTGATGGTCGATGACGTGCTCGAACACATCCGCAAGCTCGGCGTGTCGTCGGTGGAGTTGTTGCCGATCCACGCCTTCGTCAACGACCAGCACCTGCTGCACAAGGGCATGACCAACTACTGGGGCTACAACAGCATCGCGTTCTTCGCCCCGGACCCGCGTTACCTGGCCAGCGGCAAGATCGCCGAGTTCAAGGAAATGGTCGCGCACCTGCACGAGGCCAATCTGGAAGTGATCCTCGACGTGGTCTACAACCACACCGCCGAGGGCAATGAGCAAGGCCCGACCCTGTCGATGCGCGGTATCGACAACGCCTCCTATTACCGGCTGATGCCCGACGACAAGCGTTTCTACATCAACGATTCCGGCACCGGCAACACCCTCGACCTGAGTCACCCATGCGTGCTGCAAATGGTCACCGACTCGCTGCGCTACTGGGCCAGCGAGATGCATGTCGACGGCTTCCGCTTTGACCTGGCAACCATTCTCGGGCGTTATCACGACGGTTTCGACGAACGCCACAGCTTCCTCGTCGCCTGCCGTCAGGACCCGGTGCTGCGTCAGGTGAAAATGATCGCCGAGCCGTGGGACTGCGGCCCTGGTGGCTATCAGGTCGGCAACTTCCCGCCGGGCTGGGTCGAGTGGAACGACAAGTTCCGCGACACCGTGCGCGCGTTCTGGAAAGGCGACGACGGCCAGGTCGCCGACTTCGCCAGCCGCATGACCGCCTCCGGCGAGATGTTCAACCAGCGCGGGCGGCGACCGTATTCGTCGGTGAACTTCATCACCGCCCACGACGGTTTCACTCTCAACGACCTGGTGTCGTACAACGACAAGCACAACGAAGCCAACGACGAGAATAATCAGGACGGCAGCAACAACAATCTGTCCTGGAACCACGGCGTCGAAGGCCCGACCGACGATCCCGAGATCAATGCGCTGCGCCATCGGCAGATGCGTAACTTTTTCGCCACCCTGCTGCTGGCCCAGGGCACGCCGATGATCGTCGCTGGCGACGAATTCGCCCGCACTCAGGACGGCAACAACAACGCCTATTGTCAGGACAGCGACATCGGCTGGGTCAACTGGGACCTCAGCGAGGACGGCAAGGCGTTGCTCAAGTTCGTCAAACGCCTGATCAAGTTGCGTCTGGCTTATCCGATTCTGCGTCGCGGACGTTTTCTGGTCGGCGAGTACAACGAGGACATCGGCGTCAAGGACGTGACCTGGCTGGCGCCGGACGCCACCGAGATGACCACCGAACACTGGCACGACGCGCACAACCGTTGCCTGGGCATGCTCCTCGATGGCCGCGCTCAGGAAACCGGAATCCGCCGCAAGGCTGGCGACGCGACATTGCTGCTGGTGGTCAACGCCCACCACGACATCGTCAACTTCACCTTGCCGGAAGTGCCGGAAGGCCGTTTCTGGACCTGCATGGTCGATACCAATCAACCGGCGATTCGCGGTCAGGAGCGCTTCGAGTTCGGTCATCAATATTCCGTCACTGGCCGTTCGTTGCTGCTGTTCGAACTGCAACGCGAAGAAGAAGACTGATATGGACCTGCACAGTTATCTGGCGCGCCGCCCGCCGGACTATCCCCATACCGCGTCCCTCGGCCAGTGCCTGCGGGCGATGGTCGAAGCCGGGCTGGATCAACTGCCGTTGCCGGGCAGCGGTCGCACGCTGGAGCGTTTTCAGCTCCTGGCCGAAGTCGGCGGGCACGATCTGGGCCTGTGCAAACTTTACGAAGGCCATACCGATGCCCTGGCAATCATCGAACAACTCGGCGGTTCGCCAACGCCGGGCAGTACCTGGGGCATGTGGGCCGCCGAGCCACCGCAGGCGCGGGTGCACGTGCGCCCGGTCGGACACATGGTGCGTCTCGACGGCCGCAAGGCCTGGTGCTCCGGCGCAGCGGTGCTCAGCCATGCGCTGCTCACCGCATGGGACGCCGAAGAGCGTCAGCAACTGGTCGCCGTTGCCCTCGATCAACCGGGTGTGAGCATGACCAATGAGGGTTGGCAGGCAGTCGGCATGGGCGCCACCGGCAGCGTCGAAGTACTGTTCGACGGTGCTGAGGCGCAAGCCATCGGCAACCCCGGCGATTACCTGCAACGCCCCGGTTTCTGGCAGGGCGGAATCGGCATCGCCGCGTGCTGGTACGGTGCGGCGCGGCAGATTGCCGAAGCGCTGCGCCAACACTGCGCACAACGTCAGGAGCCGCACGCCCTCGCCCATCTCGGCGCCGTCGATGCGGCGCTGTACGCGGCGGCCAACGTGCTGCGCTTCAGTGCACTGCACATCGATGCGCACCCAGAGGCTGACGCCGAACTGTTGGCGCGGCGTGCCCGCGCTGTGGTCGAACAGTCGGCCGAACAAGTCATCCGCGAAGTCGGCCGGGCACTCGGTGCCGGGCCGTTCTGCAAAGACCGGCATTTCGCCCGGTTGAGCGCTGATCTGCCGGTGTTCCTGCGCCAGAGCCACGCCGAGCGCGACCTGGCGGCCCTCGGCCAACGGCTGGCCGAACATCCCGCGGAGGTCTGGACACTATGAACGCCGCCAGAAAATCCAACCCGATCGTCGGTCAGGGCACGTCCCTGCACCAATGGCAACATTCCCGGCAACTGGCCGCGCTGGACAGTGTCGATGTCCTCAGCCTGGTGCCGCCCGGGACCCGCGCCGTGATCATCGCCCCGCACCCGGACGATGAAGTACTCGGGTGCGGCGGGCTGTTACAACTGCTTGCTGCGGCCGGACGGCCCCTGGAGCTGATCTCGGTCACCGATGGCAGCGCCAGCCACCCCGGCTCCGAGCGCTGGCCGGTGGAGCGTCTGAGCGTGGTTCGCCCACAGGAATCGGCCGAGGCCCTGCGCCGCCTCGGCGTGCCGCTGCACCGGATGAAATGGCTGCGCGGCGGTTTTACCGATACCCAGGTGGCAGCGCAGGAACCGGCGCTCGTCGAGTTCATTGAACGCCACTTGCGCCCCGGTGACGTGGTATTCAGCACCTGGTGCGAGGACGGTCACTGCGATCACGAAGCCGTCGGCCGCGCCAGTATCGAAGCCGCACGCCGGGTCGGCGTCACCTGTCACGAACTGCCGGTGTGGACCTGGCACTGGGCCGATCCCGAAGACGCCTCGGTGCCGTGGCAGCGAGCGCGCAAGATTTTGCTGTCCCCCGAGCAAGTCGCACGTAAACGCCACGCGGTGCATGCATTCGCCAGCCAACTGGAAGGCGACCCGCAGGCCGGCCTGCCACCCGTGCTCGCGCCCTACGTGGTGGAGCGTCTGCTGCAACCTTTCGAAGTGGTGTTTCTATGAGCGTCGACGATCGTTATTTCGACGGTTTGTTCAGTGCCAACGACGACCCCTGGGCCTTCCGCGAGCGCTGGTACGAACAGCGCAAACGCGCCATCACCCTCGCGGCCCTGCCCCGGGCGCACTACCGGGCGATCTTCGAACCCGGTTGTGCCAATGGCGAGCTCAGCGCCGAACTCGCCGGCCGTTGCGACCGTCTGCTGTGCTGCGACACCGCCAGCGCGGCGGTGACTCTGGCGCGTACCCGATTGAGTCTTTTTGACCACGCCCAAGTGCGCCAGAGTCGCTTGCCTGGCGACTGGCCGGAGGAAAAATTCGACCTGATTGTATTTAGCGAAATCGGCTACTACCTCGATACCCAGGATCTGACAGAAATGATCCGGCGCATCAGTGAATCCCTGACCGCCGACGGTCAACTGCTGGCGTGCCACTGGCGCCCGCCGATCGACGGCTGCCCGCTCAATGCCCGTCAGGTCCACGACCTGATCCACGAACACCTGCCGCTGCCGCGTGTGGCACTGCATCAGGAAGCCGACTTCATTCTCGAAGTCTGGAGCCGCGAACCGCGCTCGGTGGCCGCGCTGGAGGGCCTGCGATGATCGGGATTCTGATTCCTGCACACAACGAGGAAGACCTGCTCGGGCAATGCCTCACCGCTGCGTTGCGCGCCAGCAAACACGGGTTGTTGGCCGGCGAACCGGTGGAGGTGCTGGTGGTGCTCGACAGCTGCACCGACCGCTCGGCGCAGATCGTCAGCGACTTTCCGGTGCTGAGTCTGCACATCGACGCGCGCAACGTCGGTCAGGCCCGGGCCGCCGGCGCGCAGGTCCTGCTGGAGCGCGGTGCGCGCTGGATCTCCTGCTCCGACGCCGACAGCCGCGTGGCCGATGACTGGTTGGTGGCGCAACTGGGGCTCGGTGCCGACGCGGTGTGCGGCACGGTGACCGTCGAGCACTGGGATCAGTCGTTCAATGAGTCGGCTCAGATCCGCTATCACCGCCACTATCAGGCCCGCGACGGACATCGGCACATCCACGGCGCCAACCTTGGGGTCAGCGCCGACGCCTACCGCTGGGCCGGGGGCTTCCCGCCACTGGCCTGCGATGAGGATGTGCAACTGGTGCGAAACCTGGAGCTGTCCGGCGCCGACATCGCCTGGAGCCATCGCCCGCAAGTGCACACCAGTGCTCGTCTAGACAGCCGTGCACGCGGCGGATTCGGTGATTATTTGCGCCACCTGGTACAGATCGATCAAAAAAAAGCGGATCAGATTGATCTGTGACGCGACGAACCGGCCGTCTTGAGCAATACTCTGCTGCGCGGCAATCCAGGGTTCGGAGCGTCGCACGGCAATCCATCCGCCTTCACGGGTCGCGCACGCCTGATTTTCTGCGGCGTCTGTACGACTGAGGGCCAGACACGACAAGGACGTAACACCCATGAAACCGTTATCCCTCAGCGACAACCCATTGCCGGCGCAAATCTGGAACAGCGCCCCGCAACTGGACAACATCCCCGTCATCAATACCCACAGTCTGGTACCCGCCGGTGCCCGAGCGGTGGTGGTCGCGCCACATCCGGGCGATGAAGTGGTGACCTGCGGCGGTCTCCTGCAATTGCTCTCCAGCCTCGGCCATCCCCTGCAATTGCTCTCGATCACTGACGGCAGCGCCAGCCATCCCGGCTCGCGGCAATGGTCGGAAAAGCGCCTGAGCGTGTTTCGCCCGCAGGAAAGCGTCGAGGCCCTGCGCCGTCTCGGCCTGCCGATGCACAGTCTGAAATGGGTGCGCGGCGGGTTCACCGACAATGCGCTGCTCGACCGCGAGGCCGACCTGACCGACTTCATCGCCCGCTACCTGCGCCCCGGTGACGTGGTGTTCAGCACCTGGCGCAATGATCGCAATGACGACCACGAAACGGTCGGACGCGCGAGTGCCAAAGCGGCGGCGCAAGTCGGCGCCACTTTCCATGACGTGCCGGTCTGGGCCTGGCACTGGCCCGAGCGCGACCAAGGCCTGATCCCCTGGGAACGCGCGCGCAAGCTGCGGCTCGATACCTGGACCGTAGCGCGCAAGAGTCACGCCACACATGCCTACGCCAGTCAGCTCAAGGGCGAACCGGCGATCGGCATCGCACCGATGCTGCCGCCGGTCATCCTCGAACGCATGCGACTGCCGTACGAGATCGTCTTCATCTGAAACAACCATTCCTTGTGGAAGCAAACTTGCTCGCGAAGAGGCCGTGTCAGGCACTTGATGTATTGGCTAAAACACCGCTTTCGCGAGCAGGCTCGCTCCCACAGGGGACTTTTTGTCGGGCATGAAATAGCTGAGCACCGCATATCCAATGTGCGAGCCTGCTCGCGATGAGGCCATAACAGTTGCCGCCTAATCCTTGGGCACGACGTTATCCAGCGCCTGATTCACTGCCAACTCGCCCAGCATCACCACTTGGGCAATGCCCAGCGCCGTATTGCGACTCGGCCCTTCCAGCGTGCCGGCGAAATCACCGAGCATCACCGTGACCGAGGCCAGGGATTCGCAGGCGTTGGCCAGCAGGGATTCGGTGTCGGTTTGCGGGTTGACCATGAACATGCTGCTGGGGGTGTAGGGCGTCGCCATGATTTGCGCGGGTGCCAGGTAGTGGTCGAGGGCGCGTTCGGCGGCTTCGTGGAGTTTTCTGGAGTTGTGGGATTCGTAGGGTGATACCGCGTCTGTGGGCGGCGGATTGGGGGTGGTTTCGGACATCAGATGGAACTCCGATCGAGGCACTTCGAAAGAATGAGTCTCTGTAGGAGCTGCCGCAGGCTGCGATCTTTTGATGTTGCTTTTAAAAACAAGATCAAAAGATCGCAGCCTGCGGCAGCTCCTACAGGGGCCGGGTGACTAGTTCGGCACGCGGCGGCCGTCCAGGACTCGGTTGATCATCAGTTCACTGAGCATGATCACCTGATGCAGCATCAACACGGCGCGGCGGTGTGAGTCGTCGAGCGCGCTGCCGATATCGCGGGCCATGTCGCTGGCGGCGGCTAGTGATTCGCAGGCTTCGACCAGTAGAGTTTCTTCGTCAACGGTCGGGTCGATGAGGAAGATTCTGTTCGATTTGCGTGACGGGGTTGAAGGGATCGATATCTTCAGTGCGCCGGGGTTGAGGTAGAACTTGATGGCGCGGTCGGTCGCTTCTTTTATCTTCTGCGGGTCGAGGGCCGGGTCGTATGGGATCGGGTCGGCGTCTGGGGGGTTGGGTGTGGCTTTGAACATAGATGAAGCTCCGTATCGAGAAACAGGAGCCATCACCCTCGCTACCAAACGATGGGTGGTGGCCATGCGCGGGTTGGTAGACCGGTCGATACGGAACCCGGCGCTCACGAATGAGCCCCACGCATGTCCACCATATATAGCTGAGCCGCAAGAAAGAGGCTGCATAAGGTGATGCCATACGGTCGTACCGAAACGGGCTACCAAACCCGATCACTGATGTTCAGTGACAGGGAAACGATATAGCCCGGCCCATAGCCGTGTAAGCCGGTGGATTCTGGCGTACGCGTAGGTAACGGCGCAAGGCGTTGTAGCCGTTATGGCGTAACGGTTCGTGTACTTTAAACGTGGTTGCGGGTTTGCGTTTATTTCCAAGGTTGGCCCGGTTGTATTGGACTGAGGCATCTGGAAGGAACTGCCCGCCCACAGACCAGTCGCATGAACAGGAAGCCGTTTTTTCAGAGGAGTGAACGTGTCCAGCGATCCCAAGCGTCACGCCGTCGACGCCCCCGTCATTCACCGCCTGCGCGTGCTGACGGTCAATACCCACAAGGGCTTCACCGCCCTCAACCGGCGCTTCATCCTGCCGGAACTACGCGAAGCGGTGCGCAGTACCTCGGCCGATCTGGTGTTTCTCCAGGAAGTCGTGGGCGAACACGAGCGACATTCCAATCGCTACAACGAATGGCCGCAAACCTCGCAGTACGAATTTCTCGCCGACAGCATGTGGAGCGATTTCGCCTACGGGCGCAATGCGGTCTATCCCGATGGACACCACGGCAATGCCCTGCTGTCGAAGTACCCGATCCGCGAATACCGCAACCTCGACGTGTCGATCACCGGCCCCGAGCGCCGAGGCCTGCTGCACTGTGTACTGGACGTGCCGGGACACGCCGAGGTGCACGCGATCTGCGTGCACCTGAGTCTGCTGGAAAGCCACCGCCAACTGCAGTTGCAACTGCTCTGCCAGTTGCTCGAATCGCTGCCCGACGATGCGCCGGTGATCATTGCCGGTGACTTCAACGACTGGCAACTGCAGGGCAACGTCGCCCTCGCCCGCCGCGACTACCTGCACGAAGCCTTCGAGCGCCACCACGGCCGTCCGGCCAAGACCTACCCGGCACGTTTCCCGCTGCTGCGCCTGGACCGCATTTACCTGCGCAACGCCACCAGCCACGACCCGCAGATCCTCGGCAACAAGCCGTGGACGCATCTGTCGGATCATCTGCCGCTGGCGGTTGAGGTGCATCTGTAAGCACCGACTTCTGTAGCGATATTGACAGCAATGAACGGCGAGCCTCGGTGTCGAACAGGCGAATCCGCATCAGACGCCAGACCAGCAGCCTGGCAGGTAACCGCTCTGTCTCGCTGACAGCGCGGCGTTTCCCCCTGCAAACAACAACTTATATATCTGCAGCAAAACAAAAGCTTGCAGCTTCTGATTAAACCTTACCGCTCATCGATCAGTTTCTTGACGCAACAGCCTCGCTCTTCTTATCTCTACCTTACTACCCCCGGAATCACTAACCCGGGGCGACCCTTCCGGCACTCGCGAAATCGAGCGACCGCGGTTCGCCCCGCTCCATTCGGTCGCCCCTCGTTCGGGGTAGGAGAGACGCCAGAAAAGAGATCCCGCATGCGCTTGCAAGGTAGACCTCCATGAAAAGCTCATTCCCCCCACAAGAGATCAAAGTGACGTTCTGCACAGTGTCGAGTTCGATCCTGCTGTGCTCATCCATGGAGGCGCAAGCCGGTCTTGCAGCGGATGAAACCACCCCCTGGTATCGCCAGGATGTGCCCGTTCTGATCCTGCCGGCGACCGTGATCACCCCCGAGCCACAGCGTTTGAGTCCACGCCCCGACCTGCAAGGCGTCAACCTGATCACCGAAGACCTGGCCCCGGCGGCCTGGGATCAGTTGTACGGGCAAAACGCCCGGCAAGCGCAAACCGACGTGCTTTCGCCAAGTTTTGCCACGCCCGGCAGCGGCGACTTCAAAGGCCCGGCGGTGCTCACCGTGCAAACCTCCGGCGGCCACACCCAGACCATCGGCCTGATTGGCGGGCGCAACCAGATCCAGGCCAACAGCGGCGGGCTGCTCAACAGCCGCGCCCTCGCCGACCCGAGCACCGACACCCTCAACCTGCAAGGCCAGAGCCTCGGCGCCTATTATCGCCTGACCGGCGACAAGGGCTGGCATGTCGATCTGACGGCCAGCGGTGGCCGGGTCAGCGGTTTCAGCCGCAACGGCCAAGGCGCACGCCAAGCCACCGAAGGCAGCGCGATGACTTTCTCGGTCGAGGGTGGCTACCCGATCGGCCTGAGCGAGAACTGGGTGGTCGAACCCCAGGCGCAACTGATCAACCAACGCATCACCCTCGACACACCGTACGCAGGTTCCGGCAATGCTTCATCAACCGATCTGTCGGCGTGGAGCGGCCGCGTCGGCGCGCGCCTCAAAGGCAGTTACGATTTGAACGGTCTGCCGGTAGAACCCTACGTGCGCACCAACCTCTGGCACACGGTCTACACCGGCAACACGGTGACCCTGGATCAGGTCGACAAGATCAGCAGCAGCCGCAAATCGTCGACGGTCGAGTTAGGGCTGGGGCTGGTGGCGCGAGTAACGCCTGTCGTCAGCCTGTATGTCAGCGCCGATTACAGCAGTGATGTGGATGACAATGATTTGAACGGGTTGATTGGCAGCGTGGGGGTGCGGATGCGCTGGTGATTTTCGGACCACCCAGGATCACTGTGGGAGCGAGCTTGCTCGCGAAAGCGGCTGAACATTCAACATCATCGTTGACTGACATATCGCCTTCGCGAGCAAGCTCACTCCCACCGGGTTAGCGGTGTCTGTCAGCCCTCCGGCTTGAGAATCAACACCGCCAGCGGCGGCAGGTTCAGTTCCAGCGACAGCCCCTGCCCATGGCTCGGCACCTCTTCGGTGAACGCCCCGCCGCCATTGCCATAGTTGGAGCCGGCATAGGTGTCGGCATCGCTGTTGAGCAACTCGGTCCAGCGCCCGGCAAACGGCACGCCAACGCGGTACGACTGGCGCGGCACCGGGGTGAAGTTGGCCACCACCAGCACCGGTTTGCCGTCCTTGCTCCAGCGCAGCCACGCATACACGCTGTTGATCGCGTCATCGCCAATCAGCCACTGGAAACCCTGCGGCGCATCGTCCTGATCGTGCAGCGCCGGTTCGTCGCGGTACAGACGATTGAGGTCGCCGACCAGTTTCTGCACGCCTTTGTGCTCGGAGTATTGCAGCAGGTACCAGTCCAGTTGCTGATCGTGATTCCACTCGCGCCACTGGCCGAACTCGCAGCCCATGAACAACAGCTTCTTGCCCGGATGGGTCCACATGAAGCTCAGGTAGGCGCGCAAGTTGGCGAACTTCTGCCAGCGATCGCCGGGCATCTTGTCGATCAGCGAATGCTTGCCGTGCACCACTTCGTCGTGGGAAATCGGCAGGATGAAGCGCTCGGACCAGGCGTAGACCAGGCCAAAACTCAGCTCATTGTGGTGGTGTGCGCGGTACACCGGATCCTGCTGGATGTAATGCAGCGAGTCGTGCATCCAGCCCATGTTCCATTTGTAGGCAAAACCGAGGCCACCCTGCTGGGTGCTCTGACTGACACCCGGCCATGCCGTGGATTCTTCGGCGATCACCAGCGCCCCCGGGGCTTCCAGCTCGACGACGTCATTCAAGTGCCGCAGGAAATCGATGGCTTCGAGGTTTTCCCGGCCGCCGTGGCGGTTCGGCACCCATTCGCCGGCCTTGCGCGAATAGTCGCGATAAAGCATCGAGGCCACCGCGTCGACCCGCAGGCCATCGACGTGAAAATGCTTCAGCCAGTGCAGCGCCGACGCCAGCATGTAGCCGTGCACCTCGGTGCGTCCGAGGTTGTAGATCAGCGTGTCCCAGTCCTGATGGAAACCTTCCAGCGGGTTGCCGTATTCGTACAACGCCGTGCCGTCGAACTGCGCCAGGCCATGGGTATCGGTGGGGAAATGCGCCGGGACCCAGTCGAGAATCACGCCGATATCGGCGCGGTGACAGGCGTTGACGAAATCGCCGAATTGCTCCGGTGTGCCGTAACGCGCACTCGGAGCGAATTGCGAGAGCAATTGATAGCCCCACGAACCACCGAACGGGTGCTCCATGATCGGCATCAGCTCGATGTGGGTGAACCCCAGTTCCTTGACGTAAGGGATCAGCCGCTCAGCCAGCTCCGGCCAGGTGTACTGGCGGGCGACTTCGCCCAGATCGTCGAGCTCGCACTGCCACGATCCGGCATGCAGCTCGTAGATCGACAGTGGCTGCGAATGCTGTTGCCGCTCGCGACGGCTGCTCATCCAGTCCTGATCTTGCCAGTTGATCTGCAGCGGCGCGGCGACTTTCGACGCGGTGTCCGGTGGCAGGCTGGTGGCCAGCGCCATCGGGTCAGCCTTCAGCGGCAGGATGCCGTGGGCGCCGAGGATCTCGTACTTGTACAACTCGCCCGCTTGCAGGCGCGGAATGAACAGCTCCCAGACCCCGGACGGATGCCGCAGGCGCATCGGATGGCGGCGACCGTCCCACACGTTGAAATCGCCGACCACCGACACGCGTCGGGCATTCGGCGCCCACACGGCAAAACGTACACCGTCGACACCATCGACCGTGGTCAGTTGCGCGCCGAGGCAGCTGCTGAGGTCGCGGTGATTGCCTTCGGCGAACAGATACAAATCCATTTCGCCGAGCAACTGGCCGAAGCTGTAAGGATCTTCAGCCACCTGCTCGCCCCCGGCCCAGCGCGTACGCAGCAGATATGGCCGAGCCTGCGCAAAGTGCCCGACGAACAACCCCGGGGTTTCGGTGGCGGTCAGTTCGCCGCGTTCTTCACCGCTGTCCTTGTCCAGCACTTCAACCTTCAACGCACCGGGCAGATAGGCACGGATGAATTGCCCGCCAGCACCATCGCCGTGCGGGCCGAGAATGGAAAACGGGTCGTGGTGTTCGGCGCGCACCAGGGCGTCGATGTCCTGCGCCGCCGGCAACAATGCCTCTTTGGCATGACCCTGTTCCTTGTTCGAGAAACTCATGACTACTCTCCACCAAGATCGGAAAAGGGTTTAAGCCCCGTCAATAACCCATACAAACCGTGCAACGGCACGGGCAGCCACGTGGGGCGATTTTCGGCTTCATAGGCCACTTCATAGGCCGCCTTCTCCAGGCCGAACAGCGCAAGCGCAGCGTCGGCACCCGCAGGATCCTGCCAGGCATGATCAAGACTAGCTGCCGCCCGGCGATATGCCTGCACAAATGCTTCACGCGCCTCACGCAAGTAGCGCTCGGCAACGCGATGCCGCGCCGCTTCCGACTCCGGACTGTGATCGACGTTGTGTACGTTGATGGTCATCGCCGCGGCGTAATCAAAGGAACGCAGCACCCCGCTGACGTCCTTGTACGGACTGTGTTTGCCGCGCCGTTCGTGCAGCGGCCGCGCCGGTTCACCCTCGAAATCGATCAGGTAGGCATCGCCCTTGATCACCAGCACCTGGCCCAGATGCAGGTCACCGTGGACGCGAATGCGCAACCCGCCGACAGCTTGTTTCGCCAGGTCCTGCACATGACCGAGGATGACCTTTTTGTTGTCCAGCAGGCGTGTGACCCGTTTCTGATCCGCCGCGCCCAACTGGCCCTGATGCTGCTTGAGCAGCTTCAGCGCATGCTCGACCTGCGCCGCAACGTCCTTGCCAGTGGCTAACGCGTCCTTGGCACTGGTGGTTTGCGGAGCGAAGTCCGGGTTGTCGTTCGGCGCCGCCAGCATCTGGTGCATTTCCCCCAGACGCTGGCCGAGCATGCCGGCAAAGTCCTTCAGCTCACCGAGGGCATTGTAATGCTGCTCCTGCTCGGACATGGCGTCGGCCAGCTCATCGCGCAGCGCCCGTTCGAGGTTGTTCTGCGTCCACTCCCAGGCATCGCCCTGATTGCTCAGATAGCCTTGGGCGATCATCAGCAGATTGTCTTCACCGTTGGCATCGCGGCGGATCACCGAGCCCAGCAGTGGCGAGATGTTCTGGAAACCGGCCTCAGTCAGGTAGGCGCTCATTTCCAGTTCCGGGTGCACACCGGAGGCGACTTTGCGGATCAGCTTCAGCACCAGGCTGTTGCCGATCACCACCGAGCTGTTCGATTGCTCGGCCGACAGATAGCGCACTTCCGATTCGGCGCCGAGGCCAAGCTTCTCCAGCTGCGCGGTCGGCGCGAAACGAATCTCGCCTTCTTCGGAATTCAGCACGGTGTTGTTCTGCATGCCCTCAAGCACCGCGCGGACGAACGCTTCAAGGCTGAACGCGTCGGTGATCAGCCCGACCTGGCGGCCACGCCGGACCCGGGACAACGCCAGCTGCTGCGGCAGTGCCGGGCCGACCTGATCTTCGGAGATGAAGCCGAACGGCAGTTGATAGCGGCTGGTCTGCCCGGCGCTGGTGACCTCGACCTCGCTGAGCAACACGGGATGCTGCGCATCGCCGAAACGCACACCGTAAGCCAGATGCACTTGTTCGATGGCCGCGTCCTTGCCGGCGAACCAGCGGCGATTCTGCAACCAGCTCGGCAAGATGCCCTGCTCCAGGGTGTTGCGGGTTGGCGCTTCGAGCAGTTCTTCCATGCGTTTTTTCAGCACCAGCGTGGTGAAGTCCGGCAGGCTCTGCGCCGGTTCCACGTGCCAGCTCGGCATCTGGTTTTCCGTGGCCAGGGCGAACCAGTAGAAACCGTACGGAGCCAAGGTCAGGAGGAAATTCAACTGACCGATCGGCGGGAACGCGTTACCGCCGAGCATCTCCACCGGGACCATGCCGACATACGCCGACAGATCGAGCTCCGCCGCTTGCGCGCTGCGCGACACGTTGGCCACGCAGAGGATGATCTCGTGCTTGCCGTCGACGTCGGTGAATTCACGGGTGTAGGCCAGAATCCGCCGGTTGCTCGGCGAGAGCATCTTCAGCGTACCGCGCCCGAAGGCCTTGGACTGCTTGCGCACGGCGAGCATGCGTCGGGTCCAGTTGAGCAGCGAATGCGGGTCGCCGGCCTGGGTTTCGACGTTGACCGACAGATAGCCGTATTGCGGGTCCATGATCGGCGGCAGCACCAGGCTCGCCGGGTCGGCGCGGGAGAAACCGCCGTTGCGGTCGATCGACCATTGCATCGGGGTCCGCACGCCATCGCGGTCGCCGAGGTAGATGTTGTCGCCCATGCCGATTTCATCGCCGTAATACAGGGTCGGCGTGCCGGGCATCGACAGCAGCAGGCTGTTGAGCAGTTCGACCCGGCGGCGGTCACGCTCCATCAACGGCGCCAGACGCCGACGAATGCCGAGGTTGATCCGCGCGCGGCGGTCAGCGGCGTAGTAGTTCCACAGGTAGTCGCGCTCCTTGTCGGTGACCATCTCCAGCGTCAACTCGTCGTGGTTGCGCAGGAAGATTGCCCACTGGCAATTGGCGGGAATTTCCGGGGTCTGGCGCAAAATGTCGGTGATCGGGAAGCGGTCTTCCTGCGCCAGCGCCATGTACATGCGCGGCATCAGCGGAAAGTGAAACGCCATGTGGCATTCGTCACCATTGACGCCGGCGGCATCGGTGTCGCCGAAGTACAGCTGGGTGTCTTCCGGCCATTGGTTGGCCTCGGCCAGCAGCATGCGGTCGGGGTAATTGGCGTCGATTTCGGCACGGATCTGCTTGAGGACGTCGTGAGTTTCGGGCAGGTTTTCGTTGTTGGTGCCGTCGCGCTCGATCAGGTACGGAATGGCGTCGAGGCGCAGGCCGTCGATGCCCATGTCCAGCCAGTAGCGCATCACCGACAGCACCGCTTTCATCACCTGCGGGTTGTCGAAATTCAGGTCGGGCTGGTGCGAATAGAAGCGGTGCCAGAAGTACTGGCCGGCAACCGGGTCCCAGGTCCAGTTGGACTTTTCGGTGTCGAGAAAAATGATCCGGGTGCCGTCGTATTTCTGGTCGTCATCCGACCACACGTAAAAGTCCCGCGCCGCCGAACCGGGTTTGGCCTTGCGCGCACGCTGGAACCACGGGTGCTGGTCGGAGGTGTGGTTGATGACCAGCTCGGTGATCACCCGCAAACCACGCTTGTGCGCCTCGGCGATAAAACGCCTGGCATCGGCCATCGTCCCGTAGTCGCTGTGCACGCCACGGTATTCAGCGATGTCGTAACCGTCGTCGCGGCGTGGCGAGGGGTAGAACGGCAGCAGCCAGATGGTGTTGACGCCGAGTTCGGCAATGTAATCGAGTTTGGCGATCAGCCCGGGAAAGTCGCCGATCCCGTCGTTGTTGGAGTCGAAAAAGGATTTGACGTGAACCTGATAAATCACCGCGTCCTTGTACCAGAGCGGGTCTTTGATGAAGGTGGCTGCCTTGGGTTTCTTCGCCATGTGAAACTCCTGAAAAATTCTGTTCGATTCCTGTGTAGGAGCTGCCGAAGGCTGCGATCTTTGATCTTGCTTTTAAAAATCAAAGGCAAAAGATCGCAGCCTTCGGCAGCGCCTACAGGGGTCGATGTGGGCCTTAAGCGGCAGTGATTCTCCAGATCCCGAACGGCTGATACGCCGGGTCAATGCGCATGAACTGATACTTGCCATGCCAGTCCCAGCGATGCCCGTTCATCAAATCCTCGCCGTGGGTCGTCGCGTCGTCCGGCAGGCCCATTTCCCACAGCGGCAACTCGAAGTTCGCCTCCTGCACGTTGTGCGGATCAAGGCTCACCGCCACCAGGATGAAGTTGCTGCCGTCGAAGCTGCGCTTGCCGAAGTACAGAATGTTGTCGTTCCAGGCGTTGTAGACCTTCAGCCCCAGGTGCGTGTGCAGCGCCGGGTTCTGCCGACGGATGCGGTTGAGCTGGGCGATTTCGGCAATGATGTTGCCCGGTGCATTGAAGTCGCGGACACGGATCTCGTACTTTTCCGAATCGAGGTATTCCTCCTTGCCCGGCACCGGTGCCGATTCGCACAGTTCATACCCTGAATACATGCCCCACAGGCCCGAGCCCATGGTTGCCAGCGCCGCGCGGATGAGAAACCCCGGGCGCCCGGATTCATGCAGGAACGCCGGATTGATGTCCGGCGTATTGACGAAGAAGTTCGGCCGATAGCACTCGCGCCACGGCGATTGATTGAGCTCGGTGAAATACGTCGCCAGCTCGTCCTTGGTATTGCGCCAGGTGAAATAGGTGTAGCTCTGGCTGTAACCGACCTTGCCGAGGCGCGCCATCATCGCCGGCGTGGTGAAGGCTTCGGCGAGGAAGATCACTTGCGGGTACAGCGCCCGCACATCGGCGATCAGCCATTGCCAGAACGGCAGCGGCTTGGTGTGCGGATTGTCGACGCGAAACATCTTCACGCCTTCCTCGACCCAGCCGACCACGATGTCACGCAGTTCGACCCACAAGCTGGGGATCGCGTCCGGCGCATAGAAGTCGACGTTGACGATGTCCTGATACTTCTTCGGCGGGTTCTCCGCGTATTTGATCGTGCCGTCCGGCCGCCAGTTGAACCAACCCGGGTGCTGCTTGAGCCACGGGTGATCCTGAGAACACTGGATGGCGAAATCGAGGGCGATTTCCAGGCCGTGCTCGGCGGCGGCCGCCACCAGTCGACGAAAATCTTCGCGGGTCCCGAGCTGCGAGTGAATCGCCTCATGGCCACCCTCCTCGCTGCCGATGGCATAAGGGCTGCCCGGATCATCCGGCCCGGCCGTCAGGGAATTATTGCGACCCTTGCGGTGAGCGCGACCGATCGGATGGATCGGGGTGAAATACAACACATCAAAGCCCATGTCCTGAATCATCGGCAACCGTGCATGCACGTCGTTAAAGGTGCCGTGACGGTTGGGATCGTCGGTGATCGAGCGGGGAAACAGCTCGTACCAACTGGCGAACTCGGCCAGTTCCCGTTCGACATCCATCGGGAACTCGGCGCTCAGGCTCAGGTAGGCGCGGTGATCGGCCTGCGCCATCAATTGCGCACTGCGCCGGTGCAGAAACAACGCCACCTGCTCGGTTTCAAGCAGGCCGGACAGTTCGTGATGCAGCGCTGCGAGTTGTTCGCTGAGCGGCCCATCGCTGCGCTCGGCCGCCTGTAGCACCATGCTCCGGCCTTCCTGCAGTTCCAGTGAAACCGGGACGGCTGCGTTGTGTTTTTTCTCCAGTTCGTACTGGAAACTGGCGAAGTGGTCGATCCAGGCCTCGACGCAATACAGATAGCGCCCCGGACGCTCGGGACGAAAACGCCCTTCCCAGCTGTTATTGCCCAGCTCCTGCATGACCTCGCTTTGCCAGGTCTCTTCGCCCTCCGCGCGCCAGCGGATGCGCACGGCCAGTTTGTCGTGGCCGTCGGCAAAGACCTTGCTGGTGACGATCACTTCACGATCGACGATCGACTTGACGGCAAACTGCCCGCCATCAAGGGTCGGCATGGTGTTTTCGATCACGATGCGCGGCAGCAACAATGCTTGCGACAGCGGCATGTGCGGGTTGTAGCTCTGCTCTGAAGGTTTTTCAGCAGACATCGAGCATCTCTCCTTTACGCCCCAAGGACGCTCTTGTGCCGGATCCGCGTTCACAAAGAGGCACCGGCCCCGACATGAACTCACTTAGGTTCCGAGCGACCGGCGCGGGGAAAAGTTCACAGGGATTTGCCTGGGTAAAAAAGCGGATCGAAATCGCCACGAGGTGGTCAACCCACTTAAGCACTTCTCACGCCATGTGCCACACGGAGGTCTACAGATGAACATCCCGATCCCGGCGGAAACGCCTGATCCGAACATCGACAAACCCACCCTGCCCGAGACCGAGCCGCCACCGATTCCCGACGAAGAACCGCCAGGCACCACGCCGCCGCCGAAGGAAGAGCCACCGACAACAATGCCCCCGGTCATCGTCTGAGCAGCGCGCCCCTCTGTAGGAGCTGCCGAAGGCTGCGATCTTTGCTTTTAAAGATCAAAAGATCGCAGCCTTCGGCAGCTCCTACAGGGTGTGTGCGGTGTGTTACAGGTGTTGGTTTTTCTCGTCGTCTTTCTCGAACAGCCGGACGACCCGTGGCATCACGCTGAAAATCCCCAGCGCCAGCAACGTGCTGAGCAGCGCCGTCGCCTCTTTGCCCAACCCGGCCGCAACGCCGATCGCCGCCGTCATCCACAGTCCCGCCGCCGTGGTCAGCCCTTTGACATGCCCTTCATCGCCCTCCTGATTCTTCAGGATCGTCCCGGCGCCGAGAAAACCGATCCCGGCGATCACCCCCTGCAGCACCCGGCTCATGGCGTCGGATTCGGCCCCGGAGGTCTGCGGCACCAGCACAAACAGTGCCGCCCCCAGCGCCACCAGCATGTGCGTGCGCACCCCGGCGGCCTTGCCCTTGTGCTCGCGTTCGAAACCCAGAATCCCGCCCAGCACCGCCGCCATCAGCAGGCGCACGGTGATGCGCGTCAGTTGCGACGCATCGCCGATGTCGGCGAACTCCGCTTGCAGCGTTACCCACACTTCATGCCACCAGGCGTCCATCGCTCCATCCCTTCTTATACGTGGTTAGTCGATGGACAGCGCCGACCATTAATCGGTTGCGTCGAACGATCACCCGGCGCTGCGTCCTAACCCTGTAGATACCCCCGAAAAAGGACAGCCTCATGCCCGTTCGAATCGATGAATCCAATCCCGAATCAAAAGTGTGTTTTTTCACCGTCGAAAATGGCGAGGAAATTCGCATCTGCGACACCCTGGAAGTCAAAACAGATAGTGAAAAATCCATGTCGTTCGTGGAAATCGAAGGCCGGCGCGTTTACATCACCGAAGCCGAAGCCGATGGATTGACCGTCGCAGGTGCCAAGGACGGGCGTAAGCACCTGAAGGCTGACGAGAGTGATTCGGTGATTTGACTGACCCTGATCAACACCCGGCGCAGACGCCTGCGATAGGCGTTTGCGCCGGCGTCTGCGGGCTGCTTCAAGTTGTCGCAGGGCGGGCGCAAAAAGCCATCTGATACGCTTTTTATTCAAATAGCTGAGTCTGTTATGCAAACAGATCGGCGCTCATAGTTCATCCGCCTGATGGAGGCTGATGAGCGAACGACCATGAGCGAACAAATCCCCGTCCGAACCGTAGAAGCAAGCCCCACCATAAAAAATGTGCCTGGTCGCCCGATGAAGGCGAGGGCCGGCTCCACCGACAATCACATCCACACCCGCAGCTTCACCGGCCTGTTCCGCACCCTGCGCATGAGCGGCGCGGGGTTTCTGTTTTTGCTGTTTTTCGGCACCGTGTGGTTGAACTGGGGTGGCCGTCAGGCAGTGCTGTGGGACCTGGCCGACAGCAAATTCCACATCTTCGGCGCAACGTTCTGGCCTCAGGATTTCATCCTGCTCTCGGCGCTGTTGATCATTGCCGCGTTCGGTCTGTTCGCCATCACCGTGTTTGCGGGCCGCGTCTGGTGCGGTTACACCTGCCCGCAGAGCTCGTGGACGTGGATTTTCATGTGGTGCGAGAAGGTCACCGAAGGCGAGCGCAACCAGCGCATCAAACTGCAAGCGGCGCCGTGGGGCCTGAACAAACTGGCCAGGCGCGCGGCCAAGCACACGCTATGGCTGGCGATCAGCGTGATGACCGGGCTGACCTTCGTTGGCTATTTCACGCCGATTCGTCCGCTGGCTGAAGAACTGTTCACTCTGCAAATCGGCGGCGTCAGCCTGTTCTGGGTGCTGTTCTTCACCGCCGCCACCTACATCAATGCCGGTTGGCTGCGCGAAGCGGTGTGCATGCACATGTGTCCGTATGCGCGGTTCCAGAGCGTGATGTTCGACAAGGACACCCTGGCGATTTCCTACGACGTGGCCCGTGGCGAAAACCGTGGCCCGCGCAAACGCGATGTGAAGCCTGCCGAAGCCGGACTGGGCGATTGCATCGATTGCCAGTTGTGCGTACAGGTCTGCCCGACCGGCATCGACATCCGCGACGGCCTGCAAATGGAATGCATCGGCTGCGCCGCGTGCATCGACGCCTGCGACTCGATCATGGACAAAATGAACTACCCGCGTGGCCTGATTCGCTACAGTTCCGAGCGCGAATTGCAGGGCGGCAAGACGCACCTGCTGCGGCCACGGCTGATCGGTTACGTTGCGGTGCTGCTGGTGATGATCGGCGCGCTGGCGCTGGCCTTGGTCGAACGGCCAATGGTCTCGCTGGACGTGACCAAGGATCGCGGGCTGTTCCGTGAGAACGGTCAGGGCCAGATCGAGAACATCTACACCCTCAAGGTCATCAACAAGACCCAGCAACGCCAGGCCTACAACCTCAGCCTGGTGGATGGCGAGGGTTTCCAGTTGCAGGGCAAAACCGAACTGAGCCTGGCGCCGGGGGAGATTGTCGATGTGCCGGTGTCGGTGGCGATGACCACGGAACGCCCGGCCAGCAGCTCGCAGACCTTGAGCTTCAAGATTGCCGACAGCGACGAGCCTGAGGTTTATAGCGTGGCAAAAAGCAGGTTTGTGGCGCCGATGAATCGCTGAGCCATTAAGATGCAGTCCTCTTTTGACACTGCGATACCTGTGGCGAGGGAGCTTGCTCCCGCTTGAGTGCGTAGCACTCACAAGCTTTGGGGGCCGCTATGCAGCCCAGCGGGAGCAAGCTCCCTCGCCACAAAAAGCAATCCGAATTCAGTCCATCGCGGGATACCGATGAAACGCTACGAAAAATTCGCCGACGACATCGCTGAACTGATCCGCTCCGGCGTCCTCGGCCCCGGGCAGCGGGTGCCGTCGGTGCGCTACGCCAGCCAGACCTACGGCGTCAGCCCGTCCACGGTGTTCCAGGCCTATTACCTGCTGGAACGTCGCGGCCTGATCCGTGCCCGGCCGCGCTCCGGCTACTTCGTCAACACCCACGCGCCGAGTCCGTTTTCGGAGCCGGTGATCAGCAGCCACGTCAACGACTCCACCGAAGTCGATGTCAGCGAACTGGTGTTCTCGGTCCTCGAATCGATCAAGGACCCGAGCACCGTGCCCTTCGGCTCCGCATTCCCCAGCCCGACCCTGTTCCCCCTGCAACGCCTGTCGCGCTCGCTGGCCAGCGCGGCACGGGAGATGGATCCGCGCATGGTGGTCACCGACATGTCGCCGGGCAACCCGCAACTGCGCCGGCAAATTGCCCTGCGTTACATGGTCGGCGGGCTGATGCTGCCGATGGAGGAACTGCTGATCACCAACGGCGCCCTCGAAGCGCTGAACCTGTGCCTGCAAGCCGTGACCGAACCGGGTGATCTGGTGGCCATCGAAGCCCCGGCGTTCTACGCCAGCCTGCAAGTACTGGAGCGACTGAAACTCAAAGCCGTGGAAATTCCGGTGCACCCGCGTGACGGCATCGACCTTGGCGTGCTCGCGCAGACGCTGGAACGACACCCGATCAAGGCCTGCTGGTGTATGACCAGTTTCCAGAACCCGATGGGCGCGACCATGCCCGAGGCGAAGAAACAGGAACTGGTCGAACTGCTGCGCCGGCATCAGGTGCCGCTGATCGAAGACGACGTCTATGCCGAACTCTATTACGGCCAGCAAGCGCCGAAACCGGCCAAGGCCTTCGACACCGAAGGGCTGGTGATGCACTGCGGTTCGTTCGCCAAGAGCCTGGCCCCCGGCTACCGCATCGGCTGGGTCGCCGCCGGGCGCTATGCGCAGAAAATCGAACGACTGAAACTGATGACCTCGCTGTGCGCCTCGATGCCGGCGCAAGCGGCAATCGCCGACTACCTGCAACACGGCGGCTACGATCGCCACCTGCGCAAACTGCGCTACGCCCTGGAAGAACAGCAAAGCGCAATGCTCGCAGCGATCGCCCGCTACTTCCCGGCGCAGACCCGGGTCAGTCAGCCGGCGGGCGGCTACTTCCTGTGGCTGGAACTGCCACCGCAGATGGATTCATTGAAGTTGTTTCAGATGGCATTGGCGCAAGGCATCAGCATTGCGCCGGGGCCGATTTTCTCACCGACCCAGCGGTTCAGGAACTGTATCCGCTTGAATTACGGCAGCCCGTGGACCGAGGATTCAGAGAAGGCAATGGAGACCTTGGGGCGGATTGTGCGGTCGTTCTGACCGTTCTGTGTTGTCTGAACTAGCGCTATCGCGAGCAGGCTCACTCCTGCATTTGAAATGCGTTCACCTGTAGGAGTGAGCCTGCTCGCGATGGGGCCTGTCCAGACACCGTTGAATTAACGGCCGCCGCCCAGATCAATAAACGTCCCCGTCGCATAAGAAGCCTTGTCCGACAGCAACCAGACAATCGCCTCCGCCACCTCATCCGGCCGGCCGCCCCGGGCCATCGGGATCGCCGACTCGAGCTTGCTGACCCGATCCGGATCGCCGCTCAGCGCATGGAAATCGGTGTAGATGTAGCCCGGACGCACCGCATTAACGCGAATTCCCTCACCCGCCACTTCCTTGGACAAACCGATGGTGAAGGTGTCGAGCGCGCCTTTGGAGGCGGCATAGTCGACGTATTCGTTGGGCGACCCCAGACGTGCGGCGACCGACGACACGTTGACGATGCTGCCGCCCTGCCCGCCGTGTTTGGGCGACATGCGCAGGATCGCGTGCTTGGCGCAGAGGATCGGCGCCAATACGTTGGTTTTCATGATTTTGAGGATGCGGAATTCGGACATTTCCTCGACCCGCGATTTGTGTCCGACGGTGCCGGCGTTGTTCACCAGCGCGGTGACCCGACCGAGTTCGGTGTCGACCCGGTGAAACAGCGCGATCACTTCGTCTTCGATACTGACATCGGCGCGCACGGCAATGGCTTGCGCCCCCAGCGCCCGCACTTGCTCCAGCACACTTTGCGCGGCCTGTTCATCCGACTGATAGTTGATGCAGATCCGATAGCCCTGCCCGGCAGCCAACAGCGCCGTAGCGGCGCCGATTCCGCGCCCGCCGCCGGTGATCACAATGACTTTATCCATGCTGGCCCTTCCCCCAAAATGCACACGTAACAGTCGGGTGGAAGAATAACCGTCATTCACGGGTTTTGCATGGGCTGTGTCAAAGGCTTGAGCGCTCACGCAGTTTCGACGTTGCAGTGCCTTTGTGGCGAGGAAGCTTGCTCCTGCTGGCCTGCGCAGCAGGCCCATGTTTTAAAAGAGGGGTCGCTTCGCGACCCAACGGGAGCAAGCTCCCTCGCCACAGATGTTTCTGGCCTCGGCTCAGTGTGGAGTCAGACCACCGCCTGTTGCTCAACCCGCGCAATATCCTGCATGAATTTTTCCGCTGGCATCGGATGCCCCAGCAGATAACCCTGCAAAGAATCACACCCCAGTTCAGTCAGAAACGCCTGCTGCACACCGGTCTCGACACCTTCAGCAACAATGCGCAATCCAAGCGCCTGCCCCAACGCGACAATCGCCGAGACAATCGCCGCATCATCGCTATCGTGCTCCAGATCGCGAACAAAACCGCGGTCGATCTTCAGCTCGTTGGCCGGCAACCGCTTGAGGTACATCAGGCTCGAATAGCCGGTGCCGAAGTCGTCGATCGACAGGTCGACGCCCATGTCCGACAACTCCTGCAACACGGTCATGCTCGCATCGGCATCGCTCATGGCGGTGGTTTCAGTGATTTCCAGGGTCAGGCTGTTGGCCGGCAAATGGTGCGTCGCCAGCGCCTTGGCCACGCTCTGCACCAGCCCCGCGTGGCAGAACTGCAGCGCCGACAGGTTCACCGCGATGCGCCACTCGGTGTAGCCGAGCACGTACCATTCGCGCATCTGCCGGCAGGCCTCGTTGAGCACCCATTCGCCGATGGCGATGATCACGCCGGTCTTCTCCGCCAGATCGATGAACTTGTCCGGCAGCAACATGCCCTGGGTCGGGTGCTGCCAGCGCAGGAGCGCTTCGGCGCCAACCGGACGGCCGTTGGCGGCATCGAACTTGGGTTGGTAATGCAGGCAGAACTGATTGTGCTCCAGCGCCGCACGCAGGTCTTGCAACAGTTGCAGTTGCTTGCGCGCGTTGTTGTTCATCGATGCGTCGAAAAAGCTGTAACCGTTTTTGCCGCCGCCCTTGGCGTGATACATCGCCGCGTCGGCGTTCCTCAACAGCTCCTGAGCACTCTGACCATTGCCCGGGTACAAGGCGATGCCGACACTGGCGGAAATCTGCAAATCGTGTTCGGCCACCCGAAACGACTGGCCGATCAAGCCGACCTGGCGGGCAGCCAGGCTCAGGGCATCGTTGGGTTCGTTCAGACGCACCAACAGCACGAATTCATCGCCGCCGATCCGTGCCAGCGTGTCCTGACTGCGCAAGTCCTCGCGCAGACGGGCCCCGACTTCGCGCAGCAACTGGTCTCCCATGTGATGACCGAAAGCATCGTTGACCGGTTTGAAACCGTCCAGATCGATGAACATCAGCGCAAAACACCCACCCTGCTCCTCGACTTTATTCATCGCCTGATTGATCCGGTCGTCCAGCAGCATGCGGTTTGGCAGGCCGGTCAAGGTGTCGTGCAGCGCCAGTTGGGTCAGCTCGCGGTTGGCCAGGGTCAGCGAATGCGCCAGATCGGCCGTACGCGTTTCGAGGCGGGCATCGAGGATCGACGTCAGCAAGGCGATCGACAACACCGCCAGCGTGGTGATCAGCACCAGACTGTCGAGGCCGTTGCCCTTCAGCCCGTTGAGCGTTGCGCCGCAGAAACTGCCATCGGGAAACTGCGCAGCAGCCATGCCGGTGTAGTGCATGCCGACGATGGCGATGCCCATGAACACCGCCGCGCCGCCGCGAATCAGGCGTACATAAGGTGAGTGCTGGCGCAAGCGAAAAGCGATCCACAAGGCTGCCGCCGAGGCCCCGATCGCGATCAGCAGTGACGCGCCGAACAGCGTCGGGTCGTAATCGATCCCCGGGGTCATGCGCAGCGCTGCCATGCCGGTGTAATGCATCGCGCTGATCCCGGCGCCCATGATCAAGGCGCCAAACGCCAATTGCAGAATCGGTAGCTTCGGCTGGCTGACCAGCCACAGGGCAAACCCGCAGGACAGCACCGCGATCAACAGCGACAACGCGGTGATCGGAGTGTCGTAACCGAGGGTGATCGGCAGTTTGAACGCGAGCATGCCGATAAAGTGCATCGACCACACGCCGACGCCCATCGCCAGTGCGCCGCCCGCGGTCCAGAAATGCACCGCACGCCCACGGGCGGTGGCGATGCGCCCGGTCAGATCAAGCGCCGTATACGACGCCAGAATCGCCACGCACAGCGAAATGAAAACCAGAGTGAAGGAATAATTACCGATGAGCATGGGGATTCTCGCAGCCACCCGCGCCGTACTGCGTCCATTCTCGGCCGGGAAAATGCGGCGATTGTACTGATTGCGCAGAAGAACGCACTGACAAAGTAATCATTTTGCCATCAAGCCGATGAAACGCTTGTTTGATCGCTCTGCAAGGCTCTGAAACAGCCTTCACAGGCTACTCAAATCCCCTGCAGGAGTTGCGGCACGCCGCGTTTTTTTGACTTTGCTTTTGAAGATCAAGATCAAAGGATCGCAGCGTGCCGCAGCTCCTACACAGTTTATTCGGCAGGCACTTGCCCATCCCAGCCACCGCCCAGCGCCGCGATCAACTGCACGCTGGCAATCAAGCGGTTCTGCAGAATGTTGAGGACGGTGCGCTCGTTGCTCAGCGCCGTGGCCTGCACCACCACCACGTCGAGGTAGGCGATCAACCCGGCCTTGTACTGGTTCTGGGTCAGGCGCAACGAGTCGCGCGCGGCGTCCAGCGCTTCCTGACGCACCACCGCCTCGTTCTCATACACCTTCAATTGCACCAGATAGTTTTCCACCTCGCGGAAACCGTCGAGCACGGTCTGGCGGTACTTGGCGACGGTCTGGTCATACACCGCCTCGGTGCGATCGACTTCGGCGGAACGGATCCCGCCATCGAAGATCGGCAAGTCCAGTTTCGGGCCAACCGACCAGAAACGGTTGGGCAGCGTCAGGAGGTTTTTTGATGTACTGCTGCTGTAACCGCCGCTCATGCTCAGGGTCAGGTCCGGGTAGTACGCCGCTTTTGCCACACCGATGTTGGCGTTGGCGGCGATCACCGAGCGTTCCGCCGAAGCGATGTCCGGACGCCGTTCCAGCAACTGCGACGGCAGGTTCAACGGAATCTGCGGCAGGTTCGGAATGTTCTGGGTCTCGGCGATGCTGAACTCGGCCGGTGCCTGTCCGGTGAGCACCGCGATAGCGTTTTCGAATTGCGCGCGCTGCCAGATCAGGTCCACCAGATCGCCCTGGGTGCTTTTCAGCTGGGTCTGAGCCTGCGCTACCGCATCACGTCCGGAGATCCCTGCGCGGTACTGGTTCTGGGTCATTTGCAGCGATTTTTCGTAAGCCGCCACCGTCGACTCGAGCAAGCGTTTCTGTTGATCGATCACGCGCAATTGCAGGTAATTCTGCACCAGTTCCGATTGCTGGCTCAGACGCATCGCCGCCAGATCGGCAAAACTGGCCTGGGCGCTGGCTTCGTCGGCCTCAAGTCCCCGACGCAATTTGCCCCAGATGTCCGCCTCCCAACTCACGCCCAACTGCGCATTGTAGGTGTCGCGAATGCCGCTGGAAGAACTGCTCAGGCTCGAACTGCTACTACCGGTGCCCTGGCTGGAGCGGGTCTTGCCCACGCTCAGGTCGACACTCGGGTAAAACGCCCCGCGGGCACTGCGTACCAAAGCCTGGGCCTGACGGTACTGAGCCTCGGACTGGGCGACGGTCTGGTTGGCGCTGTTGAGTTTCTCGACCAGTGCGTTGAGTTGCTGATCGCCATACAGCTCCCACCAGGCGCCGCGGGCCAGCGAGTCGCTGGGGTTGGCCTGACGCCAGCCCTTGGCCTCTTTGTATTGCGCGATTTCGGCGGTCTGCGGGCGCTGATAGTCCGGGCCGACGGCGCAGGCACTGAGCATCGCCACGCACAGCGACAGGCTCAACAGACGCGAGCCCCGCACAGTGGCCAGATTGATAAGCGAACGGTCAGTCATAGCGGAGTTTCCAGAGCAGCGTCAGTACGCACGCCACGCCACTTGTTGAAACGGTGGCGCAACTTGTCGAGATAGAGGTAAACCACCGGGGTGGTGTAAAGGGTCAGCACCTGGCTGAAGATCAGCCCGCCGATGATGGTCAGGCCCAGCGGCTGGCGCATCTCTGCGCCCTCGGCCCGGCTGAGCAGCAACGGCAAGGCACCGAGAATCGCCGCCAGGGTAGTCATCAGAATCGGCCGCAGTCGTTGCAGGCAGGCGCTGCGGATCGACTCCAGCGGCGACAGGCCCTGATGGCGCTCCAGTTGCAGCGCCAGATCGATCATCAGGATCGCGTTTTTCTTCACCACACCGATCAGCAGGAACAGCCCGAGCAACGAGATCAGGCTGAACTCGCCGCCCAGCGCATAGATCGACAGCAACGCACCGACCCCGGCCGACGGCAACGTCGAAAGAATCGTCAGCGGGTGAATGTAGCTTTCATAGAGCACCCCGAGCACCAGATACACCGCCAGCAGCGCGCCGAGGATCATGAATGGCTGACTCTTCTGGGTCGCGGCAAAGGCGTCGGCGGTGCCGGCCATTTTCGCAATCACCTCTTCCGGCAAACCGACCTTGGCAATTGCCCGCTCGATCGCGGCGCTGCCCTGCTCCACTGTCACCCCTTCGGCCATGTCGAAGGCGATGCTTTCGGAGGCGAACTGGCCTTCGTGGCTGACCCGGTCGTCTTCCAGGCTGTTTTCGTAGTGGGCGATGGTCGACAACGGAATCCGTGCGCCATCAGCGGTGATCACCTGCACTTGCTTGAGGGTCACCGGATCCTGCGCGTACTTCGGATTGACCTCCATCACCACCTGATACTGGTTGAGGCTGTCGTAGATGGTCGAGATCTGCCGCTGGCTGTAGGCGTTGTTCAACACCGCCGTGACCATGTTCATGTCGACGCCGAGGCGCTTGGCCTGATCGCGGTCGACAATCAGCGTCACCTGCTGTGCACCGCGCCCTTCGCGGGCATCGATGGCCGTCAGTTCAGGCAGTGCGCGCAGCGCGGTGACCACTTTCGGATACCACTCGCGCAACGCCCCCAGATCACCGCTTTGCAGGATGTAGCTGTATTGCGAGGTGGTCTGCTCGCGGCCACCGCCGAACTGCAAGTCCTGGTCCGCCATCAGCATCAACTGGGCGCCGGGCACCTTGGGCATTTCCTTGCGCAGCCGCTCGATGACCTTCTGCGCCGACAGGTTGCGTTCCTTGATCGGCTTCAGGCGCACCAGCATGAAGGCATTGTTGGTGCCGTTGGTGCCTCCGATGAACCCGGCCACGCTTTCCACCGCTTCGTCCTTGAGCACGGCGCGGCGGAAGGTTTCCATTTTCGGCTGCATCACGTTGAACGACAGGCCGTCGTCGCCGCGCACGAAACCGATCAACTGACCAGTGTCCTGCTGCGGCATGAACGTCTTGGGCACAACCACATACAGGGCGACGTTGACCCCGACCGTGATGATCAGGCTGAGCAAGGTCAGGCGCCGATGGCGCAGCACCCAGTCGAGGCTGGTGGCGTACTTGCCGACCATCCAGTCGTTGGTCTTGCGGCTCCAGCGTTGCAGACGGTTTTCCTGCCCCGGCGTGTGCGGCTTGAGCCAGCGCGCACAGAGCATCGGCGTCAGGGTCAGCGAGACCACCAGCGACACCACGATCGCCGCCGCCAACGTGATGGAAAACTCGCGGAACAGACTCTCGACAATTCCGCCCATGAACAGGATCGACAGGAATACCGCCACCAGCGACACGTTCATCGACAGCAAGGTGAAGCCGACTTCCTTGGCCCCGAGATACGCGGCCTGCATCGGTTTGATGCCTTCGTCGATGTGCCGGGAAATGTTCTCCAGCACCACGATGGCATCGTCCACCACCAGCCCGGTGGCCAGAATCAGCGCCATCAGCGACAGGTTGTTCAGCGAGAAGCCATACAGGTACATCACCGCAAAGGTGCCGACCAGCGACACCGGCACCGCCAGCGTCGGAATCAGCGAGGCGCGGAAGTTACCGAGAAACAGAAACACCACCAGAATCACCAGCGCCACGGCGATCAGCAGGGTCATTTCCGCTTCATGCAGGGTGGCCTTGATCACCGGCGAGCGGTCCATCGCCAGATTCAGCTTCACGCTGGCCGGCAGCACCGCTTGCAGGGCCGGCAACTGGGCCTTGATCTCGTTGACCGTCTCAATGATGTTGGCGCCGGCCTGGCGGTTGATCACCAGCAGCACCGCCGCGTCATCGTTGAAGAAACCGCTGTTGTAACGGTCTTCGACGCCATCGCTGACCTTGGCCACGTCCTTCAGGCGCAGGGCCGCGCCGTTGTTGTAATGGATGATCAGCGATTCGTAATCCTTGGCCTTCTCCAACTGGTCGTTGGCCTGGATCTGCCACAGGCGCTCGCCGTCTTCGACCGAGCCCTTGGGCCGGCGCACGTTGGCCCCGGCGATGGTCTTGCGCACATCGTCGAGCGCCACGCCGTACTGGTTCAGCGCCTGCGGTTCGAGTTCGATGCGCACCGCCGGCAACGAACTGCCGCCGATCTGCACTTCGCCCACGCCCTGCACCTGCGACAGGCTCTGGGACAGGATGGTCGAGGCCAGGTCATAGAGCTGGCCTTTTTCCAGCACGTCCGAGGTCAGCGACAGCACCATGATCGGCGCCTGCGACGGATTGACCTTCTTGTAGGTCGGCATGCTGCGCATCCCGCTCGGCAACAGATTGCGCGAAGCGTTGATCGCCGCCTGCACCTCGCGTGCCGCGCCGTTGATGTCGCGGTCGAGGTCAAACTGCAGAATGACCCGGGTCGAGCCCTGGCTGGAGCGGCTGCTCATGGTGTTGACGCCGGCAATCGCGCCGAACGAGCGTTCCAGCGGCGTCGCCACCGTGGACGCCATCACCTCGGGACTGGCGCCGGGCAGACTAGCCTGGACCACGATCACCGGGAAATCCATTTGCGGCAGCGGCGACACCGGCAGCAAACCGAAGCTGACACCGCCGAGCAGCATGATCGCCAGGCTCAGGAGCATGGTCGCGACCGGGCGCTTGATGAAAGGACCGGAGAGGTTCATTGACCACGATCCCCGACTTCACCGCAATCCCCTGTAGGAGTGAGCCTGCTCGCGATAGCGGTGTGTATGCCTCCACTGATATTGAATGTGCCGGCCTCATCGCGAGCAGGCTCACTCCTACAGGGGTTATGTGTACGAACTGTCATACCGGCACCTCATCGCTATCGGCATTGGTCTTGCCGAAGCGCCGGCCCAGGCGGTCGAAGTACAGGTAGATCACTGGCGTGGTGAACAGGGTCAGCACCTGGCTGACCAGCAGGCCACCAACCATCACCAGACCCAGTGGCTGACGCAATTCAGCCCCGGAACCGGTGGCCAGCATCAACGGCACCGCACCGAACAATGCCGCCAGCGTCGTCATCAGGATCGGCCGGAAGCGCAGCAGCGCTGCCTGGTAGATCGCCTGCTCCGGCGCCATGCCCTGGGTGCGTTCGGCATCGAGGGCGAAGTCGATCATCATGATCGCGTTCTTCTTGACGATACCGATCAGCAGGATGATGCCAATGATCGCGATCATGCCCAGGTCATTGCCGCTGAGCAGCAAGGCCAGCAAGGCACCCACGGCCGCCGAGGGCAAGGTCGAGAGAATGGTGATCGGGTGGATGTAACTCTCGTAGAGCACGCCGAGCACGATGTACATGGTCACCACCGCCGCCAGAATCAGCAGCAAGGTGCTCGACAGCGAGGCCTGGAATGCTTCGGCCGCGCCCTGGAACTGGGTCTGCACGCCAATCGGCATGCCGATGTCCTTCTGCACCTGATCGATGATGTCCACCGCGTGCCCCAGCGCCACGCCGGGGGCGAGGTTGAACGACATCATTACCGCCGGGAACTGGCCAATGTGGGTGATCGCCAGTTGCGCCTGACGCTCCTCGACGTGGGCCAGACTCGACAGACGCACCTGCGCGCCGTCAGTGGTCTTGACGTGAATCTGGTCCAGCGCCTGCGGGCCGATCTTCTCCCCGGCCTGCGCCTGCAGCACCACGCGGTACTGGCTGGCCTGGGTGTAGATGGTGGAAATCTGCCGCTGACCGAACGCGTCATACAGCGCGTCGGTAATGTTCTGCACCGAAACGCCGAGGCGCGAGGCCGCATCGCGATCAATCACCAGATAGACCTGCAAACCCTTGTCCTGCAAGTCGCTGGCTACGTCGGTCAGTTCCGGACGCTGCGCCAGCGCCTCGACCAGACGCCCGCTCCACTGGCTGAGCAGTTCGGCGTCCGGCGACGACATGCTGAATTGATACTGGGTACGACTGACCCGGTCCTCGATGGTCAGGTCCTGCACCGGTTGCATGAACAGGCGGATACCGACCAGCTTGTCCAGTTGCGGCTGCAGGCGCGCGATCACTTCGGTGGCGCTGAGGTCACGCTCGCCGTGGGATTTGAGGTTGATCAGCAGACGGCCACTGTTGAGCGTAGCGTTGTCGCCGTCGACACCGATGTAGGACGACAGACTCTCCACCGCCGGATCTTGCAGAATCACTTTCGCCAGCGCCTGCTGACGCTCACCCATGGCGGCAAAGGAAATCGACTGCGGCGCCTCGGAAATGCCCTGGATCACCCCGGTGTCCTGCACCGGGAAGAAGCCCTTGGGCACCACCATGTACAGGAACACGGTCAGCGCCAGCGTGCCAATGGCCACCAGCAGGGTCAGCGGCTGGTGCTTGAGCACCCACTGCAACTTGCGCCCGTAGGCAGCGATCATCCAGTCGATGAAGGCGCCGCTGGCCCGGTAGAAACGGCCCTGTTCGTGGGCTTGCGGCTCTCGTTTGAGCAGGCGCGCGCACATCATCGGGGTCAACGTCAGCGAGACCACCAGAGAAATCAGGATCGCCACCGCCAGGGTGATGGCGAACTCGCGGAACAGCCGCCCGACCACATCGGCCATGAACAGCAGCGGAATCAGTACGGCGATCAGCGACAGGGTCAGGGAAATCAGGGTGAAGCCGATCTGCTTGGCGCCCTTGAGCGCGGCCTGCATCGGGCTGTCGCCCTCCTCGATGAAGCGCGCAATGTTCTCCAGCATCACGATCGCATCGTCGACCACGAAACCGGTGGCGATGGTCAATGCCATCAATGTCAGGTTGTTGACCGAAAACCCGGCCAGGTACATCACGCCGAAGGTGCCGATCAGCGACAGCGGCACCGCCACGGACGGAATGATCGTCGCACTGGCGCGACGCAGAAACAGGAACGTCACCATCACCACCAGGGCGATGGCGATCAGCAGTTCGTGCTGCACGTCGGTGACCGAGGCGCGGATGGTCTGGGTCCGGTCGGTGAGTACGGTGACGTCGAGGCCGGCCGGCAGGTTGTCGGTGATGCTCGGCAGCAGCGCCTTGATCCGGTCGACCACTTCAATCACGTTGGCGCCCGGCTGACGCTGGATATTCAGCAGCACCGCCTGATTCTGGTTGGCCCACGCGGCCAGACGCTCGTTTTCGGCGCCGTCGACAATTTCCGCCACGTCCTTGAGCCGTAACGGCGCGCCGTTCTTGTAGGCGAGAATCAGGTTGGCGTAGTCCTTGGGCGAGGTCAGCTGGTCGTTGGCATCGAGCATCGAGACCCGGGTCGGGCCGTCGAAGTTACCCTTGGGCTGGTTGACGTTGGACGCGCCGATCAGGGTGCGCACGTCTTCCAGGTTCAGGCTGTTGGCCGCCAGCGCTTCCGGGTTGACCTTGATCCGCACCGCCTGACGCTGACCGCCGGCAATGCTGACCATGCCGACGCCGCTGATCTGGGCGATTTTCTGCGCCATGCGCGTGTCGACCAGATCATTGAGTTTGGGCAGCAGCATGGTTTTCGAGGTGATCGCCAGGGTCAGCACCGGGGTGTCCGCCGGGTTGACCTTGTTGTACACCGGCGGCGCCGGCAAGTCGGTCGGCAACAGGTTGGTCGCAGCGTTGATCGCGGCCTGCACCTGCTGCTCGGCGACGTCCATGTTGATGTCGAGGCTGAAACGCAGGGTCAACACCGACGCGCCACCGGAACTGGTCGAGGCCATTTGCGTCAGGCCCGGCATCTGCCCGAACTGACGCTCGAGCGGCGCGGTCACGGCGCTGGTCATCACGTCCGGACTGGCGCCGGGGTACAGGGTCATGACGCGGATGGTCGGGTAATCGACCTGCGGCAAGGCCGAGACCGGCAGCAGGCGATAGGCAATCAGGCCGGCCAGGACAATGGCCAGCATACTCAGGGTGGTAGCTACCGGACGGAGGATGAACAGCCGCGAAATGTTCATGCGCCCTTCTTGGCCTTGTCAGTCACGGCGGCGTCCGGCGTATTGGCGGCAGGCTTGCCCTGCAGGTGCCCGGTCGGGGTGGTCGGCACGTCATTGCTGTCGTTGACCACTTCCACCTCACTGCCCTCTTTCAGACGATCAGTCCCTTCGAGCACCACGCGGTCGCCTGCAGCCAGACCTTCGGTAACCACGGTGTTGTTGCCGTCGCTCGCGCCGATCTTCAATTGGCGGATGGTGACTTTCTTGTCGCCGTCCAGGGCGTAGACGAAGGTGCCGTTGGTGCCAAACTGAATCGCCGCCGACGGGGCCAGCACGACGCCTTTGAGCGTGTCGGCCAGCAGGTGGACGTTGACGAACTGGTTGGGAAACAGCGCTTGATCGCGGTTGTCGTAACGGGCCTTGAATTTCAGGGTGCCGGTGGCGACGTCGATCTGGTTGTCGAGGCTTTGCAGCACGCCGCTGGCCTGGATTTTCGTGTCGCCACGGTCCCACGCTTCGGCCGGCAGTCTGGCGCCGCTGTGGTAGCGGGCGAGCACGGTTTCGAGGTTGTTTTCCGGCAGGGTGAATACCACGCTGATCGGCTGGGTCTGGGTGATCACCGCGAGGAAGGTGGTGTCGTTGGCCGCCACCAGGTTACCGACGTCGAGCTGACGCAGGCCGACGCGTCCGGCAATCGGTGCGCGGATTTTGGTGAATTCGAGATTGAGCTTGGCGTCGTTGACCGCCGCCTGATTGGTCTTGACCGTGCCCAGGTACTGGCCGACCAGCGCTTCGGCGGTGTCCAGGGTCTGCTTGGCGATACTGTCTTCCTTGTACAGGCCGCGATAACGCTCGACATCGACCTGTGCGTTTTTCAGCTGTGCCTGATTCTGCAGCAAGGTGCCTTCAGCCTGCAGCAAGGCGTTCTGGTACGGACGCGGATCGATCTCTGCCAGCAGGTCGCCGGCCTTGACCATCTGCCCTTCCTCGAAATTGATCTTCACCAGCTCCCCGCCGACCCGGCTGCGCACATTGATGGTGTTGAGCGCGGTCACCGTGCCCAGCGCCTTGTAGTACAGCGGGAAGTCACCGGTGACCGCCGCAGCCACACGCACCGGAATCGGCCCGGCCGCGCCGCCGAAGCCTGGGCGCATCACTCCCGAACGTCCGGCATGGCCGGTCGCGGCTTTCTCGCCGCCCTCCTTGAGGGCCGAACCGGCGGGCCAGAATTTCCAGCAGAGCACGGCGATGACCAACAGGACGAGCAGGCTGATCAGCCAGCGACGGGAGTTGCGAGGGGACGATTGCATGGAGTGATTAACCATTGGGCGCGTGGGCTTCTTTTACGGGAGGCTGAACGATAAGCACTGGCAGGATTTAAGCAAAGCAGCTTTACCGGCAATTTACCTTCAACTTACGTTTCAAGGTATGAGGCAAAACACTGATACACAAATGAAAACGGCCTGGACAGAGCCAGGCCGTTAACAATTGTAAAAGCGCTTATTTCAGTACGGCGAGTGCTGCTTCGTAGTTGGGTTCTTCAGCGATTTCCTTGACCAGCTCGCTGTGCAGAACGTTGTCGTTCTCGTCCAGAACCACCACCGCACGGGCGGTCAGGCCTTTGAGCGGGCCGTCTGCGATGGCCACACCGTAGTTCTCGATGAACTCGGTGCCGCGCAGGGTCGACAGGTTTTGTACGTTTTCCAGGCCTTCAGCGCCGCAGAAACGGGCCTGGGCGAATGGCAGGTCAGCCGAGATGCACAGCACCACGGTGTTGGCGAGGTCGTTGGCCTGAGCGTTGAACTTGCGTACCGAAGTCGCGCAGGTCGGGGTATCGACGCTTGGGAAGATGTTCAGCACTTTGCGCTTGCCGGCGTAGTCTTTCAGGGTGACGTCGGACAGATTGCCGGCAACCAGGGAAAAGGCTGGCGCCTTGGAACCGGCTTGTGGCAACTGGCCGTTGACTTGAACCGGGTTGCCTTTAAGGGTGACTTGAGCCATGACTTGAGTCCTTCTAGCGTTTTTGGTTGGAAAGCATGCAAGAGGCCGAAGTTAACCACGAAATTGTCCGACGACCTATGCCCTGATTGAAATTGTCAGGGGAGCGAACAGAGAATTGTATACAAAGCCGCCGTCGTTCCCCCTGTAGGAGTGAGCCTGCTCGCGATTGCGTCATGTTGCCTCATACAGCGCCATCGCGAGCAGGCTCACTCCTACAAATAGTTGCAGCATGTTCCCATGGCGGACACATCTCGTAAGGGTTGATGCTGGTTAAAGCGCAGGTCTGCATCTTTATTTAGAAGACCTGTCGATTCATGCGCGGCCCGTTCGACTAAACCATGAATCCACCCCATTCCCTGGAGCAACCACCATGCGATTCATGATCCTTGTCAAAGCCAGCGCCGACTCCGAAGCCGGCATCATGCCCAGCGAAGAGCTGATCACCGCCATGGGCAATTTCAACGAAGAACTGGTCAAGGCCGGCATCCTCATCGACGCCGACGGCCTGCACCCCAGCAGCAAAGGCGCGCGCGTGCGGTTTTCCGGAGATAAACGCACGGTCATCGACGGCCCGTTCATCGAGACCAAGGAGCTGGTGGCCGGTTACTGGATCTGGGAAGTGAAGTCGAAGGAGGAAGCCATCGAGTGGGTCAAGCGCTGCCCGAACCCGATGCCGGGCACCGAGGCAGAAATCGAGATTCGACAGATATTTTCCGCCGAGGACTTCGGTGCCGAGTTCACCCCGGAAGCGCGTGCGCAGGAGGAGCGAATTCGCGAGCAGGCGAAGAAAAACGCCTGACCCCACTATCCTCTGTAGGAGCTGCCGCAGGCTGCGATCTTTTGATGTTGATCGACTAAAACAAGATCAAAAGATCGCAGCGACAGCTACTGAATCGGTCAGTCGGGCATCGAGCGGATTATGTCCGCCAGATCATCCTTGGTTATTTCATTGGCTTTGATAGCAGCGGCGATATCTGTTTTGGAAAGAGGGAAACGCTTGAACATTTCTTTCAAAACTTCCGCATCAACATTGGCCAACCAAAGCGGGTCGATAAAGGAACCACCATACTCAGGCTTCATCGCTACTTCTTCGTGTGCAATCGCACCTTTATGGTTGAGATACACCACATAACGATCATGTCCCTCAGGAAAACTTTTATCGTGATATAGCGTAGTACCCAAAGGCAGGACATAGTAGTTCTCGTCGCCATCGGGCCCTTCAATCAGCAACGGTTCTTTGGTTTTGATCATTTTCATATCGTGCCCCTTCGCAATATCGCCAAAAATCAGAAAAGCAAAAAAAATCGCATTTACGGATAAAGCTGCCACCAACCATAGGCCCAGGCGCCTATTTTTAAACGTTTTTCTTATCATAAGGAGCCTCGGTATTTGCTTCGAGCATGGCTTGTAAATCCGCAGGCATGAAGATCCCGTCCTTCGGACTACTTTGCGTACGCGCTGCCTGTCTCTCGATGAAAGAGAGACCTCTCATCTCATTATATTTCGCCGGGTTCTGCACAATTGACTTACCCGAAACCTTTGCCCCTGCAATTGTCACGGTTGTGCAGTTGTTCGTAGTCGGATGATAGTTGGACGGCAAGACATACCGTGCTGATGTCGTAGTCTTTTTTCTCTGCTCTTTTTGCTGAGCGATAATGCCATCGAAATGAGCGATCACAGCCTCCGCCTTTGCATTAGCCAAAGAATAAACAAAACCTGTTGTTGTACGCCCCAAACTGTTCTCGCCAGAGATATAGGCTTTGAAGGAAGTCCAAACGTTCAGCACGCCCTCCCCCTCACTATCGAATGTCCCCACGTCTTACCATAGCGGCCAAAGTCATAGGTAATGTCTTTGCTGCCGACCACCACGTGTAAAGCCGCGTGTCCGAAAGGATGCTCTTCTTTATCGCGGGTGTAAGGACCACCCACCAGTACTTCCATGTAGGCACCGGACACGACTATCTGGTTGGTCTTTGTGGTTTTCCCTGATGCGCCTGTATTTTTTGCTGCCTGTGTTGTGCTGGTAGTTTTAGTAGGCTGAACCATTAAAGATGTTCCGCATCTTCAAGTTTCGGAAACTTTATGCTGCAACTCCCCTGGGAATATTTGCAACATGCACAAAGCCATTTTCGTCAAGGACGCCTGTCATCAAGGTTCCATCCGGAAGCGTCAATTCATAAGCCTCGTTCGCCATGGGCTCATCTCTTTCGTTAAGCAACTGAAACTCGACAAAAGTCTTTTCTTTCAGAAACTGCGAGAAGAAACTGGTGGAGGCGCCACCACCTGACTCGCCGACGAAGGTGTCGGGTGAACCGGCGGTAATCGTCGCTCCGCATGCCGTTTGCGAGCCAACATGGGCAACGTCTTTCCCCAACCCGAAAACATGGGGAGCGCCCGTCGTTATGGGATTGCTGCCGTGAACCGGGCAGGAATAGATATCTCCTACCAAAGCCACAGGAGTTGAATTAACAAAAATAGGACTTGATCCAGTGGTGATATTTCCGCCGTGACTCCCTGGATCTCCGAGCTTTGCGACTGGCTTTCCTGCCATCGTTTCTCTCCTTTGAATATCACGATTTGCAGATGTTACCTGATCTTTGATGACTCCAGAACGATCAAAGCCCCATCCTAGCCAAACGCCTTGCTTCGTGCTTGCGCTGCACTCCCTCGATCAATGCTTTGATTTCTGCCAATACTTACTTATATGGAATATTGGAGCACTGGTCTCCGATCGACTTCTGGATTTCTGGACTTCTGCACGGAATCAACGGTCATGGCCGGCGGCCCGCTCTTCGCTTCCGAACGCTGGAACGGTGTGGAAAACCGTGATCCCGGGTGTTTTCGAATTGAGAGCGAATTCGCGAGCAGGCGAAGAAAAACGCCTGCCCCCACTATCCTCTGTAGGAGCTGCCGCAGGCTGCGATCTTTTGATGTTGACCTTCAGAACAAGATCAAAAGATCGCAGCCTGCGGCAGCTCCTACAGAGGGGCGTTGTCTTGGCATTAACGCTTCAGTACACAACTTCCTGCAAAGCCTTACACAGAACCAAAGAATTAATTCATTCGACTGGCTAACGCCCCATTAGCTGCTAGCGTCAATCGGACATGTCCTACCTTCTTGATAAGGAAGGGATTACGCCCTAACGGCCGCCAAGTGCCGAGTTGTCTATGAGCCACCAGAGAATCGGGGATGACGTTCAATCGAGTGGGGAAGACTCTTTTTCTGACCGGTTCGCTGGCCGCAACGTGTGCGCAGGCGAATAACGCCGAAGACTCCAATAAAAGCAATATCGCACCCGGTGCGAACCTGCAGGACAACTACCCGCCCCGACTCTACGACTCCAACGCCCACACCAACGACGTGTTGCCGCGCGCCACCCTGCCGATCAGCCCCCGCCCCGATCCGCATAATGGCTACAGCAATACCCACTACATCCCCATCGGCCCGGGCGTGGGCAAGGTCTGGAAGTCCGGCAGCCACATCCTCAACGCCTTCATCGAGCCGCAGTGGACCGCAAGGGTGACGGTCTGCCGCAATTCACCCTGTACACGGGCATCAACGTGACGTTTGGAAAATAAGGATATTGCAATGCACATTGCACTTCGCGCCGCCGGTTTCAGCCTGATGACGTTGTTCGCCAGTTGTGGTGTCGGCGCCCAGGACCTCGATACACGCATCGGCAAGATCGCCATGGAGGGCGAGCTGCCGACCCATGACTCGATTGCCAAACTGTACGCCGAACTGGATTTCCAGCAGGCGACCCAGAGTTATCTGTGGGCCTTGCCGCTGGTGTCCTACGCCCAGTGGCAGGAAGCGTTTCGCGACAAGCTCGGCGCACGCAGCGGCGATCTGATGATCCTCAACAGCTACGAAGACAAGCTCGGGGTGATCACCGCCAATGCCACCACCCCTTACATTCTCGGGTTCGTCGATCTGAGTGAAACCGGGCCGCTGGTGATCGAGTTGCCGCCGGGGCCTACCGCTGGCGGCATCGGTGATTTCTGGCAGCGGGCGATCATCGACATGGGCCAGACCGGCCCCGACAAGGGCCAGGGCGGCAAATACCTGGTACTGCCACCGGGCGCCGAACCACCGGCGGATGCCGGCCAGTACTACCTGGCCAAATCGGAAACCATGAATGTGCTGGTAGGTTTGCGCGTGCTCGATCCGGACCCGGCCAAGGGCAAGGCGCTGGTCGGGAAATTCAAGATGTACCCGTACGCCCAGCGCAGTAATCCGGGCGACACCCGCCTGCTCTCGCCGCAAGGCAAGCCGTGGTCGGGCACACAGCCGGGGGGCATTGCCTACTGGGAACGCCTGCACCAGATCATCCAGAAAGAACCGGTCAATGAACGTGACCGGTTCTACATGGCGATGCTTGCCAGTCTGGGCATCGAAAAGGACAAACCCTTCAACCCCAACACCCGGCAACGCAAGGCATTGGAGCAAGGGGTCGAGGTCGGCGAGTTGATCGCCAAGGCCAACACCTTCGCCAAGCGTTTCCCCGACGCCCAGTACTGGCCCGACCGGCATTGGGACACAGTGCTGAACATCGCCGAGCCGTCACAACGCGTGGCCTATTACGACCAGCTGTGGGAACGCAGCGCATGGTTCTACGAGGCGGTCACCAACACCAAGGGCATGGTTTCCAAAACACCAGGGCTGGGCCAGACCTATCTCGGCGCCTACACCGACGCCAAGGGCGACTGGCTCGACGGCGGCAAGCACTATCGCCTGCACGTTGGCGCCAACCCGCCGGCCAAACAGTTCTGGTCAATGACCGTTTACGACATCGCCAGCCGCTGTCTGATCGATAACCCGCAGCGCAAGGCCGACCTGTCCTCGCGTCAGGACCTGAAGAAAAACCCCGACGGCTCGGTGGATCTGTACTTCGGCCCGACCGCGCCCAAGGGCTTTGAAAACAACTGGGTGCAAACCCTGCCCGGCAAACACTGGTTCAGTTATTTCCGTCTGTACGCGCCGACCGAAGCGTATTTCGACAAGAGCTGGAAACTCGACGACATCACGCTCGCACAATGACAAGGAAGCGCCATGCACACACGCAATCTGTTACTGACCAGCCTTGCCCTGACTCTGAGCTGCAGCGCCTGGGCCGATTTCAGCGCCAGCCCTGAAGAAGCCCGGGGCATTGCCAAAGAGGCCTATCTGTATGGCTTCCCGGTGGTGGAGATGTACAAGACCCTCTACACCCAGGCCGTCGACCGCAAGAGCCCGAACTTCAAGGCGCCGTTCAACCAGATCGGCAACACTGCCAAAGCCTTCACCGCCAAGGACACCGCCTTCGTCACGCCGAATGCCGACACGCCCTACTCGTTCGTCTGGATGGACCTGCGCGCCGAGCCGCTGATCCTGACCCTGCCGCCGATCGAGGAACACCGTTACTACTCGGTGCAGTTGATCGACGCCTACACGCAGAACTTCGCTTATCTGGGCACCCGCAGTACCGGCAACAATGGCGGCCATTTCATGATTGCCGGGCCGGAATGGCAGGGCCAGCAACCGGTGAATATCGATCGCCTGCTGCGCAGCGAAAGCAACATCACTTACGCGCTGTACCGCACGCAGCTGTTCGATGAAAAGGATCTGGGCAAGGTCAAGCAGATCCAGAAAGGCTACAAGGTCGAACCCCTCAGCCATTACCTGAAACAGAAAGCCCCGGCACCGGCACCAAAAGTCAGTTGGCCGAAACCCACGCCGACCATGAGTGAGACCCCGGACCTGTTCCGTTACCTGAACTTCCTGCTCGCCTTCACGCCACCGCAGGACGTCGAGAAAGACCTGCTCGCGCGTTTCGCCAAAATCGGCATCGGTGCCGGCCAGCCCTTTGATCCGGGCAAACTCAGCGCCGAACAACGCAAGGCGCTGGAAGACGGCATCAGCGACGCCAAGGCCGAGTTCGCCGCGTTCAAGAAAGACCAGGTCGACGCGCACAAGCTCAGCAGCGGTGACCTGTTCGGCACCCGCGATCACCTCAAGGGCAACTACCTGTACCGCTACGCCGGGGCCAATATGGGTATCTTCGGCAACTCCGCCGAAGAGGCGAACTACATCGGCTACTTCGTTGACAAGGACGGGCAACCGGTCGACGCCTCGAAACACGATTACACCCTGCATTTCGACAAGGGTGCCCTGCCCCCGGCCGATGCGTTCTGGTCGCTGACGATGTACGACGGCAAGAGCAAATTGCTGGTAGCCAACCCGCTCAACCGCTACCTGATCAACTCGCGGATGCTGCCCGGGCTGACGCTCGATGCTGACGGCGGCCTGACCCTGTATGTGCAGCACAAGAACCCGGGCAAGGACCAGCAGGCCAATTGGCTGCCGGCGCCGAACGGGCCGTTCTACGGGATCTTGCGGCTCTATCTGCCCAAACCGGAAGTGACCAACGGCGAATGGAAGATGCCGCAGCTCACCCCCGTCAGCTCAAAACAATAAGCGGAGCCATTGATGGTCAAGCCTTGTGTTGTGCGTCCGCTGTTGGCGCTGTGCATGATCGGCAGTACTCAACTCTACGCAACCGAGGGAGGTGTTGGCCGGCCGATCACCGGGCAACAGGTCTACTCCAACGCCGGGATCATCCCGCCGGAGCCAGGCTGGGTGGTATCGGTGACGAGCATCTGGTACGACGGCTCGCTGAAAGGCAATCGTGGCGCGCCGATTTCCGGTGAAATCAGTGCCGGGATCGACATGAAAGTCTCCTACACCATGACCAATCTGACCCGCATCTGGGACACCGGCAAAGGTCCGTGGAACTTCGCCTCGGCGATCGGCATTCCGCTGCAGTACACCGACATCGACGCGGCCATCACCGGCCCGCGTGGGCGGACCCTCGGCACCGGCGATTCCGGCACTCAGTTTGCCGATGCACTGGTGACGCCGATTGCCGCCGGTTACCACTTCGATGAACTGAATCACATCGCGTTTTCCCTGCCGATCTACGTGCCGACCGGTGCCTACAACGAGAACCGCCTGGCCAACCCGGGGCAGAACAACTACACATTCATGCCGACCGTGGCCTTCACCCACCTGGATGGCAAGGGTGGCGAGTTCACCCTGTCCAGCGGTCTGGAGTTCTATACCGAAAACACCACCACGGATTATCGCAACGGCAACATCTTCACCCTCGATGCGTTGTGGACCCACGGTTTTGGCAATGGCTGGAGCGCAGGTCTCGCGGCCGGTTATATCCAGCAGGTTACCGACGACAAGGGCCAGACCGCCGACGCACTGAATGGCTTCCGTGGCCGCTCGGTGGGCGCCGGTCCGGTGATCGGCTGGGCCGGCAAGTTCGCCGACGCCCAGGCCAACATCAGCGCGCGTTGGGTGCCGGAGTTCGACACCAGCAATCGCCCCGAAGGCAATGGTTTCGCCGTCAACCTGACCCTGGCGTTTTTCTAGACCGGCCAACAAAGGGCTGTCCCATGACCGCTCTCACCGGTCTCAACGCCTGCAAGCCAGCATCGCCGAAGCGGTACCTGGCCAGGCTCGGGTCATTTGGCAGATCCACCTCGGCCTGTTGGCCAACGGGCACTTGCTGCTGGAAAGCCTGCCGGGGCTGGCCAAGACCCGCACGGTCAAGGCCCTGGCCAAACACCTCGATGCGAAGATGAGCCGATCCAGTTCACCCCGGACTTGCTGTAAGCCCCGTCGGACTACCGGGATTCGGACTTCAGCTTGCGATACATCTGCATCAAGTCATTGGCCCAGCCGTCAATCACTGGCTTGACGTCGCTTGCCTTCATTGCCTGCGCGTCGTTTTCCAAGGGTTTGCCAGTGCCTTTGCGCACCACTTGCGCCACGACCTTGTTGCTCGCGCCATCGAGGAATACCGCTTCGGTGGCCAGAGTGGTTTCCTGATCGCGGATACCGCTCGCGGTGCTGACCGCAGCAGCTACCAGAGCAATCGGGATCACTTCATACCCATGCAGACCTTCGGTCTTGCTGCTCACGGCGGTGATCGCCGCACGCACCACAATCACACCCGGGCCGGGGCCGGTGGCCAACGGCAATTCTTTGCCGATTTCACGCTTGAGCGCCTGATCGTAGTAGGAGGTGATGCCATTGAGGGTTTGCTGGGAGATCTTCGCGGTCGCTTGTGGTTTCGGATAGAGCTGAGTCGGCTCGATGTAGACACTGGTGAATTTGTTGATGTCCACCTTCGGATCGATCCAGCGCATCACTTCGGCACCGGATGGGGACTTGGCCTCCTTGAGCTGGCTGTAGTCCTTGAGAAAGCCGGAATACTCATCGGGAGCGACGGTTTTGCTGGAACAACCGACCACGCCAAGGGTGGCAATACACAGTGTGCCCATCATCACTGCAAGCTTCATGCTGTAACTCCTGTCAGAAGGCCGAACACTTTTGTATAGGGGGAGCTACAGGTATAGCTAAAACTTCGGCAATTGCGATTCGCAGAGACAAATTCAGCGGAGATTATTGGCGCGGCGTTGGCCGGTCCAGAAAGTCGTTGATCCCTTGTGAGAGCGAGCAGGCTCGCTCTCACAGGGTCAGTGTTGAACTCAAGCGCCGGGTATCACCAGGACGATGTCGCCCCGCTCTTCAACGCCATCTCCCGCCGACTGTTGGCGCGCATCGCCTTGACCAGCGACACCGAGCCCACCAGCAGGATCGCCGCGCCGAACAGGAAGTCGATGTTGTACAGCTGGAAGTCCTGCACCGGGCCCACCAGCACCACGCGCACCACGGCAATCGCGACCAGTGTGGCGAGGAAGTCGACCCCCGGTTCGTCACGATAGAACACATGCAGCAACGGCAGGCACAGCACCAGCAGCAACAACAGCACCACGACCTTGAACGAGCCTTTGCGCTCGACGCTGAACGCACATTCGTGCGGGCCGTAGGCCTTGTAGTCCTCGTCGCGGATCATCGAGTTTTTCTCGTTGATGTACTCGACGCGGTTGTACTTCTGGATCGGCGTGAAGGTGTTGGACATGTCCATCAGCGTGGTGATGTTCTTGAAGCGCAGGTCGATGCGCTCGCTGCCCTTGAGGTAATACAGCACCGGTTTATAGCCGTAGCGATAGGTGTCGAAGGGGAATTCGGTGACCTGGCCCTGTACTCCGATCGGCCGTGGCTCGAGTTCGGCGTAAGCGCTCTTGGTCGGCGACGCGAGGTTGCGACTCAGGGGCTGGACCTTGACCTGTTCCAGGAGGATCGGCGTGACGCCGTACGACCACTGCAAGGGTTCCAGGCGCAGACGCAGTTCATTGCGACCGAGGTCGTAGCGGTTGAAGGTGCGTTCGGACACCACCAGCGAGCCGCTGAGCATGAACTCGCCGCGCAGGTTGTTGGTCACGCGCAAGGTCAGTTGATCCTTGCCCAACAGCGCCGCTTCAGTGGACGGCGGCGTGCCGCACCACGCGGTGCTTTCGCCGGCGCCGCCCAACTGGCCGTCGCGGTTTTCCTTGATCACATAGAAGTAACTGGCCCACAGCGTCAGCATCAACAGCATCGCCGTGAGGCCCAAAATCTTTTTGCCCGCATTCACTACCCAGACTCCCTTCTTCGTTCCGTCGTCCAGCCGAAAACCCGCTGGCGTCGGGGACTCTACCAAAAGGCCAGCATCGACCCAAGGGAAAATCCGGGGATGGCGTGCGATGTAAGGGTTTCCCCTGTATTGAAACGCCGGTGCGCAATACTGTGGTGAGGGGGCTCGCCCCCGTTGGGCAGCGAAGCGGCCCCCACAAAGGCTGTCGCGCCAGGTCAGACAGACAGCATGCACAGAATTGCGACTGCTGCGCAGCCGAACGGGGGCAAGCCCCCTCACCACAAAGTTATTTGTCAGGCATTGAATAGCTCAGCGGCGGCGGAACAGTGGGCGCGGCTCAATGACGGAGCGGCCGTACAGCACGCTCATCCCCGCCAAACCCTTGAGCGCATCCTCAGCCGATTTGTCCTCACGCACTGCAAAGCTGTCGAACCCGCATTGGCGCATGTGGCTGAGTTGATCACGCAACACATCGCCAATCGCGCGTAACTCGCCTGCCCAGCCAAAACGGCTGCGCAGCAGATACGCCTGGCTGTAGGCGCGGCCGTCGCGAAAGCTCGGGAAGTCCAGGGCAATCAACGGCAGCGAAGCCAGCCACGGCACCACGCTTTCGACCTCATCGTCCGGCCCCAGCCACACCGCGTGGGTCGACGGCGATTGCAGCCAGTGCACCAGCGGCAGAATCAGCAATCCTTGCGGCCTGCCCTGCTCCGGCTCGCGAATGAGCGACCATGGATCGTTCTCGACCAGCCGCGCCACACCCTGCTCCAACCGCAACAGATTGTTCATGCCGTCCCCTCCAGTGCTTTCGGGTAGACCCGTTCCTTGAACGGTTCCAGGCCAATGCGCGCCAGGGTGTCGACAAACAGCTCCTCGCTTTCGCGGTAACGCACGAACGTGCCGATGATCCGCTCGATCACCTGCGGCACTTCGGCGGCGCTGAACGACGGGCCGATGACTTTGCCCAGTGCGCTGTTTTTGCCCTGGGCGCCACCGAGGGTGATCTGGTACCACTCGCTGCCGTTCTTATCGACGCCGAGGATGCCGATATTACCGATGTGGTGGTGCCCGCAGGCATTCATGCAGCCGGAGATGTTCAGGCTGATGTCGCCCAGATCGTGCAGGTAATCAAGGTTGTCGAAACGCGCCTGAATCGCCTGGGCGATCGGGATCGACTTGGCGTTGGCCAGCGCGCAGAAGTCGCCGCCCGGGCAGGCGATGATGTCGGTCAGCAGGCCGACGTTGGCGCTGCCCAGATCCTGCTCACAAGCCAGTTGCCAGAGGGCGTACAGGTCGGATTTTTGCACATCGGGCAGGACGATATTCTGCTCATGAGCAATGCGGATCTCGCCAAAACCAAAGCGCTCCGACCAGTCGGCGACGGCCAGCATCTGCACCCCGCTGACATCCCCCGGCGGCGCAGCCAGGCCCGGTTTGGTCGACAGCACCACGCTGGTGTAACCGGGTTTCTTGTGCGGTTGCACGTTGCGCGCGACCCAACGGGCGAACGCCGGGCTCTCGGCCAGACGCGTGCCGAAGTCCAGATCGGTGTCGGCCAGGGTGTGGTAGATCGGCGGCACGAACGCACTGGCGACCCGCTCGTACTCAGCGTCGGTCAACTGCGCCGGGCCGTCCTTGAGGTGTTGCCATTCTTCTTCGACTTCCCGGGCGAACGCTTCGATGCCCAGCGCCTTGACCAGAATCTTGATCCGCGCCTTGTACTTGTTGTCACGCCGGCCATGGCGATTGTAGACCCGCAAGATCGCCTCGACGTAGGACAACAGATGCTGCCACGGCAACCCTTCCCGGATCTGCAGACCCAGAATCGGTGTGCGCCCCAGTCCGCCGCCGACGATCACCCGCAGCAGCATTTGTCCGTCGCGCCCGGGGTAAAGATAGAGGCCGATGTCATGCATCATGATCGCCGCGCGATCCTGCTTCGCCGAGCAAATGGCGATCTTGAACTTGCGCGGCAGAAAGAGGAATTCCGGGTTGATCGTCGACCACTGGCGGAGGATTTCCGCCAACGGACGCGGGTCGATCATCTCGTCCGCCGCGACCCCGGCGAACGCCTCGGTAGTGATGTTGCGCACGCAGTTGCCGGAGGTCTGGATCGCATGCATGTTGACCTGCGCCAGGCGTTCGAGAATGTCCGGCACTTCGCTCAGTTCGATCCAGTTGAATTGCAGGTTCTGCCGGGTGGTGAAGTGGCCGTAGCCGCGATCGTAGTCGGCGGCGATGCTCGCCAGGGTGCGCATCTGTTCGGCGCTCAGGGTGCCGTAGGGAATCGCCACCCGCAGCATGTACGCGTGCTTTTGCATATACAGGCCGTTCTGCAGGCGCAACGGCAGGAACTCTTCTTCGCTCAACTCCCCGGCCATGAAGCGCTCGACCTGATCGCGGAATTGCGCAACGCGCTCGAACACCAGCGCCCGGTCGTAATCATCGTATTGATACATGCAGCGGCTACCCCATCAGAAATTGTGCGCAATTGCTGTAGGAGTGAGCCTGCTCGCGATTGCGGTGTGTCAGGCAACGGGGATGTTGGCTGACACACCGCAATCGCGAGCAGGCTCACTCCTACAGATTTTAAAAGCACTATGGCGGAACAGCGCAGCACGTTACAGATTCACCTGAAACGATAAAAACCGTATCAGGGCGCGGCAGAACGCCGCAGGCAGCACTTCAATCTGATCCGTACAAATGAAGGATTCCTGAGCCTGTTTTGTTTCTGGCGGTGTTCCTACAGTGCAACTCGTGCCAGACCAGGGTGGCCTGGCAAGACTTTGCAACCGTGGATGAACTGACCATGAGCACAGCAACAATCGGACAGGCTTATAACTACAAGGTCGTCCGCCAATTCGTTATCGCGACAGTTTTCTGGGGTGTCGTCGGCATGGCGATGGGCGTATGGATCGCCTCGCAACTGGTGTGGCCGCAGATGAACCTCGACCTGCCGTGGACCACCTTCGGGCGCTTGCGGCCATTGCACACCAGTCTGGTGATTTTCGGCTTTGCCGGCAGCGCACAATTCGCTGCCAGCTACTACGCCGTACAGCGCACCTGCCAGGTGCGGCTGTACTCCGACAAGCTCGCGGCCTTCACCTTCTGGGGCTGGCAATCGGTGATCGTGATCATGCTGATCACCCTGCCGATGGGCTACACCACCACCAAGGAATACGCCGAAATCGAATTCTCCGGCGCGGTGTGGATGGCGGTGGTCTGGGTCGCCTACGCCATCGTGTTTTTCACCACCGTGGTGCAGCGCAAGACCAAGCACATCTACGTCGGCAATTGGTTCTTTGGCGCGTTCATTCTGGTGATCGCCATGCTGCACGTGGTCAATCACCTGTCGATCCCGGTGGACTGGTTCAAGTCCTATCCGGTGTATTCGGGGGCCACTGACGCCATGGTGCAGTGGTGGTACGGGCACAACGCGGTGGGGTTCTTCCTGACCACCGGGTTCCTCGGGATGATGTATTACTTCGTGCCGAAACAGGTCAACCGCCCGGTGTATTCGTACCGGTTGTCGATCGTGCACTTCTGGGCGCTGATCACCCTGTACATCTGGGCCGGCCCGCACCACCTGCACTACACCGCGCTGCCGGACTGGGCACAGTCACTCGGCATGGCAATGTCACTGATTCTGCTGGCGCCGAGCTGGGGCGGGATGATCAACGGCATGATGACCTTGTCCGGCGCCTGGCATAAGTTGCGCACCGACCCGATCCTGCGCTTTCTGGTGCTGTCCCTGGCGTTCTACGGCATGTCGACCTTCGAGGGCCCGATGATGGCGATCAAGACCGTCAACGCCCTCTCCCACTACACCGACTGGACCATCGGCCACGTCCACGCCGGGGCGTTGGGCTGGGTGGCGATGATCACCTTCGGCGCGACCTATCACATGGTGCCGAAGGTCTTTGGCCGCGAGCAGATGTACAGCACGCCGCTGATCAACCTGCACTTCTGGCTGGCGACCATCGGCACGGTGCTGTACATCGCTTCGATGTGGGTCAACGGCATCACCCAGGGCCTGATGTGGCGTGCGATCAACGAGGACGGCACGCTGACCTATTCGTTCGTCGAAGCACTGCAGGCCAGTCATCCGGGGTTCATCGTGCGCTTTGCCGGCGGGGTGTTCTTCCTCAGCGGCATGCTGCTGATGGCCTACAACGTCTGGCGCACGGTGCGGGTGGCCGACGTGGCGCTGGCGCGCAGTCAAGCGCAGATCGCCTGAGTCAGGGAGCTGATGATGTTCGAACTTTTCTTGAATGTGCTGGGGGTGGTGTTTCTGTGGTTGGCGGTCGAATACTGCCTGCGCCATCAAACGGCGCAAAGCCTGGATGATGCGAGCATGGTGCCGTTTGCCGATGATCCGGAGGTGGCGCGGCGCGTGGAGCTGGCGACCGGGAAAACCGTGAACGCGGTGGCGCCGGAAGAGGCAAAACCGGGCTGGATCAACCTCGACATGTAGAACCACCACGGCCGCTGTAGGAGCTGCCGCAGGCTGCGATCTTTTGCCTTTGATTTTTTAAAAACAAGATCAAAAGATCGCAGCCTGCGGCAGCTCCTACAGGGTTGAGGGTGTTTTCGGGATCTAGTTGCGATCGCGGGGAATCAGGCTCTGCAGCTGCTGCGCCAAAAAGTCCGCATCGAACACAAACGTGTCGGGATCCTTCAAGCCGTTGGTCTTGCGCCACTGCCACTCGCCGCTCGGCAGCCCCACCAGCGAAATGCTGCCATAGCGCGCCGCCGTCAGGCCCATCACCGCCAGGGAAATCTGCCCGGCGCTGCCCATCACGTCCGGCACGAATTCCACCGGTTTGCCGGCAATCACGATGCTCAGTTTCTCGGTCTTGAAGGTCGAGGTTTCCACCGGTGTGCTCGGCCCGAACGCGACGTAAGCCTCGCGGCTCACCTCCAGCAGGTTCGGCGCCTGCACCGGCTCCAGCCATTGCTGAATATGGCCGAACAGCTCGGTGATCCGGCTGGCCCACGCCTGCGACTGCGTTTCGAACAGTTGCTTCTTGTGCGCTTCACTCTCGGCATAGTGACGAAGCATTTCGCCCAGTTGTTGTACGTCGTTCATCGGTACGTTCCTCGGGAGAGCCTGCGATAGTCGATAGTGACAGATCGAGGCGCCGGCGTACGTTAATCCTCGAACGCCGGCACCGTGACACTTGGCAAAAGGATCAACGGTACAGTTGCTTTGCGCTGGCATCCGTCTTTGAACCGATGGACACTCAGCCGGAGCCCGACTTTCCGGCCCGGGCCATTGCCTGAGGAGTTTCAATGCGCACCATCGGCCTGATCGGCGGCATGAGCTGGGAGTCCAGCGCTGAATACTATCGTCTGATCAATCAACAGATTCGCGATCGGCTTGGCCCGCTGCGTTCGGCGCAACTGCTGATGCACAGCGTCGACTTCGGCCCGGTGGAACAGGCCCAGCACGCCGGGCGCTGGGACGATGCGGCGGCGATTCTGGTGGATGCGGCGCGCAAGCTGGAGGCCGGCGGGGCGCAATGCGTGGTGCTGTGTACCAACACCATGCACAAGGTGGCGGAGCAGATTCAGGCAGCGATCAGCCTCCCGTTTCTGCACATCGCCGAACCGGCAGCACAGGCCGCGCTGGATATCGATGCGCACACGGTCGGCCTGCTCGGCACCGCGTTCACCATGGAGCAGGATTTTCTCAAGCAGCGCCTGACTGCCAGGGGCTTAACGGTGCTGGTGCCGGACGCCGCCGAGCGCAACGACGTGCACCGGATCATCTACGACGAATTGTGCGTCGGGGTAATCAGCGACGAGTCGCGCAAAATCTATCAACGGGTGATCGAATCACTGACCGCACGCGGCGCCCAGGCGATCATCCTCGGTTGCACGGAAATCGGCCTGCTGGTCAAACCCGAACACAGCGCTCTGCCCCTGCTCGACACCACCGAACTGCATGCGCAGTCGGCGGTGGCGTTCGCCTTAGACGACTGAGTCTGGGGCTGGCGCGGCTGAGTCAGGTTTTGCCGCGCGTGCGCAGGCGGGCCATGCTCAGGGTGTCGACCCATTGCCCGTCGCGCACCGCATAGTCGCGAAACAGGCCTTCGTCCTCGAAGCCGAACTTGCGGTACAAACCGATGGCCGCTTCATTGTCGGCGTAGACCGTGAGCTCGACGCGGTGCAAGTTCATCCAGTTGTCGGCGACGTCCAGCGCCGCCGCCAGCAGCGTCGAGCCGACACCCTTGCCCTGCCACGCCACGGCGACGCCCATGCCAATGCTGCCGGCGTGGCTGCGGCGAATCCGCGAGTAGCCTTCCAGGCCCAGATTGCCGATCACCTGCCCCTGATGCAGCGCCACCAGCTTCACCGCCCGCTCGTTGTCCGCCATTAGCCGTTGGCGCCAGACTTCCGTGGACTGAAACGGCATTTGCAACACCTGCCGGGTCACGGCCGGGTCGTTGTACAGCGCGGTAACGCCGTCGATGTGCGATTCGTTGAAGCGTTCGATTTTGATGGCGGGAGTGTGGTCGGGCATGGCGGATCCTTCCTGGATCGTTGTGTGGTCAATGACTCTAAACCGCAAAGTCCGACGCATACAAACTGTAGGAGCTGCCGCAGGCTGCGATCTTTTGATCTTGCTTCTTAAAATCAAAAGATCGCAGCCTGCGGCAGCTCCTACAGGAAATGAGGGGTACCGGGAGACTGGGTCAGGTCTGGAACCATTCGTGGCGTTCGTTGAAGGTGTGCTGGATGAGTTCGACCAGCGTTTGCACTTCGGCCACGTCTCGGGATTCAACGTTGACTGCCAGCCATGCCTGTAGCTGCATCGCCTCAGCAAAAAGCCCCGGCAGCGCGATCAGCCCGCGATCGAAGCGGCTCATGTACGCCGGCAGCAAACCGATACAGGCGCTGCAGCGGATCATTTCCAGCATCAGCTCATAGGACTGCATCTGCACCACGCCGGCCAGACGTTGTTCGACCAGCTCATTCCACGGCCGGAAGCCGTCGATCTGCCTGTCGTGTTGCCATTGCACCAGCATGAAATCACTCAGGTCGCCAGCGCTGGCGGGGCGTGCGGTGACGCGGGAATAGCGTTTGGCGATGTGCGGCAGGTAATCCAGGCGCGCCAGGGCTTGCGGTTGGCTGGTGGCGAAGGTCGGGCCAGGGCTTGGGCTTTCGCCATGGGCCAGCCACAGCACCACGTCGGCACTCACCGCGCGCAACGACAGTTCGCTGTCCAGTGCGATGATTTCCAGGCGCACGCTGGCGTTGCGGCGCAACAGCGCGATCAGGTCACGACCGAGGATGTCATGCAGGATCGACTCGGCGACGGCCAGCCGAATCAGTGGCTGCTCGACCACCGGCAGTTTGCGTTCGTGGGCCAGCGCCACCAGTTGCGCCTGAAGTTGCTGGCCCTCGCGGGTCAGGCTCAGGGCGCTGCCCTGAAAGGTGAACAGCGAGTGCTGCAGCGCTTGCTCCAGTTGCGCCAGTTGTTTGCGCAGCAAGGTCGAACGCACGTTAAGGCTGCGCGCCGCCTGCATGAAACAGCCACAGCGGGCACTGACCAGAAAGTATTGTGCGACATCGGCATCGATGGTCGCGGCTTGCGCCAGCCACGGCTCGCGCTCGTCCTGTGCCCAGCGGTAATCGGGGCTACCCTGTCGTCCTGCGGGTTCGGTGAATGACATCGATGACTCCCTGTCGATCTTTGTATTTAGACATTGCGCAGATCCCTTGTAGGAGTGAGCCTGCTCGCGATAGCGTCGGCACAGCTGACATCTCTTTGCTGACACACCGCTATCGCGAGCAGGCTCACTCCTACAGGGGGTTGTGGTGTGCCGGTTTTCTAGAGCTTGGTTTCCATGACTTTGTTCAGCTCGGCCCCATCAATACTCAGCGTCGCCGTGTCAAGCATGCCATCCAGATACGCTTGGGCAATCTGCTCCTGACGCTGGGCGCGCAAGGCCTGGGTCAGTGGGTCACGCAGCTCGTCGAGGGTCGCGGTGCGCGCCGGTTGCTGTTCGGTGAGTTTGATCACATGGAACCCGGCGCCACTCTGCAGCGGCTCGGAAACACCGCCGACCTTGAGCCGCGCCACCGCGCCCCGCACCTGCGGCACCAGTTGCTGCAACGGTTGCAGGCCGGTATCGCCGCCGCGCTCGGCGGTCAGTCGGTCCTGCGAATATTGGCTCGCCAGCGCGGCAAAATCCCCCGGCGCGGCCTGAGCCTTTTTGCTCAGCTCCATCGCCTGTTTGCGCACCGCTTCGAGGTTCTGCGGGTCATTCACGGCGAGGAAAATCTGGCTCACCCGGAACAACGCCGGGGTTTGCCATTCGGCCTTGCCGGCGTCGTAGGCCTGTTGCAACTCGGCCGCATTCGGGTAGTCCGACGGCACTTCGCTGACCGAGCGCAGGTAATCACGGAAGACGATCTGCTCGGTGGCCGCTCGGGTTTGCCGCACCACGTCAGGACGCTGCGCCCAGCCTTGGGCATCAGCCTGCTCCAGCACGGCCTTCTCCGCCAGACGTGTGCGCAACCAGCGCTCCAGTGCTTCACGGTTGCCGCGCAGTTGCTCGCGGGTTGCCGGCGGGACGGTCGCCAGCAACGCCTGCAACTCCTGCGGCGTTACCTGCTGATTGCCCAACCGCGCCACTGCCGGACCCGCAGCAACCGCCGCCAAAGGCGACGATTGCTGCGCGGCGACCGGGTCTGTGCCCGGTCGCAGCACCAGCGCGACGGCTACCACCAACAGCGCCACTGCTCCGGCGCCGATCACCATGGCAGGCTTTTTCACAGCGCGACTTCCTCTTGCTCGGCGACAGCGACCTTGGCCGTCGAGGTTTGCGCGGCCTGGCTGAAATCACGCAGATAGACGATGAACTCCTGCAGCAGGCGATCCCACAATTCCAGATTGCCACGCAGGTGATCGTTGCTCACACCGGCCGCCACCACCACGTCCATTTCCATCACCAGAAACTCGCCCTGCAACGATAATCGCGCAAAACGCCGAGTGGCGTTCCACTGCTCGGCCACACCCTGTGGCAACTCACCTTGCACCCGCAGCGCGCAGCTGAAAGTGAAATCGACGTAGCTGCCCTGCTCCACCGCCGGGTTGCCGAAACGCACGGCATAGCCGATGCCCTGGCTGGCGCTGAGCAACTGCACGATGCCGTTCTGTTCGGTCTGGTTGACGCGATAACCGGCCGCTTGCAGGACTTCGGTCAGCGATTGCGGGGAAACGTGGGTGATCAATTGAGTCATGACTTCTTCCTTGTTTATCAGTCTTTTAAATCAGTGCGCGAGCGCGGCTTGCGGCGCGTCGAATTGAGTCTTGTAGAGCTCGTCACCAAAGCCCTGGGCCAGTTCCTCGAACTTGACCCGGGCGCTGCCCGCAAAGGGCTGGCGGATTTTCATCACCTCGGCCACATCGATGTTTTCGTAGGCGGTGAGGATCTGCTTGGCGACGCCGTACATCTGCTGATTCTTGACTGAACATTGCTGCACTTGTGTGTCACGTTCAGCCAATTGCGCCTGAAGCTTAGACCGTTCTGTCTCTTTGGCACGGGCCATGACCAGCAACTCGTCGTAGGCCTTCTTGAACTTGCCGACCTGCTCGTTGCTCGCCGCGACTTGCGCCTGGGCCTGGCTGTGCTGGTTCTGCTGCTGGTCGACCAACTGCTCGGCAACGCCCTTGGCCTTGGCCAGCTCGGCGGTCAATTGCTTGATCTGCGCCTGCGCGGCCCGGGCCTCGTTCTGCGCCGCCAGTTGCGCGGCGCTGGCCTGGGCCTGCTGGCTTTGCAGGGCCTGCAATTGCTGGGTGGTGCTGCGCAACTGGGTGCGCAGACGCTCCTCCATGCCTTCGGCACTGGCCCCCTGCGCGATGAACAGACTCAGCCCCAACAGTAAAACTCGTGCGTGCATGACCGTACTCCCGGCGCCTTAGAAGCGCGTATTGATCTCAAGCTGCAAGACGTCGATGTCGAACGGCGCGCCGTACACCGCCTCGGTACTCATCCAGCGGCCGGTGGCGTAGACGTTCTTCGCCAGACCGTAATTGCCGCCGAGGAAATAGCCCTTGGCGTTGGTGCCGCCGAGGTGGAACGAGGAATCGTTGAAGCCGTCCGGCAAGGCGTCCGGCTGGATGTACTTGTAGCCGGCGAACAGGTTCCAGTCACCCTGCTTGTGCAGGTCCAGCGCGTTGCCGAGGGTGAACTGCACCATCCACGCGTTGGCGCCGCTTTCGATCTCGCCATTGCTGTTGAGGTTGTTGACGATCTGCCCCTCGGAGCGCTTGCGCATGTCGCCTTCGTCGTAACCGAGGTTGTGGATGTAGTTGCCCTGGCTGCGCAATTTGAAGTCTTGCGGCAGATCGGCGTCCCACACCAGGTTAAGGTCGAGCAGGTTGAACTCCGACGCGAGGCCGACGAATTGCGGCTGCGGCGTGGTGGTCGGGTTGGCCGGGTTCGGCGTGATGTCGCGCAGCAGGAACACGCTGTTGCCCTTCTGCATGAACGCTGCGCGGGTGCCGTCGGTATCGCAGCCCGGGGCGCCGGCCCACGGTGTGCAGGGGCTGGAACGCTGCCCCTGAATGTCGTCGAATCGGTAGTAGGCCAACGCACCTTTGAGGCGGTTGTTGCTGTTGATTGCCCATTTGGCGCCGAGCTGCGCGCCATACAGCCACTTGTTGTCGCTTTCTTCCTTGTCGAAGCCGTTGCTGGTGGTGGTGTCGTTGGTGTAATCCACCGGGAACGCGCCGACGGTGCCGAACACGCCCCAATCGCGGTTGAGCTTATGGTCGAAAATCGCTGCCACGCCGTCGAAATTCAGGTCGTTGGAATAGAGCATGTCGGTGGACATGAACGGGTTGGCGAAACGCCCGCCGGTCAGGGTCAACTCATCCGTGGGCTTCCAGTTCAGGTAGCCCTGATCGAGCCAGATGTCTTTCTTGGCGAAACCACCACCGAGGTTCTGGGTAGTCGACACCGGGTTGTTGTCCGAACCGGTGCCGATACGAATGCCGGCGGTCCAGTCCGGCGAAATCACCGCTTTCATGCCCAGCCGCGCACGAATGCGGAACTGATTGGTGCGATCTTCGCGGGTGTTGAGCAACGGCGGCAGGCTGGTGCTGCTGTTGGGGTTCACGTCGTACGGGCCGTTGTTGTTGAGTTTGGCGAAGTCGACGATTTCGTTGCTGTTGCTGCCCGAGTAGTAGCGTGATTCGTCACGCAGGCGGATGTCGCCGTCGAAGCTGATGCGCGACGCCCAGTCCGGGAAGGTGTTGGGCGCCGCCCAGTTTTCCTGTTTGGCGGTAGCCATGACCTCAGCCTTGACCTGATCGCGAATCTGATCACGCACAGCGGCTGGCACGTACTGCACACGCACATCGCCCGGTGCGGCCACCGGACCGGCTGCGACCGCTGTGGACGCTGCGGCCTGTTTGGCCTGCGCGGCTTCGTTCTGGGCCTGGGCGATCAGCGCGTCGGCCTTGTCCTGTTTCAAAATGCCCTGCTCGACCAGCAAGCGGATCAGATTGATCGTGGCGTTCTCCGAGGGCGCAGGCGCTGCCCCGGCCTGACCGACCAGGGTCGCGATGACCATGCCGACCGCCAGGGACAATCGATTCACATTGGAAATCATCTGCACACAACTCCTTTTGGCAAAGCTTGAATGCTTGGCAATGAATTAAAGTGGGTTAACCCGGACGCCGCCCTTGCAGGGACAGGCGCACGGGCAAGGTCATGGAGGCCGGAGGCCGTTCGCTTAAATGCGGCGCGTTGCGCAGCGCCGCCAGCACCTGGGTGTCGATCTCGGGGTTGCCGCTGGACTTGATCAGCTCCACGCGAGTGATCTCGCCAACGCTGCTCAGCCACACATCGGCCTGCAGCGAAAACGCGAGGTTGCGCAGGTCCGGGTTCTCACGCAGCAGCTTCTGAAAGGTGAACGCGAGGAACTGGCTGTAGGTGCCGGTGCCCAACCGCCCGCCTCCGGCACCGGCCATGCCGCCGCCCTTGCCCGCGCCGATGTTGAACGCGTCGTTGCCGCTCTGGGCGTCGCCGTCCATTTGCATCGGGTTGGCCAGATCGTCCGCCGGCGATGGCGGTACTTCCTCTTCGGGCTTGACCTCTTGCGGCTCGGGTGTGGGCTCGGGCTCGACGATTTTTTCTTCCACCGGGGTTTCCGGTTCCGGTGGCTTTTCCGGGGGCGGCGGCGGTGGTGGCGGCAACGGAATGATCGTCGGCACCTTCGGCGCTTCACGGCGGATGCCGCTCATGTCGTTAGCCCACTGCCACAGCCAGTACGCGGCCAGCGCGCCGAGCAGCAGCCCGGCGCCCCACTTCACGTAACGCAGCGGCGAGCGTTTCACCGGCAGTGGCTCGATCGGAAGTTGTGCGGTCATCACTCAGCCCTGCGTCGGTTTGCCGGTCACCAGACCGACCTGGGACAGTTCGAGCCGGCGCAGCAGATCCAGCACTTCGATGACTTTCTGGTATTGCACCGTGGCGTCACCGCGCACGATCACCGGGAAGTCAGGGTTCTGCGCCTTCTCGATGCGCAGGCGTTCTTCCAGCTCGGCCAGGGTCACCGGGTAGGCATCGAGGAACACCTGACCGCCGTCGTTGACTGAAATCGCTTTGGTCTTGGCTTCGGACAGCGACACCGAAGCGCTGGCCTTGGGCAGGTTGATCTGGATCCCCGAGACCTGCGCGGTGGCGGTGAGGATGAACATCACCAGCACCACCATCAGCACATCCACCAGCGGGGTGATGTTGATGCTGTCCACCGCTGCATCTTCGTCATCGTCGTGGGAGGCATTTACAGACGCCATGTCAGTGCTCCTCAGGCCGGTACGGAGTGGTTGGCGTGATGACCGCGCTGATGCGCCGCTTCACTGGACTGGCCTTCGCCGTGCATCTCCGCCAGGCGCGTGATGAACTCGTCGACGAACACGCGCATGTCGGCGCTGACTTCCTTGTTGCGGGTGATCAGGCGGTTGTAGCCAAACAGCGCCGGGATCGCGACGAACAGGCCCATCGCGGTGGCGAGCAACGCTGCGGCCATACCCGGAGCGATGGCGTTGATGTTGACGTCACCGGCCATGGCGGTGCCGAGGAACACCACCATGATCCCCAGCACGGTGCCGAGAAGGCCGATGTACGGGCCGCCGGCGATCGCGTTGGACAGGGTCGAGAGTTTCGAGCTGAGGGCCTGGTTCTCGCGGGTGCGCACGCCGTCCATCGAGCAGCGGATGGCTTCGATGGTTGCGGCAGACACAGAAGAGGTATCAGCGCCCTGCTCGCGGCGGGTGCGGATCTCCTTGACCGCCACCGAGTACAGACGCCACAGCGGCGAATGCTGCAGGCGCTGGGCCAGTTGCGCGTCGTCGGCGAACATTTCCAGGCGCGTGCCGACCTTGGCGAACTGTTCGCGGAAGTCTTCGTTGGCCTTGCTGACACGGCTGAGGGTGTGGTTCTTGCGCAGCATGATGATCCACGACTGGAACATCATCAGCACCAGCACGGCGATGATCACCCAGGCATCCACCGGCACCGCATTGAGCAGGAAACCGAGGCTGCCGAAGCCGAAACCGGACTGCTCTTCGTCAACGCCGTAGGTCACCAGTTTCGACTCGGCGCCTTGCGAGGTGGCATCAGCCAGCAGTAACGCCGCCGGACGGGCGACTTTCGACAGGCGCAGTTCGTCGATGGCGCCCACGAACGGCTGGAACGGACCTTCGTGCAGATCCGCCCCCATGGCCATCACCGAGTTGAACGCCGGCATCGCCTGAGCGAGCGTCGCGCCTTCACGACCATTGATGAACAGGCTGACTTTCGCCCCCTCGGCGGTCAGCGCGACGTGTTGCCATTGGCCGGGATTCAGCGCCTGAGTGGCAACCGCGCGCTGGCCGTCGATTTCCACGAACGGCACGCCCTGATTCACACCGACCAACAGGCTGCTGGCGCCTTCACGACGGGCGAGGATCAGTTGCTCGCCATTGGCCTGATCCAGCCGCAACCAGGCGCTGAAGGTGAACGCGCTGCCAGCGCTGTGCTGCAACGACGGGCTGGCCGGCAGCAGCAACGGCTGACCGCTGAACTGCAAGGCGCGCCCGACGACACCGTCAATCGCCGCGCCGGTGGCACTTTGCGCGGTGTTGCCGTAGGCGGTGGTGTCTTTGGCCGGGGTGCCGGTGGCGCCTTCAAAGTGATACAGCGCGGTGTAATTCGGATCGAACGTCAGTTGACCGTTGCCGGTAGCCGGGGCTTTCTGATTGCCGTAATACATCCAGATGTCCTGACGTTGCCCGCCCTCGACATTCGGCACATCGACCCAGATCAGCGCCATGCCCATCAGCGCATCGAAGCTTTCGATCTGGTGGTTGAGCACGGTTTTGTCATCGGCGGCGACAAAGCGCAGGTCCGAGCCGTCTTCCTTGACGCCATCGAAGGTGAAGTTGCCGGTGTGCAGACGCACTAGCAGCGCGGTGCGGCCCAGGGCCTGATTGATCCCGGCGCCTTGTGGCGTGGTGTCGACGGCGATCTGTTTGCGGTAGTGCCAGTCGTCCTGCCACCAGGCCTGAGCCGTGGCCGGGAGCACGAAGCCCAGGCAGATCAACAACGAAAGAATGAGGCGCTGCATGAACGTGCTCCTTTAGAAAGTGGCTTGAAGGTTGAAGTGCAGGCGCGATTCCTGCTTCGAGGTGTTCGGCCCTTCGAGCAGCGGATAGCCCCAGTCGACGCTGCCGGACAGCCATTTGCTGAGGTTGGCGCGGGTGCCGAGGCCGACGCTGGCCAGGGCGTAACTGGCGTCCTGGTCCGGCAGTTCGTCGCGCAGGTACAGTTGCGCGCCTTCGGCAAAGGCGTAGAAGCGCCACTCCTGCATCCAGCTGCCGGCGAACCTGGCCAGCGACGGGGTGCGCAGTTCCTGGCTGAGCAGCACGCCGTCGTCAGCGGTGCGTTCGGCGGCCAGATAACCGCGCACCGAGGTCGCGCCGCCGGCGGAGAATTGCTCGTTGGAGACCAGTGGCCCCGACGCCAGCTGGAACGCGCCTTTGCTCGCGCTCTGCCAGTCGTTGTCGAAGGTCCAGGTGAAGTTGCTGTCGCCCTTGAGCACGGCAAAACTGGGCTTGGCGCGGTAGCGCTTGTAGTCGAAATCTTCGTCGGAGCTGCCGTAGCCGAAGAGGCTGCGGGTGGCCGCCACCAGGCTCAGACCGAGGCCCAGCTGGCTCTTTTCGGTGTAGCGGAAGCCGTTGTAGGCGAAGGTGAACGGTGCGTATTTCAGCGGCACCTTGTCGCTCTCGCCAGACAGGGTCAGGCGTTCGTCGAAGTCCTTGAAGTCGATGCCGGCCGACAACGAGTTCGACCAACTGCCGCTGGACGGCAGCGTGTAGATCGCCGACACGCCGTAGGAATGGCCCTTGCCCAACACGTTGCTGCCGCCGATGGTGGCGACGTTGCTGTCGGACTGGTAACCGGAGAACTGCACGCTCCAGCGATCGGTCAGGGGCGCGGTGTAGGAGCCCGACCAGACCTTGGCGTTGTCGGTGTCCTGCGGCGCGGTGAAGTACGTCAGGTTGATGCTGTGGCCGAGCTGCCAGAGGTTGTTGTAGCCGAGGCTGGTTACGGCGCGCAGTTTTTCGGTGTCGGCGCTGTAGTCGTTGTTGAGGCCGACGCTGGCGCTCCACGGGTTCTGGTCCTCGACCTGCAAATCGACGTCCATGGTGCCGGGGCGCTGGCCTTCGCGCACCAGCGGCATGACCTGGCGGCCCGGGGTCTTGTTCAGTTGCGCCAGTTCGCCCTGGACCTTGGCGAAGTCCGGCACCTCGCCCTCTTTCAGCGCCGGGACGTTGTCGCGGATGTCCAGCGGTGAATAGTGTTTGGCGCCGACCACGCGCACCCGTCCGACCTTGGTTTCGCTGACTTGCAGGTAGACGATGCCGTCGGCCACCGCTTGCTCCGGCAGTTCGACGAACACCGATTGGTAGCCGCGTTCCTGATAGGCCTTCTGCAACGCATCGCGAGCGCCTTCGATGTCGCTCATGGCCTTTTGCGGGCCGAGAAACGGGTACACCGCCTCTTCAATCGCCCGGGCATCGAGCACGGTGTTGCCGCGCACGAAGTATTCGTTGACGTCCACCAGACGCTGCGGCGCGGCGTTTTCGGTAGCCTCATCGGCGAACGCTGGCTGAGCGCCGGCCGTCACCAGCAGCCAGCCGCACAGCGCCAGCCGTGACGTGAAAATCTGATCCACACTACCCCCTGAATTCGCGATGACCTGTTGGCGCTGTCGCGCGCCTTGTGTGTTGCGTCAATGGCTGGCGCGGCTAGTTGCTGATGTGCGCGGCACCGCTGTGCCTGCCAAGCCAGGTGTGCAGCAACGCGAAGTTCAAGGAGAACTCGGGCATTTGCAGCAAGGCACCGCAGAACACTTCGCCGATGATTTTTTGAATGAGCAGCACCGCACGCGGCTCGTTGAGCAGCGTGGCGATGTCGCGACTGAGGACGTTGAAGCTCCAGACTTTCTGGTTCAGACCGAGGCCGACGAACCAGCGGAACAGCAGGTTGTAATTGAGCTGTTCATACAACTGCTGCTCGCTGGGCACCGAATACAGCAGTTGCAGGAGCAGAATGTGCATGACCGTTTGCGCGGGAATGAGCATGCCGGGCTCGGCATTGAGGTCGTGCAGAAGGCCTTGGTGGGCGTCGAGCAGGTCGTCGATCTGCGGGCGCAGCAGTACCAGCGAATGGCCTGGCGGAATGTAGCTGGAAACCTCTTTCAAGGCGCCCTGCCAGTCATCCTGCGACACGATCCAGACCCACGGCGCACCGTAGCGATACACCGACACCGGCTTCTTGCGCGCCGCTTCGACGATCTTCGACAGGCGCTGATCAAGCTCCTGCATACCCACTTTCGAGTAGCGTTCCATAGTCCCCATTGCCTCACTCCCGGCGTCCCGCCTCGGCTTGTGAAAAGCGCCCCGTTGGGCCCCTCAAGCGCGTTACATAGGCATGACCGGACTGGCTATGTGCTACCGAACTTTTGTCATAAAAGCTTCATTACTGAATGGGGATCAAGATCAAAAGATCGCAGCCTGCGGCAGCTCCTACATGGATCGCATTTCAATGTAGGAGCTGCCGCAGGCTGCGATCTTTTGATCTTTGCTGTTCAGGTGTAGACCGGCCAGGTGTCGACGATCTTGCCGTTGCGCACGGCGAGCAGATCGCCGAATTGCAGAAGTACGGCTTCGGTCTGGGTCGGGCGCAGGAAGACCTGGTCTTCCACAGTGAGTCCGACGGCGCTGGATCCGTTGACCATCTCCTGATTGGAACTGCGCCCGTACACGCCGTTGCTCTGCAATCCCGGCGGCGATTCGAACTCGGCCATCCAGTTGCCGCCGTAGATGAAAAAGGTCTGGCGCTGGTTGGTGTCCCACCACGAGAACAGCTTGGACTTGTTGTCCAGCGCCGGGATGTTCACTGGGCCGGTGCTTTTTAGAACGGGCGTGGCGATGTAGACCGCGGGCACATGCTCGCTCAGCGACGGCAGGTCATAGTGCGTCGGTTTGAGCATCGCGGTTCCGACTGAAACCTCGCTGCTGAGCTTTTCGTTTTCATGGATACGATAACTCGGGCTGCCAGCGGTGTTCAGACACAAACCGTCATGCCACAACGCGGGAAACTGCTGCCGGGTGTAATCAACGCAGTTTTGGTAAATCACCATGACCTTGGCAAACAGTTCGTCGGGCGAGCCGAGAATCCCCGGCACGCCCATGCCCACGAACGGGTCGTAGCCCATGAACCCGGAGAATTCCAGATGCTGCGGGTTGGCGCTGATCAGCGTGAGCATCTGCCCAAGCACCATCACATCACTGATCCCGCCGCGGTGCAGGCCGACGCCCAGTTCGATGTTGATGCGCATCCGCGTGCCCAAACCCTGAGCCAGCGCGAGGTATTGCTGCAATCGTTCGGGGCCGTCGAGCAGCCATTGCAGCTGTTTCGCGGGATCGAACGGGCCTTTGTGGGTTTGATAGAACAGCTCGGCCGAGCGCACCGGCAATGGCTTGCCCAGCAAAATGTCGGACTGCGGGAACACCTGCGCATCGTGATTGAGAAACGGCTGATGAAACGACATCAGTTTCTGCGTCCCGGCACGCTGCGCGATGTAGTTCAACAGCCCCGGCGATGGCAGCGACTTTTCCACCAGACGCAGTTGCTTGCCGCCGCGTCTGACCGACTGCATCACCACATCAATGTTGTGATCGAGGCGATCCAGGTCGATCAGCAACACCGGGCGCATCGGCCCTTTGTCCTTCAACTCATTGTTCAGCGCACGAAAATAATCGCTGTACGGCGCGCCATGATCGCCCGGCCTCAGCCATGCGCCAACGCCTGCCAGCAACGCACCGACACCCAACGTGCCAAGGAGAAAATTGCGTCGATTGACCGCCATCAGTTCACCCCCAGAATCGACGACAGATGCGCATTGAGAAAGCGCCCGCTTGGATCGAGCGCCTGACGCACATCGATAAACTCGCGCCAGCGCGGATACAGCGGCTGCAGGTTTTTTGCATTGAGCGTGTGCAACTTGCCCCAGTGCGGCCGGCCGTTGTACTTCCAGAAGATCGGCTCGACCGCCGCGAAGAAGTTGTGATGATCCATCTGGTAATGCTGGTGCACCGAGATCGAACAGCTGTCGCGGCCCTCGAACATGCTCAGCGGTATGTCGTCGGCCTTGACGTAGCGGTACTCGATGGGAAACCAGGTGCGCAGGTCCTTGTCCTGAATCAGCTTGAGGATTTCGCGCAGGCAGGCCGGGCCGTGTTCGGCGGGCACCGAGTACTCCATCTCATTGAAACGCACGGTGCGCACGTTGGCGTAGATGTCGAACGAGTCGCCCACCCGATCATCGAAGCTGGCCAGATGGCGCAGGCTGTTGAGCAGCGTGCGGCGCATGTCAGGGAAGTCGCTGCCGTATTTGTCGATCTTCTCGATCAGGGTCACGAACTCGTTGCCGCCCTCCTCTTCGGGCGGAATCGGCGGTGTGGCCGGGTCGCTGGTTTCGTTGAGGGCGATGGACAGTGCGTAGTCGGAATGGGTGACCACAAGCATTTCCCAGTGCTGGTTTTCCCGGGTGTTCTTGTCGAGGTCTTCCAGCAATTCTTCGGTCTTGGAGATCCACTGCCGTTCACGCAGACGATAGGCCGGGCGATTTTGCAGGCGGATTTTCGTCGCCACGCCCAGTGCACCGAGGGAGACGCGCGCGGCGTTGAATACCTCGGGATGGCGCTGGCTGTCGCAGTCGAGCACCTCGCCGCTGGCCGTCACCAGTTGCATGCCGCAGACGTGCGCCGAGTAAGACTGAAAGGTTTTGCCGGTGCCATGGGTGGACGTGGCGATGGCTCCGGCGAGGGTCTGGTAATCGATGTCGGCCATGTTTTGCAGCGCCTGACCGACGCCCTTCAACGGCACGCCCATGCGCGACATCGGCGTGCCGGCGGCGAATTCGGCTTGCAGGGTTTTCGCGTCGTGATCAAGCAGGCCGGTGAAGTAGCTCAGCGACAACAGCGTGCCGTCGGTGGGCACCAGGGCGCTGAAGGAATGCGCCGAACCGACCGGGCGAATCTTGCCCTGGGCCTGGCGAATTACCGTCGTCAGTTCATCGAGATTTTTCGGCGCCAGTCGCGCTGCCGGCAGGCAACTCTGCCCGCCTGACCAGTTACGCCAGGGGATCAGTCGCGGTGCGCGCATCAACTGGCCCAATGCCGGGTTCGCCGCCAGCGCACTGAACGCGCCAACGATGCTTGCCCGTTGCAACAACTGACGCCGTGTCAGATCCATGGTCATGCGCGGGCCCTTACTGTGGGAGGGGCTGGTCGGCCATGAAGCCGATCAGTTGCAGGAATTGTTCTTCCGAACATTCGATGCACTGCCCCATCGGCGGCATGCCGTTGTAGCCATTGATGGCGTGGTCGAGCAGCGTGTCGACGCCCTGCCGAATTCGCGGTTCCCAGGCTTTGCGATCGCCAGTGAGCGGTGCGTTGGCGGCCGGGTTGGCGTGGCACAGCTGGCAGCTGTTGGTGTAGATCTGCGCCAGTGCCGGGTCGGACGGTGTGGCGTTGCGAGTGGTCGCTGGCGGCTCGGCTTTTTCGCCGCAGCCGCACAGCGTCATGGACAGCGCCAGCAGTAAAGTGAATCGGATGGCCCGCATAACGATCCTCAAGGGTGGCATCGCTTATTGTTGTGATCACACCTTAAGGCAGCGACGTCAGCGGGTTGAGGGCATTGCGGGACAACGAGGGGGCCATCCGGGGACATCCCCCAGTAGGAGCTGCCGAAGGCTGCGATCTTTTGACTTTGTTTTTCAGGAGCAAGATCAAAAGATCGCAGCCTTCGGCAGCTCCTACAGGGTTGGGTGTGGGCATTGCCGCTCTGTTCCGGGCCTTCGCGTGACATTCGCGTGACATTCGCGGGTTTAAATTTCAACGTATTCAGGCGTATAACCTGTAAAGACTTTTTGATCTGTATGCGGACATCAACACGGGGTAGCGACATGACCACAGCAAACATCCTTGGCAACCTGTTCCCTTCTGTCAGCGACATCCCGGAAAAATACCGCCTCGACGGTCAGGTCGAGCAACGCGAATACCTCGTCGATGGTCAGTTGCGGCGCTGGGACGGCCCGCTCGCCCAGGTGCGCAGCCCTGTGTACCTGCACGGCGAAAATGGCGCTGAACAAGTGATCCTCGGCAGCACGCCGCTGCTCGACGCCGACACGGCCCTCACCGCCCTCGACGCCGCCGTGCGGGCCTACGATCGTGGTCAGGGCCTGTGGCCGACCATGCGTGTGGCCGAACGCATCCAGCACGTTGAAGCGTTTCTCGGGCGCATGCGCCAGCAGCGCGATGCGGTGGTGAAGCTGCTGATGTGGGAGATCGGCAAGAACCTCAAGGACTCGGAGAAAGAGTTCGATCGCACCTGCGACTACATCGTCGACACCATCAACGCACTGAAAGAACTCGACCGCCGCTCCAGCCGTTTCGAGCTGGAACAGGACACCCTCGGCCAGATCCGCCGCGTGCCGCTTGGCGTGGCATTGTGCATGGGGCCTTACAACTATCCACTCAACGAAACCTTCACCACGCTGATTCCGGCGCTGATCATGGGCAACACCGTGGTGTTCAAGCCGGCCAAGCTCGGTGTGCTGCTGATTCGCCCGTTGCTCGAAGCGTTCCGCGACAGCTTCCCCACTGGTGTGATCAACGTGATCTACGGCAGCGGCCGCGAAACGGTCAGCGCACTGATGGCCAGCGGCAAGATCGACATCTTCGCCTTCATCGGCACCAACAAGGCCGCCAGCGACCTGAAAAAGCTGCACCCGAAACCGCACCGTTTGCGCGCTGCGCTGGGGCTGGATGCGAAGAACCCCGGCATCGTGTTGCCGGAAGTCGATCTGGACAACGCCGTCAGTGAAGCGGTGACCGGTTCGCTGTCGTTCAACGGCCAGCGCTGCACCGCGCTGAAGATCCTCTTCGTGCATGAAGACGTGGTCGACACCTTCATCGAGAAATTCAACGCCAAGCTGGCGACGCTGAAACCAGGCATGCCGTGGGACAGCGGCGTGGCACTGACGCCATTGCCGGAGTCGGGCAAGGTCGATTACCTGCACAGCCTGGTGGCCGATGCGCAGAGCAAGGGCGCGCAAGTGGTCAACCCGAACGGCGGCGAAAGTCGCGAATCGTTCTTCTACCCGGCCGTGCTGTACCCGGTGACGCCGCAGATGCGCGTGTACAACGAGGAACAATTTGGCCCGGTGGTGCCGATCGTGCCGTACCGTCACCTCGATACCGTAATCGACTACGTACTGGAATCGGATTTCGGCCAGCAACTGAGCCTGTTCGGCACCAACCCGGTGGCGATCGGCCGACTGGTCGACACCTTCGCCAACCAGGTCGGGCGGATCAACCTCAACGCCCAGTGCCAGCGCGGCCCGGACACCTACCCGTTCAACGGGCGCAAGAACTCCGCCGAAGGCACGCTGTCGGTACATGATGCATTGCGGGTGTTTTCGATCCGCACGCTGGTGGCGACCAAATTCCAGGACAGCAACAAGGATCTGCTCAGCGAGATCATTCGCGGCCGCGATTCGAGCTTCCTGACCACCGACTACATCTTCTGACGAGGACCTTGCACTGAGTATATTCAGCACCCACCGACTGCCACCGCTGTTGCGGCGAATCCTGCGTCCGCTGCTGGACCCGTACCGCCGCTACCAGCACGCCCGGCTCATTCACGCGGTGCGCGTGGCCTTGGGGTTGCTGGCGACCATCCTGCTGACCACCGGCATCAACCTGCCCCACGGTGAGTGGGCCTCGGTGACCATGCTGGTGGTGATCGGCGGTCTGCAACACCACGGCAACATCGGCAAGAAAGCCGCCGAACGCGCCACCGGCACGCTGATCGGTGCCGGCGTCGGTCTGGTGCTGGTGGCGCAACAGGCGTGGCTGGGCCTGCCATGGCTGACGTACTTTGCCATGGCAGTGGTCTGCGGATTTTTCTCCTATCACGCCATCGGCAAGGGTGGTTATACCGCCCTGCTCTCGGCGATCACCGTGTTCATTGTCGCCGGGCATGGCGACAATCCGATCACCGACGGCTTGTGGCGCGGGGTCGACATCCTGATCGGCATCGCCCTGGCCCTCGCATTCTCCTTCGCCCTGCCGCTGTACGCGGTGTATTCGTGGCGCTACAACCTGGCCGATGCCTTGCGCGACTGCGCCACGCTGTACGGGCGGATCATCAGCGGCCAACCGGTCAGCGCCGATGAACACCTGAAGCTGATGGGCCGGGTGACCACGGTGATGGTGCAACTGCGCTCGCTGATGCCTTCGGTGTCCAAGGAAGTGAAGATTTCCATGACTGAGCTGGATGCGATTCAACGCAACCTGCGCATGTGCGTCAGCACCCTGGAAATCCTCGGCAACACTCGACCGGATGCCAATGACCCCGACGCCATGGCGCACCTGCAATCGGCGCTGCGGGCCGAGCACCGGGTGATTCGCGTGCAACTGATCGGCATGGCCCGGGCCTTGAAGTCCGGCGCGGCGCAACGCCTGGAGCGCCCGCTCGAGCTGCCCGACGCCAGCCGCGACACGCCGGTCTACAGCACCCTGGACGGCTACCGTCTGCTGACCCGGCAACTGGCGGCCAACATCGGCGAACTGCGCCAACGCCTGGGGAAAACCGCGCCGCGCTGGAACATCTGAGTTCTCGGAAAAAACCCATGTAACAAAGCCGACATCATCACTACAATGCGGCTCACAACGGATGTGTACATGGATGCAAAATGCAGTTCAGGACGAATATCAATGCGTTACGTGCGCTCGCCGTTTTGGCGGTCGTGCTGTTCCATTTCAGGATTCCAGGTTTTGAGGGCGGGTTCGTTGGCGTAGACGTGTTCTTCGTCATTTCCGGCTTCCTGATGACCGGCATCATCTTCAACGGCGTGCAACAACAGAATTTTTCCCTCCTCGGTTTCTACGCCTCGCGTGCCCGACGCATCATTCCCGCCCTGCTGACCCTGTGCATTGCGCTGCTGATCTTCGGCTACGTGTATCTGCCACTGGACGACTTGCGCGAGACGATCCGCACGATCAAGAGCAGCCTGCTGTTCAGCTCGAACTTCAGCTTCGCCCAGAGCGGCAACTATTTTGCGGCGCCGCTGCATGAAAACTGGTTGCTGCACACCTGGTCGCTGTCGGTGGAGTGGCAGTTCTATATGTTGTATCCGGTGTTGATCATGGGCTTGCACCGGTTTTTCGGCGCCGACAGAACCCGCTTTGCCTTGATCGCCCTGGCGCTGACCTCGCTCTGTGCGTCCATCGTTGTGACCGGCCTCAACCCGACCTTCGCGTTCTACATGCTGCCCACCCGGGCGTGGGAAATGATCGCTGGCGGGCTGGTCTTTCTGTTTCCCCTGCGGCTCAGCCTGCGCGGCGGTTTGATCGGCGAGGTGCTTGGACTGGCGGCGATTGCCGCCAGTGTGCTGTGCTTCTCCGAACAGGATCTATGGCCGGGTTATCTGGCACTGGTTCCGGTGCTCGGGACGATGCTGGTGATTCACGGCAATACCCGGTCGCTGTTCAGCAGCAATCCTGCGCTGCAATTTATCGGGAGCATTTCCTACTCGGTGTACCTGTGGCATTGGCCGCTGGTGGTGTTGCTGTACCTGTGCGGGCTGTTGACCAGTTGGCCGCACGTGATCGGCGCGGTCATCGCGTCGCTCGCTCTCGGCGCCCTCTCCTTCTACCTGGTTGAATCGAAGGTGAGAAAAGGTCCGACAGCGACACGCACGGTAATCAAGTTCGCTTCGCTGACGGTGGGTGTGGTTGCCCTGTCGGCAGTGATGTCTTCGCTGGTCAAGCAACACCCCGATTGGCGCCCGGCGCTGGTCGAACTCGGCCAGCCGCAATACACCAGCAAACTGTATCCGCAGGAGTGCTACGCCAACACCTATGCGGCGGCGGATTGCAAACTGGGCACGGGCGAAGTGTCGGTGATTCTGTACGGCGACAGTCATGCACAATCCACGGCGGCGGCGGTGCAGATGGAAAACCCTCAGGCGGCACTGTCATGGTCGCGGGGCGGTTGCCCGACCCTGGCCCATTTTGCAATGCACGACAAAACCGTCGAAAGCCAATGCCGGGGCTTCAATCAGGAAAAGCTGCAGCAGCTCAAAACCGCCTACACGGGCATTCCCGTGGTGCTGTTCAGTCGTGCGGCGCTGTATGCGGATTCGGGTCGGGAAAACAGCTATCGGATTTCCTTTCCCGAGCGGCCGGTGCCGTTTGCCGAGGCTTACACCGAAGAGTACGTCAGCACCGTCTGCTCGATCGCAGAAAACCACCCGGTCTATATCGTCAAACCGATCCCGGAAATGCCATTCAGCGTCTACAAGGGCTTGAACCTGAATCAGCGATTGTTTCGACAAATCAGCGACATTTCACTGCCGTTGCAGGCGTATGAGAAGCGCAACCGCATCGCCATCGCAACAATTGAAGAGGCGGCCAGGCGCTGCCACGCGACGGTAATCGACCCGACGCCGTATCTGTGCCCCGACGGCAATTGCATGGGTTCCAGGAACGGCGTGCCGCTGTACTTTGATGACAACCATCTGGTGGATGCCGGCAACCAGCAGTTGAAAGGACTGTTCCGCGATCTGATCAAACCGATTTGAGCTGACGCCGGGCTTTCAGACCCCAGCCTTGCTGCATCCCGGCGGCGGCCAGCAGAATCGCGGCCACACCCAGCCATTGCAGCGGTTCCAGGCGATGGCCGAAGGCGAACCAGTCGACGAAGATCGCCGCAATCGGGTAGATGAACGACAGCGCACCGGTCAGGGCCGTCGGCAGTTTCTGGATCGCGCCGTACAGCAGCACGTACATCAGGCCGGTGTGGACGATGCCCAGCGTCACCAGGCTGGCCCACGCGCCGCCCGTTTGCGGCAAGCCATTGAAGTGAGCAAATGGCGCGAGCAACAACACCCCGGTGCAGACCTGAATCAGCGCGATCAGATGCGGCGGTGTGCCGGTCAGGCGCTTGATGATCAGCGCCGCTATCGCATAGAGCAACGCCGCCCCCAGCGCCAGCGCAATCCCCAACAGATAGTCGCCACCACTCTCGCCCTGCCCGCCGTGGGCGCTGACGATCGCCAACATGCCGAGAAAGGAAATCGCCAGCCAGAACAGCTTCTGCAGAGTGATCTTCTCACCGAGAAACAGCGCCGCCAGGCCGACCAGCATGAACGGCTGCACGTTATAGACCGCGGTGCCGATGGCAATCGAAGCCCGGGAATACGAGGCGAACAACAGCACCCAGTTGCCGACAATCGCGACGCCGCTGAGCACCGCCAACAGGAACGTGGTGCGGGTCAGAATGCCCGGGCGCAGGAAGCCGAACGCGGCGCAAATCAGCAGCAAGGTGCCGGCACCAAACACACAGCGCCAGAACACCACGTCCAGCACCGGTTGCCCGGACACCAGCACGAACCAGCCGATGGTCCCGGAAATCAGCATGGCAGCGGTCATTTCAAACGAGCCGCGCCGGATTGTGTTGTCCATCATCGTTCTCCCTAAGCGTTTGACGAAAGCGTGGCAAAAGTATGCCAAGCCGACAGCACACGTCTCCAGCGCAAAAAGCAGGCTAAACTCGATTTCTGCCTTTTTTATCGCGGGTGGTTTCCTTCAAATGCCTAATACCGGAGTTGCCCCATGACCGACGATATCGACCAGATCCTCATCAGTGCCTTGATGGAAGACTCGCGCCGCTCGCTCAAGGCTTTGGCGCAGATCAGCGGCCTGTCGTCACCCAGCGTGGCCGAACGGTTACGCCGCCTGGAAGAGCGCGGCGTGCTCAAGGGCTATACCGTCGAAATCGACCCCAAATGCTTCGGTTATCAATTGCAGGCCATCGTCCGGGTACGGCCACTGCCTGGGCAATTACAGGAAGTGGAGCGGCAGATTATGTCGATTCCGGAGTTCACCGAATGCGACAAAGTCACGGGCGAAGACTGCTTCATTGCCCGTCTGCACGTGCGTTCGATGGAGCAGTTGGACACCCTGCTTGACCGGCTCAACACCCTGGCAGAGACCAACACCGCGATCGTCAAGAAAACCCCGGTCAAACGCCGGTTGCCGCCGATGGCGTGAGTGCTTTTAACGCATGTTCGGCGTAGATTGAGGTTTTTCCGGCGAAGGATTGGCGGTAATGAACATTCAGACAGTGCTACTGGCGGCATTGATGCTCACCGGGTGCGGGACGGTGCAGACCGTAGCATTCAGCGACAAAGCCTCCGTAGACCAGTTGAAGGCAAAAAAAACCTACTGCGGCGCCGTACCGCGAATCTACAGCGGAGCAACCTACGACTTTTGCATGCTGCACGCAGAACGACCGGATGACGTCGATGCGTTCAACTACAACAACGCCTCCCCCGGCCTGGTGGTCGATGCAGCGGTGTCGGGGGTGCTCGATACCTTGTTGCTGCCCTACACGATTTACAAGCAACAGACCGATGGCAGCATCGTGATCAACTGATCGCGCCTGTTGTTTTTCGCAGACAACAAAAAACCCGCCTAAGCGGGTTTTTCGTTATTTCAGGACAGCGATCAGTCGTCACGGCTCATGATGCCGAAGATCTGCAACAAGCTGATGAACAGGTTGTAGATCGATACGTACAGGCTGATGGTCGCCATGATGTAGTTACGCTCGCCACCGTGGATGATGGCGCTGGTCTGGAACAGGATGCACACCGACGAGAACAGCACGAAACCTGCGCTGATCGCCAGCTGCAGACCGCTGATCTGGAAGAACATGCTCGCCAGCGTTGCACCCAGCAACACGAAGAAACCCGCGGTGATGAAGCCACCGAGGAAGCTCATGTCCTTGCGGGTGATCAACACGTAAGCCGACAGACCGCCGAACACCAGCGCGGTCATCGCGAATGCCGAGCTGACCACTTCAGCGCCGCCCTGCATGCCCAGGTAACGGTTGAGGATCGGGCCGAGCAGGAAACCCATGAAACCGGTCAGCGCGAACGCGGACACCAGGCCCCACGCGGAATCACGGAGTTTGTTGGTGAGAAAGAACAGCCCGTAGAAACCGATCAGCACCACGAAAATGTTCGGGTAGCCGACGCGCATCTGCTGGGCCACGAAAGCCATCACACCGCTGAATGCGAGGGTGAGTGCGAGCAAGCCGTATGTGTTGCGCAGGACGCGGCTAACCTCTAGCTGCTCAGCCTGCACGCTGTTGTGAACTGCGTAATCCTGTTCGCGCATGGCGACACTCCTGTTGGTTTGAAACGTTCAGTCGCAAAGATCATAACAGACGCTCTGTAACAAGCCATGCACAGAGTTTGACAGTGTGTTTCATTCAGGTATTATGGCGCCCGCAACGCAAACGGAGGTGTGGCCGAGTGGTTTAAGGCAACGGTCTTGAAAACCGTCGACTGTAACAGGTCCATGAGTTCGAATCCCATCGCCTCCGCCATCTTATGTACGACAAAGCCCTGATTATTCAGGGCTTTGTCGTTTCTGGGGTTTGAGATTGTGGGTTCTCGCTTCCTGGATCGTTTCCGCATCTTTTCGGGCATTTCCGCAACCCTACATTCCAGACCGCCCTCTTCCCGTCAATTTTTCAAGCGCCAGATTTGATGAGATGGACGAGTTTAGAGAGAGGCGCAAGGCTACTTTCTGCTGTGGATTCAACCGGTCGACGCAACACGACTCCATAACTCCCACCCGAGCGTGCATCATCGCGCTCGCCACGATCCCGTCGTGGTATCGAAGCCATCAGTGCAGAACCTGCCCGCCCGCCAAAACGAGCCTTTTGAAGTGGAAGTCATCTCATGTTCGAACGTAACAAACTGGTTCCGGAGTTAATGGTCACCAACCTGGATAGCAGCCTGGCTTTTTGGGTTTCTCGTTTGGGGTTCAAAGTAACTTATCAACGCCCGGAAGATGGATTTGCATACCTTGATTTGAATGGTGCTCAAGTAATGCTTGAGCAAGTTGATTCGGACGCGGGTCAATGGCTGACTGCGACGTTGACCAAGCCGTTTGGAAGAGGCATCAACCTGCAGATTGATGTTGAGGCTGTCGCACCCATCATTCAAAAACTTGATCAGGCTGGATGTCCGCTCTATCGAGAATGCAAGGACACCTGGTATCGGGCTGACAATGTAGAAGTAGGCCAGCGCGAATTCATCGTCCAAGATCCCGACGGTTATCTCGTAAGGCTGGTAGAGAGGTTGGGTGAGCGACCGGCTTGCTCAAAGTGAATCTGAATCTGAATCTGAGCCAAGCCGACCGTCAGCTTTGGGTCGAAAACGGTCTCTCCTGACCATTGGGGCCAACGAAAGCCGCGATCCGCGCCAAGCTGCAGCCTCGCGCCAATGGAACACCATGCGCAATCTGGCGTTTGCCTCGGTATTGACGCTGGTGACGGCTTTGCGTACTGGCTGCTGCCCCGGATGTTCTGCTCCGCACTTTTAAGCGCTATGTGTGAGGTGTCGCCCAGGGCCAGCAATAAGGAGCGGCCGAACTAATCGCTAATCGGTCTGATCCGGGCCCAATACGGGCAAAACGCCACACTACACTTCCTTTCCTGTGCTGATGGTTCAGCATTTCCAAGGAAAGGAGATCTGCAATGACTGTTGCCGAAAAATCCGGAACCAACACCCCAACTATCACCGTGACCAACCAGAGCGGCGGCGACCTTGCCGTAGTCAGCGCCTACAGCGACGATGACGCCAGCGCCCAGCAGGTCTACAACCAGACCTTGAGCCTGCTGAAAACCAGCAGCGGCAATAGCACCATCGCCAGCACCGCGGCCGCCGACGTAGTACTGGTCGGCGCAACTGGCCAGGTGATCTTCGACCTGCTGTATTCCCGCCCGGCCAACCTCTATCCGGTGTGTAACGCCTCGCTACTAGCCATCGGCAGCTCCCCCCAGGCGCTAACAGTGACGGCGCAAAACGCCGCCACCATGACCAACGCATTTACCTTCATCCAGACCCTCTCCGCCTACCCGTCCTCGAGCCTGGCGCAGAACTACGCGGCGGCGGCGCAGAGCGCCTCCAACAGCACCTCGAACCAGGGCATCGACTCGGCGATGAGCGCGTTCTTCGCCAGCACCAGCAAGTTCAAGGATCTCGACGTGGTCACAGTGACCACCGCCCAGACCTACCTCAGCGCCTTCCCTTTCGGCTGGGCGCAGAGTCAAGCCAAGTACACCTATTTCTTATACGCGCCCGGTACCGCCAGTAGTGGTAGTGACAGCGCTTCGCCTAGCCAGCTCGGCACCCTGACCATGGTGCAGAAGAGCAACCTGCCAGTACCCGCCGACCCCACCGATCATTCCGGCGGCTACATCCTCAGCTTCATCGACAGTCACAAGCAGGTCACGCCACTGTTCTATTCCAACGGACAGTTCGTTTCCAGCCTCACCGACGACGTGCCAGCGCTGTGCTTCAAGGGCCTGTTCACGGTGAAGAGCCAGATCAGCGGCAACACCGACGACACCGAGGTGCTACCGATCCTGCACGGTTCGATCAACGGTGTCACGGTGCTCGGTCTGAACTTCCAGCTGCCGGCCAACGACGACAGCAACGAGTGGTACGCGCTATTCCACCCGAAGAATTTCTACCAGTTCCTGCAATCGACCGCATTCATCGTCGGCGTGCTGATGGCCACCGAATGGATCGGCAGCAAGCTCGTCGCCCTGGGCAAATACATCAAGAACAAGTGGAACGGCGAAGTGCCTAAAACCCAGGAGCAGCAACTCAAGGAGGTCACCGACCGCCTGGAAGCCAACCAGAAGGAATTCTTCGACAAGATGGCCGAGCGCTTCGGCCCGCAGGACCCAGTGAACGTGCCAGAACCCGCAGCGCTTGGCCCAAGTATCGAGGAACTGCGCGCCAACCAGGTTGCCGAACTGTCGGACGTGCAGCGCGATCGTCTGAACGACTCCATCGATACCCAACTGGGGCAGATCGAGGATCTGGCGAGGATCTCCGACACCCCGGCGCTCAACGAAGCGGCCAGCAAACTCGCCCAGGCGCGTGACGACCTGAACGATGCCTTCACTCCCGACGAGATGCAGCAAGCACTGAACGAAGCCACCACCGCGGTGAATGACGCGCATACGACCATCGGCGAATCGATCGAGACCAATGCCCAGCACTTGAACCAGGAACTCAAGCAACAACTCGACGAGGCACAGATCGCGGTCGAAGACGCGCAGAAGCTGAACGAAGACACCGAAGCGGAAAAAGACGGCGTCAAGGACGGCGAGTTCGATGAAGACCTCAAGCCGATCGAAATCTGACCCTCCCCCTTCATTTCCCCCAGATCGGCTACCTGTCGGGTAGCTGGTCGCGCACATGGAAGCGCCAACATGACCAATACAATGATCACAGTGGTCAACCAACTGGATTTTACCCTGGTTGTCTATGACACGATGTCACAACCCGTCGGCGATCCGCCAAGCACCAACCCCGCTGATTACTACCCGGTGTACAAGCAACTGGGCACAGTCGCCCCAGGGCAGAGCGCGCAGATCCCCAGCCCGGAAATCCTCCCGCGGCTGGTAATGACCCGGCAGAGCGATGACTTCCCGGTACAGCTGTTCGTTCCAGATCTGGTCCATGAGAACTTCAGCACCACCGTCACCAGCACCGACCTCGCCTCGACCAACGCCGCCTGGGCCTTCTACCAAAGCTATGTCAGCCAGCCCTATGGGCCGCTGGCGCTGCAGTTCAGTGCGCTGGTGACCGACCCGGCGAACATGCTCACGCTCGACCAGCAAGTCTCCGGGCTGCTCTCCACCAGCCCATACAAAGGCGCCGACTACGACGCCTTCAACATCGTCTCGTTCTGGGCCGGCAACTCGCTCTACGCCTGGAGCGGCACCTACTACTGCTACGAACCGACCACCAATGGAGGGCAATTGGTACTCCCGCAAACCACGGTCGGCACCTTGCTAATCCAGGACGGCAGCGCGACCTTCACCGACAGTCTCGGCGCCAAGACCAGCGTGACCTTGTATAACCTGCAACTCAGTTCCAGCGGCGCCGGTAAAACCTCCGGACTGATCGTCACCGGCACCCTGCGCGACCTCAGTTGGGAAGGCAAACCCGATCAGTTGGCGATGTGCTGGTCCGGTACCTACAACGGCAACGTATTCATCGCCCAGCCCTACCAGCAGCCGACCATTCCCTGGTGGGCGGCGGCCTACGACATGGCCTTCATCGCCTTCGAGGGTGTGCAGATCGCCATGACCGTGGACATGGCCGTGCACGTGCTGCAAGGCGCAGCCAGTGGCCTGAAATGGCTGGGACAGAATGCCCAGACGCTTTACCAGAACGTGTCACAGCGCCTGCAGTCGGTGGGCGAAAACGCCAACCCGCTGGGCGATATCGGCGACCCGGTCGACCCAATCAACGTCGATGTGGATGTGGACGTCGACGTGGATATCGATATTGACGTGGACATTGATGTTGACGTGGACATCGACGTGGATATCGACATCGACATCGACATCGATGTGCTGGTGGTGGACATCGACGTGGACATCGATATCGACATCGACACCGACAACGTGGTGGACAACGTTGACGTGACCGACACCGATGTCGACGTTGACATCGACACCGACGTCAACGTCGAACCGGGAATGGTCCAGGGCCTGGTCAACAAGGTCGGCAACTGGATCATGACCAAAGGCTTCCCGGCACTGGTCGAGAACCTCACCATCATGGTCGCCTTCCAGACCGCCGGGCAGTTGCTCAACGCCTGGAAAAGCTCCTCCGAGCAGTACCTGGCCTCGCTTGCGCCACAGCAGTCGACCGGCGTCGGCCTGCTGGTCAACAGCATGCTCAACGAAGCCAACTCGGTGCAGATACGCTGGACCACCTTCGCCCAGTACGTCAAGGAAGCCGAGCCGGACAACACCACCCAGCAGATGAACATCGCCACTGTGCTGATGACCGCCAATGCTGCCGCCGACAATGCCCAGCAGGCCTGGCGCTGGTCGAGTGATGACGAGAACGCGTTAGTCGGCCAGATGGCCGCCTGCAGCAGCGCCGACCAGGCCTACATCCTGCTCGGTGGCAACACCTACAAGGGCCAGGTGTTGCCGATCAAGGTCGGTTGCAGCGTCGCGCTCAAATACCTTAATCGGGTTGCCGGCTAAGCCTTAGGAGAGGAATTTCCCATGATCCGTTCTACAGCAACGTCAGCCGAGGCGGCACCCGCCTATGCCAGTAAGCAGGAACACGCCCAGGCCTGGGAAGCTCTGGCCCGCGACATCGCCCGCCAACTTCCGGCCTCGGAAACGCCGCCGGCCACTACCACGCGCCAAGCTGCCGGGCAGTTGACCATCATCGGCTCGGGTATCGAGGCCATGGGCTTCAGCGTCGGCGACGAAGCACTGCTCAAGGCTGCCGACAAGGTCTTCTATTGTGTCGCCGACCCGGCCACCACGGTCTGGCTCAAACATCTGCGCCCGGACGCCTTCGACCTCTACGTGCTCTATGACGACAACAAGGTGCGCTATCACACCTACATGCAGATGAGCGAGGCGATGCTGCACCCAGTGCGCCAGGGCGAGAACGTGGTGGCTGTGTTCTATGGCCACCCGGGGATCTTCGTGCTGTCGACCCACCGGGCGATCGCCATCGCCCGCCGCGAGGGTTACGGGGCGGTAATGCGTGCCGGCATCTGCGCCCTTGACTGTCTGTGCGCCGACCTCGGCATCGACCCCTGTCATCCCGGCCTGCAAACCCACGAAGCCACCGACATGCTGGTGCGCGATCGGGTGCCGGACACTAGCCTGCACGTGGTGCTGTGGCAGGTCGGGCTGATCGGAGAAATGGGCTTTCGCCGTGAAGGCTACCTCAACGAGAACTTCTCGATTCTGGTGCAGTACCTGCAGCAGCATTATGGCGACGACTACTCGATCACCCATTACATCGCCTCTCGCTACCCGGGGGTCGCGCCGATCGTCGAGCATTTCCCGCTGAGTGCCCTGCATGACCCGCAAGTGCAAGTACGCTTTACCGGCATCTCCACCTTCTACATCGCACCCAAGGTCAGCCGGCCGAGCAACCGCGAGATGGCAATTCGACTGGGCCTGCTCAAGGACCACGAAATCCTCAAGACCCCGACCAACCCGCAGCGCGAGGTCGACCGCTATGGCCCGCGCGAGCTGGCCGCGATCCGCCAGTTCGAGAGTTTCAAGGTACCGCTGGACTATCACTGGCAGGAGTCTACCCCCGCCAGCCATTTCATCCTCGCCCTTAAAAACGACATCGGCCTGCGCCAGCGTTTTGCCGACGACCCGGGAGGCACCGTCGACAGCGATGTGTTTCCCGGTCTGAGCGGGCGCGAGAAACGCCTGCTGGCCACCGGCGACCCCGGCGCCATGCAGATCGCCGCCAAGGGCGTGTTCGCCAAGGACTCGAACAACAAGGCATTCCTCTTGCAGATGCTTCGCAGCAAACGCCTCGCCGGCGAGGTGCGCAAGGCCTGCCTGGCCTGTGACAAGAGCACCGGCAGCCAGCACCTGGAAGAAGTCGCGCGCTTCCAGGGCTGGCAGTTCGATGCCGGCAGCCTGGCGCAGGACATCGTCCTGCTCAACCGTCACGACAGTCTGCCCTGGACCGGAGTCTATTTCAGCGCCGCGGCGCAGCGGCTGATCGTGATCATCGGCGACCTGGGCAAGCCCGAGCAGTGCTTGCTATACGTCGACGGCCAGCCGGTGTGTCAGGCGCGCTACGAGAAAGGCATTCTTAAGTGGACGGCGGCCAGCGGCAACCCGCATAACGGGTTCCTGCGCACCGACCTCGGGCCTGGGCGCAAGCGCCGGCTGATCGGCTCGATCTGGGGCGAGCAGGACAACCTGCCGGCCGAGCATGCGCTGATCGCCAACGAACTGCATCCGGGCGGGCTGACGCCGGTGCATCTGGTGGGCGCGCATCGCAACCAGTTGGGCGACTGCCTGCAGATTGCCGTGCGCGATCAGCAGGTGGTCGCCCAACTCAATGGCCGGCCGCTAGGTGCGGGGCTGAGTATCAGCGGCTGGTCGCTGTGCGTGGGTGACGCGCGCTTCGACCTGCAGGCACTGGGCGCGCCGCCGCAGCTGGGCCAGCTCTACCAGCGGCAGGCGCCGCTCGCCGATGAATACTGGGGCAGCTATGTGCTGAGGAACCAGCTCGCTGACAGCCCGGCCGTCGTCCTCAACTGGTCGGAGCAGGGCCTGACGGTAAATAGCCTGGTCGTGGGGGAAAGCCGCTTCGCGGACTATCGCCTGAGTTGGAGCGGCGGCCCTGCGATGGCTGCCAGTGGCACGCTGGAGCTGCTCTGGGACCCGATCACCCTCGACGTGGTGCTGTTCGGTAGCATCGGCTTACCGGCCAACGGCAAGGTCAACTGCATCGGCGCGCGGCTGGGCGCGCGGAGGCTGCCGACGGTTAATCCATGGTCCGATCAAGGGCTGTCCGCGCAGGCCTGGGAGTGGCTGTACCGGCTTTGCGCCGCGGCCAACAAGGAAGGCGGCGGGTTGATGCTCTGGCAGAAGTGGCAGAAGTATGCGTGCAGCACGGCGGTTATGAACCGTCAGTTGCATGCCGTGCTGCGCTAAAGGGTGGCAGGCCATGGACCTGTTTCGTCACCAACGGGCCGGCGGGCCGGCTGGGGTGTGGATGGCCAGGGTAGAGTACGACACCGTGGCCTTCCCGTTTCAGCAGATCGTCGCGCGGGACATTTATGGCGTGAGCGAACTGGCCCTACTGCATCGGGCGCAGGCTGAGTGTGAACAGTGGCGCGGAGATGAGCGCGCCGGCTATCACGCCAACCTGCGCCTGCGCGAGCGGATGAAGGGGCTGGCCGAGGACTGCCAGTTGTACCAGGCCTACCATGGTTTTGCCCGGAGCGTGATTGCGGCCGCGTTTGGCGGAAAGATCGCCTATGCGAACCAGCCGAAATGGCGGGTGCACCTTGCGCATACCTGCAGTGTCAGTGCCTGGCACTGCGACGCCCAGGTTACCCGGCGCAGCGATCAGTTGACCCTGTGGGTGCCTTTTGTCGATGTTGACGAGGGTTGCGCGATGCATGTCGAAACTGGGTATGGCCGGGGCGATTTCGCACCGGTAACACTGCGTTATGGGCAGGCGTTGATCTTCGATGGAGGGTATCTGGCGCATGGCACGGTGCACAACCATACCGAGGTCACGCGGGTAAGTATGGACATGCGCTTCGCCTGCCATCGCGGCACCACCGCGAGCTTTGAGCGCTTACGCGAAGCGCGGCCTTCGCCGCTGCCGACCTGGGCGTAGATTGCGGCGGCCCTGCTCGCTCCCATAGGAATAGTGCTGTACCTGTAGATACCGTCTTGACTCTCTCATCGCGCAAGCGCGAAGTTTGGGTCAAACGGTACGCCTGACTTGAGCTCTCCATAGACCAAATGTTACAGCTTGCGCATCGCTGCGCAGAAGATCAGGTCAGCAGGAAGACGTTGCGCACGCGGCAGCACATGAGATCCACGCAACACCCGACGACCCTCCCCCGAACGAGTTCCGAGCGTACATGCTCGACAGCGTCAACCCTCGCGCTGCGTCGGCGGCGACAAACACTTCGATCACCATCGCCCATCTCCTCTGCGCATAGCTACGGATTAATATACAAAGCTTTAGCTAATACTCAGATCGTGAGCGTGCTTCGTGTCGACCTATGCCAGGTTCTGTACGAAATCCCGAGAAACTCAATCGTCGCCCCTCGAACGCTGAGACCTTGGAACCAAGGGGCGCACTTGATCGACCCTGTCGGTGAAATTCACGGCGGGGCATTCGTGAATAACGGCTGATATTGCTGCAGTAGGGGCTTGAGCAGTGCATAGGCCACGCAGGCCTGCTGATACGTCACGCCCCTGCGCCGGCCCTGATCGGCGCACTTCAACATGCCGGCAGACACCAAGACCGGGGAAAACCACAGAGCGCCTTGCATTCACTCGTATATGGTCTTAACTGTGCAATGCAATAAAAGTTACAGGTTAAAAAAGCCACAGAAATGCATTCCATTTTTCCCTAGATAAAAGTCCTCGACGAGTCAACCTAACTACTGATTATCAGTGGAGATGGCAAGTCTGCAGAATTTTAAATAGGGAGCCTACTCATGGAACACTCAATTCAAAAAGGAATATGAATATGAGCATCAAAATCACAAATGGGGCCACCAGAGAGGTTCAAGTCGCAGTCAGCTTTTGGTATACAGATAGTGACGTCAGTGATACCTATTACCCACTGAAGCCCGGCGATGGTGAAGGATGGAAACGCAATGACTCAAGAGGTTACTTGATGACCATAAAAGGCCAATCCCAAGCAGGTGTATATTACGTTGCCTTTGACAGCGAAATCCTCATAGAAGACAACCGTGTAAAGGACCGCGGCGAAACCCTTACCCGACTATCTTTGCAGGCTCAATAGTATCGAAAAGCTTTAAAATCAATAAATAGACATACCAAATGACCAACATCGTACATGATGTTGGTCATTCCTGTGTGGAGTAACACTGAAGTCCCTCATCTGACTTACCCAGCAGGAGTTTTTTCGGCTGAGTGCTAAGATTTGGCATAATGTTCGAAAACAACTACTACTTATCTGTGGCAACCTCTTTGACATAGGCTTGGCACGCGCCCAGTGCGATCAGTCCTTGGTCACCGTCGTCAGTGATGGCGATAATTCGTTGAGCATGCGCGGGGTCAAGTCGGGCGCGTACGGCTGCATGATCCACGCCGCCGGCACCAGCGGTGGCTGACACCCCACAGCCTTTGGCAGTGTCGGTTGCGTCGAGTAGGACTGACAGCCGCAGATCAGAAGTGGCAAGACGATCGCGCAGGCGATCTTGGTCACGTTGGGCATCGGTCATTTTCTCGAAGTGGGTTTGCTCACTGACAGCCCGCCGCTGCTCAAGCGCCAAACGCTTGTCCTGCTCGACCTGCTGCACTGTCGCGGCGGTCTGGGTCAGTTGATTGAGGGTTTCGGCGTGCTGCTGGGCTTGCTGGGCCAATTGCTTCCCGTAGCGCCAGTCCTGAAACTGCCAGGCGCTTCCGGCACCGATCAGCACCAGCACCACTGCGCCCACCGTCTTCCACGGAACGACCATCACGGCACATCCTTGAAGAAGACGTGCCCGCCCAGCTTGAGGGTCTGCTTCGCCTTCGCCGCCCAAGCTGGCGCCTCGATGCTGGTGGCGTAGTAATGCGTGGCGCCGCCGGTGGGATCTGGCACCTTGCCGTCGATCACCTGGTCAGCAGCGATCCGACATTGCACCAGCTCGCGAAACGGGATTTCCTTCACGCCGATCAGGAACTGGTAGTTCGGGTCGGTCTTGTTCCAGCAACTGAACTGATACGGCTTCTGGCAAACGCCGGCGTAGCCCTCGCCCCACCAAGACTTTTCCTTTCCATCAAACACACGGTTGCGGATCGTCCAGGCCACGGCCACTTGGCCGGCCGTCCCTTCACCGCGAGCCTCACCTCAGATTGCGCGAGCGAGGATGTCGCGGTCTTTTTCGGTGACAGCCATCACTTTTCTCCAGGCAAAAAAATACCCGCTCAGTGGCGGGCAACTATTGGGGCGTTTAGCCTTGTTTCTACGGCTCAGACACAAGCCTGACGATACAATTCGCCGATTAAAATATGGCTTGGCATCGCGGATCGGCGTGTTGTCCAGATAGTTGTCGTATTTGTACTGCCGTGCCTAAGGATCAGGTGAGTACGATCGAGCCATGGCACACCGAAAACAATGACCTCCGATGGCCTTCCGTACAGGTCGACTATAGGGCTACCCTTTCCGCCGAATGCCGGTTGAGCCCCGGACAAATCACCTCCCCCAATGCGGCCGCCCCGGCAGCTTAAAGGTTGCAGCTGTATTGATATTCGAAAGGGAAAAAGACGGTGTCGACCACCAAAGAAAACGGCGCATCGATTAGTAAAAAGGGAATCAGCTTTCCCTTGGATGTGCCTACCAGCCACCAGTCAAACCGCAATCCGATGTAGGGGCATCGGTGCTTGTCGTAATCCATCCGCATAGCGGTTGCCATGCACCCGCTCAAGCTGGCAATCAGCACCAGAAAAATCGCCTTTCGAATCACGTAACGTCCTTATTACTTCTTTGCGCAGAACTGCGTAGACGCAGCCACGCAAAGTTAGTCACCCATCCCCGACACACTCCCCTCCGTGCCTAACGGCAACCAGCGGAGCGGATGAGTGCATCCGACTGTTGTAGGATCCCCCCCACTCTGGAGACGACCATGTCAGCTCTACGCAAGCCTATCCCGGAAGACGACTTTCTCGATACGTAGGCTGATCAGGCGGGAAGACGGCGGGATTTTGCACACCTGGCCAAGGTGTTCAAACATTCACCAGCGGTTGCCGATGATTCTGATCGGAGCCGATTTCGAAACTCGGGATTGGATGCTCAGGCGTGTCGCGACACCATATGAACCTGGCGAGAAAGTGTCACGAGCATTTCAAGATCGAGTCTGGCGGAACTACAGCGGGACCTGGGCGACGACGCGATTTTACACAACGCCCACCTTCGTTATCAAACCTTGCCACAACCGGTCACGGAACGACGCCTAAACGGCCAGACCTACAGAAGCATCCTTTTTACCCCTCCCCACTACCTCCACCTGCGCGATTCTGATCTCGTTAATGATGTACAAGGCCTGACCGCCATCGTAGTTCTTCATCACGTCTCTTTCCGCTTGCTCAGCTAAAGCAAAGAGATCAATACCCAGCTCCTTTGCAGCTTCCATAAACGAAACCAGTGCCTTGGCACGCGCATCCGCGACAACATCACCCATAAATTCTCCTCGTTCCGGCTCCATGCCGGGCCGAACACAAATACCCTAATCCAAACCAAATTGCCACCATCGGTCACGGAGGGCGGCGCCTGGCTGGAGAAATCCCTGAATAGCCCCCGCGCATACGTCCGACAGCACGATCAGGTGCCCACCGAAATTGGCCGCCGCGTCATCACTCGCAAGAACAGCATGTGCCTACCGGGGCCTCAGTGAAACGATCAATCAAGCGGGCGCACCAGCGCTGCCGACAGACCTGGCCGGACCTCCGAAAGCGGCCTCGGAAATCAGCGATATGGGTGACACCAGCCTGCTGCTTGAGCACACAAAAGGCGACATTACTGAGCGAGTTCATTGCCGCGTCGGCGCCATCGCGAAGCCGTCAAAATAGACTAAAAAGAGTTCCATAACTCGAAACGTGCCCCTTGTAGAATGCGGCATGTAAAGGTGCTCGAAAATCAGAATAATGGAACGAAAAATCGCTATAAGCCGCGTATTTACTGGTTTCTATCGCGGTTTTGAAAACCGTCGTCTGTAACAGGTTCGTGAGTTCGAATCCCATCGCCTCCGCCATTCATCGATGGCAACGAACGACTCCCCTCATCTTCGTCACACCGCTGCGGCTTCAATCGTTCTGGAACGCCAGGCAAAAGCCAACACCATCAGCAGCCCCAGGCCTGCCATCGCCGCTCCGGCCAGGGAAATCGCCGGATAACCCAGACCCGCGTTGATCACCGCTCCGCCCAGTGCTGCGCCAATCGCATTGCCAAAATTGAAGGCGCCAATGTTCACCGCAGAGGCCAGATTGGGCGCGTCCTTCGCTGCTTCCATGACGCGCATTTGTAGCGGCGGCACCAGGGCAAAGCTGGCGACACCCCAAATCAGGATGGCTATGGCGGCCGGCAGCGGCCAACGCATCAGTACGGTGAACGCCAACAAGACGAGAATCAGCACGCTCAACGAGACAATCAAGGTGCGATCTATCGAACGGTCGGCGGCCTTGCCGCCCCACATGTTGCCCAGCGTCAACCCGACACCGAATAGCACCAGCATCGCGGTGATGAAGGCGGTGGACGCATGGGTCTCGCTGCTGAGGATCGGCGCGATGTAGGTGAAGACGGTGAACATGGCACTCGAACCGACGACGGTCAGGGCCAGCGCGCCCAGCACCGGGCCACGCCCCAACACCCGAATTTCCGCCATGGCTCCGACGCTTTGCGGCGTCTTCAGGTTAGGCAGGGCGAACCACAGCGCGGCCATGGTCACCACGCCGAGGCCGGTAATACCCCAGAAAGCGGTGCGCCAACCGAACAGTTCGCCAAACCAGGCGGCCAGCGGCACACCGCCGATGGTCGCCAGGGTCAGGCCCATGAACATCGCCGCAACCGCCCCGGCACGTTTCTCCGGGGCGACCACGCTGGCGGCGACGATAGAGCCAACGCCAAAAAATGCACCATGGTTCAGTGAGGTCACCACCCTGGCGACCATGAGGCTGTAGTAATCGGTGGCCAGGGCTGACATCAGATTACCCAGGGTGAAAATCGCCATGAGCCCGATCAGCAGATAGCGCCGGGGAATCCTGCCGGTGGTCAGGGTCATCAGCGGTGCGCCGAGCAATACGCCCAGCGCGTAAGCGCTGACCAGCAAACCGGCGGCGGGAATGGAAACGCCCAGATCCGCAGCGATACCCGGCAACATGCCCATGGGGGCGAATTCTGTTACGCCGATGCCAAAGGCACCGATGGCGAGTGCGACAAGTGGTGGATTGATACGCATGGAAGGCTCCTTATCTATGCCGCTGATGCTACGATCCAGTCTTTTCAGGCGGTAGATAGTATTTTTGGCAACCACCTTTGCGCAGGAGGCACAAGTGGATTTCAACGGCAGATCAGGTGAAATGAGCGTGTTCACCACCGTGGCGCAGGAAGGCAGCCTGTCGGCCGCCGCGCGTGCACTGGGCCTGACACCCTCGGCAGTCAGTCGGATCATCGCGCGTACCGAGCAACGTCTTGGCACCCGTCTGCTGTTGCGCACCACCCGAGCGATCACCTTCACTGCCGAGGGCGAAGCGTTCCTGCGCGGCGCCCGGCGTATCCTGGCCGACATGGACGAGGTCGAAGAAGCCATCGCCGACCAGGGCGTACCCAAGGGGCGGTTGCGGGTCAGTGCCGCCCTTGGCCATGGACGGCTGGCCATCGTTCCCTTGGTCGCAGCATTTAGCGCCCGTTACCCGAACATCGTCGTCGACCTCACCCTCGGCGACGAAGTGGTCGACATTCTCGGCGGGCAGGCCGACGTCGCGATCCGCTTTGGCCATCTGCCCGACAGTCCGCTGACCGCGCGCAGGATCGGCACCACCGGCCAGGTCGTGGTGGCATCGCCCGAGTACCTGCAGCGCCACGGCATCCCCCAGGAACCGGAAGACCTGCTACAGCACAACTGCCTGCGCTTCAACTTCCGGCGTGCCGAACCCAACTGGCCGTTCATCCGCGATGGAAAAGAGTTTTCCCTGAAGGTCAGCGGCAACATCGAATGCAGCAGCGGCGAAGCGCTGGCACAACTCGCGCGAGTCGGTGCCGGCATTGCACGTATCGGTGAGTTCAGCGTGAGCGAGGATCTGCAGCGCGGCGACCTGATTGCGCTGTTGGAAACCTCCAACCCCGGGGACCAGGAACCGATTCATGCGGTGTTCGTCGGCGGGTCGGCAATGCCGGCGCGGGTGCGATTGTTCGTGGACTTCTTGCTGGAACATCACCGGATGTAAGCACGCTCACTGGCCTGACCAAGGTGGCCATCGTCTTCCCCGAAAGCAGGCTCTCGCTGATGCAAAACCTACTCAGCGTTGGCGAAGGCCATTTCTCCCGCGGCGCTCAACAAGCCACCGATGTGGTCGGGTGCGCGTGTGCAGGTCTCCAGCGATGTATGTCCACGTTACTCATGACTGTAACTGCACGGTCATGGCGCGATATACATTCAGCCCCTGCAGATCGCTGGCCCTGGCCTGAGCGCAATCCAGTTTTGCCAGCCAGCGGTGTGCAGGGGTCTTGTCCAAAGCAACGGCGTGCAGCGCTAAAGGCGTAAGGCCTAACTCAATCAGCACGTGAGGGCCTTGTTCACTGATCAACAGGAATTCGTTCGTGCCCACGGCAACTACCTGGTCCGGCCCGGCATAGAGGTTGCGTCTCCAATCAGTGATGTGCGACTGCCAGCGGGAAAAATTGCCACCTCCTTTTTGGCGATACTCGTCGCTTTGCAATACGGCGAGCGTATCGACTGAATGTAAAGCCAGGTAGGCCGGGCAAGTGCCGCTCAAGGCTTTGAAACGCTGTGAGGCGCTGAAACCGCTCACCGAGATCAGCGCCGGCAGTTTTTCCAGGCTGTAAAAACCATTCCACTCGGCTTCGCTGGCGGGGTCAGCGTAGTTGCATTCGACTGTGTAAATCATAAAGTCACCTCACTGATTGATGTTCCATCATGCTAGTGGCACGGCAATGACCCTTAAAACGATTTTTCGGCACCACTTAGTGATCAAATATCAAGGTGGCTGTCTTGACTCCAGGAAAGACCATGCGTCGAAAACTCCCCAGTAACGCAGCACTGATTGCCTTTGAAACAGCAGCCCGCCATGGCAGCTTTGCCCGTGCCGCAAACGAATTGGCCTTGACCGAGGGCGCAATCAGTCGGCAGATAGGCCGCCTGGAAGCCTTTCTGGGCGTCACCCTGTTCGAGCGCGTTGGCAACCGCGTGCGGCTCTTGCCTAACGGTGAGCGCTACGCGGCGCAAGTGCGCGAACTACTCGACCGCCTCGACAGGGACTGCCAGTATTTGATGGGCCAGCCCAGAAACGGCGCAAGCCTGGATATCGCCGTCAGCCCAACCTTTGCCCTGCGCTGGCTAATCCCGCGTTTGTCTGGCTTCAACCAGCAACACCCAAATATCTGCGTACACCTCTCGGAACGCATGGAACCGTTCGTACTTGCCGGCAGCGGCTTTGATGCCGCCATCCATTTTGAGCACCCGGCCTGGACAGGCATGCACACGCACCGCCTGTTGAACGAAGTGTTAATTCCGGTTTGTCACCCTGCCCTCCTGAATCCAGGCAAGCAGACAACGGCTCTGGATTCACTGCCGCGATTACACCGACGACAGAACCCGGATGCATGGCAGCGCTACGCTCAGGAAACCGGGATTATCCTGACCAACCCGGCGATGGGCGCGCACTACGATTTGCATGCGATGTTGATTGAGGCCGCACTGGCTGGTCTCGGTGTGGCACTCGTACCGCGACTGTATGTGGAAGCAGAGCTGGCGCAAGGCCGTCTGGTTGCACCATGGCCGCAGGAGAAGAATGTCGCCAAGACCTTTTGTCTCGTGTTGCCTGAACCACTCAAGCTGAGCCGCGCGCCCGTCCAGGCCTTTGCACATTGGCTGTTGGAAGAGGCGCAGGTGAAGTAAGGTCCCGAATCTTTCTTTGCATTGAATGGCATTGCGTCACTTTTTGAGCTTGCTGAAACGTTTCATCACGTTTATAAAAAGGGCACAACTCCAAGAAAGGCTGCTGTCATGACCCCGCTAAAACTCTTCGTTGCCCTCAGCGCACTGTCCGCTGCCTCCCACGCCATGGCCTGGGATTACGTCCTGCTCGATACCGACAACGCCGCCCGGAACTGGCAGGTCACCAGCCAGCAACTCGGCATAAAAACCGACAAACCCTTCAGCGTGTCCCTGCGCACCTTGCATGGCGGTCGACAGGAGGGCGTCAGCATTGTCGACATCGATAACGGCACGATGAAACTCTCGGTAGTGCCCACACGGGGAATGAACGTCTTGCAGGCCTCGGTCGGCAATGTGCGCATGGGCTGGGATTCACCGGTCAAGGAAGTGGTCAATCCGTCCTTTATCGAACTCAATGGCCGCGGTGGTCTGGGCTGGCTGGAGGGTTTCAATGAGCTGGTCACCCGCTGCGGATACGAATGGGTCGGCCACCCTGGCGTCGACAACGGCGAACTGCTGACCCTGCACGGTCGGGCCGCCAACATTCCTGCGAACAAAGTCACCCTGCACATCGATGAAACACCACCGTACGCCATCACCCTGCGCGGCGAACTGAAGGAGCAGGCGTTCAAGAAGGTCGACTTCTCCGTCGCGACCGAACTGGTCACCGCACCCGGCAGCGTAGCGTTCGCCCTCAACGACACCCTGACCAACAACGGCGACTATCCGAAGGAATACCAGGCGCTGTATCACAGCAACTTCAGCACCCCGTTCCTGGAACAGGGCGCTCGTTTCGCCGCGCCCGTGAAACAGGTGTCGCCGTTCAACGACAAGGCCAAGGGCGATCTGCCCGACTGGCAAACCTACCGCGCACCGACCAAGGACTACGACGAAACGGTCTACAACGTGGTGCCGTATGCCGATGCCAAGGGTGATACGTTGGCCGTGCTGCACAACAAGGCCGGCAGCCTGGGCGTTTCGGTCGGTTTCAATACTCAGACACTGCCGGTGTTTTCCCTGTGGAAAAACACCGATACCCAAGGTCAGGGCTATGTCACGGGGCTGGAGCCGGGGACCAGTTTTTCCTACAACCGCCGTTACCAGCGACCACTGAACCTGGTACCAACAATTGGGCCGAAGGAACACAAGCAGTTCCGCATCAGCTACAGCTTGTTGGCGGATAAGGCGGCTGTGGACAAGGCCTTGAAGCAGGTAAACGAGATTCAGGGTGGGCGCGAGACCGAGGTGCGGCAGACGCCGCTGGTTGATCTGAGCAAGGGGTGATACTGGCTAGAGCATTGCCGGCCGATATTGCAGCGCCTCGGCCAGATGTTCGCGCCTGATCCCGTCAGCTGGTTCAAGGTCCGCCAGCGTGCGCGCGACCTTGAGCAGTCGATGGGCTGCTGTTTGCCTGATGACGTAATCGGTCATTGTCCGCTCTGGCCGATTGCTGCCTGTCATGACTGACCGAAATCGACGCCTCACGGCAGACAGCCCGGCCACTGGTATCAAGTGTCGGATTGATGAGCAGCCCAGTGCTTCATCTCTTCTGCAATGAAGTGATTCACCAGGTCGCTGTACATTTTCTCGATTGCATCTGGATTCAGACCCTCGGCCTCTGCCCACTCGCGTCGAGTGACCAGCATGGCCTTGAATCGCTCCGGCGCACGTACTGAAGTCGCCGAGGTCTTGAACTTCGAGGCCGCGAGTACGTAGTGAAAGCGCTTGCCCAACAGCTGGATGACAGCCTGATCAAGGGCATCGATCTCGCGCCGGATGTCCTCCATGCCTGCACACGCTTCGGGCTGCAAATGATTGATGACTTCCATGTAGGGAGACTCCGTTTGTTGAAAAAATCCTGGGACTTCACCGTCCGGCTCTGACCGATTGCAGTGATCAAAGAGCGGTCGCCTTCAGCGCCTGCGCTATTTACGCCTCAATAAATGATAGTGACGAAGCCACCCATACGGATACCCCCGTCGTTTACGGCTATTCGGTTTGCGTGCCACGGGGAAGGACGCTGAGGATTTCCATCAGAAACTCGATAAACACATTAATCCGGCTGGAGCCACGGTGATTAGGCAAGTACAACGCGTTGATGCACGTGCTGGCACTGCCGGGATTGACCTCGTAATGCTCGAGCACCCGGGTCAGCCGGCCGGCTGCCACGTCTTCGCGCACCAGCCAGTCGGCCAGCAGCGTCACCCCCCCTCCGCCGATGGCTGCTTCGCGCAGGATATCGGCGTTGTTGCTTTGCAGGCGGCCGTGGACGTTGAGCTGAATGGGCGCTTCCTCACTCTGGAAGGTCCAGTGCTGGTGTGTGCCGCCGTAATCGAAACGCAGGCATTGATGCTCAAGCAAATCCCGTGGGTGACATAGCGCCGCGCTACGGGCCAGATATTCGGGACTGGCCACCACCCAGCGTTCGAAATGCCCTACCCGTTTGCTGACGATGTCTTCACTGACCACGGAAGACCCCAGCCGGACCGAAACATCGATCTGTTCGCTGAGCAGGTCACCGACCTGATCGCTCAGCGACAGACTGATCTCAAGACCCGGATGCCGCTCGAGCAAACGGCTCAGGTGCGGCGCGATAAGGCGTCGCCCGAACTCCACCGGCACGCTGATGCGCAGTCGGCCCTGCGGCTCGCTGCCACGGTCAGCGACGACGGCATCGGCTTCATCGATCGCGTCGAGAATCGCCACGGCTTTTTCGAAATAGGTCTGGCCGGCAACGGTCACGCTGGTGTTGCGCGTGGTGCGATTGAGCAGGCTCGCACCCAGCTCGTGTTCCAGCCCCGCAACTTGCCGTGTCACTGACGACGTTGAAATCCCGAGTTTGCGCGCGGCTGAGGAATAGCCTCCGCAGCGCACGGTTTCAACAAACATCTTCAGTGCCAGCAACTTGTCCATAAGCGGGGTCCGGTCGTAAGGGATCCCGGACGATTGTGCATCACTGCTCGCCCGTCGTCTTGTACCGGCGTGCTTGCACGCCCTCGCCCGGTGTTCAGACATCGGCCTTGCGGCTCACGAACAACCCGAGCGCAAGCGCTGGCAGCAACGCCACCGCGACGGCGGACAGGTTCCAGCCGAAATGCTCGTACAGCGGGCTCGCGACCAGAGACCCCAGCGCGCCGCCGACGAAAATGCTGGTCATGTACACCGCGTTAAGACGCGCACGGCTGTGTGGATCAAGGGCGTACACCTCACGCTGACCGAGCACCATGTTCAATTGCACGGCGAAATCCAGCAGCACCGCACACACCACCAGCCAGACATAGCCGCTGCCCGGTAGCGCGGCGATCAACAGCGACACCGGCGCCAGTAACAACGCGACCTGTGTGCCGCGACGACCATGTCCGGCATCGGCCAGACGCCCGGCAATCGGCGCCGCAATGGCACCCACCGCACCGACCAAAGCGAAGATCGCCACGTGCGCCTGAGTAAAACCGTGGTGCCGCATCAGTTCAATCGGGGCGAGGGTCCAGAACAGGCTGAAACTGGCGAACAGCAGCCCTTGGTACAACGAGCGCTGACGCAACACCGGATAACGCCGGGCCAAGGCAAACACCGACCCGATCAACGCAACATACGTAGCTTTATGCGTCGGCAGCCGACGCGGCAATGCCACAGCGGTAATCAGCGCGATGAGCGCCATCAGGGCCGCAGCGCTGTAAAACACCCCGCGCCAGCCGAACACGTCGACCAACAGGCTCGACAGTGGCCGCGACAACAGAATGCCCAGCAGCAGACCGCTCATGATATTGCCGACCACGCGGCCACGGCTGGCCTCGGGTGCCAGGTGCGCCGCCAGCGGTACGAGGATCTGCACGGCCACCGAGGTGAGGCCGATCAACAAGGACAGCACCAGGAACATCGACGGCGAATGGGTCAGTCCGGCGCACAACAGCGTGACACTCGCCGCGAGGGTGAAGCCGACCACCAGACGGCGGTTTTCCATCAGGTCGGCCAGTGGCACCAGCAGCAACAGACCCAGCGCGTAGCCAAACTGCGTGAGCGAAACGATCAGGCTGGCATTGGCGCTGGACAGACCGATCTGCGGCGCAATCAGCTCAACGATCGGCTGAGCGTAATAAAGATTGGCCACGACCGCGCCACAGCAGAACGCAAGGAACGCGACCATCAGGCCGGAAAGTGAAGTTGGCTGTTCGGCGCTGGCCGCAACGGCCGGGTTGCCCGTGAGCATGATGACACCTCATTGAGTTCAGGAACGTGCTGCCAAGGCTACGGCCGCGTGTCGATGAGCAGAATCCATGCGTCAGGCAACGCAGTGATGCGTCCCGCGCAACGTCGCAGCCGTTGCTTTTGGCGCAACGCGCTGTTGCGTGCGCCGGTGATTCTCCAGCACTGGCGGTTTCTCTACGCTTTGGCCCTTGGCGCAGCCGTCTACATCGGCGCCCTTCCCCGGCCGTTACAAGGAGCGTTGTCATGACCCGTATCCCCTCCGTTCTGCCATTGCCTGCCGCGTTTTTCTCTGTCCCATGAGCCGCCCATTCCTGAAATCCAGAACGCTATGGATCAGCGTGGCAGCCGTCGCTGTGCTCGGCCTGATCGGCGCCGCATTGCTGATGTGGCGCCCGGCAATTGCGCCCATCGAACGCCCGGCGACGTTCGAGGCCACACAGTTGCAACGCGGGGCGCGAGTGGTCGAGGCCGGTGATTGCGCGGTCTGCCACACCCGCCCCGGCGGCGAATACTTGGCCGGTGGGCTGCCGTTGGTGACACCGTTCGGCACGCTGTACAGCACCAACATCACCCCGGATGCACAGACCGGTATCGGCCAATGGTCCCTGCCGGCATTCGAGCGGGCGATGCGCCAGGGTATTGCCCGCGACGGTCACTTTCTCTATCCGGCATTTCCGTACGTGCACTACCGGCGCATGAGCCAGGCGGACATCGCCGACGCCTATGCCTACTTGATGAGCGGCCCCGCCGTGCACGCGCCGGCCAGGCAGAACCAGATGAATTTCCCGATGAACATTCGCCCGCTGGTGTCGTTCTGGAACCTGCTGTTCCTGCACGGAGAACCACTGACGCCAGTGGCACAGCGCAGCGAGGCGTGGAATCGCGGGCGTTATCTGGTCGACGGCCCGGGCCATTGCGCCGGTTGTCATTCGCCGCTGAACCTGATCGGTGCGGAAAAATCTTCGGAATATTTGCAAGGTGGCAGCGTTGACGGCTGGCAAGCGCCAGCGTTGGTCGGTATGGGCCAACGCGCCGCGCCGTGGAGTCGCGAGCAACTGGTTGGCTATCTGCGCGCCGACGTGGTCGATGGCCACGGTACGCCCGCCGGCCCGATGCGGCCGGTGAGTTTGAGTCTGGCACGCTTGCCCGCCAGTGAAGCCGAGGCGATTGCCGAATACCTGCTCAGCCTGGAGAACCCGAGTTCGGTGACAGAGACGACACTAAAGCCCCCCGCCAGTGAACCGGCAGACCACTCGACCGGCGCCCTGCTCTTCAACAGTGCCTGCGCCGGATGCCATGGCCCGGCAGCGCCGATGCGCGCAATCGATGGTCGCCCGGGACTGCAAAGCACCTCGGCGCTGCAAGCGGCCAGTTCGCGCAACTTTCTCAAGACCGTGCTCGAGGGCTTGCCTGCAACGCCCGGATCGCCCGGCCCGGTGATGCCACCGTTCGCCGCCAGCCTCGACAACACGCAACTCGGCGCACTCGCCGCGTATCTGCGCCAACAAGCCAGACCCGATCAGCCGTGGGCCGACCTCTCTTCCACTATTGAAGCGTTACGTCAGGAGACGAAATGAGCCAGATCACTCTCAACGTCAACGGAGCCGCGCAACCGCTGGAGCTGGAGCCGGACATGCCGCTGCTGTATGCACTGCGCAACCACTTGAACCTCAACGGCGCCAAGTACGGCTGCGGTCTGGGTCAATGCGGCGCCTGCACGGTGATCGTCGATGATCAACCGGTGTTCGCCTGCCTGACGCCCTGCGCCGGCCTCGAAGGCAAAAAAGTCCGCACCGTGGAAAGCCTCGGCAGCGCCGAGAAACCTGGGCCTTTGCAAGCGGCGTTCATCGAGAAACAGGCCGCGCAATGCGGCTACTGCATTGCCGGCATGCTGATGCGCGCGCAAGCGTTGCTCGAGCGCAATCCACACCCGGATGAGCAAACCATCCGTGACCACATGGCCGTCAATCTGTGCCGCTGCGGTACGCACTTGCGGATCATCGAAGCGATCAAACAGGTGGCCGGGATCAACGGGAGCCTGACATGAGTGAGTCCAATGGTTTGAACCCGAGTCGGCGCGCCTTCCTGCGTGGCGGTGCGTTGCTGGTGGCGTTCACCCTGATGCCGGTGGCACGGCGGGTTTTGGCTGATACGGAAGTCGATACGCTGGGCACCGTGATACTCGCTCCCGACCTCCCCGGAAGCCTGCGCACCAACCCCTGGCTCGACGCCTGGATCCGCATCGGTGCCGACGGCATTACGGTCTACACCGGCAAGGTCGAATTGGGCACCGGGGTGAAAACCGCACTGCTGCAAATTGCCGCCGAGCGTTTGCAGGTGCCGGCAACCGCTATCAACTTGCTCACCGCCGACACCGCGCTGACGCCCAACGAAGGCTACACCGCTGGCAGCCACAGCATTTTCGACAGCGGTACCGCGTTGTATAACGCTGCCGCGCAGGTGCGCGAAATGCTCGTCGATGCAGCTGCCCGCAGTTGGCAGGTTGAGGGGGCGCTGCTGAGCACTCGCGGCGGGGTGATCGAAGGCACGGCCGGTCAGCGGATGACTTACGCCGAGGCGGTCAAGCATGTCGATGTGCACCAATACGCCAAGGCACAGTCACCGGCGATGGCCGCCGCAGACTTCAAACTGATCGGGCATTCGTTGCCGCGCCTCGACATCCCGGCGAAAGTCAGCGGCGGTGCAGCATTCGTCCAGGACATGCGTCTGCCGGGCATGCTGCATGCGCGGGTGATCCGCCCGCCACGTCCGGGCTGCACGCTGCAAGCATTCGATGAGGCGTCCATCGAGGCACTGGCTGGCGTGGTCAAGGTGATCCGCGACGGAAACTATCTGGCGGTGGTTGCCCGTGATGAGTGGCAAGCGATCAAAGCCATGCGCAGTGCCAGCGAAGTTGCGCACTGGAGCGGCGGCGAGGCGATTCCCGAAGCCGCCGAGATTCATGGCCTGCTCAAACGCCTGCCCTCGCGGCGCTATCCGATCAGCAACGACGGCACGCCGAGCGGCAAGGCCGACACGCGTTTTCAGGCGCGGGTCACCAAGCAGTATCTGATGCATGGCTCGATAGGCCCCTCCTGTGCGGTGGCCTGGTTCAAGGACGGCATTCTCACCGTCTGGACCCATACCCAGGGCGTGTATCCGTTGCGCGCCGGTATCGCCGAAATGCTGCACCTGCCCCCTGAGCGGGTGCGTTGTATTCACACCGAGGGTTCAGGCTGTTACGGGCACAACGGCGCCGACGATGCCGCCGCCGATGCGGCCTTGATTGCGATGCGCGTGCCCGGAACGCCGGTGCGCGTGCAATGGATGCGCGAACAGGAAAATCTCTGGGAGCCCTATAGCTCGGCGATGGTGGTCGAGGTCGACGCGGGGTTGTTGCAAAATCGACTGCAGGATTGGACTTACGATCTATGGACGACGCCGCACAACGAACGCATCGTCAACGCCGGGCGCCTGTTGCCGGCACGCTTGCTCGCCCGGCCCTTCGCCTCGGCGCCATCCGTGCCGATCGCCCAGCCCGAAGGGGATGGTGATCGCAACGCGGTGCCGCTGTATGACCTGAACTCGACGCGCATCAACATGAACTTCGTCACCGAAATGCCCTTTCGTACCTCGGCCATGCGTTCGCTCGGTGCGCACATCAATATCTTCGCCATCGAGGCGAGTCTCGACGAGTTGGCGATCAAGGCCGGAATCGACCCGGTGGCGTTGCGTCTGGCCCATCTGAGTGACCCGCGTGCCCGCGCGGTCGTGGAGCGTGTACGGGATGCGATCGGCTGGCCGCAAAAAAGCAGCGAGCCCGGCGCCGGCATCGGCTTCGCCTTTGCTCGCTACAAAAACATCATGGGTTACTGCGCCATCGCGGTGAAACTGCGGGTGCATCCGCAGACCGGCGAGATCCGCATCGATCATGTGGTGACAGCGGTGGACGTCGGCCAGATCGTCAGCCCCGATGGCCTGCGCAATCAGGTCGAGGGCGGCATCGTGCAGTCCGCGAGCTGGACCCTGTACGAAAAAGTCGCCTACGACGCGGGGGGCATTCGCAGCTACGACTGGAGCGGTTATCCGATTCTGCGTTTCACCCAATTGCCGAACAAAGTCGATGTGCATTTGCTTGACCAGCCGGGAGAACCCTTCCTCGGTGCCGCTGAAATCGTCCAGGGGCCGATGGCCGCCGCCCTTGGTAACGCCGTCGCCAACGCCACCGGCCGGCGCTGGCTGAACCTGCCGCTGACCCGTTCGAACCAACCCGTCTGAGCCACGCCCGTGTTCATCGCTGATGAGCACGGGCGCCGTTGCGTTGCGCGCAAAACAGCGTAGCGCCGGCCACGGATTATCACACCCGCTGCCCCCGGTTAATTTACCTGCACTGAGTCGCAGCCCTGCTGCTGCGTTTGAATCCCGTTGATTGAATCTGGAGCTACCCATGACACGTCGTCTGTTCCAACCCATCGCACTGGGTCCTTACACCCTCGCCCATCGCGTCGCCATGGCGCCGTTGACTCGCTCACGCGCTGGCCAACCGGGTGATGTGCCAACGACGATGAACGCCGAGTACTACCGCCAACGTGCCAGCGCGGCGCTGATCATCACCGAAGCCACACAAATCTCCCGCCAGGCTCAGGGCTACGCGTGGACGCCGGGCATCTACACCCCGGAACAGGTCCAGGCGTGGCGCGCAGTCAGCACCGCGGTGCATGAGGCCCACGGGCTGATCTTCATGCAACTGTGGCACGTCGGTCGTGTTTCCCATCCAAGCTTTCAACCCGACGCCGGCCTGCCCGTGGCGCCTAGCGCTCTGCCGGTGCCCGGCAAGACGTTTATCGTCGATGAAAACGGCAACGGCGTCTGGGGTGATGTGCCCGTGCCGCGCGCTCTGGAAACGGCGGAAATCGCAGACATCGTCGAGGACTACCGCGTGGCCGCGCGCAACGCGCTGAATGCGGGCATGGACGGCGTGGAAATTCATGCCGGCAATGGCTACCTGCTCGACCAGTTTCTTAACAGCAACAGCAACCAGCGTGACGATGCCTATGGCGGCAGCGTGGAGAATCGCGCGCGTTTTCTGCTGGAAGTGGTTGCGGCCGTTGCTGAGGAAGTCGGTGCCGAACGGGTTGGCGTACGCCTGACGCCGATGGGGCGCTTTATGGGCATGGGCGATGACACCCCAGAGGCGACGTTCGGGCACCTGGTCGAAGCGCTCAATCAATGGAATCTGGCGTACCTGCACCTGGTCGAGCCTGCGATGGTCGGCACGGTGAAAGACGAAAACTTCGACCCGCGCTGGGACGCGATCATTGCCCAGTTGCGCAAGACCTGGAACGGCGTGCTGATCCTGGCTGGCGGTTACGATGCGCAATCTGCCGAACAGGCGCTGATCTCCGATCGTGCCGACATCATTGCGTTCGGCCGACCATTCCTGGCCAACCCTGACCTGCCGCGTCGGCTTCACGATGGCCTGACACTCAACACGCCAGACCCAGGCAGCTTTTTCGGCGGGGATCAGCGTGGCTACATTGACTATCCATTTCATGCCTGACAAGCACATGCCGGCACGGGCTTCATGACTTTCAAGGTTTGCTTGAGGACCTTGAAGGTCGGCAGCGGACAGACTTTCCCGAATGATCAGGAAAGCCGCCACGCTAGACGAAACCAAGCTATCACTGACTGCGCGAGAGCCATCATGTTATAGCTTGGTCGTGCTGCATCATCTCCTGTCGTCAATCCTCAATGCAGAAACTTTACCCAGCCAGCAACTGCAAGTGACGCAAAACAGGTCCAGCCTGAGAAAAGCCAACGCCACACCAGCATCCGCGGGACAAAACCCACACCTCTCACGAAGGCCACACTCATGGCTGCGAACAATGCAGTTGCCAGAGCATGGTCAGGCTTCCCGTCAGGGGCGGCCATCATGGGGGGATAGAGCGTGCAGGCGAGCATGATAACTAAAGCGATTACCAGACTCAGCAAATGAATTTGTGAGGATGGTGGTGGGTTAGCCACACGCGGCATCATGACCGTGTCTCGTCGTTGTCGCTCAAGGCTCGGCCAGCTTCGTTCTCGCCCCACATCGCATTCAATATGGCCAGTAGCAATGCAAAACCGACCCCCAGCATCCAGGCGAAATACCACATGCTTATTACTCCTTTGCCATCACTTAGTAGGCGGAATGTTCGTTGGCTTTGATCTGTGCGGCGGTGACCTTGCCCCTCATGACGCGATACGCCCACGAGGTGTAAATCAAGATCAGTGGCATGAAGATCAACGTGGCCCAGAACATGATGGCCAGGCTTAAGTGACTGGAGACGCTGTCCCACACGGTAAGACTTGCCGCAGGCATCGTGGATGACGGCATGACGAACGGAAACATCGATACGCCTGCCGTGCTGATAACACCGATTACCGAAAACGATGACGCGATAAACGCTGAAAGCGTGCGGCGCACCATCAGCAACAGGGCGGCACCTGCTGCGCCACTCAATCCCAGTGCGGGCAGCAGCCACAACAAAGGATAGTGACCGTAGTTGGCCATCCAGGCTCCAGCTTCGCGTACCACGGACTTGCTGAGAATGTCAGGCAGTCCGGCTGTATCAACGACCGATGTAATCCGATAGCCATCGATCCATTGCAGCCAGATGCCGGCAACAATAAATGAACACACCAGGACAATCGCCGCACCAACCCCGCCTTTGATTGCCCTTGCCTGGATACCCCCTTCAGTGCGATGCGCCAGATAAGCACCGCCCTGCAAGGTGATCATTGCACTACTCACAACGCCGGTCAGAAGCGCAAAGGGATTCAGCAGTTGCCAGAAGCTACCGGTGTAAGTTGATACCAGAAGGTCGTTGAAGTGGAACGGTACACCTTGCAACAGGTTGCCAAACGCAATCCCGAACACCAGAGGCGGCACTGCCCCACCCACAAAGAGCCCCCAATCCCAAGTGCTGCGCCAGGTGGCGTTGTGAATCTTGCTGCGATAGTCAAAACCCACCGGGCGGAAGAACAGCGCCCAGAGGACCAGAATCATCGCCCAGTAGAACCCGCTGAATGCCGTGGCATACACCACAGGCCACGCCGCGAACAATGCGCCGCCCGCGGTGATGAACCACACCTGATTCCCATCCCAATGCGGACCAACGGTGTTGATGACAACGCGGCGCTCCATGTCATTGCGGCCAACAAAGGGCAGCAGCGTACCTACCCCCATATCGTGGCCATCCATGATGGCGAAGCCGATCAGCAATACACCAACCAGTGCCCACCAGATAATTTTCAGAGTGAAGTAATCAAGCATGGTGGAGCTCCTTCAAATGGGCATCGTGAACATAACGGCCGGTACCGAGGCTGCCAGGACCCTGACGGGCAAACTTGACCATCAGGAACATTTCAACCACCAGCAGCACGGTGTAGAAAACGATGAATCCGGCCAGCGAGCCATAGAGATTGTTGACGCTAAGCGTGGATACGCTCATGTGGGTCGGCAGCACGCCGTAAATGGTCCAGGGCTGGCGGCCGTACTCAGCGACGAACCAGCCCAATTCGCAGGCAATCCATGGTGCAGGCAGCATGCAGAGCGCCCAACGCAGTAACCAGCGGCGTCGCGTGCAGGTCGACTTCAAGGTATTCCAGAAGGCAAGCCCGAAGAGCATAAGCATGGTAAAGCCAAGGGCTACCATGATCCGGAACGCCCAGAACATAGGTGTCACGCGCGGTACGGTATCGTTTACGGCCTTTTCGATAATGGCCGGCGTGGCCTGGTTGACGTCCTCGACATATTTCTTGAGCAGCAGACCAAAGCCCAGATCGGCTTTGTATTCTTCGAATGTCTTGAGAGCTGCCGAATCGGTGCGATCGGCCCTGACGGCTTCAAGGGCATTTACGGCACTAATGCCTCGGAGAATTCGAGCGCGGTTCTTTTCTTTAATCTCATGAATGCCTGGAATTTGTTTGCTGACTGATCGTGTGCCGATCAGGCCCATCAGCCATGGCACTTCAACTTCCCAGTTATTTTTGGACTCGGCTTCATTAATACTGGCTACCAATGTCAGGCCCGCCGGAGCAGGCTTCGTTTCCCACATGGCCTCCATGGCAGCCATCTTGGTTTGCTGCGCTTCACCCACCGTGTAACCCGACTCATCACCCAGCACGATCACGCTCAGCACTGAAGCCAGACCGAAGGCCGCCGCCACCCGAAAACTTCGTTTGGCAAACTCGACATCCCGATTCTTGAGCAAGTACCAACTCGAAATCGACAGCACAAACATCGAACCGGTGACGTAGCCGGCTGAGACGGTGTGGACAAACTTGGCCTGTGCTACCGGATTGAAAACCACCGCCCAAAAATCCACCATCTCCATACGCATGGTGATGTAACTGAATTCTGAACCCACCGGGTTCTGCATCCAGCCATTGGCGATCAAAATCCACAAGGCTGAAAGGTTTGTACCCACCGCCATCAGCAGCGTGACCAGCAAGTGGTGCTGTTTCTTCAGGCGATCCCAACCAAAAAAGAACAGGCCGATCATGGTCGATTCAAGAAAGAACGCCATCATGCCTTCGATTGCCAGTGGCGCACCGAAGATGTCGCCGACATAGTGCGAGTAATACGCCCAGTTGGTGCCGAACTGAAATTCCAGGGTAATGCCCGTTGTCACCCCCAGGGCGAAGTTGATGCCGAACAACTTGCCCCAGAAGCGCGTCATGTCTTTCCAGATAACATTACCGGTCATCACATAGACGCTTTCCATGATGACCAGTAGCCAAACCATGCCAACCGTGAGCGGTACAAAAAGAAAGTGGTAAAGCGCTGTGGCTGCAAACTGCAGCCGAGACAAATCCACCAGGTGTTCTGAAATCACTTGCTTGCCCCTTGAGTCGAGGTGGGTACACCGAAACGGTTGCCGATGGTGTTCGAGTCGACACTGACGTGCGAATCCCGGATGAACAGCCACCACAACACTGTCAGCACCAGTAGCTTGATCACTACTGCCGTGAGCAGATGGCGTCGCAGTCGTTTGTCGGAAATGGTCATGTCTGTGCAGTTAGCACACCGCATGCCAAGGGGGAGAAATCTTGTTTTATCGTGTTAAAACAATTACTTAGACAATAATCCAGCGATGCGCAGAATGAGTTGGCAGGTCAGTGCGCTGCCAATCTGCCAGGGGCTGGCAGTCATTGGCAGACTTGTGGCATGAGCGCTGGCTACTAGGCCAGCCCCTGCTCTTTCAGGCGCCTGTACAGCGTTCGTTCGCTAATTCCCAGATGCTTGGCCAACTCACCGCGGGTACCTTTGAAAGTAGCCAGTGCCTGTACCAGCGAGCTGCCGTCGAACGGAGTTGAAGGAGAGGCATGAGCAGATGCCAGCACGGATGCCTGGGGCAAATGTATGGAGCGGATCACACCATCGTCAGCGAACAGACTGGCTCTTTCCAGAACATTGCGTAATTCACGGATATTTCCAGGCCAGGAAAACCGCTGTAATTGCGCCAGAGCATCCGCATCTATCGTTAGCCGACGCTTACCTGTACCGGCACGTTGCAGAAATGAATCCACCAGCAAACCAATGTCTTCAACGCGGTTGCGCAACGGCGGCAATTGGATTGGAAAGGCGCTGATGCGGTAGTACAGGTCCTGCCTGAACTCGCCCTTCTCCATCATTTTTTCCAGGGGTTTGTGGGTCGCCGCAATTAACCGGAAGTTGGCATGTAGCGTCTCGACACCGCCCACACGGCGATAGGTGCCCGATTCGATCAGGCGCAACAGTTTCACCTGCATGGCCAACGGAACATCGCCAATCTCATCGAGAAACAACGTGCCGCCTTGGGCCGTTTCAACCAGGCCAGGCTTACGCGTAGTCGCACCGGTAAATGCTCCTTTTTCATGACCGAACAGTTCGCTCTCAAATAACGTTTCGGTCAATCCAGAGCAATCAACGACGACAAAGGGTCCAGTGGCCCGGTCGCTGGTTTCATGTACCGCACGGGCGAACAGCTCTTTGCCCGTACCGGACTCGCCCAGCAGCAGCACTGGCAGCATTGATGGTGCGACCCGCTGCAGCTCCGAAAGGGCACGGTTAAAGGCTGGTGAACAACCAACCAAGCCTTCGTTGCTGGGTCGCGCTGAGGCGCTGCGGACCAGGGTGAGACGCTCCACATAGGCGGTTATAACTCCGTGCTCGTCTAGAATCGGACGCAATTCAACGTCGACATGCTCGGGGCCCCGAGGTGTGTGGTGAATGTGCAAAACGCGATCCGGTCCGCGCATTTCCTGCGCCTTTTTCATCGGGCAGTTCTCACCCGCCTGATCACACGGTACGTCGTAATGGTGCGAGATTTGATAACACTTATGGCCGATAAAAGGTTTATCAGCGCTGCCAAACTGACGCTGATAGGCCGTATTGGCAGCCAGAATATTGTAGTCCGGATCGAGCACGATCATCGGCTGGGGTTCGTGCTCAAGAAACGAAACAAGTGACTGCACTTGATCCGAGTGCGGAAGTGAATTGCTTGGGATGGGCAGGATAGTCTTCATCGTGGCTCCTGAGAATCCGTCCATCCTGTTATGGCACTGCCACCGCTGTCAATACGGACTGCCAATGGCAGTAAATCAAGGATGATGCAGAAAAAACAAAACCACTTATAGAAAATTAAACCAATAAAATCATATAGATATGATCCTGACTCTGTACAACTCTAGCCTGGCAGGCTTATTGCTATGTCAGTCCTTAGTGTGAGCGGCTTGGTAAAAGCCCCTAAGGAGACAGGTCATGAGCGTCAAACTTCACGTCGAAGGATTCTTCGATTCTGCTACCAATACCGTCAGCTATCTTGTGCTGGATGAGGCTACCCACCACTGCGCGTTAATCGACAGCGTACTTGATTACGACCCTAAGTCCGGCCACACCGCCACAACGTCTGCCGACAAGTTGATTGCGAGGGTGAACGAACTCAATGCGAGGGTCGACTGGATTCTCGAGACCCACGTCCACGCGGACCATCTCACGGCAGCGCCCTATCTGAAGGAAAAGCTCGGTGGACAAATAGGCATCGGCAGCCAGATTTCCACGGTGCAGGAAGTGTTTGGCACGCTGTTCAATACGGCTGGCGATATGCCCCGCGACGGAAGTCAGTTCGATCACCTGTTCGTCAATGACGAACCGTTTGCCATTGGCTCGCTGCAATGTCACGCGCTCCATACACCGGGCCATACACCCGCCTGCATGACTTATGTGATCAGCGATGGAACCGAAACGGCTGCATTCGTCGGTGACACCTTGTTTATGCCTGACTACGGTACTGCACGCTGTGACTTTCCCGGTGGAAATGCCCGCACGCTGTTCCAGTCAATTAACAAGGTGCTGAGCCTTCCGGCCAATACGTTGCTTTACATGTGCCACGACTACCAGCCAGGTGGGCGCGAGGTGCAATTCGTCAGTACCGTGGCCGACCAGCGCGCGCACAACGTTCACGTGCGTAATGGCATCAGTGAGGAGGAGTTCGTGGCGATGCGCACAAAGCGCGATGCATCGTTGGAAATGCCGACGCTGATCCTGCCTTCGGTTCAGGTCAACATGCGCGCCGGGCACTTGCCTGAGCCCGAATCGAACGGGACGCGCTACCTGAAAATCCCGCTCAACGTCGCCTGACGTTGCCTTCCCCAAATTACACATAAGAAAAAACCCATAACGGAGTCACTTATGGACATTCGCCCCCTTGCGCCTGGACTGTCGGTATCCGAACAGATTTTTCCCAACCAATTGGCCGAACTGAAAGAGGCCGGCTTTCGTACCGTCGTGTGTAACCGTCCCGATGGCGAAGGCAGTGATCAACCCTTGTTTGCCGAAATCAAACGAGCCGCCGAAGCCGTCGGCATCGAAGCGCACTACCTTCCTGCGGAATCAGGCAAAGTCACCGACGAACAAGGTATCGCCTTCGGCAAGCTTCTTGAATCGCTTCCAAAACCGGTGTTGGCCTATTGCCGTTCCGGCATGCGCTCGACAACGATGTGGGCACTTTCACAAGCGGGTAAACAATCCCTGCCACACATCGTCGAGACGGCGAAAAAAGCCGGGTTCGATATGAAAGGCGTCATTCGCCGGATTGCCAATCAGGGACGTACGCCCGTCGAAGTGGCTGAGGCGCAGCATACCGTGGTCATCATCGGAGGCGGTGCGGCAGGTATCGCGACTGCATCCAGTTTATTGGCGCGAGATCCTGGGCTCGACGTTGCCATCATCGACCCGGCAGATGTGCACTACTACCAGCCTGGCTGGACACTTGTCGGCTGTGGAGTCTTCGATGCGCCGCAAACTGCGCGCACAATGGGCACGACCATCCCCCGCGGTGTGCATTGGATCAAGTCGGCGGTCGCCGCTTTCGAACCCGAGAGAAATGCCGTCATTCTTGATGGATGCAGAGTCGTCAAATACGAGCAACTGGTCGTGTGTCCTGGCCTGAAGCTCGATTGGCATGCCATCGAGGGTTTGTCGGACACCCTGGGCCGCAACGGCGTGACTTCAAATTACCTGTATCACCTTGCGCCTTATACGTGGGAACTGGTGCAGCAACTGCGTGGTGGCCGTGCAGTTTTCACGCAACCGCCCATGCCAATCAAATGTGCCGGGGCACCGCAAAAAGCAATGTACCTGTCTGCCGATCACTGGAAACGTACCGGTGTACTGGACAACGTCGAGATCGAGTTTTGCAGCGCCGGCGCGGTGCTGTTCGGGGTTCCCGACTATGTTCCCGCACTGATGGAATACATCACGGCCTATGGTATCGACCTGAATTTCGGCAACACACTCACCAGCGTGAATGGACCCGCACGGACTGCAACGTTCAACTGCGTGAATCCGGATGGCAGCTCCCAACGTGTTACGCGCGACTTTGATCTCCTTCATGTGGTGCCACCGCAGATTGCGCCGGATTTCGTTCGGGTCAGCCCTCTCGCTGACGCGGCTGGCTGGATCGATGCCGATCCTGCCACGTTGCGCCATAAGACCTGGGTCAATATTCATGCATTGGGAGACGCCATCAATACCAGCAACGCCAAAACCGCGGCAGCAGCACGCAAGCAGGCGCCCGTCGTTGCCCATAACGTGTTGGCGGCAATGGGTAAAGCAAAAGGCAGCGCCCATTACGACGGTTACGGCTCCTGCCCGCTGACGGTTGAACGCGGCAAGATCGTACTGGCTGAGTTCACCTATGGCGGCAAGGTCGCCCCCAGCTTTCCATCCTGGCTGATTGACGGTACCCGGCCATCGCGGCTGGCATGGCTGCTCAAAGAGCGGATTCTTCCACCGCTGTATTGGAAGGGAATGCTCAAGGGCCATGAGTGGATGGCGAAGCCTGAGATGGCCGACGTATGAAATCCGGCGTGAAAGCAAGGAGACTGAGATGATCGTTGTCTTACTGCTCGGGCTTACTGTCGGGGTCATCCTGGCTCTGACCGGTGCCGGAGGAGGAATACTGGCTGTTCCTTTACTGGTATTCGGAGTGGGGTTGAGCATAGCCGAGGCAGGGCCAATCGGTTTACTGGCTGTCGGTCTGGCCGCGACCCTGGGTGCCGTAATGGGGCTCAAAAACGGCACCGTCCGTTATAAAGCCGCGCTTCTGATTGCAGGAGCGGGGATCGTGTGTTCACCCCTTGGCCTTTGGCTGGCACAGCGCACGCCTAACCGTCCGTTGACGATCATGTTTGCCTTCGTGCTGATGTACGTTGCATTTCGGGTATATCAACGATCGCTCCCTCCCTCCACGGAGTCAAAGCCCCCCGTCACATCCAAACCGCCGCCTTGTCTATTGGACGTGAACCGGGGAAAGCTTAACTGGACGCGTCCGTGTGCGTGGGCACTCGCCGTCTCTGGCGTTGTCGCGGGCGGGCTTTCGGGTTTGCTCGGTGTGGGCGGTGGCTTTGTGATGGTGCCGGCGCTCCAGCGATACACCAATTTGACAGCGCAGTCAGTGCTTGCGACGTCACTTGCCGTTATTGCGCTGGTTTCAATTTCCGGCGTTGCGGCAAGCTCCGCAGCCGGGCACTTGCAGTGGGCAGTCGCCATTCCGTTTTCCACTGGCGCACTGGTCGGAATGCTCGGTGGGCGTCTGATTGCGGCCCGGCTGGCGGGGCCACACTTACAAAGAGGCTTCGCCGCGGTTTCCATGGTGGTGGCGGTGGCCTTGCTGGTGAAAGCCGTTTAGTCATGTACATGAGCTGCCGTGACGTAAAGCAGGTGTTCTATCGCATCAGTCGTCACGCAGCATTGGCAACCCTCCAAACCCGTTACCAACAATTTTTCGCCGGAGAAACTTCATGAATGTCGACTGGCTCAACTTCACTCCCTGGTCCTCCCTTGCCGGTGGCGCTTTGATAGGCCTGGCGGCCAGTCTGTTCGTGGTCGCCAATGGACGTATCGCAGGCATCAGTGGCCTCATCGGCAGTGTTTTACAGCGCGGGAGCGAGGGGAGAAATGAGAAGGCACTTTTTCTCCTGGGTCTGCTTATCGCGCCGCTTCTGTGGGGAGTGTTCGGCACGCTGCCACACATTGAGTTCAAAAGTGGCTGGTTCGGACTGATCGTCGCCGGTGTATTGGTGGGCATCGGCACACGATACGGATCAGGTTGCACCAGTGGTCATGGCGTTTGCGGCATATCGCGCCTTTCGCCGCGATCGATGGTCGCCACTGTGTGTTTCATGTTCAGTGGTTTCGTCACGGTGTTTGTCTTGCGTCATCTGATGGGGGGGTGAACATGACCAGACTGACCGCGTTCATTGCTGGCCTGCTGTTCGGCCTGGGCTTGCTTCTGGCCGGCATGGCCAACCCGAGCAAAGTACTCGCTTTCCTGGATCTAACCGGTGCCTGGGACCCTTCCTTGGCGCTGGTCATGGTCGGCGCAATTGGCGTGGCCTTTGGCCCGCTAACCTGGGCGCGACAACAATCCAGTTCGGTGCTGGGAAGGCCAATGCAGCTACCGATCAAGCGTGAGTTGGACCCGCGATTGATTGGCGGGAGCCTGTTGTTCGGCATCGGTTGGGGCATCGCCGGCATCTGTCCGGGCCCCGCAGTGGCAATTTTGCTGACAGGACACTGGCAAGTGATCGTATTCATATTGGCCATGCTGGCCGGCATGTTGTTGTTTACTGCGCTGGAGACCCGGCGCAGCCATTGATCGGGAGATTGCCATGAAAGCGAACATCGGAACCATTGACCGTAGCCTGCGCATTATCGCCGGTCTGCTTCTCATTGGCCTCAGTCTGTCCGGTGTGATCGGCGTGTGGGGTTGGATAGGTTTAGTGCCGCTGGCCACTGGCATCTTCCGTTTCTGCCCCGTCTATACAGTGCTAGGGATCAAAACCTGTAACCGTTGCTGAGCGACCACCATTGCACGCTTGCGGGTGCCTGAAGGTGCCCGTGGTGGGTGGCTGGCGCATCAATCCAGCAGGTGCTTTAGCGCAGCGACGCCAACAGGCGGCTCCGCGGCCCAGGGCACCAAAATGACAGCATGGCTGGTTTGCTCCGCGACTCGATTCATCTGTTTTTGCTCACTATCCAGACGCGCTCGCAGCAGCGGATCGGTGGTGTCTGTGGCCAATAGCGACTTATTGACCACCCAGGCAAACGGTTCGATGCTGGCTCTGCGCAAGTCATCCTGCAGCGCTGCGGCCTGAGACACGGGTGTGGCTTCGGGCAGCGTCACGAGAATGATTTTGGTGTAGTCCGCATCTTGCAGGCGCATCAATGGCGTGACGATATGGTCCGAGGCTTGGCCTTTGAATTCTCGAAGCATCTGACGGTGATAGGCGCCTGTGGCATCCATCAATAACAGCGAATGCCCTGTGGGAGCGGTGTCCAGCACCACGAACGAGGTTCTGGCTTGAGAAACCACGCGGGAGAAAGCGTGGAACACAGCGACCTCTTCGGTACAGGGCGAGCGCAGATCCTCGATAAGCAAGGCTATTTCATCTTCCGTCAGGGCCGAAGCGCGGGAAGCCACGATCTTGTCGACGTATTTTTGGGTTTCGACCTTCGGGTCGATGCGGCCGACGCTGAGCCCTTGAACATCGGCGTTGAGGGTCATCGTCAGATGCGCCGCAGGGTCCGTCGTGCTCAAATGCACGGACTTGCCGTGCTGCACCAGGCCAAGTGCGATGGCGGCGGCAATGGTGGTTTTGCCTACTCCCCCTTTGCCCATGACCATGATCAACCCGCGCTCGTCATTCGCAAGCTCGGCAACCAGTTCCGAGAGCGTGTGATGTTCCAAGGGTGAGCGTGCTTGTGGTGCAGTCGTTGTTGGCCTGGCAAGTTCCGGGGAAAGCAGACCGCGGAGCGCGGGCAAGCCAACGGAATCTATGGCCTTGAGCGAAATGTAGTCAGTTGAAAGCTGGCGCAGCGACGTGGGCATCTCGTCGAGCGCTTGCTGGCCGATCGCTTCGATGGCGGCTGCGATCGGGTCATTCAAGTCGCTGCGTTTGAACACAGCGTTCACCACTAAACGCTGATTTTCCAGACCCAGCTCACGGAGTTCATCGGAGGAACGCGCGGCCTCGCCCAGTGCGCCTTTGTCCGGTCGAGCCACTAGCACGACGGTGGTCAGGGCTGGATTGTTGAGCGCCGCCAACGCCTGATTGAAAAGTTGCTCCTGCATTTTCAACCCCGAGTGCGGCCCCAGGCATGACGCGCCGCGATCATTGCCTTCCAGAAATCCGCTCCACGCTTTGGGCAGGCTCAACAGCCTGAGCGTGTGCCCCGTGGGGGCGGTATCGAACACAACATGATCATAGGCCGCGCCGCCCTGTGACAGGAGGTGGGAGAACTCATCAAAAGTTGCGATTTCGGTCGTACATGCTCCCGAGAGTTGCTCACGCACCAGCGCAATATCTTGATCGCTGGCCTGGGGGCCCATTTGCTCGACCACCCGGGCCCGGTAGTCGATGGCAGCGGTCCCGGGGTCGATGTTGAGCACGAACATTCCAGGCACATTCGGCACCGCGACAGGCTGATTGCTCAGCTCGACATTGAGCATCTCATCAAGGTTCGAGGCCGCGTCTGTGCTAACCAGCAGCACCTTCTTGCCTGAATCAGCCAAGGCGATTGATACCGCTGTGGAAACCGACGTTTTGCCAACCCCGCCCTTGCCAGTGAAGAACATATATTGGGTGGGCTGAACGAGCAGTTTGAGGGTGGACTGCATGGCACGCTAGCCTCGCTGCGGAGCACAATTGAGGCTCAGAGTTTAGACCGATGTTCGGCACCTATCACTTTATCTTATGAATCAAGCGGAAAGTTTTAGCCCGCATTGCCAGACCGAGACAATGAATGCTCGTGCGCGCGTGGTGCCGGCGCTGGATCCGGACAGGATGATTGAACCACCCCGCCCCATCAGCGGCAGCGCTTTCTGGACCGTGAAAATCCGGCCCTTCACGTTAGTGCCCGAGACTTCATATAAAGCCCCTTGCGGTAACGCCTGATTTATAAAGATAACGACAAGCGTGCCGATACTCCAAAAGCACTCAAGGTCACTGCACACTGTTTTTGGCGATGAGCAAGGAACACAAAATGATGTCTACTCGTCAGAACGCACTCAAAGCATCAGACGTGGCTCTTTGCGGTCTGGTGTGCCTGGCTGGGGTGGCCGTCACGTTCTTGGTGCTGATCCTGTTCGTAAGGTCGGAGCAACGTACCGTTAACGTTGCGTTCCAACTGGAGGTCGACGAAAGATTCAGTCGCCTGCAACGACGCTTCAATACCCAGGTCTTGAAACTGGACGTTGTGAGGCGTTTCTTTATCAACGCTGACGATGTCACTGAAAAAGAGTTTCTGGGATTCGTTACGCCTCTGGTTGGAGAGGACGAAGCCTATAGCTGGGTATCAAGGATTCTCGAGAAGGATCTCCAAGCGTTCCGCGCCAAGGCGCTTCGCAACGGCACCAGCGATTTTTCATACCATGAAATCAATCCCGACACTGGCGAAAGAGTCCCCCTCACCCGCCGGCCCGAACACTGGATATTGCTCTACTTATTGAAGCGCGATGACGTAAAGATCATACCCGGCATGGATGTTCTGGCTCGCCCGGGTCGCCAGGCCTTGATGAGCAAGGCACGAGAAACACGTCAGATCGTTGTGTCGCAACCATTGAAAATGACCAATGGGCAGTCGGGAATTTTCTTTGTCGCACCTGTATTCCAGGAGCTCTCTGGGGTTCCATTGAGCGATGATAATTTGCAGGGGTTCGTTGTCTCCACCGTACGCCTGGCTTCTTTGATGGAACAAGGCATTCCATTGCCAAGTCTGCAACGACTGAACGTGACGCTTTCATTGATCGACACGCAGCATCAAGGGGAAAACATTTATCAGAGTTCGGCCCCTGCTGCCCCTTCAGCGCTGTACGCGCAGCGGCTGCTGAAAGTAGCCGACCAAAATTACTTGATCCGGTTCAGACCCAGCACAACCTTTCTGGTCGCCAACAGCTACACCCTGTCCATCAGCCTGATTATCGTGTTCGGTGCGGGATTGACGCTGCTGCTGACCCTGATGGTGTACTTGCTGATTACGCAGCGCGCCCGCGCGCTCTCGCTGGTTGATGAACGCACGCAAGACTTGCGCTTGTTGAACATTACCGATCACCTGACCGGAGTCTATAACCGCCGATACTTCGAAGAGTTGATGGAACGCCTGCTCATCGAGGCTAACGTGCAATACCGCCCTCTGTCGCTGATCATGTTTGACGTCGATCACTTCAAACAGATCAACGACCGCTGGGGCCATCAGTGCGGCGATAACGTTCTGAAGTCGTTGTGCGCACGGATACGTTCGGCAACACGCAAAACCGATCTACTGTGCAGAACCGGCGGAGAAGAGTTTGCATTGATCTGCCCCGACACCGAACTGAATAACACAAGACTGCTAGCCGAAAAGCTTCGAGCTCTGATAAGCACCCTGCCATTCGATGAAGTTGGACAGGTGACTTGTAGCTTCGGCGTTGCGACGTGGATTCCATCAGAATCGTTTGACGCCTTCATTCGACGTGCCGATACCGCGATGTACCGTGCAAAAGCAAGTGGTAGAGATCAAGTCCAACTTGCCGATATGGAGCAGATCGGCTAGCCGGATGTCACTGCGCAAACGCCAGGCTCGACAGCTTCGGATCATCCCATTGTCCGATACGCCTTCCTGGTAATGAGCGGCAGAAGACGAACCAAATCTACCCTTGGGGAAGCTCTCGTCGATGGCTTCAATGCGCTTTGATATCAGGTAAAGAACACGATATGCCACTGCTCCGGGAAATTACTGGCATGGGATGAGGTGATTTGTGAGGTAACGCTGTCGTTCCGAAAAATGCGGGCCCGCTACATTACTTCCTGTCACGCCATCGACTTCGGGCGTGGAGATACGCCGTCAAATCGCTGTAGCCTAGTTGAGCTGCAATCTCCGTTAACGACTCTCCTTGTAATTCAAGATGCAGTTCCAATTCTGCGCGAATCTGATCGAGCAATTGCCTGAAGGTTGTACCTTCCTCTTCCAGTCGTCTGCGTAAGGTCCTTGGCGTCTGGTGCAGCGCCTTCGCCAGAGGGTCCAGATTGGGCGTTTCACCTCTCGCTAGAGAGCGTCGCGCGCCTTCAGCGACCTTGGCTGACCAACCGCTGAAATTCCGATGCGCGGCGATCCGTCGATCCAGTTCCTGGGTCAATAACTCAAGCATCCCGTGATGATGAGTCTGCATCGGCAGGCTCAAGCTTCGAGCATCGAAATAGAAGCAGTTAATCGGGCAGTCAAACTCGACATGGCCCCCAAACCATTGGGTGTATTGCTTGTAATACGACGGACGTGAGTGAGTAAATCTTGCCAGGACCGGCTGCACCATCTGCCCTGTTCCCCGCCGCATCTGTGCGATGGACATTGCGCCGTAGTGCTCAATGACATAGCGCGCCAGCTCACTGGGCGCATCGACGCACAGCTCGATGCCGACGCCGTTTTCATCATTGAGCAGTCGCACCGTGTCCGTGTCTGACGCAAGCCGCGCGTAGCGGGCCCAAAGCTTCATGGAGGATAAAACGTCGGGGCTGTACAAGCACAGATAGGCCAGAACATGCCAGTCCTGAGGCGTGAATAGCGTGAACAGTTTCAACCCGATCGCCGGGTCGATGCGCGCCGCCTCGCGCCAAAGCTGATCCAGCTCGATCAGGCTGTAATCGCTGTTTTCTCTCAAGGCCTGGCTATCCAGGAAACGCTCCAGCACCTGGCCCAATTTGCCGCGGTGAAAGCGCTGGGGGAAACGATTGGCCTGTTCTCGCTCAATTTTGTCCGTTTCGCGCATTGGGATGGCTTACTCGTTGGCTTCTAATGAAATGGCATTGCCCGCAGGGGCCTGAATCGAGAGTGCCATGAATACAATAATGCTCGTCAACAATCCTTCCGTCATAGTGGCCGGGATATTTCTTGCCTTCATCTTGCTGGAACTCGCGTGTTCTTCGCTCCGACAGCCGTCGAGCGGGAAGCGCGATGTACTGATCGAAGTCATAGGCTCCGGGATCCTGGTTGCAATCACGTTCCCCAGTGTCATGTGGCTCAGTGGAAAAATCATGAGCCTGGCTGTTCCGGAAATGAAAGGCGCCCTGGCCACCATTCCCTGGGTCGCAGGGTTCGTGTTGTTTCTAGTACTGGATGACATGACTCAATACTGGTGGCATCGACTGACACATCGGGTCCCGGCACTTTATGCGCTGCACCGCGCTCACCACTCCGCGCCGTACATGAGTGTCCGCATCGTTTATCGAAACAACAGCTTCTACTACATGCTGATGCCCAGCATCTGGCTGTCCGGCATACTGATCTATCTAGGGCTTGCGCATATTTACTATGTTTATCTGATCCTGAAGATGATCGTCATCTTCGCAGCGCACAGCAGCGTTGCGTGGGATGACAAACTGTATGGCATCCGTGTGTTGCGTCCTGTTGTCTGGGTTCTGGAGCGAACGATCTCCACCCCCTCCACTCATTCAGCCCATCACGGCTTGACTGCCGAGGATGGTGTCACGCATTACAAGGGCAACTTCGGCAACCTGTTGTTCTTCTGGGACATCCTGTTCGGAACGGCCAAAATTACCCGCCGGCGCCCGCCCTTATACGGTATCGAACACTTGTCGCCGATCAGCTGGAAAGAAGAGTTGTTCTGGCCCATCGTGCGTTCACGCCGCGTCGCCCCCAAAGCACACAACGCTAAACAGAAGGTGGCGCAATGAGCCGTCATATCGTTCTGCTGTCTGGATCGAATAGAGCAAACAGCCAATCACTCAAAGTCGCTAAATATTTGCGCGACCGATTAGAGCTACTTGGTCTTTGTGATTCAGGCGAACTGCTGAACCTGGCTTCTAGTCGGCTACCGCTGTGGCCAGAAGAAGACATTGATGGAATCTGGAGTGTCCAGCAATCCATCCTCAAAAAAGCAACCGCACTGATCGTGATCAGCCCGGAGTGGAATGGCATGGCTTGCCCGGCGCTGAAAAATTTCTTTTTATACGCGGGACTCGGCGAACTTGGACACAAGCCAGCGCTCCTGGTGGGGGTTTCGGCTGGGCTCGGGGGAGCCTATCCAATGACTGAATTGCGTGCTTCAAGCTACAAAAACAGCCGGATCCTGTATTTGCCTGAACAACTCATCATAAGAAATGTTGAATCGATGTTGAATGGCGAAATTCCCTCAGACGAAAATGATATTCGCATCCGCACACGTACCGACTGGGCTTTGCATTTACTTTGTCAGTACGATGATGCCTTGCGCACGATACGACCTTCAATCAAACACCCACCTGAGTTTTCTACGGGGATGTAAAACCGTCGCTGTTACGGAGTAACTATGAGACAGCCCCGAATACTCAGGGCTGTCTCATTTCTGGCGCGTGAGATTTGCCTTCCTCCCTTTTACAAGGTGTAGGAAACACCCACTTGCACGGTTCGCGGCGCCCCCGGGTAGGCGTAAACGTTGCCGAATGCACCTTCTTCATAATCACGATCAAACAGGTTTTTCACGTCAAGGTTGAGCCGCACCTTGTCATTGATCTTGTAAAAGCTGAGCAAGTCGACAACGGTGTAGCTGCCCATCGAGAACGCGGTGTTGGCGGTTTGTCCGGCGCGCTCGTCGACGTACTTGAGGCCGGTACCCAGACCCAATCCCTTGAGGGTGCCGTCCTGGAACTCATACATATTCAGCAAGCTGAAGCTGTTTTTCGGGATGTTCAGTAGCCGCGTGCCAGAGCGCAGCACGTTGTCCTTGGTCACTTCGGCATCGACATAGGCGTAGCCGCCAATCACGCGCCATTCGGGCGTGAGGTTGCCGGCAACGTTGACGTCGAAACCACGGCTGCGTACCTCACCGGCCGCAACGCTGAAGGTCGAATCAACAGGGTCGGTGGTCAACACGTTACGCTTTTCGATCTGATAGACCGCCGCATCAACACTCAACTGCTGATCCAGTGCTTCCCACTTGATACCCATTTCGTAAGACTTGCCCTTCTCCGGCGCAAATCCACCACCCTGGCGACTTGCCCCGGTGTTCGGCTTGAAGGAGCGCGCGGTGTCGGCATAGACCGCCAATGTCTCGGTCAGGTCGTAGGTCACGCCGATGCGTGGGGTCACCGCGTTGTCACTCGCCTGCCAGCTCTTGGCGCCGGGCACATAGGTGTCGTAATCATGTTCGAAGCGTTCGAAACGCGCCCCGGCCAGCACCTTCAGTTTGTCGGTCAGTGCCACCTGATCCTGCACGAACGCGGCATAAGTCTTGAGGTTTTCCTTGTCATGAGTCGGCGTGCGGGTGAGTGCCGGGCGCGGCTGGCCGTACACCGGATCGAAGATGTCGATCGGGTACGCGCCGACAGCACCGCTGGAGCGTTGAATGATCGACTTGTAGTCGTAATCCTCATACTCGATGCCGGTGAGCAACGTGTGCTGTAAACCAGCGGTATCGAAATGGCCGGTCAGATTGAGCTGGGTATCCTTGTCGGTCCACTCCAGCTTGCGATAGTTGAAGTTGCGCCCCAGGGTGCGACCGTCAGCGGCAATACCGTTGGCCTCGATTGCGTTGCCCTTGAGCGAACCATCAAGCCACTGGAAGCCGCCCCCCAGCGTCCAGTCGTCGTTGAGCATGTGCTCGAAACGCAGTTGCGCCATGTTGTTGTCGTTATGCAGTTTGCCCGCGTCTTTCTCGCCGAAAAAACTGTCGCGCGAGGCGGTACCTGTCTGCTTCGCATAACGTGTCACGCCTCGATCCAGAGGCGCGTTGTTACGCATGAAATCGCCTTCGAAAATCAGCTTGGTCGCGTCGGTTGCCTGCCAGGTGAGCACCGGCGCGATGCCGTAGCGCTCGGTTTCGACGTGATCGCGGAAGGTGTCGCCGCCCTCGCCCACCACGTTCAGTCGATAGGCCAGGCGCCCTTCTTCGTCGAGCGGACCGGAAGCGTCCAGGGTGCCACGCTTCATGCCCTGATCATTGAGTTGGCTGCCCAAGGTGACGGTGCGCTCGGGCAACGGCTGTTTGGAAACCACGTTGAACGTGCCGCCAGGATCACCCCGACCATAGAGCATGGTGGCCGGGCCGCGCAGCACTTCGAGGCGCTCAATCGTGTTGGCATCCGGCATGTTCGGATAGCCGCGGTTGATCGGAAAACCATTGCGATAAAACTCGCCAGTGGTGAATCCGCGAACGGTAAACGTGGTCAGGCCCTGGCCACCAAAATTGTTCGCCCGCCCCACGCCCCCGGCGTAGTCCAGCGCGTCCTGCAAACGGGTGGCGCCCAGATCCTCGACTGCATCCTTCGAGACCACACTGATCGATTGCGGGGTTTCGTGGATCGACGTATCGGTGCGTGTGGCGCTGGCCGAGCGCGTCGCCCGATAACCCTGGACCGGGCCGTCCGCCCTTTCGTAATTCGCAGTACCGATAACATCGGTGGCGTCCAGCTCGAGGGTTGAGGGTGATCCCCCCGTTTGTTCAGCCCATGAGGCAGGCGACAATGCTTGCAGCACACAAATGGAAAGCAGGGTTCGACGCATGGAGGGAGAAACCTTTACGAATAGGCCAATGCAGGGAGTGAAACCGCCAAAAAAACTCCCGCGCATGCTATACAAAACCATTCGCAATTAATACAAGATCCCATTAACGCCTTATGCCGCTCCTTGGTACCGACGATCGCGATCGTCCGCAAAGTTTCTATGTTCCGCCCGAAAGCCCCTCAATGGCCTGGGCGAACCTCGCGCCGGCCTTGCGCACTAGCTGACGCCATTCAGTTGCTGTAATCAGCCCTTCCTGCTCCATCGTATCGGCCATTTTCAGCAGCTCGTCATATTGATCCTCGATGTCCATACGGATCTCTGGCTCTTCAAGTAATTTTCGCCAGGCGGCCAACGCCTGCTCCTTCCGACCGTCGTTCATGGTCATGCCCCCCGGTGACTTGTTAGTCGGTAGAGGGCTGCGGTTCTGGAGTGTTCAGTGGCGGCGACTGACGGCGCGACAGATGGTTTCGCAGGTCATCAATGAAGTTGCCGTTGCAGGTGACCGGCCGGTTTCCACCTTGAACGCATGGTCCAGGCGTGTCGATATCAGGCACGGTTGTGGCGCAATCAGGCTACTGAGGCGTCGGACAGGCCGGGTAAGGTGACGGTGTTTTACGTCAAAATAACCACATCATGATGATGCGGTTGATAAGAACTGCGGCGGTTGAAGGGGACTTCTTTCGGGGATCTCGATCGGCAACGAGGGTGATCGATTGCCCCGTCAACTCGCTTAAATGTCGACCAGCAGAGAATAAAAACCAATGATCAGCCCGAACTCCATGGATTCGAGTAGCCAATTGGCGCAGGGCTTCAAGCCTCGTCACGTAACAATGCTGTCCATCGCCGGCATTATCGGCGCCGGTTTGTTCGTAGGCTCAGGACATGCCATTGCGGCGGCAGGGCCGGCGGTGCTTCTGGCTTATCTGTTCTCGGGTTTGCTCGTGGTTCTGGTCATGCGCATGCTCGGCGAAATGGCGGTCGCCAATCCCGACACAGGCTCGTTCTCCACCTACGCCGATCAGGCCATCGGGCGCTGGGCTGGCTTTACCATCGGCTGGCTTTACTGGTGGTTCTGGGTTTTGGTGATTCCCATCGAAGCGCTGGCGGCCGGCCATGTACTGAACCAATGGTTTGTGCAGGTCGATGCCTGGCTGTTCGCATTGGGATCGATCATCGCGCTGGTGGTGACCAACCTGTTCAGCGTGTCCAAATATGGTGAATTCGAATTCTGGTTCGCCATGGCCAAGGTCGTGGCGATCATCGGGTTCATCGCCGTGGGGTTTGCCGTGTTGATGGGCTGGGTGCCCGACCGCGAAGTCAGCGGTTTGAGCGGCCTGATGGCCGAGCACGGCGGATTTGCACCCAATGGCCTGTCAGCGGTCGTCGGCGCCTTCATCACCATCATGTTCAGCTTCATCGGTACTGAAGCGGTCACCATCGCCGCCGCCGAATCCAGCAACCCGGCGCAGAACATTGCCAAGGCCACACGCTCGGTGATCTGGCGTATCGGCGTGTTTTACCTGCTTTCGATCTTCGTGGTCATCTCCGTGGTGCCCTGGAACGATCCGTTGCTGGCTTCGGTAGGGTCTTATCAGCGCGCTCTGGAAATCATGAACATTCCCCATGCCAAGTTCATGGTCGATGTCGTGGTATTGATCGCCGTGGCCAGTTGCATGAACTCCTCGATCTACATTGCCTCGCGCATGTTGTATTCGCTGGGCCGTCGCGGCGATGCACCGAAGGCACTGAAGGCGACTTCTGCAGAAGGCGTTCCACGTGCAGCCGTCATTGCCAGCACTGTGCTCGGCGCGTCGATCACCGTTTGGAGCTACTTCATGCCTGCCGGGTTGTTCGAGTTCCTGCTGGCCAGCTCCGGGGCGATTGCCTTGCTGGTGTACCTGGCGATTGCGGTATCGCAGTTGCGCATGCGTCGGATATTACGTCGACGCAATGTCGAACTGACCTTTCGCATGTGGCTGTTTCCATGGCTGACGTGGCTGGTGATCGGGTTCATCTGCGCAGCGCTGGCGGTCATGATGATCACCCCGGAGCACCGCACCGAAGTCACCACAACCATTGGCCTGGCACTGGCGATTTCCTTTATCGGCCTGATGACGTCGCGTCACCCGGTGCCGGCGGCAGGGGCAACGTCGGCGGGATAGATGTTTGCGCGTCGAAGCCACCCATTCAGAGGGCACAAAGGCCGGGCAGCAAGGATTTTTTTGCCCACGGGAGCAAGTCGCGTAGGCTGGCGCTTTTGCGCAAACAATTTGCCCCCGCAAGGACGCACAGGACGGCCCCAATGAACACGACACAAGACTGGCTGGCCCGCTTGGTACGCAAGCAAGGCCAGCCTTGCACTTATGAAGATTATCGGCGCAATGAGGCGCTGGAGATACTCAGCCGCCTCGGCAACACCGGGACTTGGGCAGACGTGAGCAATGACTCGAACGGCTTCGTTCGAGAAGTTGCGGTGCGAGAACTGTGCAGGCAGCCGTCGCCCGAAGCACTGACGGTGTTGATCGAACGCCTGAACGATTGGGTACCTCAGGTTCGCGATTTGGCAGCGGCGGGCCTGAAGCACTACTTGTCGCCTGCTCATACCCACGCATGGCTGTTCGCACTTGAACCCCTGATGGCATTGGCTGCACAACGCCGTGTCGACCACGGTCAGACACTGTCGACGGTACGTGCGATGCTGCAATCGGTGGATTGCCGGGATGAAGTCTACGCCGACTTTTTGAATCGCCAGGGCAAAACCGCGCGCTACCTGTTTACGCTTTTGCTGGAAAACCCCGAGGCTCCCGAAACGCTGATACGCAGCGCTCTGGCTCATCGCGAATCGACCGTCCGGTTGATGGCGGTGTCGGCAAGTCTGACGTTGCCGAAGGCGCAAAGTCTGCCACTGCTGCTTGAAGCCATGTCACGCCCGGGTGCCAGGATCCGCGTGCGCGTGCTGTATGCGCTGCTACCGCTCCTGTCCGATCCGAAACCTGTACTGCGCGAAGCCTTATTGGATGTGTCGCCGGCAGTGCGCAATCTGGCACTTTGGGCTGCGCCTCGTAACGGCGTTGATCCGCATACCGTTCTGGCAGAGCGCTTGAGCCAGCCTCTGCCCACGGCAAAACAGCACTGGCTGGGCGTGATCGGCCTGACCGCTGAGCTGGCTGCAGAGTTGCCCGAGCGCTGGCACACACCAGCATTACGCTCGGCCTGTGTCACCGTGCGCCAGGCAGCAGCGCGCCTGCTTCGCGATGATCAACTGCCGGAATTGTTCGAGGCACTCGATGATCCGTCGGATAAAGTGTTTTCGGCGGTGATTGCGCAACTGGACAAAGTATCGTGGCCTTTATTGCGTAGCGCATTGACGGCCAAACTCGATGGAGACTGGCATGAACTCACGCTGATGCGCCGCCGTGCCATTTTTCGACTGCTCCCGACATGGCAGCAACTGGGCTACTTATTGGCGCGCCTCGACACGGGGCACGCCGGACAAACCTACTGGCTCGGCCAGATCGAATCGTGGTGCGACAGACAATATCTCGTCGTTGATCCTATAACGCCCAAGACAGAGCGCGAAGCATTGCGGGAAAAACTTCGAGCGTTAACGGCAAAGGGGCTGATCCGCTCGGGAACGCGCTTGTCATGACGCGCCTCAACAAACTCCTGTTGATCCTCTTCAACTGATCCGCCGCATCGAAGCTCGAACGCACGCCTCTGGCTCAGACGCGCCGGGTTCGCGGGCCTGGAAACAGGCGACGACGCCGTTTCAGATGCTTCTATTACTCTGCGGATCAGATCACTCCACGCACTGTTTGGGCGTGATGCGGATCGCTTGATTCACCCTGTCGCCACCTGATTCCTCTGCACTCAAGGCAGGCTCTTTGCGGCTGGTCAATTCGACAGGATAAGGTCCGGTCGGGGCCAAGACGGTGTGTATTTGGGTGATAAATACAGCATCGTTCCGGGCGTAGAAGATCCACTCCCGTTGATGTACACCGGTCACCGTACACACCCACTTCGCCAATCCGTTATCCGTCGCGGCTGATCGAATCAGGCTTTCCATTTCAGCCATTCGCGCACGATCCCGAGACTTCAGCATCGCGGTGGTCGGGGCATGTTTCCAGGTGACTCTGACTTTGAACGGCAGCGCCTGCCTTTCGCGCGCGGATATCGAATCAGCAATGCGAAAAGTCGCGGGGATGGGCGAGTCTGGAAAGTCGGATAATTGAAAGGAGTTTTCGTCGGGCTCGGCAAGTTGCAGTTGCCGGTGATCGGCGGGGTCATCGCTGAGAAGGACACGGAGTGCTTGCGCTTTGCGCTCTTCCCGATCAGCCACACAACTATCGTAGGCCGTGCTTTTGACCGGGCCGGCGTCCAGGCACGGGTCGCGCTCTACTGGCGGGGGTTTATGGGAGCACCCGGCGGTGATCACGGCTGCCAATGTCAATAACAGAGCGAATGGCCCTGCGGCCATTGGTTTCTTTGCAGCGTTGGTTTGGGCGTGCTTCAAGTTACCTTCCCTGGAAAGTGTGGCGAAGTGAGGACAGGATTTGCTGTTTAGCGGGGCGATATTACTATGCTATCGCTCTTGTGTTCGCGATGTTAAGTTGCGGCCGACGGATCGATAAGTTGCTGAACGTTCGTCAGGACTCATCTGATCGCCACCCATCAAGGCTTCTCCATACCCTTTAAGGAAAAAGGCTCATGTCCATGAGAAAACTGACGCTTGCCATATTGCTGTCAGTAACGCTAAGCGCCTGTGGCGCCGGCAAAGACAAGGCCCGTGAGTTGATCGAGGCCAGCCCAGCCAACGATAAGTTCCAGGCTATCGTCGACATGGCAGTGCAACACTACTCGCCGCGTTTCGAAGATGTAATGGATCAGGACATTTACGATGTCGTGATGGCAAAAATCGATCTGAACGAATTGAAAAGCATGGCGGTTGACCTCTATGCCGCACATTTCAGTGATGAAGAAATGGACGTGATGATGCGCGCCAACAGGAATCCTGAAAAAGCCGAGAGCATTCTGAGCAGTTCCAGCGAAGGCCAGGCGCTGCTCGACAAGGTGCTGGAGGTTCAGGAAATCTCCGATCAACAGACACACGACAAGTTGCTGGCCTGGGACAGTGTCATTGTCGATACGCTCACTAAAATGAACGATGACGCGAGACGCCAGGGGATGTCGACTCAGTGATCATCAAGGCATGGAGCGAGCTACGCTAAATGCGACCCACCGTAGCCGTTTCGTTGAGCCTCTGCGCCACCGCAATCACCGATGCATCTCGATAGTAGCCGGCGCTTCGAAAGCCGCGTCTGCCGATCTCGTCAGGCTGTCGCGCTCGTCTCGCCAAGATGAACTTCAGTGGCTTTGCGCCCCGCCAGCCAGGCAAGCACAGACGCGGCAACCAGGACAGCAGCACTCAGCTCAAATGTGGCTTTATAACCGCTCAGGTCAAATGCCAGCCCCCCAACGATGGCCCCTGCCGCGATCGCCAGTTGGACAATGGCCACGAGCAAGCCGCCACCCGCCTCCGCATCATCGGGAAGCGTTTGCGCCAGCCAGGTCCACCAGCCGACCGGCGCGGCGGTGGCAACCAGTCCCCAGAGTCCGAGCAACACGGCGGTCAGCGCTGGTGATTTGCCGAAGCTGACCAACGCCAGCGCGATGGCCGCCATGATCAACGGGATGACAGTCAACGTGCGGTAGAGGCCGCGGCCCATAAACCGTTCGATCAAAAAGGTGCCGATAAAACCGGCCAGGCCCAGCCCCAGCAGCATGAACGACAAGGTTGAGACACTGACGCCAGTCACGCCTTCGAGAAATGGCCGCAGGTAGGTGAACAGCATGAACTGGCCCATGAAAAAGACGCTGACGGCGACCATGCCCAAGGCCACTGGCAACTGCTTCATCAGCCGCAGAACGTTGCCGCTACCGGCCTGGCGCTCGGCCTTGAAAGACGGAAGGCTTATCAGCAGCCACACGGCCGCCAGCGCTGCGACAGGAACCACACAGAAGAATGCACCGCGCCAGCCAATCAGCGAGCCAAGGAAGCTGCCCGCCGGCGCGGCGATGACCGTCGCCAGAGCGTTACCGCCATTGACGATGGCCAGCGCACGGGAAACCTGCTCGGGCTGCACCAGACGCATGGCGGTCGCCGCCGAGAGTGACCAGAAACCGCCAATCGCGATCCCGATCAAGGCACGCCCGAACATGAATGAAGGGTAGCCCGGGGCGAACGCGACGATCGTACCGGAGACGATCATCAGCAAGGTCAGGCCCAGCAGCAACGTCTTGCGTTCGATGCGAGCGGCGACCGAGGCAATCAGCAGGCTGGTGATCAAGGCGAAGGCACCGGACACGGAGATCCCCTGCCCGGCCTGGCCTTCGGTGATGTGCAGGTCTGCCGCAATCGGCGTCAGCAGGCTGACGGGCATGAATTCTGAAGCGACCAGGGCGAATGCGGCCAACGACATGGCCAGCACGGCGCTCCAGCCGCGTTTTTCTGTAGAAAGAGAAGTCATTGGAACTACCTGTGGGGCAGAGGCGTGTTGGCTTTGCTTGCGGACAAAAGAGGAACGCGTCCGGACGATTGCCCGGACGCGTGATTTTTCACGGTGCCAAGGTCGCGTTGTCGATCACGAAACGGTATTTGACGTCACCCTTGAGCATGCGCTCGTACGCCTCATTGATCTGCTCGGCGCGTATCAGCTCGATGTCCGAAACGATGCCGTGCTCGGCGCAGAAATCGAGCATCTCCTGGGTCTCGGGGATGCCGCCGATCATCGATCCAGCCAGGGTGCGCCGCTTCATGATCAGGTTGAACACGTTGGGCGATGGATGCGGCGAGGCCGGCGCGCCCACCAGGGTCATCACGCCGTCGCGCTTGAGCAGAACCAGCAGTGCGTCCAGGTCATGCGGGGCGGCGACGGTGTTGATGATCAGGTCGAAGCTTTTCAGGTGCGCGGCCATTTGCTGCGCATCGCTTGAGACGACCACTTCATCGGCACCCAGGCTTTTCGCGGCTTCACGCTTGGATTCAGAGGTGGTGAACGCCACCACCTGCGCGCCCAGCGCATGGGCCAGTTTGATGCCCATGTGACCCAGGCCACCGATGCCCACCACGCCGACTTTCTTGCCGGGGCCGGCGTTCCAGTGGCGCAGCGGCGACCAGGTGGTGATGCCCGCGCACAGCAGCGGCGCCACGGCAGCCAGTTGTGCCTCGGGGTGGCGAATGCGCAAAGCGTAGCGCTGATGCACGACGATCGCCTGCGAGTAACCACCGAGAGTCCAGCCGGGTGCGTCCGGGGTCGGAAAGTTGTAGGTGCCGATCATGCCGTCGCAGTAGTTCTCGAGGCCCTCGGCACACTCTTGGCAATGCTTGCAGCTGTCGACGATGCAGCCCACTCCGACCAGATCGCCCGGGGCGAACCCGGTGACTTTCTGGCCGACAGCGGTGACCCGACCGACGATCTCGTGACCGGGCACACAAGGGTATTGCGTCCCTTCCCATTCGGCGCGTACCTGGTGCAGGTCCGAGTGGCAGATACCGCAGTAGGCAATCTCGATCTGCACATCTTCCGGGCCGGGATCACGGCGAGTGATACGCAGGGGTTCAAGCGGTTTGTCGCCCGCATGGGCACCATAAGCGAAGACTTGCATAGGGGCTCTCTCCTTTAAGGGCTTTCCTGTAAGGACTTTCCTGTAACAGTTCGACACATTCTCCCGGTCGATCAGCCTCTGCCCTAGCGCATTCCTCTTGAATGCTTGCCTGATCCTCTGAGGATGCAGGGTGATGGATAGGAAACACCTCGGTAGCAGACTAGAGTTCGATCAACAGGAGTGACCTGACATGATCGATACCCCCCTGCGCCATGAATCACCTTTGGCGTTGAACATAGACCCGCGCGTGAGCGCACCGGGTGACTTCGCCACCGCCATACCCGGGTTGGCGCTGTTTCGTCGCGACCAGCCGGCGCCGCCCGTGGTGTGCATGATCGAGCCGAGCCTGATTCTGGTGGGTCGTGGCGAAAAGCGTTTGTGGGTCGGTGGTGAGGGTTACAGCTACGACCCTTCACGGTTTCTGGTCACGTCGCTGGACCTGCCCGCCAACTCCGAAGTGATGCTTGCCAGCCCCGACCAGCCCTGTGTCGGGCTGGTGCTGAAACTGGATGTCGGCATGCTCGCCGAGATCCTCAGCAAGGGGGGCTTGCCTGCGAAACGGCAGCCATCCATGAGCACAGGCGCGGGCATCGGCAACATGTCGTCCGCCCTGGAAGAAGCGCTCGATCGCCTGCTGGCGTTGCTCGATGAGCCTGAAGCAATCCCGGTGCTGGCGCCGCTGATCCTGCGGGAAATCCACTATCGGCTGCTCAATACCGATCAGGGCGCGCGGCTGCGACAGATCACTGCCGTCGATGGTCAGGGGTATCGCATCGCCAAAGCCATCGACTGGCTCAAGGTCAATTACACCGAGGCGTTGCGTATCGATGAGCTGGCGGCGCGGGTGCAGATGAGCACGCCGACCTTTCACCATCATTTCCGCCAGCTCACCGGCATGAGCCCGCTGCAATACCAGAAGTGGCTGCGGCTCAACGAGGCCCGCCGGCTGATGCTGACCGAGCACCTGGACGTTTCGCGGGCGGCGTTTGCGGTCGGGTATGAAAGCCCTTCGCAGTTCAGCCGCGAATATGGCCGCCTGTTCGGCACCGCGCCCAGCCGTGACCTTGCGCTGCTGCGCGGGCAGCCACTCGAGGCAGAAGCGCTCGGCAACGCGGCCAGTTGAGCGAAAGACACGCTTTACCGTGATGCGCCTCGCCGCGTGTCACTGCTGATAACAATGCACGTCAACCGATGATCAAGCGGGTGAACCATGGAACTACGAATCAACCAGAAGACCTATCAGGTCGATGCCGACGCCGATACGCCCTTGCTGTGGGTGATCCGCGATGACTTGGGCATGACCGGGACCAAGTACGGCTGTGGCCTGGCGCAATGCGGCGCCTGCTCGGTGTTGGTGGACGGCAATGTGGTGCGCTCGTGCGTCACGCCGGTGGCCGGTGTGGTCGACCGCGAGGTCACCACGATTGAAGCCATCGAGGCCGATGACGTGGGCAAACGGGTCGTCTCGACCTGGGTCGATCTGCAAGTCGCACAGTGCGGCTACTGCCAGTCAGGGCAGGTGATGGCGGCCACCGCGTTGCTCAAACAGAACCCCAAGCCGAGTGACGCGCAGATCGAGGCGGCGATGGTCAACCTGTGCCGCTGCGGCACGTACAACGCCATTCATGCTGCCGTGCATGAGCTTGCCGGTAAGGGAGACGCCTGATGAACGTTCGTATCGACCCTTCTCTGCAAGCATCGACACTGGCTCTGCATGATCCGGTCAACTTGTCGCGCAGACGATTCCTGACCGGCACCGCCGTCGGCGCTCTGGTGCTCGGCTTCGGCCTGCCGCTGGGGGCGACACGCGTGCAAGCTGCAGTAGCGACGGCCACTGCCGAGCGCGGCACGCAGGTGCCGGCGTTTCTGGAAATCCGCCCGGACAACCGCGTACGCCTGCTCTGCCCGTTCATGGAGGGCGGCCAAGGTACGTTCACCGCGATGGCGCAAATTGTCGGTGAGGAGCTGGATGCCGATCCGGCGACCTTCCTGGTCGAAGCCGCCCCGCCCGGTGAAGCCTATGTGGTCATGGACAACGGCATGCGCATCACCGGCGGCAGCATGTCGGTGCGCATGAGCTACCCGGTCATGCGCCGCCTCGGCGCCCTCGCCCGCGCCATGCTGCTGCAGGCCGGCGCGCAGAAGCTTGGGGTACCGGTGAGCGAGCTGACCACTGAGCCTGGCAAAGTGGTGCATGCCAAGTCGGGCCGCTCGTTGGCCTACGGTGAACTGGCCGAGCAGGCGATGGATCTGCCGGTGCCCGATCCGACTTCTGTGAAGCTGCGTGATCCGAGTCAGTTCCGCTGGATCGGCAAACCGGTCAAGCGCGTCGATGCCTACGACAAGTCCACGGGCAAGGCGCTGTACAGCATCGACCTGAAGGTCGACGACATGCTGCACGCCGCCGTTCAACATGCCCCGCGTCTGGGCATGACGGTGGGCAACCTGCGCAACGAAGACCAGGTCAAGGCGATGAAAGGCGTGCATTCCGTGCATCGCCTGCCGGGCGCCGTGGCGGTGGTTGCCGAACGCTGGTGGCACGCCAAACGTGCGGTGGAAGCAATTCAGGTCGACTGGCAGGAACCCACCGCAGACAGCCAAGTGCGGCCGATGCCCGCCGACTTTTCCAGCGATGCCTGGCTCAAGCGACTCGCTGACGATAAAGGGCCAGCCCGGGATGATGAAAATGAAGGGAACGTGGCGTCGGTTCTGACCGGGGCCAAGAGCCGGATCGACGCCACTTACCACAACCAATACCTGAACCACGGGCAACTGGAACCGCCTTCTGCGCTGGCCCGATTCAACCCGGACGGTTCGCTGGAGGTCTGGCTGCCGAATCAGGCGCCGGACATGTTCCGTGCGGACATCGCCAAACGCACGGGGCTGGATCCGTCGCGCATCACCTTGCATTCACCACTGCTGGGTGGATTCTTCGGTCGGCATTTTCTCTACGACTCGGCCAGTCCCTATCCTCAGGCGATCGCCCTGTCCAAGGCGGTTGGCCGCCCGGTCAAACTGATCTGGAGTCGCGAGGAAGAGTTCCTGCGTGACGTGCTCCGTCCGGTTGCCGCGGTGAATTTCCGCGCGGCGCTGGACAACGATGGCTGGCCGCTGGCAATCGAAGCGATCAGTGCCACCGAAGGCCCGACCGAGGCCCTCGCCGGCAAGCAGGGTGAGAAGCTCGACCCCACGGCGCTTGAAGGGTTGTCGGGCAAGTCCTACGCGATCCCCAACAAGCGGATCGCGCAGATCTACGTCAAAGGTCCGGCGATGCTGGGTTACTGGCGTTCGGTGGGCAACTCCCTCAACGACTTCTTCTATGAATCGTTCCTTGACGAACTGGCGGACAAGGGCGGCAAGGACCCGTTCGAACTGCGCCTGCACCTGCTGCGTGACAACCCGCGGCTGACCACGCTGCTGCACGCGGTGGGCGAGCTGTCGGGCGGCTGGAAGCGCGGGCCGTTTACCGCCGAGGACGGGACTAAACGTGCGCGAGGCGTGGCGATGGCTTCGCCGTTCGGCACCCAGACGGCGGTGATCGCCGAGGTGTCTATCGAGAACGGCCAGGTCAAGGTGCACGACATCTGGCAGGCGATTGACCCGGGCAGCATCGTCAATCCGGCGATTGTCGAAGCGCAGGTCAATGGCGCCGTGGCGCTGGGGCTGTCGCAGACGCTGGTGGAGGAATCCGTCTGGGTGGATGGCAAACCTCGGGCGCGCAACTACGACTTGTATCCGATCCTGCCGCCTGCGCGGATGGCCCGGGTGCACGTGCGTGTTGTCGAGAGCGGAGAAAAAATGGGTGGCATCGGCGAACCGCCATTGCCCGCCGTCGCGCCTGCCGTCGCCAATGCGGTGGCAACGCTGACCGGTCAGCGGGTGCGCAGCCTGCCCATGAGCCGACACACTTTCACCTGATCAGCGCCGGAGCGTCCATGAATAACAGCCGATTCGCAAGAACCGCAGGCTGGCTGGCAGTGCCGTGCCTGGTCGCGGCAGGCCTGCTGGCCTGGTATGTCACCCGCGAGCCTGTCTCGCGCCTGGAAAACCATCAGATCGCCGTGGCCGACATCGACCCGGCGCTGGTCACCCGTGGCGAATACGTCGCCCGGCTCAGCGATTGCGTGGCCTGTCACAGCGTGCCGGGCGGCGCGCCGTTCGCCGGCGGCCTGGAAATGGCCACACCGCTGGGCGCGATCCATGCGACCAATATCACCCCGGACACGGAAACCGGCATCGGCCACTACAGCCTGGCGGATTTCGACCGTGCCGTGCGTCACGGCGTGGCCCCCGACAGTCGCCGTCTGTATCCGGCGATGCCCTACCCGTCCTACGCCAAGCTCAGTGACGACGATGTGCGTGCGCTGTATGCGTTCTTCATGAAAGGCGTGGCGCCGGTCAAACAGGCGAACATCCCGAGTGCCATTCCCTGGCCGTTGAACCTGCGCTGGCCGATTGCAATGTGGAACGGCGTGTTTACCGACACCGAGCCCTACGTGGCCAAACCGTCGCAGGATGAACTGTGGAACCGCGGCGCGTATCTCGTTCAAGGCGCCGGGCACTGCGGCAGTTGCCATACGCCCCGTGGCCTGGCGTTCAACGAGAAGGCACTGGATGAATCCGGCACGCCATACCTCGCCGGCGCCTTGCTCGATGGCTGGTACGCGCCAAGCCTGCGCGATGATCACAACACCGGCCTGGGCCGCTGGAGCGAAGCGCAAATCGTGCAGTTCCTCAAGACCGGGCGCAACCAACACGCGGTGGTTTACGGCTCGATGACCGAGGCGTTCAACAACTCCACGCAGTTCATGAGCGACGCTGATTTGACCGCGATCGCCCACTACCTGAAATCGCTGCCCGGCGACCGCGCGCGCGATGGCGCGCCCTGGCAGTATCAAAACGCATCGGCAGCGGAACGCCCGGACACGCCCGGTGCTCATACCTACGTGACGCGCTGTGCCTCGTGCCATGGCCTGGACGGCAAGGGCCAGCCCGAATGGATGCCGCCACTGGCCGGTGCGACTTCTGCACTGGCCGGGGAAAGCGCCTCGGCGATCAACATCACCCTCAACGGTTCGCAGCGGGTCGTGGCGGCCGGAGTGCCCGACGCTTATCGCATGCCGGCCTTCCGTGAGCAGTTGTCGGATCAGCAGATCGCCGAAGTGCTGAGCTTCATGCGCAGCGCCTGGGGCAATCAGGGCAGTGCTGTGGATGCGCAGACGGTGGGCAAGCTGCGTGAACGCACCGATCCGGCCAGCAGCAGCCCGATCATCCTGCAGATGCGCTAGAGGAGAAACGGATGGAAAGTATCGACTTGCTGGTCCTGCGCACGGCGCGGGACTGGCTCGCCGCCGGCGAGCGCGTGCTGCTCGCCACGGTGGCGCGCACCTGGGGTTCTTCGCCGCGCCCGACAGGGTCGATGATGGCCCTGCGGGACGACGGTCGCGTGGTGGGCAGCGTGTCCGGCGGCTGCATCGAGGATGACCTGATCCATCGCTACACCACGGCCCATGGCGGCAGCGGTTTCAGCGACAGCGCACCGCAAGTGGTGCGCTATGGCGTCAGCGCCGATGAGGCGCATCGCTTCGGCTTGCCCTGCGGCGGCACGCTTGAACTGATCCTTGAGTTCAACCCCGCGTGGCCGTCACTCGACGAGCTGCTGACGCAACTGGACGCCGGGCAACTGGTTCGCCGTCAGCTCGCGTTGGCGACCGGTCAGGTCACGCTCGAACCCACCGCGACGCCGGAACAATTCAGCTTTGATGGCGCGCAGATGCTCAACACCCTGGGGCCGGGCTATCGGATGCTGATGATCGGTGCCGGCGCGCTGGCCGAGTATCTGGCGACCATGGCGTTGTTCAACGGCTTCAAGGTCGCGGTGTGCGACCCGCGTCCCGAGTACATCGAGACCTGGGCGGTAGACGGCGTGGAGCGCATTGTCGGCATGCCGGATGACGTGGTTCGCGATTTCGCGGTGGATCTGCGCACCTGCATTGTCGCCCTGAGCCATGACCCCAAACTCGACGATCTGGCCTTGCTCGAAGCGCTCCACGGCCCGGCGTTCTATATCGGTGCCATCGGCTCGCGGCGTAACAGCCAGCTGCGCCGCGAACGCCTGATCGAGCATTTTGGTGAGACCCAGGCGTCACTTGAGCGCCTGCACGGGCCAATCGGCCTCTACATCGGCAGCAAGACACCTGCGGAAATCGCGGTCAGCGTGATGGCCGAGATTCTTGCGGCGAAGAATGGCGCCCGCCTGCCGAAAGCGTTTTCCATCGCCAGGGCCAAAGCGCTCGCAGAATGAGCCGCGCGGCTACTGCGCGTCGACGTCATCGGCCGGCAATGAAGCCAGCATCTGCGCGCGGCACACCTCAAGAATCTCGTCCGCCAGCGCGGAATCATCCGGGCAGGCGCGCGACAGGATAATCGCGCCGACCGCCCGTGCCAGCAGGTCGATCATCTTCCTTCGCCCCTCACCCGCTTCGGCATCCGGCCCCGTCGGGTATTTGTCTCCCAGGGTTTGCAGGGTGTGCTCAATGCCCTCGGCAAACGTCGCTTTCACTTCGTCCGACTGACGCGCTGCGTCGCCGCCCAACGCGGCCAGGGTGCATCCGCAGCCGCGACCGTCCCGATGTTCCCTCGTCAGATAGACGTTGAGGAAACCCGGCACATCCAGCGCTTGGGCGGCGTTCAGCGATTTGGCAAGACTGCAGGCCGAGGCTTCGGCCATGAGATCGGCCTTCGACCCGAAGTGTTTGTAGAAGCCTCCGTGGGTGAAGCCGGCGGCCGCCATGAGATCCGCCACACCGACGCCGTCAAAGCCACGTTCACGGAACATCTCAGAGGCCGTCTCAACGATGTGTTCTCGATTGGCCTGCGCCTGGGCCTTGGTCACTCTCACGTGCAATACCTCGTGTTTACCGGGAAATCCTGCGTTCGATGATACATAGATGTTGTCCATAATCAAAACCATTGACAGTTTAGATTTCGATCATCATCCTAATTGCACGCATCACCGATCTCCATCAACGGGCACGGAAGATTCATCAGATGACCCAGCAGACTTTGTTCACCTCTTACTCGCTCGGCAGCCTCACGCTGTCGAACCGCGTCGTTCTCGCACCGCTGACACGCAACCGCGCAGGCCAGGGCTTTGTCCCCAGCGAATTCGCGGCCACCTACTACAGCCAACGCGCCAGCGCCGGCTTGCTGATCAGCGAAGCCACCCAGATTTCCCGACAGGGCCAGGGTTACCAGGACACCCCGGGGATCTACACGCAGGCGCAGATTGACGGCTGGCGTGCAGTGACCGATGCCGTGCATGCCAAGGGCGGAAAAATCTTCCTGCAACTGTGGCATGTCGGCCGCGTGTCACACGTTGATCTACAAGAAAACGGCGCCGCCCCCGTGGCCCCTTCTGCGCTGCGTGCCGCCACCAAAGTGTTCGTCAACAATCGCTTTGAAGACGTCTCCGAGCCGCGCGCACTGGACATCAGCGAACTGCCGGGGATCGTCGCCGATTTCCGCCAGGCTGCGGCCAACGCGGTCGCTGCCGGGTTCGATGGCGTGGAGATTCATGGCGCGAACGGCTATTTGCTGGATCAGTTCCTCAAGGACAGCGCCAATCTGCGTACCGATGCTTACGGCGGCTCGATTGAAAATCGTGCGCGTCTGTTGCTCGAAGTGACGGCGGCCGTGATCAATGAAATCGGCGCGGATCGCACCGGTGTGCGCCTGTCTCCGGTGTCGCCGGCCAATGGCGTATCCAGCAGTGATCCGCAGGCGCAATTCGATTACGTCGTCGAGCAACTCGACGCCCTCGGCGTGGTTTACCTGCACATGGTCGAAGGTGCGACCGGTGGCCCGCGTGACGTGGCGCCCTTCGATTTCGGCGCCCTGCGCCAGCGCTTCAAAAACACCTACATCGCCAACAACGGCTATGACCTGGACCTGGCGACTGCAAGGCTCGCTGACGACCAGGCCGACCTGATCGCCTTCGGTCGCCCGTTCATTGGCAACCCGGATCTGGTGGAGCGCCTCAAGCGTGGCGCGCCGCTGTCCGCGTTCAATCCCGCCACCCTCTATGGCGGCGGTGCAGCAGGCTACATCGACTACCCGACATTGGCTGAATCGAGCGCCAGCGCAAGCTGAACGCTTTCTATTTCTCACACCCTGAAAAAGAGATACCCCATGAGCACTCGCCCTACTGTTCTTGTCACTGGCGCCTCCACCGGCATTGGCGCGGTCTACGCCGAGCGCTTCGCGCAACGCGGTCACGATCTGGTCCTGGTCGCCCGCGATCAGGCTCGCCTGGACGCACTGGCCGCGCGCTTGCGCAGCGAACACGGCGTCGCCGTCGATGTCATTGCGGCGGACCTGACCCAACCCGGCGATCTGACAAGCGTCGAATCCCGCCTGCGCGACGACGCCCGTATCGGCATCCTCGTCAATAACGCCGGCGCCGCGCTGTCCGGCAACTTCATCGATCAAAGTACCGACAGCGTTGCGCAACTGGTTGCCCTCAACACCACGGCGCTGGTGCGGCTCGCCAGCGCCATCGCCCCGCGCCTGGCCAAAGCCGGCGACGGTGCGATCATCAACATCGGTTCGGTGGTGGGCCTGGCGCCGGAGTTCGGCATGACGGTCTACGGTGCGACCAAGGCCTTTGTGCTGTTCCTTTCCCAGGGCCTGAGCCTGGAGCTCTCGCCTCAGGGCGTCTACGTGCAGGCCGTGTTGCCGGCCACCACCCGCACGGAAATCTGGGATCGCTCCGGCGTCGACATCAACACCCTGAGCGAAATCATGGAAGTGGGCGATCTGGTAGACGCTGCACTGGTCGGTTTCGATCGTCGCGAACCGGTGACCATTCCGCCGCTGCACGAAGCTGAACGCTGGGATGGCCTGCAGACTGCACGTCAGGGCCTGCTGCAGCAGATCCGCCAGTCGGCGGTTGCCGAGCGCTACCAGAGCCAACCGTGATCTTTCAGTAGCGAGCATTCGCGACGGATTCGATGCAGGAAGATACGGCATCGAATCCGGCCGCTGTCCGGAGTAGACATGAATTCAATGCAGACAAATCCCCCCTCGGCTTCGTCGAGGTCGTTCATCAACGCGGCGAACCAGTCGATCACGGTCAACGGTGTTCGCTTTGCCTATCGCGACAGCGGCCCCGCAACCGGCGTGCCCCTTGTGCTGTTCAACCATTGGGGCGCCGTACTGGACAACTTCGACCCCGTAATCATCGATCATCTGGCGCAAACCCGGCGCGTCATCATCACCGACTATCGCGGCATCGGCGGCTCGGGTGGCACCGCTCCACTGACCGTCGGTGAAATGGCTGACGATGCCATCCGGTTGATCCAGGCGCTGGGGCTGGTAACCGTTGATGTGCTCGGTTTCTCCCTCGGCGGCTTCGTCGCTCAGGACATCGCCCTGAAAGCACCTGATCGGGTGCGGCGTTTGATTCTCACCGGCACCGGGCCGGCCGGCGGCAGCGGTATCGACAAGGTCGGCCCGGTGTCGTGGCCATTGATTCTCAAAGGCTTGCTGACCCTGCGCGATCCCAAGTTCTACCTGTTCTTTACTTCGACGCTCAACGGTCGTCGAGCCGCTTCGCAGTATCTGCAACGCCTGAAAGCACGCAAAAACAATCGCGACAAAGGCCCGACGCCCCGCGCGTTCCTGCGGCAGTTGAAAGCCATCACCGCGTGGGGCCAGCAGGCGCCGCAAGACCTCGGGCGTTTGCGCGCGCCGACGCTGATCGTCAACGGCGACACCGACATCATGGTGCCCAGCGTCAATTCGTTTGAGCTGGCCAAGCGTATCCCCAACGCAGAGCTGGTGATTTATGAGGACGCCGGGCACGGCGGCATTTTCCAGCATCACACTGATTTTGTGGCCAAGGCCCAGGCGTTTCTCGATGCCTGACCACGCACCGGCTACCCTCCTTACAACCGACAAGAGCCGCACCCCGATGAAAGCCTTTCTGATTGATCGCTATGGCAAGCACCCCGGACGCATCGGCGAAGCGCCCGCCCCCGTCGTGGGTGCCCACGACGTCTTGATCGAGATCCATGCCAGCAGCGTCAACGTGCTGGACTCGAAGATCAGCAAAGGCGAATTCAAGCTGATCCTGCCCTACTCGTTTCCGCTGATCATGGGTAACGACCTGGCAGGCGTGGTGATTGCGGTGGGCTCGCAGGTGACACGCTTCAAAGCGGGAGACGCGGTGTACGCCCGCCCGCCAGAAACGCGGATCGGTACGTTCGCTGAGTTGATCGCCGTGAACGAAAACGCGATCGCCCTGAAACCGGCCAATACCAGCATGGCGCAAGCCGCTTCCCTGCCCTTGGTGGCATTGACGGCCTGGCAAGTGCTGGTCGACACCGCCCGACTGCAAAAGGGCCAGAAAGTGCTGATTCATGCCGGCTCCGGTGGCGTCGGCACCGTTGCCATTCAGCTCGCCAAACACCTTGGCGCCTTTGTCGCGACCACCACCAGTACCGCGAATGTCGAATGGGTCAAAGCGTTGGGGGCCGATCAGGTGATCGACTACACCCGGCAGAACTTCGAAAGTGTCTTGCACGGCTACGACGTGGTGTTGAACAGCCTCGGCGCCGATGTCCTGGAAAAATCACTCAAGGTGCTCAAGCCCGGTGGCCAGCTGATTTCCATCTCCGGGCCGCCCACCGCGCAATTCGCCCAGGAGCAGGGTTTGTCCTGGCCGTTGCAGCAAGTCATGCGCTTGCTGAGCCTCGGTATACGGCGCAAGGCACGCAAGCAGGACGTCAGTTACAGGTTTGTGTTCATGCGTGCCAACGGCGCACAACTGCAACAAATCAGCGCACTCGTCGAGGCCGGCATCATCAAACCGGTGATTGATCGCGCCTTCACTTTTGAGGCAACGGCAGAGGCGCTGAAGTACGTCGAACAGGGACGGGCCAAGGGCAAGGTGGTTGTCACGATCAAATGACTACGCCGGGTTTCGATGAACCCAGCGTGCAGTGCAAACGCATCCAGGCGCGCCGAAAACGCAGCTCACCCATGCCCCTTCACAAACTGGTTACGCCCCAGCGCCTTGGCGTTGTACAGCGCCTGGTCTGCCACCTCGATCAGCCCTTGCAGATGTTCCAGTTGCGACCCCGTGGCCGTCGCGATCCCGATGCTCACACTCAGTCGTCCGAACGGGCTGGCGTGGTGCGGGATGTTCTCTTGCTGCAGGCGGTCAAGGATGAGCTGCGCCACCACCGCAGCGCCGTCCCCGTCGGTGTCCGGCATGATCACGCCCATCTCCTCGCCACCATAACGCGCCACCAGATCCGACGGGCGTCGCACGCAGGCCTCGAGGATTTTGCCCACGGCTTGCAGACAGGCATCGCCGGCGACATGCCCGAACGAGTCGTTGTACAGCTTGAAGTAGTCGATATCGATCATCAGCAACGCCAGCGTCGTGCGGTCACGTTTTGCCCGCCGGGCTTCCATCGCGAGGCTCTCGTCAAAGCAGCGCCGATTGGCCAGCCCCGTCAGGGCGTCTTTCATCGCCAGTAACTCAAGCTGGCGATTGGATGACAGCAACTGCTGCTGCGTCCCGCGCAACTGATCCTCTGCCTTGGTGCGCCGACGGATATCCAGGATCAGGAACCAGCCGATCAGGCCCGTCAGCCCCAGCAGCCCGGTCACCACCACCGCCGACAGCCATGCCTCCATGCGCCACGCCGCGAGCGCTTCGTGCTTGCCAAGGGCGACGGTGGTGATCAATGGCAGCCGATCGCTCTTGCGGAAGGCGTAGAGCCGCTCGACGCCATCCAGGCTGGAGGTATACGACGCCGTGCCGACTGAACGATCGACGAGGTACTTGGCATAGATCGGCGATTTGGAAAAGTTGCGCCCCATGTCCTGCTCGCGGAACGGATAGCGCACCAGCAACGTACCATCGGTATAGGACAAGCCGATGGCGCCCTCCTGCCCAACGTCGATCTGGCCAAACAGGCGCAGGAAGTTTTCGACCCCCAGGGTAACCGCCACCACGCCGGCAAACTCGCCACCGGGACCATTGAAACGGCGGCTGACGGTGATCACCCATTCCTGATTGGAGCGGCTCTGAATCGGTGGACCGATAAAGGTCTCGCGGGAGGGATCGTCGCGATGATGAATGAAATAGACCCGGTCACGGCTGTTCGCCCCGGCGGGAATCGGCTGGTTGGAAGACATCAGCCAGCGCCCCTGATTATCGTAGATGGTGATGCCACTGAGCTGTGGCATCAACGGTTCCTGACGGTTGATCAGAGCACTCAGCCGCTCGATCTGCGCCGGACCACTGCCTTCGGTTTCCAGACGTTCGACGAGGCCGAGCAACAGCAACGAACTTTGCCGGACGATGCCTTCGGAGTACGTCGCAAGCGCCTGAGTCAGGTTCAAGCCATGGACGTTGACTTCCTCCAGTGCCCGTTCACGAGAGGCCAATACTTTCCAGACCGTCAGTGACGCCAGGGAACAGCCGATCACCAACAACAAAAGTACTACCAGATGGGTGTCACGCTTCACATTACTACCTTTGGGAAAGTCCGGTTTTCCGTTCCAGCGACTAATGGGTCGACTCAATGGCTGCAGCCGCCTGTCCTTGTCGTGAGCAAGGATACAAGCAGCGGTGAATCGCTGCAGCAACAGATTATGTGGCGGACTAAAGTACATTTCTGCTGCGCAGCGCCTCGTCCAGACGAGACGCGTCAGAGACTTCAAGAGAGAGGATTCGCACCGGGCGAAACGATGACAAGCATGCCAGCCCAAACTATCGCCAGGCTTTCAGGATTTGATTTGCCCGGGAATACCGAGGCAACGGACGCAGGCTGTACCCGCGAAGGGCAAAGAGGCCTGCCGGAGCAGGCCTCGATTTCAGGCGTCTGGATCTAAGCCGGGCTGACTGTTTCGATCTGCCCATTATCGTCAGGACGAATCTTGAACCAGATCGAGTACATCGCTGGCAGGAACACCAGCGTCATGATGGTTCCGACGAACGTGCCGCCGATAAGGGTATAGGCCAGCGTCCCCCAGAACACCGAGTGTGTCAGGGGAATAAAGGCCAGGATCGCCGCCATCGCCGTTAACAGCACCGGTCGGGCACGTTGCACCGTGGCTTCGACAACCGCGTGAAACGGGTCCAGCCCTTCTTGCGTGTTGTGATGAATCTGCCCGATCAGAATCAGCGTATTGCGCATCAGGATCCCCGACAGTGCAATCAAACCGACCAGCGCATTGATGCCAAACGGCTGATTGAAGATGAGCAGCGTCGGCACCACACCAATCAAGCCTAACGGCGAGGTGAGGAACACCATGATCATCGCCGAGATCGAACGAACCTGCACAATGATGATGATCAGGGTCATGGCGATCATGATCGGCAGCAGTGGCAGAATCGCCTTGCCCGCCTTGCCGGACTCCTCGATGGCGCCCGCCTGCTCAATCCGGTAACCGGAAGGCAGTTGCTCGATGATCGGCTGCAACTGCTTGAGGATCACACTCGACACATCCGGTGGCTGCAAGCCTTCGGCAATGTCGCCACGCACCGTGATGGTCGGGGTGCGATCACGCCGGCGCAGGATCGGATCCTCCATGCGTACATCGACCTCGCCTATCTGCGACAACGGGATACGCTGGCCCGACGCGCCGACTAACGTGAAGCCTCTGATCTGCTCGGGGTCGAGCCGGATATCGCCCGCTGCCCGCCCCACGACCTGCACTGAACGAATATCCTCACGCACCGCCGTGATCGGTACTCCGTTCAGCAGGAACTGCAATTGCTGTGCAACCGCATTCGATGTCAGCCCCACCGCCTGCAAGCGATCCTGATCGAGGCTGAAATGCAACGCCGGAGTCAGCGGGCCCCAGTCGGTGTTCACGGTTCTCATCATGGGGCTATCCTGCATCACGCCCCTCACCTGCTCGGCGATATCGCGCAATTTCGCCGGATCAGGCCCCATCACCCGGTAGGCCACCGGAAATGGCGAGTAAGGACCGAACACGATTTGCGAGGCCCTGAGGCGAGCTTCCGGGGCGAGCCCTTCGGCAACGGCTTGACGAAAACGGACCTTGAGGGTTTCCCGTGCTTCCTGACTGTCGGTCAGCACCACGATCTTGGCGAATGACGGATCGGGCAGTTCCGGCGCCATCGCCAGGAAGAATCGTGGTGCCCCCTGGCCGATATAGGCCGTGACGATTTTTGCCTCTTCCTGCTGGTGCAGCCAGGCCTCAACCTTGGCAGCCGTGGCACTGGTCTGCTCGATGGAAGTGCCGTAGGGCATTTGCACCTCGATCATCACCTCGGGCCGGTCAGAGGTCGGGAAGAACTGCTTCTTCACCAGGCCCATGCCTGGAACCGCCACCAGGAACAGCATGACAACCGTGCCTGCGACCAGCCATTTGCGGGCAATGACCCCTGTCAGAATCCGGCGGAAACGGTTGTAGCGCGGCGTGTCGTAGATAGCCGCATGCCCACCTTCGACGGTCTTGATGTCTGGCAACAATTTCACGCCCAGATACGGCGTGAAAGCCACCGCGACGACCCAGGAAGCGATCAGGGCAATACCCACGATCCAGAACATGTTGCTGGTGTATTCGCCGGCAGTGGACTGAGCGAAACCGTTCGGCAGAAAACCGATCGCCGTCACCAGGGTACCGGACAGCATCGGCGCCGCCGTATGACTCCACGCATAGGCCGAAGCCTTGATGCGATCGTAGCCCTCCTCCATTTTCACCACCATCATTTCAATGGCAATGATGGCGTCATCGACCAACAGCCCGAGCGCCAGGATCAATGACCCGAGGGTGATACGGTCGAAATTCTTGCCGGTGGCCGCCATCACCACAAACACGATCGCCAGGGTCAACGGCACGGCCGCAGCAACCACGACGCCGACACGCCAGCCCATACTCAGAAAGCAGACCAGCATGACCACCAGCAGCGCGACAAAGAACTTGACCATGAACTCGCCGACGGCCGAGTCGATATTCACCGCCTGGTCGGTGACCTTGGAGAGGCTCATGCCCAAGGGCATTTCCTCATTGATCCTGACGGTCTCTGCATCCAGCGCCTTGCCAAGATCAAGACCGTTCCAGCCCTCGCGCATCACAACGCCCAGCAACAGCGCATCTTCGCCGTTATTGCGCACCCGAAAGGTGGCCGGGTCTTCGTAACCGCGTTCGACCGTCGCCACATCCGAGAGCTTGAGTGTCCGCCCCTGCACGATCACAGGGGTGTCGCGAATTTTCTGCAGTGTGTCGAACGCGCCATCGAGACGCAGAAAAACCTGTGGCCCGCTGGTGTCGATTGATCCGGCCGGGGTCAGTACGTTCTGACTGTTCAGCGCGGCGAAGATATCCTGCGGTGACAAGCCCAAGGTCGCCAACCGGTCATGCGAGAACGAAACAAATATCCGTTCGGCTTGCTCGCCGATGATGTTGACCTTCTTCACCCCCGGCACATGCAACAGGCGCTGTCGCATGGACTCCGCATCGCGTACCAGCAGGCGCTGCGGCTCGCCTTTGGCTTTGAGGGCGAACAGCGCAAAGGTCACGTCCGAATATTCATCGTTGACCATCGGCCCGATGACGCCCGCCGGCAACTTGATGGCTTCATCGTCGAGTTTTTTACGCGCCTGATAGAACTCCTCCTGCACTTGCGATGGGGGCGTGCTATCGAGCAACGAGACCATGGTGAAAGCCAGCCCTGGCCGCGTATAGGTTTCCGAGCGGTCGTACCACTTGAGTTCTTGCAGGCGTTTTTCCAGTGGCTCCGCGACCTGATCCTGCATCTCCTGCGCAGTCGCTCCCGGCCACGCGGTAATGACGGTCAACTGCTTGACCGTAAACGGAGGATCTTCGGCACGCCCCAACTGGAAGAACGACAAGATGCCGGCAACGGCGATCAGAAAAATCAGAAAGACCGTGATCGCTCGCTCGCGAACGGCGATGGCGGAAATGTTGAATCGTCCCTCGTTCATGGACGACTCCCGGCAACCGTCGCTTCACTCTGCGCAGGCATTCTCACGGTCTCCCCTTCGCGCAACAGATGAGCGCCCAGCGCGACAATCTGCTCGCCGACGTTGAGATCGCCGACCACTCGCGCCGAATCGTCGCTCAACCCCAGCACCTGAACCCGTCGCCAGGTCACTGTTGGCGGTGTGCCGGCGATGACCCACACGCCAGGACCTTTACCCGGGTCGTAAACCGCAGCGATGGGCACTCGCAACGACACCACGGGTGCGGAGCCCTCGGCGATACTGAGGGTGACGGTCGAACCGATCGGTGCATTGGCCAATGCGCCCTCCAGTACATACCGCGCCTCAAACGTGCGCGTCGTACGGTCTGCCGAGTCCGACAGCAACCGCAGTTTTGCTGTCACGGCACCCGAGACGTCGCCATAGAGCGTGGCTTGCGCGGTGGATCCTGCTGCGGGACGCACGGTCTCGGGCAGGTGCACGATGGCCTCGCGCTGCCCTGCCCGCGCCAGACGAACCACCGGTTGGCCCGGGCTGACGACCTGCCCTGGCTCGGCGAGTGTTTCCACCACAACACCGTCAGCATCGGCGACCAACACCGCATAACCCGAGGCATTGCGGGCGACGTCCGCTTGCGCTTCAGCGGCGCTGAGCTGCGCCTTGGCCGTGTCTGCGGCCGCTTTGATCTGATCGTAGGCCGATGCCGAAATAGCGCCGGCGGCAACCAGATCGCGATAGCGGGCCTCGTCATCGGCTGTCTGCCTGGCACGGGCTCGAGCGGCGATGACTGACTCCTGCTGTGCTCGCGCTTGCAGCCCGAGGTCGATGGGGTCGAGACGCATCAGCAGCTGACCACGCTTGACGGTCTGCCCCGTATCAACCAATCGCTCGAGCACCTTGCCCGATACGCGGAACCCCAGGTCACCCTGGACGCGCGCAGCCACCACGCCGGTGAAAGACCGAGCACCGTCAGACGAAGCCTGAACAGCAGTGGTCCTGACCAAAGGCGCCTGCGTACGCGGGTCTGCAACGGTGGAGGAATCACCGCACGCCGCCAGGGCGAGAGGCAACAGGCATGCGGCAATGGGAAAAGGTCGGAGCCGGCGCATAGGTTCCCTTACTGAAATAGGATGAGCATCATATTCTCAGCCTAGTGACCAGTATCGTCAATAGTCACAAGCAGTGAAGTGTTTTGCGCTTTAGGAACATCGCTCAATATTTCCAGCATCCATTAAGGATCATTCCAATCAGCGCGAACAGGGTCAATTGACATAAAGTGACCATTGCGTAATATGGTCACAAACATCCCACTAAGGAACTCCAATGCCTCCCCTCCGCCCAATTGCTCTTTTGGTTACCGCCGGCTTGATGGCAGGTTGTGCGGTGGGTCCGGATTACCAGCGTCCAGACGCCCCGCTTTCGGACCATTACCTGGGGCAGCGAGCTGTCGAACCGCACTCCGAATCGACGCCGAGCAGCCTTGTCGCCTGGTGGGAAAACTTTAATGATCCGGTGCTGACCACCCTCATCACCCAGGCACTGCAGCAGAATCTGGACCTGGCGCAGGCATCGGCGCGAGTCACCCAGGCACGGGCCGGACTGGGTGCGGCAAACGCAGCACTGCTGCCCTCGGCAGACATCGGCGCACAGGCCGCACGCGCTTATCAGTCAGTCGAGACGCCACTGGGCCAAGTGTTGAATTCAACGCCTGGCTATGACCGTTACGGAAATGCCTACGAGGTCAACCTTGAGGCTGGCTGGGAGATCGATGTGTTTGGCGGACTGCGCCGAGGGCGTGAGGCTGCACTGGCTGAATACCAGGCCTCAGCCGCAGGTTTCACGGCGACACGCCTGGCGATCGCTGCGCAAACGGCTGATATCTACATCACCCTGCGCGGATTACAGGCACGGCTGGATATTGCCAACCAGCAAGTCAACACCCGGCGCGCGTTGCTGGAGAAGGTCCAGTTGCTTTACAGCAAAGGCCTGGCCGCGACCTACCAGGTTCGTCAGGCTGAGGGAGAACTGTCGCAGGTCCAGGCGAGCGTTCCGGTACTGCAGAGCGGTCTGGAGGCAGCCATGAACGCAATGGATGTGCTGCTCGGCACGCCTCCCGGCATGCACCGTACGCAACTGGCACGTGAGGGAAGCATTCCTGTTGCGCCGCCATTAAATGCGCTGGGAACACCGGCCGAACTGTTGCGACGCAGACCGGATCTGATCGTGGCCGAGCGCCGTCTTGCAGCCTCCAACGCGCGCATCGGTGAAGCGATTGCCGAGTACTACCCGAAGTTTTCCCTCAGCGCATTGCTGGGCAGCGCGACGGCTGTATCCGGCGGTAATCTTTTTACAAACGGCGCGAGCCAGTCGAGCGGTGTCCTCGGCCTGCGCTGGAGGCTTTTCGACTTTGGACGCATCAACGCCCAGATCGATCAGGCCAAAGGTCAGGAAGCTGAGGCGTTGGCCGCGTACCGTCAGTCGGTGCTGCGCGCAACAGAAGATGTAGAGAACGCGCTGTCCTCACTGGTGAATCGCCAAGCCCAGACCACCACCCTCACCGGTGGCGAGGTGGCGCTGACACAAGCTCGCCAGTCCTCGTTCACCGCCTATGAAAAAGGCACGGCCAGCCTGATCGATGTCCTGCACGCCGACGAGACGTTGCTGCAGACCTCCGATGCCAGAGCGCAGGCCCGAACGGAATCGGCCCGCGCGGCGGTGGCGGTATTCAAATCGCTGGGGGGTGGCTGGCAACCCGAAGAGTCGCGGTCTGTAGCGGCGCGCTGAACAGCAACGCCAGATCGTTTTCAGACCAGGTTACTGAGAGTCGGGAGCCACGCGTACTCCCGACCCGCTTAACAGCGCTCAACTAGAAGCGGTAGCTCACCGAAGTACCGAAGCCGCTGGCACTGTTCTTGTACTTGGCACTGTACGCACCTCGGGTGGCCGAGGTGTCGTTGATCTGTACGCTCTCTTCCCACAGATAGGAATACGCGAGATCGATCGTGACATTGTCCACGGGCGTCCAGCCGGCACCGAAGCTGACAACCTTACGGTCGCCCGTAGGAATGCGCGGCCCGCGATTGGTATTGTTGGTGGGTGACTGATCCACCGAAAACCCGCCACGCAGCACCCACTGGTCATTCAATTGATAGGCCGCCCCGATCGCGTGAGCCCACGTGTCATGCCAGTTCTGCTCTTCGCTGATCGTTCCCAATTGGCCGCTGAGTAATGGCGGCAAGCCGCTGTTCTCAATCGTCAGCTCCTTGAAGCGGCTCCAGCGCGTCCAGGTACTGCCCGCGTAGAGTGTCCAGTCGTTATTGAGTTGATGCGTCACCGAAAAGTCCACCGACTCCGGCGTGTCCACATCCAGCGATGCGTCGTAGCTACGGCCGCTGACACCCAGCACGCTGAAGATGCCATCGGTGACCTTGGTTTTGGCATCCAGGTGGTAACTGACTTTGGAGTGATACGTCAGGCCCAGGCGGGTCTGATCGGTCGCCTGCACCAGCACGCCGGCGTTGAAGCCCAGCGCGGTGTCATCGCCCGTGCTTTTGAGCTTGCCGTCATTACGCCCCGGGCTTAGCGGGTTGGGCACCATGCCCGATATCTCTCCGCCGATACGGTTGATGGTCGGCCCGAATCCGATCGAGACTTTTTCGTTGAAGGCGTAGCTGATAGTGGGTTGGAAGGTCAGCGTGGTGACTTCACTCTTGTTGGCGTAATAGCGCCCGGCAAAACCACTGCCGTAGTCGGTGATCAGCCCGAAAGGCACATAAAACCCGACGCCGAATGCCCAATGCTCGTCGATGGGTTTGACGTAATACCCCATCGGTACAGTGGTGGTGGGAACCATGTCGCCGTCTTCCTTCCCCCCAAACGTACTGCGTGTCTGGCTGATGTCAGACTTGGCGAACAGCGTCGCCGCCCCCACGCTGGCCTGCTCTCGTTTAAGCCGCGCCATACCCGCCGGATTACCGAAGACCGTACTGGCGTCTTCGGCAGATGAAGATCGACCGGCGAAACCGGAGCCCATCCCGCTGATGCTTTGTTCGTTGAGTGCAAAGCCACCGGCCAACACATTGGAGGACGCCAGCACGACGGCCAGGCCAACGGGACTCTTGAGCGTTATTTTTTTCATTGTCTGGACTCTATGGGTCGCTGAAAAAGAACATCGAAAACTGCAGCGAAGCCATATTATCCAAGTGACCATTTCAGTCAATGGTCACAAACAGCTAAATTGAATGCCCTCCCGGCACGAAGGTGCCGGGAACAGGAGACGAATGAAAGGGATGTCGGCTTGACTCGAATCAGCTGAATATTGGGTCAGCGCCGGGTCAAGGCATGAGGCTGCGCAAGATAAGGTTGGAGGTCAGCGTGGGCGCTACGTCAATAAAATCCAGATTGTGCTGCAGCAGCAACGGGTTGACGAAGGGACGCAGGGCCAGATGGATCGCTTCGACGGTTTCGTCCAGTGGGGTCTTGCGCTCGAACTCTCCAAGCTCTCGCCCTTCACGCACGATATCGAAGATAAAGCGCTTGATCTGTTCCTCATAAACCTGGGCACTGGGCCAGCGCTCCGACGCGGAAAATGCCGCGATGTCGTAGAGCTTGCGATCATTGAAGAACAGGTTCACACCCGTAGCAATCACGGTTTTCACCAGTCTGCGCAAACGCTCGGTCGGTGAAATCGCCTCTGCGTTAACCGCCAGTTCGACTGCTGCAACGATTTGCCCCAGACAGTTTGAACAGATCGCTTCGCCGATCGCCTGTTTGGAATCAAAGAATTTATAGATGTACGCCTTGGAAAAACCGATGGCCCTGGCCAGATCGGAAACCGTGGTTTTACCGTAGCCATACTGGCTGAAATGCTCGTTGGCAGCCGCGACAATCTGATCGCGAATGTCATGATCGGCGGGGCCACGAGTGCTGGGCGCAGATGAAGTGATAGATGGCTGATTCATGAGAGCAGCTTACTCACCCTCTCGTGGGCTGACAACGTGTGACTGACACTGAATACAGTCACGCATCCTCGAACAAAACTACTTGTCCCCAGATACCCGGCCGAACGCTTGACGGGTTCTCGGGCTGCATATTCCTTGCGCCTTGACCGCCAAACGAGCTGTCGGCGCTCTCCGGGTTGTTGCTATCGGCAGATTCCGCTCCTTGGCTATGAAACGGCATTTTCCGAGGTCTCGGCGCCCCTCAAAAGCCAACTTTCTGACGCCTGTTTAACGACCCTTTGCGCAGGTTTCTTCAAGCATAAAAAATTGGCACTTTTGCACAACAAGTTGACATCCAAAAGCATGCCATGGGCGGCCGATATCATTAGAGTATGCGCCCTTAAAAAGGAAAGGACTCTTGATGACTCAGTCACTCTCACGGCGCGTTGTGGCGATTACCGGCGCCCTGGGGAATCTCGGCGAGACCCTGGCGGACATGGCCGCGGCCCAGGGCGCAGATCTGGTGCTGATCGATCAGGCGACAATTGCGCTGCCCAGTTCGCACAATCGACTGGTCCTGTCTGGCGTGGATCTGGCCTCCCTTGCCGATTGCCAGGAGATCGCCCGGCAGATCAACCGCTATTTCGGCCGCCTCGATGCGCTGGTCAATGGCGCCGGCGGCTATGCGTGGGAGCCGTTGCTCGGCGGGACGATAGACGCCTGGGATCGGCTCTACACGCTGAATCTTCGAACCGCATTGAACGCCAGCAAAACCTTGCTGCCGTTACTGCTGCAGTCCTCGGCGGGGCGCATCGTCAATATCGGTGCGAGCATGGCGGCGAAGGCCGGGCTGGGCATGGGCGCCTACGCCGCGTCGAAATCCAGCGTGCTGCGCCTGACCGAAAGCCTGGCCGAAGAGCTCAAGGACATGAGCATCACCGTCAATGCCGTGCTGCCCAGCATTCTCGACACCCCGCAAAACCGTGAAGCCATGCCCAACGCCGAGCATCAGCGTTGGGTAACGCCGGCCCAGTTGGCGGCGGTCATTCTGTTTCTGATCTCGGAACAAGCTTCGGCGGTCACCGGCACCGGCATTCCGGTCATCGGGCGCATGTAGGGTCTATTGACGCCGCGCGCCTTGGCGACGTCGCTCTCTTCATCTTTCGGAAAAGCAAGATCACCGGATTACCGGACTTCCCCTCCCCCCATGCGACCCGCCACTTCCAGCGCTGCCTTCGTTAACCACGTCCTTGATGTCGCCGAACAACACGGCTGCGATGGCGAGTGGCTGTTGCACCAGACCGGACTGTCACGCGAGCAGTTGTCCGACTCCATCGTGCGCATCCCCATGAAGCAACTGCGTGCCCTGCTGGAACTGGCGGCGCGCAGCAGCGACCAGGGGCATTTCGGCCTGCTGGTCGGCGCCGCCGCGCGCCCAGGCACCTACGGTGTGTTGGGTTATGTACTGATGACCAGCGCGACGCTGGGTGACTCGCTGAACATGATTCTGCGTTTCGGCAAGATCGTTTACGACAGCCCGTCCAGCCAGACACGGATCGTCATCGGCGACGGCCGCGTGACCCTCGAAGATCAGCGCACCAATGAACTGGAACCTTACTGCGCCCTGCACCAGGAAGCCTTGATGGTCGGCTGGGCCGCGTTCGGGCGCTGGTTGATCGCCAGCCACCCACCGCTGCTGGAAGTGCGAATGATGCATGCCGCGATCGGCGAACCGGCACTGTACGAGCGCTTTTTTGGCTGTCCGGTGCAGTTCGAGGCCGGCAGCAATGCGCTGGTGTTTGCCGAGTCGGCACTCTCGACGCGAATCCAGGGCGCCGACCCGCGCATGCATCGCAGCATGCTGCTGGAAGCCGACTGGCAGTTGTGTCTGTCGTACCCGGCATTTTCGGTGACCGACCGATTGCGCGCCCTGCTCACCGAACAACTGCCGACCGGCGATTTCAGCCTGAAAAGCCTGGCCCGGCAATTGGCGATTTCGCCGCGCACCTTGCAGCGCAAACTCGCGGCTGAAGGGGAAAACTTCAATCAGGTGCTGGAAACCATGCGCATGGAACTGGCCGACCATTACCTGCGTCGCACCGATACCAGCATCATGAACATCGCCCTGATGCTGGGTTACTCGCAGGCCAGTTCTTTCAGCCATTCCTTCCGCCAGGCACGCGGGATCTCACCGGTGGATTACCGCAAATTGCTGCGGGCCAGATAGGCCGGTCATGGCTTCAACTGCAACAACGACTCGCCCTTGTTCACGACATAGGTCGCCAGTTCGACGCCCTTGTCGCTGCCGACGTTTCTCGCCACATGGGCAACGCCTGCCGGGATGAACAGCGAATCCCCGGCCTTTAGGGTCACCGCTGGCCGGCCCTCGAGCTGGTATTCCAGGGTTCCGCTGATCACGTACGCCACCTCGACACCCGGATGTGCATGCCGTGGCGCAGTCACCCCCGGTTCGAAATCGATACGCGCCTGTATCACTTCGCGATCCGCCGCGCCCAGGTCCTGACGGATCAGGTCGGTACGGCTTAGGCCTTGCTGCCAGCTCATGGCCTGAGCGTCCGCGGCCTGCGCCAGGCCGGTGAATGAAACCAGTGCGGCCACGGTGGCCAGAATCAGTGTGCGTTGCATGGGAGTGCCCTCTCGACAGTCGTGGTGTGAAGGCCACGACTGTGCGTGCGGCGTGTAGCGGCGATGTGTCAGGAGGTGGGCGTTTAGTCTCGGCGTGTGTCGCACGCACGGCTGGATACACAGCCGTACAAAGCAACGCCGCCACCGGATCGGCTGTGTATCACAGTGTGTACAGACGCCTCAGCGATACACGTGCTTGAGTCTCGGCGTTTTTTCGACATGGGCCAGATACGTCAAGGCGCTCAAATGCCTGCACGGGTTGCAGAACCTCCCGCCACAAAGGCTTGCCAAGGAGACATCACCATGAAGATCGTTGAGAAGAACCGCAAAACCGCTAAAACCCCTAGACATTCGATCCTGGCCCTCACACTGTTTGGCGCGGCTGCAGTCGCTCAGATACAGGCGGCCACCGCCGCACAACCTGAATCCAGTGACCAGGCCATCACCTACTCCGCGCCCTCGCCGTTCGGCCCACTCAAGCACGTGAAGGCCGGCTTGTTGGACGTGGCGTACGCCGAAACCGGCCCTGCGCAAGGTCCGGTGGTGATTCTGCTGCACGGCTGGCCTTACGACATTCACAGTTATGACGCGGTGGCGCCGTTGCTCGCCGCCAAGGGCTATCGGGTGTTGATGCCGTATGCCCGGGGTTATGGCGACACGCATTTCCTTTCGGACAAGACCCTGCGCAACGGCCAACCCGCAGCGCTGGCCAGCGACGTGATCGACTTCATGGATGCCCTGAACATCAAGCAGGCTGTGCTCGGCGGCTACGACTGGGGCGCACGCTCGGCAGACATCGTCTCTGCCCTGTGGCCGGAGCGGGTCAAGGCGCTGGTGTCGGTCAGCGGCTACCTGATCGGCAATCAGGCCGCCGGCCAGACCCCGTTACCACCCAAGGCCGAGTTGCAGTGGTGGTATCAGTTCTACTTCGCCACCGAGCGTGGCCGCGAGGGCTACCGGAAAAACACCCACGACTTCGCCAAATTGATCTGGCAGCTCGCCTCGCCGAAATGGGCGTTCGATGACGCCACGTTCGAGCGCAGCGCCAAGGCCCTGGAAAACCCCGATCACGTCGAGATCACCGTGTTCAACTACCGCTGGCGTCTGGGCCTGGTGCAGGGCGAAGCGCAGTACGCGGCGCTTGAGCAGAAACTCGCCGGCGCACCGTCGATCAACGTGCCGACCATCACCCTTGAGGGCGACGCCAACGGCGCGCCGCACCCGGCGCCCGAGGATTACGCCAAGCGCTTCACCGGCAAGTATCAGTTCCGGCTGATCAACGGTGGCATCGGCCACAACCTGCCGCAGGAAAATCCACAGGCGTTCGCTCAGGCGGTGATCGACGCCGACCACCTCTGAAGCCACCGGCAGACAATGGCTCGGGCTATTTGACCAGGCGTTTTTCCTTGGACGGTCGATAGCCGAAAAACGCGCTGTAGCATTTGCTGAAGTGGCTCGGCGAGACAAAACCGCAGGCCACCAGCACTTCCATCTGCGACAGCTCGGTGTGCTGCAACAGACGCCGGGCTTCGGTGATGCGCAGTTCCAGGTAATAACGCTGCGGTGTGGTGCCCAGTTGCTCCTTGAACAGACGCTCCAGTTGCCGCCGCGAGCGGCCGGCGTACACCGCCAGTTGCTCCAGCTCTAGCGGTTCTTCGAGGTTGGCGTCCATCAGTTTGACCACCTCGCGCAACGGCGCGCTGACGCAGAGGTTTTCGTCCGGCTTGATCCGCCGATAGCGCGATTCCTCGAACGCCAGAATGTCCTCGATGCCTTCGACCAGCGCCTTGCCGTGCAGGCTCTTGATCCAGTCCAGCGCCATGTGGAAAGCCCCGGACGGACTGGACGCCGTGAGCCGGTCGCGATCGATCACATAAGGTTCGCTGCTGACCTGAGTGGACTTGGCAATCTCCGTGAGCGCGGGACGGTGTTCCGGGTGAATCGCGCAACGATAACCATCGAGCAAGCCGGCGCGCCCGAGAAACCAAGCCCCGTTCCACAAACCGGCCAGACTCACCCCGCGCTCCGTGGCCGCGCGCAGCAGACTGATCAACTCCTCGCTCGCCTTCAGCTCGGTTCGGTAACCGCCACACACCACCAGCAAATCCAGTTCGGCGAGGCTGGCCGGATCAATCCGTGCGTCGGGGCGAATGACCAGGCCCAGATCGCTGATCACTTCCTCCTCACCCAAGCCGAACGTGCGCGAGGCAAACAGCCCGGCGCGCAACAGGTTGGCGGTGATGATGGTGTCCAGCGCCTGGGTGAAGGCCGGTAATGAAAAGTGTTCCAGCAGCAGGAAACCGGTGCGGGTGAGGTGCGAATCTGCAGATTGTTCATTCAGATAGCGGAGGTTTTTGCCCTTCATGCCTCCGCTGAATTGACGTCGTTCGATCAAGGTCTGGCCCATCGGTCATGTTGTTATCCGCCGATAGTTGGCGCGATGGGCCAAAGAGTCAATCACGCTTGCGGCTGATCACTCACCTCGGCGAGCAATGACCGGCGCATGTTGCGCCATCAACTCGACGATCCAGTCGATGAACACCCGCAGTTTCAGGCTGACATGCCGGTTCGGCGGGTACGCCACGTAGAGTGGCATCGGTTCCAGTTGCCAGTCCTCGAACAGCGGCACCAACTCGCCCCGAGCCTGATGTGAGTCCGACATGTATTTGGGCAACCACAGCACGCCCATGCCGGCCAGCCCTGCCGCGAGATAGGCATTGCCGTCATCTACTGCCAGCACGTGGCGCCCCTTGATCTGCAGGTGTTCGCCGCCCCTGTGCAAGGTGTAAGGCACCGGTTTGCCGGTACGCGCCCAGATAAAACCGACCACCCGATGATCGGAATCTTCCAGCTCCTGCGGGTGCACAGGCGTGCCGACGCGGGCCAGATAACTCGGCGCAGCGAATACCCCGAGCTGCAGATCGGCCACCCGCCGGGCCATCAGCGACTGATCCAGCAACTCGCCGCCGCGCACCACGCAATCGACGTTCTCATCGATGATGTCGACGATGCGATCGCTGACGCCCATGTCGATCTGAATGTCCGGATAGCGCTGGTGAAAGTCCGGCAGCGCTGGCATCAGAATCAGCCTCGCCAGCGGACTCGGCACATCCACCCGCAAGCGCCCCCGGGGTAACGCCGAGGCGCCGGACAAGCCCGTCTCGGCATCGTCCAGATCGGCCAGCAAGCGAATTACCCGCTCGTAGTAAATCGCGCCATCGGCGGTGACGTTGACCTTGCGTGTGGTGCGATTGAGCAACTTGACCCGCAGCCGGGCTTCCAGTTGCTGGACGAGTTGGGTCACGGTGGTCTTGCTCATGTGCAAGGTCTCGGCGGCTTTGGTGAAGCTGCCCGCCTCGACCACCCGGGCGAACGCCTGCATTGCATCGAAACGGTCCACTTTTCGACCTCCGATTGTTTGGAATCTGCAAACAGTGAACGCCAAGGTTGCGCGTTTATCGGCGCTGCGCAAGCCCCTACAGTCGCTCCATCGTCAACACTCAAACAATGATGGAGACACAGCCATGACCCAACGTGATGCCGTTTTCCCACCCGCCCGCCATGCCCTGTACGAGCGCCATCGCTACTCGCCGGCGATTCGCTCCAACGGTTTCCTGTTCGTCTCGGGGCAAGTCGGCAGCCTTGAAGACGGCTCACCCGAGCCGGACCTGCAGAGTCAGGTGCGCCTGGCCTTCAACAACCTGAATGCAATCCTCGATGCCGCCGGTTGCAGCTTCGATGATGCGGTGGACGTGACCGTGTTCATGGTCGATCCGCAAGCGACGTTCGAAACCATCTGGGAAGTGGTGCCAGAGTTCTGGGGCCAGGCGCCCTATCCGACGATTACCGCGGTGGGCGTGACCTGGCTGGCGGGCTTTCGCTTCGAGATCAAGGTGATCGCCAGATTGCCGGAAAAAACCTGATCGTAACCTGGGGTAAAACATCGCAAGAGACCACCGCTGGCCTTTAACTGCCCGGCTGCGTATAACCTCGCCGTTTCGTCTAACCTGATTGAGCGCACGGGCGCGACACCTCGCCCCGTGGCGCTTAGAATGCGACGCTCATGAAACGGAGATTTCCATGCTCAAACGCACCCTCGCACTGACCGCTGGCCTGGCCCTGTCTTTTTCCGCTCTGGTGACGCACGCCGCCGATGTGCTGCGGGTCAGCGCGATTCCCGATGAAGCACCGACCGAGTTGCTGCGCAAGTTCGAACCGCTGGGTGCTTATCTGGAGCAACAGTTGGGCATGAAAGTGCAGTTCGTGCCGGTGGCCGACTATCCGGCGGTGGTCGAGGCATTGGCGACCGATCGCCTCGACATGGCCTGGCTGGGTGGTTTCACCTTTGTTCAGGCGCAGTTGAAGACTCAGGGCGAAGGCAAGACTCCGGTGATCCCGCTGGTGCAGCGCGAGCAGGATGCGCAGTTCACCAGCAAGTTCATCACCGCCGACCCGAACGTGAAGAGCCTGGCCGACCTCAAGGGCAAGACCTTTGCCTTCGGCTCGGTGTCGTCCACCTCCGGCAGCCTGATGCCGCGTTACTTCATGCTGAAAAACGACAACATCAAACCTGAAGCCTATTTCAGTCGTGTCGCCTATTCCGGCGCCCATGACGCCACCGTCGCCTGGGTCCAGGCCGGCAAGGTCGATGCCGGTGTGCTGAACGCCAGCGTCTGGCAGAAACTGGTGGACGCCGGCAAGGTCGACACCAGCAAGGTTCATGTGTTCGCCACCACCCCGGCCTACTTCGATTACAACTGGACCGTACGCGGCACCCTCGACCCGGCGCTGGCAGCGAAGATCAAAAAAGCCTTCCTCGACCTCGACCCGGCCAACCCTGAGCAGAAGAAGATTCTTGATCTGCAGGCGGCCAGCCGTTTCATCGACACCAAGCCCGAGAACTACAAGGGCATCGAGGAAGCTGCTCGCGCCGCCGATCTGTTGAAATGACCCTGAGCCTCACACAAGGCCGCCTGCACCACACCAACGGGGTCGATGCGCTACGCGGCGTCGACCTGCAGATTGGTGCCGGTGAACAGGTGGCGATCATCGGTCCGTCCGGGGCCGGCAAGTCGAGTCTGTTGAACCTGCTGGCCACGGCTATACGCCCCAGCAGCGGCGATATCGAGGTGCTGGGCGAACGCCCCTGGCACCTCTCCGCCCACCAGCGCCAACGCCTGCGCGCGCGTATCGGTCTGGTCCATCAGGCACCACCGCTGCCGCCGCGCCAACGCGTGGTGACGGCGGTGCTGGCCGGCAAGCTCGGGCAATGGAGCCTGGGCAAGAGCCTGTTGAATCTGCTGCATCCGCTGGACATTCCCGGTGCCCGCGCGGCACTCGCACGACTGGATCTGGGCGACAAACTGTTCGCCCACTGTCAGCAACTGTCCGGCGGTCAATTGCAGCGCGTGGGCATTGCCCGGGTGCTGTATCAGGCGCCGGAGATTCTGCTGGCGGACGAACCCGTTTCTGCGATGGACCCGGTACTGGCCGGGCACACCCTGTCGATCCTCTCGCAGCATGCCCGGGCGCATCGCGTGACGCTGGTGGCGAGCCTGCACGCGGTGGAACTGGCGCTGGCGCATTTCCCGCGCATCATCGGTTTGCGCGACGGCCAGATCCTCTTCGACAGCCCTGCCGAACAGGTCAGCCGCGACATGCTCGACACGCTGTACGCCAACGAACAACTGGAAAGCCCGACGACACCGAGTGCGCCACTGATCGTGCAGATTCCGCGATGCTGAGGGCCGATTCACGAGACCCGGCTAGCGCGCCGCGACTGCTGCTGACCTTGTTGGCGATCGCCTTGCTGTGGCCGGGCATTCAGCTCAGCGAACTGGATCTGGGCGTGCTGCTGCACAGCGACAGCCAGACGGAAATGGGCCGCTTCATCGCCGGCTTCTGGCCACCGGCCCACGACGCCGATTTTCTCCAGCTGCTGCTTAAAGCCACCCTGCAAACCCTGGCCATCGCCACCGCCGGTATGGCCTTGGCTTTGCTGCTGGCGGTGCCGACCAGCCTGATTGCCAGTCGCGCGCTGTCGCTGTCGGCGGCGTCGCGCGGCGGCATTCCGAGCCGGGTCGGGCGCTTGTTGCGCTGGCCGGTGCGCGGGCTGCTGATCTTCCTGCGCAGCGTGCCGGAAATCGTCTGGGCGCTACTGTTCGTGCGCGCTGTGGGCCTCGGCCCGGCAGCGGGTGTGCTGGCGATCGCCATCACCTACAGCGGCATGCTCGGCAAGGTCTACGCGGAAATTTTCGAGTCCACCGACCAGCGTCCGGCGCATGCCCTGATGCAGGCCGGCAGCGGACGGCTCGCAGGTTTTGCCTACGGGATTGTGCCGAATGTCGCGGCGGAGCTGCTGTCGTACACGGTCTATCGCTGGGAGTGCGCGATTCGTGCGTCGGTAGTGATGGGGTTTGTCGGGGCTGGAGGTCTCGGGCAGCAGATCGACCTGTCGCTGCGCATGTTCGCCAGCGGTGAAGTGGCGAGCATGTTGCTGACCTTCCTGATCCTGGTGCTCGGCGCCGATCAACTCAGCCGCCTGCTGCGCTGGAGGCTGACATGAACCGCCTGATCAATCTGTTGCTGATCGTCGGTATCGGCGTCGCCGTCATCGCCTCGTTCGGCTATCTGCAACTCGACCTGAGTGACCTGGGCAGCAGCGCCAGCCTCAAGCAGATGGGCGCCTACGCGCAGCGCTTTCTCAGCCCGGATCTGAGCGCCACACACCTGCAAGCGATTGCCAAAGGCGCAATGGAAACCCTCGCCATGTCGGCCCTCGGCACCCTGCTCGCGGCGGTGTTCGGCATTTTGCTCGCGCTACCGGCCGCCGGGCGTTTCGGCTGGCCGCTGCAAAGCGCCTCGCGGTTGTTGCTCAACGGTCTGCGGGCGATTCCGGAGCTGGTGTGGGCGGCGCTGATGGTGCTCGCCGCCGGCCTCGGCCCGAATGCCGGCACCCTGGCGCTGGCCCTGCACACCACCGGCGTGCTCGGCCGATTGTTCGCCGAAGCGCTGGAAAACACCCCACCGGAGCCTGCCGAAGCGATCCGTTTGCAGGGCGGCAATCCGGTTCTGGCGTTCTGCTACGGCACCCTGCCCAACCTCGCCCCGCAGTTACTCGCCTACTGTCTGTACCGCTGGGAAAACAACATCCGCATGGCCAGCGTGCTGGGCTTCGTCGGCGCTGGCGGGCTGGGGCAGATGCTGTATGTCAGCCTGAGCCTGTTTCAGGAGGCGCAGGCGAGCACGGTGATTCTGGCGATGCTGATTCTGGTGTTGGGCGTGGATTCGCTGAGTGCGTGGAGTCGGCAGCGCTGGGTCAAGGCTTGACGAGAAGCCTCATTGCCCCGTCGCCAACCGATACTGGCGCGGGGTAAATCCGGTCGAGGCCTTGAACTGCCGGGTAAACGCACTGTGGTCGGTATAACCGCACTGCAGTGCCACCTCGGTGATCGGCAAGTCGCCGTGCAACAACCGGTGCGCATGCTCAAGACGCACTTTCTGGATCATCTGCCGCGGCGTCAGGTGGAACACCCGTTTGCAGTAACGCTCCAGTTGCGCCACTGAAATCCCGGCGATGCGCGTCAGTTCGCCGAGGCTGACGCGACGATTGAAGTTCGCCCGAATGTATTCATCCACCGCCGCCAGACGCTGATAGGCCGGATGGGTTTCGCTGGCGGTTTGCAGATCAACGGAGATTCCCGCCAGGCCGATGATCCGATTGTCGCGGTCGTACAACGGACGCTTGTGAGTCAGGCACCAGCCCGGTTCGCGGCTGCCGTACAGATGCAGTTCCAGCTGATCCTCCAGCACCCACCCCTCCTCCAGCACCCGTCGATCCTGCTCGGTGTAGCCCGGGCCCAATTGCGCCGGAAACACTTCGGCGCTGGTCTTGCCGAGCAACGGGCGCAGGTCTTTCAAACCGCAGCGCTGCACCAGCGTACGGTTGGCCATGACGTAGCGCGCCTGCAGGTCCTTGATGAAGATCGCCGCGTTGGGAATCACGTCCAGCATCGGTAGCAGCAGCGCCATGCCCGCCAGCAGATCGTCAAGCGTCTGCGGCCGGCTCGCCTCGTTGTGTTGGCTCAGGATCGCAAACGCGTTCTGCGGCATACCTCTGACTCCCACTCGGTTTTGTCACTTGCACGCAGATTGCCCCAAGGCTGACAGCCTGTCGAGCCGGGGCTTTGATGTGGGTCATTGTGCTGATTTCGTCATCGCTGCCGGCAAAAAACATCAATCGCGCCGCGCTTGATGAGTTCACTGTAGCGCCACTGCACGCCCCTCCAACAACCAACAAGAAGGCGACGCTATGACAGGCCAAGGCAAGTTCAAGAAACAACTTTCACTGATAGACCTCACGTTCATCGGACTGGGGGCGATCTTCGGTTCGGGCTGGTTGTTCGCCGCCAGTCACGTGTCCGCCATCGCAGGTCCCGCGGGGATTTTTTCCTGGCTGCTCGGCGGGTTCGCCGTGTTGCTGCTGGGCATTGTCTACTGCGAACTGGGTGCCGCGCTGCCCCGTGCCGGCGGTGTGGTGCGCTACCCGGTTTACTCCCACGGGCCGCTGCTCGGCTACCTGATGGGTTTCATCACACTGATCGCGTTTTCCAGTCTGGTGGCGATCGAAGTGGTCGCCTCACGGCAATATGCGGCGGCGTGGTTTCCCGAACTGACCAAGGCCGGTTCCAGCGACCCGACCGTGCTCGGCTGGTTCGTGCAATTGGGTCTGTTGTGCCTGTTTTTCCTGCTCAATTACCGCAGTGTGAAAACCTTCGCCATGGCCAACAACCTGGTCAGCGTGTTCAAGTTCATCGTGCCGTTGCTGGTGATCGGTGTGCTGTTTACCTTCTTCAAACCGGCCAACTTCGACGTGCATGGCTTTGCGCCGTTCGGCCTGTCCGGCATCGAAATGGCGGTGTCGGCCGGCGGCGTGATCTTCGCTTATCTGGGCCTGACGCCGATCATTTCGGTGGCCAGTGAAGTGAAGAATCCGCAACGCACGATTCCGATTGCGCTGATTCTGTCGGTGCTGCTCTCCACTGCGATCTACGTGCTGTTGCAAACCGCGTTCCTCGGCGGCATCCCGACCGAAATGCTCGCCAATGGCTGGGCGGGCGTTGCCAAGGAACTGGCCCTGCCGTATCGCGATATCGCCCTGGCACTCGGCGTCGGCTGGCTGGCGTATCTGGTGGTGGCCGATGCAGTGATCTCGCCTAGCGGCTGCGGCAACATCTACATGAACGCCACCCCACGGGTGATCTACGGCTGGGCGCAAACCGGGACCTTCTTCAAGATCTTCACCCGCATCGATGAGAAGTCCGGCATCCCGCGTCCGGCGCTGTGGCTGACCTTTGGCCTGTCGGTGTTCTGGACCCTGCCGTTCCCGTCGTGGGAAGCGCTGATCAACGTGGTTTCCGCCGCGCTGGTATTGAGCTACGCCGTGGCCCCGGTGACGGTTGCCGCATTGCGCCGCAACGCGCCGGACATGCCGCGTCCGTTCCGGGTCAAGGGCATGAACGTGCTCGGGCCGCTGTCGTTCATTATCGCTGCGCTGATCGTCTACTGGTCGGGCTGGGGCACCGTGTCGTGGTTGCTCGGCCTGCAAATCCTGATGTTTGTCATCTACCTGTTGTGTGGCCGCCTGGTGCCGACCGCGCACCTCAACCTCGGCCAGCAAGTGCGCTCCTCGGCGTGGCTGATCGGCTTCTACGCGGTGACCATCGTCCTCTCCAAGCTCGGCAGCTTCGGCGGTATCGGCGTGCTCAGCCATCCGTTCGACACGGTGATCGTCGCGGTCTGCGCACTGGGCATCTACTACTGGGGCGCCGCCACCGGCGTACCCGCGCACCTGATTCGCCTGGAAACCGAGGATGACGAAAGTGAAGTCGCCGAATCCTCCGCCAGCACCGCCACCGGCCAACGCCCGGCTCACGCCTGACTTTCACGCAAGGGACGAGTTCATGAAACGAGTACACATCATCGATTCCCACACCGGCGGTGAACCTACGCGTCTGGTGATGCAAGGCTTCCCCGACGTGCATGGCAACAGCATGGCCGAGAAGCGCGACAGCCTGCGCACCGAACACGATCAATGGCGCCGCGCCTGCCTGCTGGAGCCGCGTGGCAACGACGTACTGGTCGGCGCGCTGTACTGCGAGCCGGTCTCGCCGGATGCGACCTGCGGGGTGATTTTCTTCAACAATGCCGGCTACCTCGGCATGTGCGGCCACGGCACCATCGGCCTGATCAACTCGCTGCATCACCTGGGCCGTATCGAACCGGGCGTACACAAGATCGACACCCCGGTCGGCCCGGTCAGCGCCACTTTGCACGAGGACGGCACCGTGACCCTGCGCAACGTGCCCGCCTACCGCCATCGCAAACAGGTGCCGGTGGAAGTGCCGGGCTACGGTCGCGTGTTAGGCGACATCGCCTGGGGCGGCAACTGGTTTTTCCTCGTCTCCGAGCACGGCCAGGACCTGCAGATGAGCAACGTCGAAGCCCTGACCGATTACACCTGGGCGATGCTCAAGGCCCTGCAAGCCCAAGGCATCCACGGCGAGGATGGCGCCCTGATCGATCACGTCGAACTGTTTGCCGACGACGACCAGGCCGACAGCCGCAACTTCGTCATGTGCCCGGGCAAGGCCTACGACCGCTCGCCGTGCGGCACCGGCACCAGCGCCAAACTGGCCTGCCTGGCCGCCGACGGCAAACTCGCCGAAGGTCAGGTCTGGACCCAGGCCAGCATCACCGGCAGCCAGTTCGAAGGCCGCTTCGAATGGGAAGGCGAGCGCGTGCGCCCGTTCATCACCGGCCGCGCCTACATGACCGCCGACGCCACCCTGCTAATCGACGAACAAGACCCTTTCGCCTGGGGCATCTGACCTGCCCCGCTTTTTAACCGATCTGAATGAATGTCCCGAGGAGCTACAACAATGAGCGATAACATCTTCACTGGCTGCATTCCGGCCCTGATGACCCCCTGCACAGCCGCACGCAAACCTGACTTCGACGCCCTGGTCGCCAAGGGCCGCGAGCTGATCGATATCGGCATGAGCGCCGTGGTTTACTGCGGTTCGATGGGCGACTGGCCGCTGCTGACCGAGGCCGAACGTCAGGAAGGCGTGGCGCGTCTGGTGGCGGCTGGCGTACCGACCATTGTCGGCACCGGCGCGGTCAACAGCCGTGAAGCGGTGGCCCACGCGGCCCACGCTGCGAAAGTCGGTGCCCACGGCCTGATGGTGATTCCACGCGTGCTGTCCCGTGGCGCTTCAGCGACCGCGCAAAAGGCCCACTTCGCCGCCATTCTCCAAGCCGCACCGAACCTGCCGGCGGTGATCTACAACAGCCCTTACTACGGCTTCGCCACCCGCGCCGATCTGTTCTTCGAACTGCGTCGCGAATACCCGAACCTGATCGGCTTCAAGGAATTCGGTGGTGGCGCTGACTTGCGCTATGCCGCCGAAAACATCACCTCACAGGACGATTCCGTGACCCTGATGGTCGGCGTCGATACGCAAGTGGTGCACGGTTTCGTCAACTGCAACGCCACCGGCGCCATCACCGGCATCGGTAACGCCCTGCCCCGCGAAGTCCTGCAACTGGTGGCGCTGAGCAAGCAAGCGGCCAAGGGTGACGCCAAAGCCCGGCGCCAGGCCCGCGAACTGGAAGCGGCGCTGGCAGTGTTGTCGTCGTTCGATGAAGGCTGCGATCTGGTGCTGTATTACAAGCACCTGATGGTGCTCAACGGCGACCGCGAATACGCCCTGCACTTCAACGAAACCGATGCCCTGAGCGACGCTCAGCGCCGCTACGCCGAGACCCAGTACGCGCTGTTCCGCCAGTGGTACAAAAACTGGTCCGCCGAACAGAACCTCGCCTGACCGCTGTCCCTGCCCCGGTATCACATACCGGGGCTTCACTTGAATTATCAGGAAGCGCCATGACTCTGACAGGCCACATGCTGATCGGCGGCCAAGCCATCGCCGGCAGCCGTGAAGCGATCTTCGCGATCAACCCCGCCACCGATGCCGTGCTGGAACCGGCCTACGCCGGCGGCAGCGCTGAGCATGTCGAACAGGCCTGCGCCCTGGCGTGGCAAGCGTTTGATCGTTATCGCGAGACGTCCCTGAGTGCTCGCGCCGAATTTCTCGAAACCATTGCCGACGAGATTGAAGCCCTCGGCGATGAGCTGATTGAGCGTGCGGTGGCCGAAAGCGGCCTGCCGCGTGCACGTATTCAAGGCGAACGCGGGCGCACCTGCGGACAACTGCGCACCTTCGCCCGTACCGTACGCGCTGGTGAATGGCTGGACGTGCGGGTCGATCAGTCGCAACCACAACGCCAGCCGCTGCCGCGTTCGGATTTGCGCCAGCGGCAGATCGCGCTGGGACCGGTGGCGGTGTTTGGCGCCAGCAACTTTCCCTTGGCGTTCTCCGTCGCCGGTGGTGACACCGCTTCGGCACTGGCCGCCGGTTGCCCGGTGATCGTCAAGGCGCACAGCGCGCATCCCGGCACCAGTGAACTGGTGGGCGGAGCGCTGACCCGGGCGGTGAAAAAATCCGGTTTGCCGGAAGGCGTGTTCTCGCTGCTGTTCGGTTCCGGCAACGAAGTCGGCATCGCGTTGGTCAGCGATTGGCGCATCAAGGCCGTGGGCTTCACCGGTTCGCGCAGTGGCGGCCTCGCGCTGAGCAAAGCGGCACAGGCGCGGCCCGAGCCGATTCCGGTGTACGCGGAAATGAGCTCGATCAATCCGCTGCTGCTGTTCCCGGCGGCCCTTGCGGCGCGGGGCGAAGCGCTGGCGCAGGGCTTCGTCGCCTCGCTGACCCAGGGCGCCGGGCAGTTCTGCACCAATCCCGGATTGGTCATTGCTCGCCAAGGGACGGCGCTGGACAGTTTCATCGCGGCGGCCGCTGAGCATGTCCAGCGCAGCCCGGCGCAGACTATGCTCACACCGGGCATTTTCCGCGCCTACGCAAGCGCTGTCGGCGCGCTGGCCGAACACCCGCAAGCGCAGCGCGTGGCCAGCGGTCTCCCGGCCGAAGGGCCGAACCCGTGTCAGGCGCAGTTGTTCGTCACCCGGGCGCAGGACTTCCTCACCGACGCACGTCTGCAAGGTGAAATCTTCGGCGCGGCGTCGCTGATCGTACAGTGCGCCAACGACGATGAAATCCGTCAGGTTTGCGAGCATCTCGAAGGCCAGTTGACCGCCACCTTGCACCTGGATGACGCCGATCTGGACCGCGCCCGGGCCTTGTTGCCGACACTGGAGCGCAAGGCCGGACGCCTGCTGGTCAACGGCTGGCCGACCGGGGTCGAAGTGTGTGATGCGATGGTGCATGGCGGGCCGTTTCCGGCCACTTCGGACTCGCGCAGCACCTCGGTGGGCACGGCGGCGATCCAGCGTTTTCTGCGCCCGGTGTGCTATCAGGACTTCCCCGACAGTCTGCTGCCGTCAGCGTTGCAAAAAGCCAATCCGCTGCACCTGCGGCGCTTGCTCGACGGTCAGAGGGAAGCCTGAACCATGCCCGACAACCTCACAGCGGACAACGCCGACATCGCGGTGATCGGCGCCGGCATCATCGGCGTCGCCTGCGCCCTGCAACTGGCGCGTCAGGGCCGGCGGGTGGTGGTCATCGACCGTCAGCCGCCGGGCCATGGCGCCTCGTTCGGCAACGCCGGGCATCTGGCCACCGAGCAGGTGTTTCCGATTGCCGACGCATCGATCCTCAAGCGCCTGCCGGCGATGCTGATGGACCCGATGGGCCCGCTGCGCCTCGACTGGAAATACATGCCGCGCGCCGTGCCGTGGTTCACCCGTTTGTTGCTGAACCTGCGCCCGGCGCCGTTCCAACGCACCATCGCCGGGCTGCGTGCACTCAACGAAAGCAGCTTCGCCGCCTGGAATCGCTTGCTGCAGAGCATCGACCAGACGGGTCTGCTCAAAGAGGACGGCTCGCTGCTGGTGTTCGAGCGCGCCGAATCGCGGCAAGCCATCGAAGCCCTGCAGGCGCGCATGCGCCAGCAACAGGTGCCGGTGGATTTCTGGTCGGCCAGTACCGTGCAGAACAGCGCGCCGCAACTCAGCGCGCAGATTCAGGGCGGCTTGTTTTTCCCGCGCACCGGGCACTTTCTCGACCCGTATCGAGTGGTGTGTGAACTGGTGAGCGCCGCCAAAGCGGCCGGCGTGCAGTTTCTCGAGCAAGAGGTGCTGGGCGGCCAGTTGCAGGAACATGGTGTGTCGCTGATCACCCATCAGGGCCGCTTCACCGCGCGCCAGGTGCTGATCGCCTGTGGCGCGCACTCGGCAAAACTCACGGCTGCACTGACCGGCAAACAAGTACCGCTGGACACCGAACGCGGCTATCACCTGATGCTGCCGCATGAGCACGAGCGGCTGCCATTCGCGGTCACCTCGCTGGAGCGCAAGTTCATCATGACGCCGATGGCCGGCGGCTTGCGCCTGGCCGGCACCGTCGAGTTCGCAGGTCTGGAGCACCCGCCGTTCATGGAACGCGCCTGGCAGTTACACCGCTTGAGCAAGGGCCTGTTCCGCCGCGACTTGAATGCTGAAGACGCGACGCCATGGATGGGCTTTCGCCCGTCGCTGCCGGACTCGCTGCCGATCATCGACAAGGTCTGCGACGGCAAGGTGCTGCTCGCGTTCGGGCATCAGCATTTGGGGCTGACGCAGGCGGCGATTACGGCCGAGATGATTGCGCAGCTGGCACCACCGGCAGCTGCTCCGGAGCAACTGCCAACGCTTGCGGCCCTGCGGCTGGATCGCTTTTAAACAACAAGCAGCGTCAGACCGGCATCCACCCGATGCCGGAATTTGCTCACGTTCGCGCCGAGGTGATGGAAAAGGCTGGACTCAAGAAGTGTCCGCTATGGCTTTTTTTGTAGCCCTGCTCGATAGGCATCACGTTGTTGAATATTTCCTTGTAGATCGGGATTGTTGATCGGTATGTGGTTCTCCGCAGGGATGTCCGAAGGTTTACCCTCATCATTCAGACGTATTTTTCCAGGGTCTACTTTGTGAGCGTGGGGAACAGGTACTTCCGCATTAAGGTCCCCACACCTGTGAATCCTCACCACTGAGCCATCTTCCGCATACCAGTTTTCGTTAGCCGGATTGGGTGGACCCTTCTTAGCAAACTTCTCTTGCGTCAACATTTTCTGAATTTGAAGAATATCTTTTCCCTTAATTGGCGGTAAGTCTGAAGCGCTGGAAAAGAATCTGAGATTTCTTGAGAGTGACGGTGAACGACTGAAAAACTTCATCATCAATCCATACGGATCAATCCAGAGCACCGGGTTTGGCGCATATTGATAAAAATTAAGCCCTCCCGCATAGCTGATCGGATCCGGACTGATAAACCGCCCAACCGCCGGGTCGTAGTACCGATGCCGGTTGTAGTGCAACCCTGTCTCATGATCGTGGTACTGCCCCTGAAACCGTATCGGGTTCACTACGCCTGACTGCAGCGCCGATTCCGAACGTCGCTCCTGCACTTGCCCCCAGGCCTTGTACTGCGCGCTCCAGGCCAGATTGCCAGCAGCGTCCGTCAGCTCCTGCGGTGTACCGAGGTGGTCACACTGGTACCAGAGCACCGCATCGAAGACCGATGCTGCGGGTTGGCGGGTCCATAGAGGATCGTCCTCAAGGCTGTAGTCTTCGCCGTATTCTGGTGGGGCAGATAAATCGATGGGGGCATTGCGGATCGCCTGTACCAACGGCACAAAACTGTCCGGCTCATAGAGATAATGAACGGTGCGCCCCGCCCCCCCATCCTGCTGGCCCGGACTGCTTTCCCAAGCCAGGTGGTCGCCGTCCCATCCGTACAACGTGAAACCGCAGCCATACTCCCGTTGCGCCCGGGCCTGTTCGGTGCGGTTCCATTGCGAGCCGGCCTGCGAATGATGCTTGAAGTGTGCGCTGGACCTTTTGTAAAGCCGCCGTCCCATCGCGTCATAAGCAAAATCAACGGTCAGGCGCTGGTCTTCGAAGTGCACCAGCCGATCGAAAAGATCCCATTGAAACTGGCTGCGGTCGCCCTCCTGAGCACGCTGAATCAGGTTGCCGCGCTCGTCATAATCGTAGTGAATGCCGGCCTGTTCTTGCAGCACATTGTCTGCCCTTCTGTTGTGCGCAGGCGTCTGATCCAGCGGACGACGGATCTCGTTAGCGGTGTCATCCAACAGGTTACTCGCCGGGTCGAAGGCAAAATTCTCCACGCCTTGGCGGGTCGTGACCGACAGCAGCCGTTCCACAGGATCGTAGCGATAGCCGATTGGCCCGCGTCGGCTGTCGTTGATATCAGTGAGCTGGCCGGCCGCATCATATTGATAGCCGCGCTTGAGCAGTGTTGAGCGGTCATCGCGGCGTACCAGTATTTGCTCCTGGAGTCGGCCGAGCGCATCCCACTGCTGCGTTTGCAGCAGTTGATTGCCCTGGTGCCTTGCGATTTCGCGATGCAGGTCATCGCGCTCGTAGCTGATCAGGTCGTGCTGGTCCAGCCGCAGAGCCAACAGATGTCCGCTGCCATACGTCAACCAACTGACCCGATGACCATCCGGGCGAATAGTCGCGATCCGCTGGTTGAGCTGGTCGTATTCATGCTGCCAGACCGCAACGGTCGGTTGCTCCAGGCTCAGGTAGTGTTGATGCTCGCGCAGCAGGTTGCCGACCGGATCAAAAAACCATTGCAGGCGACTGTCGGCGTTGCTGGCCTGAATAAGGTTGCCATTGCCATCGTAGGCGAACGTTTCACTTTGGGAGTGCCCCGCCAGACTGACCACGATTTCAGTCAAGCGCCCCACTGGATCGAAGCGCAGCGAGCGCCGGTGCTCGCCGCTGATCACACACATCAACCGGCCACTTTCCGGCGCATATTGATAGCAGGTGGTTCGTCCGTCGAAGCCACTCTCTTCCAGCATTCGCCCCATGGCGTCGAACCGGAAACGGGCAATGGCCTCGTTCTCATTTTCAAGCGCCAGCAATTGCCCGACACGATCCCAGCGATAGCGCAGGGTCTGCTCGCAGGCGTCAACGCGCTCGGCAATCATTCCGGCAGCGTTATAGGACCATGTCGTGCACCGTTCAAGACCGTCGGAATACGCCAGCAGTCGCCCTTCGGCGTCGTACTCGAAGCGTTCCTCGCTTTTATCCGCTCGCTTGATCAGCACGACCTTGCCGCAGCGGTACTCATACTCGGTACTGTTCCCCGCCGCGTCAGTGAAACAGATCATTTGTCCACGATCGTCGTATGCCCAGCGACTCTTCTTGCCGGAACAATCAACAAACTCGACCAACTGGCCGTCGCCGTTACAACTCAACTTTTTCCCGCTGCCGTTGGCCTCCTTGATAGCCGCCATCAGGCCGTCGGCCTTGTAGATGAATTGCGTCCGGTTACCCAGCGGATCGAACATCTCCACCAGACTGCCGCGATCATCGTAACCTCGACGCCACAACCCGCCTTCGGCATCAAGGATCTTGATCAACTGATCCTGATCATCAAAGGCGTAGTGCACCACACTGTCATCGGCGCGAATGTGTTCGAGCAGGTTGCCACGGGAATCGTAGCAGTAGCGATCGACGCCGCCATCGGCGTGAACATGGCGCAGGACGTTCTTGGCTTCATCGCGAAACAGCCATTCGGAGCGTCCATCGGCGTAACGGATGCGGTAGGTGTAGCCAAGGGCGTCGCAGTAGTGCCAGGTCTGATTGCCGAGGGCGTCAGTGACGCGGGTCAGACGGATACGCGGATCCCATTCCAGCTGCGTATCGAAGCTGCCATCGTCCGCCCATTCGCGAATCGCTCGGGCATTGGCCCCCGCCCCTTGCCATTGCAGGTTGGTGCCGCGGCCAGTGCGATCGGCGTAACGCGTCACCAGATGGTGCTGGTATTGATACGCCCAGGCTTCGCCGTTCTCGTCTTGCGCCTGGATCAAGTCGCCCAGTTCATCGTACTGATAGGCGCACAGTTGCCGCTGCGGCACGCCATCGACGATTTCCCAGAGGCCAGTCAGTCGACCGTGATCATCGATCAGGGTGCCCAGGTGCCGGTGGACCTGGGTCATGTCGCCCTGATAAGTCATCAGATCCGACAGCACCGAACGCTCACCGTGGCGATGCTCGTAGTGCAACATGATCGCGGCACCATTGCGCAGAACGATGCTGATCAGTTGAAAACTCTCGCCGTGCCAGACGTAGCACTCCTGCCGTTCGAAGCCGCGACAGAGCAGCAACTGCTCTTCGCTGCTGCGCACCAGCGTCAGGTTTTCGATGGGGTCGTAATGCGTTGCGCCGACTTCGGGTAGCGGAAAGCCGATCTGACGGCCATCGGATTCGTGAAACGCCAGACCATTGCCAAGACGATCAAAGCGCGTGGTGAACGGGGTGATCCAGCGAGCACCAAGCACGTCCTTGTCATAGACATCAAGGCTGGAGCAATAGGTTCGGGTCCAGTCGATCGGGAACGGTCCCGGTAACGAGAAGTCCGTGTGATCGAACGACTCGCTGCCCACGGCAAAGTTGATGCGCCGACAGGTGCTGCACAACACTTTGTTCTTTTCTTCGTTGGGAGGTTTATCGGCGGGGACCTCGTCCTTGCGCACCTCCAGCGCGCCTTCGCCGGCCATGTGCCTGGCCTGGCTTGTGGTCGTCGGTTTGACGTTAGCGCCCTGCCCTTGGTCATTGCGCCGACGCCAGGCCTCTACCGCCTGGGCGAGTACCTGCAGCAGGCCGCCAATGGAGTGTTGCTGCTCGACATTGCCTAGGCTGGTGATCCGCGTGTGCAACTCGGTTGCCATTGCCCGCAATGCGGCCACAGTGTCGAGAAGCCGTTGCCTGACCTGAGCAGCAGGCAACGTTGGGGGCCCGCTGCTGGCCATGCCACGACCAGCCGCTTTGCAGGCATTGGCGACAGCGGCGAAAAGGTTGCTGATGGTCGCCTTGGGATCGTGCAAGAACTGCTCGACCGGCGCCCCGGCCTGGTGCTGGAAAGGCTTGCCATCGAGCGCAGCGTTACCGGCGCCCTCCAGGCCATTGGCAATTTCGTTGACGACACTCGTACCTAGACTGGCCGCGGCTTCGAGAATCTCCGGGAGTCGGGCCTGAGCCTGCGTCACGAAATCATCCAGAGTGCCGACGATATCGGCGTTCAGATGGCCAATGACCGTTTCAATCAGCGAATCACCGAGCACTTGTTTGCCGCTCTGGCTCAGCGTCTGGCGTACCAGAAACAGTGTCGGACGCAAGCTCATGCGTGCAGCGGCCATGTTTGGCGGCGCAGGCAGGGCTCCGATCAGGTTGATACCCAGGCTGACCCAGTCCAGAGGCTCGCGTCTTGGGTTGTCGCAGAGTCCGGTGATGTCGTTCAAGACATCGACAAGCGCCATGATGTTGCCGGCGGTGGGCAGTGCACCGGCCTGCGTCTTGATGCGCTCAAGCGTCACCTGATCGGCGCTGTTTGCTCTGAGCCAGGCATCGAACCGGGCGGCGCTGCGCCCGACATCTTCGACCTGAATCAGGTTCAACGGAACAACCGCGACTTGTGGCTGATGCGGGTCGATGGAGCTCTCGATCGATGCGAACATTCCATTGTTCCTCGTACGAAGCTGCCCACGGGGCTGCCAGTGTGCGAAAGAACAACCAAAAGTCATGCCAGCCAACCTGTGGCCATTACTTATCAAGAACTTGAAATCAAACCGCCGGGGATAGCGCTGTTCCACCGCGCCAGACAGGGTAGAAGTGCGCAAGAAGTTGCGCAGTACTGCGCAACTTCTTGCGCACTTGGCTACCAAGCGCGGTCTAGAGCGCCGGCATGGCCATTCCAGGGCACTACTCACACATCAACTGTGCAACTTCTTGCGCAATCGCATTCTGGCGCCGTGATCCGGATTCAGCCCTGCATGGGCCCCGCTCAACAATAATTTGGCGGCGATTCTGCTAAGGTCATGCAACTTTGTCTGACCGCCCAAGCAACTGTTTCAGGATCGCCAATATGCCAACTGATCACACTTCCCCGGAACCGCAGGCCATCTGCAACCCGATCACCAGCGCCGCGATCTTCATCGTCGCCACGCTGATGCCCGGTAGCGACGCCGCCAGCCAGGTGCGCGGCTGGTGCGGCGACATCGCCGCCCTCACCCGTTCGGTCGGCAAGCGTGTGCCCAACGGCAACCTGTCGTGTGTCTGCGGATTCAGCGCCAATGCCTGGGACGCCCTGTTCGGCAGCCCGCGCCCGGCGTCGCTGCATCCGTTCCGTGAGTTTGGCGTCGAGGGTCGCCGTGCGGTGGCCACCCCGGGGGACATCCTGTTGCACATCCGTGCCGACCAGATGGACCTGTGTTTCGAACTGGCGACGCAGTTGTGCAGCGCACTCAATGGCGCGATCACGGTGGTGGATGAGGTACAGGGTTTCCGCTACTTCGACATGCGCAGCATCATCGGTTTCGTCGATGGCACCGAGAACCCGGTGGGGCGCAAGGCGGACCATTTCACCCTGATCGGCAACGAGGACCCGGCGTTCGAATCCGGCAGCTATGTGCTGGTGCAGAAGTACCTGCACAAGATGGACGCGTGGAATGCGCTGAGCGTCGAGGCTCAGGAAAAGGTGATCGGTCGTACCAAGCTGGCCGACATCGAACTGGGTGAAGAGGTGAAACCGAGCAACTCCCACAGCGCCCTGACAACCATTACCAAGGACGGCCAGGAGCAGAAGATACTGCGCGACAACATGCCGTTCGGCCGCCCAGGCGCCGGCGAATTCGGCACCTATTTCATCGGTTACGCGCGCTCGCCGGAACCGATCGAGCAGATGCTGGAGAACATGTTTGTCGGCAACCCCGTCGGCAACTATGACCGGTTGCTGGACTTCAGCACGGCGGTCACCGGGGGTCTGTTCTTTGTGCCGTCAGCCGACCTGCTCGAAGCGCTGGCGGATCGCGAGCCGGAGCAGGCGTGACACCGTAGCGCCACGCCCGCCCGTCACTCAGTGTGGCGCGCGCGGGATGGTTTTCAGCAGGTCTTCCGGGCTGATGTGGCCGACCACACTGCCCGGTTGCGGCATGTTGAGGATGTGGCCTTTCATCTTGCCAATGATGTGCATCTCGCACGGCTTGCAGTCGAACTTCAGGGTCAGCACTTCGTCGCCGTGAATCAGCTGCATCGGCGCGACCTTGGTGCGCACACCGGTCACGCCCTTGGCCTGTTTCGGGCACAGGTTGAACGAGAAACGCAGGCAGTGCTTGGTGATCATCACCGGCACTTCACCAGCCTCTTCGTGGGCCTCGTACGCCGCATCGATCAGCTTCACGCCGTGACGGTGATAGAAGTCGCGCGCCTTCTGGTTGTAGACGTTGGCCAGGAACGACAGGTGCGACTCCGGGTACACTGGCGGCGGCGTGGTTTCGGCCTTGCGGCTGCCACGCGGGTGCGCCGCGACACGGGCGGCAGTCAGGGCTTCGATCACTTCACGGCGCAAGGCCTTGAGCTGCGAGTTCGGGATGAAGAACGCCTGCGGTGCATCCAGTTTCACGTCGATGGCGTGGTACTGGGTGGTGCCGAGCTGACCGAGCAGATCCTGCAGTTGCTCAAGCGCCTGCTCCGGCTTGTTGGCGACACCGAACGGACCGTTCAGGGTCACGCTGGCACTGATACCCTCTTCACTGGTGGCGGTCACTTCCAGTTGCTCTTCACGCAGACGCGCCACCCAGCTCAGGGCCACGCGGCGCTCGGCGGAAGTCTTCTGCAGCGCCTGTTGCCAGTTGTGGTCGAGGTTACGGTTCAGCGGATGATTCGGGCGCAGCTTGTACAGGCCTTCCGGCATCTCGTTCGGCTCGACGCGGTAGCGATAGCGCTTCTCGCCATCCTCTTCGAACTCGCCCTTCGGTTCGGCGATGTTGGCGCGAAAACCCACCACTTCACGCTTGACCAGCACGTTCAGGCCATCGCCATTGGACAGCGGCTCCTGGGTCACGACCTGCATGTCACGCTTGCCGACTTTCTCGACCGTGCCCACTGGCAGACCGGTGAAGGTCGGCGAGTCGAACGCGCCGATGTCGATCTTGCGATCGGTGACGAAGTAGTCGGTGCTGCCACGGTGGAAGGTCTTTTCCGGGTCCGGCAGGAAGAAGTGCGCGGTGCGACCGCTGGAGGCACGAGCCAGGTCCGGGCGGTCTTCGAGCACGTCATCGAGGCGCTGGCGGTAATAGGCGGTGATGTTCTTCACATAGCCCATGTCCTTGTAGCGACCTTCGATCTTGAACGAGCGCACACCGGCCTCGACCAGCGCGCGGATGTTGGCGCTCTGGTTGTTGTCCTTCATCGACAGCAGGTGTTTTTCGTAGGCGATCACCCCACCCTTTTCGTCTTTCAGGGTGTACGGCAAGCGGCACGCCTGGGAGCAGTCGCCCCGGTTGGCGCTACGGCCGGTCTGCGCGTGGGAGATGTTGCACTGCCCGGAGAACGCCACGCACAGGGCGCCGTGAATGAAGAACTCGATGGCGGCATCGGTTTCGTCGGCAATGGCGCGGATTTCTTTCAGGTTCAGCTCACGGGCCAGCACCAGTTGCGAGAAACCGGCCTGATCGAGGAACTTCGCCCGCTCCAGCGTGCGGATGTCGGTCTGGGTACTGGCATGCAGCTCGATCGGCGGGATATCCAGTTCCATCACGCCCAGATCCTGGACGATCAGCGCGTCGACACCGGCGTCGTACAACTGGTGGATCAGCTTGCGCGCCGGCTCCAGTTCGTTGTCGTGCAGGATGGTGTTGATGGTGGTGAAAATGCGCGCGTGATAACGGCGGGCAAACTCCACCAGCTCGGCGATTTCGCTCACCTCGTTACAGGCATTATGGCGCGCGCCGAAGCTCGGGCCACCGATGTACACGGCGTCGGCGCCGTGCAGGATGGCTTCACGGGCAATGGCCACGTCACGGGCGGGGCTGAGCAGTTCCAGGTGATGCTTGGGCAAGGACATAGTTTTTTTAGTCAGGCGGTCACGGTTAAGGCGCGCATTGTAGCTGCGAAACGCCCGGCCGGCACGCCTGTGCTGCCAAGTGGCAACTCAATCCGCCTCTGTAGGAGCTGCGGCACGCTGCGATCTTTTGACTTTGATTTTCAAGATCAAAAGATCGCAGCCTCTTTGCACTCGACAGCTCCTGCACAGAGATGCGGCATTACATCAGGCCTTGGCGGCCATCGCGGTGACTTCCACACGCATGCCTTCAACCGCCAGCGATGCCACGCCCACAGCGGCGCGAACCGGCCATGGCTTGGCGAAGAAGCGCTTGTAGACTTCGTTGAACGCCGCGCGGTCAGCCATGTCGGTGAGATAGATAGTCAGGTGCATGACCCGATCCATCGAACTGCCCGCCCGCTCCAGCGCCACTTTCAGCGCTTGCAAGGTGCATTCGCTTTGCAGGGTGATGTCGCCCAGCTCCAGGCTGCCGTCGGCGCGAGTCGGGATCTGGGTCGAAACCAGAATGCCGTTGAAACCGACAACGTCGGAGGAAATCGAATCCACATCCGGATCAGGGGTGAAGCTGAGGTCTTGATTAGCCATGTAAGTCTCTTGTCTGGAGAGAGTGAGGGTCGCCGGCGAACAACCTGCCGGGACTTTTCGCGGGGGAGTTTACAACAGTCCCCCGCTCCGGCTCAGGCAACCGTCGCGGCCAGACACAAATCGCACGCATAAAAAAACGCCAGCCCTTTCGGACTGGCGTTTTTCTTGAATATGGCAGGGGCGGCTGGATTCGAACCAACGCATGGCAGGATCAAAACCTGCTGCCTTACCGCTTGGCGACGCCCCTGTATCTCAAGCTCTGTAACAAGCTCTGCGAGAATGGGCCGCAATTTACCAACCTTTTTCTGATCTGGGAAGCCCCAAGTGCAAAAAAATTGTTTTAAAACAGCCAGTTATTTATGAATCAGGGCAAACGCCGCGTTTCACGTCGACAAATTCAACGCAATCGCCTCGCGAATCAGCGCTTTCAAGGCCTGCTCATCGAGCTGATCGCCCTCGTGAATATCAATCGCCCGCCGGGTGTTGCCCTCCAGGCTGGCGTTGAACAACCCCGCAGGATCGGTCAGCGCCGCGCCCTTGGCGAAGGTCATTTTCACCGCGGCCTTGTAGGTCTCGCCGGTGCAAATGATGCCACCCCGCGACCACACTGGAACCCCCCGCCACTTCCACTCCTCCACCACCTCGGGATCGGCCTGGTGAATGACCTTGCGGATCTCGCCGAGGATGGCGCCGCGCCAATCGGCCAGTTCAGCGATTCGTGCGTCGATCAGGGCCGAGGCGTCGGTGAGCGGTGTTTCGGGTTTCATGGCGGAGGTTCTCCATGGCGTCGTTTGAATCGGTTCGATTACAAGCCGATTTGCTTGAGTCCCTCGCGCATTCCCTGATCCGCTTGCTCGCACCATTGCTTGAGGCTCAGATCCGGCGGGAGGTTGCCTTCCAGGCTCTTGTATTGACCGTCGGCCAACACTTCGCCCTTGCGCCCGAAACCTTCGTTCTTGTCGCCATCGGCCTTGTCGAACTCGCCCGGCATATTGGCAACGAACGCCACCATTTTGTTGGCGTTTTCAGTGCTGTCCGCTTTCAGATAGCCCTTGTCGACGCAATGCTTGATCAGGCCGGACATGTTGCGACCGGTGTCGTACATGCCTTTCAGGGTAGCGGGATCTGGCGTTTCTGCGCGAGCCAGGCCGGAAAGGCCGATAGTGGTGGTCAGTGCGAGGATCCAAGAAGTGGCTTTCATATTTATTCCTTTAAGATTAGAGCGATTTAAGTTCCATCATGGCGTCAATTACTTCTTACTCAACCAACTCATGGGCTGAGCACAGCCATCCTATTGTCTTGCCGTTTTCAAACTCTTCTGATCCCGGACCATTGAACGGAGTCTAACGGATTGAACTCAACACCTTTGAATCCCTCCGCCAACTTTTTGAATGTTTCAGAGCAGACCAGACTGTCGCTACCAGAAATCAGCCGTTTATATTTGAACAGGTCCAACTTCCAATCATCAGGAAGAACCAGCTTTTTAAACCTGATCGGCCTACTATTTTCCTCTACAAATGTGGATCTCGGATCACTGTTAGCCCGCACATCCAGTTCCTCAAACAACACGGCATGGTAATCCTTTTTCGAGATCCTCTCACCCGCTTCTGACAGAACCTGGATTTTCACGCTGTCGACAATATTGACTTCAACCTGACGACAGGCAGCCAGAAACTCGTCACTCACGACATAAAAGAACTTTGAAACGCTACGGACATCGAAATCATAAAACTTGTCCTTGGATATAAGAACCATACCCTCCGGAAAAGTAGTGCGTGGCCCGGGCTTTCCTCTTTCTGCGTACCAAGGGAAAAAGCCGAACTCCACACCCTTTGTATCTGCATAGAATTTATCAAAAAGGTCGGCATATAAAATCCCTGACGGGCAACCCGGCGCTTCTTTCTGAGACAGAACATAATAATTCATCGTATTGCAATCAGCCATACTCAAACTGGCTTGATAGCCGACCAAACCACATCTTCCAAAGGCGTAAAGTTCACCCCTTTAATATCTTTTGCAAGCGCCTTGAATTCACCCGAACAAATAAGTGTATTACTTCCTGAAATCAAACCCTTGAATTTGAACAGATGACGTTTGAAATCGGTAGGCAGCACTAACTTTTTGAACCTGAAAATCAATCCATCCTCTTCTATAAAAGTAGAAGCAGGATCGGTCTCCGAGCGCACATCCAGCTCTTCAAAAAGTACGGCATTGTAATTTTTTGATGAGATTTTTTCCCCGCCCTTGGAAACCACCTGAATGGCTACAGCATCAGTAACGCCTACGTCTAAATCGCTGCAAACAGACATGAAGTCGTCACTAACTATGTAAAATCGCGCCACGCTCCTTATATCAAAGTCATAGAATTTGTCTTTAGAAATAAGCACCATTCCTTCAGGATAGGGCGTGTGTGTTTTGTAATGAATTTTCTCCGCATACCACGAAAAAAAACCATGCTCGACAGCTTTGGTATCCGAGTAAAATTTATCGTAAAGATCGGCTTGCAAGAAGCCTGTCGGGCAACCAGGCTCTTCCTTTTGAGAAAGCACATAAAATTCCATATCAACTCTCCCTGCTTATCGAAGTCGGCGTTGTCTTGTTCCGCGCACTGACAGACTTGTTCTTAATCTTGTCTGAATCGCGGATATCTGAGCTCGCGCCTGAGCTTCATCGATGACACCAGCCTCATATTTGCTCCTGACGGTCGTCACCATGTTGTTAACCATCGGGCTATAAACCTTACCATGCGATCCGCAATGATAAAAAACGCGCTTGGTTTGTTTCGCCTTATCCGCACTGTCAGGCATCAATAACCCGTTTGCCTTTTTATCGCGGTCTGCGCCCATCCCGATATCCGAGAAGAAGCTGGCTTGCCTTCCCCACACTTCCTCAGGAATGAGGTGATGCGCCTGCATTTTGTCATGGGTTGTGCCGCCGAGCGCTCGATTGAGCGCAGTACTGCACAACCCGTTCGGGTCGACCCACTGCGTGGGGCTGACCGCATACTGATAGAAATTGATCCCCCCGGCGTAGCTGATCGGATCGCGAGAAATGAAGCGGCCGACCTCCGGGTCATAGTACCGATGCCGGTTGTAATGCAGACCGGTCTCATGATCGTGGTACTGCCCCATAAAGCGGATCGGGTTAGTCAGCCCTTGTTGATGAGCTGAGGGCGAGTGATGCTCGATTGCGCTGCCCCACGCTTTATATTGCGCGCTCCACGCCACTTCGCCTTGCTGGTCAGTAAGTTCCTGCGGTGTGCCGAGGTGGTCACACTGGTACCACGCGATGGCATCAAAGGCTTGCGCAATCGGCTTGTGATTCCACAGTGGGTCATCTTCCTGAGCGTAGGCATCATCATAGGTGGGTTGATTGGCAAGACTGATCGGCTTGTGACTCAATGCCTGGGCAACGGGAGCGAATGTCGCCGGCTCGAATACATAATGGACAGTACGGCCCGTATCACCATCATGTTGAACCGGACTGCTTTCCCATGCCAGATGGTCACCATCCCAGCCAAACAGCGTGAAACCGCAGCCCAATTCACGCTGTTTGCGGGCATGCTCATTGCGGTTCCAGAGCGAACCGGCCTCTGGACGCTGTTTGTAGTGAGCGCTGGAGTTTTTATGCAAGCGGCGACCGAGTGGGTCGTACGCATAATCCACCACCAGGCGGTCGTCTTCGAAACGCACCAGACGATCGAACAGATCCCATTGCATCTGACTATGACGGCCGTTTTGCCAACGTTTGATCTGGTTTCCACGCGCGTCGTATTCATAGTGCGTCCCGGCATACTCACGCAACAGGTTGTCGAGAAGTTTGCTGCGGGGCGCTGCCTGGTCCAGCGGTCTGATGATTTCAAAAGCCGTGTCATCCAGAGGATTACCGGCCGGATCGAATGCGAAGGTTTCCACGCCAAGACGGGAAACAGCACCGATCAGCCGACCGACTGGATCGTAACGATAGGACAACGGGCCACGGCGACTGTCATTGATATCGGTCAGTTGACCAGCGGCGTCATATTTATAGTCTCGTTTGAGCAGCACAGATTTATCGTCGCTACGCCCGAGCAACTGTTCGAGCAGCCGACCTGCCGGATCCCACTTCTGCGTTTGCAACAAGTGATTGCCTTGATGTCGTGCCACCTCACGATGTAAATCGTCTCGCTCGTAACCGATCAACTCGTGATCGTCCAGACGCATCCCCAGCAAGTGCCCACTGCCATAGGTGAGCCAGCTGACGCGATGCCCGTCAGGGCGGATAGTCGCAACCCGCTGATTGAGCACATCGTACTCATGCTGCCAAACCGCGACTTTCGGACGCTCCAACTGCAGATAGTGTTGATGTTCACGCACCAGGTTGCCAGCCAGGTCATGGAACCATTGCAGGCGGCTATCGGTATTGCTTGCAAAAATGAGGTGGCCGTTGCCGTCATAGGCAAAGGTCTCGCTCTGCTGCTGATCACCCAGAGTGGCGCGACGCTCAATCACGCGGTTCATCGGATCGTAACGCAGCTCGATGCACCGCTCCCCGTTGTACATACTGGCCAGGCGTCCGGATTCCGGCTCATACACATAGCGAGTGGAACGGCCATCGAAACCGGTTTCTTCAAGCAGCCGGCCGATCGGGTCGTAGGTGAAATGCGCACGGCGTTCGTTTTCGTTTTCCAGGGCGACCAGACGACCAAGCTTGTCCCAGCGATACCGGACCGCATGCTCCAGCGCATCAACCCGTTCAGCAATCAATCCTGCGGCGGTGTAATTCCAGGTGGTGCAACGATCCAGGTCATCGACATGAGCCAGCAAACGGCCTTCCGCATCGCGCTCAAAACGCTCTTCGGTCTTGTCCGGGTGCTTGATCAACATCAGTTGCCCGGCGTTGTACGCGTACTCGGTGCTCTGACCGGCGGCATCTGTGAAGCAAACCATTTGCCCACGTTCGTTGTACTCCCAAGCACTGGTCTTGCCTGAGCAGTCGACGTACTCCACCAGTTGCCCGGAAGTATTGTAGGAAAGCTTTTTTTCGTTGCCGTTGGCATCTTTGACGGCGACCAACAGGCTCGCCGGGCTGTAGGCGTATTCGGTCTTGTTGCCCAGGGGGTCGACACTCTCGACAAGATTGCCTTTATCGTCGTAAGCCCTCACCCACTGGCCGCCCTCGGCATCGCTGATCTTGATCAGTTGGTCGAGATCGTCGTAGGCATAGTGCACCACCGTGTCATCGGCACGAATGTGCTCGAGAAGATTGCTTCGCTCGTCGTAGCTGTAGCGTTCAGAACGTCCATCAGCGCGAACGTGGCGAATGACGTTCTTGGCGTCATCGCGGAAGAACCAATCGGAGCGATCATCGGCGTGCCGGATGCGGTAGGTATAACCAAGGCTGTCAAAGTAGTGCCAGGTTTCGTGACCGAGCGCGTCTGTGACATACACCAGACGAATGTTTTCATCCCATTCCAGACGCGTATCGAAACTGCCGTCATCAGCCCACTCGCGAACAGCCTTCGCATCGGCGCCGTCGCCTTGCCACTGCAAATTCATACCCCGGCCAGTGCGGTCGGTGTAACGGGTGATCAGGTGGTGTTGATACTGATAACGCCAGGCAGCACCATTTTCATCCTGGGCCTGAACCAGATCGCCTGCCGAATCGTACACATAGGAACAAAGCTGACGCAGAGGTTCACCGTCACGAATCTCCCAGAGCCCGGTCAAACGCCCCTGTTCGTCAATCATCGTGCCGAGATGCAGATGCACCTTGCCCGGTTCACCTTCATACGTGATCAGGTCAGACAGTACTGTCCGGTCACCCTGCTGATGCTCGTAATGCAACATGAGGCCGGCGCCGCTTCGCAACTCCACACCGACCAGCAAAAACTGTTGACCACGACGCACATAGGTTTCCTTGCGTTCGAAACCACGGCAGAGCAGCAACTTGTCGTCACTCACCCGAACAACGGTGAGATTTTCAATCGCATCGTAGTGAAACAGCCCGATTTCAGGCAGCGGATAGTCATGGCTACGCCCATCCGCATCATGGAACTGCAAGGCACCGTCGACGAGGTCGAAGCGTGTTGTGAATGACGTAATCCATCGTGCACCCAGATCGCCCTGGTCATAGGCCTGCAGGTCTGAGCTGTAGATGCGCGTCCACTCGATCGGGAATGGGCCGGTCAGGTTGAAATCCGTGTGAGCAATACTTTCGGAACCGACCGCAAAGCTGATGCTGTCGCAAGTACCCGGACACGTACCATTTTTTTCCGCATTGGGTTTCTTCTTCGCCGGGACTTCCGTTTTCCTGACTTCTGTTCTGCCCTCACCCGCCCGGTGTTTGGCTTGGCTCGTACCCCCCACCTTCACGTGCCCCGCGACACCACGCCTGTTACGCAGATGCCAGGCTTTCACAGCCTTGGCCAATACGATCAAGAGCGCACCGATGGAAAACGGCATGTTCGGATCGCTGAGTTTTTTTAACTGGGTCCGTAACTCCGGCCCCATGGCAACCAGAATTTTTGTCTGATCGTGGACGAGTTTCTTGGCCTCCTTAGGCAACAAGTGCTTGGCAGCACTGTTCACTACGCCCTTCCCGGCCGCTTTATAGACATCGCAGGCAGCATCAAAAATATTGCTGATAGCTTTGCTGGGGTCATGCAGGAGTTGTCCTCCCACACCGTCCATTTTTTTCCCTGCTCGCTTGAGGTCAACACCCGAATCAAGATCAGCGTCTACGACCGCGTTCAACCCCGTGGCAATCTGCTTCAGGAACTCCTCACCCTTTTGCCCGGCTTTATCCAGTAAATCCGGCAAGGCGGATTGGGCCGTCTTAACGAAATGATCAATCTCGCCAACAATCGTCGCGTTCAGGTGACCGGCAATCACGTTGATCAACGCATCGCCCAAGAGAGCCTTGCCAGCGACCTTCATTTCCTGCCTGACCAGGTAAAGCGTCGGTCGCAGGCTCATGCGTGCGGCAGCCATATTCGCCGGCACAGGTATGACGCCAATAAGGTCGATGCCAAGACTGACCCAATCCAGCGGATCACGCTTTTGACTACGCGATAAAACGGCAATGTCATTCAATACATCGACCAGCGCCATGATGTTGCCGACTACGGGCAGGGCTCCGGCGAAATACTTGATCCGTTCAAGCGTTACATAACCACCACTGACTTCCTGCAGCCATGCATCGAACTTGGCAGCATCGCGTCCGACGTCCGCTACTTGAATCTGATTAAGCGGTACAACAGCGACCTGGGATTCTCGTTTTACCGCAGCAGTTTCAGTCGTCATGACAACATCCAACAGACCGGAGGTCTCTTCGGGTGGTTATTGAAGGTGCAGACCTCTGGCGACCAGGCGATACAACGCCCCTGATCGGAGATCCGGTTCCCTATCGAAATTCAGTGGCTCAGCTGACAACCGCCCCTTTCGGGCCGCTGGCAATGAGTGCCGCACCGCAGGCGGTTTTCATGCCGTCGAGCGCGATGGGCACGCCATCGACGGTGTAGGTGCTGCTGCCCTCGGCAATCGGGAAAATCCCCTTGCACAACGGGCAACTGACCTTGTGACCGAGCCCGGCAATCGGCTTGCCGTTGAGATCGGTCCGGGAGAACGCTTCGAGCACCTTGCCACCGTGAGTGGTGGAGTCGCCCAAGCGAATGGCGTCTTTCATGTTGTCACTCCTTTGACCTTGGCCTGTCTATTGGCACGGATGCACGATGCAGACATTCAAGCGCTGTTCAAACAATGCCCTTGATGCGAAATGCTTCCTTGAGCTGCACCTCTTCATCTTCCTCACCATCCTCAAGACATCTATAGGCACTGTCACCCAGCGCCGAAAGCATGGTCTGGTACAGGCTCAATGATTTGAAATTGACCTGAAGCCACAGAACGCTCTCGTTTTCATGGATCAATCGAGCGTCATAATCAGCGCTGCTGTTGAGCGACCGATCTTTCAAGTAGAGATCACCGGGCTGCACGCGAACACACGCGTCGCTGCCCTCTACTTCGCTCATTACCTTACTGGCAGAGGTGGTGTCGTCGAACACCAGTTTGTATTCGTAACTCATGATCCGTGTGGCCTGTTTCGAACCGTCGGTAGGTCGGCAGGATTGCGCATGCCGATGTGTGTTTTGTTTGGATCGGTGGATATTGATCCACGATCGTCCAGCTGATTTCCGGATGGATCTTCTTTATGGATATGCGCGTTATTGCCTGACTTGTAAGGGCAGGGATTCTGGTTCCCGTACTTATGAACCCTGACCTCGGACCCGTCGGGATGCTTCCACTTTTGATTGACACCATTGTCGTTGGTTTTTGTGAACCCGGCATTAGTCAATGTAGTGCCTGCGCGACGGGTGTTCGTGCCCTTCATGCGAGGCAGATCCGAAGATGCCGAGAGCCCCAGCGGATCGACCCAACTCAATGGGTTAAGCACGTATTGATACAGGTTCAAACCACCTGCAAGGCCAATCGGATCCTTACTGATGAAACGGCCCGTTTCGGGTTCATAGTAGCGATAGCGGTTTAAATGCAGCCCAGTCTCATGATCATGATACTGACCCTGGAACCTTATCGGATTCTTGATCCCGTTCTGTCGCGCCCATTCTGAACGCTGCTCACTGGCAGCCCCCCAAACCTTGTACTGCGCACTCCAAGCAATCTGGCCCTGAGCATCCGTCAGTTCCTGCGGTGTGCCCAAGTGGTCACACTGGTACCAGGCCAACGCATCAAACGGTTTCGCGGTGGGTTCGTCATTCCAGACGGGGTCATTTTCCAGACTGTATTCACCGTTGAATTCGGTCACACCAGACAGACTTATCGGTGCATGACGCACCGCCTGCGCCAGGGGAACATAGGTTTGCGGTTCAAAGACATAGTGAACCGTTCGACCGGGTGTGCCATCCAATTCATCCGGACTGCTCTCCCAGGCCAAATTATCACCGTCCCAGCCATAGAGGGTGAAACCGCAACCATGTTCACGCTGTACGCGACTGTGTTCATTGCGATTCCACTGAGAGCCCGCCTCCGGACGGCGTTTGAAGTGCGCAACGGAGTTTTTGTACAGGCGTCTGCCCAGCGCGTCATAAGCAAAGTCCACCGCAAGGCGGTTGTCTTCGAAATGCACGAGGCGATCAAACAGATCCCATTTCATCTGGCTGCGATTGCCGCTTTTCCAGCGCTGAATCATGTTGCCGCGATCGTCATACTCGAAATGAGTGCCTGCGTACTCCAGCAACAAATTGTCGACCAGTTTGTCGCGCGGCGGGGTCAGGTCCAGCGGCCCACGCATTTCCATGGCTTTGTTCTCTAACAGATTGCCCGCTGGATCGAACGCGAATGTTTCCTCACCATGGCGAGTAAGCGCGCTGAGCAACCGCCCGACGGGGTCGTAGAGATAAGCGTGAGCACCACGACGCGAATCACTGATGCCAGACAGTTGGGTGGCCGCGTCATATTGATATTCACGTTTGAGCAGGGTCGCTTTGTCATCACGTCGACCGACCAACTGCTCCTGGAGGCGCCCCAACGGGTCCCACTTTTGCGTTTGCAGCAAAAAGTTGCCTTGATGCCGTGCCACCTCTCGATGCATGTCATCGCGTTCATAGCTGATCAGCTCGTGATCATCAAGCCGCATACCCAACAGATGACCGCTGCCATACGTAAGCCAGCTGACACGATGCCCGTCCGGACGGAGGGTGGAAACACGTTGATTCAACGCATCGTAGTCGTGTCGCCAGACAGCGACGGTTGGCTTTTCCAATGAAAGATAGTAATGGTGCTCGCGCTGAAGGTTACCGGCCAGATCATGAAAGAACTGCAGGCGACTGTCAGCGTTTTCGGCCAACACCATTTTGCCGTTACCATCGTAGGCGAACGCCTCACTCTGCACCTGGTCCCCAAGACTGGCTCGACGCCCCGTCACTCGCCCCATCGGGTCGAAGCTAAATGAAACTGCGCGTTCACCGTTGATGATGCGTGCCAGACGGCCGGTTTCAGGATCGTACTGATAGTAAGAAGTGTGACCATCTACTCCGGTTTCGGACAACAGGCGCCCAAGCGAGTCATAGCGAAATAGCGTGGAGCGACCATTCTCGTTTTCCACCTCGGTCAACCGACCCAACGTATCCCAGCTGTAACGCTGGATCTGTTCTGCTGCGTCGACTCGTTCAATCACCAACCCTGCGGCGTTGTAACGCCAGGTAATGCAATGGTCGAGGCCATCGGTATGTGCAAGCATCCGGCCTTCGGCGTCACGTTCGAAACGCTCTTCGGTCTTGTCGGGATGCCTGATCAGTACCAATTGACCTGCGCGGTATTCGTACTCTGTACTTTCGCCGCAGGCGTCCGTGAAACAAATCATCTGCCCACGTGAGTTGTATTCCCAGGCACTCGTCTTGCCAGAACAGTCGGTGTATTCGACCAGCTGCCCAAGGTCATTGTATTCAAGGGCTTTTCCGTTTCCGTTGGCGTCTTTGATGGCGACTGGTACACCCGCCGAGTTATAGGCGTACTCGGTCTTGTTCCCTAGCGGGTCGGTCGCCTCAACGAGATTGCCTTGATCGTCAAAGCCGTGTTGCCATTGTCCACCCTCGGCATCACTGATCTTGATCAACAGGTCTTGATCGTCATAGGCGAAATGCACTTCGGTGTTGTCGGCCCGGATGTGTTCGAGGAGATTGCCTCGCTCGTCGTAGCTGTAACGGTCTGTGCTGCCATTGGCATGCACGTGTCTGATCAGGTTTTTTGCGTCATCACGGAACAGCCACTCGGAACGTTCGTCGGGATGACGGATGCGGTAGGTGTAGCCAAGGATGTCGTAGTAATGCCATGTCTCGTTGCCGTGAGCATCGGTGACGTAGGTCAGGCGAATGTTTTCATCCCATTCAAGGCGCGTATCAAAGCTGCCGTCATCCGCCCATTCCCGAATGGCTTTGGCATCGGGTCCCTGGCCAAGCCACTCAATATTCATGCCCCGCTCGGTTCGATCCGTATAGCGGGTTATCAGATGTTGTTGATACTGATAATTCCAGACTGCGCCATTTTCGTCCTGAGCCAGGATGAGGTCACCCTGGGTGTCGTATTGATACGCACACAGTTGACGCTCCGGTTGACCTTCACGAATTTCCCAAAGCCCCGTAAGGCGCCCGTGGTCATCCATCATTGTGCCGATATGCGTGAGGACATTCGTCACGTCGCCCTGATAGGTCATCAGGTCGGATAACACAGGAATGGTCCCATGGTGATGCTCATAATGCAGTTTGATACCCGCACCGCTGCGCAGGACAACGCCACTCAATAGATAACGTTGTCCACTTCGAACATAGGTCTCCCGACGCTCGAAACCACGACAAATCAGTAACTCTGTTTCGTCAACTCGAACCAGTGTGATGTTTTCTATCGCGTCGTAATGAAACTGCCCGACTTTCGGTAGAGGGAAAGTGTGACTACGACCATCTATATCGTGGAACGCCAAGCCGTCGTCGACACAGTCGATTCGGGTTGTAAATTCAGTGACCCACCGAGCGCCCAATTCGCCCTGATCGTAAGTGCTGAGTCGTGAGTTATAGGTGCGCACCCACTCGATTGAAAAAGGACCTGGCAAGCGGAAGTCAACATGGCTGAGGCTTTCTGATCCCATAGCGAAGCTGATACTGTTTCCGGTACCTGACTTGACGCCGTTCTTGCACCTGTTGCAGTTTGCTGATGCGGGGGCCTGACGACTGCTGGCTTCAAGACGGCCTTCGCCAGCCTTGTGCTTGGCCTGGGTGGTAGCATTGGGCTTGACGCCTGCGCTTTGCCCGTGTCCGCGACGTTTGCGGAAACTGGTCACGGCGCCGCCCAATACTTGAATCAACCAACCGATTGAATGCCGAGTGCCAGGGTCAGCCAATTTGCCCAGCTGGCTACGCAACTCCGGACCCAGCGCTTTCAGCGAAGTGGTGTGTTTGAGCACCAACTGCCTGGCCTGCTCCGGTAGCAGGTTCTTCGCCGCGGTATTGGCTACGCCTTTCCCCGCCGCCTTATATGCACTGAATGCTGCACCAAAAATATTGCTGATCGCAGCTTTTGGATCATTGAGCAACTGGTCACCGGCGGCGCTCAACTTTTTCTTGGCTGCCTGAACATCCCCCTTGGCATTCAGGTTGCCATTGACCGTTGTCTCCAGACCTTTGGCGATTTCGGTAATTGCGCTCTGACCCAGTTCGCCCGCATCGTTGAGAATACCCGCCAGTTTTGGTTGGGCCTGCTTCACAAAGTCATCGATGGTGCCAACGATTGTGGCGTTCAAATGCCCGACCAACACCTCGATCATCGAATCACCCAACAGCACTTTGGCGCTATTGCGTAACTCCTGACGCACAAGAAACAGCGTCGGACGCAAACTCATACGAGCCGCCGCCATCGTCGGTGGAGCAGGCAGCACACCGATCAAGTTGATACCCAGACTGACCCAGTCGAGCACTTCTCGTTGTTTGCTTTTGGCGAGAGTCACAATGTCACCCAAGGCATCGACCAGGGCCATGATGTTGCCAATAACAGGCAAGGCACCCGCGACATTCTTGATGCGGTCCAAAGTCACCACACCGCCGCTTATCGATTGCAGCCATGCGTCAAACACCGCAGCGCCGCGCCCTACGTCCTGGAGGTCCAGCGTATTGAGTGGAACGATGGCAACCTGAGGCTCACGTTTCACAACAGCAGTTTCAGTCGTCATGACAGCATCTCACCCGCCAGCAGGCCCGGGGTTTTAATAGAAGTTTTTGGTAGGGCTGGAGCAGGAAGCGTTGGCAACTTGCCCGCCTTGCTCGCCGCCCCCAAAATCCCCGAAGCACTCGGCAGCGCCGCACTCGCCAGTTTCGGCAACCCGGCCGCCCCGCCCTGCACCGCCCCCTTCACCTGCTGCGCCGTTTGCATCGCGCCTTGGGCGGTCTGCATGGCGCCCATGCCGGTCTGGGCCAGTTCCTTGCCCTTTTCCAGCATGTCCCAGTTCTTGTTCGGCAGGACCTGCGCAACCATCGCCTGCACCTGGCTCGGTACGTCTTCAGCGCTTGGCGGTTTCAGTGGCCATTCCGGTTTGCCGATGTAGCTGCCTTCACTCCAGGTGTCCGCCGGGTCCTTGCCGAACAGCACGCGCGCAGGCCCCGGGGCGGCGCCGGCGACGCTGGCGAAACCCTTGGCGTCGAGCTTGCCCTTGATGCTTTTGCCCAAGGCGTCGATCACTTCGTAATCGCCTTCCTTGATGCCCTGACGCCCGGCGTATTGGTTGAACAACTCCAGATTGCCCTTGCCCGGTTTCGGCGGTTCCGGGAACACGCCGGCCAGACTTTTCGCACCGGTGTAGGCGAAGTTCGCTGCGTGCGCGGTGTACGGGCCGCTGGTGGCGTGGGTGATGCCGCCGGCGTTGTAGGTGGTGGCGCTGCCGCCGCCCTGGATCACCAGTTCTGTCTTGGCGGTGATGGTGATGCGGTCGGCGTTGGCAGTGATGTTGAGTTTGGCCAGCAGGTTGATGCTGTCCTTCAGCGCACGCACGTCGATGTCGCCGGACGCGGCTACCAGACGCCAACCCATGCTTTGCACGAACAGGCGCATGCCGCGACTGGCACTGGCCAGCAGGCGTTTGCCGATGGAGAAACTGGTGTGCCCGGTGCTGCTCAGCGCCAGGTGTTCGCCGGTGGCGATGTGGCTGGAGCGCGGGGTGGTCAGGGCGATGCCGGCGGGACTGGCGAGCACCAGATGCGGCTCGGTGAATTCCGGAAATTCGTTGGCGGTCATGTTCGCTGGGCCTGAGCCGAGCACGCCTTGATGCTGCGCGTGCAAGGCTTTGGCCACGTCGTCCTGATCGCCGGCCTCCTGCGCTTGTAGCTCTTTGGCCTGCACCGCAAAACCATCTTGCTGGTCGCTCGCGGTGGCGAGACGTTCAGCGGTTTCCGGCAGGTCCTTGTGGTGCTTGGATTCGTTCGGACGCGGCTCGGTGGTGATCAGCAAACCGGCGCCAGCACGCACCGCGCCATGGCGGTCGGTGCGCAGCTCGAAACCTTCGCCACGGGGCTGACCGCCGCTCGGGCGCGGATGGGTCAGGTAGCCGAGGTTGATCGCACTGGCGCCGTGATCACTGCGCAGCGCGATGCTGATCTCGCTGGTGGTGTCGTCGATGCGCAGTTCGTTGGCGCGGCTGCCCTTGTATTCCTTGCTCTTGACCGTCGCCAGAGTCTTGAAGTCCGGCAGTTTGTACGGCGGCAGATTCGCGCCGTGGTACAGGCAACCGGTAATCAGCGGCTGATCGGGATCGCCTTCGAGGAAGGTGATCAACACCTCCATGCCGACCCGCGGAATGTTGATCGCGCCAAAGGTTTCCGCGGCCCAGTTTGAGGCCACGCGCATCCAGCAACTGGTCTTGTCGTCGTGCTCGCCTTCGCGGTCCCAGAAAAACTGCACCTTCACCCGACCGTACTGGTCGCAGTAGATCTCTTCGCCCTCAGGGCCGCAGACCACGGCGCTCTGGGTGCCGAGCACTTTCGGTTTCGGGTGATCGAGCGGCGGACGGTACGGCACGTCCCACGGGATCGCATTGAAGCGGTTGCGATAGCCCTGGTGGAAATCGTCCTTGTTGTCGGTGGTGTCGCTGGTCACCGACTCTTCAAGCACTTGCGGCTGTTTGCCTTCGTGGAAGATCTCGGTGAGCAGCCACAGGTCGTTCCACGTCGGGTTGGCGTGTTCGGTCAGGGCGAGGAAATGCCCGCTGACCAGAATCGGCTGATCGCTGTTGCCCTCGGCCAGTCGATAGTCCGTGCGATGGCGTTCCAGTGCACGGTTGGCCAGGTGTTTGCCGCGCTCGCGATCAACGAAACGCCCCGGGTAATCGTAATCTTCCAGATCCGGCTGGGCGTTGCTCTTGGCGTCGCTTTCCAGCTCGATCTTCGGTTTGACGAAGTCGTAATCGCGGCGCGTGGTGCGGCTGGTGCGGGTCGCCAGACGCAGGCCGAAACGCTTGACCACCGGTTGATCGGCGACCAGCCCGGAGTCCTGTTGATAGGCCACTGGCGCCAGTTTCGGGAACACCGTCTGGTCATCGCCGAACATCAGTTTGTGGCCGCTGGCGGTGTGCTGGAAGTGGTAGTGAATCCCCTCTTCCTCACACAGGCGCTGGACGAAATGCAGATCGCTTTCGTCGTACTGCACGCAGTAGATGCGCTCCGGGTAAATCGCGCTCAACTGAAAGTGATAGTCGCTGGCGAGAATGCCGTGTTCTTCCAGCACCTTGCTGATGATCTGCTGCACGGTCATCTGCTGGAAGATGCGCTGATTGACCCGATGCGCGAGGTACGACAGCTGCGGGCGCAGGGAGATTTTGTAGCGGGTCAGGCGCTTGCCGGCCTCGCCCTGGGCGATGCTGTAGATCAGCCCGTGAATCCCCGTGCCGCTGGGCGACAGCTGCAGGAACGCGAGTTTGTGCAGCAGGCTTTCGAGGTTGATCGAGGCCTTCTCACTGACCAGTTCCAGTTCGAATTCGAAGGGGGTGTTGAGCGCCTCTTTCCCGGTGAACGACAGCACCTGGAAATCGCTGTCCGCGCCATCGATGGTCAGATTGAAATGAGGCTGATTGGCCGGTGAGAACATCCCTTGTTCCTCGCGCAATGCTGCGACGGGCGCCGGTTCCGTGGAGCGTGGCGCACGCAAAAAATTCTGTAGGTCAAAGCCGCCCCGGCCAGCCGCACTGGCCGGGGCGGTACAACAATCAGTCGCGATTAAACGACTGGAGCACGCCAGTCATCGGAACCCGAAGTACCGGAGACTTCGTGGGTCCAGGTGATTTTACGGTAGGTGAACTGCACTTCTTCCAGGTGGGTGAAGTGCGCGTTGCCTGGATCCTGGCAGTTGTGCATTTTGTTGTTGATGGCGACGATGATCGCGTCTTCCAGTTTGGTGGTGTAGTAGTGCTCTTGAGTACCTTGAGCCGAAGTACGGTACCACTGGATAACGATTTCGCTCATGCGCTCGCCGGAAGTCAGTGCTGCTTGCAGCAGTGGCGAAGCCTTGTCGTAGACCTTGGTGATCACCACTGGTTTGTGCACGCGCTGACCGGTTGGCTGACCGGATTGCGGGTCACGCGGGATGATCACGTCGTGGGTGAATGCCTGAACCATGACCTGGTCTTCGTGACCTTCCTGGAAGGTGTTGCCCACGGAGTCGGCGGTGAATGCGCCGGCAGTGATCAGACCTTGTTTTTCGCCAGTGACGGACATGTACGCTGGTGTTGCCATGGGGATGCTCTCCTTGCTTGAAAAAACACACCGACAGGCACCATTGCCCGTCCGGGTGTCTGCTCAGATATCAAAATCCATGCCAGCCATCATCTAGCTATTACCGATCAAGGATTTAGCGACCATGTCTTCGCGCTCTAACGCTTTAAACGTCGACAAACAGAAAAAAGTGCGCAAGAAGTTGCGCAGTACTGTGCAACTTCTTGCGCACTTGGCTGGAGGGCACGGTTTATAAGGGTTTGAAGGGCGTTCTCGGGTGAAATCCGCGAAACAACTGCGCAACTTTTTGCGCAGTTGTGATGTTTAGATTTTCGGCTCTGACGCCGCCACTTGCAGTTGACGATAAGCGTCCACCAGTTGCTGAAGATTGAACGCGAGATTCCTGCCGCTCGGGTTCGGCAACACCCACACCTGCGCGCCGCCAAAGGTCTTTGCCTGCGGTCCCCACGCCACGACTTTCTGCCCCGACAACGCGGCATACGCAGGCTTGCCCAGAAACGCCACATAGCGCGGCGCATAGCGGGTGATCTTCTGTTCAAAGCCCATGGCCGCTGCGGCGAACTCCGCCACCGCCAACTGATCCGCCCGCGCCGTCGGCCGCTCGACCACCGCCGTCAACCCGCAGCCAAATTGCACAAGGCTGCGGTCATCCTCCGCCTGCACTTCATGCGGCGTGAACCCGGCCAGGTGCAAGGTGCGCCAGAAGCGATTACTGCGCCCGGCAAAATGATGCCCTTGCGATGCCGCGAGCAAGCCCGGATTGATCCCACAGAACACCACCGAAAGCCCCGGCACAAGAATGTCCTCAAGCCCTTCACCCGCCATGCACCCGCCCTCGCTCGCAAACATTTGCAATACCCCCCACGGCAAACTCTAGAATGGCAGCCCCATCCACAGAGACAACAACACGATGGACGTTATTCAGACCCTGCGCTGCTTCGTCACCGTCGCCCAGAGCGGCAGCTTCACCGCCGCAGCCGATGTGCTCGACACCACCACGACCAACGTGTCCAAAGCCGTCTCCAGCCTCGAAGCCCGGTTGCACACGCGCCTGATCAACCGCACCACCCGCCGCCTCGCCTTGACCGAAGCCGGCGTGCGTTATTTGCAGCGCGCCGAAAAAATTCTCGATGACCTGCGCGAAGCCGATGAAGAAGCCGGCACCGCCCAGACCCTGCCGGTCGGGCGCCTGAAGATCCACGCCATGGCTGCGATCGGCAACCACTACGTGATCAACGCCATCGCCCGCTACCGCGAGATTCACCCCTCGGTGATGTTCGACCTGAACCTGAGCAATCGCCTGCCCGACCTGATCGAAGAAAGCTACGACATGTCCATCGTTCTTGCCCGCGACCTGCCCGATTCCGGCTTCGTCGCGCAACGCCTGGGCACCACCTACAGCATCCTTTGCGCCTCGCCGAGCTACCTCGCCAAACGCGGCCACCCCGCCACACCCGCCGACCTCAGCGCGCACGACTGCCTGCGCATCGTCAACACGGTGATGCCCGCAGAAAACTGGGTGTTCGAAGGGCCACAAGGCATGGAAACGCAGAATATCCCGGACTCGCCTTTCCACATCAACACCGCCGACGGCATGGCCACGGCGATCAGAAATGGCATGGGCATCGGCATTCAGCCGCTGGCATCAGCCGTCGAAGGATTGGAGGGAGGCACTTTGGTGCGGGTCCTGCCGGAGTACCGCCTGGAGGAATACAACCTGTTCGCGATCTACCCGTCGCGCAAATTCGTCGACGCCAAAATCAAGACCTGGGTGGAGTTCCTGAAAACCGCCATCCCACAACTGCTGGCGTCCGATGAGGACACGGCCGGCGCCAGACAACTCGCCAACGCTTAGTGCCGCAGACCTGGAGTGTCGACCCTCCAGCGCCTGCACCGACATCAACCGTTGGAACAACCGCTGCCCATCACCTGGTATTGCACGACATGCCGCGCACCGTTCGAGTCGTCATAAGTCATCTGCGCAGGCACCACGCCGCACTGCTCACTGGTGTCAGAGATCGAGATCACATGAGCGATGTCGAGTTGAGTCGCATAGTTATAGACCTCTACCTCGGGGCTGGCAGGTGCGTCAGCAGCAAACGCCTGCGCACCGATACCGCCAAGGACCAGAAGAAGAGCGATTTTTGAAAGCTTCATGATGTTCACCGTCTTGTGAGGAACCGTGTTGGGTCACGGGTTGCAGACGATGTTAGGGCTTGAAGCGCACGGCAAAAATCGGTCGGCTGGACAAACACTGTGTCCAAAATGGTGATGAATAAAACCTGCACACCGTGGACACCCAATTCGCGAGCAAGCTCGCTCCCACAGGTTTTGTGTCCGACACTGCATTCGTGAACGCCGCAAAACCAATGTGTGCGAGCCTGCTCGCGAAAGCGCCAGCCCAGTCACTGATGATGCAGAAACTACCGCGCCCCACGCGCCCCAGGCCTGAAGCCATGCACCCGCGCCCACCACGCAATCGCAAATCCCACACCCACCAACACCACCATCGCCCACGGAAACGAGGCAACACCCCATTTGTCCAGCAACACCCCACCGACCACCCCGCTGCCGGCAATCGCGCTGTTCCATGCCACTACATTCAGCGATAACGCCACATCGGCGCCGTCCCCTGCCGCGTCCGCCAACGCCGTTTGCAACAACGTCGCCGCGCCGCCGAAGCTCAGTCCCCACACCGCTACACCGACGTAGATCACTTCCGGCACGCGCCCCAGCAAACCCAGTACCACGCACACTGCCGCAAACGTCGCGAGGCTCACCAACACCGTCTTGCGCAGCAGCGGCTCCACCAGTTTCGCGGTCAGCCAGATCCCCGCCAGCGCGGCGATGCCAAAGACCAGCAACACCAGATCCACGCGATCCTGTAGCCCTGCCGGTGCCACGAACGGCGCGATGTAGGTGTAGAGAATGTTGTGCGCCAGCATCCAGCTGATCACCACCGCCAGCACCGGTCGAACACCCGGCGTCGTCAACACGCTGCGCAGTGACATGCGCTGATGCGCAGGTTGCGGCGGATAGTCCGGCACCTTCACCAACACCCAGACGATCAATATCAAGGTCATGGCCGACATGATGCCGAACGTCGTCCGCCAGCCCACAAGCCCGCCCAGCCAGGTACCGAGCGGCACACCCAGCGACAGGGCAATCGGCGTACCGACCATGGCCAGCGCCAACGCCTTGCCCTGTTGATCGGGTTCGACCATGCGCCGGGCATAACCGGCCAGCAGACTCCAGGCCAACCCCGCCGAAACTCCCGCGAAGAACCTTGCCACCAGCGTCACCCCATAGTGGGATGACAACGCCGTGATCGAATTGAACAGCAGGAATCCCACAACGGTCAGCAGCAACACATTGCGCCGACGCCAGCCGCGCGTCGCAATGGTCATGGGTATGACCGCCAGCACCGAACCCAACGCATACGCGGTGACCATTTGGCCGGCCATCGACGGCGAAATCTCCAGGCCTTCGCTGATCAGAGGTAACAGGCCCGCAGGCAGCGTTTCAGTGACAATACAGATGAACCCGGTCATCGCCAGCGCCAGCAATGCGCCGACGGGCAGGCGTTTGGGCGCTGCCGATAAAGTGATTGAAGGTGTCACGGGAAGCTCCTTGAGCAGAGAAATTCAGACTTAGATACCGATCGATATAAAATACTGGCGGCAGGTCCCGCTCGTTGTCAACGACTTATGTATCGACTAGTATCTAAATCATCTTTTCGAGGAGTTCCGATATGGCGAGAATGGGCCGCCCCCGCGCTTTCGACCGCGACGACGCCGTCGATCAGGCCATGCAACTGTTCTGGCAACACGGCTACGACTCCACTTCCCTCGCCTTGTTGAAGGCGGAACTGGGTGGCGGCATTTCCGCGCCGAGCTTCTACGCCGCGTTCGGCTCCAAGGAAGCCCTGTTCGATGAATGCGTGCAGCGTTACCTGGCAACCTTCGCCCAGGTCACCGAATGCCTGTGGGATGAAACCCTGCCACCGCGCCAAGCCATCGAAACCGCCCTGCGCCAGTCCGCGCGCATGCAGTGCGACGACGGCCACCCCAAGGGCTGCATGGTCACCCTCGGCGTCATGAGCGCGCCAGGCCCGGAGAATGCCCGCGTGGTCGAAGCCCTCACCCGGTCCCGCGCCCGCACTCGAGCGGGGATTGTGGCGTGTGTCGAGCGTGGGATTCGCGAGGGTCAGCTACCCGAGCAGACTGACGCCGTCGCGATGGCGACCGTGTTTGACAGCTTTCTGCAGGGGATTTCCATACTGGCGCGGGATAACACCGCGCTTGCGGTGATTGATGCGGCGATCAGTCAGGTGATGTTGGCGTGGGACATTACTGCCTCACCCTGAACATTGGCTTCAACAACGAAGTTTCTGATGGTGAAGTCAATCAGATTTTTTTCATCAGGCCGCGATGAACACGAGATGGGGGGTTATCACAGATCCAATGTAGGAGTGAGCCTGCTCGCGATAGCGGTGTGTCAGACAACGGAAATGTCAGAGACATACCGCTATCGCGAGCAGGCTCACTCCTGCAGGGTTCGGTGATGAATGTGGGGTTCTCGATTGAAGGCAATCCCGTCCATAATCCCCTCCCCCAAATGGACCGAAACAGGACGTGTGAAATGGACACCACTCAATGGCTTGAGTTGTTCGAACGAGCTTTTCGCGGCATGGAGAAGAACCTTGAGCAAGTGCTGCAACTCAACAGTTGCCGCGAACACTGGATTCAGGCGCAAATCAGCCTTCAAGCCTGGTTCGAAGACGAGGTCGAGATCTGGACAGACCTGCCAATAGGCGATCGACGCAAAGCCGATCTGTACTCATTGGACGACAACGGCGCAACAAGGATGGTCGCCGAAATCAAATGCCTGGGCGATGTCTCGCAGGCCAAGTGCCTGGAAGGCGATTGGTCGGTGCGGGCCGATGTCGACCGTTTGCGCTCTTTCGAATGTCCGACCCGCCTGTTCGTTCTGGTCATCGCCAAAGGCGAGCGCGAAACCAACACCGGACGCCGCCTTCGCGAAGATGAATGGGTGGATGGCCGGACCTGCGTCAGTGTCGATCTGAAATTTGCTCTGGTCCGGATGTGGGCGTTGTAAGTTCGGATCGCGATTCACTGTGCACGCGACATGGGCCGCTGCGACCAAGGATTGCCAATGCTAATTGTGTTCAGCGGCCTGGCAGGAACCTGGCACAGTGTCGTGGTTGATGGCGTGAATCCGCTGGCTGAAAACCGGCAAGCGTGGGCCGACATTGCGGCGCGGGAGGATGGGCAACTGAGTCGCCAGGGGAAGCTAACCTGTTGGCGATTGCGGAGGGTCAGCCAAAGAGGATGGCGGCTGACACGGCCTCTTCACGAGCAAGCTCGCTCACAGGGTTACTGCGGTGAACTCAGGATTGACGGCTAGTCGAGATCATTGTGGGAGCTAGCCTGCTGGTGAATGCGGTGCGTGACGATCTCCAGCCCCTCTCCCACTTCCGGCACCTGAAAGTAACGTGTGATCAAATCAAACTCCGCATCCGACGCCGCGAACTCATGCTCGGCCAGCGCGTTGCGTGCATGCAGCCGGGCGCGGCAGGTGGCGTCATCCACGTCGAGATGGTGCAGGCAATGCGGCACCCGCGCGCTATCCGCCAGCCCTCGCAACCACTGCCGATCTGCCACAGTATTGGCTGGAAAATCCAGCACCACACTCACCCCCGCCGCCAGCACATCGATCACCAGCGGCCCCAGCACCCCGCGAATCTGTCGCGCGCATCGAACGTAATCCGCTACGGATTTGATCTGCTGCGGATACAGCCGCGACAGCCACTGATCTTCACTCAGCACAATCGCGCCGTGCTCCTCTGCAAGCGATTTGGCCAGTGTGGATTTGCCCGAGGCGATCTTGCCGCACATCAGGTGTAATGTCGGTGCACACATCGGGGACGCTTCCTTATGTCGATTGCTGGATAATGCCCAACGCCTGTCAGCGAGGCAATTGCAGCCTCTGACCCAACGAGGACACCTGATGACCGCAACCACCGTCCGCCAATGCTCGTCCTGGCTGCTACTCACCCTGCTCGCCACCGCCGTGACGCTGACGGCAGGCTGTTCGAGCAAACGCTACGCCACCAACGGCTCGAACTGCTACGCCAAAGCCGTGCCCACCTCCGGCGAAGGCGGTTTGGCCTGGGGCGACACCCTGAGCATGGCGCGCAAGAAATCGATGAATAACTGCATGCGTTATGCGAGCCGCTCCGGCGGAACGCCGAACACTTGTCAGGTGGTGCAGGCACAGTGCAAACGCTGACAGCGACGACAATGATGTTGGCTGACACCGCCCCATCGCCGACAAGCCCAGCGCCCTCAGGTTTTGCGGTGCATGAGGGGTTGGCGCACGACCTTACGATCGCACTAGGCGCCGCGCTTGAGCACGCCCGTCGAAACCCGTGGCTGGATCATTTTCTCGATCAACGCAACGACGTCCTTCGCGCCATAGCAACGGAACAGAAGGCTGCCGGCATCCGTGTCGAGACAGACGATTTTAGTGATGAAGCCGCCTTCAAGGGTGACCTTGCGGACCATTCCCAGCGGCACTCTGATGTCCAGTGTGCCGTCCTGAACCATGCGATTCATGGCGTTGGCGTTCAAGTACACAGCGGCATTCGTAAGGGTCATTTTGCCGCCGACCCACAGCCCGCCGTAAACCTCTTGGAAGCCCTCCAGCACGCCGGCCAAGGCACTGACATTGCCACTGCCGGCAGCATCGTAAAAATCACCTACGCCTTCGTAATCGACTTCGACGTCAGCCACCAGAAAGTTGACCAACTTCGACTTGACGACCTTTTCGTCCATCCTTGAATCTCCATGATCCATTAGTGGCAAAACAACGTGTTGAGGGGATTTATCCCCTCAGCACAGGGCTGGCATTCAGCGCTTCAACGCCGCCGCATTGGCCCGCGCCGCATGCAGCTTCTTGTAACTGTCGATCAGACGCAAATGACGATCCAGCCCTTCCAGTTTCATGCTGGTCGGCGTCAGACCATAGAAACGCACACTGCCGTTGACCGAACCAATCGCCGCGTCCATCCGCTCGTCACCAAACATGCGACGGAAGTTGGCTTCGTAATCGGCCAGTTCCAGATCCTCGTCCAGCTCCATTTCCAGGCACACATTCACCGCCTGGTAGAACAAGCCGCGTTCGACAGTGTTGTCGTTGTACTGCAGGAAGGCTTCGACCAGGTCTTTGGCCGGTTCGAATTTCTGCAGGGCGAGATAGATCAGCAGACGCAGTTCCAGAATCGTCAACTTGCCCCACGGCGTGTTGTCGTCGAACTCGATGCCGATCAGCGTGGTGATGTCGGTGTAATCATCCAGCTCGCTGTTCTCCAGGCCCTGAACGAGGTTACGCAGGCCGACCTTGCTCAGGCTGTGCAGGTTGAGGATGTCGGCGCGGAATTGCAGGGCCTTGTTGGTGTTGTCCCAGATCAGATCATCCACCGGGTAGATTTCCGAGTAGTCCGGCACCAGGATCCGGCAAGCGTTGGCACCGAGGTCGTCGTAGACCGCCATGTACGCTTCTTTGCCCAGGCTTTCCAGGATGCCGAACAGGGTCGCGGCTTCTTCGGCATTGGAGTTTTCGCCTTGACCGGAGAAGTCCCACTCGACGAACTCGAAATCGGCCTTGGCACTGAAGAAGCGCCACGACACCACACCGCTGGAGTCGATGAAGTGCTCGACGAAGTTGTTCGGCTCGGTCACCGCCTGGCCAGAGAACGTCGGCTGTGGCAGGTCGTTCAGGCCTTCGAAACTGCGGCCCTGCAGCAATTCGGTCAGGCTGCGCTCCAGCGCCACTTCAAGGCTTGGGTGCGCGCCAAACGAGGCGAACACCCCGCCGGTGCGCGGGTTCATCAGGGTCACACACATTACCGGGAATTCACCCCCCAGCGACGCGTCCTTCACCAGCACCGGGAAGCCCTGCTCTTCCAGGCCTTTGATCCCGGCGAGAATGCTTGGGTACTTCTCCAGCACGTCCTGCGGCACGTCCGGCAGGGCCAATTCGCCTTCGAGGATTTCGCGCTTGACTGCGCGTTCGAAGATCTCCGACAAGCACTGCACCTGCGCTTCGGCCAGGGTGTTGCCGGCGCTCATGCCGTTGCTCAGGAACAGGTTTTCGATCAGGTTGGACGGGAAGTACACCACCTCGCCATCCGACTGGCGCACGAACGGCAGCGAGCAGATGCCCCGCTGGGTGTTGCCGGAATTGGTGTCGTACAGGTGCGAGCCTTTGAGCTCGCCATCGCGGTTGTAAATGTCCAGGCAGTATTCGTCGAGAATCTCTGGCGGCAGCTCGTCTTTCGGGCCGGGCTTGAACCAGCGCTCATTCGGGTAATGCACGAACTCGGCGGTGGCGATGTCTTCGCCCCAGAACTGGTCGTTGTAGAAGAAGTTGCAGTTCAGGCGCTCGATGAACTCGCCCAGTGCCGAGGCCAGTGCACCCTCTTTGGTCGCGCCCTTGCCGTTGGTGAAACACATCGGCGAGTGCGCGTCGCGGATGTGCAGCGACCACACGTTAGGCACGATGTTGCGCCACGAAGCGATTTCGATCTTCATGCCCAGATCGGCGAGGATCCCCGACATGTTGGCGATGGTCTGCTCCAGCGGCAGATCCTTGCCGACAATGTAGGTGCCCGCCTCCGACGTCGAATGCGGCATCAGCAGCGCCTGCGCGTCGGCGTCGAGGTTCTCGACTTCCTCGATCACGAACTCGGGGCCGGTCTGCACGACTTTCTTCACCGTGCAGCGATCGATCGAACGCAGGATGCCCAGACGATCTTTCTCGGAAATGTCCGCCGGCAACTCGACCTGGATCTTGAAGATCTGGTTGTAGCGGTTTTCCGGGTCGACGATGTTGTTCTGCGACAGACGGATATTGTCGGTGGGGATGTTGCGCGTTTCGCAGTACAACTTCACGAAGTAAGCCGCGCACAAGGCCGACGACGCCAGGAAGTAGTCGAACGGCCCCGGTGCCGAGCCATCGCCCTTGTAGCGAATGGGCTGATCGGCGATCACCGTGAAGTCGTCGAACTTGGCTTCAAGTCGAAGGTTGTCGAGAAAGTTGACCTTGATTTCCATGCGGGTTTACCAGAGAGCAAAAACGAATTGGCGGCCATTATCCGGGTTTTCAGCCCGACGTCTTGTGCTTTTGCGTAATCGCCGTCGGGTGGGCTCTGCTGCGCCTCTGCTCGTGCGGACGACAAAAATGCCACAAGCAGTGAATTATTTCGTGTCTGCTTGTATCTGACGGAAAGAACCCATGCCACCAAAACAATGGCATCGAATCCGTTCAGCTATGAGTGACTCGCATGAAATCAAGGAAAAACACCGTCAATCCGATCGGATTGAAAGACATCACCATTGTCGACGACGCCAAGATGCGCAAAGCGATCACTGCCGCCGCACTGGGCAATGCCATGGAATGGTTCGACTTCGGGGTGTACGGCTTCGTCGCTTACGCACTGGGCAAGATCTTCTTCCCCGGTGCCGATCCTGGCGTGCAGATGATTGCGGCGTTGGCGACGTTCTCGGTGCCGTTCCTGATCCGGCCGCTGGGCGGCCTGTTCTTCGGTGCGCTGGGCGACAAGTACGGGCGGCAGAAAGTCCTGGCCGCGACCATCGTGATCATGTCGCTGAGCACCTTCGCGATCGGCTTGATACCGTCCTATGAGTCGATCGGCATCTGGGCGCCGATCCTGTTGTTGCTGGCGAAAATGGCCCAGGGTTTCTCGGTCGGCGGCGAGTACACCGGTGCGTCGATCTTCGTCGCCGAATACGCGCCCGACCGCAAACGTGGCTTCCTCGGCAGTTGGCTGGACTTCGGCTCGATTGCCGGTTTCGTTCTCGGCGCGGGTGTGGTGGTGCTGATCTCCACAATCATCGGCGAAGAGAAATTCCTCGAATGGGGTTGGCGCCTGCCGTTCTTCCTCGCCCTGCCGCTGGGCATGATCGGCCTTTATCTGCGTCATGCGCTGGAAGAGACCCCGGCATTTCAGCAGCACGTCGAGAAACTCGAAGAAGGTGATCGCGAAGGCCTGGCCGGTGGCCCGAAAGTCTCGTTCAAGGAAGTCGCGACCAAACACTGGCGCAGCCTGATGACCTGCATCGGCGTGGTAGCGGTGACCAACGTCACCTATTACATGCTGCTGACTTACATGCCGAGCTACCTGTCGCACAACCTGCACTACAGCGAAAACCGCGGCGTGCTGATCATCATCGCGATCATGGTCGGCATGCTGTTCGTGCAACCGGCGATTGGTTTTATCAGCGACAAGATTGGTCGCAGGCCTTTCATCGTGGTCGGCAGCATCGGTTTGTTCCTGCTGGCGATTCCGGCGTTCATGCTGATCAACAGCGGCAAGATCGGCCTGATCTTTTCCGGCCTGCTGATCCTCGCGGTGTTGCTCAATTTCTTCATCGGCGTGATGGCCTCGACCCTGCCGGCGATGTTCCCCACCCACATCCGCTACAGCGCACTGGCCGCCGCTTTCAACGTCTCGGTGTTGATCGCCGGCCTGACCCCGACCGCCGTGGCCTGGCTGGTGGAAAGCACTGACAACCTGTACATGCCGGCCTACTACCTGATGGTGATTGCCGTGGTCGGCCTGATCACTGGCATCACCATGAAAGAGACCGCCAACAAGCCGTTGCGTGGTGCCGCGCCGGCCGCGTCGGACCTTGAGGAAGCCAAGGAACTGCTCAAGGAACACCACGACAACATCGAGCAGAAAATCGAAGACATCGACGCCGAAATCGCCGAGCTGGAAGCCAAGCGCAAGGAGTTGGTGCAGCAGCATCCGCGCATCAACTGATGTGATGACTGGCGGCAGCCCTGCTCGGGCTGCCGTCGATCAACACGTCACAACACGAAGCCGTCACCGATCAAACGCACCAACACCTCCCCCGCCTCACTCAATTCGCCCGGCGCCTGCATCAGGCGCAACTCGTGCAGCGGCAACTCGGGAAACCCCTCCTCACTGCTCAGCACCCGCATGCCCGGTCGCACTTGTGCGCGATCGACAATGCCCACCGCCAGTGCGGCCTCGATGGCTGTTTCCAGCGCAGTAGCGCCGGCGCTGACGATCACCGCCCGCCAGCGGCGTCCGTGCTCACTCAGCGCATCCACCGCAACGCTGCGATAAGGACAACCCTTGCCGTGCAAAGCGAGCGGCACCGGCCTGGCGAGATCCTGCGTGTAATTGTGCGCAGCGACCCACACCGGTTGCGTCAGGCCCAGCACTTTTACGCAACGCGTCGATGGCGCCGTATCGACCACAACGACCAGCAACGCCAGATCCAGTTGACCGCGCTCCAGGCGCGCGCTCAAACGGCCGCTGGCAGCTGTTTCGACCTCCAGCTCGATGTGCGGAAAGTCCGCCGACAGGTGCGGCAACGTACACCCGAGCACCGCGCCGGCGTACTCCTCGGAAATCCCCAGCCTGATCCGACCGCTGGCCAGTGGCGTGCTGAAACTCGCCAGCAACTGATCGTGATGACGCAACAGTTCGGCGCTCTGCAGGGCGAAGCGTCGCCCCAGTGGCGTGAGGTTGACGGTCTGGTTGTCGCGCTCCAGCAAGCGCCCGCCCGCCAGCGCTTCCAGGCGCCGCACATGCAGACTGACCGCCGACGGGCTCTTGTTGAGGAAACTGGCGGCGGCGAGAAATTGCCCGAAACGCACGATCGCCTGAAAGGTGCGTAGCAGTTCGATATCAAGGGCTTCAGCCATGGTTGAGAAATCCTGCATCAGTGGTGCATATCGTATCGTTTGAATGCATCGGCGCTTGATTCATATCATCGAACTCAACCCTCTGTCAGGTGCCATTCGATGAACGTCGTGCCTATTCGCTTTTCGTCGCTGAGCAGTGCCGCGCTGCTGATGGCGATGGTGGTCAGCTGGAGTTCCGGCTTCATCGGCTATCGCTACGTCGCCGATCAGGGCAGCGTATACCTGGCCTCGTTGTGGCGTTTTTTTCTGGCGGCGTTACTGTTGCTGCCGTTCGCCTGGGCGGGATTGCGTGGTTTGCGCGGTAAAGCTGTGCTGCATCAGACGCTGCTTGGGCTGTTCGCGATTGGCGGGTACATCGGGCCGATTGCCGCCTCGATTCAACTCGGCGTCACACCGGGCACTGCGTCACTGTTTGCCAATCTGTTGCCGTTGACGATTGTATTGCTGGCCGGCAGTGTCCCGGGCCAGCGCACGCGCGGCTGGCAATGGCTGGGGTTGGCGTTGTGCGTGATCGGCATGCTGCTGGCCAGCGCCGCGAGTGTCGAATGGGCCGGTGCGGGGCTGTGGGTCTACAGTTTGCCGTTGCTGGCGGTGCTGTCGCTGGCGGCGGCCACGTTGTTTGAAAAAGCCCGGCCTGGCGTCGCGATGCCGGCCACCACGGCGCTGTTCATTCAGACGTGTGCGGTAATCCCGCTGTTTGCGTTGCTGGCCGGGCTTGAGGGTGAAGTGCGCCCGCCCATCAGTGCAGACTTTGCCAGTGGAGTGCTGTGGCTGGTGGTTTTCTCGACCTTCGGCGGTTACGGATTTTACTGGCTGTGTCTGCAGCGTTTCAGCATGCAGCGCATCAGTGGCGCGCTGTTTCTGACGCCACCGGTGACGCTGTTGTGGGCATGGTTGCAGTTCGACGATCCGCTGAGTGTCAGCGCGATGCTCGGTATCGGCTTGACCCTTGTCGGGTTGCCATTGCTGGGACGAAAGTCGAGTGAAAAAAATGTGCCGCCGGCATCCTGCAGGAAACTAAATCCGCAGGCGACAAGTCAGTGACTTAGCGGAGGTTGTGTCATTTCGCCGAACCTCGATTACTGAAGATACCAGCGTGATCACTCACTCCGATCGTCGCAACAATCTCTCACTCGACAGCCTCAATTTCTTCCTGGCCGATGTGCGCGACGGGCTCGGACCTTATCTCGCCATTTACCTGTTGGCGGTGCATCACTGGGAACCGGCCAGCATCGGGCTGGTGATGACCCTCGCCGGCATCGCTGCCCTCCTCACCCAGACACCGGCCGGCGCACTCGTCGACAACACTCGCAGCAAACGGGCGGTGATCGCGATTGCCGCGTTGCTGGTGACCGGTAGTTGTGTGGTGCTGCCCTTCGTCACGTCCTTTAGCCTGGTGGCGATCACTCAAGCCTTGAGCGCCGCCGCTGCGTCGGTGTTCGCCCCGGCCATCTCGGCAATCACCCTGGGCATCACCGGCCCGCGAGCCTTCACCCGGCGCACCGGACGCAACGAAACCTTCAACCATGCCGGCAACGCTTGCGCCGCGCTGTTGGCCGGTGGCTTCGCCTACCTGTTCGGCCCGGTGGCGGTGTTCTACCTGATGGCGGTCATGGCGCTGGGCAGTGTGGTCGCCGTCAGCTTCGTCTCCGCCAACGCCATCGACCACGATGTCGCACGAGGTCTGGATCCCAACGACGCCACACACAGCAAGGCTCCTTCGGGATTGTCGGTACTGCTGACCAATAAGGCGCTGTTGATGTTCGCCATCTGCTGCGCCCTGTTCCACCTGGCCAACGCGGCGATGCTGCCGCTGGTGAGTCAAAAACTGGCGCAAGTGAACTTGCAGATGGCCACGCCACTGACCTCGGCCTGCATCGTCGCTGCGCAACTGGTCATGGTGCCAGTCGCGTTGCTGGTCGGGGCCAAGGCCGATGCGTGGGGACGCAAACCATTGCTGCTGGCAGGCTTCCTGATTTTGCCGTTACGCGGCGTGCTCTACACCCTGTCTGACGCCCCTTACTGGCTGGTCGCGGTGCAACTGCTCGATGGCGTCGGTGCCGGAGTCTTCGGCGCGCTGTTCCCGGTGGTGGTGAAAGACCTGACTCTGGGTACCGGCCACTTCAACATCAGCCTCGGCGCCCTCTCGACGGTGTTCGGTCTGGGTGCGGCATTGAGCAGCAGCCTGGCGGGCATTGTGGTGCAGGAGGCTGGGTATAGCGCGGCGTTTTTGACCTTGGCGGCGATTGCCGGGGTGGCGTTTGTGCTGTTGCTGCTGGCGGTGCCGGAGACGTTGCGGCGAACGAGGAATGATGCAAGTGCGCCGAGTCAGCAACGCTCTGCGGTATTACGGAGCCCATGATCTCGCGGGAATACCAAGCGTACACGCGGCCCTGGTACTCTGCGACTCGCGCATGGCACTCACATCTGAACGGAACAAATTCATGAGCAGGCTGTTACCGAGGAACAAACTAGAAGAGCTTTCGGTGCAAGCCGATGCAGAGCGTTTAATGCTGAGTGATCTGGCCGCGACTCGCGAAAAGTTTAGCGTCACACCGCAAGACGTGCTCAACGAGCTGTCCCTGTTGATCGCAGAAGACTATCTACTGGGAACGTTGACTTACGAGTTTTGCGACAGTGTCATGAACGGGATCATAAACGCCATTGTTGAAGTGGCTATGACTAACGCTATGCCACAACCTGCTTTCTCGCTCTACCAGGCATTCGATGCGGGCGAGTGGATCCGCAGTGATGATCCTCCGGGTACCGACCCCAGCGAGAAATACACGAGGCCGGCAGTACAGGAAATATTGCGCACCTATCGAGAGTCGCTTCTGCGATGATTTCCAGCGTCGCTATTCTTGATGCACCGGCTTCGGGTCTTTGAGCGGATAGATCACTTCCTGGGTATCCAGGTTGCGAATCTCGCACTCAATGGCAATGCTGTGAACCTCGCTTCCCCGGGGACCTTTGATGGAGTCGCGAGTGCTGAAATCGACGATGTAACGTTGGCCCGCTAGGAACTCCAGATCACGCGCACTGAAACCACATTTGGCTCCGCCAGTGCCCATGGCATTCATCGATGCCCAGCACCAACTCAACGAATGTTTACCGGGTGTCAGGCGCAGCGCCTGCTTGCCGGAAACGTCGAGGATCGAGCGGCGTCCGGCCCCCTCCAGCAATTGATCATCCACATGAGTGGCCAGTAGCAACCGATGAAATGGCACACCCAGCGCGCGATACCGCGTGGTGGCGAAGTACAGTACCGGCCCGTCAGGTGTGTTGTTGGACAGATCGTAAGGCGTCATTGTCTCCGGTGCCCAGTCGCCCTGATAATCCTTGTAGTGGTAGTTGGAACACGCGGTGGTAACACCCGCGATCAGCAGAACAGTCGAGAGTTTGAGAAACGACAGCAGAGACGAGAAGCGCATTGTTCTTCCTTGTTAACAGATGCGTAAGTTGTCGTCACCGGCAGGTATTTCTGAAGCACACAATTTCAAATCAGGGCCGGTTCCGGCGCGCGCTTCGAGGCGAAAACTTTTTTGCAGGCAAAACAAAACCCCAACTGCTTTCGCAATTGGGGTTTCGGAATTTAATCTTGACGATGACCTACTCTCACATGGGGAAACCCCACACTACCATCGGCGATGCATCGTTTCACTTCTGAGTTCGGGATGGGATCAGGTGGTTCCA
>NZ_JAHHZH010000019.1:0-1976 GCF_018729515.1 Pseudomonas sp. MG-9
CGCAAGGTCGAGGCCGATGGTGGTGAGTTCCTCAAGGCCTATGACGATGCCGGACGGCTGATCGCCGAGCAGGATCCGCTGGGGGCGGTCACCGAATACCGCTACGACGAAGTCGGACGGCTGATCGCGCTGCTTCCCCCGGAAGACGAGCCAACGTCCTACGAGTATCGCAACGGTTTCCTGCACAGCCGTTCCCGCGGCGAGGCGGTGTGGACGTTTCGGCGCAACGCCGAGGGGGATGTCACCGAGGCGGTCGATCCCGACGAGCTGGTCACCTATTACTACTACGACACCCGTGGGCAGTTGCTGTCGATCCGTTACCCGGACACCAGTCGGCATCAGTTGGTCTGGAACGACCTCGGCCAACTGACCGAAGAAACCCTGCCCGACGGTGGCGTGCGGCGTTTTTCCTACGACACGCTGGGACGACGGATTACCTCTTGCGACGAACACGGCGCGATGACCCGCCAGCAGTGGGACGCCGTTGGCCGACGGGTCCAGACGACGTTGCCCACAGGCGCCACCCGCGCCTACAGCTACGGCGCTTACGGCCAGGTCACTGCCGAGCGTGACGAACTCGGGCGCATCACCCGTTACGAGTATGACGACGACCTGCACCTGGTCTCGCGCAAGATCAATCCCGACGGCACCCGGGTGCAGTATCGCTACGACCATGCGCAACTGCTGCTGACAGAAATCGAGAACGAGTCCGGGGAAAAGTACCGACTGGACTACACGCCCACCGGACTGATCCGACAGGAAACCGGCTTCGACGGCCGGCGCACCGCTTACGCCTATGACCGCAACGGGCATCTGCTGGAAAAGACCGAGTTCGGTGATGACGGCTCGACGCTGGTCACCGCTTACGCGCGCGATGCGGCCGGGCGTCTGCTGCTGAAAACCCTGCCCGACGGGGTTCAGGTGGCTTACCGCTATGACCGTCTGGGTCGATTGACCGGGGTTGATGACGGGCAGAAACATCCACTGGCGTTCGAATACGACCGGCAGGACCGGTTGATCACCGAACATCAGGGCTGGGGCACGTTGCGGTATGCGTATGACGCCTGCGGCCAGCTCAAACGCCAGCGTCTACCGGACAACAGCAAGCTCGATTACCACTACGCCAAGGGCGGCGCGCTGACCGCCATCGACCTTAATGGCGCGCGGCTGACCAGCCACGTCTATCAGTCCGGTCGCGAACAACAACGGCAACAAGGCCTGCTGCGCAGCGATTATGCCTACGACGATCAGGGTCGTTTACTCGCTCACGCGGTAGGCCATCAGCACGAATCGTTGTATCGCCGCGATTATGCCTACAGCGCCAACGGCAACCTCGAGCACATTGCCGACACCCGCCACGGCCAGCGCACCTACGCCTACGACGCTCTCGACCGGCTGATCCGCGTGCGCCACTCGCGCGACGAACTGCCGGAATCCTTCGCCCACGACCCGGCCGGCAACCTGCTGATGCAGGATCGGCCCGGCCCCACCCGGATCAAGGGCAACCGCCTGCTGATGCAGGGCGACCGTCATTACGACTACGACGCCTTCGGCAACCTGATCCGCGAGCGTCGTGGCCGCGATCAACTCCTGGTCACCGAATACCGCTACGACTGCCAACACCGCCTGATCGGCCTGACCCGCCCCGACGGCAACACCGCGTCCTACCAGTACGACGCCTTCGGCCGACGCATCCGCAAAACCGTCGACGGCCAGAGCACCGAGTTCTTCTGGCAAGGCGACCACCTCGTCGCCGAAAGCAGCCAGAGCCACCACCGCAGCTACGTCTACGAACCCGGCACCTTCCGGCCGCTGGCCTTGCTCGACGGCAAAGGCCCGAAAAAAGCCTGCCCGTTCTACTACCAGCTCGACCACCTCGGCACCCCGCAGGAACTCACCGACTACAGCGGCGAAATCGTCTGGTCGGCGCAATACGACGCCTACGGCAAGGTCTCGGCGATCACCCTGGCGGGCGA
>NZ_JAHHZH010000020.1:0-1542 GCF_018729515.1 Pseudomonas sp. MG-9
ATTCCACCGCGTTGACCCAGAACGGTACGTTCACCATCACTGCACTGGACGGCGTCACTACCCTGACCGTTGGCGGCATTGCGGTTGTCACCAATGGCGTCGCCGCCGGTTTCCCGCAATCGGTCACCACACCGCTGGGCAGCACCCTGACCATCACCGGTTTCAACGCCACCACCGGTGTCGTCAGCTACAGCTACACCTTGGTCGACAACGAATCCCACCCCACTGCCAACGGTGCGAACAACCTGCCTGAGCAGTTCGCCGTCACCGTCATTGACGACAACGGCACCACCGCCAATGCAACGCTCGACGTCAACGTGATCGACGACCTGCCCAAAGCGCTCGATGACAGCAACACCGGCACGGCCTCGGAAACCACGCTCACGCTGACCGGCAACGTGCTGACCAACGATGTTCAAGGTGCTGACCGCGTACCCACCGGTCCCGTCACCGCCGGCACTTTCACTGGCACCTACGGCACCCTCGAACTGCACACCGATGGCACCTACACCTACACGCTGAACACCACTGACGCCGATTTCAAAAATCTGCACGGCGGCGGCAATGGCACCGAAACTTTCGCCTATACGATTACCGATTCGGACGGCGATACCAGCACCGCGAACCTGGTGCTGCAGATCCACAACAACGACGATCCGGTGATCATCAACGGTCTGGATGTGAATGGTGGCGAGCTCACCGTTTACGAAAAAAACCTCAGTGACGGCAGCGCGCCAGATTCCACCGCGTTGACCCAGAACGGTACGTTCACCATCACTGCACTGGACGGCGTCACTACCCTGACCGTTGGCGGCATTGCGGTTGTCACCAATGGCGTCGCCGCCGGTTTCCCGCAATCGGTCACTACGCCGCTGGGCAGCACCCTGACCATCACCGGTTTCAACGCCACCACCGGTGTCGTCAGCTACAGCTACACCTTGGTCGACAACGAATCCCATCCAAATGCCAACGGTGCGAACAACCTGCCTGAGCAGTTTGCCGTCACCGTGGTGGATGACAACGGCACCACCGCCAACGCAACCCTCGATGTGAACGTGATCGACGATCTGCCCAAAGCGCTCGATGACAGCAACACCGGTACAGCCTCGGAAACCACGCTCACGCTGACCGGCAACGTGCTGACCAACGACGTACAAGGCGCTGACCGTGTACCCACCGGTCCCGTCACCGCCGGCACTTTCACCGGTACCTACGGCACCCTCGAACTGCACACCGACGGCACCTACACCTACACGCTGAACACCACTGACGCCGACTTCAAAAACCTGCACGGCGGCGGCAACGGCACTGAAACCTTTGCCTATACGATTACCGATTCGGACGGCGATACCAGCACCGCGAACCTGGTGCTGCAGATCCATAACAACGACGATCCAGTGATCATCAACGGTCTTGATGTGAATGGTGGCGAGCTCACCGTTTACGAAAAAAACCTCAGTGACGGCAGCGCGCCAGATTCCACCGCGTTGACCCAGAACGGTACGTTCACCATCACTGCACTGGACGGCGTCACTACCCTGA
>NZ_JAHHZH010000021.1:0-1077 GCF_018729515.1 Pseudomonas sp. MG-9
CAAGGCGCCTCCATTCGCTCCCAGAGGATCAGACCTATGGACGAGCCAACCTTGCCACTGACTCCCGAGCAAAGAATCAAAGAACTCGAGGAACAACTGGCGCTGGCAACTCAGAAAGCCCAATTCTTTGAAGCCGTGGTCGATGTTCTGAAAAATGACTACGGCGTATCTGTCGTAAAAAAGCGACCCGGCAAGTCGTTGCGCAAACCCAAACCCTGAGTGTCAGCAGGGCTTGCCAATTTATGGGAATAAGCCGTCAGGCCTATTACAAACGCAACCGGGTCTACAGGGCTCGGGCCGACCAGGATCAGCAGGTCATAACGTTTGTAGAGAAGGTCCGTGCTCGCCAACCGTGCATCGGCACTCGCAAGCTGCATTCGATGATGCATGAGCAGCGTGAGCAACAGGAGCTCCATGTTGGCCGGGATCGTTTGTTCGCGGTTTTGCGGGAAAGCCGCCAGTTGGTTCGCAGAAAACGGGCGTATCACAAGACGACCGACAGCCATCATCGCTTCCGCCGACACCCCAATCTGCTCAAACCAAGCCCGGAACAAATAGTCGCTACTGGCCCAGAACAGGTCTGGGTGGCCGATATTACGTACCTGCCTACCCGTGATGGTGTTGCCTATTTGAGTTTAGTGACGGATGTCTTTTCGAGAAAAATAGTCGGCTATCACGTGCATGAAAGTCTGCACACCAACTCCGTGGTGCAAGCCTTTCGAATGGCTTTGAAGCGACGTCGAAGCGTTCAGAAACTAGTCCATCACTCGGATCGAGGCGCCCAGTACTGCTCGGCCCTTTATCAAGAAATGCACGCAAAGCATGGCATCACTTGCTCGATGACCGACGGCTACGACTGCTATCAAAACGCCTTGGCAGAGCGGGTCAACGGCATCTTGAAAACAGAGTTCTTGATCCACCGACCTGCGGATTTTGCGCAGGCCACACAGATGGTGCGAGAGGCCGTCACGATCTACAACCAGGAGCGGCCGCACCTCTCTTTAAAATACAAAACGCCCGATGCGGTGCATCGGGCGTTAGGGTGAAACAGGTGTAAACCTATTTCAGGACTAGACA
>NZ_JAHHZH010000022.1:0-455 GCF_018729515.1 Pseudomonas sp. MG-9
CCTACGGGAGGCAGCAGTGGGGAATATTGGACAATGGGCGAAAGCCTGATCCAGCCATGCCGCGTGAGTGATGAAGGCCTTAGGGTTGTAAACCTCTTTCACCGGGGAAGAACGCGAAGCTAATGACGGTACCCGGAGAAGAAGCCCCGGCTAACTTCGTGCCAGCAGCCGCGGTAATACGTAGGGTGCTAGCGTTATTCGGAATTACTGGGCGTAAAGCGTGCGCAGGCGGTTCCGTAAGATAGATGTGAAATCCCCGGGCTCAACCTGGGAATTGCATTTATGACTGCGGGACTGGAGTTTGTCAGAGGGGGGTGGAATTCCGAGTGTAGCGGTGAAATGCGTAGATATTCGGAAGAACACCGGTGGCGAAGGCAGCCTCCTGGGACAAGACTGACGCTCAGGCACGAAAGCGTGGGGAGCAAACAGGATTAGATACCCTTGTAGTCGGAGAG
>NZ_JAHHZH010000023.1:0-463 GCF_018729515.1 Pseudomonas sp. MG-9
ATTTGAGACTACTGGGGTATCTAATCCTGTTCGCTACCCACGCTTTCGTCCATCAGCGTCAATCAATTAGTAGTAACCTGCCTTCGCAATTGGTATTCCATGTAATCTCTAAGCATTTCACCGCTACACTACATATTCTAGTTACTTCCTAATAATTCAAGTTTAACAGTATCAATGGCCGTTCCACCGTTGAGCGATGGGCTTTCACCACTGACTTATTAAACCGCCTACGCACCCTTTAAACCCAATAAATCCGGATAACGCTTGGATCCTCCGTATTACCGCGGCTGCTGGCACGGAGTTAGCCGATCCTTATTCCTACGGTACCGTCAATCTACACGTCACAGTGTTTCTTCCCGTATAAAAGCAGTTTACAAACCATAGGACCGTCATCCTGCACGCGGCATGGCTGGATCAGGCTTGCGCCCATTGTCCAATATTCCTCACTGCTGCCTCCCGTAGG
>NZ_JAHHZH010000024.1:0-259 GCF_018729515.1 Pseudomonas sp. MG-9
TACGGAGGATGCGAGCGTTATCCGGATTTATTGGGTTTAAAGGGAGCGTAGACGGGTTTTTAAGTCAGCTGTGAAAGTTTGGGGCTCAACCTTAAAATTGCAGTTGAAACTGGAGACCTTGAGTACGGTTGAGGCAGGCGGAATTCGTGGTGTAGCGGTGAAATGCTTAGATATCACGAAGAACCCCGATTGCGAAGGCAGCCTGCTAAGCCGCCACTGACGTTGAGGCTCGAAAGTGCGGGTATCAAACAGGAGAGAG
>NZ_JAHHZH010000025.1:0-259 GCF_018729515.1 Pseudomonas sp. MG-9
TACGGAGGATGCGAGCGTTATCCGGATTTATTGGGTTTAAAGGGAGCGTAGGCGGGCTTTTAAGTCAGTTGTGAAAGTTTGCGGCTCAACCGTAAAATTGCAGTTGATACTGGAAGCCTTGAGTACAGTAGAGGCAGGCGGAATTCGTGGTGTAGCGGTGAAATGCTTAGATATCACGAAGAACTCCGATTGCGAAGGCAGCTTGCTGGACTGTAACTGACGCTGATGCTCGAAAGTGTGGGTATCAAACAGGTGAGAT
>NZ_JAHHZH010000026.1:0-259 GCF_018729515.1 Pseudomonas sp. MG-9
CTCTCTCCTGTTTGATACCCACACTTTCGAGCCTCAACGTCAGTTGCAGCTTAGCAGGCTGCCTTCGCAATCGGGGTTCTTCGTGATATCTAAGCATTTCACCGCTACACCACGAATTCCGCCTGCCTCAACTGCACTCAAGCCGACCAGTTTCAACTGCAGTGCTACGGTTGAGCCGCACCATTTCACAGCTGACTTAAACGGCCGTCTACGCTCCCTTTAAACCCAATAAATCCGGATAACGCTCGCATCCTCCGTA
>NZ_JAHHZH010000027.1:0-255 GCF_018729515.1 Pseudomonas sp. MG-9
TACGGAGGATGCGAGCGTTATCCGGATTTATTGGGTTTAAAGGGAGCGCAGACGGGTTTAAGTCAGCTGTGAAAGTTTGGGGCTCAACCTTAAAATTGCAGTTGATACTGGTCCTTGAGTGCGGTTGAGGTGTGCGGAATTCGTGGTGTAGCGGTGAAATGCTTAGATATCACGAAGAACTCCGATTGCGAAGGCAGCACACTAAGCCGTAACTGACGTTCATGCTCGAAAGTGTGGGTATCAAACAGGAGAGAG
>NZ_JAHHZH010000002.1:0-790042 GCF_018729515.1 Pseudomonas sp. MG-9
TTGTTAAAGAGCGGTTGGTTAAGATCTTTCGTCTCAACCGAGGCGCGCATTCTACAGCAGCCTCATTTGCTGTCAAGTGATTATTTTCAGAAGTTTTCGAAGATTTCTTCAACAACTTCAACCACTTGCGCTTCCGATCTCTCGTCAGCGGGAGGCGAATTCTACAGCGTTACACGCTGCTGTCAACACCTCTTTTTCACCGCTTTCGACCGAGAAGATCGAACCGTTAAAAGCGCCAGAAAAACCGGCATTTTCAACGCCTTCCAGGCCTCGATGAACTGAAGCAAGTCACTGTCGAAAATCGTATAACTCATTGAATCTCAAGGAGTTTTCCGTTTCGACTGCGCCGGAAGTGGGGCGAATTATAGACCTCCAGAATCTGCCGTCAACCGTTAATTTCACTTTTCTTTCAATAACTTGCAGACAGGCTAAAAAGCACTCGATTCCTTCTATATAGAAGAGGGAATCAGCTCCCTTCTATATAGAAGGGAGCTCAGAGCACGCCATCGGCTTTCAGCGCAGCCACCACCCCAGCGCCCAGACCCAGCACCCGCTGCAAAACTTCCAGCGTGTGCTCGCCCAGCAATGGCGGTGCACGACGATATTCGACCGGGGTTTGTGAGAGGCGAATCGGACTGGCGACCTGCGGCACCATACCCGCCAACGCGTGGGGCAGTTCGATCGCCAACCCGCGAGCTTTTACCTGCGGATCCTCAAACACCTGCGACAGATCATTGATCGGCCCGCACGGCACGCCCGCCTGCTCCAACTGCGCGACCCATTCGGCGGTGGTCTTGAACACCGTCGCCTGGCGAATCAGCGGAATCAGCACCGCGCGGTTTGCCACCCGCAGCTTGTTCGTGGCAAACCGCGGATCATCTGCCCACTGCGGCTGGCCGGCCACCTCGGCAAACTTGCGGAACTGCCCGTCATTACCCACGGTGAGGATGAAATCGCCGTCGGCCGTAGGAAAATCCTGATAAGGCACGATGTTCGGATGAGCATTACCCAGACGCTTGGGGGCGTTGCCCGTAGTCAGGTAGTTCATCGCCTGGTTGGCCAGGCACGCGACCTGCACATCCAGCAACGCCATGTCGATGTGCTGGCCGCCACCGTCGTGATCACGATGTGCCAGAGCCGCGAGGATCGCCACTGTCGCATACAGGCCGGTCAGGATATCCGTCAGCGCCACCCCCACCTTCACCGGCCCGGCCCCCTCATCACCCTCGGGACGTCCAGTCAGGCTCATCAGCCCACCCAACCCCTGGATCATGAAGTCATAGCCGGCGCGCTTGGCATACGGCCCGGTCTGGCCGAATCCGGTGATCGAGCAGTAGATCAGGTCCGGATTGATCGCCTTCAGCGACTCGTAGTCCAGCCCATAAGCCGCCAAGCCACCGACCTTGAAGTTCTCGATGAGGATGTCCGACTTCGCCGCCAGCTCCCGCACAAGCTGCTGCCCTTCGGGACGCGTGAAGTCGATGGTCACTGACTGCTTGTTGCGGTTGGCCGACAAATAGTAAGCCGCCTCGCTGGTGTTCTCCCCATAAGCGTCTTTAAGGAAAGGAGGACCCCAGGCGCGAGTATCGTCGCCATTGCCCGGGCGCTCGACCTTGATCACCTCGGCGCCAAGGTCGGCGAGAATCTGGCCGGCCCACGGCCCGGCCAGAACTCGCGATAAATCCAGTACCCGCAGATGCGACAGCGCGCCCATGGTCGCTCTCCTGTTAATAGAACGCCTGCAGACCGGTTTGTGCGCGCCCCAGGATCAGTGCGTGGACGTCATGTGTACCTTCATAGGTATTCACCACTTCCAGGTTGACCAGGTGACGGGCCACGCCGAACTCATCAGAGATACCGTTGCCGCCCAACATGTCACGGGCCATACGGGCGATGTCCAGCGACTTGCCACAGGAGTTGCGCTTCATGATCGAAGTGATCTCGACCGCCGCAGTGCCTTCGTCCTTCATGCGACCCAGGCGCAGGCAGCCTTGCAGGGCCAGCGTGATCTCGGTCTGCATGTCGGCCAGCTTCTTCTGGATCAGCTGAGTGGCAGCCAATGGGCGACCGAACTGGTGACGATCGAGGGTGTACTGGCGAGCGGTGTGCCAGCAGAACTCGGCGGCGCCCAATGCGCCCCAGGAGATGCCGTAGCGAGCGGAGTTGAGACAGGTGAACGGGCCTTTCAGGCCACGCACGTCGGGGAAGATGTTCTCTTCCGGCACGAATACGTTGTCCATGACGATTTCACCCGTGATCGACGCCCGCAGGCCGACCTTGCCGTGAATCGCCGGAGCGCTCAGGCCCTTCCAGCCCTTCTCCAGTACGAAGCCACGGATGTCGCCGGCGTCGTCCTTGGCCCAGACCACGAACACATCGGCGATCGGGCTATTGGTGATCCACATCTTGGCACCGGTCAAGCTGTAGCCGCCGTCGACTTTGCGCGCACGAGTGATCATCGCGCCCGGATCGGAACCGTGGTTCGGCTCGGTCAGACCGAAGCAGCCGATCCACTCGCCGGACGCCAGTTTTGGCAGGTATTTCTGTTTCTGCGCTTCAGTGCCAAATTCATTGATCGGCACCATCACCAACGAGGACTGCACGCTCATCATCGAACGGTAGCCGGAATCGACACGCTCCACTTCGCGGGCGATCAGACCGTAGCTGACGTAGTTCAGGCCGCTGCCACCGTATTGCTCAGGGATGGTCGCGCCCAGCAGGCCGACTTCGCCCATTTCGCGGAAGATCGCCGGATCGGTTTTCTCATGGCGGAAAGCTTCGAGGACACGGGGCGCCAGGCTCTGTTGAGCGAACTGGGCGGCGGTGTCGCGGATCATGCGCTCCTCTTCGGTGAGCTGTTGATCCAGCAGCAGGGGATCGATCCAGTTGAAGCTAGCTTTACCGCCCATGAGTGTGTCCTCGCAAATCGGTGAATTAACGTGGCATTGATCCTAGGCCCGGTTCGTCATCGCGGCAAACGAGGATTTCGCATCCTGTTGTGCTAATTTCTCACTCCGAAACGTCGCTGAATGCCTTTTATGCGGCGCATTAGTGAGATTGACGTACATGCGCAGAAAGATCCCCAGCACCACCGCCCTGATCAGCTTCGAGGCCGCCGCTCGCCACGAGAGCTTTACCAAGGCCGCCGAAGAGCTTTCCCTCACGCAGGGCGCGATTTGCCGACAGATCGCCAGCCTTGAGGACTTCCTCAGTGTGGAACTGTTCCGACGCTCGCGACGCGGGGTGAAGCTGACGGAAGCCGGCCTTTCCTACAGCCGTCGGGTTGCCACGCAACTGGACGCCGTCGAGCGCGACACACTTTCGGTCATGGGCCAGCAGGGCGCCAATGTGATCGAGCTGGCAGTGGTGCCAACCTTCGGCACGCAATGGCTGCTGCCAAGGCTCAAGGATTTTCAGCTCAAGCACCCCGAGGTCACGGTCAATCTGACCAACCGCACCCGCCCGTTCCTGTTTGCCGACACCGATTTCGACGCGGCGATCTACTTTGGCGACGCCGATTGGTCGGGTACCGAATCCCACAGGTTGATGGGCGAAAATCCGATGCCGGTGTGCAGTCCCGCCCTACTCGGCAATAGAACACATCTGACACCCGAAGAAATCGCCGAGCTACCGCTACTGCAACAGACCACTCGCCCCTACGCCTGGCGCCAATGGTTCAACTCACAGCACCTGAACATCCCCCGCGACATGACAGGTCCACGCTACGAGCTATTCTCCATGCTGGCCCAGGCGGCCATGCACGACATGGGGATTGCGCTGATTCCGCCGTTCCTGATTCAGCGCGAACTGGCCGAGAAACGTCTGGTGATCGCCAACCCGAATGCGCTCTCCAGCATCAAGGCGTATTACCTGATGATTCCTGAGCGCAAGGTCGAATCGGCATCGCTTAAGGCATTTCGCGATTGGCTGGTCCATCAGGCAAACAGCTACAACCTAGAAGGATAAAGGCCTCCAGCAATTACTAACCCCGTAGTCAGGAAAATCAAAGCCCTACAGATATAAGTATTTGTCGCAAAATCGCAGACTGTATCCGAAAGTCGTACAGACGTCCCACAAGCGCCTGCGGACGTGGCTTTGAGCCTCCATCCGCGACTCATTACGGCCTATTCACGTCGCCGATGAGAAATTTTTTCAAATTCAGCCAGAATCCTTACAAGGCACGGCCCGCAAGGGATTCAACTGGCCATCTGCGACATTCGGTCACGGGATGACTTGTAGTTAATTTTCCGTCACCCGTCATAATCCCTTGAAGGGCATAAAGTTCGCCTGCAAAATGCCGCGCCCCGCCCTGATTTGGCGGGATCGTGCTGATCGGCCGCCCCAGTCGCACCATCCGCAGTGCCTGGGTTTACTCAATAAGATCACGCAGGAGATTTGACGTGCACATTGGTGTTCCTCTCGAAACCCAGACCGGTGAAACACGGGTTGCTGCAACCCCGGAAACCATTAAAAAGCTGATCAGCCAAGGTCATAAGGTCACTGTGCAAACCGGCGCCGGCGTTAAAGCCAGTGTTGTCGACAGTGCCTATGAAGCAGCGGGCGCAACCATTGGCAGTGCCAACGATGCGTTCGGTGCCGAGCTGATTCTCAAAGTGGTCGCTCCCAGCGACGCCGAACTGGCGCTGATCAAGCGCGGCACGGTGCTGGTGGGGATGCTCAATCCGTTCAATAACGAAACCATCGCCAAAATGGCCGAGTGCGGGATTACCGCGTTCGCCCTCGAAGCGGCGCCGCGCACCTCCCGCGCACAGAGCCTGGACGTGCTGTCGTCGCAGGCGAACATTGCTGGCTACAAGGCAGTGTTGCTCGCCGCTCACTACTATCCGCGCTTCATGCCAATGTTGATGACCGCTGCGGGCACCGTGAAAGCGGCGCGCGTGCTGATTCTTGGCGCAGGCGTGGCCGGGTTGCAGGCGATTGCCACGGCGAAACGTCTGGGAGCGGTGATCGAAGCGTCTGACGTGCGTCCGGCCGTTAAGGAACAAATCGAATCCCTCGGCGCCAAGTTCGTCGATGTGCCGTACGAGACCGATGAAGAGCGCGAATGCGCGGTCGGTGTCGGCGGTTACGCGCGGCCAATGCCGGCGAGCTGGATGCAGCGTCAGGCCCAGGCCGTGCACGAACGCGCGAAGCAGGCCGACATCGTGATCACCACCGCGCTGATCCCCGGCCGCAAGGCTCCAACGTTATTGAGCGCGGACACCGTGGCGCAGATGAAGCCAGGCTCGGTGGTCATCGACCTCGCAGCAGCCCAAGGTGGCAACTGCCCGCTGACCGTGGCCGATCAGGTCGTCGTCGAGAACGGCGTGACCATCGTCGGCCCGACCAACCTGGCCGGTGAAGTCGCCGCAGACGCCTCGGCACTGTACGCGCGCAACCTGCTGGACTTCCTCAAGCTGGTGTTCACCAAAGAAGGCCAGTTCGACGTCAACCTCGAAGACGACATCGTCGCCGCGTGCCTTATGTGCCGCGACGGCCAAGTCATCCGCAAAAACGCCTAAGCAGGGATTCAGACGATGGAAGAGCTTATCTCCCCCGGTATCTACAACCTGATCATCTTCGTGCTGGCGATTTATGTCGGTTATCACGTGGTCTGGAACGTTACGCCTGCGCTGCACACGCCGCTGATGGCAGTGACCAACGCCATCTCGGCAATCGTGATCGTCGGTGCCATGCTGGCTGCTGCCCTCACCGTCACCCCGCTGGGCAAGACCATGGGCACCCTCGCCGTGGCACTGGCGGCGGTCAACGTGTTCGGTGGCTTCCTGGTCACCCGCCGCATGCTTGAGATGTTCAAAAAGAAAGCCCCGAAAGCAAAAGAAGAGGCGCCGAAGTAATGAGCATGAATCTCGTCACGACGCTCTACCTGATCGCGTCGATCTGCTTCATCCAGGCCCTCAAAGGCCTATCGCACCCGACCACATCGCGGCGCGGCAACCTGTTCGGCATGCTCGGCATGGCGCTGGCCATCCTCACCACCATTGGCCTCATCTATAAGCTGGGTGCTGAGCTCGCCACGGCCGGCATCGGTTACGTGATCGTCGGCCTGCTGATCGGCGGCACCGCCGGTTCGATCATGGCCAAGCGCGTTGAGATGACCAAGATGCCGGAACTGGTCGCCTTCATGCACAGCATGATCGGTCTGGCAGCGGTATTCATCGCGATTGCCGCGGTGGTCGAGCCGCAATCGCTGGGCATCGTCAAGCAACTGGGCGACTCAATCCCGGCGGGTAACCGTCTGGAGCTGTTCCTCGGCGCGGCGATTGGTGCAATCACCTTCTCCGGTTCGGTGATTGCCTTCGGCAAGCTGTCGGGCAAGTACAAGTTCCGCCTGTTCCAGGGTGCGCCGGTACAGTTCGCCGGTCAGCACAAGCTGAACGCCGTACTAGGCCTGGCGACATTGGTGCTCGGTGTGACCTTCATGCTCACCGGCAACCTCGCAGCGTTCGCGCTGATGCTGGCTCTGGCGTTCGTGATGGGCGTGCTGATCATCATCCCGATTGGTGGCGCCGACATGCCGGTCGTGGTGTCGATGCTCAACAGCTATTCGGGCTGGGCAGCGGCAGGTATCGGCTTCTCGCTGAACAACTCGATGCTGATCATTGCCGGTTCTTTGGTGGGTTCGAGCGGCGCGATCCTCTCGTACATCATGTGCAAGGCGATGAACCGTTCCTTCTTTAATGTGCTGCTCGGCGGTTTCGGCAACACGGCCGACGCTGGCCCGGCCGGTGCGAAAGAAGCCCGTCCGGTGAAATCCGGTTCGGCCGACGACGCGACCTTCCTGCTGACCAACGCCGACACCGTGATCATCGTTCCGGGTTACGGCCTGGCGGTGGCCCGTGCGCAGCACGCGCTGAAAGAACTGACCGAGAAGCTGACCCATCGCGGTGTGACCGTGAAGTACGCGATTCACCCGGTGGCCGGTCGCATGCCCGGGCACATGAACGTACTGCTCGCCGAGGCCGAAGTGCCTTACGACCAGGTGTTCGAGATGGAAGACATCAACTCCGAGTTCGGCCAGGCCGACGTGGTGCTGGTGCTCGGCGCCAACGACGTAGTCAACCCGGCTGCCAAGAACGATCCGAAATCGCCGATTGCCGGCATGCCGATTCTCGAAGCGTTCAAGGCCAAGACCATCATCGTCAACAAGCGCTCGATGGCCAGCGGCTATGCCGGCCTGGATAACGAACTGTTCTACCTGGACAAGACCATGATGGTGTTCGGCGACGCGAAAAAAGTCATCGAAGACATGGTCAAAGCGGTCGAATAATCCACCCCTGCTGCAGCGAACGCCCCGACTTGTCGGGGCGTTTTCGTTTGCGCAAAGCGTCGGACAATTTGCCGCGTTGTTGCAGATCCGGTAACGGTGTTTTACTTGAAATCCGCTAAATAGACGCCTCGTTTGCGACCTTGGTAGCGGGACAGGCGCCCGCGAAATTCAATAGACTGCGCATCCTGCTACTCGCTTCCCGAGAAAATAATCCATGTACCGTGACCGTATTCGCCTGCCTTCGTTGTTGGATAAAGTGATGAGCGCCGCCGACGCAGCCGCTCTGATTGAAGACGGTATGACCGTCGGCATGAGCGGTTTCACCCGCGCCGGCGAAGCCAAGGCCGTCCCTCACGCACTGGCCGAGCGAGCCAAGGTCACGCCGCTGAAGATCAGCCTGATGACCGGCGCCAGCCTGGGCAACGACCTCGACAAGCAATTGACCGAGGCCGGCGTGCTGTCGCGGCGCATGCCGTTTCAGGTCGACAGCACCTTGCGCAAGGCGATCAACGCCGGCCAAGTCATGTTCATCGACCAGCACCTGTCGGAAACCGTCGAACAACTGCGCAACCAACAATTGAAGCTGCCGGACATCGCGGTGATCGAAGCCGTGGCCATCACCGAACAAGGCCACATCGTGCCGACCACCTCGGTGGGCAACTCGGCGAGCTTCGCGATTTTCGCCAAGCAGGTGATCGTCGAGATCAACCTGGCGCACAACGCCAACCTCGAAGGCCTGCATGACATCTATATCCCGACCTACCGCCCGACCCGCACGCCGATCCCGCTGGTAAAGGTCGACGACCGCATCGGCAGCACTGCGATCCCGATTCCACCGGAGAAGATTGTCGCCATCGTCATCACGCAGCAGGCGGATTCACCGTCCACGGTATCGACACCGGATGTCGACACCAACGCCATCGCCGAGCACCTGATCACTTTCTTCAAGCAGGAAGTCGACGCCGGCCGCATGACCAATAAGCTCGGCCCGTTGCAGGCCGGGATCGGCAACATCGCCAACGCGGTGATGTGCGGTCTGATCGACTCACCGTTCGAAGACCTGACCATGTACTCCGAAGTGCTGCAGGACTCGACCTTCGACCTGATCGATGCGGGCAAGCTGAGCTTTGCCTCGGGCAGCTCGATCACCCTGTCGGAGCGGCGCAATAGCGACGTGTTCGGCAATCTGGAGAAGTACAAGGACAAACTGGTACTGCGTCCGCAGGAGATCTCCAACCATCCGGAAGTAGTGCGCCGTCTCGGCATCATCGGCATCAACACGGCGCTGGAGTTCGACATCTACGGCAACGTCAACTCCACCCACGTCTGTGGCACGCGGATGATGAATGGTATTGGTGGTTCGGGTGACTTCGCGCGCAACGCGCACCTGGCGGTGTTCGTGACCAAGTCGATCGCCAAGGGCGGGGCTATTTCCAGCGTGGTGCCGATGGTCAGCCACGTCGACCACACCGAGCATGACGTCGACATCCTGGTGACCGAAGTCGGTCTGGCCGACCTGCGCGGCCTGGCCCCGCGCGAGCGCGCCCGGGTGATCATCGACAACTGCGTGCACCCCGATTACCGCCAAGCGCTGAATGATTACTTCACCGCCGCCTGCGCCATCGGTGGTCATACCCCGCATATCCTGCGTGAAGCCCTGAGCTGGCACATCAACCTGGAAGAAACCGGACGCATGCTCGCGGTGTAACCACACAAGCAAACCGCTGATGCAAACACAGTTTGTGTCAGCGGATTTGTCTCTCCATCTCATACGACAAAAAACTGTACTACTGTACCGGTGTTTTCCTGCAGCTTTTACCCACCCCTCCCCTCGAAATGAGCAAAAATGCACCACATAAGTGCGGACAGGTACAGTTTGCTCAATTTTGACCCGTACACCCCCTATAAACAGTTAACTGGTCACTCACAATACAGTTGAACTGTATCTAGAGAGACTAGGCAAACGAGAGGATCATGGGCACCAGTTAAACCACTACCTGATCCCGCCACAAGCGGAAGGATGTCAACCATGGAACGTACACTCAGTTCCGAACTGTTCTTCGAAGACAAAGCTGCAAAAAACCAGGCTTCCCTGCCTCTGCGCGTTATCGCCAACCTGATGTTGTGGCAGCGCCGCATCTCCAGCCGCCACCAACTGGCTCGCCTGGATTCGCGTCTGCTGGCTGACGCCGGTATCAGCGAAGCACAACGCTACGAAGAGCTGAGCAAGCCGTTCTGGCGCTAAGTAGCGTCGCTGGCTCTGGTCGTTAGACCCACCGCCAGCAACCCGAATTGAACAAACAAAACCCGTCGCGGGAAACCGCGACGGGTTTTGTCGTTTCAGGGTTTGAAAAACGCCCACACAGCCACCCACAGAAGGAACAGGTACAGTTTATAAAAACAAAAATCTGAACCAGTACAATTTTACATCGGTGTATCTGCTCCCCCACCCTGCATCCGGCGCAGCATGTCCTTAGCCCCTCTCGGCTTAAGGAATACGCCATGAAAGACTTACAGAATGTTTCAACAATTTCGATTCAACCGCCCGTTCGCGTGCACCCGCTGCGACGCCTGCTGCGTGGCTTGTGGCAAGGGCTTGAGCGCGCCAGAACGCGGCGCCTGCTGGCTCAGCTTGATCAGCGCGACCTCGCGGACATGGGGCTCAGTCACGCCGATCGGCTCAACGAATTGGAGAAACCTTTCTGGCGCTAGCACTCTGCCCACTGTCCGAACCTCGCGCGCAGGCCTAATATCCATGACAGAACGTGGCGAATCTTCTGTAACCCGCGTCTGACTCATCAGACACAAGCCACCTCTCAATACGGTTTACTTTCAGGAGATACACCATGTCCCGACTTCGCCTGCTCAGCGCTGCCGCCTTGCTGGCCGTGGCAGCCAACGCCAGCGCCTCCAGCTTCATCGTGACCACCGACGCCGTGGTTGGCGCGCTGAAGTCTTCTTCGGATGCCACTTCCGACGTCAGCTCCTCGCTGCGTGACAACAAAGTCGTAATCGCTGCCCGTGAAGACGCTGCCAGCTTCGTTGCCAGCCAAGGCCAGATCCGCGGTGTGAAACTGGAAAGTGCCCTGGACCTTATCCGCCATCAGGCACCGCAATTGAACGCGACCGACGCACAGCTGGCGCAAGCCATTCTGGCGATCTGATCCGTCATTGCAGCAAGGGACACGCCAGTCGTGTCCCGATGTTTCACCGCTGGCTCTGGCCCGGGCATTACGCTAGCCTTGAGACTCGCTAACCGTTATCGAGTCCCATGCGTTTTCTGACCAACCTGCTTATCCCTTCTGCCTTGATCAGCGCCTGCTGGGCGACATCGGTCGATGCGTTTGATGTCTCCACGCAGAACACCGTGGTGACGGTGTGGGCCACCGGAATGGTGTCTTCCGCGCCATTCGACCGTAAACTGTTGATCGCCGCTCATGATGACGCGGCAGCGTTTGTTGCCAGTGATGGTGAATTGCGAGGCGCGCAGCTCGAATCCGCGCTGCATTACCTGCGCAAATCCCGAGCAAAACTTCATGTCAGCGACCTTGAACTGGCACAGGCAATTCTCGTCCAATAGTTATCCCAGTCCTTCGTTATCATTGCCCCTCCGGAGTCGTTCCATGCGTAGCCCGCTGATTGCTGCCGCCCTTGGCCTGTTTTTGTTGGCCGACGTGGCCCAGGCGCACACCCTGGTAGCCACCAGTAACATCATCGTTCGTGCCTCCCAGCGCACTATCGATTTCACCTCCGATACCACTACGTCGATTCGCGATTCGAAAATCATCCGCGAAGCTCACGACGATGCGGCCAGCTTCGTTGCCACCAACGGCGATATCCGCGGTGCGCACCTGGAAGCCGCCCTCAATACCTTGCGCACGCGCGTGCCGGAAGCCCGCGACGCCAGTGATCAGGTGCTCGCCGAAGCCATCCTCGCACTGTGAAGTCATTCGGTGCCTGGCTGCTGGCCGGGGCGTTGTTGCTGCTTGGCAACAGCGCCCACGCCAGCCTGCAATTGCGGCTCAAGACCGACGGCCTGAACCCCGCTCAGCAGCAGGCCAGCCAGGCGCTGCTCGATGAAGCGATGCAAAAACTGCCGCCCAGCTTCGTCGAACAGCTGGACCGCCGCATCGACGTCGGCTGGACCGACGACATGCCGGGCAACGCCTACGGCCAGGCGACCCTGGTTGCCGAACTCGACCTGAACCGCAAACTGCTTGCCGGCCTCACCGACGGCAGCGCGGCCAACGAGAAAACCAACCGCCCCCACGGCACGGTGCGTCAGGAACTGCTGGCGACAGTGCTGCACGAACTCACCCACATTTATGACCGCGCGCGCCTGTGGCCCGCCGCCGAGCGCACGCTGATCCAGCGCTGCACCCGCCGCAGCAACAGTGCCGGGCTGATCGGCATTCCCGATGATTGCCGTGGCCAGACTGAGCGGCGCTTCACCCTCAGCGATGACCCGCGCCTGCTCGACCTCGCCGGTTGGCAACAATACGTCGGGCGCCGCGGCGAGCGTGAACAGCACAACCGTCAGGTGGCCCGCAGCCCGGATCTGTACGAGATCTCCAGTCCGAAAGAGTTTGTCGCGGTCAACATGGAGTATTTCCTCCTCGACCCGAGCTATGCCTGTCGGCGTCCGGCACTCTATCGCTACTACAAGGAACGCTTCGGCTGGGCACCGCCGGCCAAGGACACCTGCAGCAACACCTTCGCCTTTCTCAACGCCGGCAACGACTTCGCCAAACAGCCCTTGGGGCAGGTCGATCCGGAACGGGTGTATGCCGTCGACTACCTGCTGGCCGAAGCCAACCAGAACTGGGTCAGCCGCTGGGGCCACAGCATGTTGCGCCTGGTGATCTGTGCGCCGGGCCGACCACGTGGCCCGGATTGCCGACTCGACCTGGATCAGCATCTGGTGCTGTCCTACCGCGCCTTCGTCGGTGACGTGCAGCTGTCGAGCTGGGACGGGCTGGTCGGCAAGTACCCGTCGCGGCTGTTCGTGCTGCCGCTGGCGCAGGTGATCGACGAGTACACCAAGACCGAACTGCGCAGCCTCGCTTCGGTGCCACTGAACCTCTCGCGTACCGAGATTGAAGAGGTGGTCGAACACGCCGCCGAGATGCACTGGAGCTACGACGGCAACTACTTCTTCCTGTCCAACAACTGCGCCGTGGAAAGCCTCAAGCTGTTGCGCAGCGGCAGCAATAACAAGCAACTCGTCGGCCTCGACAGCATCATGCCCAACGGTTTGCTGGAAGTGATGAAGGGTCGCGGGCTGGCCGACACCAGTGTGCTGGACAACCCCAAGGAAGCACTGCGCCTGGGCTATCGCTTCGACTCGTTCCGCGATCGCTATCAGGCGATGTTCGATGTATTGAAGAAGCAGTTGCCGATCCAGCAGACCACGGTTGAGGACTGGCTATCGTTGTCGGCCGAAGAACGCCGGCAATGGTTCGAACGGGCGGACCTGCGCACCAGTGCCGCGTTACTACTGCTGGAACAGGCGAGCTATCGCCGGCAGTTGCTGCTGGCCCAGGATGAGGTCAAGCAGCGCTACCTCGGCGCCCGTGAACTGGAAAACGGTGGCATGGACAAAGCCAACGCCACCCTGCAGGAAATTCTCGCCAACAGCGGCTTCCTCAGTCGTCCGGCGGAACTGCTCGACAGCCGCGGCTACGGTCTGCCGCAACCGAGTGAGTTCAAGCGTCTGCAAGACGAAAGCAGCCAACGCCAGAAACAACTGCTGGCGCTGAGCGGCGATCTGGACAAGGAAGTGCGCAAGTTGCTGGAACCCAAGCGAGCGGCCGAGATTGCTGCCAGCGAAGCCAACGTGAAGCAGATCGGCGAACACCTGCGCAAACTGCACAAGGCAGCCGGCGGGCTGGAATTGCCTTAAAAAAACGAAAGATCGCAGCCTGCGGCAGCTCCTACACAATCCATGTAGGAGCTGCCGCAGGCTGCGATCTTTTTATTGCCTGGCGATTAATTCAAAACACCGTCCAGAATTTCGTAGACGATCCCGGTGCCCACCGCGATCAGCACGATATCGCCCCCGGCCCGGCGCCACTCATAGCCCGGATACACCGGCAGACGACTCAGCGCCCGACCGTCCAGCCGCTCGCCGTAATAACCGCGCGGCAACGGCCGACCGCGCTCCAGACGAATACCCGGCGGTGGCGGCGCACCGCGTACGAAGTAGCCGTGATTATCGCGAATGGTCTGCCGCACCGGACCGAAGTCCCGCGGCGGGCCGCCACGGTGGTCGTTTTGCGGGCCACGGTGATCGTCACCGTGGTTCTCGTAATGGCCCGGTTGCGGGCCGCCGTGGTCATGATCATCGCGTGGATCGGCGCTGGCCAGCAGCGGTGTCGCGCTGAACATCAGCACACCCAGTCCGGCAATCAGACGTTTCGGCATTTTCATCGGGTCTTTCCTCACTGCACCACAGCAAAAAGGGATTCAGAACGCGGTTCTGAATCCCTCGGTCTTGCTCAATTAGGCTGCGTCGTGAGGCGCTAATTCCTCTGTATCAGGAACTTTACCTTCAGCTGACGCGGGCCTGACGCACGCCTTCGGACAGTGCCGAGCACAGGCTCAGCACACCGTCGATGGCCTGGTCCGGCGTGGTCGCGTTGGCGATGTGGTCGATCAGGGCCGAGCCCACCACCACACCGTCCGCCAAGCGTGCGATGGACGCAGCCTGCTCCGGTGTGCGGATACCGAAACCGATGCTGATCGGCAGGTCGGTATGCCGACGCAGACGCGTCACCGCTTCTTCGACGTGCTCCAGAGTCGCAGCGCCGGCACCGGTCACACCGGCCACCGACACGTAGTAAACGAAGCCGGAGCTGCCGTTGAGCACCTTCGGCAGACGCGCATCGTCAGTGGTCGGCGTGGTCAGGCGGATGAAGTCCAGACCGGCAGCCTGGGCCGGGTCGCACAGCTCGGTGTTGTGCTCCGGCGGCATGTCGACCACGATCAGGCCGTCGACGCCCGCTTCCTTGGCATCGGCAATGAAGCGCGGCACGCCATACATGTGGATCGGGTTGAAGTAGCCCATCAGCACCAGCGGCGTATCGCTGTTGCCTTCGCGGAACTCGCGGACCATCTGCAGGGTTTTCGCCAGATTCTGTTTGGCGCCCAACGCACGGATGTTCGCCAGTTGAATCGCCGGGCCGTCGGCCATCGGGTCAGTGAACGGCATGCCCAGTTCGATCACGTCGGCGCCAGCACCCGGCAAGCCTTTGAGGATCGCCAGCGAAGTGGCGTAGTCCGGGTCACCGGCGGTGACGAAGGTCACCAGTGCAGCGCGGTTCTGTTGCTTGAGTTCGGCAAAGCGGGTTTGCAGGCGGCTCATCAGTGTTTCTCCTGCTTAGACTGTTCCATGTGATGCATGACGGTCTGCATGTCTTTGTCGCCACGGCCCGACAGGTTGACCACCATCAGGTGATCCTTCGGCAGTTTCGGTGCGCGTTTGAACACTTCAGCCAACGCATGAGCGCTTTCCAGTGCCGGGATGATCCCTTCCAGACGGCAGCATTTGTGGAACGCTTCAAGGGCTTCGTCGTCGGTTACCGAGGTGTACTGGACGCGGCCGATGTCATGCAACCAGGCGTGTTCCGGGCCGATGCCCGGATAGTCCAGGCCAGCGGAAATCGAGTGGGCGTCGATGATCTGACCATCGTCGTCCTGCAGCAGGAAGGTGCGGTTGCCGTGCAACACGCCCGGTACGCCGCCATTGAGGCTCGCCGCGTGCTTGCCGGTTTCGATGCCGTAACCGGCCGCTTCGACACCGATGATCTCCACGCTCTTGTCGTCGAGGAACGGGTGGAACAGGCCCATGGCGTTGGAACCGCCGCCGATGCACGCCACCAGGCTGTCCGGCAGACGGCCTTCCTGAGTTTGCAGCTGCTCGCGGGTTTCCTTGCCGATCACGGCCTGGAAGTCACGAACCATCCCTGGATAAGGGTGCGGGCCGGCCACAGTGCCGATCAGGTAGAAGGTGCTGTCGACGTTGGTCACCCAGTCACGCAGCGCTTCGTTCATCGCGTCCTTCAGGGTGCCGGTGCCGGCCACCACCGGGATCACTTCAGCGCCCAGCAGCTTCATGCGGAACACGTTGGCCTGCTGACGCTCGATGTCAGTGGTGCCCATGTAGATCACGCAGTCCAGACCGAAGCGGGCGGCCACTGTGGCGGTCGCCACACCGTGCATGCCGGCGCCGGTCTCGGCGATGATGCGTTTTTTGCCCATGCGCCGCGCCAACAGGATCTGGCCGATGCAATTGTTGATCTTGTGCGCGCCGGTGTGGTTGAGCTCTTCGCGCTTGAGGTAGATCTTGGCGCCACCGCAGAACTCAGTCAGACGCTCGGCGAAATACAGCGGACTTGGACGTCCAACGTAGTCACGCTGGAAGTAGGCCAGTTCTTCCTTGAATGCCGGATCTTCCTTGGCCGCTTCGTATTCACGGGCCAGATCAAGGATCAACGGCATCAGGGTTTCGGCCACATAGCGGCCACCGAACGCGCCGAACAGGCCGTTATCGTCAGGGCCGCTGCGCAGATTGGAAGTGTTCGAAGTCTGGGTCATGGTGTGCTCCAGGTGAATTCGGGTCGAAAGACAATGACGCCACTCTACCCCTGACCTTCCAGACTGAAAACCGATAAGATCGCCACAACCTGTCAGGAAATCTCACAGATACCATGAGCCATGATCTTCCGCCGCTGAACGCCTTGCGCGCCTTTGAAGCCACGGCCCGGCTGAACAGCGTCAGTCAGGCAGCCGAACAGCTGCACGTCACCCACGGCGCGGTCAGCCGCCAGCTCAAAGTGCTCGAAGAGCATCTTGGCGTCAGCCTGTTCGTCAAGGATGGGCGCGGCTTGAAACTCACAGATGCCGGGGTTCGTCTGCGAGACGCCAGCGGCGAGGCGTTCGATCGGTTGCGCAGTGTGTGTGCCGAGCTGACGCAAAGCACCGCCGACGCGCCGTTCGTGCTCGGTTGCTCCGGTAGCCTGTTGGCGCGCTGGTTCATTCCACGCCTGGGCCGGCTCAATGCCGACCTGCCCGACTTGCGTCTGCACCTGTCGGCCGGTGAAGGCGATCTCGATCCACGGCGCCCCGGACTCGACGCCTTGCTGCTGTTCGCCGAGCCGCCATGGCCGGCAGACATGCAGGTGTATGAGCTGGCGGCAGAACGCATCGGGCCGGTGATGAGCCCGCTGTTCAGCGGTTATCAGCGCCTGCAAGCAGCCCCCGCGTCAGCCTTGCTCAGCGAACCACTGCTGCACACCACCTCCCGCCCGCAAGCCTGGCCGAGCTGGGCACAGCAAAACCACCTCGACGCCAAAGCGTTGAAGCTCGGGCAAGGTTTTGAGCATTTGTATTATTTGCTGGAAGCAGCGGTGGCCGGACTTGGCGTGGCGATTGCGCCAGAGCCGCTGGTGGCCGAAGATTTGAAAGCCGGTCGCCTGGTTGCGCCGTGGGGCTTCTGCGAAACCCCGGCGCAACTGGCGTTGTGGCTACCCAAGCGCGCCGCAGACGAACGCGCCCGGCAACTGGCGCAATGGCTCAAGAACGAGCTGCGCCAGACGGATCACTCGCCGCGCTTGAACAACAAGTAAGCAGCCAGCAGACCCAGCGCACCCACGGCTACACCGGCGGTGGTCCAAGGGTGTTCCTGAGCGTAATCGCGGGTGGCGATCCCGGTCTCACGGGTTTTCACTTTGACTTCTTCGTAGGCATCGCTGAGCAGGCTGCGCGAATGTTTCAGCGCGCTTTCGGCGTTGCCCTTGAGCGCCTTGAGTGTCTTGCGCGACTCGTCCGAAGCGTCATCCTTCAGGCTTTCCAACGATTTGAGCAGACTCTCGATCTCGGCTTCCATGCTTTGCAACGAGGCTTTACGTAAAGAGGTGTTGGCCATGGTGGCTCTCCTGCATTGGTGATGAGTGGCGTGTGTTGGTTGGGACTTCAGCGGTTTGAGAAAGTGCAGAAAATCTGAACTTCGCTTGCGCAGGGCCACCGAAATCAACAGTGCAGATTCACTGCTAGTCTCAATTCCACACGTCAATTCCACACGCCAAGGAGATCGCCATGAGTGACCATCACACGTACAAGAAAGTCGAGCTGGTCGGCTCGTCCACCAGCAGCATCGAAGACGCCATCAACAACGCACTGGCCGAAGCGAACAAGAGCATCAAGCATCTGGAGTGGTTTGAAGTGGTCGACACCCGTGGCCACATCAAGGACGGCAAGGCTGCGCATTTCCAGGTCACGCTCAAGGTCGGCTTCCGGATTGCCAGCAGCTGAGTTTGGGCTACGCTTCTGAACTTGCGCGCTGGCCGAGTGCCATAGGAATGGCAAAGCGCTACAAGGTGAGCGCATCGGGATGCCCGATGCCCGCCTCTTTTAATCCGACCAGGGAGTGCGACCGATGAAGAAGTTCATATTGGCAGTAGGTTTGTTGAGCCTTGCGGGTGGCGCGTTTGCTGCTGGCAAGCCTTGTGAAGAGTTGAAAAGCGAGATTGCCGCGAAACTGGACGCCAAGGGCGTTTCCGGGTATTCGCTGGAGATTGTCGACAAGGGTGCAGCCAGTGACGGCACAGTCGTTGGCACCTGCGAAGGTGGCGCCAAGGAAATCGTCTACAAACGCGGTTGATCGCCTCTGAAATGCAAAAGCCGACGCCAATGCGTCGGCTTTTTTGTGGGCAACGATTTTCCATTGCAGGAGTGAGCCTGCTCGCGATAGCGGTGTTTAAGTCAACGGATGGGGTGGCTGACACGCCGTCATCGCGAGCGGGCTCACTCGTACAGGGGTTGTAGTCAGCCCTTCATGACCTGCGCCAGCAACTCATAGGAATGCAGGCGATCAGCATGCTCATACAGGTCGCAGGTGAAGATCAGCTCATCGGCCTGGGTCTGCTCGACCAGCACCTCCAGCTTCGCGCGGATCTTCTGCGGGCTGCCGACCATCGCCAGACCGAGGAAATCCCCCACCGCCTCACGTTCATGAGGCAGCCAAAGGCCGTCCATGCTTTTCACCGGCGGACGCTGCACCAGACTCTGCCCACGCATCAACGCGAGAATGCGCTGATACACCGAGGTCGCCAGGTAGTCGGCCTGCTCATCGGTATCCGCCGCCACCAGTGGCACACCGAGCATCACGTACGGCTTGTCGAGCACCGCCGAGGGCTTGAAGTGGTTGCGATAGACGCGGATCGCCTCGTGCATGAAGCGCGGGGCGAAGTGCGAGGCGAAGGCGTAGGGCAAACCGCGCTCACCGGCCAGTTGCGCACTGAACAGGCTGGAGCCGAGCAACCAGATCGGCACATTGGTGCCGGTGCCGGGCATGGCGATCACCCGTTGATCCGGGGTGCGCGGGCCGAGGAAACGCGCCAGTTCGGCAACATCTTCCGGGAAATCATCGGCACTGCCGGAGCGCTCGCGGCGCAGGGCGCGGGCGGTCATCTGGTCGGAACCCGGCGCACGGCCCAGCCCGAGGTCGATGCGCCCCGGATACAGGCTCTCAAGGGTGCCGAACTGCTCGGCGATCACCAGCGGTGCATGGTTGGGCAGCATCACCCCGCCGGAGCCGACACGAATCGTCGAGGTGCCGCCGGCCAGATACCCCAGCAACACCGAGGTGGCGGAACTGGCGATGCCGTCCATGTTGTGGTGCTCGGCGACCCAGAATCGGGTGTAGCCGAACTTCTCGACATGCTGCGCCAGGTCCAGCGAGTTGCGCAGCGATTGCGCCGGGCTGCCGTTCTCGCGCACGGGCACCAGATCGAGGGTGGAAAACTTTACGTCGGACAGTTGCTTCATAAACCTGCGTCTCCGAGTGAGGAGGCAGGTTTTTCTTGCGAACGAAAACCTGCCGAATTCATAAGCGTGTTCTGTGCAATGAGGGCATATACCCGAGTTTCAATAGCTGAGGGAAAAATCCTACTAAAAAAGTCAACGATTCACCTGGGCTGAACTTTGTTCCGGCGTCTATCCTCAGAAGCCTTGCAAGCAAAACCACGACGGCGCGGCGTTCCGCGCCAGATCTTGAGGAGGCAAACATGGCTATCGTGAAGAAAGCATCCGCGCATTGGGCAGGCGATCTGAAAACCGGCATCGGCTCGATCTCTACCGAAACCGGCGTCCTCAGAGAAGCGCCTTACGGCTTCAAGGCCCGCTTCGAAGGCGGCAAGGGCACCAACCCGGAAGAACTGATCGGCGCCGCCCATGCCGGCTGTTTTTCCATGGCGTTTTCGATGATTCTCGGCGATGCAGGCCTTAAGGCTGACAGCATCGACACTCAGGCAGAGGTCACGCTGGACCAGGTGGACGGCGGTTTTGCCATCACTGCGGTCAAACTGATTCTCAAGGCGAATATCCCGGGGGCGACGCAGGCGCAGTTTGAAGAACTGAGCACCAAGGCCAAGGAAGGGTGCCCGGTATCCAAGGTATTGAATGCGAAGATTACCCTTGAGGCTTCGCTGGTCAGCTAAGTCGGCGCTGACTGACCCATTCGCGAGCAGGCTCGCTCCCTCAGGGGATTGTGTTGTGAACACGTCCAATGTGAGAGCGAGCCTGCTGGCGAAAGCGATCCTGAAATCACCGCAGTGCCTGAAGATGTGAGCGAAGTCAGAACCCACTCTGCAAAAATATGGTCGAATAAGTGACAGCAGCTTCAGCGCACACCCGTGCGCGCTGCACCAGGGAGCTTCAAATATGAAACGTATTGGCTTGGCGATTCTCTGCAGTGCACTGGCCACAACGGTTCTTGCCGCACCGAAAGACTGTGAAGAATTGAAAAACGAGATCGAGGTCAAGATCCAGGCTAACGCCGTGCCCTCCTACACGCTGGAAATCGTCAGCAAGGAAGAGGCCGAGAAACACGACGTGGCCATGGTCGTCGGCACTTGCGACAACGGCACCAAAGCGATCATTTATCAGAAGAACAGCAACTGATTCACCTCAGGTAAGGCAGACCATGTCACGATCCTCGGCGACGATCTCGCGCTTGGCGTTGTACAACCGGGCACTCGGCGTGAAGCCCAGCGAACGCCCTTCCAGCAGGTAACGCTGGCCGGCTTCGAAATGGTCGTAGCGGATGTACAGATAGCACAGACGTTCGACCGGGCCGGTCATCAGGCTGCTGCCGCCGCCAAATACTTCAAAGTCGAAACGCACCCGCAGCTCATGGCTGCCGGGCGTGACCTGGAAAAACCTGCCATCAGTCAGGCGCACGTTGTCCAGGCGCTCCGCCATGAGCAGTTTGCCGCCCGGGGTCGGGGTCGAGAAATCGACCCAGGCCATGTTTGGATCGACCGGGGGCAGCGGGGTCTGGCAGCCGGCGATTACGCCGACCGCGAGCAACAGCATCAACTTGCGCATGATGGACGTCCAAGGATTCAGACCTCCAGCATAGCGCCGATCAAGTGCGCTGGCAGCCAGCCGGTGTGCCCTGGCCGACGACCCTGCGCTGCTCGTCGTAGAGCTTCGCCCATGGCCGGAAACCGATGCTGCCGGCCTGCAACTGATAGCGCTGACCGGCGTTGAAGTCCTTGAATTTCACATTCAACTGGCAGTCGCACCACAGTGGCTCGGCGTCGGGGCCAATGTTGGTGGCTTCGACCGGAAACTGATAACGCACCTTCAGCTCATGGCTGCCGGGCTGCACCTCGAAATAACGTTTGTCGACCGTGGTTCGGCTATCCACTTGCAGCGCTTGCAGCGCCGTGTCCTGTTGCCGGGCATCGAGATCGATCCAGGCTTGCGAGGGGTCAGGGTCGGGCATTCCGAATCCGGCACAACCGGCCAGCGTCAGCAGGCCTCCTGTCAGCAACAACATGCGCATAGCGAAGCTCCAAATGGCGGGATAGTCTTGCGGGCAGACTTTCCAAAGGATTTTTATTTTGAGCAGGCCGCTTCCAAGCCATGGGTTACTTGATCGCGTTTTTCGGATTTTGTTTCCGGGTGTGATGTTTTTGTTGCTCAACGGTTGTTCCAGCGTCAGCTATTACAGCCAGTTGGCCAGCGGCCAGTTCCAGTTGCTGCGGGCGCGCGAGCCAGTGGCCAAGGTGATCGCCGACCCCAGCCACGACGCTTCGCTGCGCGCTCATCTGACTCAGTCGCAAAAAGCCCGGGCCTTTGCCAGCGAACAGCTACACCTGCCGGACAACCAGAGCTATCGCCTGTACGCCGACATTGGCCGGCCGTACGTGGTGTGGAACGTGTTCGCCACCCCGGAGTTTTCCCTGACCCCGCAGAACCATTGCTTCCCGATCGCCGGTTGCGTGGCCTATCGCGGCTACTACAGCCAGAGCGCTGCCCGTGGCGCAGCGGCGATCCAGCGCCTGCAAGGCATGGACGTGGCGATTGGCGGCGTCGAAGCCTATTCGACCCTCGGCTGGTTCAATGACCCGATTCTCAATTCGATGATGGGCTGGGGCGACGAACGTCTGGCCACGCTGATCTTTCATGAGCTGGCACATCAGCGCTTCTACGTGAAGGACGACACCGAGTTCAACGAGTCCTTCGCCACGTTTGTCGAACAGCAAGGCACCCGACAGTGGCGGGCGTTTCGTGGTCTGCCGCCGGACACCGATGTGCGGCTCAAGCAGCGCGATCAGTTCATCGAGTTGGTGCTGGAAACGCGGTCACGGCTGGAAAAACTCTACGCCCAGTCGCTGCCGGCCGAGCAGATGCGCGAGCGTAAAGCGGCGGCGTTCGAGCAGTTCCGTCGCGCATATCGATTGATGCGCGACAGCCAGTGGGCCGGGGACAAACGCTATGACGCGTGGGTGAATATGCCGCTGAACAATGCGCGGCTTTTACCGTTCGGCCTGTATGACCAGTGGGTGCCGGCATTTGCGGCGCTGTTCAGGCAGGTTGGGGGGGATTGGGTGAGGTTTTATGCCGAGGTCGAGAGGTTGGGTGAGCTGCCGCTGGCTGAGCGTAAGGTGGCTTTGAGAATATTGGCAGATACAAACAGTTGAGTTGATTGGGAGGACGTCATCGCGAGCAGGCTCACTCCTACAGGGTAAGGCGCTCCAAATGCAGGAGTGAGCCTGCTCGCGATAGCCATCTGATCAGCGCTGTAAAAACGCCTGATGCAACTCGGCCAGCGTTTCAAAATGATACGCCGGCGCCTCGGCACTCAACTCTTCAAAGCTGCCAAACCCATAGCCCACCGCTGCCGCGTCCAGCCCGTTGCTGCGCGCGCCGATCAGGTCATGTTTGCGGTCGCCGATCATCAGCGTGTTGGCCGGATCCAGCCCTTCTTCGGCCAGCAGATGCGCAATCAGCTCGACCTTGTTGGTCCGCGTGCCATCCAGTTCACTGCCGTAGATCACCTTGAAGTGTTTGGCGAAGTCAAAGTGCCGGGCAATCTCGCGGGCGAACACCCATGGCTTGGACGTCGCGATATACAGCTGTCGGCCTTGGCCGCTCAGGGTTTCGAGCAATGACGTGACGCCGTCGAACACGCGGTTTTCGTAGAGGCCAGTGACCTTGAAGCGCTCGCGATAGAAATTCACCGCTTCCCAGGCTTTGGCCTCGTCGAAGTCATAGAACTGCATGAACGCCTGCAACAACGGCGGGCCGATGAAGTGTTCCAGTTTGGTCAGGTCCGGCTCATCGATGCCGAGCTTGGCGAGGGCGAACTGGATGGAACGGGTGATGCCCTCACGCGGGTCGGTCAGGGTGCCATCGAGGTCGAACAGTACGGTCTGGTAACGCATGAGAAATCCTGAGCAGGTGTAAGGCGATTCAGAGCTGATCGTAGCCTTCGGCCAGGTGCAGGTCCTTGAGCTTCACGTAGTTCGCTGCGCTGTAGGTGAAGAAGGCGCGCTCCTTGTCAGTCAGTGCACGCACCTGTTTCACCGGACTGCCAACATACAGAAAGCCGCTTTCCAGGCGCTTGCCCGGTGGCACCAGGCTGCCGGCGCCGATGATCACGTCATCCTCGACCACCGCGCCGTCCATGACGATGCTGCCCATGCCGATCAACACGCGGCTGCCGACGCTGCAGCCATGCAGCATGACCTTGTGGGCGATGGTCACGTCATCACCGATCAGCAGCGGGAAGCCCTCCGGGTTGAACGGCCCGGCGTGGGTGATGTGCAGCACGCAGCCGTCCTGTACGCTGGTGCGTGCGCCGATACGGATGCGATGCATGTCGCCACGGATCACGGTCAGCGGCCAGACCGAGCTGTCTTCACCGATTTCGACGTCGCCGATCACCACCGCCGAGGCGTCGACAAACGCGCCTTTGCGGAGCTGCGGGGTGTGATTCTGGTACTTGCGAACGGACACGATAATTTCTCTCTCTGTCGCCGATAGCTGCGGTGGGTGCCGATTGTAATTAAGATGTGGCTATGTTCCTAAATGCATGTTTCTTCCAGCCAAGGTGCCAACCGTGAGCGTGAACAACCCTCTTCTGCAGTCCTACGACCTGCCGCCGTTCTCCACGATCCGTGCCGAACACGTGCTGCCCGCCATTGAAACCATCCTGGCCGACAACCGCGCCGCCATCGCCGAGATCCTCAAGACTCAAGTCGAGAACCCGACCTGGGCCGGCCTGGTATTGGCGATGGACGAGCTCAACGATCGCCTCGGTGCCGCGTGGAGCCCGGTCAGCCACCTCAACGCCGTGTGCAACAGCGCCGAGCTGCGCGAAGCCTACGAGTCGTGCCTGCCGGCCCTGAGCGCCTATTCCACCGAGATGGGCCAGAACCGCGAACTGTTCCAGGCTTATGAAGCGCTGGCCAACAGCCCGGAAGCCGCCGGTTTCGATGTGGCGCAAAAAACCATCCTGGAACACGCCTTGCGCGATTTCCGTCTGTCGGGTATCGACCTGCCGGAAGCCGAACAAAAGCGCTACGCCGAAGTGCAGAGCAAATTGTCCGAGCTGGGCAGCCGCTTCTCCAATCAACTGCTCGACGCCACTCAGGCGTGGACCAAGCACATCACCGACGAAGCCGCCCTCGCCGGCCTGACCGACTCGGCCAAGGCGCAAATGGCTGCCGCTGCGCAAGCCAAAGACCTCGATGGCTGGCTGATCACCCTGGAATTCCCGAGCTACTACGCGGTGATGACCTACGCCCAGGACCGTGCCTTGCGCGAAGAAGTTTACGCCGCCTACTGCACCCGTGCGTCGGACCAAGGCCCGAATGCCGGGCAGAACGACAACGGCCCGGTGATGGAAGAGATCCTCGATCTGCGTCAGGAACTGGCCAAATTGTTGGGCTTCGCCAGCTTCTCCGAGCTGAGCCTGGCGACCAAAATGGCCGAGTCCAGCGACCAGGTGCTGAGCTTCCTGCGCGACCTGGCCAAGCGCAGCAAGCCGTTCGCTGCGCAGGACCTGCAGCAGCTGCGCGCTTACGCCACCGAACAGGGCTGCGCCGATCTGCAAAGCTGGGACAGCGGTTTCTACGGGGAAAAACTCCGCGAGCAACGCTACAGCGTCGCTCAGGAAACCCTGCGTGCCTACTTCCCGATCGATAAAGTCCTCGGCGGTCTGTTCGCTATCGTCCAGCGTCTGTACGGCATCGAAATCGCCGAGCTGAAAGGCTTCGACACCTGGCACCCGGACGTGCGCCTGTTCGAGATCAAGGAAAACGGCCAGCACGTCGGCCGCTTCTTCTTCGACCTCTACGCCCGCGCCAACAAGCGTGGCGGCGCCTGGATGGACGGCGCCCGCGACCGTCGACGCACCGTCAACGGCGTGCTGCAAAGCCCGGTGGCCAACCTGGTTTGTAACTTCACCCCGGCCGACAGCGGCAAGCCCGCGCTGCTGACCCACGATGAAGTGACCACCCTGTTCCATGAATTCGGTCATGGCCTGCATCACCTGCTGACCCGTGTTGATCACGCCGGTGTTTCCGGGATCAACGGCGTGGCGTGGGATGCGGTCGAGCTGCCGAGCCAGTTCATGGAAAACTGGTGCTGGGAGCCGGAAGGCCTGGCGCTGATTTCCGGTCACTACGAAACCGGCGAGCCGCTGCCGCAGGACCTGCTGGAAAAAATGCTTGCGGCGAAGAACTTCCAGTCCGGCCTGATGATGGTCCGTCAGCTGGAGTTCTCGCTGTTTGACTTCGAACTGCACGCCACCCACGGTGACGGTCGCAGCGTTGCCCAGGTGCTGGAAGGCGTGCGTGACGAGGTTTCGGTGATGCGTCCACCGGCGTACAACCGCTTCCCCAACAGCTTCGCGCACATCTTCGCCGGCGGTTACGCGGCGGGTTACTACAGCTACAAGTGGGCGGAAGTACTGTCGGCGGATGCCTTCTCCAAGTTCGAAGAAGACGGCGTGCTCAATGCCGACACCGGTCGCGCCTTCCGCGAAGCGATTCTGGCGCGTGGCGGTTCGCAGGCGCCGATGGTGCTGTTCGTCGACTTCCGTGGCCGCGAGCCATCGATTGACGCACTCTTGCGCCACAGCGGCCTGAGTGAGGACGCAGCAGCATGAGTGAGGCACCTGTGATTACCAAGAAACGCTTTATCGCTGGGGCGGTCTGCCCGGCATGCAGCGAGCCGGACAAGCTGATGATGTGGAACGAGGACAGCGTGCCGCACCGCGAATGCGTGGCTTGCGGTTACTCGGATACGCTGAACGAGCAGGGGTTGTCGGTTCCCAAGGAGCTGGGCACGCGGGTCAATACCAGCGCGCTCAAGCCGGCGCCGGACAAGAACGTCCAGGCCGTGCAGTTTTTCCCGAATCCGAAACTGAAGAAAAAGTCCGAAGACTGAGCCGGCGAATAACCCTCCACGGTGCAACACCGTGGAGGGTTCCGCTTATTTGAGGTTGACCGACTGGAACCAGCTCTTCATCGAGCAGGTGGCAAATGCGCTGGTGCTGCAATCGCCATTGGCCAGAGCAGTGCGCAGTTTGTCGACATCGGCCTGCATCACATAGCGCACGCCATCCTTGAAATGGCCGCTTTCACCAAAACCGCCCTGAGTCATTTCATTCAGCGCGTCTTCCTTGCTCCAGCCCTGCACCACGATCCGGTACATCGCCGCCATCAGGCCGGTGCGGTCGGAACCATGCTTGCAATGCATCAACACCGGGCCATTGGCTTCGGCGGCCTGAATCGCGCGCAGGGTCTTGAGCACATCAGCGTCATCGACATGGTTGGTGCGATAAGGCAGTTGCACTTGATTGATGCTCGGCTCGGACAGCCAGCTGCTGTCGGCTTCCGGCAGGAAGTTGATCACCGTCGCCACTTTGAGGTTCTTCAGCAACGGCACCGCGCCGCCGTCCGGCAAGGCACTGCGGTACAACGTTGGCGACATCTGAAACAGGTTGTACTGCACTTCAACCGGTTGCGCCCATTCCGGGGGACGCGATGTTGCAGCGGCGTCAGCCTGGGCCGGTATCAAGTGCAGCAGGGCGACAAGCGACAAACACAAAGCAGGGAAAAGGCGCACTCGGGACATGCTGGGTTGACCGTATCGGGATTCATCAATGAAAGGTCCCGCAGCTTCTACGTCTGGCGGTCAAAGCCCTGTGAGGCACTTGTCAAAGAATCGTGAATCCGCGCGATTTCATTGAGCGCCGCGTAAAAAAACCGCGGCTTTTTCCGCTGAATCGGTTCAACTAGATGATTAGCCTGCTACCATTTGTCACACGATGTTGCAGGCGTCCCCCTTTTCCCGGTCAAACGGGCCACGCGCCGCGACGAAAAAATGCTCAAGCCGTTCGCAGAAACGGACAACCATCAATGCCTGATGAGGTGCACCCCATGTCTGATGCAGATCGAGACAACCCGCGGCGTGAGTTCTTGCGCAAATCCCTGACCCTGATTCCCGTGGTCACCCTCGCCGGTACCGGTCTGGGCAGCAGCGTCTTGCAAGCGGCGCCTGAAGCCACCCCGGCGGCGCCCGCCGCAACTGCGTCGAAGACCGAGGCCGGCGCTTACCAGCCGAGCTATTTCACCGCCGAGGAATGGGCCTTCATCAATGCCGCCGTGGCGCAGTTGATCCCCAACGACGACCAGGGTCCGGGCGCTCTGGAAGCCGGCGTGCCGGAATACATCGACCGCCAGATGAACACTCCGTATGCCGCCGGTGCCCTGTGGTACATGCAGGGTCCGTTCAACGCCGATGCAGCGCCGGAGATGGGCTGGCAGAGCAAACTGGTGCCCAAAGAGATCTATCGCCTGGGCATCGCCGCCGCGGATCAGTGGGCAAAATCACTCAACGGTAAAACATTTGCCGAGCAAGACAGCGCTACCCGAGACGATTTGCTCAAGCAACTCGAGGCTGGAAAACCGCAGTTCGATGCCGTTCCGGCGAAGATTTTCTTCAACCTGCTGCTGCAAAACACCAAGGAAGGGTTCTTCTGCGACCCGATCCACGGCGGCAATAAAGGCATGGTCGGCTGGACCATGATCGGCTTCCCCGGCGCCCGCGCCGATTTCATGGATTGGGTGGAACGCAACGAGCAATACCCCTTCCCGGCAGTTTCGATTCGCGGCGAGAGGGCTTGAGCATGGCAACCGTAATGAAGAAGGTCGACGCAGTGATCGTCGGTTTTGGCTGGACCGGCGCGATCATGGCCAAAGAGCTGACCGAAGCCGGGCTCAACGTGCTGGCGCTGGAGCGCGGGCCGATGCAGGACACCTACCCCGACGGCAACTATCCGCAGGTGATCGACGAACTCACCTACAGCGTGCGGAAAAAACTCTTTCAGGACATTTCGAAAGAAACCGTCACCATCCGCCACAGCGTCAACGACATCGCCCTGCCGAACCGCCAGTTGGGTGCGTTCCTGCCGGGTAATGGCGTGGGCGGCGCCGGTTTGCACTGGTCGGGTGTGCACTTTCGCGTCGATCCGATCGAGTTGCGCATGCGCAGCCACTACGAAGAGCGCTACGGCAAAAGCTTTATCCCCAAGGACATGACCATCCAGGACTTCGGCGTCAGCTACGAAGAGCTGGAGCCGTTCTTCGATTTCGCCGAAAAAGTCTTCGGCACCTCCGGCCAGGCCTGGACCGTGAAGGGCCAACTGGTCGGTCAGGGCAAGGGCGGCAACCCTTACGCGCCGGATCGCTCGAATCCGTTCCCGCTGGAGGCGCAGAAGAACACCGTTTCCGCACAGCTGTTTGGCAAAGCGGCGACAGAAGTCGGTTACAAACCCTACAACCTGCCATCGGCGAATACTTCAGGGCCGTACACCAATCCCTACGGCGCGCAGATGGGCCCGTGCAACTTCTGCGGATTCTGCAGCGGCTACGTTTGCTACATGTATTCCAAGGCATCGCCGAACGTGAACATTCTGCCGGCGCTCAAGCCGCTGCCGAATTTCGAGCTGCGGCCCAATTCGCATGTGCTGCGGGTCAACCTCGACAGCAGCAAATCCAAAGCCACCGGCGTGACTTACATCGACGGCCAGGGTCGCGAGATCGAGCAACCGGCGGATCTGGTGATCCTCGGCGCCTTCCAGCTGCACAACGTGCGCCTGATGCTTCTCTCGGGCATCGGCAAGCCGTACGACCCGATCAGCGGTGAAGGCGTGGTCGGGCGTAACTTCGCCTACCAAAACATGGCGACCATCAAGGCGTTCTTCGACAAGGACACCCACACCAACAACTTCATCGGTGCCGGCGGCAACGGCGTCGCGCTGGATGACTTCAACGCCGACAACTTCGACCACGGCCCGCACGGCTTCGTCGGCGGCTCACCGATGTGGGTCAACCAGGCCGGCAGTCGGCCGATTGCCGGGACATCGAACCCGCCGGGCACTCCAGCCTGGGGCAGCGCATGGAAACGCGCGACCGCCGATTACTACACCCACCAGGTGTCGATGGACGCCCACGGCGCGCATCAGTCCTACCGAGGCAACTACCTCGATCTGGACCCGGTGTACCGCGATGCCTACGGTTTGCCGCTGCTGCGGATGACCTTCGACTGGCAGGAAAACGACATCAAGATGAACCGCTTCATGGTCGAGAAAATGGGCAAGGTCGCCCAAGCCATGGGCCCGAAAGCCATTGCGGTGATCGGCAAGCAGGTCGGCGATCACTTCAATACGGCGGCCTACCAGACCACCCACCTCAACGGCGGCGCAATCATGGGCACCGATCCGAAGAAGAGCGCCCTGAACCGCTACTTGCAAAGCTGGGATGTGCACAACGTATTTGTTCCGGGCGCGTCGGCATTCCCGCAAGGCCTGGGTTACAACCCGACCGGGCTGGTCGCGGCGCTGACCTACTGGTCGGCCAAGGCGATCCGCGAGCAATACCTGAAAAACCCCGGCCCACTGGTTCAGGCATAAGGAGCGATGACCATGAACAATCTCGTTATCGCCACCCTGGCCCTGCTCGGCAGCGCTGCTGTGCACGCCGCTGACGTCGACCAAGCGTTGATCAAACAAGGCGAATACCTCGCCCGCGCTGGCGACTGTGTGGCCTGCCACACCGCCAAGGGCGGCAAGCCGTTCGCCGGCGGCCTGCCGATGGAAACCCCGATCGGCACGATCTACTCGACCAACATCACCCCGGACAAAACCGGCGTCGGTGAATACAGCTTCGAGGACTTCGACAAAGCGGTGCGCCACGGCGTCGCGAAAAACGGCAGTACGTTGTACCCGGCAATGCCGTATCCGTCCTACGCCCGGGTCAGCTCAGGCGACATGCAGGCGCTTTACGCCTACTTCATGCACGGCGTCGAACCGGTCGCGCAAGAGAACAAGGCCAGCGACATTCCATGGCCGCTGAGCATGCGCTGGCCGCTGATGGGCTGGCGCTGGATGTTTGCGCCGAAGGTCGAGGACTACCAGGCAACCTCGGACGATCCAGTGATCGATCGCGGCGCCTATCTGGTCGAAGGCCTCGGCCATTGCGGCGCCTGCCATACGCCGCGTGCCCTGACCATGCAGGAAAAATCCCTGAGCGCCACTGATGGCAAAAACTTCCTCGCCGGCAGTGCGCCGCTGGAAGGCTGGATCGCCAAGAGCCTGCGCGGTGATCACAAGGACGGTCTCGGCGGCTGGAGCGAAGCGCAACTGGTGCAGTTCCTCAAAACCGGGCGCAGCGACCGTAGCGCGGTGTTCGGCGGCATGAGCGATGTGGTCACCCACAGCATGCAATACATGACCGACGCCGACCTGACCGCGATTGCTCGTTACCTCAAGTCCCTGCCCGCAACTGATCCGAACGATCAGCCGCACCAGTACGACGAAAAAGCCGCCAAGGCCTTGTGGAACGGCGACGACAGCCAACGCGGCGCGGCGGTGTACATCGACAACTGCGCGGCCTGCCACCGTACCGACGGCCACGGCTATACCCGAGTGTTCCCGGCCCTGGCAGGCAATCCGGTGCTGCAATCGGAAGACCCGACGTCGCTGATTCACATCGTGCTCAAGGGCGGCACCCTGCCGGCCACGCACACGGCGCCATCGACCTTCACCATGCCGGGCTTCGCCTGGCGCCTGTCGGATCAGGAAGTGGCGAACGTGGTGAGCTTTATCCGTGGCAGTTGGGGTAACCAAGGTGCGCCAGTGAAAGCCGCCGACGTCGCCGAGTTGCGCAAGGAGGATATGAAACACACCTCCGGCGACGACCTCGGTCAGGTCACGCAACACAACTGACCAGTCGCCCGACGGCACTAGCCAGATGAACCGCGCCCCGATACTGTGTGCATATACAGTATCGGGGCGTTTTCATGTCTACTCCATTGCCACCACGCGGCCGCGGCACCGCGACCAACCCGCACAACCGTTTCGCGCCGAATCGTTCGGTGGCCGAGGATGACGGCTGGTATCAGGAAGTACCCGAGACGCAGAACACCGAGGTGATGATCGAGACCGCGAAAACCATCATTACCCGCAACACTTCGCCGGACTTGCCCTTCGATCGCTCGATCAATCCCTATCGCGGCTGCGAGCACGGCTGCATCTATTGCTACGCGCGACCCAGCCACGCCTATTGGGACATGTCGCCGGGGCTGGATTTCGAAACCCGGCTGATCGCCAAGACCAACGCCGCCCAGGTGCTGGAAGAACAGTTGAGCAAACGCGGCTACCAGTGCGCGCCGATCAACCTCGGCTCCAATACCGATCCCTATCAGCCCATCGAACGTGAACACAAAATCACCCGCCAGACCCTCGAAGTGCTGCTGCGTTACCGGCACCCGGTGACCATCGTTACCAAGGGTTCGCTGATTTTGCGTGACCTCGACCTGCTCACCGAATTGGCGCAACAACGGCTGGTGGCGGTGATGATCAGCCTGACCACGCTGGACGACGAACTCAAACGCATCCTCGAACCCCGCGCAGCGGCGCCCAAGGCCCGGTTGCGGGCGATTCGGGTGATGCGCGAAGCGGGCATTCCAGTGGGGGTGCTGTGTTCGCCGATGATTCCGATGATCAACGACAGCGAAATCGAAAGCCTGCTGACCGAAGCGCATGCTGCCGGTGCGCAAAGCGCCGCGTACATGATGCTGCGTCTGCCGCTGGAGGTGGCGCCGCTGTTCGAAGAATGGCTGCAGGCGCATTACCCGCAGCGGGCCGCCCATGTGCTGAGCCTGGTGCGTCAGAGCCGCGGCGGCGAACTCTACGACAGCCGTTTCGGCGCCCGGATGCGCGGCGAGGGACCGTTCGCCGACCTGCTGGCGCAACGTTTCGCCAAAGCGATCAAACGGCTCGGACTCAATCACCGCGAGGGCTATAACCTCGACTGCACCGCCTTCTGTCCGCCGGGTCGCCAGATGTCGTTGATTTAGCGACAATTAGCTATGGTTGATGGGTTGGAATCCTACCGTCGAAATGTACCAGTCACGTTTTTTGTGACCTGGAACACACGTTCTAGAGCGCTTGATTCAGTTTGAGTTAAGTTTCGACGGCTACCTTGTTCATCGAGTGACTGACGGGTCGGGATGACCCGGATGTTTTAAACAGCCACTGGCTTCATACCGGAATACACGGGAACGACTCCCCGAATCCGCCAAAGAGGATGAATCATGAGTGACAAGGATAAACAGCCGTTGGCTGCGTCGGCGCAAGCCGCCCCTGGGGCGGAATCCGCCGATGCAGCGCTGAGAACGATCATTGACGGCTTTTTGCATTTTCATCATGAGGTCTTCCCCCAGCAGGAAGAGCTCTTCAAGAAACTCGCCACGGCGCAATCGCCACGGGCGATGTTCATTACCTGTGCCGACTCGCGCATCGTGCCCGAGCTGATCACCCAGAGTTCGCCGGGCGATCTGTTCGTGACCCGTAACGTCGGCAACGTCGTGCCGCCTTACGGCCAGATGAACGGTGGCGTTTCCACTGCCATCGAATACGCGGTACTGGCGCTGGGCGTGCAGCACATCATCATCTGCGGCCACTCCGATTGCGGCGCCATGCGCGCAGTGCTCAATCCGGACAGCCTGGAAAAAATGCCGACAGTCAAAGCCTGGCTGCGTCATGCGGAAGTGGCGAAGACCATGGTGCATGACAACTGCAACTGCACCGACGAAAAAGAACGCATGCCGATCCTCACCGAGGAGAACGTCATCGCCCAACTGCAGCACTTGCGTACCCATCCTTCGGTAGCCTCACGCATGGCGAACGGTCATCTGTTCATCCATGGCTGGGTCTACAACATCGAAACCAGTGAAATCAAAGCTTACGACGCCGATCAGGGACGCTTCCTGCCGCTCGACGGCAGCCATCCGATTCCGGTGGCGACGCCCAAAGCGCGCTTCTAAATCTTCCTAAACATCTGTGTGGTTTGACGCCGGCCGCTGTTTCAGCGGTTCGGCGAAGCCATGCCTGAAGAAAACTTCGGGAGAGTCACCATGCGTGCTGCTCAATTGAAAGCGGTTCTGCCACGGGAGCTGCTGGCTTCGGTGGTTGTGTTCCTGGTCGCCCTGCCGTTGTGCATGGGTATTGCGATTGCTTCAGGGTTGCCGCCGGCCAAAGGCCTGATCACCGGGATCATCGGCGGTCTGGTAGTGGGGTGGCTGGCGGGTTCGCCGTTGCAGGTCAGCGGGCCGGCGGCAGGGTTGGCGGTGTTGGTATTCGAGCTGGTGCGCCAGCACGGTATCGAGATGCTCGGGCCGATTCTGTTGCTCGCCGGATTCCTGCAACTGGTGGCCGGGCGCTTGAAGCTCGGTTGCTGGTTTCGGGTCACGGCGCCCGCGGTGGTGTACGGCATGCTCGCGGGGATCGGTGTGCTGATCGTACTCTCGCAAGTGCATGTGATGCTCGATGCCAAACCACAGCCCTCCGGGCTGGATAACCTCACGGCTTTCCCCGGCGCGGTGGCGCAAGCGTTGCCGTCGTTCGGCTGGCAGGCCGGGTTGCTCGGGCTGGCGACCATTGCGGTGATGTGGCTGTGGGAAAAATTTCGTCCGCACTCGCTGCGGTTTATTCCCGGTGCGCTGCTCGGCGTTGGTCTGGCCACCGGCGCCAGCCTGCTGCTGGCGTTGCAGGTGAAACGGGTCGAGGTACCGGAGAATCTGGCCGAAGCCATCGACTGGCTGAAACCGGCGGACTTGTTGAGCCTGGCCGACCCAACCCTGCTGATCGCCGCCTTCGCCGTGGCATTCATTGCCAGCGCCGAAACCCTGCTGTCTGCAGCGGCGGTGGATCGCATGCACAGCGGTGTGCGTTCGGACTTCGACCGTGAGCTGTCGGCACAAGGCGTCGGCAATATGCTCTGCGGTCTGGTCGGCGCGCTGCCGATGACCGGGGTGATTGTGCGCAGTTCGGCCAACGTCCAGGCCGGTGCAACCACCCGTTATTCGACAATCTTCCATGGTCTGTGGCTGCTGGCGTTCGTGCTGTTGCTGTCGAGCGTGCTGCAAAGCATTCCAGTGGCGAGTCTGGCGGGGGTGCTGGTGTACACCGGGTTCAAACTGGTCGATCTCAAAGCGTTTCGCGGTCTGAGCCGTTATGGGCGGATGCCGATGTTCACCTATGCGGCGACAGCGCTGGCGATCATCTTCACCGACCTGCTGACCGGTGTGCTGATTGGCTTCGGTCTGACCCTGGTGAAACTGGCGCTCAAGGCTTCGCGACTGAAAATCAGCCTGATCGATCTGCCGCAAGACGGTGAGATGGAGTTGCGTCTGGTGGGTGCGGCGACCTTCCTCAAAGTGCCGGCGCTGACCCAGGTGCTGGGCAGCATTCCAGCGGGTACGACGGTGCACGTGCCGCTCAACAACCTGAGCTACATCGACCATTCGTGTCTGGAGTTGCTGGAAGAGTGGGGCCGGGCGAATGCGGCGAAGGGGTCGAAGCTGGTGATCGAGTCGCGCGGGTTGAAACGACGGCTTGAGGGCAGGGTTCGGACCAATACCGGGATCGGTGCGGCCGGTTAAATCTCCGGGTTGAACTTAACCCTGTAGGAGTGAGCCTGCTCGCGATGGCGATCAATCAACATCTCTGTTGACTGACCCACCGCCATCGCGAGCAGGCTCACTCCTACATTCTATTGTGTGTAACTCAGGCAGCAGGCTGATCCAGCTCCAGGCCCACGCCGAGGCGGCGGCCCATGCACGGCCAGCGCTTCCAGGCCGCACCGGTGTCCGGGCTGCTCAGTTTGTCGCGGTAGGCCTCTACCGACTCCAGCGCAAAACTCTCGTCGTTGAGCATCTCGTCGATGGCGTGATGCACGGCTTCGTCCAGTTGGTTGGCAAATTCCTCACCGATCAATTGATGAGCAATCAGATTGGCGACCGTCATGTCCAAGGGGATCAGTGGCTGGCCGAAATGCTTGATGTACAGGTCGTTGACCTCTTCGACAAAGCGGTGCGCCAGATAGGCTTCGTCCAGCAGGCTGTCCAGACCAACGTGCCCGGCCATGATGGCCGGCGGCTGGAGGAAATACTGCTCGGCGATTGTCAGCACCGGTTTGATCTGCGATTCGATTCCCGCTTCCCTGGCAACTTCATTGGCTGCATCCAGCAGGTCTGGCACTTCATCGATGTAGGCGGCGACAAAACGCGTCAGCACGCCATTGGCGTCGGCTTCCGGCAACTGGATCGCCGGATGTAAATGAGGCAGCTTGCTTTCCAGCTGACGGGTCAGCAGGCCGGTTTCTTTCTCGTGCTGTTGGGCTTTTTGGATCTGCTCGCGCAATGCGGCGGTGTTCATGAAAACTCCAGGGAACAAGGCAATGAAATAGGGAAGACATAACTTAGCTGGCTTACGAAAAATGCTAAGACGCATTTGTCATAATTATTTCATCCTTGATGCAGCGGCGTTATATCGGTTTGCCACCACTCGTCTGCATCCTTCTCCATTCGTGGTCTGGAACGCAAGTACAAGCTGTTTCAGATGATTTACGCGATCGCGTTGCAATTCTCCCTCGCTGTCTATACTCGCCATTGAATGGAGTTAGCTGATGACGCCCGACTGCACCCGCAGCAAGGCCCGGCGATTCAAGTTCGTAGTCTGATGCAGCCGCTCCCTTGCCGCAGGCGAAAGCCGGCGGGATAACAAGAACGATAAGGGGAACCCGCAATGATGCGACATCCACACGTCTGGATGGGCCTCCTGTTGTGGTCGATTTTCAGCCCGGCCAATGCGGCCTGGACTGTGAATATGGCGCCTGGAGCGACTGAAATCAGTCACGCAGTATTCGACCTGCACATGACCATTTTCTGGATCTGTGTGGTGATCGGGATCATCGTCTTCGGCGCCATGTTCTGGTCGATGATCGTGCATCGCCGCTCGACCGGGCAGGTCGCCGCAAAATTCCACGAAAGCACCACCGTCGAAATTCTCTGGACCGTCGTGCCGCTGCTGATTCTGGTGGCGATGGCCGTTCCGGCGACTGCCACCCTGATCCGCATGTACGACACCAGTGAGCCGGATATCGATATCCAGATCACCGGTTACCAGTGGAAATGGCACTACAAATACCTGGGCCAGGACGTCGAGTTCTTCAGCAACCTGGCCACCCCCGCCGAACAGATCCACAACAAGGAAGCCAAGGGCGAGCACTACCTGCTCGAAGTCGACAAGCCGCTGGTGCTGCCGATCGGCGCCAAGGTGCGCTTTCTCGTGACCTCCGCCGACGTGATTCACTCGTGGTGGGTGCCGGCCTTCGCGGTCAAGCGCGATGCGATCCCGGGGTTCGTCAACGAAGCCTGGACGCGGATCGACAAGCCGGGCATCTACCGTGGTCAGTGCGCCGAGCTGTGCGGCAAGGATCACGGCTTCATGCCGATTGTGGTCGACGTCAAAGAGAAGGCCGACTACGACAAGTGGCTGGCCGACCGCAAAGCCGAAGCGGCGCAGCTTAAAGAGCTGACCAGCAAGGAATGGACCCTCGACGAACTCAAGGAACGGGGCGACAAGGTGTATCACACCACCTGCGTAGCCTGTCACCAGGCCGAAGGTCAGGGCCTGCCACCGATGTTCCCGGCGCTCAAAGGCTCGCCGATTGCCACCGGGCCCAAAGCCGACCACCTGCACCGCGTGTACTTCGGCAAGCCCGGCACCGCCATGGCGGCGTTCGGCAAGCAGTTGTCGGAAGTCGATATCGCAGCGGTCGTGACCTACGAACGTAACGCCTGGGGCAACAACAAGGGCGACATGGTCACGCCAAAAGAAGTGCTTGAGCTCAAACAGGCGGAAAGCAAATGAGCCGGTCCATCGCGTACCTCGTGAACCGGCCGGGGCAGCACGCCCCGGTCAGCCCCGTCCACTCACGTAAAGGAGAGCGGCCATGAGCGCTGTAATCGATGACCACGGTCATGCCGACCACGCTCACGGCCCCGCCAAAGGCCTGATGCGCTGGGTGCTGACCACCAACCACAAGGACATCGGCACGCTGTACCTGTGGTTTGCGTTCTGCATGTTCCTGCTCGGCGGCTCGTTCGCCATGGTGATCCGCGCCGAGCTGTTCCAGCCCGGCCTGCAGATCGTCGAGCCGGCGTTCTTCAACCAGATGACCACCATGCATGGTCTGGTGATGGTGTTCGGTGCAGTGATGCCGGCGTTTGTCGGCCTCGCCAACTGGATGATCCCGTTGATGATCGGCGCGCCGGACATGGCCCTGCCACGAATGAACAACTTCAGCTTCTGGCTGCTGCCGGCGGCGTTCCTGCTGCTGGTCTCGACCCTGTTCACCGCCGGTGGCGGACCGAACTTCGGCTGGACGTTCTACGCGCCACTGTCCACCACCTATGCACCGGAGAGCGTGACGTTCTTCATCTTCGCCATCCACTTGATGGGGATCAGTTCGATCATGGGCGCGATCAACGTGATCGCGACCATCCTCAACCTGCGCGCCCCCGGCATGACATTGATGAAAATGCCGCTGTTCGTCTGGACCTGGCTGATCACCGCGTTTCTGCTCATCGCGGTGATGCCGGTGCTGGCCGGGTGCGTGACGATGATGCTGATGGACATCCACTTCGGCACCAGTTTCTTCAGTGCCGCCGGTGGTGGTGATCCGGTGCTGTTCCAGCATGTGTTCTGGTTCTTCGGCCACCCCGAGGTGTACATCATGATCCTGCCGGCCTTCGGTGCCGTCAGCCAGATCATCCCGACCTTCTCGCGCAAGCCGCTGTTCGGCTACACCTCGATGGTTTACGCGACGGCGAGCATCGCGTTCCTGTCGTTCATCGTCTGGGCGCACCACATGTTCGTGGTCGGCATCCCGCTGGTGGGCGAGCTGTTCTTCATGTACGCAACGATGCTCATCGCCGTGCCGACCGGGGTGAAGGTGTTCAACTGGGCCAGCACCATGTGGCAAGGCTCGATCACCTTCGAGACACCGATGCTGTTTGCCGTGGCCTTCGTGATCCTGTTCTCGATCGGCGGTTTCTCCGGGCTGATGCTGGCCATCGCGCCGGCGGACTTCCAGTACCAGGACACCTACTTCGTGGTCGCGCACTTCCACTACGTGCTGGTGCCGGGGGCGATCTTCGGGATCTTCGCCTCAGCCTATTACTGGCTGCCGAAGTGGACCGGGCACATGTACGACGAAACCCTCGGCAAGCTGCACTTCTGGCTGTCGTTCGTCGGCATGAACCTGACCTTCTTCCCGATGCACTTCGTGGGGCTGGCGGGGATGCCACGGCGGATCCCGGACTACAACCTGCAGTTCGCCGACTTCAACATGGTCTCGTCAATCGGCGCATTCATGTTCGGTGCCACGCAGATCTTCTTCCTGTTCATCGTGATCAAGACCATTCGCGGTGGCGCCCCGGCCCCGGCCAAACCGTGGGATGGCGCCGAAGGCCTGGAGTGGAGCGTGCCGTCACCGGCGCCGTATCACACCTTTACTACGCCGCCGGAAGTGAAATGAACACCGATCTCCCTGTGGGTGCGAGCCATTGTGGCGAGGGAGCTTGCTCCCGCTGGGGCGCGAAGCGGCCCCAAGAGCTTCGCGTCTGCTACGCAGCCGAGCGGGAGCAAGCTCCCTCGCCACAGGTACTCATTCCTACAGGGGCTCGTCGTGTAGAGGGCATGCACCATGGCTGACTCGATCTCGCTGAAGAAACTGGTCACCCGCCTGCTCGGAGTCGTCGTGGCAATGTTTGTCTTCGGCTTTGCCCTGGTGCCGATCTACGACGTGATGTGCAAGGCCTTCGGCATCAACGGCAAGACCGCCGGGCAATACGAGGGCGAGCAGGTGGTGGACAGCTCGCGCCAGGTGCGCGTGCAGTTTCTGTCGACCAACAACATCGACATGCCGTGGGAGTTCTATCCCAAGCACGACGAGTTGACCGCCAACCCCGGCGCGGTCAACGAGATGATTTTCATCGCGCGCAACCCCACCGACAAACCGATGAGCGCCCAAGCCGTGCCGAGTATCGCGCCCAGCAACGCGGCGGCGTATTTCCACAAGACCGAATGCTTTTGCTTTACCCAGCAGGTGCTGCAGCCCGGTCAGCAGATCGAGATGCCGGTGCGTTTCATCGTTGACCGCGACATGCCCAAGGACGTGAAGCACCTGACGCTGTCCTACACGCTGTTCGATATCACCGCCCGACATCCTCCGGTGGCTGCAAACACTGGCGGTTAAGCGTGCCCGATAAGGAGAACAATAAATGGCAACTCATGAGCACTATTACGTCCCGGCCCAGAGCAAATGGCCGATCATCGCCACGTTCGGCATGGTCATCACCGTGTACGGCCTGGCGACCTGGTTCAACGATCTGAAGGCCGCGCGCCCGGAATCCCACGGCCCGTACATCTTTTTCGTCGGTGGATTGTTGCTGGCGTACATGCTGTTCGGCTGGTTCGGCGCAGTGATCAAGGAAAGTCGCGCGGGGCTGTACAGCCCGCAGCTGGATCGCTCGTTTCGCTGGGGCATGAGTTGGTTCATCTTCTCCGAGGTGATGTTCTTCATCGCCTTCTTCGGCGCGCTGTTCTACGTGCGGCACATCTCCGGCCCGGCGCTGGGTGGCGAAGGCCCGAAAGGCATCGCGCACATGCTCTGGCCGAACTTCCAGTTCACCTGGCCGCTGCTGCAAACGCCTGACCCGACACTGTTCCCGCCGCCCAAGGAAGTCATCAGCCCGTGGGGCCTGCCGCTGATCAACACGATCCTGCTGGTCAGCTCCAGTGTGACCATCACCATCGCCCACCATGCCTTGAAGAAGGGCCATCGCGGCGCGCTGAAAATCTGGCTGGCGATCACCGTGCTGCTGGGCTGCGCGTTCCTCGGCTTCCAGGCTGAGGAATACATGCACGCCTACCACGAACTGGGCCTGACCCTCGGTTCGGGTATCTACGGCGCGACGTTCTTCATGCTCACCGGTTTCCACGGCGCCCACGTGACCATCGGCACGATCATTCTGTTCGTGATGCTGATGCGGATCATGAAGGGCCACTTCGATGCCGAGCATCAGTTCGGTTTCGAGGCGGCGAGCTGGTATTGGCACTTCGTCGATGTGGTGTGGATCGGCTTGTTCATCTTCGTTTATGTGCTTTAACAACCGCGGCAAGCCGCGAGCTCCAAGCTTGCAGCTCAAAGCTAGAAGCTTGCAGCTACCACGTCACGTGGGACACCAGTTGGCCGCTGTAGAAGCCCCAGGCGATCAAGCCGACGGTGGCAGCGGCCAGCGCCACCCGAACACTCAAGGCGATGACCAGGCGATTGGAGCTGCTGTCGTCCTTGACCAGGAAAAACAGGCCGCTGAACAGGCTGATCACCGTGGCAATCAGCAGCACGACAATGGCTGCTTTGAGCATGGGAAGACTCCGGGGGACAGGCGATGCAGTTGAGTATAGCGATCGCGACGACTGACTTTGTGGTGCGGCCATGAAGCGCTTTCGCCCGGGCGTGATACCGACCGTGGTGGTGGCGCTGTTATTGCCGCTGCTGGTGTCGCTGGGCTTCTGGCAACTGGGCCGGGGCGCGGAAAAAACCGCCCTGCTCGCCAGTTACGCCGAACGTCGCGCCGCCGAACCGATGGCCAGCAGCGAATTGCTGCACAGTACCGACCCGGCCTATCGCCGGGTGCATCTCTACGGCCGGTTCGATGGCGCCCACAGCCTGCTGCTCGATAACCGTCAGCGCAACGGCAAGGTCGGCATCGAGCTGCTACAACCGTTTCAGGATCGAGCCACCGGCCTGTGGCTGCTGGTCAATCGCGGCTGGCTGCCGTGGCCGGACCGCCGCGTTACACCGCAATTCACCACCCCGACCGATGCGCTGAGTATCGACGCCTGGGTCTACGTCGCCCCCGGCGCCACCTTCCAGCTGCACGCCGACCCGGCCAGCAGCATGTGGCCGCAAACCATCACCGCCGTTGAGCCGGCCAGGCTGTGGAAAACCCTCGACCGCGACGGTTTCGCTTACGAACTGCGCGCCGAACCCGGCCCCGCCAGCTATGAGGCCGACTGGCCGGTCGTTGCCATGGGCCCGGAAAAACACCTTGGTTACGCCGTGCAGTGGTTCGCCATGGCTACCGCCCTGCTCGGCCTCTACCTCTACCTTGGATTGCACAACGCAAAGGAGAACCACCATGGGAACGGCCATGAATCCACCCAGCATGTCTGAGGCAAAAACCCCGGCCAGCCGTCGTCGCGGACGGATCCAGCTGCTGCTGATTCTGCTCGGCGTGGTCGGCCCGATGATCCTCGCCACCGGCATGTACAAATTGCAGTTCTGGGTGCCGGAAGGCCGCAGCTACCACGGCGAACTGATCGGCAACGGCCAGTCCCGCGTCGACCTTGGTGTACAGGCCGACGAACAGCGCTGGCAGATGCTGGTGACCGCGCCCAAGGACTGCGCCGTCGATTGCCAGCAACTGGTGTACCTCGCCCGGCAGATCCAGATCGGCCTGGGCCGCGATGCCGGACGCGCCAGCCACGCCCTCGCCGCCGCGCAACCGCTGAGCGCCGACTACGAAGCCAAGCTGAACCGCGAATACCCGCAGCTGCAACGCTACCCGCTGGACGCCGCAACCTTCAGCAAGGCCACGGGCGACAAGGCCACGCCGCAGCTGTGGATCATCGACCCGCACGGCAACCTCGTGCTGCGCTACGACCCGAGCGTGAAGGGCAAGGACTTGCTCAACGACCTGCGCCATCTGCTGAAACTGTCGAACATCGGATAAGGGCATCGTCATGGCCAAACCTGGATTTCGCCTCGCGCTGTTTGCCACCCTGCTGGCACTGATCGTCGTGCTGCTCGGCGCCTACACCCGCCTGACTCACGCCGGCCTCGGCTGTCCGGACTGGCCGGGCTGCTACGGCTTTATCAGCGTGCCGAACAGCGAAGCCCAACTGGCCCATGCCGAACTGCATTACCCCGACTCGCCGGTGGTGGCGCACAAGGGCTGGAACGAGATGATTCACCGCTACTTCGCCGGGACCCTCGGCCTGCTGATTTCGATTCTGGCCGGGCGTGCGTGGGTCAACCGGCGTCATCCGGGGCAACCGTTGAAGCTGCCACTGTTTCTCCTGGCGGTGGTGTTTGCGCAAGCGGCGTTCGGCATGTGGACGGTGACGCTCAAGCTCTGGCCGCAAGTGGTCACCGGGCATTTGCTCGGCGGCTTTGCGACATTGAGCCTGCTGTTCCTGCTGACCTTGAGATTGTCCGGCGTGCTACCGGCGCTCATGGTGCCCAAGCGCTTGCAGTATTGGGCGACTGCCGGACTGTTGCTGGTGATCGGCCAGATCGCCCTGGGTGGCTGGGTCAGTTCCAACTACGCGGCGGTGGCCTGCATCGACTTCCCGACCTGCCACGGCCAATGGCTGCCGCCCGCTGATTTTGCCAACGGCTTTCACCTGACCCAGCACATCGGCCCGAATTACCTCGGCGGCCAGCTCGACAGCGATGCGCGCACAGCGATTCACCTGACTCACCGCATCGGCGCGCTGCTGGTGACGTTGGTGCTGCTGGGGCTGGCCTGGCAACTCAGGGCTGTCGGCATGACCCGGCTCGCCGGGCTGGTGCTGGTCGCCCTCGGCGCACAAATCACCCTCGGCATCAGCAACGTGCTGTTGCATCTGCCGTTGCCGGTGGCGGTAGCGCACAACGCCGGCGGCGCCGCGCTGCTGCTGACCATGGTGCTGGTCAATTACCACGCGCGGACCAGTCTGGTTCGGGTCAAACAGCCGGTGCTCGCACGCTGGCGCCTGAGTCCGCGTAAACCCGTGGCCGCGCCCATAACAATAAAAGGAGAAACGCCATGGCGCTTCTGATCGGCGAACGTCCCGCGCAAGCGCTGTGGCGTGACTATCTGGAGCTGACCAAGCCGAAAGTGGTGGTGCTGATGCTCATCACCTCGCTGGTCGGCATGTTCCTCGCGACCCGCGCCGGGGTGCCGTGGACAGTGCTGGTGTTCGGTAATTTGGGTATTGCGCTGTGTGCCGGCGGTGCGGCGGCGGTCAACCATGTGGTCGACCGCCGCATCGATGCGGTGATGGCGCGCACTCACAAACGGCCATTGGCTGAAGGTCGGGTGTCGCCTGCCGCGGCTCTGACCTTTGCGCTGGTATTGGCGCTGCTCGGCCAGGCCTTGCTGCTGACTTTTACCAATCCGCTGACCGCCTGGCTGACCCTCGCCTCCCTGCTCGGCTACGCGGTGATCTATACCGGTTTCCTCAAGCGTGCGACGCCACAGAACATCGTCATCGGCGGTCTCGCCGGCGCGGCACCCCCACTGCTCGGCTGGACCGCCGCCACCGGCCATGTCAGCGCCGAGCCATTGCTGCTGGTGCTGATCATCTTCGCCTGGACCCCGCCGCACTTCTGGGCGCTGGCGATCCATCGCAAGGAGGAATACGCCAAGGCCGACATCCCGATGCTGCCGGTCACCCACGGTGAGCACTACACCAAGGTGCACATTCTGCTGTACACCTTCGCCCTGCTGGCGGTCAGTCTGCTGCCGTACGTGATCCACATGAGCGGCGTGCTGTATCTGCTCTGCGCCCTCGCGCTGGGCGCAAGGTTTCTGCAATGGGCCGTGGTGCTGTACCGTGGCACTCGGCCGCACGCGGCGATCAACACCTTCAAGTACTCTATTTATTACTTGTTCCTGTTGTTCATCGCCCTGCTCGTAGACCACTACTTACTGTTGAACCTATGACTCGAACCCAGAAAACCGTCTTCATCCTCGTCGCCGTGATCGCGCTGATCCTGGGACTTACCGTCAATAAAGTGCTGAGTGGCAAGGGCCAGGGCGACCCCACCGCGCTGATCGACGCCGGCATCATCCTGCTGCCGCAGAGCCGCACCCTGCCGGGCGTGACGATGACCAATCAGGATGGTCAACCGGTGGCCATCGACGAGTTGAAAGGCAAGTGGAGCCTGCTGTTCTTCGGCTACACCTTCTGCCCGGACATCTGCCCGACCACCCTCGCCCAACTGCGCCAGATCAAGAGCGAGTTGCCCAAAGACGCTGTGGACAAGTTGCAGATCGTACTGGTCAGCGTCGACCCCAACCGCGATAACCCGCAGCAGTTGAAGCAGTACCTGGGCTACTTCGATCCGCAGTTCATCGGCCTGACGCCGAAGTCGATCGAAGAGCTGCAGAAGGTCGCTAATGCGGTGAGCATCCCGTTCATTCCGGCCGACACCAGCAAACCGAATTACACCGTCGACCATAGCGGCAATCTGGCGGTGATCGGGCCGGACGGGACGCAGCGTGGCTTTATCCGTGCGCCGTTGAACAATGCCAAACTGGTCGCACAACTGCCGGTGATGCTTAACCGCAAATAAGTCAGCTCCTACAGGGGGGTATGCATTCCTCTGTAGGAGCTGCCGAAGGCTGCGATCTTTTGCTCGTGATCTTCAAAAGCAAGATCAAAAGATCGCAGCCTCGTTTCACTCGACAGCTCCTACAGGGGAATTTGCCGCACAAAAAAAGGCGATCCCGAGGGATCGCCTTTTTTATTGCGCCTGTCCCGTCCGGTATCAGAACGCCGGCAGTACCGCGCCTTTGTACTTGTCAGTGATGAACTGCTTCACTTCCGGGCTGTGCAGGGCAGCAGCCAGTTTCTTCATCGCGTCGCTGTCCTTGTTGTCCGCACGGGACACCAGGATGTTCACGTACGGCGAGTCGTTGCCTTCGATCACCAGCGCATCCTTGGACGGATCGAGCTTGGCTTCCAGCGCGTAGTTGGTGTTGATCAGCGCCAGATCGACCTGGGTCAGCACGCGCGGGATGGTCGCGGCTTCCAGTTCACGGATCTTCAGGTCTTTCGGGTTCTCGGCGATGTCTTTGACGGTCGACAGAATGTTCTTCGAATCCTTCAGCTTGATCACGCCCGCCTTGTCCAGCAGCAACAGCGCACGGCCGCCGTTGGTGGCGTCGTTCGGAATCACCACGTTGGCGCCGCTTGGCAGGTCCTTCAGATCCTTGAGCTTGCTCGAGTAGGCGCCCAGCGGCTCCAGGTGCACACCGGTCACGGCCACCAGATTGGTGCTTTTGGCCTTGTTGAACTCATCAAGGTACGGCTGGTGCTGGAAGAAGTTGGCGTCCAGACGCTTTTCGGCAACCTGTACGTTTGGCTGAACGTAGTCGGTGAACACCTTGACCTTCAGATCCACGCCTTCCTTGGCCAGTGCCGGCTTCACGAATTCGAGGATTTCCGCGTGCGGCACCGGGGAGGCGGCAACGGTCAGGGTTTCAGCCTGGGCCGAAAAAGCGGCTACGGCAGCGAAAGCAGCGATCAGTTTTTTCATTCAGCTAACTCCTTTTGAGGCGCCCGTCTGGCGCCTGCCAGCGAATGGCCGGCTCATTCTTGAATACAAAACCGGTTATTTGCGCGAGAAATGCACGACCAGTCGGTCGCCCACCATTTGCAGCACTTGCACCAGAATCAGCAACAACACCACGGTGACGATCATCACGTCAGTCTGGAAGCGCTGGTAGCCGAAACGGATCGCCAGGTCACCCAGACCACCCGCGCCGACCACACCGGCCATCGCCGTGTAGGACACCAGTGTAATCGCCGTCACCGTAATCGCCGCGAAAATGCCCGGACGGGCTTCCGGCAGCAAGGCGTTCATGATGATCTGCCGGGTGGTCGCGCCCATCGACTGGGTCGCTTCGATGATGCCGCGATCGACTTCACGCAGTGCGGTTTCCACCAGACGCGCGAAGAACGGGGTCGCCCCCACTACCAACGGCGGAATCGCCCCGGCCACGCCCAGCGAGGTGCCGGTGATCAGCACGGTGAACGGGATCATCACGATCAACAGAATAATGAACGGCAGCGAACGCAGGATGTTCACCGCCAGCGACATGAATGCGTAGAGGCCACGGTTTTCCAGGAGCTGACGCGGGCTGCAGAGAAACAGCAGCACACCCAGCGGCAGGCCGAGCAGCACGGTGAACAACAGCGAACCGCCGAGCATCAGCATCGTGTCGCCGGTGGCCAGCCAGATTTCGTACCAGTCGATATTGGTGAAGAAATTCATCAGGGCTTCCATTAACGCAGCACCTCCATGTGAACGTCAGCGGCGGTGAAGCGGGCGAAGGCCGCTTCCATGTCGCCACCGGTGACGGCGAGGGTCAGTTGCCCGTAAGGAATGTCTTTGATGCGGTCAATGCGACCGGCGAGGATGCTGTAGTCGACCCCGGTTTCCCGGGCGACGGTACCGAGCAACGGCGCGTAGGTCGCTTCACCCTGGAAGGTCAGGCGCACGATGCGGCCCGGCACGTGAGCGAAGTCATCACGCTGTTCGCTTTCGTCGATCTGCTCGCTTTCCTGGACGAAACGCTTGGTGGTCGGGTGCTTCGGATGCAGGAACACATCGGCCACCGAACCTTGCTCGACGATCACGCCAGCGTCCATTACCGCCACCTGATCGCAGACGCGACGGATCACATCCATCTCGTGAGTGATCAGGACAATGGTCAGTTTCAGTTCGCGGTTGATCTCGGCCAGCAGTTGCAGAACCGATGCGGTGGTCTGCGGGTCGAGGGCGCTGGTGGCCTCGTCGCACAGCAGAATCTTCGGCTTGGTCGCCAGGGCGCGGGCAATACCGACGCGCTGCTTCTGGCCACCGGACAATTGTGCCGGGTACTTTTTGGCGTGATCGGACAGACCGACCCGCGCCAGCAACTCGGCGACGCGCTGATTGATCTCGTTGGTCGACAGCTCGCCGGCCAGGGTCAGCGGCAGCGCGACGTTGTCGGCCACGGTCTTGGAAGCGAGCAGGTTGAAGTGCTGGAAGATCATCCCGACTTGCTGGCGGAAACGGCGCAGGCCGTTGGCGTCCAGCGCGGTGACTTCTTCGCCGTCGACGATGATCTTGCCGCCGCTGGAATCTTCCAGGCGATTGATCAGACGCAGCAGGGTACTTTTTCCCGCACCGGAATGGCCGATCAGGCCGAATACCTGACCGTTTTCAATCGAAAGACTGGTCGGGTGCAGGGCGGGAATGTCCTTACCGGCGACGCGGTAAGTTTTGTGGACGTTTTGAAACTCGATCACGTAGCGAACCTTGTGGGGCGCGTTAGAAAAGGATCAGCGGTTAGCCGGGCGCGCATTTTAGCCTGTCCGTATAGAGGTTCTTAGCATTTATTTCGCAATTAACCTTCGATTTGGCAATAACAAGATCAAAGGTCATAAAAAAGGAACGCCCAAAACCCTCGTCAGTCATTAAGTAAGCGACTTGAAACCCCGGGTGCCGTGCCCGGGAACCACTCAAGAGTCCCCGCCCGTATCGGGGTCAACCGAGGAGTTTACGACTGATGAGCAAGAAGCCTACGTCCGATAAAAGCCAACTGGCCGGCACCGATACCCAGGATCGCGCCAACACCAACGCCAAACTCGACAGCCTGGAGAAATTTCGCTCCGACGCCACCGGCCAGGCCCTGCGCACCAATCAGGGGGTGAAGGTCGCCGACAACCAGAACACCCTCAAGGCTGGCCCGCGTGGACCATCGCTGCTGGAAGACTTCATCATGCGTGAAAAGATCACGCACTTTGACCACGAGCGCATTCCCGAGCGCATCGTCCACGCACGCGGCACCGGCGCCCATGGTTTCTTCCAGGCCTACGAGAACCATTCGACGCTGACCAAGGCCGGTTTCCTGCAGGATCCGGGAAAAAAGACCCCGGTGTTCGTGCGTTTTTCCACGGTGCAGGGGCCACGCGGATCCGGCGATACCGTGCGTGACGTGCGGGGTTTTGCCGTGAAGTTCTTCACCGACGAAGGCAACTTCGATCTGGTCGGCAACAACATGCCGGTGTTCTTCATTCAGGACGCGATCAAGTTTCCCGACTTCGTCCACGCGGTGAAGCCCGAGCCGCACAACGAAATCCCGACCGGCGGCTCGGCCCACGACACGTTCTGGGATTTTGTTTCGCTGGTGCCGGAATCGGCGCACATGGTGATCTGGGCAATGTCCGACCGGGCGATCCCGAAAAGCCTGCGCAGCATGCAGGGCTTTGGTGTGCACACCTTCCGCCTGATCAACGCCGAGGGCAAATCACGCTTCGTCAAATTCCACTGGCGCCCGACCGCCGGCACCTGCTCGCTGGTGTGGGACGAGGCGCAGAAGCTCGCCGGTAAAGACACCGACTATCACCGTCGCGACCTCTGGGAAGCCATCGAGATGGGCGACTATCCGGAATGGGAGCTGGGTGTGCAGATCATCGAGGAAGAAAACGAACACGACTTCGATTTCGACATCCTCGACCCGACCAAACTGATCCCCGAAGAAATCGTGCCGATCACCCCGCTGGGCAAGATGACCCTCAACCGTAACCCGGACAACTTCTTCGCCGAGACCGAGCAGGTCGCGTTTTGCCCCGGCCATATCGTGCCCGGCATCGACTTCTCCAACGATCCGCTGCTGCAAGGTCGGCTGTTTTCCTACACCGACACGCAAATCAGCCGACTCGGCGGGCCGAATTTTCATGAACTGCCGATCAACCGCCCGGTGGCGCCGTTCCACAACGGTCAGCGCGACGCGCAGCACCGCACGGTGATCGACAAGGGTCGCGCGTCCTACGAGCCGAATTCGATCGATGGCGGCTGGCCGAAGGAAACCCCGCCAGCGGCGCAGGACGGCGGCTTCGAGAGTTACCCGGAACGCATCGATGCGAACAAGATCCGCCAGCGCAGCGAATCGTTCAGCGACCACTTCTCCCAGGCGCGACTGTTCTTCAACAGCATGAGCCCGCACGAGAAGGAGCACATCATCGCTGCCTACAGCTTCGAGCTGGGCAAGGTTGAACGTGAGTTCATTCGCGCGCGGGAAGTGAACGAGATTCTCGCCAACATCGACCTGGAACTGGCCAAGCGTGTCGCGGCCAATCTGGGCCTGCCGGCGCCGAGCAAAGGCACGGTCCAAGTGCGCAAAACCTCGTTCGATCATTCGCCGGCGCTGAGTCAGGCCAATCTGCTGCCGGAAAGCATCAAAACCCGCAAAGTGGCGATTCTTGCCGCCAACGGCGTTGATGGTGCGGCGATTGATGCGATGAAGAAGGCTCTCGCCGCTGAAGGTGCGCACGCCAAATTGCTGGGCCCGACATCAGCGCCCGTAAAGACGTCCGACGGCAAAAGCCTGGCGGTGGATGCGTCGATGGAAGGCATGCCTTCGGTGATCTTCGATGCGGTGTTCGTGCCGGGTGGCGCTGCGTCGATCAAGGCGTTGAGCGGCGATGGCGTCGCGTTGCATTACTTGCTGGAGGCGTACAAGCACCTGAAGGCGATTGCGCTGCACGGCGAGGCCAAGCAGTTGCAGGATCTGCTGAAGCTGGAGGCGGATGCGGGGTTGCTGCAGGGCAAGGAGGTGCCGGCGTTGAGCAAACCGTTCTTTGCGGCGATCGGACAGCATCGGGTCTGGGCGCGGGAGCCTAAGGCGAAAGCCATTCCGGCCTAAAAGCAAAAGATCGCAGCCTTCGGCAGCTCCTGCAGGGTGTACCTCAATCCCATGTAAAAGCTGCCGCAGGCTGCGATCTTTTTTACGGTTTACGAGGGCTCAAGACCATCTGCGCCGGCACCGTGCGCAGGATCTGCTTTTCGATCTGCAGGTCGAAATCCGGATTGAGTTTCTTCACCCGCTTGGTCAGCAACGTCGCCAGCCAAGGATAATCGTGGGTGCGCGGTGCCTGAATGCTGACGGCACACTCGTAATTCACTACATCGGCGGCGATCGCATCCAGTTGCCGGCGAAGTTTGCGGCTATCGTTGATGTTCAGCGCAATAGTGGTGCTCTCGGCGGTCGGATCGATCACCTTGGCTTTCGGTCTGGCTTCGGCCGCCAGCAGCGCCGCTTCGGCTTTTTCCAGCTCGGCTTTACGGGCTTCAGTGATGGCGCCGTTGACCCCACCGGTCAGCGCCGGGGCTTTGGGCATCAGGGCGCGGGCACGGCTCAGCGCGGTGGCTGCGGCGTTCACATCACCTTTTTGCAACACGATCTGACTGCGGCGCAGATAGGCTTCGGCCAACTGGCGCTGGTATTGCTCAAGGGAATGATCGTTGGGGTTCTGTGCCTGCAAGGCGGCCAATTGGTCTTCAGCGGTGGCCAGTTCGCTACTGGCCAGGCTTTGCTCCAGCTGTGCGATGGCCGTGGCCCGCGCGTCGGGGACTTCGGCCACCGGCGGCGTGCTTTGGCAGGCGCCCAGCAGCACGGAAAATGCGACAAGGAGCAGATAACGGGAGGCGAACGGCTTCATTCCTGCGACTCTCTAATTGCGCAAAAAGCGAGCAAGTCTACACCCCTCGACGGGGCAGAACAAAACTCAGCAGAAACAGTGCGGCCGCCGTCACAACGATAGACGGCCCCGCCGGGGTGTCCTTGAACCATGACAGCGCCAACCCGCCACACACGGCGAGCATGCCCAGCAGGCTCGCGCCCAGGGCCATCTGCTCCGGCGAGCGGGCGTGACGCTGTGCCGCAGCCGCCGGGATGATCAACAGCGAGGTAATCAGCAACACACCGACGATTTTCATCGCCACCGCGATCACCACCGCGATCAACAGCATCAGCGCCATGCGCAGACCCGCCACTGGCAGGCCTTCGACCCTGGCCAGCTCTTCATGCACGGTGATCGCCAGCAGCGGTCGCCACAGCGTCACCAGCAACACCAGCACCGCCGCGCTGCCGCCGAGGATCCACGCCAGATCGGTCGGGCTGATCGCCAGCAGGTCGCCGAACAGATAGGCCATCAGGTCAATCCGCACTTCATGCATGAAGCTTAGTACCACCAGCCCGAGAGAGAGCGTGCTCGGTGCGAGAATTCCCAACAACGTATCGGACGCCAGCGGTTGACGCTGTTGCAACGTCACCAGCAGTACTGCCAGCAGCAAGCAGCCGACCGTCACCGCAACGGTCGGGCTGACATCCAGCAGAAAGCCCAGCGCCACGCCAAGCAGCGCGGCGTGGGACAGGGTGTCACCGAAATAGGCCATGCGCCGCCAGACCACAAATGAGCCCAAAGGCCCGGCGACCACCGCCAGGGCCAGACCTGCAAGCAGGGCATACAACAGAAAATCAGCCATGCTTGCAGTGGTCTCCGTGAACGTGGGTGTGGCCCGCACCGGGCGCCTTGACCACCGAACCGTGCAGATCGTGGGCGTGGTCGTGATGGTGGTGATAGATCGCCAGGCTCGGCGCGTTCTTGCCGAACAGCTCGACGAACGCCGGGTCGCCGCTGACCTGCTCGGGATGCCCGGAGCAACAGACGTGACGGTTCAGGCACACCACCTGATCGGTGGTGCTCATCACCAAGTGCAAATCGTGGGACACCATCAACACGCCGCAGCCGTGACGGTCGCGCAGGCGGGTGATCAGGCTGTACAGCTCGGCTTGCCCGGCGACATCGACGCCTTGCACCGGCTCATCCAGCACCAACAGCTCCGGCTCGCGCAGCAGCGCCCGGGCCAGCAGCACACGCTGCATCTCACCCCCGGAAACGCTTTGCACCGGGCTGTCGATGACGTGTTCGGCACCGACTTCCTTGAGCGCCGCCAATGCACGCGGGCGGTCTACACCGGGCACCAGACGCAGGAAGCGCAGCACCGACAGCGGCAAGGTCGGATCGACATGCAGTTTTTGCGGCATGTAGCCGACGCGCAGCTTCGGCTTGCGCCAGACGCTGCCGCTGTCCGGCTTCAACAGCCCGAGCACGGCGCGCACCAGAGTGGTCTTGCCGGCGCCGTTGGGGCCGATCAGGGTGACGATCTGCCCCGGCTCGACACTCAGCTCGATGTTGTCCAGCACGGCCTGCCCGGCAAAGGTGACAGCGACGTGCTGGAGACGGATCAACGGGTTGCTCATCAAGCCCCCTGGCAACCGGCGCACAGGCCGACCACTTCGACGGTCTGCGCTTCGACGATGAAACCAACGTCTTTGGCGCTTTGGATAATCGCGTCGCTGATGGCTTTCTGTTCCAGCTCGATGGCGGCGTGGCAGTCGCGGCAGATCAGGAACTGGCCCTGATGCGCATGCTCGGGATGCACGCATCCGACAAAGGCGTTGAGCGAAGAGATGCGGTGTACCAGGCCGTTTTCCAGGAGAAAATCCAGTGCGCGGTACACGGTCGGCGGCGCAGCGCGGCGGCCGTCCTGCTCGCTGAGTACCGCGAGAATGTCGTAGGCGCCCAGCGGCTTGTGGCTCTGCCACACCAGTTCCAGCACCCGCCGGCGCAACGCAGTCAGGCGCAGGCCTTTCTGGGAGCACAAGGCATCGGCCTCGGTCAGTGCGCTGTGCACGCAATGAGAGTGGTCGTGGGGACGGCTGGCAATCGGTGTAATAGGCATGGGCGGCGACGAGTTTTGATAGAGACGTTATTATGTTACCCGTTCTCGCCTCCTTGAGTGGTCATCGTGTCCCGACTTTTTTCTGTTTTTGTGGCGTTTGTCGCCAGTTTTCTGCTGATCGGTTCGGCTCAGGCCGAGGTCAAGGTCCTCACCAGCATCAAACCGTTGCAGTTGATCGCCACCGCAGTGCAGGACGGCGTGGCCATTCCCGAAGTGCTATTGCCGCCGGGCGCTTCGCCGCATAACTACGCGTTGCGCCCGTCCGACGTGCGCAAAGTGCAATCGGTGGACCTGCTGTACTGGATCGGCCCGGACATGGAAGGTTTCCTGCCTCGCGTGCTGAACGGTCGGACCCTGCCGAGCGTCGCCGTGCAGGATCTACCAGGCATGAAGCTGCGCCGCTTTGCCGAAGACAGCCACTCCCACGCCGAAGAGGCCGACGAGCATGATCACGATCACCGCCCGGGTACCCTGGATGCGCATTTGTGGCTATCGCCGGTCAACGCGCGGGTAATTGCCGACAAAATGGCCGCGGACCTCAGCGCTGCTGATCCGGCCAACGCCGAGCGCTATCAGAGCAACGCCAAGGCGTTCGATGGACGCCTCGATGCACTGGATGCACGTTTGAAGAAGCGTCTGGCCGGTATTGAAGGCAAGCCGTACTTCGTGTTCCACGAGGCCTTCGATTACTTCGAGGAGGCTTACGGCCTGAAGCACGCTGGTGTGTTCAGCGTGGCCGCCGAAGTGCAGCCGGGCGCGCAGCATGTCGCGGCAATGCGCAAACGCCTGCAGGAAGTGGGCAAGACCTGTGTGTTCAGCGAACCGCCGTTGCGCCCGCGCCTGGCGGAGACGCTGGTGGCTGGGCTACCGGTGAAGCTGGCGGAACTGGATGCGTTGGGCGGGTACACCCCGGCGACGGCTCAGGGCTATGAGCAGGTGCTGGAAAAGCTCGGCAATGATCTGGCGGGATGCCTGGAATCTCTGTAACCCGCAAAATCCTGTGGCGAGGGGGCTTGCCCCCGTTGGGCTGCGCAGCAGCCCCCAAAGATTTTCAATCCTGAATCCTTGGGGGAGCGCTCCGCACTCCAACGGTGGCAAGCCCCCTCGCCACAAATTTAGAGGGCGAACGGTAGAGGTGTATGCACCTGCTGCCGCTGCGCCAGCCGCTGCTCGAATTCCTTCGGATCGTGAATCAACACGTCCTGCCCGGCAAACTGCTCCGCCGCGATCAACCGCGACAGCCAGAACCGCACACACGCCACGCGCAGCATCGTCGGCCACAACTCAGCTTCCGCCGCCGTGAATGGTCGCAGCGCCGCATAAGCGCCAAGGAACGCCCGCGCTCGTGGGCCGTCGATCAGGCCATCATCGTCCGAACACCAGTCATTCAAGGCAATCGCCACGTCGTACAGCATCGGCCCCGAACAGGCGTTGTAGAAGTCGATCAGCCCGGTCAGGTGAGTGCCTTCGAACATCGCGTTATCGCGAAACAGGTCGGCATGAATGTTCGCCCGAGGCAGCGCGAGAATCTTCTCTTTGCGCTCGGTGATTTCATCGAGGGCCTTTTGCAACAAGGCACGCGGCTCGTCGCTCAGGTGCGAGAGAAACTCGGTGCCCTCCTCCTGCATCCAGTCCAGGCCGCGATCGGTCTTGCGCTTGATCATGCGCTCGCCCTGAGTCGCCAGGTGCAGATGCGCCTGCAACTCGCCAACCTGCGCGCAATGCTGGGCGTTGGCGACCTTAATGTGTTTGCCCGACAGACGCGGCTGCAGCAGCGCCGGTTTGCCCTTCAGCTCACGCAGCGCCACGCCGTCGGTGGTGCGCAGTGCGTAAGGCACCGGCAGATCGGCCTCGTGCAGCACGTCGAGCAGGTCGATGAAGAACGGCATCTCCTGCACCGGGCCGCGCTCGACCAGGGTCAGAACGAACTCGCCCTGCTCCAGACTGATAAAGAAATTGGTGTTTTCGCTGCCGGCGGCGATCCCCTGGAAATCGAGCAGACGGCCAAGCCCGTAAGGGGCGAGAAAGGTTTCCAGCTCGGGCCGAGCCAGGGGGGTGAACACAGACATGGTTAAAAACTGCTCAGTTCGGGCGCCGCCAGCACAGCGGCGCCGATTAATTTAAGAGACTACTTCCATTCGAAAATCTTCCATGCCGGAATCAACATATCCGGCTGATCAGAACGGATGAAGTTTGCATCGGTACCGTCCGCACGCACCAGAAAATAGGGCGGGAATCCTTTCTTGGTGACCTTGATCGCATACAGGAAACCGTTCTGACGGTACTCCTGGATGGTTTGGTCACCCTCGGTACGGATGGTAACTTCCGGCTCCGCCGACGGCGCATCATCCGCCGCCATCGCGGCCAGCGGTGAGACAGCAATCAAACTGACCAGCAGCAAGCGATTTAACGTACGCATGATAACCTTGTCCCTTTGTCGTCAACGGTCCCGCTATTCTAGCGCCGGGCCCGCCGAAAAGGTTGATTCTGCTCATGAGCCAAGCCCCCCTCGTCCTGGTGGACGGTTCGTCTTACCTGTACCGCGCTTTCCACGCACTGCCACCGCTGACCACCTCCAAAGGCCTGCCCACCGGCGCGGTCAAAGGTGTGCTGAACATGCTCAAGAGTCTGCGCAAGCAGTACCCGGACAGCCCGTTCGCCGTGGTCTTCGACGCCAAGGGTGGGACATTCCGCGATGAGATGTACGCCGAATACAAGGCCAACCGTCCCAGCATGCCCGACGACATGCGTGTGCAGATCGAGCCGCTGCATCAGAGCGTGATCGCCCTCGGCTTCCCGCTGCTGTGCGTGGAAGGCGTCGAGGCTGACGACGTGATCGGCACCCTGGCGCGCAGCAGCGCGGCGGCGGATCGCCCGGTGATCATCTCCACCGGCGACAAGGACATGGCGCAACTGGTCGACGGCCACATTACCTTGGTCAACACCATGTCCGGTAGCTCGATGGACGTGGAGGGCGTGAAGGAGAAATTCGGCGTCGCTCCGGAGCAGATCATCGATTATCTGGCGCTGATGGGCGACTCTTCCGACAACATCCCGGGCGTTCCCGGCATCGGCCCGAAGACTGCGTCCGGCCTGCTGGTGGGCGTCAACGGCGGCCTGACCGAGCTCTACGCGCAGCTCGACATCGTGCCGACCCTGCCGATTCGCGGGGCCAAGACCCTGCCGGCCAAGCTCGAAGAGCACAAGGAGATGGCGTTCCTCTCCTATCAACTGGCGACCATCAAGGTCGACGTGCCGCTGGACATCGGCCTCGACGACCTGCGCATGGGCCCGGAAGACCCGGCCAAACTCTACGAGCTCTACACCCTGCTGGAATTCAAGAGCTGGCTGAATGATCTGGATCGCGACGCCAAGCGCCAGGAACTGAGCGCAGCCACCGAGCTCACGCCGCCCGACGATCTGTTCAGCGCGCCAGCAGCAGAAGCCCCTGCAGCGCCTGCTGAAGCCGCGTACGAAACCATCCTCGATCAAGCGCGCTTCGACGTCTGGCTGGAAAAACTGCACAACGCCAAACTGTTCGCCTTCGACACCGAAACCACCGGCATCGACGCGCAACAGGCACAGTTGGTCGGCCTCTCATTTGCAGTGCAGGCCAACGAAGCGGCGTACATCCCGCTGACCCACTCCTACATCGGCGTGCCGGAGCAGCTGGATCGCGACACCGTGCTGCGCGCGCTCAAGCCGATTCTGGAAGACCCGAACAAACTCAAGGTCGGTCAGCACGCCAAGTTCGACATGAACATTCTGGCCAACTGCGCCATCGGCGGCGATCAAAGCCAGGGCATCAACGTGCGCGGCATCGCCTTCGACACGATGCTTGAGTCGTACGTGCTCAACTCCACCGCCACCCGCCACGACATGGACAGCCTCGCGCAGAAGTACCTGGACCACACCACCGTGAGCTTCCAGGACATCGCCGGTAAAGGCGCCAAGCAACTGACCTTCGACCAGATCGCCCTGGAACAGGCCGGGCCGTACGCCGCCGAAGACGCCGACATCACCTTGCGTCTGCACCAGACCCTGTTCGAAAAGCTCAGCGCGATCCCGAGCCTGGCCAGCGTGCTGACCGATATCGAAATCCCGCTGGTGCCGGTGCTGGCACGCATCGAGCGCCAGGGCGCGTTCGTCGACGCTGAACTGCTCGGTATCCAGAGCATTGAACTGGGCAACAAGATGGTCGCGCTGGAGCGCGAAGCGTTCGAGATCGCCGGAGAAGAGTTCAACCTCGGCTCACCGAAGCAATTGGGCGTGATCCTCTACGAAAAACTCGGCCTGCCGGTGCTGAAGAAAACCGCCAAGGGCCAGCCATCGACCGCCGAGGAAGTGTTGGCGAAACTCGCCGAGGACGATCACCGCTTGCCGAAAGTGCTGATGGAGCACCGCTCCATGAGCAAGCTGAAGAGCACCTACACCGATCGCCTGCCGGAGCAGATCAACCCGCGCACCGGGCGCATCCACACCTCGTATCATCAGGCCGTGGCGTCCACCGGTCGCTTGTCCTCCAGCGATCCGAACCTGCAGAACATTCCGGTGCGCACCGCTGAAGGCCGGCGCATCCGCCAAGCCTTCGTGGCACCAAAAGGCTACAAACTGCTGGCCGCGGACTACTCGCAGATCGAACTGCGGATCATGGCCCACCTGTCCAAAGACGAAGGCCTGATGAACGCCTTCCGCAACAACCTGGACGTGCACACCGCGACCGCCGCCGAAGTGTTCAAGGTCGAGCTCGACGAAGTGACTTCCGATCAGCGCCGTGGCGCCAAGGCGATCAACTTCGGCCTGATCTACGGCATGGGCGCGCAAAAGCTCGGCAAGGACATCGGCGTCGACACCAAGACCGCCAAGGCCTACATCGACACCTATTTCGCCCGCTACCCGGGCGTGCGCGAATACATGGAGCGCACCCGCAAGCAGGCGGCCGATCAGGGCTACGTCGAGACGTTCTTCGGCCGTCGCCTGTACCTGCCGGAAATCAATTCGAACAAGCCGCAGGAGCGCGCCGCCGCCGAACGCACGGCGATCAACGCGCCGATGCAGGGCACCGCGGCGGACATCATCAAGAAAGCCATGGTGGCGGTGGATAACTGGCTGGCTTCGTCCGGACTGGACGCCAAAGTCATCCTGCAGGTGCACGACGAACTGGTGCTGGAAGTTCGCGAGGATCTGGTCGATCAGGTGAGCCAGGAAATCCGCCTGCACATGAGCGAAGCGGCGAAACTGGACGTGCCGCTGCTGGTGGAAGTCGGCGTCGGCAACAACTGGGATGAAGCTCACTAAGGCGTCTGGCCCGGGCGTTTGCCGCGACACATCGTCGCGGCAAACGCCCGAAATGACCTTATTTCGAAACGCGCTTGGCGTTATTCCAAAGCTTTTTGAAAAAAATCTGAACTAATCTGACAACTCACTACTCAGAGATACTGAATGGCTGGTGAAGCCCTTCGATGCTCCTATGTTGTGTTAAGTGTTGGCAGATATCTGAACCCCGCCCTAGCGGTTCGGACCTTAAACCCCGGAACTTCTCCCTCCCCATATGAAGTCCGGGGCTTTTTTTGCCTGCGATTTACTCAGCAGGCAATTCAGCGCCTTTATCAGCCAGTTCCATCCAGCCTGCCAACACAGTGTAGGCCTCTTCCAGCCCCATGCGTTTTGGTGCGGAGAACAACTGGATCGTCACCAGATCACCCCAGCCCTTGCGAATTTCCGACTGCACTTTCAGCAGCGTGTTCTTGGCTGCGCCGTAGGTCAGCTTGTCGGCCTTGGTCAGCAGAATGTGCATCGGCATGCCGGCCGCAACGGCCCAGTCGAGCATCAGCAGGTCGAAGTCGGTCATTGGATGACGGATGTCCATCATCAGAATCAAACCCTTCAAACTCTCCCGGCCACCGAGGTAAGCCTCAAGGTGACGCTGCCAGTGTTGCTTGAGCGGGATCGGTACTTTTGCATAACCGTAGCCCGGAAGGTCGACCAGACGCCGTTCATCGTCTAGCTTGAAGAAGTTCAACAGCTGTGTGCGACCCGGGGTTTTCGAGGTGCGCGCCAGGCTGGCGTGAGTCAGGGTGTTCAGCGCGCTGGATTTACCGGCGTTGGAACGACCGGCGAACGCCACTTCGAAGCCTTCGTCGTCAGGGCATTGATCGACTTTGGCGGCACTGAGCATAAACGTGGACTGTTGGCACAGGCCGAGGATGGGATTCTTGAGTTGCATGGGATTTCCGATGTGGGCGGCGCCGGGATTGGGCGCGGAACGCGGTGTCGCTTCCGTTTCAGTGACGCCAGTATATAATGCCGCAGATTTTGTGTGTGCTTTGTCCCAGCGAAGGATGAAGTTCACGAGAGCCAAAGACCTTGATTGCGCATCAGAACGCAGAACGCTCTCAACCCTGAAAAGGTCGTTTTATGACGAAATGGCTGCTGGCTGCCGGAGTCCTGATACCGCTTTACAGCGCACAGGCTACACAGGAACCGGAAGCCGTGTACAACCGTGTTTGTGGTGCCTGTCATTCCGGCCAACTACCCATGGCGCCCGAAAGAGGCGATCAGGAAGCTTGGACGCCGAGGTTGGCGAAAGGTATGGAGACGCTGGTGCAACACGTGACCCAGGGTTTCAAGGCGATGCCGCCGCGTGGTTTGTGCATGGACTGCAGTGCCGAGGATTACCAGGCCATCATCCTTTGGATGAGCGAGAGTAAACCCGGTCCATAACTCTTAACCCTTAGCCGTAGTTGGATTAGCTGATGAACAAATTGATCGTGAGTCTGCTGTTGACCGTGGGAATCTCCGGCATGGCCCATGCTGCAGGTGATGCAGCCGCCGGCCAGGCAAAAGCTGCCGTATGCGGAGCCTGCCATGGCCCGGACGGGAACAGCATGGCACCAAACTTCCCGAAACTGGCCGGTCAAGGTGAACGCTACCTGACCAAGCAACTGCACGACATCAAGTCGGGCAAGCGCACCGTTCTGGAAATGACGGGCCTGCTGACCAACCTGAGCGATCAGGATCTGGCCGACATCGCTGCCTACTTCGCCAGCCAGAAAGGCAGCGTCGGCGCAGCTGATCCAAAAATCGTCGCCCGTGGTGAAGCGCTGTTCCGTGGCGGCAATCTGGAAAAAGGCCTGCCAGCCTGCACCGGCTGCCACTCGCCGAACGGGGCCGGCAACGCCGCCGCCGGCTTCCCGCATCTGGGTGGCCAACACGCTCAATACATCGCCAAACAACTGACCGACTTCCGCAAGGAAGACCCGGCCGCCGGTCGCAGCAACGACGGCGACGCCATGACCATGCGCACCATCGCGCGCAAACTGAGCGACGAAGACATCGCCGCGGTCGCCAGCTACATTCAAGGTCTGCACTAAGACCGCGCTGGCAGCGATAGATCTCGCGCGACGTTAACGCTCGATTAATCCGTCGCAGCAAGTATAAAAAGGGTGGCTTTGGCCGCCCTTTTTTGTGGCCGCTGCCGTTACACTACAGAACTCATGCCCGCCAGGATCTGTCTGAAAACAGGTCGCGCGAGGCGACCCAAATTGTCCAGGAGTAAAGCATGCGTAATCTGATCATCAGCGCCGCTCTCGTCGCTGCCAGCCTGTTCGGCGTGACCGCCCAGGCCGCCGAAGCACCGGCCGCCCCTTACGTCGAACTGGCCAACCCGGTACCGGTTGCAGAGCCTGGCAAGATCGAAGTGGTCGAGCTGTTCTGGTACGGCTGCCCGCATTGCTACGCCTTTGAGCCAGTGATCAACCCTTGGGTTGAGAAACTGCCATCCGACGTCAACTTCGTGCGTATTCCAGCCATGTTCGGTGGCCCATGGGACGCTCACGGCCAGATGTTCCTGACCCTCGAAGCCATGGGTGTCGAGCACAAGGTTCACAACGCCGTATTCAATGCGATTCAGAAAGAACACAAGAAGCTGACTGACAAGAACGACATGGCTGACTTCCTCGCCACCCAAGGCGTGGACAAGGACAAGTTCCTCGCCACCTTCGACTCTTTCGCCATCAAAGGTCAGATCGTCAAGGCGCGTGAACTGGCCAAGAAGTATGAAATCACGGGCGTGCCAACCATGATCGTCAACGGCAAGTACCGCTTCGATATCGGCTCCGCCGGTGGTGCCGAGCAAGCGCTGAAACTGGCTGACGACCTGGTAGCCAAAGAGCGAGCAGCCAACAAGGCAGCTGCCAACTAAGCGCGGTAATCGCCATGCGCCGCTGGGGAACCGAACGCATCGTTGGCCTGCATGATCCGCAGGTCAACGAGCATCACCTGGAGTCCACGGGCCTGCCCGCAGACCATCGTCTGCGCTTGCTCAGTTTCAATATTCAGGTCGGCATCAGCACCGAGCGCTATCGGCATTACCTGACCCGTAGCTGGCAGCATCTGCTGCCGCACACCGGACGCTCCGGCAATCTGCAGAAGATCGGTGACCTGCTTGGCGACTTCGATCTGGTCGCCCTGCAGGAAGCCGATGGCGGCAGCCTGCGCTCAGGCTACGTCAATCAGGTCGAACACCTGGCGCACCTCGGCGCTTTCCCCTACTGGTATCAACAACTCAATCGCAACCTTGGCCGACTGGCCCAGCACAGCAATGGCGTGCTCAGTCGACTGAAGCCGTGGGCGATCGAAGACCATCCGCTGCCCGGCCCGAAAGGTCGCGGCGCCATCCTGCTGCGCTTCGGCGAAGGCCCGGAGGCACTGGTGGTGGTGATGATGCATCTGGCCCTCGGCGCACGGGTGCGCAGCCTGCAACTGGCCTATATTCGTGACCTGATCGGTGGCTACAAGCACCAGGTATTGATGGGCGACATGAACACCCATGCCAGCGATCTGCTACAACAGTCACCGTTACGCGATCTCGGCTTGCTGGCCCCGCAGATGGAAGCCACGTTTCCCAGCTGGCGGCCGCAGCGTTGCCTTGATCATATTTTGCTCAGCCCGACCCTGACCCTGGAAAAGGTCGAAGTGCTGGCCCAACCCATTTCCGATCACCTGCCGGTCGCGGTAGAGATTCGTCTGCCGGGTTCGCTCACGGCCGATGCATTGCCCGCGTTGAGTCCTGCCCCTCGCGGAACCCTTGAATGAGCGACGACGCCCAGCGCTGGAAAGAGAAGTACCTCAAAAGCATCGAACAACAGGACAAGCTCGAACGTCGCTGGGCCGCCAGGCTCGACTTGCTGCGTCGCGGCCTGGTGCGCAGCACCCTGGCGGCCGAAGGCACCGACAAAGCCGTTGATCAGTGCATGAAAGAGATGCGCGACGTGGTGCGCACCGACGACATGGATGCCGGCCTCGCCGCCCTGTTGCCACGCCTGGAAAAAGCCGTGCTCGACTCCGAGCAGCGCCGCGAGACCCGAATCGATCAGGTCAGCACGGCGCTGACCGCGCTGGTCACCCAGTTGCAAGCCTTGCCGCTGCCGCGGGAAGTCGCGCAGCCGCTGAAGAAATTCGCCAAGCAACTCGACAGCCGGGTCGGTCAGGCGCGGGAAATGCCGCTGCTGCTGAGCGAACTCAGCGGCTTGCAGGGCAAGGCGTTAAGCCAGCTGGAAACACCCGCCGAACCGGACCGCCCGGGCTTTCTGCAGCGCCTGTTTGGCAGCCGCGACAGCGAAGAGACTCCGGCAACGCCAGTGGCACCGCCGACAGCGGATCAATCTCAAGCACCGGCGCCATCTCCCAGCACTGCGCCGACACCCGAGCCCGTGCAGCTGGCGCCCGTCGAGCCGATTCCGCCGGCGCCAGCCATTGCGCGCCCTGTCGAGCAAACACCTGAAGCCACCCATCCCGAGGCGCCAGCCGCGCAAACACAGGCCGAACCGCCTGTGGTTACGTGCGTGCCGCCGGTTATTGCTGTCGAGACAGCCAACGACACAGCTACCGCCCCCACGCTGCCGGTACCCGAAACCAAACCCGAGCCAACAGCCGCCCCGAGCGCACCGCCAGCCCCTGTAACGGCGATCAACCCCGATGAGCTGATCCATCCCGGCGACCGTCCGAACCCGACCCCGCTGCTCCTTGACAGCCTGCCTCTGCCCGGCCCCATCGCCCAGGCACTGGCCGCCATCGATCCGGAGCAATCCGAGCAGGACATTCTCTACGCCCTGCCCGACTCGCCGGAGCCGTCCTATAGCTCGGTGGCCAAACACATCGAAGACACGCTGATCGGGCTGCTCGACGACCTGACGTTGCCCGAGCGCCACCGACCGCAAGCCGAGGCAATGCGTGATCGGTTGAAAAATGGACTGAATTGGTACGAACTGCTGCCGATTCTCGACGATCTTGCCACCTTGATGCTGGCGATCACCGACAGCGGCCAGCACGAGTTCGAAGCCTATCTGCAGCAACTCAACGAACGCCTCGAAGCGTTCCAGAGCAATCTGCAGGCCGCCAGCGAGGGCCACGCCGACAACAGCTCGGCGGCGCGGGCGATGGACACGCAGATTCGCGAACAGGTCGACGGCTTGCAGACCAGCGTGCAGGAGGCAGCCGATCTGGATGACCTCAAGCAAGTGCTGGAGAACCACCTCGAAGGCCTGCTCGGCACCATGGACCAGCACCAGAAACAGCGTGACGCCCGCGAGCAGGAAGTCGCGGCACGCCTCAAGGGCCTGGCCGAGCGCGTGGCGCACATGGAGCAGGAAGCCCTGGGCTTCCGCGAACACCTGGAAGAACAACGCCAGAAAGCCCTGATCGACCCGCTCACCGGCCTGCCCAACCGCGCCGCGTGGAGCGAACGGCTCGAACACGAGATCAAACAGTGGCAGCAGCACGGCAACACCTTGAGCCTGGCGATGCTCGACCTCGATCACTTCAAAAGAATCAACGACAGTTACGGCCATCTGGCCGGCGACAAGGTGTTGAAGATCATCGCCACGGTGCTGCGCAAACGCCTGCGCGCTGCCGATTTCATTGCCCGTTTTGGCGGTGAGGAGTTCGTTCTGCTGCTGCCGGCCACCACGCCTGCGGTGGGCGCCAAACTGCTGGAGACCCTGCGCGCGGCGATCGAAGCCTGCCCGTTTCACTTCAAGGGTGAACGGGTGACGATCACCATTTCCATGGGGCTGGCGTCATTCCGGGCGGGAGAACACAGCGATCTGGTGCTCAAAAGAGCCGATCAGGCGCTGTACCGGGCAAAAAATGCTGGACGCAACCGGGTCGAGCTGGGCTGAGCAATTGTTCCATTTTGTTTAAATCAGCCCGTTGGCCGTCGATACGCAAGGCAGTACGTTACACTGTTGCATTATTGTCTTGCGTGTACTGCCTTCTGCCATGAAATTTATTGCCCTCCTCGCGTCGCTACTCGTTCTGGCCGGTTGTGCCAGCGGCCCGCGTTACGACACCAGCCATCCTTCGGCCAATCACGACAGCCGCGTTCAGTTCGTGATCGTGCACTACACCTCCGCCTCACTGGCGCGCTCGCTGCAATTGCTGACCCACGGCGAAGTCAGCAGCCACTACCTGATCGGCGACGACAAAAGCGGCACCATCTACAAACTGATGGATGAAAACCAGCGCGCCTGGCACGCCGGAGAAAGCCAATGGCAGGGCCGCACCTGGCTCAACTCCAGCTCGATCGGCATCGAAATCGTCAACCCGGGCTTCAAGGACACGCCGACCGGGCGTCTGTGGTATCCGTACAGCGAAGCGCAGATTCAATCGCTGATCGTGCTGCTCAAGGACATCAGCAAGCGCCAGGGCATCAGCCCGCGCCATATCATCGGCCACAGCGACATCGCGCCGCTGCGCAAACTCGATCCGGGCCCGCTGTTCCCGTGGAAGCGTCTGGCCACCGAAGGCCTGGGCGTGTGGCCCAATGAACAAGCAGTGGCGCGTCAGCAGGCGCAGTTCAACGCCGAGCTGCCGAGCATCAGCTGGTTCCAGGCGCAACTGGCGCGCGTCGGTTACGACACCCCGCAAACCGGCGAGCTGGACGTAGCGACTCGCCACGTACTGGCGGCCTTCCAGATGCACTTCCGCCCTTCGCGCTTCGACGGCACGCCGGACGCGCAAACGGCGGCGTTGTTGCTGGTACTCAACCAGACAAAATAATGACGCCCGCCCGACGGTCAGGGCGAAAACGCAATCAGCAGCTATAACTCATTGGTAACTCTTCGGATATTCCATGATGGTTGCTACCCGAGAGACGCTGCGTAGCTGGTTTTATCGCCCCGTTTTTTTGGCGATGATCGCGGCTGTCCTCAGTGCTGCGCTGTTGATCACGGGCGCAATGTTCTTCGCCATGCACCAGATCGAACAGAAAGAAAGCCAGGAGATGAACGCTCAGGGCGAGCGTTTTCTGGCCCGTCTCGAGCAATTGTTCGGGCAACTGCGCGAAAGTCTCGATGACCTTGAGGCGCAGCCGTTGCGCAGTTGCGATGACGAAATGATCGCCACCCTGCAACAGGTCACCTTCAACTATCGCTTCGTCTATGAAGCGGCCTACATGGATGGCACACGAATCTGCTCCAACCGGCCCCGACAGGAAGGGTTGACGGTGGTTCGTGCGCCGGACATCAAAGGTCCGACTTACAGCTATTGGCTCAACACCACCACCGAACCCGATGAAAACCGTGCCGCGCTGATGCTTGGGCGCGGCAATTTTCGTGTGGCGACATCCCGCGGGCATTTGACGGACATGGTCGACCTGCCGCCGGACAGCAGCCTGCTGGTGGTGCTGGATCACGGCAAGCGGGCCATTCCGGTACTCGGCTCGGCTCAGGCGTGGCCACCGACCGAAGCCTGGCCGCCGAAAAGCCGCGAAGCCCTGCAAGTCACCCACTCACGGCTGATCTACCGCATGCCCACCAACAACCCGGAATACCAATTGGTGCTGATCACCCCACGCAGCAGCCTGCACATTCAGTCGGTCTGGTGGTGGATGGTGCCGGTCTGCCTGTTACTGGGGGCGTTTTCCGGGTTCTGCGTGTTTTTGCTGGTGCGCCAGCGCCAGTCGCTGGATGCCGAGCTCCAGGGTGCGATCCGGCGTGGCGAGCTGCAGGTGCTGTATCAGCCGATCTTCGACCTCGACAACCGCAACTGCGTGGGCGCCGAAGCCCTGCTGCGCTGGCGCCGACCGGACGGCACGCTGACCAGCCCGGATCTGTTCATTCCCCTGGCGGAAAACACCGGACAGATCCGGCAGATGACCGATTTCGTCCTGCAACGGCTGCTCGAGCAACTGGGGCCGGTGCTGCGCGCCAACCCGCAGCTGTACATCTCGGTCAACCTCGCCGCTTGCGACGTGATGGTGCCGCGCATCGGCCAGGTCATGGCCAAACTGCTGACCCTGCACCGGGTTGAGGCGCGGCAGATTGCCTTCGAGGTCACTGAACGCGGGCTGATCGATGTCGTGGTGGCTCGGGAGAATCTGCAAGCCCTGCGCAATGTCGGCCACCAGGTGCTGATCGATGACTTCGGCACCGGCTATTGCAGCCTCGCCTACTTGCAAACGCTACCGGTGGACTGCCTGAAGATCGACAAGGCGTTCATCGACGCGCTCGGACATGACGCGGCCAGCAGCGGCGTGGCGCCACACATCATTCACATGGCGCAGGCACTGGATCTTAAAGTGATCGCCGAGGGTATCGAGCACGAAGCGCAAGCCGTGTTTCTCAGCAGTGAGGGGGTGAAGTTCGGTCAGGGCTGGTTGTTCGCCCAGGCCTTGAGTGCGGTGCAGTTCATCGAACTGATCACCCGTGGACGGCGCCTTGCCGGGCGCCGGCTGGACGACGAAGCCTAGACCGCCAGCGCCATGTAGAACTGCGTGCCCTGCCCCGGCCGCGAATAGACCCCCATCCGCCCGCCGTGCAACTGCACGATTTCCTTGCACAGCGCCAGCCCGAGACCGGCGCCGCCCTTCTTGCGCCCGACCTGCACGAACGGTTCGAAGATCCGCCCCTGCTGACCGTAGGCAATGCCTTCGCCGTTGTCTTCGACGCTGATGATCACCCGTTCGCCATGTCGGCGCGCCTGCAGGCGAATCTGCCCGTCGCGGGCGGTATGGCGCAGGGCGTTGTCGATCAGGTTATCGAGCACCCGGTCGAGTTGCGCCTGATCAGCCTGCAGGCGCGGCAACGGCCCCTGCACTTCGACGCTCAGGGCAATGCCTTTGCCCGCGGCCGAATCAGCGAAGCGCAATTGCGCCTGCTCCAGCAAGTCCTCGATGGAGCACGGTGCCAGCGTGAGTTTCTGCAAGCCGTTCTGGTAGCGCGAGAAGTTGAGCAAGTCGTTGATCAACTGCATCAGGCGCTGCATCTCCTCGTTGACCGTGTCGAGCAGGTCCGCCTCGCGTGAATCCGGTGGAAACTTCGCCCGCTCGCGAAACAGGCCGAACGCCATGTGCATGCCGGTGACCGGTGTGCGCAGTTCATGGGAGGCGCGCAGCACGAACTCGCTGCGTACCCGCTCGAAAGCCCGTTGCTCGGTGACGTCGTGCAGCACCATCACCGCACCGAGAATATGCCCTTGCGTGTGGCTGACCGGGGTCAGGCTGTACGTCAGCAAGCGGGATTCGCCATCGACTTCGATGCTCAAATCTTCCGGAGCACGCTCCAGCGTGCCGCCGCGCAGCACCAGTTGCAGCTGCGCGTCGAGTTCCGGGCGCTCAAGCGCCGTGCCCAAGCCTTGGCCGAGACGATCGCTGTCCCAACCCAATTGCCGCTGGGCCACCGGATTGAGGTGCTCCAGATGCCCTTCGCGATCGATCATCAGCAAGCCGTCGTCGATGCTGTCGAGCACCGCCTGCAAACGCTGCTGGCCGGCCAGCAGCTCGTCGACGTTGGTCGCCTGATGCTCGCGCAGCGCTTCGGCCATCAGCCCGAAGCGCTTGGTCAGCTGGTTCATTTCCATCGCCGAGGAAATCGGCAGGGTCACTTCGAAATTGCCCTGGCCGATATTGTCCGCCGCTTGCGCCAGCGCCTCGATCGGCGCGCCGAAGCGCCGAGCGATCGCATGGGCCGTGACAAAGCCGATGATCAACACTGCCAGCCCTACCAGCCCGAGCAGGCCAGCGACCAGCAGCGCCCGGTCTCGGGCGTCATGCTGTACCGCGTTGATGTTGTCGAGCGCATGTTTGTGTTCGGCAATCAGACCGTTGCGCAGCGTATTGAAGCGCTCACGCAAATCGCCGGTGCCACTCAAGGCACTGGCCGGGTCACGTACCTGTTCGAACGTCTGGAGGAAACGCTGGTAATCGGCCTTGGCTTGGCTGAAGCCGTATTGGCGACCATCGCCAACCTCTTCTTGGGCAATGCCTTGATCGAGAAGCTGCAAATACTGCTGCTTCGACGCTTCGAACGCAGCGGCATCCGGTTTTTCGGCGAGCATCATGATCAGTTGATCGCCGAGGGTCTGCCGCAGCTTGAGGCCCAGATCAAGGGTGACGAAGTTATTGCGGATCAGCGTTTCCTGAGTCCCGGCCATCTGCATCACGCTGACCAGCCCGAGCAACAGCCCGAGCAAGGCCACCGTGATCAGCGCAGAAATGCTCAGGAACAAGCGGGTCCGCAACTTCATCGCCAGTTTCATCGCCGGGCGCTCACAGGTTGTACTGCTTGCGCTTGCGATACAGGGTCGACGCGTCAATGCCCAGGGTCTTGGCCGCTTGATCGAGGGTGCCAGCGGTCGCCAGCACCGCACCGATGTGGGCTTTTTCCAGCTCATCCAGGCTCAGCGCAGCACCAACCCGTGGCGCGTTGTTTGCCGGTTGCTCGGCCATGCCGAGGTGGCTGATTTCCACGCGCTCCTGCGGGCAGATAATGCTCGCCCGCTCCACCACGTTGCGCAGCTCACGGATATTACCCGGCCAGCGATAGCCGAGCAGCGCTTCCCGCGCCTCGTCACTGAAGCCCCGGGCCGGACGGGCATACTCTTTGACGAACCGCGCAAGGAAGCGATCCGCCAGAGTCAGGATGTCCTCGGCGCGCTCGCGCAACGGCGGCAGATGCAGGGTGATCACATTGAGGCGATACAGCAGGTCCTCGCGGAAGCGACCGTCGCGCACCATGTCTTCAAGGTTGAGGTTGGTCGCGGCGAGAATGCGCACGTCGGCACGGCGAGTGACCGGATCCCCTACCCGCTCGTATTCCTTGTCTTGAATGAAACGCAGCAACTTGGGTTGCAACGTCAGAGGAAAATCGCCGATTTCGTCAAGAAACAGCGTGCCGCCGTCCGCCTGATTGACCCGACCCAAAGTGCTTTCGCTGGCCCCGGTAAACGCGCCGCGACTGTGGCCGAACAATTCGCTTTCCATCAGCTCGGCGGTCAACGACGGGCAGTTGATGGTCACGCAGGATTTTTTCTCGCGTTTGCTCCAGCCATGAATGGCCCGGGCCAGCTCCCCTTTACCGGTACCGGACTCGCCCAGAATCAGAATGTTGGCGTCGGTGCTCGCGACCTGGCGCGCGGTTTCCAGCACGACTTTCATCGCCGGGCTGTGGGAGTCGAGGCCGTCCTTGGGTTTGCGGATCTCGCCTTCGAGGGCTTCGAGGCGCGCCGAGAGCTGGCGCACTTCCAGTTGCTTGGCGGTCGCCAGACGCAACTGGTCGGGGCTACACGGCTTGACCAGATAATCGGCGGCGCCGGCCTGGATCGCATCCACGGCGGTATCGACGGCCGAGTGCGCGGTGACGATCACCACGCGCATCCACGGCGCCTGGATACGCATCTGCGCCAGCACATCCAGACCGTTGTCTTCGCCCAGACGCAAATCAAGGAAACAAAGGTCGAACACCTGGCGTTGCAACAATGCCTCGGCCTGAGCCGCGCTGTTGGCGGTGGCCACCGTATAACCTTCGTCTTCGAGGCAGTAACGAAAGGTTCGCAGGATGGCGGACTCGTCGTCCACCAGCAGAATGCGGCCTTGATGCTCAGTGGCAGATTCCATTTTTCCTACGCTCCATAAGTGATTGGTCTTGGTTAGTCCCGGAAAAATCGGGCAAGTTGCATGGTCGATTCTGAACGATGCCGGACATAGCAGAGTAGCCCTCTCCCGCCCTCACAGCCAATCCGTTGATTTTATTGGTTTTCTGCACACACACCGATTTACCGGTGCTTGCCTGCGTCCTTTTCTGACCTCCGCGGCTCGCTCTCAATTCAATAAGAATGAAATCTCCTACGAAATAATCATGCATTTCGCACGACCGTAGATGGCCCATCGTGCAGGATGCGTCTCAGATGCTTTCCCGATAACCAGTAACTTGTTGATTTTATTGGTTATTTTTCAAATAAAAAACTGGCATGCAGGCTGCAATAACTCATTCAGCCCGGGCAGATTCCACTGCCCCAACCGAATAAGAGTGAGGAACCCAGGATGACTCGCCAACGTGCCGCCCAAGTGCGTATCTCGCCACTGCATATCCAGCAAGGCCTGTTTGGCGTACTTGCACTGTTGATCACCCTGATCGCCTGCCAGCAATACCTGAGCTGGGAGAACAGCCAGAAGCCAGAACCGCTGATCTCGATTCAATACAGCACGCAGACGCACTTCAGTGCCGTCAGCAGCAGCCAGGCCGAAAGCGCCTCGATGCGCATGATGGATGTCGATCAGGCACAGCCGCTGGATCAACTGCCACGTGAAGAGCGCTGGGTTTTCTGACGAACCAACGAATTCGGGCGCATCGCGCCGGGACACGCAACATCCCTAAATAGAGAAGTAAGGAGAATCACCATGTTGAGCTGGGCAATTACATTCTTGATCATTGCCATCATCGCCGCCGTACTGGGCTTCGGTGGTATCGCGGGCACCGCCACGGGTATCGCCAAGATTCTCTTTGTCGTGTTCCTGGTGATGTTCATCGCTTCCTTCTTCTTTGGCCGTCGCGGCCGAGGTTAACGATGAGTGCTTTAAAGACACTGGCAGCCGCCCTGCTTCTGGGCGGTAGTGCCATGGCGATGGCGGCCAATGATGGCCAGGCGCGGGTCAACGAGCTGCTCAGCTCCGACCCGCAATACCGGGAAACCTGGCAAGGCGTGGTCAAACATGAAGAACGCCTGCCGGAATGGGTGATGAACCTGTCCGGTGCGCCAGACCAGCAGATGAATGCCGTGACGGAAGACGGCGACAAGTATCTGGTGGGGCCGCTCTGCGAATCCGCAGACAAGTGCCTCAACCACCGCTTGATCGTAGCGTTCAGCTTCGACAAGAAGGATGCCTACGCCATGCTTGTCGATGTGCCCGAAGGACTGCCGGCCGACAAGTCGCCAACGCGACATGCCACCTACCGCTTCCTCGGCAAACCGGATCAGGGCATGCAGAATCTGTTGATGGAAACCCTGAAGAAAGACCCGAACTGGTACTGATTCGAACATGAGGACAGCGCCCTGCTGTTCTTTATTGCGCCCGCCCGAGGAAGGTCGGCGCATGACCAGGGGGCCGGGACGTTCTGACTGTTGCAGGGTCGGAGTGACCTACGGGTACAGGGAGTGCCTGCGCGAGGGCCGGGTCAGGGTAAAAGCTGCGACGCAGGTTCGCCGGCCCTCGGCGGCTCGACGGACTTGCGCTGAGCTTTTTGCGATACAAAACATTGATCTAGAGCGTTCTGCTCGTCTTTTTATGGTTCAGACTGCGCGCGAAAATATTTCGCCGTGTTTCCTGGTGACCGTATATCGAGAAAGAGTCCTTTTAAACAGTGGGACTTCTAGTCTGCAAATGTAGGCTTTTTCTTAAATTTTTCGCCAAATTTACTCGTTCAAAAAATAACCAACCCAAGCTGGAATGGCCGGTTCACGGCACTTATGGCGGCTGAAATGTCGTAATCGAACCGGTTGGGACGCCTGTTTCATTTAAAAAAACTCATGCCGATTCGGCATAGGGTAGGCGTTTACGGCATTAGACGGCGCAACCTTGCATCGGAATAGTTGCGCCTTTTTTCGCCTGCCGAAGAGCCGTAAACACGCGCTTCGGGGCACCTTATACGGAGGCAGATGCACAGACTTTTCCGCTAAAGAGCGTTCCAGTTCCTGCATGTGCCTGAGTCAAACGCAAGTAAGGGTAAAGATAATGAAGAAGGCAAAACTCAGCCTCGCCTGGCAGATCCTCATCGGTCTGGTTTTAGGGATTGCAATTGGTGCGTTGCTCAACCATTTCAGCGCCGAGAAAGCCTGGTGGATCAGCAACGTCCTGCAACCGGCAGGCGATATCTTTATCCGTCTGATCAAGATGATCGTGATCCCGATCGTCATCTCCTCCCTGATCGTCGGCATCGCCGGTGTAGGCGACGCCAAGAAACTCGGGCGGATCGGCCTGAAAACGATCATCTATTTCGAAATCGTCACCACCATCGCGATCATCGTCGGCCTGCTGCTGGCCAACCTGTTCCATCCGGGTACCGGCATCGACATGAGCACCCTGGGCACGGTGGACATCTCCAAGTACCAGGCGACCGCCGCCGAAGTGCAGCATGAACACGCGTTCATCGAGACCATCCTCAACCTGATCCCGTCGAACATCTTCGCGGCCATCGCCCGCGGCGAGATGCTGCCGATCATCTTCTTCTCCGTGCTGTTCGGCCTCGGTCTGTCGAGCCTGCAGTCGGACCTGCGCGAGCCGCTGGTGAAGATGTTCCAGGGCGTTTCGGAAAGCATGTTCAAAGTCACCCACATGATCATGAACTACGCCCCGATCGGCGTATTCGCATTGATCGCGGTGACCGTCGCCAACTTCGGCTTCGCCTCGCTGCTGCCGCTGGCCAAGCTGGTGATCCTGGTTTACGTCGCCATCGCCTTCTTCGCCTTCGTGGTGCTGGGCCTGATCGCCAAGCTGTTCGGCTTCTCGGTGATCAAGCTGATGCGCATCTTCAAGGATGAGCTGGTCCTGGCCTACTCCACCGCCTCCTCGGAAACCGTGCTGCCACGCGTCATCGAGAAGATGGAAGCCTACGGCGCACCGAAAGCCATCTGCAGCTTTGTGGTGCCGACCGGTTACTCGTTCAACCTCGACGGCTCGACCCTGTACCAGTCCATCGCGGCGATCTTCATTGCCCAGCTGTACGGCATCGACCTGTCGATCAGCCAGCAACTGCTGCTGGTGCTGACCCTGATGGTCACCTCCAAAGGCATCGCCGGTGTACCGGGCGTGTCCTTCGTGGTGCTGCTGGCCACCCTGGGCAGCGTCGGTATTCCGCTGGAAGGCCTGGCGTTCATCGCCGGTGTCGACCGCATCATGGACATGGCCCGTACCGCACTGAACGTGATCGGCAACGCCTTGGCGGTACTGGTTATCGCGCGTTGGGAAGGCATGTACGACGACGCCAAGGGCCAGCGCTACTGGAACTCCCTGCCGCACTGGCGCAGCAAGGAAAAACTGCCGGCTGGCGAAATCTCCAAGAACTGAGATCAAACCCTCGCACCGATCCCTGTGGCAAGGGGGCTTGCCCCCATTGGGGTGCGAAGAGCCCCCGAGAATTGGCGACCTGGCATTTTCTGACACACCGTATCAGCAGATTTACGACTGCTTCGCAGCCGAACGGGGGCAAGCCCCCTCGCCACAGTCCTCCCACAGGGATCGATACACGCCGAACAAACAAACCCCGGAGAAATCCGGGGTTTGTCGTTTCTGGCGACCCCGCTATCATTCGCCGCATCTTCCGGGGGATTTGACTGATGCTTAATGGCCTGTGGCTTGGCTTCTTCGTCGTGGCAGCCATCTCTGCGCTGGTGCAGTGGCTGGGCGGCGGCAACGCCGGGATTTTTGCGGCGATGGTGGAAAGCATTTTTGCCATGGCCAAGCTATCGGTCGAGGTGATGGTGCTGCTGTTCGGCACCTTGACCCTGTGGCTGGGCTTCCTGCGCATTGCCGAGAAGGCCGGGATCGTCGAATGGCTGGCCAAGGTCCTCGGGCCGCTGTTCCTGCGGCTGATGCCGGAGGTCCCGCCCGGTCACCCGGCGCTGGGCCTGATCACCCTGAACTTCGCCGCAAACGGCCTGGGGTTGGACAACGCCGCCACGCCGATCGGCCTCAAGGCGATGAAAGCGCTGCAGGAACTCAACCCCAGCGCGACCATCGCGAGCAACGCGCAGATCCTGTTCCTGGTGCTCAACGCATCCTCCCTGACCCTGTTGCCGGTGACGATCTTCATGTACCGCGCCCAGCAAGGCGCGCCGGACCCGACCCTGGTGTTCCTGCCGATCCTGCTGGCGACCAGTTGCTCGACCATCGTCGGCTTCCTCTCGGTGGCGTTCATGCAGCGCCTGCGCATCTGGGACCCGGTGGTGCTGGCCTATCTGATTCCCGGGGCACTGATCCTCGGCGGCTTCATGGCGTTGCTGGCGACGATGTCGGCCACGGCGCTGGCCGGGCTGTCGTCGATCCTCGGCAACCTGACGCTGTTCGGCCTGATCATGCTGTTCCTGGTGATCGGCGCGTTACGCAAGGTCAAGGTCTACGAGGCGTTCGTCGAGGGCGCCAAAGAGGGCTTCGATGTCGCCAAGAACCTGCTGCCGTATCTGGTGGCGATGCTCTGCGCGATTGGCGTACTGCGTGCTTCCGGAGCGCTGGACTTCGGCCTCGATGGCATTCGCCATCTGGTGCAGTGGGCCGGGTGGGACACGCGCTTTGTCGATGCGTTGCCGACGGCGATGGTCAAACCGTTTTCCGGCAGCGCTGCGCGGGCGATGCTGATCGAGACCATGAAGACCTCGGGCGTAGACAGCTTCCCGGCGCTGGTGGCGGCGACGGTGCAGGGCAGTACCGAGACCACCTTCTATGTGCTGGCGGTGTATTTCGGCGCGGTGGGGATTCAGCGGGCGCGGCATGCGGTGGGGTGTGCGCTGCTGGCTGAGCTGGCTGGCGTGCTCGGCGCGATTGGCGTCTGCTACTGGTTCTTCGGTTAACCACAAATCAAAAACTGTAGGAGTGAGCCTGCTCGCGATAGCGGTTTATCAGTCACCATCATCGGTGACTGTCAGTCCGTTATCGCGAGCAGGCTCACTCCTACAAGGGATTGTGTGAGGCTTAAGGGCTGGGGGCGACTTTCTGGCCTTGATCTACCGCCCAGGCAACAACCTTCGCGGTGAGCCGATCACTCGCCTGCCCAAACCCTGCAACCACCGCCGGCACCTGGACATCGCTCAGCGGCTGACGCTCTTCAAAGCGCCGGCTCGCCAGAATCCGCTGGTCATAACCGCGTACCAGCAATGCATCGACCCGCACTACAACGCTGGCCTGATTGCCCTGATACTCGGTCTGAAAGGCCTGCAAGCTGCCACCCAGCTCCAGATCCGCAGCGAAGTTGCTGTCATCGGTACTGAGCAGCGTCACCCGGCCATCACGCGCAAAGCCATCGAGCAGCCGGTTGCGCACCAGCACCGGCGCCGGATCGCTCCAGCGCGAGGCCTTGTAGCTGCTGATCACGTCACCCTGTGGAATCACCGCGATGCTCGGCCGGTTCAGCGCTTCGCTGGCCTGCAGTTTGTTCAGGCGCAGCGACCAGCGCTGTGTCGCCGCTGAGCTGGCCGAGGCGGGCGCTTGCGCGGCGGGAAGGCGATAAACGTCCGACGGCTCAGCCTTGGGCAGGATCGAGCACGCACTGAGCAGCGTGAGGCTGGCGGCGAAGAGGGCGAGGCGAGTCAGCTTCATGGCGTGAACTCCTTGTTCTTGTCACTGCCCAGCAGGTAACCGCTGGGGTTGGCCTCCAGGCGTTGAGAAATGGCGCGCAGCGAAGTCAGGGTCTCGCGCAGTTCGCGGATGGCCGGGGCCAGGCCATTGAGGCCCTGCATGCCGTTGTCGAGGGAGTTCTGGTTCTTGCTCAGCAGGTCGTTGATGGTGGCGCTGCTCTGTTCCAGTGACTTCATCGCTTGCCCGGCACTGCCCAGCGCCTGCTTGCCCTGATCATTGAGCAGGCCGTTGGCATTGCGCATCAGCGCCGAGGTTTGCTCAAGCATGCTGCCGGCCTGCTTGCCGACGCTCGCCAGTTGCTGCATGGCCTGACGCAAGTCGCCGCGTTGATCATTGATCGAGCCGGTGGTCTGCTCCAGATGCGCCAGAGTGTTGCTGACGCGCTCGACGTTCTCCTGGGAGAACATCTGGTTGGCATTGCTCAGCAGTGCGGTGATGCCGGTCATCAAATCGTTGCTGTCGTTGAGCAGCCGGGAAATGGGCGAGGGTGCCGCGACGATAGTCGGCAATTCGCCGTCATGCCCGCGCAGTTTCGGACTCTCCGGGGTGCCGCCGCTTAGCTGGATGATCGAGGTCCCGGTGATCCCGGCCAATGCCAGTTTGGCCTGGGTGTCTTCCTTGACCGGCGTGTCGCCGCCCAGACGAATCCGCGCCAGCACCCGACGCGGGTCTTTCGGGTCGAGGCGCAGGTTGACCACGTCGCCGACCTTGATCCCGCTGTACTGCACCGGGCTGCCCTTGGACAGGCCGCTGACCGCCTCGTTGAAGACGATCTCGTAATCCTTGAACTCGGTGTCGACGCTGGACTTGGCCAGCCACAGGCCGAAGAGCAGGGCGCCTGCCACCACTATCACCGAGAACAGGCCGATCAACACATGATGGGCTCGGGTTTCCATGTCAGACCTCGTTGAGCAATTTGGCGGCGTCCAGCGCCGAGCGGCCGCGCGGGCCGTGGAAGTATTCGTGAATCCACGCGTCATCGGTTTCCGAGACCACGTCGATAGGGCCGGCGACCAGCACCTTCTTCTGCGCCAACACCGCCACACGATCGGTGATGGTGTAGAGCGTGTCGAGGTCGTGGGTCACCAGAAACACGCTCAGGCCCAGCGCATCGCGCAGGGTCAGGATCAGTTGATCGAACTGCGCCGCGCCAATCGGATCGAGGCCGGCGGTGGGTTCGTCGAGAAACAGGATGTCCGGGTCCAGCGCCAGCGCCCGGGCCAGTGCGGCGCGCTTGATCATGCCGCCGGACAGCGAGGCCGGGTATTTGTCCGCCGCCGATAATGGCAACCCGGCCAGTGCCAGTTTCACCGCCGCCAGATGCTCGGCGTCGTTGCGGCTCAGGCCGGCGTGCTCGATCAGGGGCAGGGCGACGTTCTCGGTCACCGTCAGCGAGGAGAACAGCGCGCCTTTCTGGAACAACACGCCGAAGCGCCGCTCGACCAGCGAGCGCTCGTGTTCGGACAGGCTCGGCAGGTTCTGGCCGAAGACTGTCACGTTGCCTTCGCTGGGCCGACGCAAACCGACAATACTGCGCAGCAACACCGATTTGCCGCTGCCGGAGCCACCGACCACGGCAAGGATCTCGCCTTTGTACAGATCCAGATCGAGGTTCTCGTGCACGCTCTGGCTGCCGAAGCGATTGCACAGGCCACGGACTTCGATCACCGCCTCCGAGGGCGCGCGGGGTAGACGACTCACCAGCCCATCTCCATGAAGAACAGCGCAGCCACCGCGTCGAGCACGATCACCACGAAAATCGACTGCACCACGGCGGACGTGGTGTGTGCGCCGACCGATTCGGCGCTGCCGCTGACTTTGAAGCCTTCCAGGCAACCGATCGTCGCAATCAGAAAGGCAAAGACCGGCGCTTTCACCAGGCCGACCAGAAAATGCTGGATGCCGATGTCGCTTTGCAGCAGCGAGAGAAACATCGCCGGCGAGATCCCCAACGATACCGCACACACCACGCCCCCCCCGATGATGCCGCAGAGCATCGCCAGAAACGTCAGCATCGGCAGCGCCACCAGCATCGCCAGCACGCGCGGCACCACCAGCAGCTCCATCGGGTCGAGGCCGAGGGTGCGGATCGCATCGATCTCTTCATTGGCCTTCATCGAGCCGATCTGCGCGGTGAACGCACTGGCGGTGCGGCCGGCCATCAGGATCGCCGTGAGCAACACGCCGAACTCGCGCAAAAACGAGAACCCCACCAGGTCCACGGTAAAGATCGTCGCGCCGAAACTGGCCAGCACCGTCGCGCCGAGAAACGCCACCACCGCGCCGACCAGAAAGGTCAGCAGCGCCACGATCGGGGCGGCGTCGAGGCCGGTCTGTTCGATGTGTGCGACGACGGGGGTGATGCGCCAGCGCGTGGGGCGGAACAGGCTGCGGGCGATGGTTTCGAGGATCAGGCCAATGAAACCCAGCACTTGCAGGGTGTCCTGCCAGATCGTTTCCACCGCGCGCCCGATGCGGGACAACAGTTGCACGCTGACGCTGACTTCCGGCTCCTTGATCGGCACGCAAAAATCGGTCAGCGAGCGATACACGGTTTGCAGCAACGCGCGGTCAGCCGGGGAAATCGTGCAGTCGGGGTGTTCGGTGGATTTACCCAGGCGCTCGGAACCGAGCAACTCCACCAGCAGGGACGCGCCCGCAGTGTCGAGGGCGCCGAGGCTGTTGAGGTCAACCACGGTATTGGCGTCGTACTGGCCGTTAAGTTTTCCGGTCAGGTGCTTGAGGTCGGCGTAATGGGCAAGCGTCCAGTCCCCGGACACCCGCAGGCGGGCAGGGCTGAGCGACGTGTCCAGTTGGGCATTACCGGTCATCGAGCTGCTGGTCATAAGCTCCGTGCTTGTTCGGCTAAATACGCTGGCATACGTAATAGCACGAACCGGATTACTTTTCTTTGATCGCTGTGCTGTCCGTTACTGCAAAACGCAGCACGCCAATCACCTGACCGTCTTCGGTCAGCACTCGCACCTGCCACTTGCCCACCGGGTTGCCGGGGAAGTTCTGCTTGTGGGTCCAGGCACGGTAGCCTTCCTTGCGCCCGCCATGGATGTCGAGGGCAATACGGTCGACTTCCTGGCCGTTGAACTGCCACACGTGGTAGATCCGCTCATCCAGCCCGCGCGGCGCGTTGATTGCGGTGTAGGCATAGAGGCCGCCGTTGCGGATCTGCTCGGCGCTGACCTCGTCGAGGCTGTCGCCGGGGGTGCGGTCCTGCAATTGGGTGCTGATCGCCACGTCGGTCATCCACAACGTGGCCGGCGGCACCCACGAGCGCAGGGTCCAGCCGACCGCGCCGATACCGACGGTGATGCACAGGATCGCCAGCGCGTTGCGCACGGTGCGGATCGGGAAGATCGACGCCAGGCTCGGGAACGACAGCACCACCGCCGTGCCCAGCGCCCATTTGAAACTCTGTGCGGTGGTCAGGTGCATGATCACCGGCAGCGCGGTGAGCAGGGCGGCGAACAGGGTCAGGGTGTGCAGCGCAAGAAACGCCCAGCGCCGTGGCGCCAGCCATTTGTAATAGAGCGGGTCGACAATCGAGATCAGCGCGGCGATGCACAGCAGGCCGGTAAAGATCAGTTGGCCGCTGTTCCACGTCGTGGTGATGAAGAAGAAGGGCAGGACGAAAAACAGGCTTTCCTGGTGGATCATCTGTGTTGCGTAACGCAGCAGCGGCTGGGGGATTTCCCGCTTGAAGATGCGGGTGAACAACCCGGTCAGGGTGTTTTCCAGCATCAGCCAGATCCAGCTGAGCAGCATGATGAGGGTGATCCAGCTCGCCAGCCCTTGCTGACGATCGACCAGAATGAAACTGCCGACCCCGGAGATGAACCCGCCGAGCGCAATGACCCCGGGGTAGCGCTTTATCAATTCGAGAATGCGCTGGATCAGGAGGGGTATTTTCGGCATTTTGGCGGTTCACGACTGGGTAGGAAAAAACCCCGACAGAGTACCGTCAGCTGGCGTCTGTGGCGAGGTTGGCGGTCACCTGAACACAACACATTCCCCTGCAGGCGTGAGCCTGCTCGCGATAGCGGTCTTACGCCCACAATTGATATTGCCTGATACACCGCTATCGCGAGCAGGCTCACTCCTACAGATTCAATGTTCGACTGGCTTGCGGCGGCGCAGGCGCCAGCCAATCAGCACCAGCAACACCACGCCCAAACCACCGGCAATCAGCCAAAGCACCTCATCATCACTCAGCAACGGTTTCTCGATTCGCAGATACCCCGGCTGCAACAGCAATTCGCGCATGGCCTTGTTCGCCGTCTCCAGCGTCACGCCTTGCAGCTCCCGGGCAGGATTGGCAAAACGCCCGTCCTCGTAGTCGCCCAGCGCGCTCCAGTAGTAATCAGCCATCGCGCTGTTGCCTTGCACCGCCCAGGCCTGATGGGCGATGGCAGCCTGTTTGATCCGGGCGAAGGTGTCGGGATCGAGGCCGTTTTTCAGCAGGTCGGCCTTGAGGTCTTTCAGCACCTGCTGGGCTTCAGCGACGTCATCGCGATCCACGTCGGCGTTGAGGCTCATGAAGCCGACTCCGCCAAACACTTCGCGCTCGGCCCACGGTCCGTAGGACAAGCCGTGGTTCAGGCGAATCTGCCGGTACAGCGCCCAGTCGAGGTAGTCCTTGAGAATGTCGAACGTCTCGTCGTACTGATCGTCCAGCACCGGCTCCGGCACCAGCCAGTGCAACTTGGCGCTGTCGCCGATGAAGCCACGGGTGAGGGTGCGCTCATGGGCGGCGCTGGTGCGGATGTCCGGCAGCTCACGGTGCTCGGCCGGATCCACCGCTTCAAGTGCGCCCCAGGTACGTTCCAGATAGGCCGGCAGCAGTTTATCGAGCTCGCCGACGACGATCAGGGACATGTTGTTCGGCGCGTACCAAGTCTTGCGCACCTTCTCCAGTTGCTGCTGGGTCAGGTGACCGACCTCGGCCCGTTGCGGGCATTTCAGGCCCAGCTCCACTGCCAGTTGATTGCTCGCGGTGTGGCCCAGATCCTGACGGTCGAGGAAGCGTTGCAGGCGCGTGTAATGGCCGCCGTCTTCGCGCTCGACCACGCGTTTGGCGGCGTTGATCGCGTTGTCGTCGATGCGGGTCTGGGTCAGCAGGTCGAGCAGCAGGTCGAGGACCTTGCGCTGGTTCTTCGCCGGGGCTTCGATGACGAACGTGGTGTCGGCGTTGCTGGTAAACGCGTTCCACTCGCCGCCCAGCGCCTGCATGCGCTCCTCGAGGCCACCTTCGCCAGTGGCGTCGACGCCGCTGAACAGCAGGTGCTCGAGCAGATGCGGCAGCTCTTTTTCATCGCAATCGAAATCGTCGAGACCGACGCCCACCACCAGGCGGATCGCCACGTGCCCGCGTTCGGTGCCCGGCTTGAGCAACAGCTGCAAACCGTTAGGCAGCGCATAGCCTTCGACCTGAAATCGATCAACGGCGAAGGCGGGCAGGGAACCGAGCAACAGACAGGCGAACAACAGGCAACGCATAACAGGCTTCCGTACGGCTGATTTGGAGATCCGTGTCGTCAGTCAGGCCCTCATCGCGAGCAGGCTCACTCCTACATTTGAAACGCGTTCCCCCTGTAGGAGTGAGCCTGCTCGCGATAGCGCCCTGAAGGCTGAATCAATGTTACTGACTGACCCCAGCCCCAGACGTTCAAGGCGAATGCGTAATGTCGGCAATATCATCCGCTTCCAGCGCCCCGGTATCCGCCGTTTCCAGCACCACGTAAGCACTGCTGCAAAACAGCGAATTCAAGCGCTTCATATCCGCAATCAGCTCCAGGTGCAGCGAACTGGTTTCCAGACTCTGCACGATCTTACGTTGCAAACGGCTGACATGGGCATGGGCCAAACGGCGCTCCTGTGCGCGGAAGCGACGTTTTTCGCGCAATAGCTGACGAGCGCTTTCCTTGTCGCCGCTGAGAAACACCGACAGCCCCAGGCGCAAATTGGCGATCAGCTGCTGATGCAGCCCGGCCAGATCTTCCAGACCTTCCTCGGAAAACGAGCGACGTTGTGAGGTTTTCTGCTGCTGCACCTTGCGCAGCATGCGTTCGATCAGGTCGCTGGCCAGTTTCAGGTTGATTGCCAGCTCGATGGTCTCCGCCCAGCGCCGACTGTCCTGCTCGCCGAGGTCCTCGCGGGGCATTTGCGCCAGGTACAGCTTGATCGCGCTGTACAGGGCTTCGACGTCATCGGTCAGACGGCGCATCTCTTGGGTAACGGCGGTCTGCTTGCCGCGCAACACGTCGAGGGTGGCGTCGAGCATGTTGTCGATCAGGTCGCCCATGCGCAGGGTCTCGCGGGCGGCGTTGGCCAGCGCCAGGCTTGGCGTCGACAACGCGGTCAGATCCAGATGTCGCGGCTTGGCAGTGCCGTTGACCTCCGGGCGCTCCGGCAACAGCCAGGCGCACAGGCGCGCCATCGGCGAGACGCTGGGCAGCAGAATCAGGCAGCGCACAGTGTTGTAGAGCAGGTGGAAGCCGATGACCATTTCCTGCGGGCTGAAATCCAGACCGTCCATCCAGTGCACCAACGGATCGAGCACCGGAATGATCAGCAACAGCCCGATCAGCTTGTACAACAGGCTGCCCAGCGCCACTTGGCGCCCGGCCGCGTTCTGCATACTGGTACTCATGAACGCCAGCACGCCGCTGCCGATGTTGGCGCCGATCACCAGGCCGATCGCCACCGGCAGACTGATCACACTGGCGCCGGCCAGCGTCGCGGTCAGCAGCACGGCAGCGAGGCTGGAGTAGGAAATCATCGCGAACAGCGCGCCGACCAGGGCATCGAGCAGGATATCGCCGGTCAGCGAGGCGAAGATCACCTTCACTCCTTGGGCGTGAGTGATCGGTGCGGCGGCTTCGACGATCAGTTGCAACGCCAGAATGATCAACCCCAGACCGATCGCCACCCGGCCCATCTGCCCGAGCCGCGTCTGTTTGCGTGAGAGAAAGAAAATCACCCCAAGAAAAATCAGCAGCGGCGACAGCCACGACAGGTCGAACGTCAGCACCCGCGCCATCAGCGCGGTACCGACATCGGCACCGAGCATGGTTGCCAGCGCCGGGGTCAGCGCCATCAGGCCCTGACCGACGAAGGAAGTAACGAGCATGGCCGTGGCGTTGCTGCTCTGCACCATCGCTGTGACAACGATGCCGGCGACGAACGCGAGCCAGCGCCTGGACATGTTCTGGCCGATCACATGGCGCAGGTTGGTGCCGTACACGCGCAGGATGCCGGTTCGGACGATGTGCGTGCCCCAGATCAGCAGGGCCACGGCAGAGAGCAAATTGAGCAGGGTGAGCATGCAGACCCCCTGTAGTTGCAGCGCCCCAGAGGGGCAAGTTGACGGTCCCGCGCGGTTTCTACGTTTTTGATACTTAAGCTGTAGTTGGCTAACGGTCTGGGCGCCAGCATTGCACAGCTAAAGTGCTGATTGAAATAAAACTGTCATGAAAAACAGCTTCGTCCGCCTCCTCTGGCATCAACCCGATGTCACAGGTTTTGTGGATTGCCCGAGTTTTTCAGTGCCCTTGAACAATTGTGGGAGCAGGCTTGCTCGCGAAAGCGCTGGATCAGCCAACATTTCTGTCGACTGACCCTGCCCCTTCGCGAGCAAACCCGCTCCCACAAGGGATGTTGCGTGTGAACTAGTGGATTACTGCCCCGGAATGTCCTTGCGCAGTTTCACCGGGTCCTGCTGTTTTTTCTTCTTCGCAATCGCGGTGCGCATCTTGATGTTGATCGCTTCAACCGCCAGCGAGAACGCCATGGCGAAGTAGACGTAGCCTTTCGGTACGTGCACATCGAAGGATTCGGCGATCAGCACGGTACCGACCACCAGCAGGAACGACAGCGCGAGCATTTTCAGCGATGGATGTTTGTCGATGAATTCGCTGATCTTGCCCGAGGCGGCCATCATCACCAGCACCGCGACGACGATTGCAGCGACCATGACCGGCACGTGGGACACCATGCCGACGGCGGTGATCACCGAGTCCAGCGAGAACACGATGTCGATGATCGCGATCTGGATGATGGTGTAGAGGAAGTTGCCGCCCTTGCCCGAAGGCTCGTCGCCGCTTTCGTCTTCGCCTTCCAGCCCGTGATACATCTCTTGCGAGCTCTTCCACAGGAGAAACAGGCCACCGAAGAACAGGATCAGGTCGCGACCGGAAATGCCCTGGCCGAACACCACGAACAGGTCGGCGGTCAGGCGCATGACCCAGGTGATCGACAGCAGCAACAGGATCCGCGTGATCATCGCCAGGCCAAGCCCGAAGATCCGCGTGCGCTGCTGCATGTGCTTGGGCATGCGGCTGACCAGGATCGAAATCATGATGATGTTATCGATGCCCAGAACGATTTCCAGGGCGGTCAGGGTAAAGAAGGCAACCCAGATTTCGGGGTTGGTCAGCCAATCCATGTGTATTCCTTTGAGCGAATGTTAAACCAGGACGCCAGCAAGCAGCTGGCGTCCTGGTGAGTGAATGCCGTTACAACGTGCTGAACAGCGGGAACGTTCCCAGCAGCAAGGCGGCCACTAGTATGCACAGGCAGACCAGCACTGCCCACTTCAAGGTGAAACGCTGGTGGTCACCGAATTCGATACCGGCCAAAGCCACCAGCAGGTAAGTCGACGGAACCAGTGGACTCAGCAGGTGGACGGGCTGACCGACGATCGAGGCACGGGCCATTTCCACGGCGGTGATACCGTAATGGCTGGCCGCTTCGGAGAGCACCGGCAACACGCCGTAGTAGAACGCGTCGTTCGACATGAAGAACGTGAACGGCATGCTCACCAGCGCCGTGATCACCGCCAGATACGGGCCGAGGAAGTCCGGAATCACTGCCAGCAGACTTTTCGACATGGCGTCGACCATGCCGGTTCCGGACAGGATACCGGTGAAGATACCCGCAGCGAAAATCAGACTGACCACCGACAGCACGCTGCCGGCGTGGGCCGCAACGCGGTCCTTCTGCATTTGCAGGCACGGGTAGTTGACGATCATCGCGATACTGAACGCCACCATGAACAACACCGGCAGCGGCAGCAGGCCGGCGATCAGGGTGCACATCAGCGCCAGGGTCAGCAGGCCGTTGAACCAGATCAGCTTCGGACGACGGGCATCCGGGAACTGCGACACACTGATTTCACTGTGGTCGATCTCGTCGCCGATCAGGTGCAATTCACCCAGACGCGCCCGTTCACGTTTGCCGTAGAAGTAGGCAATGATCAGGATCGCCACCACACCGGCAGCCATCGCCGGAATCATCGGCACGAAGATGTCCGACGGGTCCACGTGCAGCGCACTGGCGGCACGGGCGGTCGGGCCGCCCCAGGGGGTCATGTTCATCACGCCACCGGCGAGGATGATCAGACCGGCCATGATTCGCGGGCTCATGCCGATACGGCTGTACAGCGGCAGCATGGCGGCCACGCAGATCATGTAAGTGGTCGCGCCGTCACCATCGAGGGAGACGACGAGCGCCAGCACGGCGGTACCGACCGAAACTTTCAACGGGTCGCCCTTGACCAGTTTGAGGATCTTGCGCACGGCCGGGTCGAACAGGCCGGAGTCGATCATCAGGGCGAAGTACAGAATGGCGAACATCAGCATCACGCCGGTCGGCGCGAGCTTGGTGATGCCTTCGAGCATCATCGGGCCAATCTTCGGCGCAAAGCCACCGAACAGCGCGAACAGGATCGGGATGATGATCAGGGCGATCAGCGCAGACAGGCGCTTGGTCATGATCAGGAACATGAACGTGATGACCATGGCAAAGCCAAGGAAAGTCAGCATGGGAATACTCCAGGCGTAGCGCGGCTAAATGAGTGAGCGGATCGGATGGATCAGCGCAGAACGGGAAGCACGAGACGTACGGGCGGAGTTTCAGCGAGAAGGCGGGCTACAGAGGACATCAGAATCACCATTGTTGTTGTTAATTGGGCCTGACGTGCGAGCGATCACACGCTTTGGCCAACCGGTCTGTTGCCGGTAGTGGCGGCGATCCTAATCGGGCAACCTTTCAACTACCTTTCGCTGAAGAAAGCTTGGGGTGAATGGTCAACCGGCCGTCGGATGCGGCTAGAGTCAAATAATTCGGGGACGGGAGGACGCGGACATGGGGGAATTGCACAGCGGTGGCTGCCACTGCGGACACATCCGCTATCAGTTCAGCGGGCCATTGCACGACATTGCCCACTGCCACTGCTCAATCTGCCGCAAGGTCAGCGGCGGCATCGTCACCACATGGATCACGCTGCCGGCGGCCAGATTCCAGTGGCTGGCCGGGACGCCGTCGCGCTATGACTCGTCGAACAGTTGCGCGCGATATTTCTGCCCGCAGTGCGGCGCGCAGCTGGCGCTGGTGACCCTGCTCAGCCCCGAAAGCATCGATGTGACCATCGCCACGCTGGATCACCCGGAGCAGGCGCCCGCCGAGCGGCATATCTGGACTGCCAGTCAACTGCCCTGGCTGCATCTGGACGAGCAGTTGCCGGGCGAGCCGCAAGAAACCCTGCAGGTTTACCAAAGCCCGATCAAAAAATAGACAGATCCAACGGCCGTATCGCCCCCATCCAGATCGCATGCTCGGTGTGGTCGAGCAGATCATCGCCGGTGTCCGGGTGCAGGAACACCACCAGCCCCTTGCGATTGAGCGCCAGCCACGGCAGCACCTCGCCGATCAGCGCCGGGCCGAAGGCCAACTGGCAGCTCCAGTCCGGGTGCGGGCCGACTGGGCGCTCGTGCATTCGGCCCATCTGCAAGGCAAAGGTCTGTGCCGCCTGTTCGCACAAGGCCCGGGCCTGAGCAAGGGTGCTGGCGTCGTAATAGATATGGGCGTGGTAGCCCTTGATCGTGTGCATCTGCAAGCCTCTGAATCGATTCGAACCCTCACCGCTCCCTGTGGGTCACACGCCATATGACAGGAACAGGAGCTCAGCCATGAAAAATGCCGAAACCCCAACGGTGAAAGTGGTGCTGTATGGTGCCATGGCCAGCCTGGGCGGCGCGTTGATGGCTGAATTGCTGCGCAGGCAGCACGAAGTCATCGCGATTCTCGACGATTTGAACGTGCTCGCGCCACGTCCCGGCCTGCGCACCAAGAGCGGCGATCTGTTCGACGCCGAGCGGGTCAATCAAAGCGTAGCGGGCAGCTCGGCGGTGATCTGTCTGCTGGACGCGCCGGGCCTGCCGTTCAGCAGCGACCATGTGGAGCGGTCCGTGGTGCTCGGGCCGGTGGAACAGGTGCTGGCAGTCGATGCGTTGGTCGACGGCCTGCAGGCGGCCAACGTGTCACGGCTGTTTCTGGTAGGGAATTTTGCCGTCCTCGACGAACCGGATCTGGATGACGGGCTGCAACGCCACGCCGCCGAAGAAATCCGCGAAGCCCTGCAAAGCAGCCCACTGCAATGGACGCTGGTGAACGCGCCACACGGTGTAGCGGGGCTGACCATCGAGCATTTCAGCCAGGTCGGCGGCAATCTTGAGCCGGGGCTGGCGGAGCCGCTGGAACGGCTGAACCGGGTCGCGGTGGGGATTGCCGATGAGCTGAGGCTGAATCTGCATGTCGGGCAGCATGTTAATTTTGTGGCGACGTCAGATACGTAAAAAGATCGCAGCCTTCGGCAGCTCCTACGGGTTGAAGTGCGACTCCATGTAGGAGCTGCCGCAGGCTGCGATCTTTTGATCTTCAAACCGCAATCGACGGGAGCGCCATGCCCGTCAGGGATTCGGCGCTGCTGGTCTGCTCGGCCATCAACCAGTCCACAAACTGTTCAATCAACGCACCACGACGTTTGCGTTGCGGCAGCACCACGTAATACCCCAGACGCGACAGGGTAGTCTCGGCGATAGGCCGGCACAGCAAGCCCTGGCTCAGCAAGTTATCCACAAGGTGCCGCCAGCCGATGGCGACACCCTGGCCGCCAATCGCCGCTTGAATCAACAGCGTGTAATTGTCGAAACGCAATTGCCCGGGTGCCGGCGGGGTAGTGATGCCCAGTTCGCGGAACAGCCTGCTCCAGTCAAACCAGTTGCTGCTGTTTTCACCGCGCAGGTGCAGCAGCGGAAACTCCAGCAACGCCTGGGCGGGCAAGGGCAGGGGCCGGTCCTTGAGCAATTGCGGGCTGCACACCGGGAACACTTCTTCGCTGAACAGCCAATGGCTTTCGCCCTGCTTGAAGCGCCCGTCGCCAAACAAGATTGCGACATCGATGTCGGTGCGCAGCATGTTGTGGTTGCGCTCGCTGGTCACCAGGCTGACGTCAACCTGCGGATTGGCTTCATGGAAGCGATGCAGGCGCGGCATCAGCCAGTACGCAGCAAAGGCGAAGTCGGTGGCGACCTGCAACACCTCATGCTGCTGTTGTGTGCTGATCGCGCTCAACCCTGCATCGATATGCTGCAAACCGAGCTGAACCTGCTCGAACAGAAGGGTCCCGCCCTCGGTCAGTTCGATGCCCCGGTAGATCCGGTCAAACAGCCGCGCCCCCAGTTGTTCTTCCAGACGCTTGATCTGTTGGCTGATCGCCGGCTGCGTGGTGCCAAGCTCTACCGCCGCAGCGGTAAAGCTGCGATGGCGCGCCGCCGCTTCGAAAGCACGCAACAGATCGAGGGACAGATTACCGAGGGCTTCATACATAAGCTGTGCTTATCCTAGTCATTGTCCGGCGCGGGCTTTACCCGACAGAGCATGGACTCCATGCTCGATCGCAGCAATGTCGCATAAATATTCACTATGGAACGCCGCGATCACATGAAGCGCAAGAACATTCTTTTCATCATGGCCGATCAAATGGCCGCGCCAATGTTGCCGATCTACGGCCCCTCGCCGATCAAACTGCCGAATCTTTCGCGCCTCGCTGCGCAAGGCGTGGTGTTCGATGCCGCTTACTGCAACAGCCCGTTGTGCGCGCCGTCGCGCTTCACCCTGGTCAGCGGCCAGTTGCCGAGCAAGATCGGCGCCTACGACAACGCCGCCGATTTCCCCGCCGACATTCCGACCTACGCCCACTACCTGCGTCGCCTCGGCTACCGCACCGCGCTGTCGGGCAAGATGCATTTCTGCGGCCCGGATCAACTGCACGGCTATGAAGAACGCCTGACCAGCGATATCTACCCGGCCGACTACGGCTGGGCGGTAAATTGGGACGAACCGGACGTGCGCCCGAGCTGGTATCACAACATGTCCTCGGTACTGCAGACAGGGCCGTGCGTGCGCACCAATCAGCTCGACTTCGATGAAGAGGTGGTGTTCAAGGCTCAGCAGTACCTGTTCGACCATATCCGCGAGGACGGCGACCAGCCGTTCTGCCTGACCGTGTCGATGACCCACCCACACGACCCGTACACGATTCCCAAGGCGTTCTGGGATTTGTATGACGACAATGACATCCCACTGCCGACAACCCCGGATCAACATTCGCTCGATCCCCACTCGCAACGCCTGCTCAAGGTCTACGACCTGTGGGATAAGCCATTGCCTGTGGATAAGATCCGCGACGCACGCCGGGCGTACTTCGGGGCGTGCAGCTATATCGACGCCAACGTCGGCAAACTCCTGCAAACCCTCGAAGAAACCGGGTTGATCGATGACACCATCATTGTCTTCTCCGGTGACCACGGCGACATGCTTGGCGAGAAGGGCCTCTGGTACAAAATGCACTGGTTCGAGATGGCCGCACGGGTGCCACTGCTGATCAGTGCGCCGGGGCAGTTCGCCGCCTCCCGGGTCAGCGCCGCCGTGTCCACTGCCGACCTGTTGCCGACCTTTGTCGAACTGGCCGGTGGCACCCTGGAACCAGGCCTGCCGCTGGATGGGCGTTCACTGGTAGCGCATCTGCAAGGGCAGGGCGGACACGACGAAGTGTTTGGCGAATACATGGCCGAAGGCACGATCAGCCCGTTGATGATGATCCGGCGCGGTGCGTACAAATTTATCTACAGTGAAAGCGACCCTTGTCTGCTCTTCGACGTGCACAACGATCCGCGTGAATGCGAGGAACTCAGCCAGTCGCCGCAACATCGCCCGCTGTTCGACGATTTTCTCGCCGAAGCGCGAGCCAAGTGGGACATTCCGGCGATCCACCGCGATGTGCTCGCCAGCCAGCGTCGCCGCCGTTTTGTTGCCGAGGCGCTGACCCTCGGCAAGCTGAAGAGCTGGGATCACCAGCCGCTGGTGGACGCCAGTCAGCAGTACATGCGCAACCACATCGACCTCGACGATCTGGAGCGCAAGGCCCGTTATCCACAACCCTGCCAAAACCAATAATGTTAAGGGGAAGTCCATGCGCAAGTTATCCACAGCACTGACGATTGGCCTGCTGGCCCTGGGCAGCGCCTCGGCATTCGCCGAGCAAAGCTGCGAAACGGTGAAAATGGCCGATCCGGGCTGGAGCGACATCGCCGCAACCAACGCCATCGCCGGTTTTTTGCTCGACGGCATGGGCTACAAGGCCAAGGTCGACACCCTCGCGGTGCCGATCACCTTCGGCGGCTTGAAGGACGGTCAGGTGGATGTGTTCCTCGGTAACTGGATGCCGGCGCAGCAGGGCTTCTACGACAAATTCGTCGCCACCGGCGACGTGACGCAACTGGCGAAGAACCTCGACGGCACCGAATTCACCCTGGCGGTACCGGACTACGTGTGGGACGCCGGTGTGCACAACTTTGCCGACCTGAACAAATACGCCGACAAATTCGACAAGAAGATCTACGGCATCGGTTCCGGCGCGCCTGCGAACATCTCGCTGCAGGAGATCATCAAGAAGAACGACTTCGACCTCGGTCAGTGGAAGCTGATCGAGTCCAGCGAGCAGGCGATGCTCGCCGAAGTCTCGCGGGCGGTGAAGAAACAGAAATTCGTCACCTTCCTCGGCTGGACCCCGCACCCAATGAACGTGCAACTGAAGATGCATTACCTGAAGGGCGGCGAGAAGTATTTCGGCGACACCGGCAGCGTGTTCACCCTGACGCGCAAGGGCTACGCCGAGGCCTGCCCGAATGTGGGCAAGTTGCTGAGCAACCTGTCATTCACCCAGGAAATGGAGAACAGCATCATGGCTGAGGTGGTGAACAAGAAGGTCAGCAATGCCGATGCGGTGAAGGTGTGGATCAAGGCCAATCCGGCGGTACTGGATAAATGGCTGGACGGGGTCAAAACTGCCGATGGCAAAGAAGCGTTGGCGGCGGTAAAAGCCAAGCTCTGATCCAGTTCCTGCAGTTCCTCTGTGGCGAGGGGGCTTGCCCCGTTGGAGGGCGAAGCCCTCCCAAAGCGCACAATAAGGTCTGACAGACTGAATACCTGTCCTGATTCAGGGGTGGCTGCGCCACCCAACGGGGGCAAGCCCCCTCACCACAATGTCTGTGTCGTCCTCTGTTAATCTTTCGCAAAACTCAACCGCGAGCCCCCATGGCCTTCCCCAGTCGCCACTCACTCTTCCCTTTCCTGAACTGGCTGCCCCGGCAAACCCGCGCCAGCGTTGGACGGGATCTGGTCGTTGGCCTGAGCGGCGCGATTCTCGCCTTACCGCAGTCGATCGCCTACGCCCTGATCGCCGGCCTCCCACCCGAGTACGGCCTCTACGCCGCGATCATCCCGGTATTGATCGCCTGCCTGTGGGGTTCGTCATGGCACCTGATCTGCGGCCCGACTGCGGCGATTTCGATTGTGCTCTACGCCAGCGTCAGCCCGCTGGCCGTGCCCGCGTCGCAGGACTACATCATGCTGATCCTGTTGCTGACCTTGCTCGCCGGGATCTTCCAATGGCTGCTCGGTTTGCTGCGCTTCGGGGCTTTGGTGAACTTCGTCTCGCATTCAGTGGTGCTGGGGTTCACCCTCGGCGCGGCGGTGGTGATTGCCATCGGCCAGTTGCCGAACCTGCTGGGGCTGGATCTGCCGGCGAAAGCCACGGCACTGGCCAGTCTGATGGATCTGCTGCAGCATCTGCGGGCTGTGGATAAACCTTCGCTGGTGTTGGGCGTGGCCACGGTGGTGGTCGGTTTCGTGCTCAGACAACTGCTGCCACGTTGGCCGACTCTGTTGATAACGCTGGTGCTGGGCAGTGCGGTGGTGTGGTTATGGCCGTCGATGTTCGGCCATGTGCATCTTGTCAGCGCCTTTGTCGGGCGTTTGCCGCCGTTCAGTGCGCTGCCGCTGGATCTGGATCTGATTCTGCGTTTGCTGCCGAGTGCCGTGGCGGTGGGCATGCTCGGTCTGGTCACCAGTCTTTCGATTGCCCGCTCGATTGCTGCACGTTCGCAGCAGTTGCTCGACGCCAATCAGGAAGTTCGCGCACAGGGTTTGTCGAATATCGTCGGCGCGTTCTTCTCTGGATCGTTGTCGGCCGGCTCGTTCACCCGTTCCGGCCTGAGTTACGAAGCGGGCGCCTGCTCGCCGCTGGCCGGGGTGTTTTCGGCGATCTGGGTCGCGCTGTTCGCGATTTTCGGCGCCGGACTGATTTCGCACATTCCGATTCCGGCCATGGCCGGGAGCATTCTGTTGATCGCCTGGGGACTGGTGGATCATCGCGGGATCCGTTCGTTGCTGCGGGTCAGCCACGCCGAATTCGTGGTCATGGCGCTGACTTGCCTCGCCACCTTGCTGCTGGAGTTGCAGACGGCGATTTATGCCGGAGTGCTGGCCTCGCTGTTCTTCTACCTCAAGCGCACTTCGCAACCGCGGGTTCAGCATTGGCGCGATGGCGAAGACGACGTACTGCGGGTCGGCGGCTCGATCTTCTTCGGCGCCAGCCATTACCTGCAAGTGCGTCTGCAACGGCTGCACGGCACACGGGTGGTGATCGATGCGCAACACATCAACTTCATCGACTATTCGGGAGTGGAAATGCTGCACCAGGAAGCGCGGCGCCTGCTGCGCCAGAATCGCAGCCTGACCCTGCGCCGGGCACGGCCGCAGGTGGTGGAGGAGCTGCGCAAGCTGGAAGGGCCGGAGAAATGCCCGATCCGGTTTGAGGATTGATCCAATAAACACCGCATACCCCTGTAGGAGTGAGCCTGCTCGCGATAGCGGAGTATCAGTTGAAACATTTGTGTCTGACACTCCGCTATCGCGAGCAGGCTCACTCCTACAAGGATTATTGCGCTAGCTGGCGACGTAGCTCGGCCAGTACCGGCGCCGTATCCGGGCGCACGCCGCGCCAGAGGAAAAACGCCTCGGCGGCCTGCTCGGCCAGCATCCCCAGACCATCCATCACCACCGCTGCGCCATGCTCACTGGCCCACCGGCAGAACGCGGTCGGCTCTTTGCCATACATCATGTCGTAGCACAGGGTCTGGCCCGGCTCGATCAGGCTCGGTGCAATTGGCGGCACCTCGCCGGTCAGGCTGGCCGAGGTGGCGTTGATGATCACGTCCACCGGCTCCCGCAACCAGTCGAAACCACTGGCCGCCACCGACCCCAGATCACAGAACAACTCGGCCAGCAGCTCGGCCTTGTCCACCGTGCGGTTGGCGATGATCACCGACGCCGGTTTTTCCGCCAGCAACGGCTCCAGCGCGCCACGCACTGCGCCACCGGCACCAAGCAGCAGGATGCGTTTGCCGGTCAGGCTGAACCCGGCGTTCACCGTCAGGTCGCGCACCAGCCCGGCGCCGTCGGTGTTGTCACCGAGCAGCGTACCGTCGGCGAGTTTGCTCAAGGTGTTCACCGCACCGGCCCGTTGCGCACGGGCGGTCAGGCTGTTGGCCAGACGATAGGCGTCTTCCTTGAACGGCACGGTAACGTTGGCGCCGCGACCGTCCTGGAAGAACGCCGTCGCGCAGCCGCTAAAGTCGTCGAGTGGCGCCAGTAGCGTGCTGTAGTCGAGGCGTTGCCCGGTCTGCTCGGCGAACAGTTTGTGAATCATCGGCGACTTGCTGTGGCCGATCGGGTTACCGAAAACGACGTAACGATCCATCAGCAGTCCTCAGGCCTGGGCCAGCCAGTCGCGATCTTGCAGGAAGTAGTCGGTCAGGCGCGCTTCTTCGCTGCCGGGCTCGGCTTTGAAGTCGTAGGCCCAGCGCACTTGCGGCGGCAGCGACATGAGGATCGACTCGGTACGCCCGCCCGACTGCAGACCGAACAGGGTGCCGCGGTCATACACCAGGTTGAACTCGACGTAGCGGCCACGGCGGAATTCCTGGAATTCACGCTGTTTGGCGGTGAACGCATCATGCTTGCGGCGCTGCACGATGGGCAGGTAAGCGTCGATGTAGGCGTCGCCAATGGCACGCATGAAGGCGAAACTGGTGTCGAAGTCCCACTCGTTCAGGTCATCGAAGAACAGGCCGCCGATGCCGCGCGGTTCATGCCGATGCTTGATGTGGAAGTAGGTGTCGCACCAGGCCTTGTAACGCGGGTAGACGTCCGGCCCGAACGGCGCGCAGGCCTGTTCGGCAACGCGGTGCCAGTGGATGCAGTCTTCTTCGTTGCCGTAGTACGGGGTCAGGTCGAAGCCACCACCAAACCACCAGACCGGCTCTTCACCTTCCTTTTCGGCGATGAAAAAGCGCACGTTGGCGTGGGACGTCGGTACATGCGGGTTGTGCGGGTGAATCACCAGCGACACGCCGAGGGCTTCGAAGCCGCGTCCCGCCAGCTCCGGGCGATGGGCGCTGGCCGACGGCGGCAGGCCGCTGCCGAACACGTGAGAAAAGTTGACGCCACCCTTTTCGATCACCGTGCCGTTTTCGATCACGCGAGTACGACCACCACCACCGGCAGGCCGGGCCCAGGCGTCTTCGACGAAGCGCGTGCCGCCATCTTCGGTTTCCAGTGCGGCACAGATGCGGTCTTGCAGGTCGAGCAGATAGGCCTTTACGGCGTCGGTGCGGGTCGTCATGGCTTCACCTTGAATCAGGGCATAGCTACGCGGGCGCCCCGCAGGCGGGGGTCGGCGCAAATGGGCGCGTAGCATAACACCGCAGACCCGCGCGCCGCAGTTGACGAAGATCAAGCAGGGGAGTTGGATAGGGGGCTCGCAATCGACCCAAGGAGAGCAGGCAGATGGCAAAGCGTATCCAGTTCCGCGCCCACGGCGGTCCCGAAGTGCTCGAGTATGTTGACTACGAACCTGCCGCACCCGGCCCGAATCAGGTACGGGTGGCGAACAAGGCGATCGGCCTGAACTTCATCGACACCTATTACCGCAGCGGTCTGTATGCACCGCCAGCCTTGCCATCCGGCCTCGGCGCTGAAGGCGCCGGCATCGTCGATGCGGTGGGCAGCGACGTCACCCGGTTCAAGGTTGGTGACCGCGTGGCGTACGGCAGCGGCCCATTGGGCGCCTACAGCGAGTTGCACGTCCTGCCCGAAGCCAATCTGGTGAAGCTGCCGGACGAGATCAGCTTCGACACCGCTGCCGGGGTCATGCTCAAGGGCCTCACCGTGCAGTACCTGCTGCGCCAGACCTATGACCTCAAGGCTGGCGAAACCATTCTGTTCCACGCGGCAGCCGGAGGCGTCGGTTCGCTGGCCTGCCAATGGGCCAAGGCACTGGGCGTAAAACTGATCGGCACCGTCAGCTCGAAGGAAAAAGCCGATCTGGCCAAGGCCAACGGCGCCTGGGCAACCATCGACTACAGCCATGAAAACGTCGCGCAGCGGGTGCTGGAGCTGACCGATGGCAAGAAAGTCCCGGTGGTGTACGACGGCGTCGGCAAGGACACCTGGCTGACCTCGCTCGACAGCGTGGCGCCGCGCGGCCTGGTGGTGAGCTTCGGCAATGCCTCCGGTGCGGTGGACGGAGTGAATCTGGGGATTCTTGCGGCCAAGGGTTCGCTGTACGTGACCCGCCCGACCTTGGCGACCTACGCCAACAACGCCGAAAACCTGCAGCGCATGGCCGACGAGCTGTTCGAGATGATCATCAGCGGCAAGATCAAGGTCGACATCAGCCAGCGTTACTCACTGGCTGATGCGGCGAAGGCGCAGACCGAACTGTCGGCGCGGCGCACCACCGGCTCGACCATCCTGCTGCCCTGATAAACCCTCGGCATCTTGCCAGTCAGGGTTTCAGAACCAGGCTGGCAAGACAGTTCGAACACCTTCAGAAACCCGGTGGATGACACACCAGCGGTTTTTGCACCAGATGGCCAACCGTGGCCTGATCAGGCTGTTGAACCGCCGCCAGGATCTGTCGCCATTCGGCGGACAACACCCAGTAATCACCGCGTGCGCGCTGTTCGATATGCAAAGGATTGGAAGCGATCGGCATCAGGCCGAAACGCTGGTAAAAGCGCAGCTGTTGTGACCTGCACAGCGCGGTGACGCCCTGATAACCACGTTTTATTGCCCACTCGACTGCGGCCGCCAGCAGACCGTTGACCGCGATGGGCAGTTGATTGGTCGAGTACGAAATCAAGCGGCTGAATTCGACATGGCGCGACAACGCCACCGTCGGAGAAACATGTTGCTGCGCCAGCGATACCCATTCGAACGGCGCCGGAGTCGCCCTCAATACCGCCAGCAGTTGATCGTGCCGATACAGCAGAAAATGCGTACTGCGCGACCTGATTGCCAGTTTGGTTTCGAGCATCCGCGCTCGCGACGTGAGCATGTAGTGCTGCAGTCGAAGTCGAAATTGCCGATCGATAAACCGATCGAACTCCTGGGTATCCGCCCCCGCTTCAAGCATCACGATACGGCAACCATCATGGTGACTCTTCAGCGTCACCTGAAGCGCCTGCAGGTAATCCGTGAGTTGCAAATCCGTAGTGTCCATTCTTTCTCCGCAGACCTTAACTTATCGAAGTGTTTCGAGTGCAGGGAAAGGATGGTTGCTTTTGGCAATTCCGCCACGGAAGGAGGTCTGATAATCAGGTGGGAAAAGTCAATGAATACGGGCAGTTAGCGACTTTTCCGACACGCGAACAAGCCCTGCTGCAGGATAAATCGCAGGCACGCGTAGGACTCCTCGCCATCAGGCCGAGGAGTACTCACATTGCAATCGTTTCAGGCCGGATCAGTCGGGACGAATGACCTTGCCGGTCACCAGATCACGGATCACGCTGGGGTTCTTGCGCCCGCCCAGTTGCCCGCCGAGGATCAGGTCGATCTGCCCACGAAAATACTGCTCGACGCGCAACCGCGTGCGCGCCGCCGGACGCCCCTGCGGGTTGGCCGAGGTCGAGATCAGCGGCCCGACCATCGAGCACAGATCCCGTACCTGCGGGTGATCGCTGACCCGCAGCGCCACGGTGTCGTGCACGCCTGTCACCCACTCCGGCAACAGGTTCTGATGCGGCACCAGCCAGGTATTCGGCCCCGGCCAGGTGCTGGACATGCGGTCGATCCACTCTTGCGGGAAGTCTTCGAACAGGAAATCGAACTGACGGATGTTGTCGGCGACCAGGATCAGGCCCTTGTCCACCGAACGGTTCTTGATCGCCAAGAGCCGATCCACCGCCTCCTCGTTCCACGGGTCGCAACCCAGCCCCCAGACGGCTTCGGTTGGATAGGCAATCACCGCCCCGGCGCGAATCTCTCGTGCGGCTTGTTGCACACGCCAACTGTTGACCATGAAAAAACTCTCCGCAAACAGGTTTTGCGCAGTTTACCGATCTTCCCTGTAAAACCTAGCGTGTCCTGGCCAGCCAGCGACCGTTTTCGCACACCGCACGGCCCTCCATTTCCAGCTCGGTGAGCGCTGCCAGAACTTTGGGCAACGCCCAGCCGCTGCTATCGGCCAACGCCTCACTGGTGTGCGGCGCGGCATGCAGCAGGTTCAGCAAGGGATGATCGGTGTTCGGCGAGTCTGTGGATAATGGCAAATGCTGCCAGCCGCGCAGGGCTTCGAGGATGTGCTCGATGGTTTCCACCAGCACCGCACCGTCGCGGATCAACTGGTGACAACCGCGCGCACCGGGGTGATGGATCGAGCCGGGAATCGCATACACCTCGCGCCCCTGTTCCGCTGCCAGCCGTGCGGTGATCAGCGAACCGCTGGCGACACTCGCCTCGACCACCAGCACGCCGAGGGACAAACCGCTGATGATCCGATTGCGCCGCGGAAAATTGCTCGCCGTCGGGCCGGCGTCCAGAGGAAACTCCGAAAGCACCGCACTGCCGGCAGCGATCATCGCCTCGGCCAGTCGTCGATTGCGCTGTGGATAAAATTTTTCCAGCCCGGTGCCGAGCACTCCGACGGTTTGCCCGCCGACGTCCAGCGCCGCTTGATGGGCGGCCGCATCGATACCCAGCGCCAGACCACTGGTGATGACAAAACCGGCCCCGGCCAGGCTGCGGGAAAACGCGGCGGCGGTGTCCATCCCCGGACGCGAAGCGCTACGACTGCCAACCATCGCCAGTTGCGGTTTTTCCAGAATCAGCGGATCCCCGGCCACGAACAACAGCGGCGGCGGGTCGGGTATCTGCGCCAGCAGCGCCGGGTAATCCGCTTGATCCCACATCAATAAATGCTGGTGCGGATGCTCTAGCCAGCGCAACGCATGGCTGGCGCCGTCGCGCACTTCGGGGCTGCGCCGAGCTTCGGCACACGTCGCCGGCAACCCCAGCGCACGCCAGGCACTGGCCGGCGCACTGATGGCTTTTGATGCTGAGCCAAAGGCTTCGAGCAGTTTGGCAAAGCGTTTCGGGCCGACATCCGGCAAACGGTGCAGGCGCAAACGCGCTTCCAGTTCCGCAGGGGAAACGGACGTACAGGCAGACAGCATCGTGGATCATCCTTGATCGTTATAAGTCCCGAACCATTCGGAACAAGCTGTGGATAACTCTGTTGGTAACTTGTTAAGCCTGCTAAGGGTTACGCACCTTGTCGAGCACCGCCAGCGAGCGTGAAGCGTTGAGGACAAGGCCGTAACTGAGCTTGTCGTAGGTGCGGAATACCATCAGCAATCCGGCCCGTTCGTCAGGAATTTTCAGTGGCTGGCCAGTGATCCGGTCGCGCACGGTTTCCCCGGTTTTCATCACCACCAACACATTGCCTTCGGCCAGGCCATCGCGCTTGCCCTTGTTCAGGGTGACCACGTCCATCACGCCGATCTGGGTGACGCCGCGTGGCACGTCGATGATCAAGCCATTGATCTGGGTGCTCGGAGCGCTGGGCATGAAGGTCGAGTTGATCGAGCGCTCTTCGCCGCTGAACAAGCGGTCGCCAAGACGCACCTCCTGCGTAGTGCGTTGCAGGGCGAGCGTGGCGACATCGCCTTCGGTGGCGACGATTTCGCCACCACCGATATCGTCGGCGTTGATCCCCAGGAACTCTTTGGTCTGCGGGTCGGTGTAAACCTTGCCCTGGCGGAAGATGCCGTACACCGGCTGGTTGGGGTCGAAATGGCCACGGGCGAAGATCCGGTCACCCGTGCCGCTGAGCACCCGCTCGGCGTCACCCGCGACGATGTACGGCGCCTTGTCGAAGTCTTCGGCCTTGTCGACGATGCGGTTGCTCAGCAGAAAACTGTTGATCGATTTCAGCGGAATGCTCGGAATCGCCTCGGCCACCGGGCTGGTGCGAATGCGCGGCGACAGTTTGATCGTGCCCCGTGACTCGCCACGGTTGAGGGTCAGTTGCGGCTGGCCATTGACGTAGCTGAGTGTCAGCGTGTCGCCGGGGTAGATCAGGTTGGGGTTTGCAATCTGCGGATTGGCCCGCCACAGCCGTGGCCACTGCCACGGCTCGCGCAGGTATTTGCCGGAAATGTCCCAGAGGGTATCTCCCGAAACCACGGTGTATTGCTGTGGAAAACCATCCCTGAGTTGCACTTGCCCTTGCGCAGCACCGGTCGAAGCCAGAAGCAGCAGGGCGAGTAGTGTTTTCCTCATGCAGCGAATCCCTTTATCATGTGCGTTCGCGTGAACCGTCAGAGCCCCCGTGGCTCGCTACTGCAAAATGCATTAGCTACGCTTCACAACGGTAGCCTGCATCTTCGGACCTGCCAGGCCATCGACCCGACTTTACTCAATACGTGCAGCAATCAGCCTATGGCCATTTTAAACATCCTCGAATTCCCGGACCCGCGTCTGCGTACTATCGCCAAGCCTGTGGCTGTAGTGGACGACGAAGTGCGTCAGTTGGTCGATGACATGTTTGAAACAATGTATGAAGCGCCAGGCATCGGCCTCGCCGCGACCCAGGTCAACGTGCACAAACGTATCGTCGTGATGGACCTTTCCGAAGACCGCACCGAACCGCGGGTGTTCATCAACCCCGAGTTCGAATCGCTGACCGACGAGATGGATCAGTACCAGGAAGGCTGCCTCTCGGTACCGGGTTTCTACGAAAACGTCGACCGCCCGCAGAAGGTCAAAATCAAGGCGCTGGACCGCGACGGCCAGCCCTACGAACTGATCGCCGAAGGCCTGCTCGCGGTGTGCATCCAGCACGAATGCGACCACCTCAACGGCAAGTTGTTCGTCGATTACCTGTCCACGCTCAAACGCGACCGGATCAAGAAGAAACTGGAAAAGCTCCATCGCCAGAACGCTTGATGCCCCTCTTCAAAGGCTTGCTGCGGCAAGCCTTTTTCTTTTTATGAGACTCCTTTCATGACTGAGCCACTGCGCATCGTTTTTGCCGGCACCCCGGAATTCGCCGCCGAGCACCTCAAGGCCCTGCTGAACAGCCCTTACGAGATCGTTGCGGTCTACACCCAACCGGATCGTCCGGCCGGTCGTGGGCAAAAACTGATGCCGAGCCCGGTTAAACAGTTGGCGCTGGAAAATAATATCCAGGTGTTACAGCCGCCGACTCTGCGTAACGCAGACGCTCAAGCCGAGCTGGCCGCGCTGAAGCCGGACTTGATGGTGGTGGTCGCCTACGGCCTGATCCTGCCGCAAGCGGTGCTGGATATTCCGCGCCTGGGCTGCATCAACAGTCACGCGTCGCTGCTGCCTCGCTGGCGCGGTGCCGCGCCGATCCAGCGCGCCGTGGAACACGGTGATGCCGAAAGCGGCGTAACCGTGATGCGCATGGAAGCGGGCCTGGATACCGGCCCGATGTTGCTCAAGGTCGTCACCCCGATCAGTGCCCAAGACACTGGCGGCACGCTGCACGACCGCCTCGCCGAAATGGGCCCGCCCGCCGTGGTCCAGGCGATTGCCGGCCTGGCGGCCGGAACCCTCGAAGGCGAAGTACAGAACGACGAACTCGCCACCTACGCCCACAAGCTGAACAAAGACGAAGCGCGCCTCGACTGGAGCCGCCCTGCGGTCGAGCTGGAGCGTCTGGTCCGCGCCTTCAATCCATGGCCGATCACCCACAGCACCCTCAACGGTGAAGCACTGAAAGTACTGGCCGCAACGCTCGCGCAAGGCAAAGGCGCGCCCGGCGAAGTGCTCAGCGCCAGCAAGGACGGCCTGATCGTCGCTTGCGGCGAGCAGGCGCTGTGCCTGACCCGCCTGCAACTGCCCGGCGGCAAGGCGCTGCACTTCAGCGACCTGTTCAACAGCCGCCGTGAGAAGTTCGCCGTCGGCACCGTGCTCGGCGCCGTGGTGGACGCGCAATGAACCCGCGTCTGGCCGCCGCCAAGGCACTCGCCGCTGTGCTCAGCGGCAAGGCTTCGCTGAACAGTTCGCTGCCGACGCAACTGGACAAGGTCGAAGACCGTGATCGCGGTTTCACCCAGGATCTGGCGTTTGGCACCGCGCGCTGGCAGCCACGTCTGTCGGCACTGGCCGAGAAGCTGTTGCAAAAGCCGTTCAAAGCCGCGGATGCCGACGTCGAAGCGCTGCTGCTGGTCGGCCTCTATCAATTGCTCTACACCCGCGTGCCGGCCCACGCCGCCATCGGTGAAACCGTGGGTTGCGCCGACAAGCTGAAAAAGCCTTGGGCCAAAGGCCTGCTCAATGCCGTGCTGCGCAACGCCCAGCGCGAAAGCGAGACGATTTTCGCCGAGCTGGAACGCGACCCGGTAGTGCGCACCGCTCACCCGCGCTGGCTGCAAAAATCCCTGAAAGCCTTCTGGCCGCAACAGTGGGAAGCGATCTGCGCCGCGAACAACGCGCACCCGCCGATGATTCTGCGGGTCAACCGTCGCCATCACAGCCGCGATGCTTACCTCGGTTTGCTGAGCGACGCCGGCATCGCCGCCGCGCCATGCGTTTACAGCCGCGACGGCATCGTTCTCGAAGCCGCCGCCGATGTGCGCAGCCTGCCGGGTTTCGCCGAAGGCTGGATCAGCGTGCAGGACGAAGCCGCGCAACTGGCCGCCGATTTGCTCGATCTGGCGCCGGGCCAGCGGGTGCTCGATGCCTGCTGCGCCCCGGGTGGCAAGACCTGCCACATCCTCGAAGCCGAACCGGCACTGGCCGGCGTGGTAGCGGTGGATCTGGAAGCCAAGCGACTGGTGCGGGTGAAGGAAAACCTAGAGCGGCTGGGCCTGAGTGCCGAGCTGATCGCTGCCGATGGCCGCGATACCGCGACCTGGTGGGACGGCAAGCCGTTCCAGCGCATTCTGCTCGACGCACCGTGTTCGGCCACCGGGGTAATCCGCCGTCATCCGGACATCAAGTTGACTCGTCAGCCGGACGACATCGTCGCCCTCGCGCAACTGCAAGGCGAGTTGCTCGACGCGATGTGGCAAACCCTCGAAGTCGGCGGCATCCTGCTGTACGCCACCTGCTCGACGCTACCGACCGAGAACACCGAAGTCATCGCCGCGTTCCTCGAACGCACGCCGGGTGCCCGCGAACTGGACCTGGCGACCACGGCCGGGATCAAACAGCCCCATGGTCGCCAATTGCTGGCCCAGCAGGGCGGCCATGACGGGTTCTACTACGCCAAGCTGATCAAGATCGCTGCCGCGCGCGGCTAAACGGATTCAATGGAGTGACTGGATGAAAATCATCATCCTCGGTGCGGGGCAGGTCGGCGGTTCGCTGGCCGAACACCTGGCCAGCGAAGCCAACGACATCACCGTGGTCGACACCGATGGCGAACGCCTGCGCGACCTCGGCGACCGTCTCGACATCCGCACCGTGCAGGGCCGCGGTTCGCTGCCATCGGTGCTGCGTCAGGCCGGCGCCGACGATGCCGACATGCTGGTGGCGGTGACCAACAGCGACGAGACCAACATGGTCGCGTGCCAGGTCGCCCATACGTTGTTCCACACCCCGACCAAAATCGCCCGGGTGCGCGAAGCGTCCTACCTCAATCGCGAAGAACAGCTGTTTCAGAACGAAGCGATTCCGGTCGATGTGCTGATCAGCCCCGAGCAAGTGGTGACCAACTACATCAAGCGTCTGATCCAGCACCCGGGCGCGTTGCAGGTGATCGACTTCGCCGAAGGCCAGGCACAACTGGTAGCGGTTCGCGCGTATTACGGCGGGCCGCTGGTGGGTCAGCAACTGCGCCAGTTGCGTGAGCACATGCCGAACGTCGAAACCCGCGTGGCCGCCATTTTCCGCCGCGATCGGCCGATCCTGCCCCAGGGCGATACGGTGATCGAGGCCGATGACGAAGTCTTCTTCATCGCCGCCCGTGAGAACATTCGCGCGGTGATGAGCGAAATGCGCCGCCTCGACGAAACCTACAAGCGCATCGTCATCGCCGGCGGCGGGCAGATCGGCGAGCGTCTGGCCGAGGCCATTGAAAGCCGCTACCAGGTGAAGATCATCGAGATGAACCCGGCACGCTGCCGCTATCTCTCCGACACCCTCGACAGCACCGTGGTGCTGCAGGGCAGTGCGTCGGACCGCGATCTGCTGCTGGAAGAGAACATTGCCGACGCTGATATCTTCCTCGCCCTGACCAACGATGACGAAGCCAACATCATGTCGTCGCTGCTGGCCAAACGGCTGGGGGCGAAGAAGGTCATGACGATCATCAACAACCCGGCCTACGTCGACCTGATCCAGGGCGGCGATATCGACATCGCCATCAGCCCGCAACTGGCGACCATCGGCACGCTGCTGGCGCACGTGCGCCGTGGCGATATCGTCAGCGTGCACTCATTGCGCCGCGGTGCGGCAGAAGCCATCGAGGCGATTGCCCACGGTGATGCGAAGTCGAGCAAGGTCATCGGCAAACCAATCGAGAAGATCGGCCTGCCACCGGGCACTACCATCGGCGCGGTCATTCGTAATGAACAAGTGATCATCGCCCACGATGACACGGTGATCGAAGCGGGCGACCATGTGATTCTGTTCCTTGTGGATAAAAAGCATATTCGCGATGTGGAGAAGCTGTTTCATGTGGGGTTGAGCTTCTTCTGATCCAGGTTACATGGTGATCAGACTGGCCCCTTCGCGAGCAGGCTCACTCCTACAAGGGAACGCATTCCAAATTGTAGGAGTGAGCCTGCTCGCGATAGCGCTCTCCCTATGCCAGACCCATCACTGACACGCCACAGTAAAGGAATCCACCCATGCTCGAATCCCTGGAAAAAATGCTCGCCAAGGGTGTGGATAACTCCCTGCTGCGCTTCGGTCTGGGTAAGGGCTATCTGGATTTGGGGGAAAATGCCAAGGCTGCCGAGCATTTTCAGCGCTGCGTAGGCTTCGATCCGAAGTATTCGGCGGCCTGGAAACTGCTGGGCAAGGCGCAGCAGGCGCTAGGCGATCACGCCGCCGCGCGTCAGGCGTGGGAACAGGGTCTGGAAGCCGCCCGCGCCCATGGCGACAAGCAGGCCGAAAAGGAAATGACGGTGTTTCTGAAGAAGCTCGACCGTCAGGCGCAATAAGTCAGCGGGCGTTGTTCACAGATAACGCAGGCCGATACCGTCAGCATCCACCGTCACCACTTCCATCCGTACCCGCGGCGCGCCTGTGGGTAAACCCTGCACCTGACCATAAACCACTGCGCCCTTGGGCAGCGAAGCCAGGCGCGGATGCTGGACATACACGCCGGTGGCCGACAGATTGCGCGTCTGACCCAGGCACTCGCCGAAGCTGTCGTGGGTGATCTTGATGCGAAACGATTTGCGTTGTTCGGACATCTGCTGCGCCCTTGAATGAACGGTTGTGGATAACCTTGCCGACAAGGTTATCCACAGATCATGCCAAGCACCTCAGCCACGACTCAGTACCAGCGCGCTTCGCCCGGCGGTCGCTTCTTGAAGCGCTTCATGCTCCACATGTACTGGCTCGGATACGCCGCCACATAACGCTCGACCACTTTGCTCATGGCCGCGCAGGACTCTGCGGTATCGGTGCTGTACATGGCCTCTGGCGCCGCTTCGAGGATCACTTTGTAGCCGGAACCGTCCGGCAGGCGCAGGGCGTGGAGGAACACGCCGACCGCTTTACCGCCGGCCAGCATGTTCGGCACGAATTTGCTGGTCAGCGCCTGGGTGGCGAAGAACGGCACGAAGATCCCGGCGGATTCGGCCGGTTCCGGGTCAGCAGGAATACCCACTGCACCACCCTTGCGCACTTCCTTGATGACGCTGAGGATGCCTTCCTTGGTCGACGCCGCGACTTTGTTGCCCAGTTGCACGCGCTGTTTGCGCAGCAACTCATCCACCGCCTTGAGCTTGGGCGGGCGATAGAAAATGATCGGTTTGCACTGGCTGCAATAGAAGTGGTTGAGCACTTCCCAGTTGCCCAGGTGGCTGGTGATGCCGACCACGCCTTTGCCCGAAGCCAATGCGTCCTTGAGGATGTCGAGGCCTTCGACTTCGCGCACCAGATCGATCGAACGCTGGGCCGGCCAGATCCACGCGCAGGCGCTTTCGGTCAGCGACTTGCCGATGTCTTTCAGGCTCTGGCCGACCAGACGCTCGCGCTCGGCCGGGTCCATCTGTGGAAAACACTTGGCGAGGTTGATCCGTACCACGTCGCGGGAACGGTTGGGGGTTTTCCACATGATCCAGCCGATTGCCGAACCCACGGCCTGTACGGCCCGCCATGGCAGCAGGGCAAACAGCCGCAGAGCGCCTACCAGCAAGGCGCCTTTAAACTTTTCCACAGGTCACTCCTGATCTTGTGCTGTGCGCGAGGCGGCCATTCTAACCGCCGTTGGCGAGCTGCGCGTAGCGGTCACAGTCCTGAGTGTGATCCATGACCATGCCCGAGGCCTGCATCAGCGCGTAACAAATGGTCGGTCCGACAAAGGTGAAGCCGGCCTTTTTCAGGCCCTTGCTCATTGCCAGCGCTTCGGGGGTGATCGCCGGGACTTCGCTGCGATCCTTGAAATGGTTGATGATCGGTTTGTCGCCGACAAACGACCAGAGGAATGCCACCGGGTCTTCCAGCGCCAGCCAGGCCTGGGCATTGCGCCGGGCGGCATTGAGTTTGAGGCGGTTGCGGATGATCCCGGGATCAAGCATCAGTTCGGCGATTTCCGCGTCACTCATCTGCGCCACACGCTGCACGTCGAAGCCGTACAGCACCTCGCGGTAGCGCTCGCGTTTGCGCAGCACGGTGATCCAGGACAGCCCGGCCTGGAACCCTTCAAGCAAAAGCAACTCGAACAAACCCTGCGCATCGCGTAGCGGCGCGCCCCACTCCTGATCGTGATAAGCCATGTACAGCGGATCTTCGGTACACCAAAAGCAGCGTGGCATAAGGCTCCAGGGGGTGGAGGTGCGACTGAATCGGGTATACTCCCGCTCTTTAAATCGCAGCCCAAGAAACAGGTGAATTTCGTGAGCCAGCCTACGCCAGCCGTGCGTACCTTCCAAGACTTGATCCTCGCGCTCCAGCAATACTGGGCCGAGCAAGGTTGTGTGGTACTTCAGCCCTACGATATGGAAGTAGGCGCCGGCACTTTCCACACCGCGACCTTCCTGCGCGCCATCGGCCCGGAAACCTGGAACGCCGCGTACGTGCAGCCAAGCCGCCGTCCGACTGACGGCCGTTACGGTGAAAACCCGAACCGTCTGCAGCACTACTATCAGTTCCAGGTAGTCCTGAAGCCGAACCCGGACAACTTCCAGGAACTGTACCTGGGCTCCCTCAAGCATGTCGGCCTCGACCCGCTGGTCCACGACATTCGCTTCGTCGAAGACAACTGGGAATCGCCGACCCTCGGCGCCTGGGGTCTGGGCTGGGAAGTCTGGCTCAACGGCATGGAAGTGACCCAGTTCACCTACTTCCAGCAGGCGGGCGGCATCGAGTGCTACCCGGTGACCGGCGAGATCACTTACGGTCTGGAGCGTCTGGCCATGTACCTGCAAGGCGTGGACTCGGTCTACGACCTGGTCTGGGCTGACGGTCCGTTCGGCAAGGTGACCTACGGCGACGTGTTCCACCAGAACGAAGTGGAGCAGTCCACTTACAACTTCGAACATGCCAACGTCGACAAACTGTTCGAACTGTTCGACTTCTATGAAAGCGAAGCCAAGCGCCTGATCGAACTCGACCAGCCGCTGCCGCTGCCGAGCTATGAAATGGTCCTGAAGGCGTCGCACACCTTCAACCTGCTGGATGCGCGCCGGGCAATCTCGGTGACCGCGCGTCAGCAATACATCCTGCGCGTACGCACCCTGGCGCGTTCCGTTGCGCAAGCCTACCTGCTGGCCCGCGCCAAGCTGGGCTTCCCGATGGCGACCCCGGACCTGCGTGACGAAGTACTGGCCAAGCTGGAGGCTGCACAATGAGTGCTCAAGATTTTCTGGTTGAACTGGGCACCGAAGAACTGCCGCCAAAAGCCCTTAACACCCTGGCTGAAGCGTTCCTCGCCGGTATCGACAAGGGCCTGCAAGCCGCGGGCCTGAGCTACGAGACCAAAACCGTCTACGCCGCACCGCGTCGTCTGGCTGTGCTGATCACTGCATTGGCCACCCAGCAGCCGGATCGCAGCATCAACCTCGACGGCCCGCCACGTCAGGCGGCATTCGATGCCGAAGGCAATCCGACTCAAGCGGCACTGGGCTTTGCCAAGAAGTGCGGCGTCGAGCTGAGCGAAATCGACCAGAGCGGTCCGAAACTGCGCTACAGCCAGAACATCGCCGGCAAGCCGACCACAAGCCTGCTGCCGACCATCGTCGAGGACTCGCTGAACGACCTGCCGATCCCGAAACGCATGCGTTGGGGTGCGCGCAAGGAAGAGTTCGTGCGTCCGACCCAGTGGCTGGTAATGCTGCTCGGTGACCAGGTCATCGACTGCACGATCCTCGCGCAGAAGGCTGGCCGTGATTCCCGTGGTCACCGCTTCCATCACCCGCAAAGCGTGCGCATCGGTTCGCCATCGAGCTACCTGGCCGACCTGCGTGCCGCTTATGTACTGGCCGACGCCAACGAGCGTCGCGAGATCATCAGCAAGCGCACCGAAGAACTGGCGACCCGTCAGGAAGGCACTGCAATCGTGCCACCGGCGCTGCTTGACGAAGTGACCGCCCTGGTCGAATGGCCGGTGCCGCTGGTGTGCTCGTTCGAGGAACGCTTCCTCGACGTGCCGCAAGAAGCGCTGATCACCACCATGCAGGACAACCAGAAGTATTTCTGCCTGCTGGATGCCGACGGCAAGTTGCTGCCACGGTTCATCACTGTGGCCAACATCGAAAGCAAAGATCCGCAGCAGATCATCGCCGGTAACGAGAAAGTGGTTCGCCCACGCCTGACCGACGCCGAGTTCTTCTTCAAGCAAGACAAGAAGCAGAAACTCGAAGCCTTCAATGATCGCCTGAAGAACGTGGTGTTCCAGGAAAAACTCGGCAGCGTCTACGACAAGGCCGAGCGCGTTTCCAGACTCGCCGCTTACATCGCCGCGCGCATTGGCGGCAACGCTTCGTGGGCGGCCCGCGCAGGCCTGCTGTCGAAGTGCGACCTGGCCACCGAGATGGTCGGCGAGTTCCCGGAGATGCAAGGTGTTGCCGGTTACTACTACGCCCTTAATGACGGCGAGCCGGAAGACGTCGCGCTGGCGCTGAACGAGCAGTACATGCCACGCGGTGCCGGTGCCGAATTGCCGGCGACCCTGACCGGTGCCGCTGTCGCGATCGCCGACAAGCTCGACACCCTGGTCGGTATCTTTGGTATCGGCATGCTGCCAACCGGCAGCAAAGACCCGTATGCCCTGCGCCGTGCGGCACTCGGCGTGCTGCGCATCCTGATCGAGAAACAGCTGGATCTGGACCTGAACGACGCCGTGGCCTTTGCCGTGAATGCGTTCGGTGCCAAGGTCAAGGCTGCCGGCCTGAATGATGCAGTGCTGGAATTCATCTTCGACCGCCTGCGTGCGCGTTACGAAGACGAAGGCGTGGATGTCGCGACCTATCTGTCGGTCCGTGCCCTGAAGCCAGGTTCGGCGCTGGACTTCGACCAGCGTGTGCAAGCGGTTCAGGCTTTCCGCAAACTGCCGGAAGCGGCAGCGCTGGCGGCGGTCAACAAACGGGTATCGAACCTGTTGAGCAAGGTTGAAGGCTCGGTACCGACCGTGGTCGAGGCCAAGTACTTCGACAATGCCAACGAGTTCTCGCTGTACTCGGCGATCCAGCAGGCCGATCAGGCTGTGCAGCCAATGGCCGCGGCGCGTCAGTACAACGAATCGCTGGCCCGCCTGGCTGCCCTGCGCGAACCGGTGGACGCGTTCTTCGACGCTGTGATGGTCAATGCCGAAGACGCCAAGGTCCGGGCCAACCGCTACGCGCTGCTGGCGCGTTTGCGTGGCCTGTTCCTCGGTGTGGCCGACATTTCGCTGCTGGGTTGAGGGACTGCTGTTGAAACTGCTGATTCTCGATCGGGACGGAGTGATCAATTACGACTCCGACGCTTACATCAAGTCGGTGGAGGAGTGGATTCCACTGCCCGGCTCGATCGAGGCGATTGCGCAGTTGAGCAAGGCCGGCTGGACGGTGGCGGTCGCCACCAACCAGTCGGGCATTGCTCGCGGCTATTACGACCTCGCCACCCTCGATGCCATGCACGCGCGCTTGCGCGAGCTGGTGGCGGAGCAGGGCGGTGAAGTCGGGCTGATCGTGTATTGCCCGCATGGTCCGGACGAGGGTTGCGATTGCCGCAAGCCTAAACCGGGCATGTTGAAAACCATCGCGGCGCATTACAACGTGGCGCTGACGAATGTCTGGTTCGTCGGCGACAGCCTTGGTGACCTGGAGGCCGCCAAAGCCGTCGATTCACAGCCCGTTTTGGTAAAGACCGGGAAAGGCGAAAAGACTCAGGCCAAGACCCTTCCGGTCGGCACCCTGATTTTTGACGATCTGGCGGCGATTGCCGCAGAACTTATCCACAACTAGAGTGCTTCTGAAGTTCCTGACCAGGGATTGATCGGGAGTGCGCTTGAACAGTCGGGCATTGCCCGTAACGGTAAACGTCGCCATGTCGATACTGCAGGCCATCAGAATTTTTCTCTTTTACCTGCTGCTGGGCACCACTGCCTTGCTGTGGTGCAGCCTGAGCTTTTTTATCGCGCCCTTTCTGCCGTTCAAGGCGCGTTATCGTTTTATCAATGTGTACTGGTGTCGTTGCGCCTTGTGGTTGACCAAGGTGTTTCTCGGCATTCGTTATGAGGTGAAGGGCGCGGAAAACGTGCCGGACCGGCCCTGTGTGATTCAGTCGAACCACCAGAGCACCTGGGAGACGTTCTTTCTCTCCGCTTATTTCTCGCCCTTGAGCCAGGTGCTCAAGCGCGAATTGCTGTACGTGCCGTTCTTCGGCTGGGCGATGGCCATGTTGCGACCGATCGCGATTGACCGCGACAACCCGAAAGCCGCGCTCAAGCAAGTCGCGGCCAAAGGCGACGAGCTGCTCAAGGACAACGTCTGGGTACTGATCTTCCCTGAAGGTACCCGCGTTCCCTACGGCACGATCGGCAAATTTTCCCGCAGTGGCAGCGCATTGTCCGTGAATGCGGCGCTTCCGGTACTGCCGATTGCACACAATGCCGGCAAGTTCTGGCCGAAAATCGGCTGGGGCAAGCAGCAAGGCGTGATCACCGTGGTCATCGGTGAGCCGATGTACGCCGAAGGCACTGGCCCACGCGCCATTGCCGACCTGAACGATCGGGTGCAAGCCTGGAACGAACAGGCTCAGCGCGAAATGGGTTCCCTGCCACCGGCTCCGCAGGCCCCGGCGGCAAATGACCAGATGGCTGTCTGAGATTTTGTGGATAACCTGTGTACGGTTTTGTTGAAAAGGCCTGAATATTCAAAGTAACTGATTGATTTACTTATATATTTCTCAAGCTCATAAAACACCGTAAAACGTGCATAAGTTTTTTTCGGAAGTAAAAAAACCGGCTGATATAGCCGGTTTTTTTGTGCTCGTTCACTCAGCAATCAGCGGTAGCCGGAGCCGGAAGGTCGTGCCCTGATTGACCACGCTCTGGCACTCGATGCTACCGCCGTGATGATCAATCACAGCCTTGACCATCGACAGCCCCAGGCCGACGCCATCGATCCCCTGCGCCGATGAAAAGCGCCGGTACTGGGTGAACAGATCCGGCAGTTCCCCGGCGGCAATGCCTTTGCCCCGATCGGTCAATTCACAGCACAGCCAATTACCCTGGCAACTGACGTTCAACCGAATCGTGGTGCCGGCCGGGCTGTACTTGATCGCGTTTTCCAGCAGGTTGAACAAGGCACGGGTCAACAGGCCCTGGTCGGCCAGGATCAGTCGTTCCTGGGATGGCTCATCCATCGCCTGCAGCAATTTGATGTCTTTCTGCTGGGCGATGGGCAGGGCCTGATCCAGCACGTCCAGCACCAGCATCGCGAACAGGCTGGGCTGAAACTGATAAGCCTCGGATTCCGCCCGTGCTAGCGACACGAAACCATCGGTCAGATCCAGCGCACGACGCACCTGTCGCTCGATCTGCTCGAACAGTGGGGAATCCGCGCCGGCCTGATGGCGATGCACATCCAGCAAAGCGAGGATTGCCGAATGCGGGGCACGCAAATCGTGGGAGAGGAAACGCAGCAAAACCCCGCGCTGTTCTTCAGCGGCGCGCTCGGCGCTGAGGTCGGTGAGACTCAGCAGCCAGCCGATCGGCGTATCGCCGTCCACCGGCAGCAATGCCGCGCGTTCCAGACGCAGGCTGCGTTCCTTGTGATCACGAAACTCCAGCAGGGGCAGGGCTGATAACGCCGGACGCGTTTCTGTGGATAATTCCGGATAGGCGAGGCGGGCCAGTTGCTCGAGCACATCGTCACCGACCAGAGGGTGATCGAACAGTACGCGGGCCTTGCGGTTGCCCAGCAGAATCTTCCCTTGGGGGTCGCTGATCAGCGTCGCCACCGGCAGGTATTCCAGGCCGTCGGCTATAAAGCGGCGGGTGTCGCGGGTGCGGCTCATGGCCTGTTCAAGCGCCATGATCTGCCCCTGCAACTGGTCAGCGCTGGTGAATTGCGCGCGGCGACGTTCCGGAAAGACTTTCGGCTCGCGGTCCAGCCGCGCCAGTTCCCAGCCAAAGTACGTCAGCACCACGCTCAGGCGCCGCCAGTTCCAGATCAGATAGCCGAACAACATGCCAAGCGCTGCCGGAGTCGGTGACCACCAATGCCGGACTTCCGCCAACCCGGCGCTGGTCAGCAACACACACGCCACCCCGCCCAGCGTCACCCAGATCGCCCAGCGCGGGCGCCACAGCAGCATCCCGAGGACACACGCCACCAGGGCCACCGAGAGCACCGCGCTCCAGGCCGGAACCACGTCGTGCAGATTGATCTGGGCGCGATACGACAACAGCGCAGTCAGCGGCAACAGCACTAGACTTATCCACAACCACTCACGCACCAGCCGCCGAAACAGGCGCTGGACCTGACTCGGCTCGCGGCTTTCACGCCGGCGCGGGTTATTCATGGCAAACAGGGCAGGGGGCAGTGAATGGTTTCATGGGCCACAGGTCTGAGGACGTAGATCCGAAGAATCATAGCGGACGTCGACCGACGGCGGACGGCTTACTTTCACCGCACAGGCCAAGCCGTTATGGTTTCCGGCCACTGCCCAAGCAACAAGGAACCCACGCGTATGCGCGTTGCGATACTGGACGATGAACCCGCCGAACTGCGCCGGGTCGAGCAAACCCTGCAGCAAATGGCGGCCGTGGGCGACCAGCCATGGTCGCTGCACAGCTTTGAACGGGGTGAGGACCTGCTGCGCCAGTTGCGCCGGGACACTTTCGACCTGCTGATCCTCGACTGGCAATTGCCCGACCTGAGCGGCCTCGCACTGCTGCGCTGGACCCGTGAACACATGGAGTCGCCGCCCGCCGCGATCATGCTGACCAGCCGCGACGGCGAAAGCGATATCGTCCAGGCCCTGAACGCTGGTGCCGACGATTACGTCAGCAAACCGTTCCGCCCCAACGAGCTGAAAGCCCGAGTCGCCGCCGTACTGCGCCGGCACAACCAGCAACGCAGTACCACCACCGAGGTGCTGAGCTTCAATGACCTGACCTTCGACGATGCCGAGCTGACCGTCACCCGCGAGGGTAAGGCAGTGGTCATGACGGAGCGTGAATACCGCTTGGCGCGGTGCCTGTTCAGTAACCTGGGTCGGCCGCTGTCGCGGGAGTACTTGTACGAGCGCTTCTGGCCCCATGAAGAAGTGGTCTCGTCGCGACCGCTGGATACGCACATCTATCGCCTGCGCAACAAACTGGGGCTGACGGCGGACCGGGGTTGGCAGTTGCTGACGATTTATGGGTATGGGTATCGGTTGGAGAGTGTGACGGTTGCGTCCGAGTAAAAATCAAAAGATCGCAGCCTGCGGCAGCGCCTACATGGATTACCGGTAGGAGCTGCCGCAGGCTGCGATCTTTTGATCTGCCAATAAAAAGGCCAACGCTTGTGCGTTGGCCTTTTTGTTTAACGTCGACCGGGATCAGAAATCCAGGTTGGACACCGCCAAAGCATTACTCTCGATGAAATCACGGCGAGGTTCGACCGCATCACCCATCAGGGTGTTGAAGATCTGGTCTGCGCCAATGGCGTCTTCGATGGTGACTTTCAGCATGCGGCGCACGCTTGGGTCCATGGTGGTTTCCCACAGCTGATCCGGGTTCATTTCACCCAGACCTTTGTATCGCTGAATGGTGTGGCGCTTGGTGCTTTCGGCCATCAGCCAGTCGAGGGCTTCCTTGAACTCGGTGACCGCTTTCTTGCGCTCGCCACGCTGGATGTACGCGCCGTCGTCGAGCAGGGTGCTCAGTTGAGCGCCGAGGGTGACCACGGTCTTGTAGTCGTTGCTGCCGAAGAAGTCGCGGTTGAAGGTGACGTAGTTCGACAGGCCGTGGGAGATCAGTTCGACCTCTGGCAGCCATACACCACGTTCACGGTCTTCACGCAGGCTGGCCTTGTAGACCAGGCCCGACTTCTCGACGGTGCGCAGACGGACTTCGTACTGGGCCAGCCAGTCCTGCATCTTGGCGTGATCGCCAAGCATTTCCAGGCTGACAGCGGGCAGGTAGATGAAGTGCTCGGTCAGCTCCTGCGGGTACAGGCGCGACAGACGCTTGAGGGTCTTCATCACCATGCGGAAGTCGTTTACCAGACGCTCCAGCGCTTCCCCGGAAATGCCCGGGGCCTCTTCGTTCAGGTGCAGGCTCGCATCTTCCAGGGCCGACTGCGTCATGTACTCTTCCATGGCGTCGTCGTCTTTGATGTATTGCTCTTGCTTGCCTTTCTTGACCTTGTACAGCGGCGGCTGGGCGATGTAGATGTAGCCACGCTCGATCAGCTCCGGCAGCTGACGGAAGAAGAAGGTCAGCAGCAGGGTGCGGATGTGCGAACCGTCGACGTCAGCATCGGTCATGATGATGATGTTGTGATAGCGCAGCTTGTCGATGTTGTACTCTTCGCGACCGATGCCACAGCCCAGCGCGGTGATCAGCGTGCCCACTTCCTGGGACGAGATCATCTTGTCGAAGCGTGCCTTCTCGACGTTGAGGATCTTGCCCTTCAACGGCAGGATGGCCTGAGTCTTGCGGTTACGCCCCTGCTTGGCAGAGCCGCCCGCGGAGTCACCTTCCACGAGGTACAGTTCGGACAGAGCCGGGTCTTTTTCCTGGCAGTCAGCAAGCTTGCCCGGCAGACCGGCGATGTCCAGTGCGCCTTTGCGGCGGGTCATCTCACGGGCTTTACGCGCCGCTTCACGGGCACGGGCCGCGTCGATCATCTTGCCGACGACCAGCTTGGCTTCGTTCGGGTTTTCCAGCAGGAAGTCGGAGAAGTACTTGCCCATCTCCTGTTCGACCGCAGTCTTCACTTCGGAAGACACCAACTTGTCTTTGGTCTGCGAGCTGAACTTCGGATCGGGCACTTTTACCGAGATGATCGCGGTCAGGCCTTCGCGGGCATCGTCACCGGTGGTGGCGACTTTGTGCTTCTTCGCCAGACCTTCCTGCTCGATGTAGTTGTTCAGGTTACGCGTCAGGGCCGAACGGAAGCCCACCAGGTGGGTGCCACCGTCGCGCTGCGGGATGTTGTTGGTGAAGCACAACAGGTTCTCGTTGAAGCTGTCGTTCCACTGCAGGGCGATTTCCACGCCGATGCCGTCTTCACGCTGAATGTTGAAGTGGAACACCTGGTTGACCGCAGTCTTGTTGGTGTTCAGGTATTCAACGAACGCACGCAGGCCGCCTTCGTACTTGAACAGCTCTTCCTTGCCGCTGCGCTCGTCCTTGAGGACGATGCCGACACCGGAGTTGAGGAAGGACAGTTCACGAATGCGCTTGGCCAGGATGTCCCAGCTGAAGTGAATGTTCTTGAAGGTTTCGCTGGAAGCCTTGAAGTGAATCTGGGTACCGGTGGTTTCGCTGTCGCCAACGATGGCCATCGGCGCCTGAGGCACGCCGTGGATGTAGGTCTGCTCCCAGATCTTGCCGCTACGACGTACAGTCAGTACCAGCTCTTCGGACAGCGCGTTCACTACCGACACACCTACACCGTGCAGACCGCCGGATACCTTGTAGGAGTTGTCATCGAACTTACCGCCAGCGTGGAGGACGGTCATGATGACCTCGGCGGCGGAAACGCCTTCCTCTTTGTGCACGTCTACCGGGATGCCACGGCCGTTGTCTTTAACGGTGATGGACTCATCCGGGTGGATGATGATGCTGATGTCGTCGCAGTGGCCGGCGAGGGCTTCGTCGATCGAGTTGTCGACCACCTCGAACACCATGTGGTGCAGACCGCTGCCATCGTCGGTGTCACCAATGTACATACCGGGACGTTTGCGTACGGCATCCAGGCCTTTCAGCACTTTAATGCTCGTTGAGTCGTACGTATTTTCTTCGCTCAATGCCTTCACTCCCGATGGTCGTGGGTCTGGGTGATACGGCCCTGTTCCACGTGGAACAGAGCAACTGGCGTTTCCGTCTGCCAGCCTTCCCTCAATAATTCGTGATCTACACAGGTAATGAATACCTGGCAGCGTAAGTCTTCCAGCAAGCGGCACAGCGCACGACGGTGGCTCTCGTCCAGCTCGGACGGCAAATCATCCACCAGATAAATACACTGCCCGCGTCGGGCCTGGCTCACCAGATGCCCCTGGGCAATCCGCAAGGCACAGACCACCAGTTTTTGCTGACCCCGGGACAAGATGTCCGCGGCATTGTGTGCGCCCAATCTAAGACGCAAATCAGCTCGTTGCGGTCCGGCCTGGGTATGACCCATTTGCTGATCCCGTTGTACGGATCCAGCCAGTACGGCACTCAATTCCCGGTCTTTGTCCCAGCCTCGGTAATAGCTGAGCGTCAAACCTTCAAGCTCAACCAGTTCGCTCAAGGTTTGTTCAAAGACTGGTTTCAAGGCTTTGATGTAAGCGCGGCGGTATTCATCGATTTCAGCGCTGGCCTGGCACAGTTCCCTGTCCCAAACCGCTTGCGAAACGGCGTCAAGTGTACCATGCCGCAGCCAGGAGTTTCTCTGGCGCAAGGCCTTCTGCAAACGCTGCCAGGTCGCCATGAACCGCGGCTCGACGTGGAACACGCCCCAGTCGAGGAATTGCCGGCGAATCTTCGGCGCGCCTTCGAGCAGGCGAAAGCTGTCGGGGTTGATCAACTGCAGCGGCAGGATCTCCGCCAGTTGCGTAGCGCTGCGAGCATTCTGGCCGTCGATGCGGATCTGGAACTCGCCCTGACGGTCGCGAGAGATCCCCAGCGCACAGTGTCCACCCTCAGCCAGTTCGACCTGACCGAACACCGTGCAGGCGAGTTGCTCGTACTGGATGACCGGCAACAGCCGCGTGCTACGAAACGAACGGGCAAGCCCCAGCAGATGAATGGCTTCCAGAACACTGGTTTTGCCGCTGCCGTTGGCGCCGTAAAGGATGTTGATGCGGGGGGAGGGGGAGAAGGTCACCGGGTGCAGATTGCGCACCGCGGTGACCGAAACACGACTTAAGGACATCCAGGATCAGCTGATTACAGACGCATCGGCATGACAACGTAAGCCGAGTCGTCATTGTCGGACTCTTGCACCAGCGCACTGCTGTTGGAGTCGGACAGGATCAGGCGAACCTGCTCGGTGGTCATCACGCCCAGCACGTCGAGCAAGTAGCTCACGTTGAAGCCGATTTCCAGCGAGCCGCCGTTGTATTCAACACCCACTTCTTCTTCCGCTTCTTCCTGCTCCGGGTTGTTGGCCTGGATCTTCAACTGACCGCTGGCCAGTTGCAGACGGATGCCGCGGTACTTCTCGTTGGACAGAATCGCGGTACGGCTGAAGGCTTCACGCAGTGCCTGACGATCGCCCAGTACCAGCTTGTCGCCGCCTTTGGGCAGTACGCGCTCGTAGTCCGGGAATTTGCCGTCAACCAGTTTCGAGGTGAAAGTGAACTCACCGGTGGTCGCGCGAATGTGGTGCTGACCGAGGACGATGCTGACGTTGCCGTCCGGCTCGGTGAGCAGGCGTGCCAGTTCGAGAATACCTTTGCGCGGTACGATCACCTGGTGGCGATCCGGCTGACCGATATCGGCCTGCATCGAGCACATTGCCAGACGGTGTCCGTCGGTGGCTACGGCACGGATCACGCCCGCCGAGACTTCCAGCAACATGCCGTTGAGGTAGTAACGCACGTCCTGCTGAGCCATGGCGAAGCTGGTGCGTTCGATCAGACGACGCAGTTTGCTCTGCTCCAGGCTGCAGGTCAGCGAACCCGGGCCTTCTTCCACCGTCGGGAAATCGTTGGCCGGCAGGGTCGACAGGGTGAAGCGGCTACGGCCGGCCTTCACCACCAGTTTCTGCTCGTCGACCTTGATGTCGATCAGCGCATCGTTGGGCAAGCTTTTGCAGATATCCATCAGCTTGCGCGCGGGCACGGTGATGGAACCTGTTTCGGCCGGCTCTTCGAGTTGCACGCGACCAACCAGCTCGACTTCCAGGTCGGTACCGGTCAGCGACAGTTGCTGGCCATCGACAACCAACAGCACGTTGGAGAGTACCGGCAAGGTCTGTCGGCGCTCGACGACGCCTGCGACCAGTTGCAGGGGTTTCAACAGGGCTTCGCGTTGAATGGTGAAATGCATGGTCTAGTCCCTTGCCTTAATAAGCTGCGCTGGTGTTCATCAAGTGGTCAGTGTACGCAGCAGGTTCTTGTAGTCCTCGCGGATGTCCGCGTCGGATTCCTTAAGTTCGTTGATCTTGCGGCAGGCGTGCAACACCGTCGTGTGGTCACGCCCGCCAAACACATCGCCGATTTCCGGCAGGCTGTGGTTGGTCAGCTCCTTGGACAATGCCATGGCCACCTGACGCGGACGAGCCACCGAGCGCGAACGGCGCTTGGACAGCAGGTCGGAGATCTTGATCTTGTAGTACTCGGCGACAGTGCGCTGAATGTTATCCACAGAGACCAGTTTGTCCTGCAACGCCAACAGGTCCTTCAGGGATTCGCGAATCAGCTCGATGGTGATGTCGCGGCCCATGAAGTGCGAGTGGGCGATCACGCGTTTCAGCGCACCTTCCAGCTCACGGACGTTGGAGCGAATGCGCTGGGCGATGAAGAACGCCGCATCGTGGGGTAGCTCGACTTTGGCCTGGTCGGCCTTCTTCATCAAGATCGCCACGCGGGTTTCCAGCTCTGGCGGCTCGACGGCAACGGTCAGGCCCCAGCCGAAGCGGGATTTGAGGCGCTCTTCAAGGCCTTCGATTTCTTTCGGGTAGCGGTCACTGGTGAGAATGACCTGCTGGCCACCTTCAAGCAGGGCGTTGAAGGTGTGGAAAAACTCTTCCTGGGAACGCTCTTTGCGGGCGAAGAACTGAATATCGTCGATCAGCAACGCGTCCACCGAACGGTAGAAGCGTTTGAATTCGTTGATCGCGTTCAGTTGCAGCGCCTTGACCATGTCCGCCACGAAGCGCTCGGAATGCAAGTACACAACCTTGGCATTCGGGTTCTTCTTTAACAGGTGGTTACCCACAGCGTGCATCAAGTGAGTTTTACCCAGGCCGACGCCGCCATAAAGGAACAGCGGGTTGTAACCGTGCTTGGGATTGTCCGCCACCTGCCAGGCCGCCGCGCGGGCGAGCTGGTTGGATTTGCCTTCAACGAAGTTCTCGAAGGTGAACGTGCGGTTCAGGTAACTGGTGTGCTTGAGCGCGCCTTCGACCTGAACGGTGCGTTGTTCGGCGCGAACCGGGGCCTGTTGCGAGGCCGCACCGGCCATCGGATCAAAGCTGTCGCGGGACGGCTCTTCACTGACTTCCTCGGTTTTCTGCGTCGAGCGCTTCGTTGGTGCCGGCGTCGGGGCTGGCGCGGGTGCACTGGCCGGCGCGGCATTGGCCTGAGCCTGCGATGCTTGCGCAGCAGCCAACGGGGCATTCGGCGCGGCGCGCGGTGCCGAACTGCGTTTGCTGCCTATTAATAAGGAAAGTGCTGGCGCCATGCCGTTGCCGTGCTCATCCAGCAGTTCAAGGACGCGACCCAGGTACTTTTCGTTGACCCAGTCCAGCACAAAACGGTTCGGTGCGTAGACGCGCAACTCGTCGCCTTCGGCTTCGACCTGTAGTGGACGGATCCAGGTGTTGAATTGTTGGGCAGGCAGCTCCTCGCGCAAAAGCTCCACGCACTGCTGCCAAAGTTCCACTGACACGGATATCCCCTAAGTTGAAAGCCGGTGAGGCAAAAACAAGCGGCCATTGTAGCGGCGAGCGGTCCACTTATCCACATGCAGGTTGTGGGGTGACCATGATTAATCAACGCGTTAAGCGGTAAAAAGGCGACCAACGGTGTGTGCATAAGCTCTGTGGATAACCGCCTCTGAGGGCACTGGACAACTGGGGGGGAAACTCGGTTGATAACCCGCCTGTGGATAACTACTGTTTCCACACACAGGTTATCCGATAGCGCAGCACAGGCTGAACACGGTTTTCCACTGTAGTTGTCATTCTCTGTACATCACGTTACATAAGGGCTAAGGCTAGTTATCCACAGAAGATGGGTGTCCTAGCTTTTATAAGCTTTACAGAAAAGCTTTAAATAATTCCCTTCTTTATTTTTATGTTTGGCAAACAGGATGTCGGTGCCGGAAGCTCCAGAGATCTATTTATAAGGAAACGCTGGTTGGAAATTGACCTGAAGGCTTGCTTTCTCTAGAATCCCCGGTCTCTTAAAACGGGGGCCATTCCGGCCCGTTGTGGACGAACCAGGTAACACGACATGAAACGTACTTTCCAACCAAGCACTATCAAACGCGCTCGTACTCACGGTTTCCGTGCTCGCATGGCTACCAAGAACGGTCGTGCCGTCCTGTCGCGTCGCCGCGCCAAAGGTCGTGCGCGTCTGGCAGTTTGATAATCCGGCACTGGAGGTGAGTCAGGACTTCAGTCGGGAAAAGCGTCTGCTTACCCCCCGGCATTTCAAGGCAGTCTTTGACTCCCCTACCGGCAAGGTTCCGGGGAAAAATCTCCTGCTCCTTGCGCGCAACAACGATCTTGATCACCCCCGTCTCGGGCTGGTTATCGGGAAAAAGAGCGTAAAGCTCTCCGTCGAGCGCAATCGTCTCAAACGTCTTATGCGCGAATCGTTTCGCCTGCACCAGGATTCACTGGTCGGCTGGGACATCGTTATCGTCGCGCGCAAAGGTTTGGGCGACGTAGAAAACCCCGAATTGATTCAGCATTTCGGCAAACTCTGGAAACGCCTGGCCCGTAACAAGCCAGTTCCAGCAGTCAAAACCGAAACTGTAGGGGTAGACAGTCCAGATGCGTAAACTGGCCCTCGTTCCGATCCAGTTTTATCGCTATGCCATTAGTCCCCTGATGGCTGATCACTGTCGTTTCTACCCCAGTTGTTCCTGCTACGCGTTAGAAGCCATCGAAAATCATGGCCTTCTGCGCGGTGGCTGGCTGACCTTTCGTCGTTTAGGTCGCTGTCATCCGTGGAATCCCGGTGGTTATGACCCGGTTCCACCTATCCCTACCTCCCGTTCTTCTTCGATGGCCGAGTAATCATGGATATCAAACGCACGATCCTGATCGTCGCCCTGGCAATCGTGTCCTACGTCATGGTCCTTAAATGGAACCAGGACTATGGCCAGGCTGCCCTGCCGACTCAGAATGTTGCTTCCAGTACGACTGCATCCGGTTTGCCGGACACCGTTCCTGGCAATAACGCTTCCGCCAGTGACGATATTCCGCGTGCCGCCAGCGATACCAGCGCACCAGTTGAAACGCCGGTCGCTGCCAGCAAGGATCTGATCCAGGTCAAAACCGACGTGCTCGATCTCGCGATCGATCCACAGGGCGGTGACGTTGCGCAACTGACCTTGCCACTGTATCCACGTCGTCAGGACCGTCCGGATGTTCCGTTCCAGCTGTTCGACAACGGCGGCGAACGTACCTATCTGGCACAAAGCGGCCTGATCGGCACTAATGGTCCGGACGCAAGCCCGGCCGGTCGTCCGGTTTACGCATCGGAGAAGAAAAGTTATCAACTGGCTGACGGTCAGGACCAACTGGTCGTCGACCTGAAGTTCAGCAAGGATGGCGTCAACTACATCAAGCGTTTCACCCTGAAACGCGGCCTGTATGACGTAACCGTGACCTACCTTGTGGATAACCAGAGCGCTCAGCCTTGGTCCGGTTCGATGTTCGCCCAGCTGAAGCGCGACGCCAGTGCCGATCCTTCGTCGACCACGGCTACCGGTACCGCGACTTATCTGGGCGCCGCCCTGTGGACAAGTTCCGAGCCGTACAAGAAAGTGTCCATGAAAGACATGGACAAAGGTCAGCTCAAGGAAACCGTCACCGGTGGCTGGGTAGCCTGGCTGCAACACTACTTCGTGACTGCATGGGTTGCGCCGAAGGGCGAAAACAACATCGTTCAGACGCGTAAAGACAGCAAAGGCAACTACATCATCGGTTACACCGGTCCTTCGCTGACCGCTGCACCGGGTGCAAAAGTTGAAACCAGCGCCATTCTGTATGCCGGCCCGAAAAGCCAGGCTGTGCTGAAAGAGTTGTCCCCTGGTCTGGAACTGACGGTCGACTACGGCATTCTGTGGTTCATCGCTCAACCGATCTTCTGGCTGCTGCAACACATCCACGCGATTGTGGGTAACTGGGGCTGGTCGATCATCTTCCTGACCATGCTGATCAAAGGGATCTTCTTCCCATTGTCGGCCGCCAGCTACAAATCCATGGCGCGCATGCGTGCCGTTGCTCCGAAACTGGCTGCACTGAAAGAGCAACATGGCGATGACCGGCAGAAAATGTCGCAGGCCATGATGGAGCTGTACAAGAAAGAGAAGATCAATCCGCTGGGTGGCTGCTTGCCGATCCTCGTGCAGATGCCGGTTTTCCTTTCGTTGTACTGGGTTCTGCTGGAAAGCGTGGAAATGCGTCAGGCGCCGTTCATGCTGTGGATCACCGACCTGTCGATCAAGGATCCGTTCTTCATCCTGCCGATCATCATGGGCGCGACCATGTTCATCCAGCAGCGTCTGAACCCGACTCCGCCGGATCCGATGCAGGCGAAGGTCATGAAAATGATGCCAATCATCTTCACCTTCTTCTTCCTGTGGTTCCCTGCTGGTCTGGTGCTGTACTGGGTTGTGAACAACTGCCTGTCGATTGCCCAACAGTGGTACATCACGCGTAAGATCGAAGCGGCCACGAAAAAAGCCGAGGCGTAACTTACTCTGTGGATAACACCACTCAAAACGCCCCCTAGTGGGGCGTTTTGCTATCTGCCACTTTTGTCTGGATTCCGGTTTATGAGCGCACCTCGTGAAACCATCGCCGCTGTCGCTACCGCTCAAGGTCGCGGCGGTGTCGGCATCGTCCGTATTTCCGGGCCGTTGGCCAGCGTTGCGGCCAAAGCCATCAGCGGTCGCGAACTGAAACCGCGTTACGCTCATTACGGGCCGTTTTTCAGTGATGATCGGCAGGTGCTGGACGAAGGTCTGGCCCTGTATTTCCCGGGGCCGAACTCGTTCACCGGCGAAGACGTGCTGGAGCTGCAGGGCCATGGCGGCCCGATCGTTCTGGACATGCTGCTCAAGCGGTGCCTGGAACTGGGCTGCCGTTTGGCACGCCCGGGGGAATTCAGCGAACGCGCGTTCCTCAACGACAAGCTCGATCTGGCCCAGGCCGAGGCGATCGCCGACCTGATCGAAGCCAGTTCGGCACAGGCTGCGCGCAATGCCCTGCGTTCCCTGCAGGGTGCATTTTCCCAGCGTGTGCATAACCTCACCGAACAACTGATCGGACTGCGCATCTATGTCGAAGCCGCCATCGACTTTCCGGAAGAAGAAATCGACTTTCTTGCCGATGGCCACGTGCTGAGCATGCTCGACAAGGTACGAGAAGAACTGTCCACAGTACTTCGCGAAGCCGGACAGGGTGCCTTGTTGCGCGACGGCATGACCGTGGTGATTGCCGGCCGTCCGAATGCCGGCAAGTCCAGCCTGCTAAATGCCCTGGCCGGGCGTGAAGCGGCGATCGTTACCGAGATTGCCGGCACTACCCGAGACATCCTGCGCGAACATATCCACATCGACGGCATGCCGTTGCACGTCGTGGATACCGCCGGTCTGCGTGATACCGATGATCAGGTGGAAAAGATCGGTGTGGAACGGGCGTTGAAAGCCATTGGCGAAGCTGATCGGGTGTTATTGGTGGTTGATGCCACCGCCCCGGAAGCTGCAGACCCGTTTGCCCTGTGGCCGGAATTCCTCGAAACCCGACCGGATCCGGCCAAAGTCACCTTGATCCGTAACAAGGCCGACCTCACGGGTGAAGCGATTGCCCTGGAAGTCAGCGAAGATGGCCATGTCACCATCAGCCTGAGCGCCAAATCGGCGGGTGACGGCCTGGAACTGCTGCGCGAACATCTCAAGGCCTGCATGGGTTATGAACAAACCTCGGAAAGCAGCTTCAGTGCCCGCCGTCGGCATTTAGAGGCCCTGCGTCATGCCAGTGCGGCGCTGGAACACGGGCGCGCACAGCTGACACTGGCTGGCGCAGGGGAGCTGCTGGCCGAAGATTTGCGTCAGGCGCAGCATTCCTTGGGGGAAATCACCGGGGCATTCAGTTCCGATGACCTGCTCGGCCGGATCTTCTCCAGTTTCTGCATCGGTAAATAGCCCTTCTGCTGTACACAGACAGGCCCGTTCGCGGCCTGTCTGCTCTTCTCTTTCTCCTTACCTTCTTCCAGTGCCGGGCAGATTCCTTCTCCCTCAGCGGATTTTCCGTGTCCGCCTCATCCCCGTTCAGCCAATTTCTGTGGATTAAGCCCTGTGAATAACTGCCACTGAGGTCAGTTGATAACAGGGCTTAAAAACTGGATATAACCCACTCTGTGGATAACCACTCCTTTCATCCACAGGCTTACACCGGTTATCCAAGGGCCTCATTGGCACATGGTCACAGGGTTTTGAAACTCTGTACATATTGATTTATAAGGCCTATAGCAATCTATCCACAGAAAGGTCGGTCAGTAAGAATAAGCATTAAAACAAAGGTTTTATAAATTTCTCTCTTTTTTATTCTTTTAACCTTGAGTTCTCCACAGCTGGTTAAATTTTGTGCAAAGGGTTCTTTAGGAAGGGCGAAGTCCCTATACTTGTCGACCAGGTTCAGAAACCTGATCTCAAACTATTCCTGAATTACCTACTTAAGCAGGCACGAGGTGCGTGGTGGATTTCCCTTCCCGTTTTGAAGTGATCGTCATCGGCGGCGGTCATGCCGGTACCGAGGCAGCACTGGCCTCAGCACGTATGGGGGCAAAAACCCTGTTGCTGACGCATAACGTGGAAACCCTCGGTGCCATGAGCTGCAACCCGGCCATCGGTGGCATTGGCAAAAGCCATCTGGTCAAGGAAATCGACGCCCTCGGCGGCGCGATGGCCATCGCCACCGATCTGGGCGGCATCCAGTTTCGCGTGTTGAACAGCCGTAAAGGTCCGGCCGTACGTGCAACCCGTGCACAAGCCGACCGGATTCTGTACAAGGCCGCTGTCCGCGAAATCCTGGAAAACCAGCCGAACCTGTGGATATTTCAACAAGCCGCTGACGACCTGATCGTCGAGCAGGAACAAGTGCGCGGTGTTGTCACGCAAATGGGTCTGCGGTTCTTCGCCGACTCCGTGGTGTTGACCACCGGTACCTTCCTCGGCGGACTTATCCACATTGGTCTGCAGAATTTCTCCGGCGGTCGCGCTGGTGATCCGCCGTCGATTGCCCTGGCACATCGTCTGCGTGAACTGCCACTGCGTGTCGGTCGCCTGAAAACCGGCACGCCACCGCGCATCGATGGCAAGTCTGTGGATTTCTCGGTCATGACCGAGCAACCAGGCGATACGCCGATCCCGGTGATGTCGTTCATGGGCAACAAAGAACAGCATCCTCGGCAAGTCAGTTGCTGGATTACCCACACCAACGCCCGTACCCACGAAATCATCGCGGCGAACCTCGACCGTTCGCCGATGTATTCCGCCGCCGGCGAAATCGAGGGCATCGGCCCGCGCTACTGCCCGTCGATCGAAGACAAGATTCACCGCTTTGCCGACAAGGAAAGCCATCAGGTGTTCATCGAACCGGAAGGTCTGACCACTCATGAGCTGTACCCGAACGGGATATCCACAAGCTTGCCGTTCGACGTGCAATTGCAGATCGTGCAATCGATCCGCGGCATGGAAAACGCGCACATCGTGCGTCCGGGTTATGCGATCGAGTACGACTACTTCGATCCGCGTGACCTGAAGTACAGCCTGGAAACCAAAGTCATCGGCGGTCTGTTCTTCGCGGGCCAGATCAACGGCACCACCGGTTACGAAGAAGCTGGCGCTCAAGGTTTGCTCGCCGGGGCCAACGCTGCATTGCGTGCGAAGGGCAAAGAAGCCTGGTGTCCGCGTCGCGACGAAGCGTATATCGGGGTGTTGGTCGACGACCTGATCACCCTCGGTACCCAAGAGCCGTACCGAATGTTCACTTCCCGTGCCGAGTACCGCCTGATCCTGCGTGAGGACAACGCCGACCTGCGTCTGACCGAAAAAGGTCGCGAGCTCGGCCTGGTCGATGACGCGCGTTGGGCGGCCTTCTGCAAGAAGCGCGAAAGCATCGAGCTCGAAGAGCAGCGCCTGAAAAGCACCTGGGTTCGCCCGGGTACCCAAGAGGGCGATGCGATTGCCGAAAAATTCGGTACGCCGCTGACCCACGAATACAACTTGCTCAATCTCTTGAGTCGTCCGGAAATCGACTACGCTGGTCTGGTCGAAGTGACTGGCAACGGCGCCGAAGATCCACAGGTTGCTGAACAGGTTGAAATCAAGACCAAATACGCCGGTTACATCGACCGTCAACAGGACGAAATCGCCCGTCTGCGCGCCAGTGAAGACACGAAACTGCCTGTGGATATCGATTACACCAACATTTCCGGTCTCTCCAAGGAGATCCAGAGCAAGCTCAGTGCGACGCGTCCGGAGACGCTCGGTCAGGCTTCACGGATCCCGGGCGTGACCCCGGCAGCGATTTCGCTGTTGATGATTCATTTGAAAAAACGCGGCGCGGGCCGTCAGTTGGAGCAAAGCGCTTGAGTTCTAAGGTCACTTCTCAACACGCCGAAGAGTTATCCACAGGAGCCCGCGAGCTCGGTGTCAATCTCAGCGCAGCCCAGCACGAATTGTTGCTGGGTTACCTGGCCCTGTTGATCAAATGGAACCAGGCCTACAACCTGACAGCGGTGCGCGATCCCGACGAAATGGTTTCGCGTCATTTGCTCGATAGCCTGAGCGTAATGTCGTTCATCGAAAATGGCCGCTGGCTGGACGTCGGCAGCGGCGGCGGCATGCCCGGGATCCCTTTGGCGATCCTGTATCCGGACTCGCAAGTGACCTGTCTGGACAGCAACGGCAAGAAAACCCGCTTCCTGACTCAGGTCAAACTCGAACTCAAACTGGATAACCTGCAAGTTATCCACAGTCGCGTCGAAGCGTTCCAGCCTGCCCAGCCGTTCAACGGGATCATTTCCCGGGCGTTCAGCAGCATGGAGAACTTCACCAACTGGACTCGCCACCTTGGCGATACCGATACGCGCTGGCTGGCAATGAAGGGCGTTCATCCGGCCGATGAGCTGGTAGCATTGCCGGCAGACTTCAAACTCGATAGCGAACACGCCCTGGCCGTACCCGGTTGCCAAGGCCAACGCCATCTGCTGATACTGCGCCGCACGGCATGATTGGGAACACAAGCAAGAATGGCTAAGGTATTCGCGATAGCGAACCAGAAGGGTGGTGTGGGCAAGACCACCACCTGCATCAACCTCGCAGCATCCCTGGTCGCGACCAAGCGCCGGGTGTTGTTGATCGATCTCGATCCACAGGGCAACGCCACCATGGGTAGCGGTGTGGATAAACATGGCCTGGAAAACTCGGTCTATGACCTGCTGATCGGCGAATGCGATCTGGCCCAGGCCATGCACTTCTCCGAGCACGGCGGTTATCAACTGCTGCCGGCCAACCGCGATCTGACCGCGGCCGAAGTGGTTCTGCTGGAAATGCAGATGAAGGAAAGCCGTCTGCGCAGCGCGCTGGCGCCGATCCGTGAAAACTACGATTACATTTTGATCGACTGCCCGCCGTCGCTGTCGATGCTCACGCTCAACGCACTGGTCGCCGCTGATGGGGTGATTATCCCCATGCAGTGCGAATACTTTGCGCTCGAAGGCTTGAGCGACCTTGTGGATAACATCAAGCGCATCGCCGAACTGCTGAACCCGAACCTGAAGGTCGAAGGTTTGCTGCGCACCATGTACGACCCGCGCCTGAGCCTGATGAACGATGTTTCGGCGCAGCTCAAGGAACACTTTGGCGAGCAGCTCTACGACACAGTGATCCCGCGCAACATCCGTCTGGCCGAAGCGCCGAGCTACGGTATGCCGGCACTGGCCTACGACAAGCAATCGCGCGGCGCGCTCGCTTACCTGGCCCTGGCGGGCGAGATGGTTCGCCGTCAGCGCAAAAATTCACGCATCGCCGCTGCTCAGCCAACTTAAGGAATCCCCATGGCCGTCAAGAAACGAGGTCTCGGACGTGGACTGGATGCACTGCTGAGTGGTCCGACTGTCAGCGCGCTGGAAGAACAGGCCGCGCAGGCGGATACCCGTGAACTGCAACACCTGCCGCTGGACCTGCTGCAGCGTGGCAAATACCAGCCACGCCGTGACATGGACCCGCAGGCGCTGGAAGAGCTGGCGCAGTCGATCAAGTCGCAAGGTGTGATGCAGCCGATCGTGGTTCGCCCGATTGGCGGTGGCCGCTTTGAAATCATTGCCGGTGAACGCCGCTGGCGTGCGAGCCAGCAGGCCGGGCAGGAAACCATTCCGGCCATGGTTCGCGATGTGCCGGATGAAACCGCGATCGCCATAGCGCTGATCGAGAACATCCAGCGTGAAGACCTGAACCCGATCGAAGAAGCGGTCGCGTTGCAGCGCCTGCAGCAGGAGTTCCAGCTCACTCAGCAGCAGGTTGCCGAGGCTGTGGGTAAGTCCCGCGTGACTGTGGCTAACCTGTTGCGGCTTATTGCACTGCCGGAAGTCATCAAGACCATGCTGTCCCATGGCGACCTGGAAATGGGGCACGCCCGTGCGTTGCTCGGTTTGCCGGACAATCAGCAGGTGGAAGGGGCGCGACATGTTGTCGCACGCGGCCTGACCGTGCGCCAGACTGAGGCACTGGTTCGCCAGTGGTTGAGTGGCAAACCTGAACCTGTGGAAGCGGCCAAACCCGACCCGGACATCGCTCGACTCGAACAGCGTCTAGCCGAGCGCCTAGGCTCTGCGGTGCAGATTCGCCACGGCAAGAAGGGAAAGGGTCAGCTGGTCATCGGTTATAACTCCCTCGATGAGCTTCAAGGTGTGCTTGCACACATCCGCTGAAACATTTCCTCATGTAGCGTGCAGTCGGAAATCACTACCTGACAGTTGAATAGGGGCAGAACCGCCCCTATACTCTGCGCGCATTTTGTCGGCACAAATTATGCCAAGTTATTGAATTTTGGCAGCCGACCATTGGAGAGCAATCGTGATGGAAACCCGCAAGCCAAACCGCCTGCCGTTCCATCGCTTGGCGGTTTTTCCGGTGTTGATGGCTCAATTTGTCATTTTGCTCATTGCTGCTTTGGCGCTCTGGCAATGGCACGGAGTCGTTGCCGGATACTCGGGACTTTGCGGAGGCCTGATAGCCTTGCTGCCCAATGTTTATTTCGCTCACAAGGCATTTCGGTTTTCCGGCGCCCGAGCAGCCCAGTCCATCGTCCGGTCATTTTATGCCGGCGAGGCAGGCAAACTGATTTTGACGGCAGTGCTGTTTGCACTGGTGTTTGCAGGTGTGAAGCCATTGGCGCCGATCGCAGTATTCGGCGCTTTCGTGCTGACTCAGTCGGTCAGCTGGTTCGCTCCCCTGCTGATGAGAACAAGACTTTCGAGACCTTAGGGCGTTTGAGGCAACCATGGCAGAAACAACCGCTTCGGGCTATATCCAGCACCACTTGCAGAACCTGACCTTCGGTCAGCTACCTAACGGCGGCTGGGGCTTTGCCCATTCCGCAGCAGAAGCCAAAGAAATGGGCTTCTGGGCTTTCCACGTCGATACCCTCGGCTGGTCGGTCGCACTGGGCCTGATTTTCGTTTTCCTTTTCCGCATGGCGGCAAAGAAGGCGACTTCCGGTCAACCTGGTGCCCTGCAGAACTTCGTTGAAGTACTGGTCGAATTCGTCGATGGCAGCGTGAAAGACAGCTTCCATGGCCGTAGCCCGGTGATCGCACCGCTGGCACTGACCATCTTCGTCTGGGTGTTCCTGATGAACGCCGTCGACCTGGTACCGGTCGACTGGATTCCTCAGCTGGCCATCCTGATCACCGGCGACCACCACATCCCGTTCCGCGCTGTGTCGACCACCGACCCGAACGCGACCCTGGGCATGGCGTTCTCGGTTTTCGCACTGATCATTTTCTATAGCATCAAGGTCAAGGGCATCGGCGGCTTCATCGGCGAACTGACCCTGCACCCGTTCGGCAGCAAGAACATCTTCGTTCAAGCCCTGCTGATCCCGGTGAACTTCCTGCTGGAGTTCGTGACCCTGATCGCCAAACCGATCTCCCTGGCTCTGCGTCTGTTCGGCAACATGTATGCCGGCGAGCTGGTGTTCATTCTGATCGCTGTGATGTTCGGCAGCGGTCTGCTCTGGCTGAGCGGCCTGGGCGTTGTTCTGCAGTGGGCGTGGGCTGTGTTCCACATCCTGATCATCACCCTGCAGGCGTTCATCTTCATGATGCTGACCATCGTCTACCTGTCGATGGCGCACGAAGAAAACCATTAAGACCAGTCTCGACTAGTCTGATGTCCTTCCCGGTCAAACGGGAAGGGGCTCTTCACAGGGCACCTGAAACGATTTGTTTTACCGCTTTAATCTAAAAAACCTAAACCATACGACGTAAAAGTCGGGAGGAAAGATGGAAACTGTAGTTGGTCTAACCGCTATCGCTGTTGCACTGTTGATCGGCCTGGGCGCACTGGGTACCGCAATTGGTTTCGGCCTGCTGGGCGGCAAGTTCCTGGAAGGCGCAGCGCGTCAGCCAGAAATGGTTCCAATGCTGCAAGTTAAAATGTTCATCGTTGCCGGTCTGCTCGACGCCGTAACCATGATCGGTGTTGGTATCGCTCTGTTCTTCACCTTTGCGAACCCGTTCGTTGGTCAGATCGCTGGCTAATTACCCGGATTCTTCCGAGTAATTTGATGTGATGGACAACGTAACTGCGAGGTGTTGGCGTGAACATTAATGCGACCCTGATTGGCCAGTCCGTTGCGTTCCTGATTTTTGTACTGTTCTGCATGAAGTTCGTATGGCCTCCGGTCATTGCGGCACTGCACGAACGTCAAAAGAAGATCGCTGATGGTCTGGACGCTGCCAGCCGTGCAGCTCGCGACCTGGAGTTGGCCCAAGAGAAAGCGGGTCAGCAACTGCGCGAAGCGAAAGCTCAGGCAGCTGAAATCATCGAGCAAGCCAAGAAACGCGGTAACCAGATCGTTGAAGAGGCTGTTGAAAAAGCCCGTATCGACGCTGACCGTGTGAAGGTTCAGGCTCAAGCCGAGATCGAACAGGAACTGAACAGTGTCAAAGACAAGCTGCGCGCCCAAGTGGGCTTGCTGGCTGTCGGCGGCGCCGAGAAGATCCTGGGTGCCACAATCGATCAAAACGCGCACGCAGAGCTGGTTAACCAACTGGCTGCTGAAATCTAAGCGAGGGCGATCATGGCAGAACTGACCACGTTGGCCCGACCTTACGCTAAGGCGGCCTTCGAGCACGCTCAGGCCCACCAGCAACTGGCCAATTGGTCAGCCATGCTCGGCCTGGCTGCAGCGGTGTCACAAGATGACACCATGCAGCGCGTGCTCAAGGCCCCGCGACTGACGAGCGCAGAAAAGGCCGCCACGTTCATTGACGTGTGCGGCGACAAGTTTGATGCCAAGGCACAGAACTTCATCAATGTCGTTGCCGAAAACGACCGTCTCCCGCTTCTGCCGGAGATTGCCGCTCTTTTCGACCTGTACAAGGCCGAACAAGAGAAGTCGGTAGACGTTGAAGTGACCAGTGCTTTTGCATTGAACCAAGAACAGCAAGACAAACTCGCCAAGGTTCTCAGTGCACGACTCAACCGGGAAGTGCGCCTGCAAGTTGCGGAGGACGCTGCCCTGATAGGTGGTGTCGTTATCCGCGCCGGCGACCTGGTTATCGATGGCTCGATTCGCGGCAAAATCGCGAAACTTGCCGAAGCATTGAAATCTTGAGTTTGAAGGGGCAGCAGAGCAATGCAGCAACTCAATCCTTCCGAAATAAGTGAAATTATCAAGGGCCGCATCGACAAGCTCGATGTGACCTCCCAAGCCCGTAACGAAGGCACTGTCGTCAGCGTATCTGACGGCATCGTGCGGATTCACGGTCTGGCCGACGTCATGTACGGCGAGATGATCGAGTTTCCGGGCGGCGTCTACGGTATGGCCCTCAACCTGGAGCAAGACTCCGTAGGTGCCGTTGTACTGGGCGCTTACCAGTCTCTGGCTGAAGGCATGAGCGCCAAGTGCACCGGCCGCATCCTCGAAGTTCCGGTTGGTAAGGAACTGCTGGGTCGCGTAGTCGACGCACTGGGTAACCCTGTTGACGGCAAAGGTCCACTGGGCAACACCTTGACCGACGCGGTCGAGAAAGTTGCACCGGGCGTGATCTGGCGTAAGTCGGTAGACCAGCCTGTACAGACTGGCTACAAGGCTGTCGATGCCATGATCCCTGTCGGCCGTGGCCAGCGTGAGCTGATCATCGGTGACCGTCAGATCGGTAAAACCGCTCTGGCGATCGACGCGATCATCAACCAGAAAGACAGCGGCATTTTCTGCGTCTACGTAGCCATCGGTCAGAAACAATCGACCATCGCCAACGTGGTTCGCAAGCTGGAAGAAAACGGCGCCCTGGCCAACACGATCATCGTGGCTGCCAGTGCTTCGGAATCTCCTGCGCTGCAATTCCTGGCACCGTACTCCGGTTGCACCATGGGTGAATTCTTCCGCGACCGCGGTGAAGACGCGCTGATCGTTTATGACGATCTGTCCAAGCAAGCAGTGGCTTACCGCCAGATTTCCCTGCTGCTGCGCCGTCCACCAGGCCGTGAAGCTTACCCAGGCGACGTGTTCTATCTCCACTCCCGTCTGCTGGAGCGCGCTTCCCGCGTTTCGGAAGAGTACGTAGAGAAGTTCACCAACGGCGCAGTGACCGGCAAAACCGGTTCCCTGACCGCACTGCCGATCATCGAAACCCAGGCTGGCGACGTTTCCGCGTTCGTTCCGACCAACGTGATTTCCATCACCGACGGTCAGATCTTCCTGGAATCGGCCATGTTCAACTCGGGCATCCGCCCTGCAGTGAACGCCGGTGTTTCGGTATCCCGTGTGGGTGGTGCCGCTCAGACCAAGATCATCAAGAAGCTGTCCGGTGGTATCCGTACCGCTCTGGCTCAGTACCGTGAACTGGCGGCATTCGCCCAGTTCGCTTCTGACCTGGACGAAGCGACCCGTAAGCAACTTGAGCATGGTCAGCGCGTTACCGAGCTGATGAAGCAGAAGCAATACGCACCGATGTCGATCGCTGACATGGCGCTGTCGCTGTATGCCGCTGAGCGTGGGTTCCTGACTGACATTGAAATCGCCAAGATCGGCAGCTTCGAACAAGCGCTGATTGCTTTCTTCAACCGCGATCACGCCGATTTGATGGCCAAGATCAACGTTAAAGGTGACTTCAATGACGAAATCGACGCTGGCATGAAAGCCGGTATCGAGAAGTTCAAGGCCACCCAAACCTGGTAAGCCGCAGCGGGAGCCGCGAGGCTCCCGCTTGCTAACCTGATAGGTGTTACATGGCAGGCGCAAAAGAGATTCGCAGTAAGATTGCGAGCATCAAAAGCACGCAAAAAATTACCAGCGCCATGGAAAAAGTGGCGGTCAGCAAAATGCGCAAGGCACAAATGCGCATGGCTGCTAGCCGTCCTTATGCGGAGCGTATCCGCCAGGTAATTGGGCATCTGGCCAACGCCAACCCGGAATACCGCCACCCGTTCATGATCGACCGCGAAGTAAAGCGTGCCGGTTATGTTGTGGTGAGCAGTGACCGTGGTCTGTGCGGCGGCTTGAACACCAACCTGTTCAAGGCCCTGGTCAAGGACATGGCGGTAAACCGCGAAAACGGCGTCGAGATTGATCTGTGTGTAGTGGGTAGCAAGGGTGCGGCCTTTTTCCGCAACTTCGGCGGTAACGTCGTAGCAGCTATCAGCCACCTGGGTGAAGAGCCGTCGATCAATGATCTGATCGGCAGCGTCAAGGTGATGCTGGATGCCTACCTGGACGGCCGTATTGACCGCCTGTCCGTGGTGTCCAACAAGTTCATCAACACCATGACGCAACAGCCTACCGTGGAGCAGTTGATTCCACTGGTGGCAACCCCGGATCAGGATCTCAAGCACCACTGGGACTATCTCTACGAACCGGACGCCAAAGAGCTGCTTGACGGCTTGATGGTCCGTTACGTCGAGTCGCAGGTCTACCAGGCGGTGGTCGAGAACAACGCGGCTGAACAAGCTGCGCGGATGATCGCGATGAAGAACGCTACCGACAACGCCGGTGATTTGATCAGCGATTTGCAGCTGATCTACAACAAGGCGCGTCAGGCTGCGATCACCCAAGAGATCTCGGAAATCGTCGGCGGCGCTGCCGCGGTTTAACGGTTCAAATATTCAGAGGATCCAGCTATGAGTAGCGGACGTATCGTTCAAATCATCGGCGCCGTTATCGACGTGGAATTTCCACGCGACAGCGTACCGAGCATCTACAACGCGCTGACAGTTCAAAGCGCGGCCGCAACCACCCTGGAAGTTCAGCAACAGCTGGGCGACGGCGTGGTTCGCACCATTGCGATGGGTTCCACCGAGGGCTTGAAGCGCGGTCTGGAAGTTACCGATTCTGGCGCAGCCATCTCCGTACCGGTCGGTAAAGCGACCCTGGGCCGGATCATGGACGTTCTGGGTAACCCGATCGACGAAGCCGGTCCAATCGACACCGAAGAGCGTTGGGGCATTCACCGTCCAGCACCTTCGTTCGCTGAACAGGCAGGCGGCAACGACCTGCTGGAAACCGGCATCAAGGTTATCGACCTGGTTTGCCCGTTTGCCAAAGGCGGTAAAGTCGGTCTGTTCGGTGGTGCCGGTGTAGGCAAAACCGTAAACATGATGGAACTGATCCGTAACATCGCCATCGAGCACAGCGGTTATTCCGTGTTCGCCGGTGTGGGTGAGCGTACTCGTGAGGGTAACGACTTCTACCACGAGATGAAGGACTCCAACGTTCTGGACAAAGTGGCACTGGTTTACGGTCAGATGAACGAGCCGCCGGGAAACCGTCTGCGCGTAGCCCTGACCGGTCTGACCATGGCCGAGAAGTTCCGTGACGAAGGTAACGACGTTCTGCTGTTCGTCGACAACATCTATCGTTACACCCTGGCCGGTACTGAAGTATCCGCACTGCTGGGCCGTATGCCTTCGGCAGTAGGTTACCAACCGACTCTGGCTGAAGAGATGGGCGTTCTGCAAGAACGTATCACTTCGACCAAAGAAGGTTCGATCACCTCGATCCAGGCGGTATACGTACCTGCGGACGACTTGACCGACCCGTCGCCAGCGACCACCTTCGCCCACTTGGACGCCACCGTCGTTCTGTCCCGTGACATCGCTTCCCTGGGTATCTACCCGGCGGTAGACCCACTGGACTCGACTTCGCGCCAGCTGGACCCGAACGTAATCGGCCAGGACCACTACGACACCGCTCGCGGCGTTCAGTACGTTCTGCAGCGTTACAAAGAGCTGAAAGACATCATCGCGATCCTGGGTATGGACGAGCTGTCGGAAGCCGACAAACAGTTGGTTAACCGTGCTCGTAAGATCCAGCGCTTCTTGTCGCAGCCGTTCTTCGTGGCTGAAGTCTTCACCGGTGCTTCGGGTAAATACGTTTCCCTGAAAGACACTATTGCTGGCTTCAAAGGCATCCTCAACGGTGACTACGACCACCTGCCAGAACAAGCGTTCTACATGGTTGGCGGCATCGAAGAAGCGATCGAGAAAGCCAAGAAACTGTAATCCCGGCGCCCGGCAACGGGCGCTAATTTAGGTTGAGGCAATCAGATGGCTATGACAGTCCATTGCGATATCGTCAGCGCGGAAGGGGAAATCTTTTCCGGCCTGGTCGAGATGGTGATTGCGCACGGTGCACTGGGTGATCTTGGTATCGCTCTGGGTCACGCGCCGCTGATCACTAATCTGAAGCCAGGTCCGATCCGCCTGATCAAGCAAGGCGGGGAAGCCGAGGTGTTCTACATCTCCGGTGGTTTCCTCGAGGTTCAGCCGAACATGGTCAAGGTTCTTGCCGACACTGTGCAACGCGCCGCCGACCTGGATGAAGCTCAGGCTCAAGCAGCTCTCAAGGCTGCCGAGGCTGCTCTGCATGAAAAGAGCGCAGATTTCGATTACGGAGCTGCGTCCGCACGTCTGGCCGAGGCTGCAGCTCAGCTGCGCACCGTCCAGCAGATCCGCAAGAAGTTTGGCGGTTAATCCGTCAGCCACTTGTTGTGCGATTGATAAAAAAGGGTAGCCTCGGCTACCCTTTTTTCTTTTCCGATTTTTACAACCCGGTCGCAGTTGCTGACCACCCAGGATTGGTAGCCAGTCATGTCTCTCGAAATCGTTATTCTCGCGGCCGGTCAGGGCACTCGTATGCGTTCGGCGTTGCCGAAAGTGCTGCATCCGGTTGCCGGCAATTCCATGCTTGGTCATGTTATCCACAGCGCGCGGCAACTTGATCCACAGCGCATCCATGTGGTTATTGGCCATGGTGCCGATGTGGTGCGCGAGCGTCTGGCAGCTGACGATCTGAATTTTGTTCTGCAGGACAAGCAACTGGGCACCGGTCACGCGACCGCCCAGGCTGTACCGTTCATCACCGCCGACACGGTGCTGATCCTCTACGGTGACGTGCCGCTGATTGAAGTCGAAACCTTGCAGCGCCTGCTCAAGCACGTCGTGCCGGGGCAGATGGGCCTGTTGACCGTTGAGCTGGAAGACCCGACCGGGTACGGCCGCATCGTGCGTGACGCCGATGGCAAGGTCGCTGCTATCGTCGAGCACAAAGATGCCAGTGAAGCCCAACGTGCAATCACCGAAGGCAACACCGGTATTCTCGCCGTCCCGGCCAATCGTCTGGCCGACTGGATGAGCCGTCTGTCGAACAACAATGCCCAGGGCGAGTACTACCTGACCGACGTGATCGAAATGGCGGTCAACGACGGCCTGGTGGTAGCCACCGAACAACCGCATGACCCGATGGAAGTGCAGGGCGCCAATGATCGCAAGCAACTGTCGGAACTGGAGCGTCATTACCAGCTGCGCGCCGGCCGCCGCTTGATGTCGCAAGGCGTGACCCTGCGTGATCCGGCGCGTTTCGACGTGCGTGGCGAAGTCACCGTCGGTCGCGACGTGCTGATCGACGTCAACGTGATCCTCGAAGGCAACGTCGTGATTGAAGACGACGTGGTGATCGGCCCGAACTGCGTGATCAAGGACAGCACCCTGCGCAAAGGCGTGGTGATCAAGGCTAACAGCCACATCGAAGGCGCGGTGCTGGGTGAAGGCAGTGATGCCGGTCCGTTCGCGCGTCTGCGTCCGGGCACTGTGCTTGAAGCCCGTGCGCATGTGGGTAACTTTGTCGAACTGAAAAACGCCCGCATGGGCGAGGGCGCCAAGGCCGGGCACCTGACTTATTTGGGCGATGCCGAAATCGGTGCGCGCACCAACATCGGTGCCGGGACCATCACCTGCAACTACGATGGCGCCAACAAGTGGAAAACCGTGTTGGGAGAAGATGTGTTCATCGGTTCCAACAACTCGTTGGTCGCGCCTGTGGATATCTCGTCCGGTGCAACCACGGCAGCTGGCTCGACCATCACGCAGAATGTGGATAACGCACAGTTAGCCGTTGGTCGGGCGCGACAGAGAAACATCGATGGCTGGAAGCGGCCGGAGAAGATCAAGAAGAGCTGAGTTATCCACAGCGGCTTGAAGATCAAAAGATCGCAGCCTTCGGCAGCTCCTACAGGAGGTGTCGAAGGTTGCGATTTTTTTTGGGCGATGGCTTGACGATTGAAGGTCGATAGGTTTTGATTGCTTCCGTTATCTTTCGAATCGAAACTTAAATCGCCATGTCGAAACGCAACACGCCCCAGCGCCGGCACAACATCCTCGCCTTGCTCAATGAGCAGGGCGAAGTCAGTGTGGATGAACTGGCCAAGCGCTTCGAAACCTCGGAAGTTACGATCCGTAAGGATCTGGCTGCACTGGAAAGCCATGGGCTGCTGCTGCGCCGTTACGGCGGGGCGATCACCATGCCGCAGGAACTGGTCGCGGAAACCGCTCAGAGCATTTCCAAATACAAGCAGGCAATTGCTCGTGCGGCGGTGAAACGCATCCGCGAGCACGCCCGCATCATCATCGACAGCGGCAGCACCACCGCCGCCATGATCCCCGAGCTTGGCCAGCAGCCGGGTCTGGTCGTCATGACCAACTCCCTGCACGTTGCCAATGCCCTGAGCGAACTCGAACACGAGCCGGTGCTGCTGATGACCGGCGGCACCTGGGACCCGCATTCGGAGTCCTTCCAGGGCCAGGTCGCCGAGCAAGTACTACGCTCTTACGACTTCGACCAGTTGTTCATCGGCGCCGATGGCATCGATCTGGTGCGCGGTACTACCACGTTCAACGAATTGCTCGGCCTGAGCCGGGTGATGGCCGACGTGGCGCGGGAAGTGATCGTGATGGTCGAGGCCGACAAGATCGGTCGCAAGATCCCCAACCTGGAGCTGCCGTGGAGCAGCGTCCATACCCTCATTACCGATGATCGCCTGCCACAAGAGGCCCGCGATCAGATTCAGGCCCGCGGCATCACTGTGATTTGCGCGGCTGTCAGTCAGGAGAAATAAGCATGTGTGGAATTGTCGGCGCAGTGGCTGAACGTAATATCACCGCCATCCTGCTTGAAGGCCTCAAGCGCCTTGAATACCGCGGCTATGACAGTGCCGGTGTGGCGGTTTTCACCAACGATGAAAAGCTTGAGCGCATGCGCCGCCCGGGCAAGGTCAGCGAACTGGAAGCTGCATTGGCTGAACATCCGCTAGTGGGGCGTCTTGGTATCGCTCACACCCGTTGGGCCACCCACGGTGCGCCTTGCGAGCGTAACGCGCACCCGCATTTCTCCGGGGACATCGCCGTGGTGCACAACGGCATCATCGAGAACCACGAAGCCCTGCGTGAGCAACTGAAAGCGCTGGGTTATGTGTTCACCTCGGACACCGACACCGAAGTCATCGCCCACCTGCTGAGCCACAAACTCAAGGACCAGCCCGACCTGACCGTTGCCCTCAAGGCCACCGTCAAGGAACTGCACGGTGCCTACGGTCTGGCGGTGATCAATGCACTACAGCCGGATCGTCTGGTTGCCGCGCGCAGTGGCAGCCCGTTGGTGATCGGCCTGGGTCTGGGCGAGAACTTCCTCGCGTCGGACCAGTTGGCCCTGCGTCAGGTCACTGACCGTTTCATGTACCTCGAAGAGGGCGATATCGCCGAAATTCGCCGCGACAGCGTGCAGATCTGGGATGTGAACGGTCAGACCGTCGAGCGCCAGACCGTACAGTACAGCGACGGTGCCGAGGCCGCCGACAAAGGTGAATTCCGTCACTACATGCTCAAGGAAATCCATGAGCAACCGTCTGTGGTTCAGCGCACCCTCGAAGGTCGCCTGAGCAACAATCAGGTGCTGGTGCAAGCGTTTGGCCCGCAAGCCGCCGAACTGTTCGCCAAAGTGCGTAACGTACAGATCGTCGCCTGCGGTACCAGCTACCACGCCGGTATGGTCGCGCGTTACTGGCTCGAAGAGCTGGCCGGTATTCCGTGCCAGGTCGAAGTCGCCAGTGAATTCCGTTATCGCAAGGTGGTGGTGCAGCCGGACACCCTGTTCGTCACCATTTCTCAGTCCGGCGAAACCGCTGACACCCTGGCCGCGCTGCGCAATGCCAAGGAGCTGGGGTTCCTCGCAAGCCTGGCGATCTGCAACGTCGGCATCAGCTCGCTGGTGCGCGAATCCGATCTGACCCTGCTGACTCAGGCCGGTCGCGAAATCGGTGTGGCATCGACCAAAGCCTTCACCACGCAACTGGTCGGTCTGTTGCTGTTGACCCTGTCGCTGGGCCAGGTGCGCGGCACGTTGGGCAAAGACGTCGAAGCCACGCTGGTAGATGAACTGCGTCGCCTGCCGACCCGTCTGGGCGAAGCGCTGGCGATGGACAGCACGGTGGAAAAAATCGCCGAGCTGTTCGCCGAGAAAAAACACACCCTGTTCCTCGGCCGTGGCGCGCAGTTCCCGGTAGCGATGGAGGGCGCCTTGAAACTCAAGGAAATCTCCTACATCCACGCCGAAGCCTATCCGGCTGGCGAGCTGAAACACGGTCCGTTGGCACTTGTGGATAACGACATGCCGGTGGTCACCGTCGCGCCGAACAACGAACTGCTGGAGAAGCTCAAGTCCAATCTGCAGGAAGTCCGCGCCCGTGGCGGTGAACTGATCGTGTTCGCCGACGAGAAGGCCGGTATGACCAATGGCGAAGGCACCCATGTGGTGCAGATGCCACACATCCACGACATCCTCTCGCCAATCCTCTACACCATTCCGCTGCAGCTGCTCTCGTACTACGTCGCCGTGCTCAAGGGCACCGACGTCGACCAGCCGCGCAACCTGGCGAAGTCGGTGACGGTGGAATAAGTTATCCACAGCTAATAACTACCCGCAAAAATCGCAGCCTCGGCTGCGATTTTTGTATCTGTCTGACTCGAGGGCATCCATGGACCGCTTCCAGGAAATGCAGATTTTCGCCACGGTGGCTCAGGAGCAAGGCTTTTCGGCGGCGGCGCGGCGTCTTGGCTTGTCGGCGGCCAGTGTCACTCGGGCAGTGGCGGCGCTGGAGCAGCGGATCGGTACGCAATTGTTGATCCGTACCACGCGCAGTGTGCATCTGAGCGAGGCCGGCCAGCGTTATCTGGAAGACTGTCGGAGAATTCTCGCCGAGGTGCAGGAAGCCGAGGATTCGGCTGCCGGCAGTCACGCCCAGCCCCGTGGGCAATTGACGGTGACCGCGCCGGTATTGTTCGGCGAGCTGTTTGTCACGCCGTTGATGGCCGGTTATCTGGCGCAGTACCCGGACGTTTCGATCAATGCGCTGTTGGTCGATCGGGTGGTGAGCATGGTCGAGGAGGGCATCGATGTCGCGGTGCGCATCGGTGATTTGCCGGACAGCAATCAGCACGCCATCCGTGTCGGCGAGGTGCGGCGGGTGATCTGTGGTTCACCGGATTACCTGGCTGAGCACGGGCGTCCCGAGCATCCGCAGGCGCTGGCCGGTGCGTCGGTGGTGGCGCCCTCGTCCATTGGTCAGTTGCGCAGTTGGCCGTTTCTGGATCAGGGCGAAGTGATCAGTGTGCGGCCCGAGCCTCGGCTGGTGGTCACCGCCAATCAGGCGGCGATTGCCGCTGCCTGCCTGGGGGTGGGGCTGACCCGGGTGTTGTCCTATCAAGTCGCCGGCAAGGTGGCCTCAGGTGAACTGGAAATTGTCCTCGCCGACTTCGAACTGCCGCCGCTGCCGATTCATGTGGTGTATCAGGGCGGGCGCAAGGCGCCGGCGCGGGTTCGCAGTTTTGTCGACCATGCGGTGAAGGTGTTGCGTGAGCATCCGGCGCTGCAGAACGCTGCGTTATTTCATCCGGTGAAATAATCGATTGCGATTGCTGGTGATTCTGTTGCTTTGAGGATAGGTGGAAGATGACGTCCACGGCGCTGCCATCCCGAACGGCGCCACCTCCAGCGGAGTCGACCATGCAAGCGATCAAACTCTACAACTTCCCGCGTTCCGGCCACGCCCATCGGGTGGAGCTGATGTTGTCCCTGCTGCAACTGCCGACCGAACTGATCCTGGTCGATCTGGCCAAGGGTGAACACAAGCAGGCGCCGTATCTGGCGATCAACAGCTTCGGCCAGGTGCCGGCAATCGATGATGGCGGTGTGGTGCTGGCCGATTCCAACGCGATCTTGGTGTATCTGGCGCTCAAGTACGGCAATGGCCGTTGGCTGCCGACCGATCCGCTGGGTGCTGCGCGGGTGCAACGCTGGTTGTCGGTGGCGGCGGGGCCGATTGCCTTCGGGCCGGCAGCCGCACGCTTGATCACGGTGTTTGGTGCACAACTGAATGCTGAAGAACTCATCACCCGTGCGCACAACCTGCTCAAGGTGATGGAGCTGGAACTGGGCAAGACCCCGTATCTGGCCGGCAGCGAGCCGACCATCGCCGACGTTTCCGCCTACAGCTACATCGCCCATGCGCCGGAAGGCAACGTGTCGCTGGACGACTACGCCAACGTTCGTGCCTGGCTGGCGCGGGTCGAAGCGTTGCCCGGTTTTGTCGGCATGCCGCGTACCGTCGCCGGTCTGCAAAAAACGGCCTGAAGACCCGGCCCGGTCTGTCCGGGCCCTCCACATTGCGCCAGCGGCGCGGGGAGATGCGTGATGGAACGTTCACCGTGGCACGCTGGCGAGCAGCAATTGCAGGCCCATGTCGGGGTTGCCGAACGCATGGAGGCCTTCGGCCGTAAGGTGATTCGCGACTGGATGCCGGATCAGCACCGCGCATTCTATGAGCAATTACCGTTCATGCTGTACGGCGCGGTCGATGCCGGCGGTCGTCCTTGGGCCAGCGTGCTCGAAGGGGCGCCGGGGTTCGCCGGTTCGCCAGATCCGCAGCACCTGCAAATATCCAGTCTGCCGGCGGCCGATGATCCGGCGCAGTTGCTCGGCGGCGCGGCCATCGGTTTGCTGGGCATCGAACTGCACACCCGGCGGCGCAACCGCCTCAACGGTCGCGTCGGCGATCTCGACGCGAGCGGTTTCGCAGTCACGGTGGATCAGTCATTCGGCAACTGTCCGCAATACATTCAACTGCGCCAGTTTCAGCGTGTTGCGTTGAGCGATCTGCAGACCCGGCCAGCGCAGCATGGCGACGGTCTTGATGACGCGGCCCGGGCCATGATCGAAGGCGCCGATACCTTCTTTGTCGCCAGCTACGTCGATGTCGCCGGACAACGTGCGGTGGACGTTTCCCATCGCGGCGGGCAGGCCGGTTTCGTCCGGGTCGAGGGCAATCGCCTGACCATCCCGGATTTTGCCGGCAACCTGCATTTCAATACCCTCGGCAATCTGCTGCTGAACCCGCGTGCAGGCCTGCTGTTCATCGACTTTTCCACAGGCGATGTGCTGCAATTGAGCGGGCGTACCGAGATCATCCTTGAAGGGCCGCAGATCGAAGCGTTTCAAGGCGCCGAGCGCTTGTGGACATTCGAGGTGGAGAAACGGGTGCGGCGCCCGGCGGCACTGGCCTTGCGCTGGCGCTTTGAGGGCATGTCGCCCACCAGTCTGCTGACCGGTACCTGGGAGCAGGCCGATGCACGTTTGCAGGCCAAGGCGCTCGGTGACAGCTGGCGACCGCTGCGGGTGACGCGCATCGAACGGGAGAGCCAGCACATCCGCTCGATCTATCTGCAACCGGACGATGGCGCGGGGATGCCGGTGTTTCAGGCCGGGCAGCATTTGCCGCTGCGCTTTACCCTGGACGGTGAAACGCATATCCGCACGTACAGCCTGTCGAGTGCGCCATCGGACGACTTCTTGCGCATCAGTGTGAAGCGCGAGGGCCTGGTTTCAACGCACTTGCATCAGCAGATCCGCGTCGGCGATGTGCTGCAAGCGCGGGCGCCACAGGGGCATTTCACGGTTGCGCCGCTGGAACGCCGGCCGTTGGTGCTGCTGGCGGCGGGCGTCGGCATCACGCCGTTGCTGTCGATGCTGCGCGAGGTGGTGTACCAAGGCCTGCGCACGCGCCGAATCCGACCGACATGGTTGCTGCAGAGTTCGCGCAGCCTGGCCGATCAGCCGTTTCGCCAGGAACTGGATCGTTTGCTGGAAAGCGCGGGCGATGCGGTACGGGTGATGCGCTTGCTCAGCCAGCCTGAGGCCGATGTGCACGAGGGCGAAGATTTCGACCGCCTCGGGCGCATCGACGGGGTACTGCTGCGCGATCTGCTGGAAGTCGAGGATTACGACCAGATCGATTTTGTGGTCTGTGGCCCCGGCGGTTTCACCCAAGGCCTGTACGACAGCTTGCGCGACCTGGACATTCGCGATGCACGGATCCATGCCGAAACCTTCGGCCCCTCGACGCTCAAGCGCCAGCCGGACCCGGATGCGGTGGTCATTGCGCAGCCAGCGGCCGCCATCACGTCAGTGCCGGTGATGTTCGAACGTTCTGCCAAAGAGGCGCGCTGGCAACCGGACGGCGGCAGTCTGCTGGAGCTGGCGGAAAGTCGCGGGCTGCGCCCTGAGTTCAGTTGCCGGGGTGGCTCGTGCGGCACCTGCAAGACACGCCTGATCAGCGGCGCGGTGAATTATCCACAGCCTCCGGCGGACATGCCAGAGGCGGGGCAGGTGCTGATTTGCTGCGCAGTGCCGGCGCAGAGTGAGCAATTGCTGGTGCTGGATCTGTAACGCTTTCCCCCTGTAGGAGCTGCCGAAGGCTGCGATCTGTTGATTCTGGGTTTCTAAAATCAAAAGATTGCAGCCTTCGGCAGCGCCTACAGAAGATTGATGTCGTGTCTCAGGTCAGGCGTAGGACAGGTCTTTCTCTTGCAGTAACTCCTGATACAACTCGTTCCACTTGCGGCCCATTTCATCGGCAGTGAACAACTGCCGGTAACGCGCTTCGGCCTTCACTCCCATGGCGGCGGTACGCTCCGGGTTTTCCCACAAGGTGCGCATCGCCTCGCGAAACGCCTGTGGATTGCTCGGTGGCACCACCAGGCCGGTTTCGTTGTGGATATTGATGTAGCTGGTGCCGGTGCCGATTTCGCTGGAGATCATCGGCTTGCCGTACATGGCGCCTTCGAGCAGCGAGATACCGAACGCTTCGGAACGCAGGTGCGAGGGGAACACGATGGCGTAGCTCAGTTGCAGCAGGGCGACCTTGTCTTCATCGCCCAGGCGTCCGAGGAAGTGGATGTTGCGCAGACCCAACGCAGCAGCCTGGGCGTGCAGTTCCAGTTCCAGCGGCCCGGCACCGACGATCACCACCGGATAGTCCACGTCCTTCAAGGCGTCGAGCAGGATGTGCAGGCCCTTGTAGTAACGCATGACTCCCACAAACAGGAAAAACTTATCCCCAAGCTGCTGGCGCCAGCGGTTCATGCGTTCACTGTCGGCCTGTGGATAACCGGCCTTGTTCAAACCGTATGGAATCACCCGGGTCTTGTCCTGGAACTGCTGCAACACGTCGCTGGTGTGCAGGTAGTTCGGCGAGGCCGCGACAATCCGATCGGCGCTGGCGAGGAAGCGGTTCATCAGCGGCCGGTAGAGTTTGAGCAGATGCTTCTGGCGAATGATGTCCGAGTGGTAGGTCACCACGCTCGGTTTGTTCATGCCACTGGCGAAATGCACCAGGTCCATGAATGGCCACGGGAAGTGGTAGTTGACCACATCGGCTTCGGCGGCCAGTTCGCGAAACTGTTTGAACACACTCCAGGAGAACCCGGTGGAGGCGAACTGAATGTCGAGTCTGGCACGGTGTACTTCGTGCTGGCCCAGTTGCACCACGGGCGGCGTCGGGTCGGCGCTGAGGGTCAGGACCTGGCCGTCGATGCCGTGATGCGCGCCGCTCTCGCACAGCTGAAAGATCACCTGTTCGATACCGCCGACCGAGTCGGGCAAGTAGGTTTTGAAGAAATGAAGCACTCGCATTCAGCCTCCCATGGCCTGGCGGTAGGCACCGGCGGTGGCCTGTGCGCAACGTTCCCAGGAAAATAGCCGCGTCCGGTGCAATCCGGCTTCTCGGCAGACCTGCCAATGCGCTTGATCGTCGATCAGGCGATTCAGCGCATCGCGCAGGCCGTGTGCATCGTCAGGTTCAATATAGTTGCCGGCCGCGCCGGCGACTTCCGGCATGGCTGAAGACCGGGTCAGGATCACCGGGGTGCCGCTGGCCATGGCTTCCAGTACCGGCAGACCGAAGCCTTCGTACCGCGATGGAAACACCAGTGCCCGGGCGCCGGCCAGCAGTTGCGCCACCTGTTCATCGGGCAGATAGCCGAGCAGGCAAACGTGCCCCGACGCCAGCGCCTGGCGCAGTTCGTCGCTGAACTGGGTCTGTTGCCAGCCCGCCATGCCGACGATCAGCAGCGGAAAGCGCTGACGCACGGCCTCCGGCAGCAGGGCATGGGCACGCAGGGCCAGGCTCAGGTTCTTGCGCGGCTCCAGGGTGCCGACACACAGGAAATATTCGCGCGCGGCAACGGCATGCGCCTTGAGTACCGCCTCGATGGCCTGCGGTTCTCGTGGGTGGAAGCGCTCGGCTACACCCAGTGGCGCAACCACAAAGCGCTCGGCCGGCAGGCCGAAATAGGCTTGAGCCTCATCGGCAATCGCCTGTGAGTCGGTGATGATTCGCTGCGCCTGTTGCACACCAGCGGCCAGGCGCCGTTCGATTTCCTTGAGGCGCGCTGCGGGTTGGGTGTCAGGGAAATGCAGATGAGTCAGGTCGTGCAGAGTGATCACGGTCGGACCGTCGAAGGCCAGCGGCCACAGGCTCGGTTCGTGATACAGGTCGAGGTCTTGCGTACGGCCCTGATCGAAGCGTTTCTGCTCCAGCCAGCGTCGCGCCTGATAGGCCCCGGGGATCTGCCGTAGCAGCGGCGTCAGCCGCGAGTAGCCGGGCATGGCCGCATCCGGCAGGGCCGAGCTCCAGCCCCAGCCATGAAATAACGCCACCTCGACATCGGTGGTACTGCGCAAGGCGCGGACCAGTTCGGCGACGTAATGGCCGATGCCGGTGCGTGGCGCCTGAAGAATCCGCGCGTTAAGAGCAATGCGCATGCTGGCTCTCGGGCGCGGGCAGGGAATGGTTCAGGTTGCGCTCGATACGCTGGACCAGTTGCGCGCTCGCTTCACGCCAGCTCAGCCAGCGCCACTGGTCCAGGCCCATGGGTGCCGGAAACACCCCCGAGCGCTCCATTTCGATCACCAGGTCGGTGAGGCTCTGCGGGTTGTCCAGATCGAAATACGCCATGTAATCGCCGCCGATTTCGCGGAATACCGGAATGTCGCTGGCCATCGCCGGGAGTCCGCGTTGCATGGCTTCCACCAAGGGCAGGCCGAATCCTTCGACGTACGACGGGAACACCAGCGCGGTGGCATGGGAATAGGCGTGCTCAAGGCTTTTGTCCGACAACGTGTTGAACATGAACAGGCGACGGTTCAGTTGCGGATGCTGGCGGATCCGCTCGATCAGCGCCTCGCACTTCCAGCCGATTTTCCCGGCAATGCACAACCGCGCCGTGGAACCGGCCGCCCAGGCCCGTTCGAAGGCATCGAGCAGGTAGGCGTGGTTCTTGCGCGGTTCGATGGTGCTGACCATCAGGAACACCGGTTCCGGGGACTTGAACATGTTCAGCAGGCTGCGATCGATTTCAGAGGCGGCGTCGCTCAGGTCCAGTTCGGAACCCAGATGGAAATAGTCGAACCAGCGCTGCTGGACCTGTTGTGTGCCGATCCGGCGCAACATCTCCTGGCGCACCTGATCGCGAATGGTGGTCGAGATCGCGACATAGCCGTCAGCCGTGCGCGCGATCCAGTCAAACCAGTCGTTGAACACCTTGACCAGGCCTGCATCGCAAAACTGCGGATGGGTCAGCGGAATCAGGTCGTAGATGACCGAAACGATGCCCACGCCATCGCGTTTGAGCTGTTCGGCCAAAGGGAAAAAATTGGCGTGCCAGGATGAGTCGAGCAACACCAGTTGATCACCGGCCTGATGTTGCAAGGGCACGCAGCGCTCGGGCACGGGCTTGCCCTTGAGCAGGCGCGCGAGCACGCGCATCGGCAGGCTGAAACAGGCAAACGCCGTGAGCCGGCAGAGCACGTACAACACCCGTCGGGCGAAATGCGACCGGCTGAAAGGGCGGCGTCGTTCCAGGGCGCGATGGCGCAGCCAGAAGCCGTTGGCCCACTGTTCCAGTTTCACCCGCAGGCTGGTCAGATTGATTTTCGGCGTTTTTATCGGGGCCAGGCTTTTCACCTGATACAGGGCACCGTCGAGCATCACCACAGGGATGCATTCGCGCTCGGCGCTGGCGTCGGGCAACTGTTGAATGACGTTGCGCACCACCCGTTGAATGCCCGAGTTGGCGGACGGGTGTTCGAAGACGTACGTGCACTCCACCAACAGTCGTGTCATCGCGAGATCTCCTTGTCAGGCAATTGCTCTGTGCGTTCACGGGAACGGCTGATGTCGGTCCGGGCTTGCAGCCATGAGCAGCCGACGAAGTCTTCCTGACGATTGTTGATGACGTGGAAAACCAGACCGTAATCGCGCCATTCGAAGTTGCGGTCCAGGTGCGAGTCCAGGCGCGACAGGCTCAGCGCCACCGAATAGCTGCCCTTGCCCAGGCGCATGTCGAAGGTGAAGCGGAAGGTCACCTGTTCACCGGCACTCAGGTCGGTAATCGCCTGATCCTGACGGTGGGTATTGATGCCGTAGATCGCCTGGCCGAGGCGATCCTTGATCAGAAAGCCCAGCACCAGCCGCTCGATGTCCTCGCGTACCTCGGTTTGCACTTCCAGCACCACCGGCTGGCCGACTTCCGCGACCTCCAGGCTGCGGCCCTGAGCGTCGAGCAGGCGCACGCTGACAATCCCGGCCTCACCGGTGCCGGAAATGGTTTGCACCTGACCATTGGCGAGCATTTCCTGACGCACGATCTGGCCTTCGCGCTGGGCGAGCATGGCGTTGTAGTAGTCCATGACTTCTTCGGGTTTGCCGCGCATGGCCAGACGCCCGTTCTCCAGCAGGATCGCGGTGTCGCAGATCGACTGAATCGCCGAGCGGTCATGGGACACGATCAGCAGGGTGGTGCCGGCCTTGCGGAAGTTGCGGATGCGTTCAAAACTTTTGTGCTGGAAGTAGGCATCGCCCACCGACAGCGCTTCATCGACGATCAGGATGTCCGGACGGCGCGCGGTGGCGACGCTGAAGGCCAGGCGCATTTGCATGCCGCTGGAGTAGGTGCGCACCGGGTGATCGATGGCTTCGCCGATTTCGGCAAAGCTTTCGATTTGCGGCATCAGCGCTTCGATCTCTTCGACCTGCATGCCCAGCAACTGGCCGGCCATGAATGCGTTCTGGCGGCCAGTGAAGTCCGGGTGAAAACCCATGCCCAGTTCCAACAGGGCGGCGACGCGGCCTTGCAGTTGTATCTGCCCGCAGCTTGGTTGCGTGGTGCCGGTGATCATCTTCAGCAGGGTGCTTTTGCCCGCGCCGTTGACCCCAACAATGCCGACGGCTTCGCCGGGCTGGATCTCGAAATCGATGTCCTGCAGGACCCAGTGCAAGTGGTGCCGGGTGCCCGAAAACGGCACCAGCCACTCGAACAACCGGCTCCAGCGATTGGGGTATTGCTTGTAGGCCTTGCCCAGGCCACTGACGCGTATATGTCCCATCAGAGTTCATCCACCATTTCGCCGACACGTTGTCGGAACAGGCGCAGGGCCATGGCGCAGAACAGCAGGCCGATAATCAGCAACGGCATCAGCGACGGCCAGTTCGGCCACTGGTTGTAGAGGAACACGTTCTGGTAGCTGGTCATCAGCGCCGTCATCGGGTTGAGGCTGATCAGATGCTGGATGCCCGGCGGCAGGATCGACAGCGGATATACGATTGGCGTCAGCCAGAACCAGAACTGCAGGCAGATGCCGAACATCTGCCCGACATCACGGAAGAATACGTTGAGAATGCCGAGGATCATCCCCAGCCCGGCGGCGAAGATCACTTGCACGATCAGCAGTGGAATCAGCGCCAGCAAGGCCATGCCGGGCAGGCGTCCACTGATCAGCAGAAAGCCGAAGAACAGCGCCAGGATGATCGCGAAGTTGATCCCGGCGTTGAGCAGCGCAATCACCGGCAGGCAAATGCGCGGGAAGCTGATCTTCTTCAGCAGGTTGGCGTTTTCCAGAAACATGCTCTGGCTGCGCGAGGTGATTTCCGCAAACAGCCCCCAGGTCAGCAGGCCGGCGCACAGGTACACGCTGTAGGCCAGGCCGTCATCCACACCCGGCAGGCGCGCGCGCATGATCTGGGAAAAGATCACCGTGTACACAACGATCATCGATAACGGATTGAGCACGGTCCACAACGCGCCGAACAGCGAATTGCGATAACGCGCCTGAAACTCGCGTTTGACGCTGCCGAGGATGAATCCGCGGTAGCTGCGCAGCGAGCGGTACAGGGAAAGCAGCATCAAACCGTCCTGCCGTATTGGTCTTCGAAGCGCACGATGTCATCTTCACCCAGGTATTCGCCGCTTTGTACCTCGATGATCACCAGGTCGATCACGCCGGGGTTTTCCAGGCGATGCCGGTGCCCGGCGGCAATGAACGTCGATTCGTTCTTGGCCACCAGATGGGTACCGGTGCCGTTGTTGGTGACCTTGGCCATGCCTTCGACCACCACCCAGTGTTCGTTGCGGTGATGGTGCATTTGCAGCGACAGCTTGCCGCCGGGCTTGACCACGATGCGCTTGATCTTGAAGCGCGGGCCTTCCTCGAGCACGGTGTAGGTGCCCCACGGGCGGCTGACCGTACGGTGCAGGCGATAGGCTTCGTGAGATTTGTCCTTGAGTTGCTTGGCCACGCGTCGTACATCCTGGGCCCGGTCGGCATGGGCCACCAGCACCGCGTCGGCGGTGTCGACGATAATCAGGTTATCCACGCCGACAGCGGCCACCAGCCGGCCTTCGCTCTGCACGAAATTGTTGTGACTGTCGATAAAGATCGCTTCGCCGCTGGCGCGATTGTTGTCGGCATCGGCCGGTACCAGCGCTGCCACGGCGCCCCATGAACCGATGTCGCTCCAGTCGAAACCGGCGGGCACCACCACGACTTTTTCCGAGCGTTCCATCAACGCGTAATCGATGGAAATGTCGGTGATTTCAGCGAACAGGTCCGATGACAGTTCCTGTTGCAGGCAGCCGACAGTTTCCACCGGGGCGCTGGCAGCCATGCAGGCGCGGGTCTGTTCCAGCAGCTCTGGCGCGTGCAGTTGCAGCTCGTTGATCAGGGTGGCAGTGGTGAAGCAGAACATGCCCGAGTTCCACAGGAAGTTGCCGCTTTCCAGGTAATGCGTGGCGGTCTGCAGATCGGGTTTCTCTACGAAGCGCTGCACTTTGGCCGCGCCTTTGGCATCCAGTGGTGCACCGGTCTCGATGTAGCCGAAGCCGGTTTCCGGCGCGGTCGGCACCACGCCGAAGGTCACCAGATAACCGTCCTTCGCCAGATTGACGGCGTGTTCGACGGCGCTCTTGAGTGCTTCCTGATTGACGATCAAATGGTCGGCCGGCATCACCACCATGATGGCGTCGTCACCGTGCAATGCCTGCAGCGACAGGGCGGCGGCGGCAATCGCCGGGGCGGTGTTGCGTCCGGTCGGCTCCAGCAGGAAGTGCCCGCGATGGCGCGATACGTGAGCAGCGCAATAGTGATCCTTGCTCTGGAAGTAGTACTCGCGGTTGGTCACCGTGACGATGTCGCCCCAACCGTCCAGCAATGCAGCGGCACGCTGATAGGTCTTGCCCAGCAATGACTGGCCGTCGGGCAGGGCCATGAACGGCTTGGGATGGCCTTCGCGGGACACCGGCCACAAACGCGTACCGGCACCGCCGGACAGAATCACGGGAATGAGCATGACCTACTCCTTGGCGACGCGTTTCATGTCCGCATCCATCATCATGCGGATCAGGGTGTCCAGGTCGGTTTTCGGTTTCCAGCCCAGCACACGCTGCGCCTTGGCCGGGTTGCCGAGCAGCACTTCGACTTCGGCCGGGCGGAAGAACGCCGGATCGATTTTCACGTAGTCGCGGTAGTTCAGGCCGACGTGATCGAAGGCGATGCGGCACATTTCGCGCACGGTGGTGGTGACGCCGGTGGCGACCACGAAATCGTCAGGCTTGTCCTGTTGCAGCATCAGCCACATGGCCTCGACGTAGTCACCGGCAAAACCCCAGTCGCGTTTGGCGTCGATGTTGCCCAAGGCCAGTTCCTGTTGCTTGCCCTGCTTGATACGGGCGGCGGCGTCGGTGACCTTGCGGGTGACGAATTCAATGCCGCGCAGTGGCGATTCGTGGTTGAACAGGATGCCGCTGCTGGCGTGCAGGTCGAAACTCTCGCGGTAATTGACGGTGATCCAGTGGCCGTAAAGTTTGGCCACGCCGTAAGGGCTGCGTGGATAGAACGGGGTGTTCTCGTCCTGTTGCTCGGCCTGGATCAGACCGAACATTTCGCTGGTGGAGGCCTGATAGAAACGGGTGTGCGGGCTGAACTGACGGATCGCTTCGAGCAGGTGGGTCACGCCCAGGCCATCGACGATGCCGGTGGTCACCGGTTGATTCCAGGACGCGGCGACAAAACTTTGCGCGGCCAGGTTGTAGACCTCGTCCGGTGCCGACTGGATGACTGCGCGCTGCACCGAGCAGGCATCGGCCATGTCACCGTCCAGGTAGACGATGTCGGCTTCGACGCCCATCTCACGCAGGCGCCAGCGCGAATCGCTGCTGCGCCGTGCGACCAGACCGTGAACCTTGTAGCCTTTGTCGAGCAGCAGTCTGGCCAGATAAGCGCCGTCCTGGCCGGTGATCCCTGTGATCAGTGCACTTTTCATTCTTGTCGTACTCGCTGCTCCCAGTCGGACAGGATCGCCCGCAGGGATTGTTGTGTTGTGATTTCAGGCGTCCACCCCGTGGTCCGGGCCAGCCTGGCGTGACTGCCGCAAACGCGACGCTGATCGGCACGGCGCATGCGCGCCGGATCCTGGACGAGTTGCAGGTCGACCTCGGCGAGGACGCCCATCTGCTCGATCAAACTACGGATACTTTGCTCGCGGCCCGAGCAGATGTTGTAGACCTGCCCCGGCGTGCCTTTTTCCAGCAGTGCGAAATAAGCCGAGATCACATCGCCGACATCGAGAAAGTCCCGCGTGACGTCGATGTCGCCGACCTCCAGTTGCGGGGCTTGCAGGCCTTGTTTGATGCGGTTGATCTGGCGCGCAGCACTGGCGATGACAAAGTTGTCTTTCTGCCCGCTGCCGATGTGGTTGAACGGCCGCGCCACCAGCACCGGCCAGCCTTCGCTCAGGCCCCATTGCAGGCTGAGAAACTCCGCTGACAGTTTGCTCACCGCATACGGATTGCGCGGGCAGGGCGGTTGGAGTTCGGTGATGGGCAGGGCGCTTTCGGCAACTTGACCATAGACGTCGCCGGAGCTGACATACAGGAAGGTCCCCTGAAATCCGCGCGCCTTGAGCGCCTGCAACAGATTGAGGGTACCGAGCAGATTGATTTCGAGGGTGCGGGCCGGGTCGCGGAAGGCTTCGGGAACGAAGGTCTGGCCGGCCAGGTGAATCACCGCGTCGGGCAATTGCGGCCACAGGTCGGCGAGGCTTTGCGGTGCCGTGAGATCGTAGGGTGTGGCGGCGGGCAGCAGTTCCCATGTCGAATCAGGCTGTGCCAGACGCGACTGGAGATGTTGTCCCACGAATCCACTCAGGCCCGTGACGAACAGACGCTTTTTCAAACAGCGACCCCTTGGTCTTAAACTTTCGCCACTTTCCCACAGGCTTTGAGGAGAAGTCTGTCAGGCCGGATGAAAAAGACCGACATGACGACAGGCGAAGTCATTGTTGTAGTTGTTTGTTACCAATCTGTGCCAATTGCGCAGCAATTTCAACAGCGCAAACCGTGACCGGTCAGTTCTCGTCAGCGTAGCCCGATTTATTCTCGTCGGGCGGTTCCCGGATTCACGAAGGATGTGTTTAGAATGGCCCTCGTCGCCATCTCCCCGGGGTCGCCGGGGTTGTTGCGCAACAGGGTGAAACCAGCCACTAAAACAAGAACGAAGACGAGCTCCATGACGAAGGACGAGCAGCGGTGATCCCGACTCGATCCAGCGCCTGGCCGTCATAGCGTGAAACTGCCGGGATGGTGGTTTCACCGTGGGATGCCATGAATTTCATTCTTTACTCGGACGTCAACGACCGCTCCATCAGCCAGAGTCTGGGGCGTCCGGAATACAGCTATTACTTCGTGCTCAAGGCTTACCGTCCCGTACTGGAAAGCCTTGGGCAAGTGCACGTCGTCTCGTCGGCGGCCGAAGTCGACCCGTTGTACCGGCAACTGCAACTGGCCGGTCAGGACTGCCTCTTCGTTTCGTTTGCTCCACCGCATAAAACCCCGACTGATCTGCAATGCCCCGTAGTTTGCGTGATCGCCTGGGAGTACGACTCGATTCCGGTCGACCCTCGCGATGATGACTCCCGTCACGACTGGAGCCGGATCCTGGCGCGCCATGGTCGTGCGATCACCTTGTCCAGGCACACGGCACAAGCCATTCGCCGGGCCCTGGGCGAAGATTTCCCCGTGCTGGTGTTGCCGACCCCGTTGTGGGAAGGCTTCGCCGGCGTGCGCCAGCAATACCCTGCTGCGCCGGTGAACCCGGGCGCGTTGTTGCAGATCAAGGGCTGCATCATCGACAGCCGCACCCTCGGGTTGTCGGCCGATGGATTGATTGCACCCACGCCCAACGAGCAGGCAGTGGAGGCCTGCGAGCCGGTCGAGGTCGCTGCGCCGTCCGAACCTGCCCCACCACCACCGGAGCTGACCCTGCGCCGGCGTGCGTTCATCACCAGGCATTACTTGCGCGAAGGCTGGCGGGCGGCTGCGGCCCCCAACGAACACCGACCGCTGTTTCTGCTCAAGCACAATCTGCTGTTGTGGTATCGCGAAGCCGTGCGCGATTTGCTGCCGATCGCCCTGCGCCGCCACTTGTTCCGCTTGCGCGCACCTGCTCCCGCAGTCTTGCCGCCGGACGCTGGCAACAGCGAAGCGCCCGCGGTGGTCGAGCATCCGCAGGCCAGCCTGCCGGACACCACCGCCACGGTGCAGACCGAGGTCAGCGGTGTGGTGTATGTGAGCGTGTTCAACCCCGAAGACGGGCGCAAGAACTGGCATCACCTGATCACGGCATTCTGCTGGGCCATGCGCGACGTCGAAGATGCCACGCTGGTGCTGAAGATGACGCAGAACGATCTGACGACCTATTACGTGCACCTGATTACCTTGTTGTCGCAGCTCTCGCCATTCGCCTGTCGGGTGGTGGTCATGCACGGTTACTTGCAGGATGAGGAGTTTGCCAGGCTTTACGGTGCGGCCAGCTTTTACGTCAACGCGTCCCGTTGCGAAGGCTTGTGCCTGCCGCTGATGGAGTTCATGTCCTGTGCCCGTCCGGTGATTGCACCGGACCATACGGCGATGCACGACTACATCGATGAGCGCGTCGGCTTCATCGTCAAGTCCAGTCGCGAGCCGACGATCTGGCCGGACGACGTGCGGATCCTCTATCGCACCCTGCGCCATCGCCCGGACTGGGGCTCGTTGAAAACGGCCTACGAAAACAGTTACGCCATGGCCAAAAACGACCCGGCGGCCTATCAGGCCATGGCCCTGGCCGCCAATGAGCGCATGCGCGAGTACTGCAGTTTTGCCCCGGTGCAGCAGCGTCTGGCGCAATTTCTTCAGCTGACGCCGAGTGCAAGCCCACAGCTGATCGCCGAGGCGGGGACTGCATCATGCTGATCATCATTCATTCGGAAACCAACAAGAGCAACATCCAGCAGAACCTCGGACGTCCCGAGTACAGCTACTACTTTGTGCTCAAGGAGTTCCGCCCGGTGCTTGAGCGTCTGGGGCAAGTCATTGAAGTGAGCAACCCGGACGAACTGGTCGATCGGCTGTACTTCGATTGCCTGAGTCGCGGCGAAGCGTGCGTGTTCCTATCGTTCTCGCCGCCGCATCGCACGCCGATTCATTACGCCTGCCCGACCATCCCGGTATTTGCCTGGGAGTTCAGCACCATCCCCACCGAGAGCTGGCACGGCGAACCGCGTCACGACTGGCGTGTGGTCTTGAACGCCTGTGGCATGGCGATTACCCATTCGAGTTTCACGGTCGATGCCGTCCGTGACGTGATGGGCGCGGACTACCCGATCTGCGCGATTCCTGCACCGGTGTGGGATCGCTTCGCCGCCCGTGGCGCGCAGTTGCGCAAGCAGCCAGTGGTCGAAGCCGTGCAGTTGAAGCTGCGCGGCCTGTTGCTCGACAGCCGTACTGTAGATCTGCGCGCCTACGGTCCACCGGGATTGTGCGAAGGCACGCCGCTGTCGTTTGCCGGGCCGGCGCAGGACTGCCAGTTGCAGCTGGACGGCGTGGTTTACACCTCAGTGTTCAACCCGTACGACGGGCGCAAGAACTGGCAGGACATGATCAGCGGGTTTTGCACCACATTCCGTGACGTCGCCGATGCCACCCTGGTGCTGAAGCTGACGCACCATGACATCGCCAATGCCCTGAACGACATGCTGCATCACCTGTACAAGAACCAGTCCTACCAGTGCCGGATCGTGCTGATCCACGGTTATCTGGCGGACGCCGATTACGAAGCGCTGGTGCAGGCCACCAGCTACGTGGTCAACAGTTCCTATGGCGAAGGGCAGTGCCTGCCGCTGATGGAATTCATGTCCTGTGGCAAACCGGCGATTGCGCCGCTGAACACGGCGATGGCCGACTACGTCGACAGCGACAACGCGTTCATTGTCGATTCCACCGACGAGCTCACGGCCTGGCCCCATGATCCACGGGCAGCCTACCGCACCTTGCGCTACATGACTGATTGGGACTCGTTGTGCGCGGCGTATCGCGCCAGTTACGAGGTGGCCAAAAACGACGTCGAACGCTATGCGCGGATGTCCGAACATGCCGTTCACAACCTGCAGCGGTTCTGCAGTCAGGCGAGTGCCGAACAGCGTCTGCGGACATTTTTTGCCCAGCGCGCGCAGGCCCTCGAGCCGTTGTCCGTGGAAGTTTCGAGCGCATGATCCGGCGCCTGCTCGCACGCTTGCGCCCGGCACCGTTGCCTGTTGCATCTGCACCTGAGCCACTCGCTCAGGTCTCGCCACGGGACGTGGGCCTGCATGACGCGATCCTCGACGGCTGGTTTTTGCCCGACAGCGGCGAATTGCTCAAGGGCTTCGCCATCACGGCTGACGACACCTTGCTCGACGTCGGTTGCGGCGAAGGCGTAGCGACGTTGTTCGCCGTGCGGCAGGGCGCGTCGGTGATTTTCACCGACAGCGAACATGACAAGGTCCGCGATCTGGCGCGGCAGGTTGAAGCGCAGAGCAACAAACCTAATCTGGGGCTGGTCAGCAACAGCCTGCCATTGCCGCTGGCCGCCGGTTGCGCCAGCAAAGTGGTGTGCATGGAAGTGCTGGAGCACATCGATCAGCCGGAGCCGTTCATGGCCGAACTGGTGCGCATGGGCCGCCCCGGCGCGCAGTATCTGCTGAGTGTCCCGGCGCCGGTGGGCGAGCACCTGCAGCAGGGCATCGCCCCGGCCAGTTATTACCAGACACCCAATCATGTGCAGATTTTCACCGAGCAGCGCTTTGCCGACCTGGTGCAGAACGCCGGGCTGGTGATCGAGCATCGGCAGGCCAGCGGGTTCTTCTGGGTGATGGGCATGATCTTCTTCTGGGCCAGCGAACGCGCCGCCGGCCGTGACCTCGGTGGCGCGGTGCGCGACCGGATTCAGGCGCCGTACCCGCCGCTGATGGAGAGCTGGGCGCGTACCTGGCAAGACCTGCTGGCGCAGCCCGACGGCCTGGTCATCAAGCAACTGCTCGACCGCTTCATGCCCAAGAGCCAGGTGATCATCGCCCGCAAACCGCTGACTGGCGAAACACGCACCGGGAGTCAGCCGTGAGCGCCAAGCGGATCATGGACATCGAGGTGCTGCGTGCCATCGCCGTCCTCGGCGTGCTGTTCCATCACCTGCAGGGCAGCCTGTTCACCGACACCGTGCCACTGCTGGAAAAAGTCCACGCCTGGGCGCAACCGTGGTGGGGCGTCGATCTGTTTTTCGCGATCTCCGGTTTTGTCATCGCCCGCAGCCTGATCCCCGCGCTGCGAGGCTGTACGACGCGTCAGGAATATTGGCAACAGACGCGTAATTTCTGGCTGCGTCGGGTGTTTCGCCTGTTGCCCTCGGCCTGGTTATGGCTGGCGCTGATCCTGCTGGCGTGCATGTTTCTCAATCGCTCTGGCGCTTTTGGCAGCCTGTCCGCCAACCTGCAGGCGACGCTGGCGGGGGTGTTGCAGTACGCCAATTTCCGCTTTGCCGACAGCTTCTTTCATTACGAGTACGGCAGCAGTTTCGTCTACTGGAGCCTGGCCCTGGAGGAGCAGTTTTACCTGCTGTTCCCGCTGCTGATTCTGGTGTGCCGCAGGCATCTGGTCTGGGCCTTGCTGGCACTGATTGCGGTGCAACTGTTCACCCTGCGCACGCCGTTGCTGATGGTGGTGCGCACCGACGCACTGGCGCTGGGTGTGCTGCTGGCGATGTGGAGTGCGCAACCTTCGTACTGGCGCTGGCAGCCGACGTTTCTGCGGCGTCCGTGGGCCGGCGTGTCAGTGCTGATCGGTGTGGCGCTGCTGATGAGTTACATGGCCACCGACCGTTTCACCTTCGCGCCTTATCGCATCGGCTCGATTGCCGTGCTCGGTGCGCTGCTGGTGTGGATTGCCTCGTACAACCGCGATTACCTGCTGCCGGCGGGCCATCTGCAACGGCTGATGGCGTGGATCGGCAGCCGTTCCTACGGCATTTACCTGATTCACATCCCGGCCTATCTGCTGGTGCGTGAGCTGATCTTCCGCTTGCAGGCTGCCGGTTTGCCGAGCCCGGCCGGGCACCCGATTCTGACTTTGCTGATCGCCTTTGGCCTGATCGTGCTGCTCAGCGAGCTGAACTACCGCTTCATCGAAATGCCGATGCGCAATCGTGGGGCTGCCCTGGTGCGGCGCCTCGACACGTCCCGAACTGCCGTTTCATCTCCCGGAGCCACCTCATGCTGAGCCTATTGAAGAAACTCACGGCGGCGACGCCTGCACCGGCCCCCGCGCAACCTGCCGCCCCGGTGGCGGACAAGGTCGATCCGTACATGCTCGGCCTCTACGACGCCAAGCTCAGCGGCTGGTTCAACCAGGAAACCGGCGAGCTGTTCAAGGGCTTCCCGGTGACCGCCGATGACACCCTGCTCGATGTCGGCTGTGGTGACGGCGGAAATGTGCATTTCTGCGGCATGCGCGGGGCGAAGATCATCATTGCCGACATCGACGGCGCCAAGGTCGAGGCCACCCGCCAACGCCTGAGCGATACCCCGGCGCGCAGCGTCGAGTGCCACGTCACCGACTGCAACCCGTTGCCGATTGCCGACGGCACCGCTACCCGGGTGGTGTCCACCGAAGTCATCGAGCACGTCGACGACCCGGCACAGTTCCTCGCCGAACTGGTGCGGGTTGGCCAGTCCGGTGCGCTGTACCTGCTGAGCGTGCCGCACCCCAGTTCCGAAGACTTGCAGAAGGACATTGCAGCGCCGGAGTATTTCCGCAAGCCCAACCACATTCGCATCATCAGCGAAGAGCAGTTCAAGGCGATGGTCAGCGACGCCGGGCTGGAGATCATCAGCCACAGCCAGTACGGTTTTTACTGGTCGATGTGGATGCTGCTGTTCTGGGAAGCCAAGGTCGATTTCAGCAACCCGGATCACCCTTTGCTCAATCATTGGGCCGACACCTGGCAAGCGGTACTCGACTCGCCCCGTGGTGCGCAGATCAAGCAGGCGCTGGATGCGGTGGTGGCGAAAAGTCAGGTGATCATTGCCCGCAAGCCCTGAGTGCTTTTGTGTAACCTTGCAGCCTGATATCTCAGGGATCTGCAAGGTATGCGCTTTATCGCCGGGTTGTCGGCCATGCTGGCTGTGTTGTTGCTATGCGCGTGTGAACGCGAGGACGCAGCGCCACTCGATCAGCAACTCTATGTTTGGCAGCGCCAATGGACACCCGCCCATGAGCTTGCGCTGAAAGACAGTCGCAACGACTTCTCGACCTTGCGCGTGCTGGCCTTGCAGGCCTTTCCCAATGATGGCTGGCGTCGGGCGCGAATCGATGCGCCGTTGCTCAAGCACGACGGCCGGCCGCTGATTGCGGTGATTCGCCTCGACGGCCAGCTCAAGGGGCTGGATCAGGCGCAGGTCACGGCGCAGATTCTTCAGGTTGTCGTCGACTGGCAGACGCAGGGGCTGACCCTGAGCGGCGTCGAGATCGACCATGATGCCGGCAACGCGCGCCTGCCGGATTACATCGAGTTCCTCACGCATCTGCGTTCCGCATTGCCCGCGTCGTTGCCGCTGAGCATCACCGCGCTGCCAGCATGGCTCGGCAGTCCACAGTTGCCGACGTTGCTGGCCACGGTCGACAGCAGCGTGCTGCAGGTGCATGCCGTCAGTGATCCGCGCCGCGGCTTGTTCGATCCCGAGCAGGCGCGGCGCTGGGCCGACGACTGGGGCAAGGTCAGCCGCAAACCGTTCTATCTGGCGCTGCCGGCCTACGGTGTGGCGCTGCTGCCGGATGCTGGCGGGGCTCCGGTGGTGGAGAGTGAAGTGCCGGTCGAGCGCGATGGGCAACGCCGGGAGCTGCTCGCCGATCCGTTGCAACTGAGCACGCTTGCCAAGGCCTTGCGCGAAGACCCGCCGGCGCACCTGGCAGGGCTGATCTGGTTTCGCCTGCCGTTGCCCAATGACCGTCGGGCCTGGAGTCTGACCACGTTGCGCGCCGTGGCTCGCGGCGATGCGTTGAGCAGCCGGCTCGGTCTGACCTTCAGTGAACACGACGGTCTCTATGACATCCACCTCGCCAACCCGGGTAATCTCGACGCGGCCTGGCCTGCGCAGTTGCGCGTGAAGGCGCGCGGTTGTGAAGGCGCCGATGCGCTCGCCGGTTACTCGTTGCAACAGAGCGCGGATCTGCTTACCTTCACCCGCCTGCGTGACGGCCGATTGCCCGCGGGCGGACAACGCGCCATCGGTTGGGTGCGCTGTGCATTTATTGATCAAGGAGGTTCGCATGTTGACCCGTAACTGGCCCCGCCATCTGCTCTGCCTGAGCCTCAGCCTGCCGCTGGGTTCGGCGCTGGCCTGCGGCCCGGACTTCCCGATGCGTCTGCTCGACAATCGCGGACAAACCCTGGCCGATCTGCCGGAGGGCAACTTCAACTTCGAGATCAGTCGCCTGGGCAAAACCATTGCCGGGCTGAAGAACATCACCGCGGCGACACACAACCCCGACGATCTGTACGGTGACGAGAGCGAGCCTGCTGTGGTTCGCGAAAAAGCCGAGCAGGTCGGTCTGAGCGCCGAGCAACAAGCGTTGGTCAAGCAGCTGCGCGGCCTGACCGATGCACGTCAGGTCGAGGCTCAGGGCGCCAGTCTGCCGGCGGAAATCCGTCTGTATGTGGCTGGCGCGGTAGCGTTTGCCACGGGCGATCATCAACTGGCCGTCGAGTATTTCAAAAAGGTGCTGGCGCTGCCGGCCGATCAGCGTCCGCTGCGCAGCACTTGGGCGGCGTATTCCCTGGGCCGGACCTGGTTTGCCATGAGTGCCGAGGCGGGCGATGCCATCGAAGCGCTGGAGCAGGCGCGCGAGGCGTTCCGTCAGACCCGGCAGATGAGCATCGATGGCTTGAGCGATCCGCTGGAACTCGGTGTGGCCAGCCTCGGCGAAGAGGCGCGGGTGCTGCGTACCGCTGGCGACTGGAATGGCGCCATCGAACTGTATGAAGCGCAGAACCTGCACGGCTCGGCCGTGGGTTACACCTCGCTGAAACAACTGATGAATGAACTGGCTGAGCTGCCTGAGAATGAACTGGCGGATTTGCTGCAGCGCAAAGCGGTGCAGCAGTTGGTGACGGCTTCCTTGGTCAGCCGGCTTGGCTGGTCGTACGGCGATGAACCACCGAACGAGAAAAAACTCGTCAAACTGCTGCAGAACAGCACGCGCGGCAGTCTCGAAAACGCGGATCGCCTGGCGGCATTGAGTTATCAACAGGGTGATTACGCCGGTGCCAAGGCTTTTCTCGAGAACGCCGGTGACGGCGGACTGGCGTGGTGGCTGCGGGCCAAACTGGCGGTGCGTGACGGTGACAGGAATGCTGCCGCTGCCGCCTATGCCAAAGCCGCGCAGGCCTTCCCGCAGAACGAGGACTGGGGCTACCGACGCACCCCGGACTGGGACTACGAAACCCTGCAGCCCAAATGCCGGGTCGAAGGTGAGAGTGCAATCCTCGCGCTGCAACGCGGCGAATACCTGCAAGCGTTCGTGCAGTTGTATCGCAGCAACAGCATCTATTGGTTCGACGCGGCGACGGTGGCCGAGCGCGTGCTGACGGTCGATGAGCTCAAGCGGTATGTCGATGACAACGTGCCGGCGCCGCCGGCGCTGACCCAGCAGCAGCGCGACAACTACGTGCCGCTGCCGGTCGCCGCCAGCCTGCGTAACCTGCTGGGGCGGCGTTTGCTGCGCGAAGGGCATTACGAGGAAGCGGTCGGCTATTTCGACAATCCCGATCTGCAACACAAGGCCCGGCTCTACGGCGAGCAGCGGATGAAGGCCGATGCCGCCTGGTGGCCGACCAAACGTGCCAGCGCCTTGTACAACGCGGCATGGACGGCGCGCGAATGGGGCATGGATATCCTCGGTTACGAGATGGCGCCGGATTACGCCACATTTGGCGGCAACTACAGCCTGGAAAACACCGAACTGAAAGGCGGGCCGCTGGTGGCCGAGGACGAAGTCCAGCGTCAGAAGGCCAGTCAGGCGCAGCCGAATGAGCGTTATCACTACCGCTTTGTCGCCACCGCGCTGGCTGGCCGTGCCGCCGACAACTTGCCGCACACCAGTCAGGCGTTTGCGGCGGTGTTGTGCAATGCCGCCGGTTTCAACAGCAGCCTGCAAGAGCAGAGCGCGCTGTATCGCCGTTACGTCAACGAAGGCCCTTACGTGCCGTGGGCGGTGGACTTCGGCAATCAGTGCCCGTACCCGGATTTCGAAAACGCCGACAAGCGTTACGTGACTCAGGTCACCGATGCGGTGCGCAATACGTTGCGCCCGTACAAGTGGCCGGTGGTCGGCGTCCTGGTGCTGCTCAGTGCTGGCGCGTTGGCGTTGATCCGTCGTCGTCGCAAGGCACGCAAGCCCTAGGCCTGCTGGACAAACGTCAGGCGTACGGCGAAGCCGATCAACAGGCTGCCGAACAGCCATTGCTGGATGCGCTGGGCGGTTGGACTGTGTTGCAGCCAACGGCCCAGTGCAGCACCGGTCAAGGCGTAGGCGCTGTCGAACAGCAGCCCGACGCCCACCAGCAACACGCCGAGGGTGGCAAATTGGGTCAGCACCGGTGCGCCGTCATTGACGATGAATTGCGGCAACAGCACCGAGCAGAACAGCAAGGCCTTGGGGTTGAGCAGATTGGTCAGCAAGCCACGGCGAATCGCTTCGCGCCATTGTCCGTGGGTGTCGGCGTCAGGGGTTGCATTGAGGTTCGGCAGCAATGTGCTGCGCAGGCACTGAATGCCGATCCACAGCAGATACGCCGCGCCCACCAGACGCACCAGATCAAACGTCCACGGCGCTGCCTTGAACAGCGCGGCCAGGCCCAACGCCGCCAATGCCACGTGACAGCCCCGGGCAATCCCCAGCCCCACGGCGGTCGCCAGCGCCGCGCTGCGACCTTGGCGGGCACCGGTTTGCAGCAACAGGATCATGTCCGGGCCGGGCAACAGGAAGACCACCGCCAATGCCAGAAAAAACAGCCAGATACTCGCCATGTCGCAGCCCTTTCGTGGTCGATTCGGTGAGCACAGTCTATGGCTGAAGGGTGGGGCAGGTGCTTGCGTAGTCGGCTTCAAAAAACCACAGGATTGGCATAACCTGCTTTCTTTTAGCGCCTTGACCATCAGGATCTGCCAACCATGAAACTCGACGCCTTTGATCGCAAGATTCTCGCCGCGCTGCAACGCAACGGACGGCTGAGCAACGTCGAGTTGGCAGATGAAATCGGGCTGTCGGCGTCACCTTGTTTGCGCCGGGTACGGATGCTGGAGGAGGCCGGGGTGATTCGCGGCTATCAGGCCAATCTGGATCGTGACGAGGTGGGGCTGGGGCTGACGGTGTTTGTCGGGGTCAAGGTCGAGCGACACAACGACGAACAGGCTGAAGCCTTTTACGCGGCTGTCACGGCGCTGCCGGAGGTGATCTCGGCGTTTCTGGTGTCGGGGGAGTCGGACTTTCTGTTGCAGGTGGTGGTGCCGGACCTGCGCGCGTATGACCGCTTTCTCAGCGGCTGCCTGCTGAAGCTGCCGGGGGTGAGTGACATTCGCAGCAACTTCGCGATTCACACGGTGAAGACCCCGGGGGCGCTGCCGTTGGGGCATCTACCGCTTTAGACCGAGTGGCCTTCATCGCCAGCAGGCTGGTTCCCACATTGATCGCGTTCCAATGTAGGAGTGAGCCTGCTCGCGATAGCGGTCGCCCATATCTTTGCTGACTACATCTGCGTCGCCATCCCCTCGACATTCATCGCCGCCTGCCGCAACGCTTCTGAACGCGTCGGGTGCGGGTGGCAGGTCAGGGCGATGTCTTCGGCCGATGCGCTGAATTCCATGGCCACGCAGTATTCGCCGATCATTTCGCTGACGCTCGGGCCGACCAGGTGCACGCCAAGGATCTCGTCCGTGCGTTCGTCGGCGAGGACTTTGGCGAAGCCTTCGGTTTCGTGGTTGATCTTCGCCCGGCTGTTGGCGGTGAACGGGAATTTGCCGACTTTGTAGGCACGCCCTTCGGCCTTGAGCTGCTCTTCGGTCTTGCCGACGCTGGCCAGCTCAGGTCGGGTGTAGATGACGTTGGGAATCAAGTCGTAGTTGACCTCGCCGGCCTTGCCGACAATCTGTTCGACGCAGGCCATCGCCTCGTCTTCGGCCTTGTGCGCGAGCATCGGCCCGGACGTCGCGTCGCCGATCACCCAGACGCCCTGCGCTTCGGTGCGGTGCTGGCGGTTGGCGAGCATGCCGCGCTTGTCGGTGGTCAGGCCCACATTCTCCAGGCCCAGACCCTGGGTGTACGGACGCCGGCCGATCGCGACCAGCACGTAGTCGGCTTCGAGCAATTCGGCGCTGCCACCGGCGGCGGGTTCGACGCTGAGCTGTACGCCGTTGGCCGAGGTCGTGGCGCTGGTGACCTTCGAACTCAACTTGAAGCTGATGCCTTGCTTGCTCAACGAACGCTGCAGGGTCTTGCCGGCCTCACCGTCGACGCCGGGGCAGATGCGGTCGAGGTATTCGACCACGGTCACCTGGGCCCCGAGGCGGCGCCATACCGAGCCGAGTTCGAGGCCGATCACCCCGGCGCCAATCACCACCAGATGCTTGGGTACTTCACTCAGGGACAACGCGCCGGTGGAATCGAGGATGCGGTGGTTGTCGATCTCGACGCCGGGCAGGGGCGTGGGCTCGGAGCCGGTGGCGATGATGATGTCCTTGGCGCTCAGTTCGGTCTTGTTGCCTTGATCATCGGTCACCGTGACTTTGCCCGGGCCATCGATGTGGGCCCAGCCCTTGATCCAGTCGACCTTGTTCTTGCGAAACAGAAACTCGATGCCTTTGGTCAGGCCGCTCACGCTCTCGTCTTTCTGTTTCATCATTTGCGCGAGGTTGAGCGTGGGTTTGACCTCGATGCCGAGGTTGGCGAATTCCGCACCCATGGCCGCGTCGTACAGCTCCGAGGCGTGCAGCAAGGCCTTGGACGGCATGCAGCCGACGTTCAGGCAGGTGCCGCCCAACGTCGCACGGCCTTCCACGCACGCGGCCTTCAGGCCCAGCTGGCCGGCGCGAATCGCCGCGTTATAACCACCGGGGCCGCCGCCCAGAATTACCACGTCGTAGTGACTCATGCTCTTGCTCCTCGTTGGGGATGCGGATCGCTAAAAGTAGTAGATCAGTAAAATTACGAACGTAATATGTGCGTTGCCGAACATTTCGGTCAAGGCTTCAGGCAAGCGACAGGTTGCGCATCTTTAGATAAGCGTATTTGTGTACGAATATTTCACGCTTTTCGTTATATCGTAACGACAAGACCGGTGAATCAATGGCTTTGGAGTGATATGCAAGTCGATCTGGATGTCGATGGCACGCAAGTGACCGGGTTGCCGCGCTTTCAACAAGCGGCCGCACAGGGGCGACGCTTGCGCCGTCTGGCCATCGGCCTCGGCGGATTGGCCGGGGCGGGGTGGGTACTGGCGTTTTTTGTCGGGCTGTTTGCCGCGCAATCGTTATGGCCGGCGTTGCTGGTGAATCTGAGCGCGGCGTTGCTGGTGCTGGTCGCCGGCCTGCAATCAGCGTGGTGGGTGACACAGTGGCGCGCCCGGGTGATGAACCCGCCGGCGCCGCTGGTGCTGACCGAGGAAACCGAGCCGGCAGCGCCTGACGGCTGGTACGAGCGGTTGCTGGAGCGCCTGAGTCAACGTGGAGTTCACTTGCTCGGGCAGATCGGTGCCGCCACGTTGTGGCTCGGCGGCTGTTCAGCGTTGGTGGTGCTGAGCATCGAGCAGGTGTGGAACCTTGCGTTGCCGGCCGGCGCGGTCGGGTTGTCTGCCAACGTGGGCGCGGCGCTGATGTTGCTGCTGGGCTTCGGTCTGCTGGTGCTGGAGCGCCAACTGGCCCAGGAAAACCCGGCGCAATGGCCGGAAGCCGGATCCCTCGCCCAATTGGCGCGGGTGGCGATCATCAGTCTGGTGCTCGGTGCGTTGTGTCTGTTATTCGCCAGCGACGCTTCGGTATGGCCCGTACGACTCGCCGTGTTAATCGGAATCTTGCCAGGATTGGTCGCGATCGAGTTGCTATTGCGCGCCGTTCTGTCGATATTCAGTCCGCATCGCGAGCAGCTCGAACCGACCCTGCTGGCGCGTAGTTTTGTTGCCGACATGCTGCGTTGGCCGCCTCAGCCGTTGCTCGCTTTGCAGCACGAATTGCACAACCGTTTCGGTATCGACCTGCGTCAGATCTGGGCCTTCAGCTACATGCGCCGGGCCTTTCTCCCGGTGCTGGCGCTGGTCGCCGCGGTCGGCTGGTTGTTGACCGGTATTCACGAAATCCCGCTGCAAGGGCGTGGCATTTACGAGCGTTTCGGCAAACCGGTGCAAGTCTTCGGCCCCGGCTTGCACGCCGGTTTGCCGTGGCCGCTGGGCCGCGTGTTGAGCGTCGAGAATGGCGTGGTGCATGAGTTGGCGACCAGCGTCGGCGATGCTCCGGCACCGCCTACTCAGGCCGACCCCGCCGAAGGCCCGGCCCCGATGATCGCCAACCGCTTGTGGGATGCCAGTCACGTCAACGACAAATCCCAGGTCATCGCCAGCAGTCGCGGCGATCAGCAGAGCTTTCAGATCGTCAATATGGACGTGCGCTTCGTCTATCGCATCGGCCTGCGTGATCAGGATGCCTTGGCGGCTACCTACAACAACGCCGATGTACCGACGCTGATTCGCAGCACCGCGAGCCGGATTCTGGTTCACGATTTTGCCTCGCGCACCCTCGACGGCCTGCTGGGGGCGTATCGGGTAGGACTGGGCGAAGAAATCGGCCGCGCGGTGCAAGACGATCTGCAGAAACTCGACAGCGGCGTGGAGATTCTCGCCACCGTGGTCGAGGCGATTCATCCACCTGCCGGTGCCGCCAATGCTTATCACGGCGTGCAAGCGGCGCAGATCGGTGCACAGGCGTTGATCTCCCGGGAGCGCGGTGCTGCGGCTGAAGCCAGTAACCAGGCGCAGTTGCAGGCCAGCCTTGTCCGCGACCAGGCCAGCGCCAGTGCGCGTGAGGTCAACGCCACTGCACAAGCGGCGGATCTGAAGTTCAAGGCTGAACAACAAGCTTATGCCAGCGCCGGCCAGGCATTCGTGCTGGAGCAATATTTCAGTCAGCTCAGCCAGGGCCTGAGCAAGGCCAAACTGCTGGTGCTCGACCACCGTTTAGGCGGCAGCAGCAATGCGCCGACCATCGACCTGCGTACGTTCACGCTGCCGGCTGACCCGACGCCCGCGCGCACCACCGCTCAACCAGGAGTTGCCCATTGAGCCAGTCGCACACTCACGATTCGCATGATCACAGCGGCCACGATCACGGCCACGCCGGGCATCACCATCATCATGGGCATCATCACCACGGTGCGCCGGAAGAGGCGGGCCCGTTCCCGTGGCGGCGCATGGGCTGGGCGGTGTTGCTGGTGGCGTTTGCCGTCGCGGCGGCGAGCCTGGTGCAAGTGCGCTCGGGGGAGGCCACGGTCATCACCCGTTTCGGCAATCCGTCGCGGGTGTTGCTTGAACCCGGTTTGAGCTGGCGCTGGCCGGCACCGTTCGAAGCGGCGATCCCGGTGGATTTGCGCCTGCGCACCACGTCCAGCGGTTTGCAGGATGTCGGCACCCGCGACGGTTTGCGCATCATCGTTCAGGCCTACGTGGCGTGGCAGGTCCAGGGCGACCCGGACAACGTGCAGCGTTTCATGCGTGCGGTGCAGAACCAGCCGGATGAAGCGGCGCGGCAGATTCGGACCTTTGTCGGCTCGGCACTGGAAACCACCGCCAGCAGTTTCGACCTGGCGAATCTGGTGAACACCGATGCGAGTCAGGTGCGCATCGCCGATTTCGAAGCGCAATTGCGTCAGCAGATCGATCAGCAACTGCTCGCCACTTACGGCGTGCGCGTGGTACAGGTCGGCATCGAACGGCTGACCTTGCCCTCGGTGACGCTCACGGCGACGGTCGATCGGATGCGTGCCGAGCGTGAAACAATCGCCACCGAACGCACGGCCATTGGCAAGCGTGAAGCGGCGCAGATCCGTTCGGCCGCCGAGCGTGATGCGCGGATTGTGCAAGCCGATGCCACGGTGAAAGCTGCAGAAATCGAAGCGCAGTCCCGGGTCGAAGCCGCTCAGATCTACGGCCGTGCCTACGCCGGTTCGCCGCAGCTGTACAACCTGCTGCGCTCACTGGATACCCTCGGCACCATCGTTACGCCGGACACCAAGCTGATCCTGCGCACCGATGCCGCGCCATTCCGCGTGCTGGTGGACGGTCCGCCCGCTGTCGATAACAAATCCGGATCGCAACCATGAGTGATGAAGTTCCACGTGGAACACATTCGTTGAGCAGTCCGTGGATTCAGGCCGGACGCCTGGCGTTTTTTGCCTTGTACGCGGTGACCGTTTTGGCTGCGTTGGCGTGGGCGTTTTCCAATGTCCGGCAGATCGATCCGCAGAATCGCGCTGTGGTTTTGCACTTTGGTGCACTGGATCGCATCCAGAATGCCGGCCTGTTGCTGGCCTGGCCGCAACCGTTCGAACAAGTGGTTTTACTGCCCGCAGCAGATCGAGTGATTGAACGCCGAGTGGAAAACCTGCTGCGCAGCAGTGAGGCGATCAAGGCTGACCGCGTTGCGACCTTCGCCACACCGCTGAGCGATGCCTTGGCCGGTTCCGGCTACTTGCTGACCGGCGACGCCGGTGTGGTGCAACTGGATGTACGGGTGTTTTACAAGGTCACCGATCCGTATGACTTTGTGTTGCAGGGTGAGCATGTGCTGCCAGCCCTGGATCGGCTGGTCACCCGCAGCGCTGTAGCTTTGACCGCCGCCCGGGATCTGGACACGATTCTGGTCGCCCGCCCGGAGTTGCTCGGCGCTGACAATCAGGCGGCCGAACGCCGCGAGCGTCTGCGCGGTGATCTGGTGCAAGGCATCAACAAACGCTTGGCAGAGCTGAAGGCGAGCGGGCAGGGCATCGGCATCGAAGTGGCGCGGGTCGACGTTCAGTCGAGTCTGCCGGACCCGGCCGTCAGCGCCTTCAACGCTGTATTGACTGCCAGCCAGCAAGCCGACAAAGCGGTCGCTAACGCGCGCACCGAGGCGGAAAAACTCACTCAGACCGCCAACGAACAAGCCGACCGCACCCTGCAAGTGGCCCACGCGCAGGCCGGCGAACGGCTGGCGAAAGCCTCCACCGACACCGCCACGGTCATGAGCCTGGCCAAGGCGCAGCAACAGGGCACCGATCCGCAGATGCTCCTGCGTCTGTACCGCGAACGCATGCCGAAAGTTCTTGGCCAGGCCGGTTCCGTGACCACGGTCGATCCGAAAGACGATTCCCGCCTGATCATTCAGGGAGCCAGTAAATGACTGCGACCACTGCCGCACCGAGCCTGTTGTCCTCGGCCGAACAGCGCCGCGCTGCACGACAATTGACCCTGGCGATGCTCGCCCTTGGCTTGCTCGGCCTCGGTCTGATCTGGCGTTGGCTGGTGCCGGAGCAAACCGGTGTCAGTCAGTTATTGCTGGGTTTTGCTTCTTTATTGGTGGCGGTGCCGGTGATGCGTTCGGCGTGGTACAGCCTGCGTTACCCGAGCCTGCACGGCATCACCGATCAACTGATTGCGCTGGCGATGCTCGGTGCGTGGGCGACCGGTGATTTGCTGACCGCCGCGCTGCTGCCGATCATCATGATTTTCGGTCACGTGCTGGAAGAGCGCAGCGTGATCGGTTCGCAGGAAGCGATTCACGCCCTCGGTCAATTGACCCGCAGCCACGCACGCAAGATTCAGGCAGACGGCTCAATCATCGAAGTGGATAACGGCACGCTCAAACCGGGCGACACCGTAGAGGTGCGCGCCGGTGATCGGGTCCCGGCGGATGGTCGGGTGCTGTTCGGCCAGGCCAGCCTCGACACAGCATCGATCACTGGCGAGTCGGTTCCGGTCGAAACGGCGGTGGGCATGACGGTGTTCGGCGGGGCGATCAACCTCGATGGCTTGCTGCGCATTGAAGTGACCCGCACCGGCGACCAATCGACACTGGGCAAAGTTATCGCGCTGATGCAAAACGCCGAGCGCTCGAAGCCGCCGATCACCCGTCTGCTTGAGCGGTATGCCGGCAGCTACATGGTGCTGGTGTTGTTGCTGGCGGCGGTGACCTGGTTTGTCACCAACGACGCGCAAGCGATGCTCGCAGTGTTGGTCGCAGCCTGTCCCTGCGCTTTGGTGCTGTCGGCGCCGGCTACGGCGATTGCCGGGGTGGCGGTAGCGGCGCGCCACGGCATTCTGATCCGCAGCTCGGCCTTCCTCGAAGAGCTGGCGGACCTGACCTCGCTGGTGGTCGACAAGACCGGCACCCTGACTTACGGCACTTTGCGTTTGCAATCGATCAGCAGCCCGCGTCTGGATCAGGCTTCGGTGATGGCACTGGCCGCCAGTCTCGGCGCGGCCAGCAGTCACCCGGTCAGCCGTGCGTTGGCCGGGCTGGTCAGTCAGGAGCAGAGCCTGCCACTGTCCGATATTCATGAGCGCCAGGGCCTCGGCGTGGTCGCCATGACCACCCAAGGCGAGGCGGCGTTGGGGCGGCCTGAGTTGTTCGCGCAACTGGGCATCGTCACCACCACCGTTCCCGAGCATGACGGGCCGATTGCCGGGTTGGCGTTGAACGGCGAGTTTGTTGCCTGGCTGTTGCTGGCTGACAGCGTCAAACCGGAAGCGCGGTTTGCTCTCGCCGAATTGCGCGAACTCGGCCTGGGTCGCCAGTTGTTGCTGACCGGTGACCGCCAGAGTGTCGCTCAGACCTTGGCCCGGGAGGTTGGCCTGCAAGAAGTGGAAGCGCAGGCGCTGCCTGAGGACAAACTCAATCGCGTGCTCAAGGAAATCGACAACGGTTTCCGGCCGATGGTGGTGGGCGACGGCATCAATGATTCGCTGGCACTCAAGGCCGGGGTGGTCGGTGTCGCGATGGGCGCCGGCGGTGCTGACATCGCGCTGGCCTCGGCGGACATCGTGCTGATCGGCAGCGACCTGCGCCGGCTCGGCACCTGTGTACGGCTGAGTCGCCAATGCCGCCGGACCTTGCAGGTCAACGTCATCATTGGTCTGGGCTGGACGCTGGCGATCGTGGTGTTCGCGGCCTTCGGCTGGCTCGGAGCGGCGGGGGCGATGATTGCCGCGTTGCTGCATAACCTCAGCACGCTGCTGGTGCTGGGCAATGCCGGGCGTTTGTTGCGGTTTCAGGAACCGCTGCTCAAGCTTCAGGACGATCGTTAAATTTATTTCTGCACCTCTGTAACGCCGTCGGGGCAGCCCTCTCTAGTGCTATGTCGGGACTGAACAACCTTCCAGCCGACACCCCCTGACGCTTACCGAGGATATAAAAATGACGATCAAGACCGCTGCTGCCGGTGCCGCTCTCGCTTTGGCCGCTGCCACGATGTTTGCCGGTGTCGCCACCAACGCCATGGCGGCTGATGCCCAGGTTCACTGCTACGGCGTGAACGCCTGCAAAGGCCAGAACGACTGCAAGACCAAGGACCACGCGTGCAAAGGCATGGGTTCCTGCAAGGGCCAGGGCTTCAAGGCCATGACTCAGTCGGCTTGTGAAAAAGCCGGTGGCAAGGTCGGCGAGTAAGCCACCTGTGAGTGCTGCCGCAGCGGGTGATGCCGCTGCGGCCACTTTGCAAAGGAGTCCTGGCATGTCAGCTTCCGTTCCTTTCCTGGGTTATGGCCTGGGTTTGCGCAGCGCCTATTACCAACAGATCCTCGAACAGTCGCCGGACGTGGACTGGTTCGAAGTGGTTTCCGAAAACTTCATGGTGCAGGGCGGCAAAGCCTTGTACTTCCTCGACGCCATCGCCGAACGCTACCCCGTGGTGATGCATGGCGTGTCCCTGTCCATCGGTGGGCCGCATGCGCTCGATCCGGACTATCTCAAACAACTCAAGCAACTGGCCGAACGGGTCAAACCGGCGTGGATCTCCGATCACCTGTGCTGGAGCCGCGGCAATGCCCATCAGTTGCATGACCTGCTGCCGCTGCCCTACACCGAAGAAAGCCTTGAATACATCGCCGCCCGAGTGGCACAGGTGCAGGACGTGTTGCAGCGGCCATTGGTGCTGGAGAACGTTTCCAGTTACGTGCGCGTAGCCGCCGATGATTTCACTGAGTGGGAATTTCTGCAGGCCCTTAGTCACGTCAGCGGCTGCGAATTGCTGCTGGACGTCAACAACGTCTACGTCAGCTCACGTAATCATGGCTTCGATCCGTGGACGTTCATTCAGAGTTTGCCCAAGGACAAGGTGCGTCAGCTGCATCTGGCCGGGCATAGCGATTACGGCGACTACGTGATCGACACCCACGATCATCCGGTGAGCGATCCGGTCTGGGCGCTGTATCAGCGCACGCTGGAGCACTTCGGGCCGGTGGCGACGCTGCTGGAGCGCGACGATCACTTCCCGCCGTTCGAAGAGCTGCTCGACGAACTGCACAAGGCCCGCGAACTGGGTGACAGGGTTTTGGCCGGGAGACAGAAATGCGCCTGAACGAATGGCAATTGGCATTTGAGGCCTTTCTGCTGGAGGAGTCGACGGCAGCACCGCCGGCCTTGAGCAGCAGCCTGATCGGCGGCCCGACGCTGGGTGTCGACACCGGGCTGGCGATCTATCACAACGCCTACAAGGCGCGTTTGCTCGAGGTGCTGCGTAACGACTTCCCGGTGATCTATCACTGGCTGGGGGATGAAGCGTTCGACGCGCTTGCGGGTGCGTACCTCCGTCAGCATCCGTCGACGCATTACAGCCTGCGTTGGCTCGGCCAGGGTTTCGAGGCGTTTATCCGCGAGTATCTGGTGCCGGAGCAAAGTGCACCGTTGAGTGAACTGGCGACGCTGGAGTGGGCGTTCACTCTGGCTTTTGATGCGCCGCCCGGCGTGCCGTTGACGATCGAGACGATGGCGGGGTTTTCCCCACAGGAATGGCCCGCTCTTCAGGTCAAACCGAGGCCCTCGCTGCAGTGGCTTGAGCAGCGTTTCAACAGTCTGGCCTTGTGGCGTTCAGTCAAGGATGCAACGGATTTCCCGGACAGCGAGGCACTTGAAGCCCCGCAGGTGTGCCTGATCTGGCGCAGTAATCTGCTGTGCAATTACCGCAGTCTGGAGTCGGCCGAGGCCAATGCCCTGAATGGCATGATCAATCAGGGCTGGAGTTTTGCCGAACTGTGCGCCGAGTTAGCAGTCATCTATGGTGAGGGCGCGCCACTTCGAGCCGTTACCTGGTTAAAGCAGTGGGTGCATGACGGCATGCTGGAGCGTCTGGAATGATAGTCTCGGCTAATTAAATCGATAGCCTGCTATTTTTCAAGGATGGTCTACCCTCAGATCTGACGTCTGAAACAAGGGGGATTTTCCATGCTCGCGCAACTTCCACCGGCCTTACAGAATCTGCAGCTTCCGCTTCGCTTGCGACTCTGGGATGGCCATGAGTTTAATCTGGGGCCGGCGCCCAGCGTCACCATCGTGGTCAAGGACCCGACGATGGTCTCCCAGTTCACGCATCCAAGTCTCGACGCGCTGGGGGCGGCGTTTGTCGAAGGCAAGCTTGAACTGGAGGGCTCGATCAGCGAGGTCATCCGGGTCTGCGACGAATTGAGCAGCGCCTTGCTCGATGAAGACGATGATGCCCAGCCAGTGCGTGCGGTGCACGACAAGGAAACCGACGCCAAAGCCATTTCCTATCACTACGACCTGTCCAACGCGTTCTACCAGCTGTGGCTGGACAGCGACATGGCGTATTCCTGCGCGTATTTCGAAACCGGCAGCGAAACCCTGGAACAGGCGCAACAAGCCAAATTCCGCCATCTGTGTCGCAAGCTGCGCCTGCAACCCGGCGAATATCTGTTGGATGTCGGCTGTGGCTGGGGTGGTCTGGCGCGATATGCCGCGCGGGAGTTCGGTGCCAAGGTGTTCGGCATCACCCTGAGTAAAGAACAGCTGGAGTTGGCTCGCGAGCGGGTCAAGGCTGAAGGGCTGGAAGATCAGGTCGAACTGCAACTGCTCGACTACCGTGATCTGCCGCAGGACGGTCGTTTCGACAAGGTGGTCAGCGTCGGCATGTTCGAACACGTCGGCCACGCCAACCTCGCCGAATACTGCAAAGTCCTGTTCGGCGCAGTGAAGGAGGGTGGTCTGGTGATGAACCACGGCATCACCGCCAAACACACCGATGGCCGTCCGGTGGGACGCGGTGCCGGCGACTTCATCGAGAAATACGTGTTCCCCAACGGCGAGCTGCCACACCTGGCGATGATCTCGGCACAGATCAGCGAAGCAGGGCTGGAGATCGTCGATGTCGAAAGTCTGCGCCTGCATTACGCACGTACGCTCGACCACTGGAGCGAGCGCCTGGAGGATAACCTTGAAGCTGCCGGAAAACTGGTACCGGATCAGGCATTGCGCATCTGGCGGCTGTATCTGGCCGGGTGTGCCTACGCGTTTGCGCGTGGCTGGATCAATCTGCACCAGATTCTGGCGGTGAAGGCGCATCCGGATGGCAGCCATGAACTGCCCTGGACTCGCGACGATATCTATCACCCTTGAGGCTTGAACCCTCTCTCGGTTGTGGGGGGGGAAACGTCTAGAGAATCGGTGAAATAAGCCGGGCGATCCGCATTCCGAGCTGTTGCAGGCGGTGGATCTCCCGGCTTTCTTCTTTGGCGACTTCGTAAGCCTGCTCGAAATCGTCGTTGAGCATGTGTTCCACGTTAGCGGCGAACTCGCTGTCGACCGTCAACAGCATCACTTCGAAATTCAGCCGGAACGAACGGTTGTCCAGATTGGCGCTGCCGATGGCGCTGATTTCGCTGTCGATCAACACCACTTTCTGATGCATGAACCCGGGTTCGTAGCGGAACACCCGCACGCCGGCGCGCACCGCTTCGAACGCATAGAGGCTGGACGCGGCGTAAACAATGCGGTGATCGGGGCGCGAGGGCAGCAGAAGGCGCACGTCGACGCCGCGCAGCACCGCCAGGCGCAACGCGGCGAATACCGCCTCATCAGGGATGAAGTAGGGGCTGGTGATCCACACCCGCTCCGTGGCGGCGTGAATCGCTTCGACGAAGAACAATGAACAGGTTTCGTAGGCATCGGCCGGGCCACTCGCCAGCAATTGGCAGAGCACGCCATCTTCCGGGTAGACATCCGGCAGAATCAGCGGCGGCAGCGTGCGCGCGGCCCAGAACCAGTCTTCGGCAAACGATTCCTGCATGCAGGCCACTACCGGGCCGCGCACTTGAACGTGGGTATCGCGCCATGGCGCCAGTGGCGGTTTTTCACCGAGGTATTCATCCCCCACGTTGTGCCCGCCGACAAAGCCGAGCACGCCATCGACCACGACAATTTTGCGGTGGTTGCGGAAGTTCACCTGAAAGCGATTGAGCCAGCCGCTGCGCGTGGCGAAGGCTTTGACCTCGACACCGCCATCGCGCAATGCCTGCACATAGCTGTGGGGCAGGGCGTGGCTGCCGATCCGGTCGTAGAGCAGATGAATCGCCACGCCTTCGGCGGCTTTCTTCAGCAGCAGGTCGCGCAGGCTTTGACCGAGACGGTCATCATGAATAATGAAGAACTGAATCAGCACAGCTTCGCGCGCCTGTTCGATGGCCTGGAAAATCGCTGAAAACGTTGCGTGGCCATTCACCAGCAGCCGTACTTCGTTGTTCGCCAGACACGGCATGCGCCCCAGCTTGGGCATGGCGCGGAGCGAGGCGTAGGCATTTGAGGCGCGGGCGGTGAGAGCTTCTTCTACCCACGGTCGCCAATTCAATTCGGAAATCGCCTGGCGCATCTGTTCGTTGGCCTGGCGCCGTGCCTTGATGTAGCCGTCGAACGTGCTGCGGCCGAAGACCAGGTAAGGGATGAGGGTCAGGTAGGGGATGAAAATAAGCGACAATGCCCAGGCGATCGAGCCTTGGGCGGTGCGTACGGTCAGCACCGCATGGATGGCGGCGATCAAGCCGAGGCTATGGATCAGGGCGATCAGATAACCGAAAATGTGCGGTCCAAAATAATCCATGAGGCAGCCTTGCTCCTGAAGATTCAATGTCTAACAGACCATGTTCCCGAGCGATTGTCGCTATTTAATTGGCCCATGAACCGAAGCCATTGGCCGACGTCTAACGGCCACTACTGATCAGGAGTTTTTTCGATGAACGTTCGTCTGCTGGGTTTGGCGCTGGGCCTGGGTTTGGCAATGCCGGTGATTGCACAGGCGCAAATGCTGCAGCCGGGTTTGTGGGAAATGACATCAAGCAACGTCAAGGTCGATGACCAGCCGATGGATGTGCAATCGATCCTGGGCCAGTTGCAAGGCCAGATGACCCCGCAACAGCGCGCGGCACTGGAGAAGAACGGGATCAATATCGGCGGCCAGGGCATCCGCGCCTGTCTGACGCCGCAGCAGGTCGCGACCAACGATATCCCGCTGGCCGATCCACAATCGGGCTGCAAACAGCAGATCACCGAGCGCACCGGCAACCAGTGGAAATTCCGCTTCAGTTGCCCGAAAGCGCAAGGCACCGGTGTGGCCACGTTCAAGAGTGATCGTGAGTTCACCACGGTCGCCAACGGCACGTTCAATGCCATCGGGATCAACCAGAAGGGCAGCCTGGAAACCCGCGCGGTGTGGCTGGGGCAGGATTGCGGCGCTGTGAAGCCAAGAGCTTAAAAGCTTCGCGAGCAAGCCCGTTCCCACAGGGAAATGCATTCCAACTGTGGGAGCGAGCCTGCTCGCGAAAGCGTTTTGATGATCACCGCATAAACCGCAGCGGCAGCCCCTGACACCCCTCATTCACCCGCCCGCCATCCCAGGCGATCTGCCCTGACACCAGTGTTGTATTTACCCGATATCGGAAAGTCCTGTTGGCAAATGGCGTCCATCCGCACTGCGACAGAATCGGTTGTCGAGACACCTCCAAAGCTGTTGGCTCCACCAACACCAGATCCGCCCAATACCCTTCCCGCAAATAACCTCGGTCCGGAATCGCGAACAGATCTGCCACGCGGTGGCTGGTTTTTGCCACCAGTGTGGTGATCGGCAGCACGCCGTCGGCCACCAGTTCCAGCAGCGCGGGCAACGCCTGTTGCACCAGTGGCAGACCGGAAGGCGCTTCGGCATACGGGCGCTGCTTTTCCGCCCAGGTATGCGGTGCGTGATCGCTGCCGATCACATCCAGTCGGTGACTCAACAAGGCCTGACGGAGCGCATCTCGGTCGACCTGGGTCTTGATCGCCGGGTTGCATTTGATCAGGTTGCCGAGAGCCGGATAGTCGCGATCATCGAACAGCAGGTGATGCAGGCAGACTTCAGCCGTGATGTGTTTCTGTGCGAGTGGTTTGTCCTCGAACAACGCCAACTCGCGAGCGGTGGTCAGGTGCAAGACATGCAGGCGGGTGCCGTGCCGTCTGGCCAGTTCCACTGCCAGCGAAGAGGAGCGGTAGCAAGCCTCGGCATCGCGGATCAGTGCGTGGACATTCGCCGGCAGGCGTTCGCCCAGGCGCTCGCGCAGTCGGGCTGCGTTGGCTTCGATGCTCGGCGTGTGTTCGCAATGGGCCAGTAGAATCGTCGGCACGTCGGCGAACAGGCGCTCGAGAATCTTCGGGTCGTCCACCAACATGTTGCCGGTGGACGCACCCATGAACACTTTGACCCCGGCCACTTCGCAGGGGTTGAGTGCGGCGACGGTCTCGAGGTTGTCCTGACTCACACCGAAGTGGAAGCCATAGTTGGCCACGGAGTTGATCGCCGCGCGGCGCTTTTTATCAGCCAGCGCTTCCAGGGTTAAGGTGGCCGGTTGGGTGTTGGGCATGTCCATGAAACTGGTGATGCCGCCCGCCACCGCCGCGCGTGATTCGGTGTGGATGCAGCCCTTGGCCGGCGCGCCCGGTTCGCGAAAATGCACTTGGTCATCGATCATGCCCGGCAACAGCCATTGGCCGCGAGCGTCGATTTCCACGCTCGCATTTTCGCCGTCGATGCTGCGCGCGATCTTGACGATGCGGCCATGGCTGACCAACAGATCGCCGTCGAACTCGCGTCCTTCGTTGACCAGTCTGGCGTTGCGAATCAGCACGCTGCTCATGGTTCAGAACTCGTTCTGCAAGGCTTTGTAGCCGCGCACCAGATCGACGTTGGTCCGTGCCACGTCTTCGGAAAACTCCGAGGCGCTGACACTCACCGGCGGGAATTGCGCAAGGTCGGTGTTGGGGCCTATGCGGGTGGTGGAGGGCACGTAGAACGCGTTCGGCAAATCACGACCATCGACCACCGAGTTGTGCCGCACCACGCAGCCGTCACCGACCACGCAATTGAACAGCACACTGTTGAAACCGATGAACACCCGGTCGCCGACCACGCAGGGGCCATGCACGATCGAGCGATGAGCGATCGAAGTGAATTCGCCGATGGTCACGGCAGCGCCGGATTTGGAGTGGATCACCACGCCGTCCTGGATGTTCGAATTGGCGCCGATGGTGATCGGCTCCATCGCGCCGCCGGCGTCCACCTCATCCGCGCGAATCACGGCGTAGGGACCGACGAATACGTTCTCGCCGATGACCACCTTGCCGCAAATGATCGCGGTTTTGTCGACATAGGCCGACTCGGCAATCTGCGGCAGATCACCTGAAGGATTCTTGCGGATCATGGTTGGCTCAGCGCGTTGTAAAGGGTGTTGAGGTTGTATTCGAACAGCCCGGCAAAGGTGCTGGCCGGGCCACTGGCGGCGAGGGCATCGGAGTACAAGGTACCGCCGATGTGCGCGCCGCTTTCCTCGGCGATCTGCTTGAGCAGGCGCGCGTCCTTGATGTTTTCCATGAACACCGCTTTGACCTTGGCCTGACGGATCTGGGTGATCAGTGCGGCGACTTCGGCGGCCGACGGTTCGCGCTCGGTGGACAGACCTTGCGGCGCCATGAAGTCGATGCCGTAGGCCTGACCGAGATAACCGAAGGCATCGTGGCTGGTGACGATCTTGCGATTGCCCGGTGGCAATGAACCGAGCTTGGCCTTGGCGTCGGCGAGCAGAGCGTAGATCTGTTTCAGGTAGGTCTGGCTGTTGCGTTGGTAGTCGGCCTTGTTCGCCGGATCGGCCGCGATCAGCGCCTTAGTGATGTTGGCGATGTACAACTCGGTGTTGGCCAGGTTGTGCCAGGCGTGCGGGTCGGGAATGGTTTCACCGTCTTCATCGAGCGAGCGCGGAATCACACCGTGGCTGGCACTGATGAGTGGGGCTTTGGTGCCGGTGCTGGTCACCAGGCGATCGAGCCATGGTTCGAAACCGAGACCGTTCTTGATGATCAGTTTGGCCTTGAGCAGGGCTTTGGCGTCGTCCGGTGTCGGCTCATAGGTGTGCGCGTCGGCGTCCGGGCCGACCATGTTGGTGATCTGGATATGCTCGCCGCCGACCTGGTGCACCATGTCGGCAAGGATGCTGAAGCTGGTGACCACCGGTAATTTCTCCGCCGCCGACAACGACATCGACAGCAGTAAGCTGAACAGCACGAGTAGAACGCGCATCGGAAAACACCTCATTGGGATGTGAGCGAAGGTGGGCGGCGCAGCAGACCGTGGACCGGCCCGAACACCACGGACAGCAGATAGGCGAAACCTGCGACCAGCACGATGGCCGGGCCGCTGGGCAGCGAGTAGTCGAACGACAGCAGCAATCCGAGCCACACCGACAGGCAACCGATGAGCGCCGCAATGGCGATTAGCATCGGCAGGCGTCTGCTCCAGAAACGCGAAGCGGCGGCTGGCAACATCATCAGACCGACCACCATCAGTGCGCCGATGGCCTGGAAGCCGATCACCAGATTGAGCACCACGAGGGTCAGGAATACACCGTGGGCGAGTGGGCCGAGACGGCTGACGGTTTGCAGGAATAAAGGGTCGAGTGTGTCGAGCAGCAGCGGTTTGTAGATCGCCGCCATGGCGATCAGGCTGACAGCCGAGACCCATAACATGCCTTGAAGAGTCGGGCCGTCGACCGCCAGTGCCGAGCCGAACAACAAGTGCAGCAGGTCGAGGCGTTTGCCGGCGATGCCGAGAATCAACACTCCGCTGGCGAGTGAGATCGGGTAGATCGCGGCGAGGCTGGCGTCTTCGCGCAGACCGGTGCGACGGGTAATCCAGGCGGCCAGTCCGGCCATGCTCAGGCCCGCACCCAGACCACCGACGGTCAGTGCGGGCAGACTCAGACCGGCGAACCAGAACCCCAACGCTGCGCCGGGAAGAATGCCGTGGGCGACGGCGTCGCCGATCAGACTCATGCGCCGCAGGATCAGGAACACGCCGAGTGGTGCTGTGCTGCAAGCCAACACCAGTCCCCCAAGCAGCGCTCGGCGCATGAATACGAACTCGCTGAACGGTTGCCAGAGGTGGGCGATGGTGAGCATCAGGCCACCTGCGTGTTGGGTGTTTGCTGGATCAGTTCGACGCTGGCGCCGAGCGCGCATTCACGGTTTTTGATCAACAGCGTTTGCGGAATGTGTTGGCGGACGGCGGCGAGGTCGTGGCAGACCATCAGCAACGTTCGACCTTCGGCGTTCCAGGAGTGGATGTGTTGCCACAACAGTTGTTGACCCAGCTCATCGAGCGCGGCGTGGGGCTCGTCGAGTAACAGCAGCGGCGCGTCGGTCAGGCTCAATCGGGCGAGCAGGGCGCGTTGTAACTCACCGCCTGAAAGGGCCATGAGAGGGCGCTTTTCCAGGCCGCTGAGGTGCCATTGTTCAAGGGCGTTGGTAAGGCGTTGCGTGCGCAATTGCGTCGAGAGGCGGCGGCCCCAGAACCCGGCGGCGACCAGTTCTTCGAGGCTGATGGGGAACTGTCGATCGAGGTGCTGTTGTTGTGGGAGGAAGGTGAGTCCGCTTTGCCGCGGAACACTCAGCAGGGCTTTGCCAGACAACGGCTTTTGCAGTCCGGCGATGACTTTGAGCAAGCTGCTTTTGCCGCAGCCGTTGGCGCCGATGATGGCGGTCAGGCTGCCGCTGTCCAGCTCAAGGTTCAGCGGTGACGTCAGTGGATGGCCGGGCGCGCCCCAGCTCAGGGCTTGGCAACGAATCATGTGGACTCCCGGGCCCAATGACTTTCGGCCACCGCGTCATGGGCATGCAGGCTTTCGGCGTGAATCACCCGTAGATGGAAACCGCTGACGCCTGGAGAGCGACGCAGGGCCAGATTGAGTCGCCGCGCGGCGTCTTCGCAGAACATCAGGTTCTGCCCATTGGCCAGCGCGAAGGCTTGCTCGTCGGCACGTTTCACCGCGGTTTGTACGGCCGTCCCTAGCGCGGCTTCGGCGTCGTTGATGATGACGCTCAGGGGCAGTTCATCAATGAACTCGTCCAGGTGCATGTGCAATTGTGCGGTGCTGCGTTGGCTGTGCGGAGTGGCAACGATGCCGTGGCTTGATCCAAGCCAGGCCAGGACGTCGGCGTGCTGCAGTGGCTTGTTGGCAAAATCATCGATGAATTGCTGCTGGATCAGCTGCCGCGCTAACGCTGCCGAGCATGGGCAAGTTGAGGAATAGGGCACATCGATTTGCAGTTCCACGTGGAACACTTTGTTTTTCAAACTGGCAGAAATGCTCACTGGATAGCTTTTCCACCCGGCCAGCGGACTGACCAACGCCGGTCTTTTCAGCAGCACTTGGCTATGGATATTCAGATAGGCGTTGCTGGATAAACCGTCGTGACTATCCAGAAAATCATCCAGCACCTGACGTAAAAGCCGTGGAGAAAGATTCTGCTGCTCAAGTGTTGCCAAGGCCAGATACAAGCGTGACATGTGAATACCGCGTGCCTCGCCATCATCGAGACTTACGCCCGCATCGGCTTTCGCGCTCAGGCGTTGGCCCTCCAATAAAACGGGCAAGGCAATGCCGCGCATTCCCACCCACTCAAGCGGTAGTGCTTGGCGAGCGGCTTGAGTGGCGATATCCGGAAGTGTCAGCGAATTCATGTTCGGGACCATCGTGTTGATTGAATTGGATGTTACATTATAACAATTCAAATCACGATGCCTTTTTCATGAACGGGTTTTCATATGCACAGACGCCACCTGCTCAATTTGTTCCTGGCCAGCGCAGCCTTCGCTTTGCCGTTCAGTGTTTCGGCTACCCAAGTACGTAATGCGCGACTCTGGCGCTCGGATGAAAAGCTACGACTGGTGTTCGATTTAAGCGGTCCGGTGCGCTACAAAACCTTCACGCTCAGTGCGCCAGAGCGCTTGATCATTGATCTGTTCGGGGCGAGTTTGAGCGGTGATTTCAGTCAATTGGCGCTGGCGGATACGGCAATTCGCTCCATCCGCTCCGGGCACTTCGGTCAGGGTGATACCCGCATCGTTCTCGATCTGAATAATCCAGTGCTATTGAACAGCTTTCTTTTGGCGCCCCAGGATGGTCAAGGACACCGCTTGGTGCTCGATCTGGTGAACGCTAAACAGGCATCAACCATGGCAATGGTTCCACGTGAAACACCCGCGAACAGAACTCATCCTAAACGCGACATCATCGTCGTGGTCGATCCGGGACACGGCGGAAAAGATCCTGGCGCGGTTGGTGCCAAGGGTGAGCGGGAAAAAGATGTGGTGCTTTCCATCGCGCAATTACTCGCCAAACGACTGAAAAGGGAGAAGGGTTTCGACGTAAAGTTGGTGCGCAATGACGACTTTTTCGTACCACTTCGCAAGCGTGTGGACATCGCCCGTCAGCACAAGGCCGACATGTTTATCTCCGTGCATGCCGACGCAGCACCGCGTCTGACAGCGTCGGGCGCTTCGGTGTATTGCCTGTCCGAAGGTGGTGCGACGTCAGCGACGGCGCGTTTCATGGCGCAGCGCGAGAACGGTGCGGATCTGCTCGGCGCGACCAGTCTGCTCAACCTCAAGGACAAGGATCCGATGCTCGCTGGCGTGATCCTCGACATGTCGATGAACGCCACGATCGCCGCCAGCCTGCAACTCGGCAGCACCGTACTGGGCAGTCTGCGAGGCATTACCACGCTGCATCAGAAACGCGTGGAACAGGCAGGATTTGCTGTGTTGAAGTCACCGGATGTGCCGTCGATTCTGGTGGAAACCGGCTTCATTTCCAACGCGCGTGACAGCCAGCGTCTGGTGACTACCCGACACCAGCAGGCTATCGCTGACGGTTTGTTCGAAGGATTGCAGCGTTATTTTCAGAAGAATCCGCCAATCGACAGCTACATCGCCTGGCAGCAGGAGCAGCAAAAAGCGCAGGTTTAGCAGCCGGTGATCCGGCTGCAGGTGAATTTCGCACTGCTGCCTCCCGAGCTGGAAAAGCGATTGATCGTCGTCCAGCCGACTCGACGGGTGTAGCCAACCCAGGCTTCCCCGTCAGAGGCGATACCAGTGAAAAACGTCAGTTGGCCGAAACGGCTATTGGTCTGAGCCCAGTAGCGGTTGCCGTCCTTTTCAAAGCCTCGCAGGTAAATCGTGCTGCCCACCGTGTTCACGCTGTAAGCATTGCCTTGTGCATCGATGCAGGCCAGCAGGTTGGCGCTGCGTGTGCAGTTGGCGAGTGCTGGCTGTCCCCAGGCGTTGGCACCCGACAGCAACGCAAGGCTCAACAGCGAGCATTTCAGGGCATTTTTCATCATGGTTTCCGATGCGCAGATTGCATGCAGCTTCCTGCTCTTTATCGGTTTGGGCAAGGGCAAGGCTGGCTTATTCATATTGTTATACTATAACATCAATTTTGAATTGAGCCTGAGCTCACCGATTTAAAGCGTCTGCTTCTGCCACAACGCTGTTTTGAAGCCTTAGAACGCGCTGCGTTACGCCAATACCCGGCTCAAACGCCCATCGGCCACTATCTGATGAGGATTATCCAATGTCATCGCCACTTCCCGTGACTGTTCTTTCGGGCTTTCTCGGCGCCGGAAAAAGTACACTTTTGAATTACGTACTACGTAATAGAGAAGGTTTGCGCGTTGCTGTCATCGTTAACGATATGAGCGAGATCAATATTGATGGCAGCGAAGTTCAGCGCGATGTCAGCCTGAACCGTGCCGAAGAAAAACTGGTGGAGATGAGCAACGGTTGTATCTGCTGTACGTTACGCGAGGACCTGCTTGAAGAAGTCAGCAAGCTCGCCCGCGAGGGGCGTTTCGATTATCTGCTCATCGAGTCCACCGGTATTTCCGAACCGCTGCCGGTCGCCGAAACGTTTACCTTCCGTGATGAGCAGGGCCAGAGCCTTGCCGACGTTGCGCGACTCGACACCATGGTGACAGTAGTCGACGGCATGAACTTTCTCCTCGATTACCAGGCCGCCGAGAGCCTCGCTTCCCGTGGCGAAACATTGGGGGAGGAAGACGAACGCTCAATCACCGACCTGTTGATCGAGCAAATCGAGTTCGCCGACGTCCTGCTGATCAGCAAAATCGACCTCATCAGCCGCCAGGAGCGTGACGAGCTGACAGCCATCCTCAAACGCCTCAACGCCCAGGCAGAAATCATCCCGATGGTGATGGGCGAAGTGCCGCTGGAGAAGATCCTCAACACGGGCCGTTTCGATTTCGATAAAGCCGCCCAGGCCCCTGGCTGGTTGCAGGAGTTGCGCGGCGAGCATGTGCCGGAAACCGCGGAATACGGCATTGCTTCCACGGCTTACCGCGCACGCCGCCCGTTCCATCCGCAGCGCTTCTACAACTTCATCGACCGTCCGTGGACTAACGGCAAATTGCTACGCTCCAAAGGCTTCTTCTGGCTCGCCAGCAAGGCCAACGACGCGGGCAGCTGGTCGCAGGCTGGCGGCTTGATGCGCCACGGTTTTGCTGGGCGCTGGTGGCGTTTCGTACCGAAAAACCAATGGCCGCAGGATCAGGAAAGTACTGCGGCAATCATGAAAAACTGGATACCGAGCGTCGGAGATTGCCGTCAGGAGCTGGTATTCATTGGGCAGAACATCGATTTCCTGCAGCTCACTGCCGAGCTCGACGCCTGCTTGCTGACGGATGCGGAAATGGCCGCTGGCGTCGAAGGCTGGCGCATGCTGCCGGATCCGTTCGGCCCCTGGCACGATGAGGTCGCCTGATGCTTGCGTTTAAACTGCAACAGAATCGAGCGCGCTACCAGCATCAGGGTGCGACACCGAAAACGCTGACACGCATCCTCGAAGACGACGTCAATCTCGCGGTGTGGCAGCGCCAACTGCCACTGCACATCGCCGATTTCGCAGCGTTGCTGCTGTCGCTCAACGAGCCCTTGGCGGAGTCGCTCTGCCTGGAATTACCGGACGAAGACGCCGACCCCGATCTCAGCGGACTGGCTGCCGGGTTTCGTGATCTGGAGGGTTATGAGGGGTTTATCGCCGACCTGAAATGGCTGGTCAGTGCCTTCGCTTGCCTGCTGGGCGCGCGTCGCGTCGGCCTGCGCTTGCGGGTGCTGGACAAGGCCATGTGCCCGCGATTCCATGTCGATCATGTACCGGTGCGCTTGATCAGCACATATGGCGGTATCGGCAGTCAGTGGCTCAAGGAAGGAGCAATGGACCGCGAGCAGTTGGGCCAGGCGAACGCCGAGCCAGAGGACATGGCGAACATCCAGCAACTGCAGAGCGGTGACGTGGCGCTATTGAAAGGCGAGAAATGGCACGGCAACGAAGGCTTCGGCCTGATTCATCGTTCCCCACAACCGGCAGCGGGCGAACGAAGGCTGCTGCTGACCCTCGACTGGCTCGGCTGACAACTCAAGGCTTGAGCCATTTACCCTGGCTCTGGTCTTCGCAGTATGGCTGCAAATACGCCGCGTCGGAGGCGACACCGTAATAGTGGATATCCTGGCGATAAGGCATATTGGCGACTTGCGCGTTGCTGCATACGCCGAATGCGCCGCTCGGGCATTGATCGACGTACTGCACGTCGACTTTCTGCCCGGCCAGAGTCGGTTGGCAGAAACCATCGCTAAATAGTTTTTCGGGAATATTGCGGTTCTGCTGGCAGACCTTGACGTCGAGCCGTTCGCCCTGGCTGTGTACCACGCAGGCTTGAGCCAAGGCTTCGCTCGACACCAGCATCAACAGCAACGACCATCCCATCCAACGCATATCCAATCCCCTCAGAAAACTCCCCGCCATGTTGCAGAACATTCCCACTCATGTCATCGCCGGCCCTTTGGGTGCAGGCAAGACCAGCCTGATTCGCCAACTCATGGCGCAACGCCCGGAAGGCGAGCGCTGGGCGGTATTGATCAACGAGTTCGGCCAGATCGGTCTCGACGCCGCGCTGCTGACCCGCGACGGCGATGGTATCGCACTGGGTGAGGTCGCCGGAGGCTGTTTGTGTTGCGTCAATGGCGCGCCGTTTCAAGTCGGCCTCGGCCGTTTACTGCGCAAGGCGAGGCCGGACCGGCTGTTCATCGAGCCCTCCGGATTGGGCCATCCGGCGCAATTGCTCAAGCAGTTGAGCGAGGCGCCGTGGCTGGGTGTACTGGCGGTACAGCCCTGTGTGTTGGTGCTGGACGCACAGGCGCTTGCCGCCGGGAAAGCCTTGCCGACCGCTCAGCAAGAGGCACTGGCCAGCGCCGGTCTGCTGTTGCTGAACAAGGCCGAGAGTCTGGATGAGGCAGTACGGCAGGCAATCGCCGAGCGCCTGCCACCGGTCAGGCTGATCTGGACGCAACAGGCGCAACTGCCTTTGCACGAGTTGCCGGGTGGGACTGCGCAAGCAGTCGTGGGTGTGGATAACCTCGCTGTGCCCGAGGGATTGGGGATGATTCCGGTGCTCTGGAGCGACCCGGCAGTGCCGATTTGCCTGAGTCAGGCGCAGGAGGGCGGTTGGAGCATCGGCTGGCGTTGGCACCCGGGGCAGACGTTCGATACGCAACGCCTGAGCGATTGGCTGAAGGCCCTGAATTGGCGGCGGGCCAAGCTGGTTATCCACAGCGCTGGGGGCTGGGTCTCGGCCAATGCCCTGGATAACGCTGAGCTCAATTGGCAGCTCAGCGAATGGCGACGGGATTCACGTATCGAGCTGATTTTCGCCGATCCGCAGGATGTCGATGCTTTGCAGGCAGGCCTGGCGCAATGCCGGGCTCAGGCGGATTAGCTTACGGCTTCCACTTGTTGTGTTCCTGGCGCCACTGGCTCAGTTCGATCACTTCGGCCCGTGGGCGGGTGACTTCGACCACCGGTGGCGTGTCGTCGAACGGTACCGGGTAGGGCGCCAGTTCGATCTGTGCACTGTGCGCGCCAAACTGGGTGATGGTGCCGTTGTGGCGGGTTTCGCCGGTCACGGTGAACTCGAAGGTGTAGATTCGGGCCAGGCGCCGCCGACCGCTGGCATCCTTGATCAAACCGATTTTCTTCAACGCGACGTTACCGTCCAGCAGCTCGACGCCGACGTTGATGCAGTGCTGCTTGACCCGCGCCAGCGCCCGCTCGCGCAAGCCGTGGTTGTGCCACAGCCATGCGCCAGCAGCGGCGAACAGCATCAGCACGAAGATGTTTTCAAGGGTCAGCATCAACAGGAAACTCCAAAAGATAAGCCCAGCTTAACTGCGTCGCCGGTCTGTCGTACAGGCTGTGTTTCGTCGCATACTGCGCGGCTTGAATTTCAATCGTTTTACGGAATAACCCGAATGAAACGTACGCCTCATCTGCTCGCCATCCAGTCCCATGTGGTCTTCGGCCACGCCGGCAACAGCGCTGCGGTTTTTCCGATGCAGCGGGTCGGGGTGAATGTCTGGCCGCTCAACACCGTGCAGTTTTCCAACCACACCCAGTACGGCCAATGGGCCGGTGAAGTGCTGGCGCCGCACCAGATTCCCGAACTGGTCGAAGGCATCGACGCTATCGGCGAGTTGGGCAACTGCGATGCGGTGCTCTCCGGCTATCTGGGCAGCGCGGCGCAGGGCCGGGCGATTCTCAGTGGCGTCGAGCGCATCAAGTCGGTCAATCCGAAGGCGTTGTACCTGTGCGACCCGGTGATGGGTCATCCGCAGAAAGGCTGCAGTGTGCCGGCCGAAGTCAGCGACTTCCTGCTGGAGGAAGCAGCGGCGGTGGCGGACATCATGTGCCCGAACCAACTTGAGCTGGACAGCTTTTCCGGGCGCAAACCGCAGTCGCTGTTCGACTGTCTGGCGATGGCCCGGGCGTTGCTGGCGCGCGGGCCGAAAGCGGTGCTGGTCAAGCATCTGGATTATCCGGGCAAGCCGGAGGATGGTTTCGAGATGTTGTTGGTGACCGCTGAAGAAAGCTGGCACCTGCGCCGCCCGCTGCTGGCGTTTCCGCGTCAGCCGGTGGGCGTGGGTGATCTGACGTCCGGGCTGTTCCTGGCGCGGGTGCTGCTGGGCGACAGTCTGGTGGCGGCGTTTGAATTTACCGCCGCGGCGGTGCATGAAGTGCTGCTGGAGACCCAGGCGTGTGCCAGTTATGAGCTGCAACTGGTGCGGGCGCAGGACCGGATCGCGCATCCGCGGGTGAAATTCGAGGCGACGGCGATCAGTCTGTAATCGCGTTATCGTTCAAAAGATCGCAGCCTGCGGCAGCTCCTGCATGGGAATGCAAAACCCTGTAGGAGCTGCCGCAGGCTGCGATCTTTTGCTTTAAGCGTCGCCCTTGATCTCCTGATAACGCTTCTCCAGCTCCTGGCGAATCTGCCGGCGCTGCTGGGCCTGCATGTAGCGGCGTTTGTCTTCGCTGTTCTGCGGTTGCAGCGGCGGCACCGCAGCCGGTTTGCGCTGGTCATCCACTGCGACCATGGTGAAGAAGCAGCTGTTGGTGTGGCGCACCGAGCGCTCGCGGATGTTCTCGGTCACCACTTTGATGCCGACTTCCATCGAGGTGTTGCCGGTGTAGTTGACCGACGCGAGGAAGGTCACCAGTTCACCGACATGGATCGGTTCGCGGAAAATCACCTGATCCACCGACAGCGTCACCACGTAGCGGCCGGCATAACGGCTCGCGCAGGCGTAGGCCACTTCGTCGAGGTATTTGAGCAGGGTACCGCCGTGGACATTGCCAGAGAAGTTGGCCATGTCGGGGGTCATCAGTACCGTCATCGACAGTTGGGCGTTTCCGGGTTCCATAACGTTCTCACGGATCAAGGCTGGGTGGCTGGAAGCACCTCTGCGGGTGCCTGGTCGCTTTTTCGAAAGCACCGTTATCGGGACGCCAGGCGACGGGCTGCCGTCACGCCGGGATCGATCTGTTTCCTTATATTGCACCGCCTTCCAGCCGGAAGTCGCGGTGTTAACCTGCAAAAGGCCCTGCGCAAGGGCAATTCCCACACGAAAAGCGGATTTTTTACCTAACTCGCTCAGACCTTTCTGATGTCTGACTGCGGGTCACGTCATACAAGGAGCCCACACCATGCATGCCATCAGCTTTATTCAGGATCTGGCAGTGATCATGTTGGTTGCAGGTGTGGTCACCGTGCTGTTTCACCGCTTCAAGCAGCCGGTGGTGCTCGGCTACATCGTTGCCGGTTTCATCATCGGCCCGCACACCCCGCCGTTCGGCCTGATCCACGACGAAGAAACCATCAAGACCCTCGCCGAGCTGGGGGTGATCTTCCTGATGTTCTGTCTGGGTCTCGAATTCAGCCTGCGCAAGTTGTTCAAGGTCGGTGCCACGGCGTTTATCGCGGCGTTCCTCGAGATCGTGCTGATGATCTGGATCGGCTACGAGATCGGCCGCTGGTTCGACTGGAACACCATGGACTCGCTGTTCCTCGGCGCGATCCTGGCAATCTCCTCGACCACCATCATCGTCAAGGCGCTCAACGACCTGAAGATGAAGAACGAGCGCTTCGCCCAACTGATCTTCGGTGTGCTGATCGTCGAGGACATCCTCGGCATCGGCATCATCGCCTTGCTGTCGAGCATCGCCGTCAGCGGCACGGTCAGCTCGGGCGAGGTGTTTTCCACGGTCGGCAAGCTGTCGCTGTTCATGATCGTCGCGCTGGTGGTCGGCATTCTGCTGGTGCCGCGTCTGCTGGCGTATGTCGCCAAATTCGAAAGCAACGAGATGCTGCTGATCACCGTGCTGGGCCTGTGTTTCGGTTTCTGTCTGCTGGTGGTCAAGCTCGAGTACAGCATGGTGCTCGGCGCCTTCCTGATCGGCGCAATCATGGCCGAGTCGCGGCAGTTGTTGAAAATAGAGCGTTTGATCGAGCCGGTTCGCGACCTGTTCAGTGCGATCTTCTTTGTGGCGATCGGTCTGATGCTCGATCCGATGATCCTGTTGCAATATGCGTGGCCGATTGCCGTGATCACCGTAGCCGTGGTGCTCGGCAAGATGTTGTCCTGCGGCCTCGGTGCCTTTATCGCCGGTAACGACGGACGCACCTCACTGCGCGTTGGGATGGGACTGTCACAGATTGGCGAGTTTTCCTTCATCATCGCCGCGCTCGGGATGACGCTGCAGGTCACCAGCAACTTCCTTTATCCGGTGGCAGTGGCGGTATCGGTGATCACCACGTTACTGACGCCGTACCTGATCCGCGCGGCCGATCCTCTTTCAATCAAGTTGTCCGCTGCCGTGCCCAAGCGCCTGGGACGTGTTCTGGGGATGTACGGCGAATGGCTGCGCAGTATCCAGCCGCAAGGCGAGGGCGCGATGCTGGCGGCGATGATCCGGCGGATCCTGTTGCAGGTCGGGGTCAACCTGGCGCTGGTGATCGCGATTTTCTTCAGCGGTGCATTCTTTGCCGGACGGCTGTCGGCGTGGATGCAGGACTGGATCGGTGATCCGAGCTGGCAGAAAGCACTGATCTGGGGCGGGGCGCTGCTGCTGTCGTTGCCGTTTCTGATCGCGGCCTATCGCAAGCTCAAGGCGCTGTCGATGCTGCTGGCGGAGATGGGGGTGAAGCCGGAGATGGCCGGGCGGCACACGCAGCGAGTGCGACGGGTGATCTCCGAGGTGATCCCGATCCTCTCGCTGCTGGTGATCTTTCTGCTGTTGGCAGCCTTGTCGGCCAGTATTTTACCGACCAACAAGTTGCTGGTGCTGATCGCCGTGGTCACGGCCGCCGTGGCGGCGCTGCTCTGGCGCTGGTTCATCCGCGTACACACGCGGATGCAGGTGGCCCTGCTGGAAACCCTCGACAACCACAAGGAATCGTCGGGGCACTGACCGCCGGGGGCGTTTTGCGTATCAGCTTTCCAGCCAGACGTCCCGCGCCCAGTGCCAGACCGATTCCCAGGTTTCTTCGGCAATCAGCTCTTCTTCGGCTTGCCACAACACCACTGTGCCGTCTTCTTCGACGCAGTAGTAGTCGTCGCCGTCCTGGCAGATCGGAATCAGGCTGCGATCCACACCTGCATCCCAGGCGTTGGCGGCAACTTCAGGCAAGTAAGTGTGGGACTGTGGATCGGTAACGGTCACCGGTTCGAGGCTGCCATAAACCACATCGCTGACGGTCAGCAGAAACTCTTTAAAGACAAACGGGATATCGATGAACAGTTGTTCTTCGATTTCGACCAGCAGATCTTCGTCAGGCAACTCCAGGGGAACCGGTACGGGTTCATTGGCTTCGCGCAGTTGTTCGATGATTTCTTCCACGTCCGGGATCCTCTTGCTTGAATGGCGCGGTGTATATGGGCCGGTTTATACAGTAGCTCGCTATAGATGCAACCGTGAAATAGAAAACCCCAGCCGAGGCTGGGGTTTTTATTACTGCATGCGTAGCGCAGAGGGATCAGCCGTTCTGGCGGATACCGGCCACCAGCCAAGGCTGGTTCTCGCCCTGCGGACGTTCCATGTTCCAGCTTTCGCTGAACACTTCGCCCTGGTCGAAACGCGAGGTCTTCGACACACCGCTGAAGGTCAGGGTGGCGATGGTCTTGTCGGCACGGTCATCCACGCCATCCAGTTGTACCTGGAGGTTGTCGATGTAGGTCGACTGGAAGCCGTCGCCCAGGTCCGCGCGCTCACGCTTGAGGAAGTCGAGCATTTGCGGGGTCACGAACTCGGCGATCTTGTCCATTTCGTTGGCGTCCCAGTGCTGCTGCAGCGACTGGAAGTGACTACGAGCGGCGGCAAGAAAGTTCTGCTCATTGAACCAGGCCGGCGCGTTGATCACCGGACGAGCGGCAGCCGGAGCGGCGGAACCACCGAAGATCGAACCCATGGCTGCTGGCTTCTGTTCGAACACTTCACGCTGCATCGGCGCGCCGGCCGGAGCCAGATGCTCCTGCTGCTTGCGTCGACGGGCGGCGATGAAGCGGAAGATCACGAACGCGATCACGGCCATGATCAGGATGTCGAAGATCTGCATACCCTGGAAGCCGCCGCCCATGAACATGGACGCGAGCAGGCCACCGGCGGCGATGCCGGCCAGAGGGCCGAGCCATTTCGACGCGCCACCGGCCTTCGCCGCAGCGCCTGCGGCACCGGCAGCACCCGCGGTCGCTGCTGCGCCGCCCATGCCTGGGGAAGAAGGAGCCATCTGGCTGGTCTGGTGCGTCGGCGCAGCGCCGGCGCTTTTGCCACCACCGAAGCGCTTGGCGTTGGCGTCGAGGCTCATCGTCAGGCCGATGCACAACGCCATGGCGATGCTAAGAAAACGTTTCATAAAGGGAATTCCCGTTTGTGGAGACACGCGCGCCATGTTGCACAGCTGAAGTGTTACTGGCTAGCGAGAGAGTGTTTCGGGCTTTTGCCTGACAGGTTACGTTCAGCTCGGTCGAGGCAATCAGGCCATGTACTTTTGTCTGTAGGAAAATTGGATAGGTTCAGTGAGAAATTGCTTAGCGCCGAAACGCCAGCATCACCACACCGGCCGTGATCAGGCCGATGCCGCCCCATTGGCGCAGGTCGAGTTTCTCACCCAGCAGGATCACGCCGAGCACCGCCACCAGCACCACGCTGAGCTTGTCCACCGGGGCGACCAGCGAGGCCGGGCCGACTTTCAGCGCGCGGAAGTAGCAAAGCCACGACGCGCCGGTACCCAGACCGGACAACAGCAGGAACAGATAGCTCTTGGCGGAAATCGATCCCAAGGACTGATATTGGCCCGTGGCGTACAAAATCAAGGCCAGACTGACCAGTACCACGATGGTGCGCAGCAGGGTGGCGAAGTCGGAATTGACGTTTTCGATACCGACTTTGGCGAAGATCGCGGTCAGTGCGGCGAAAGTCGCCGAGAGCAGGGCCCAGAATGTCCAGGAGGAGAAGAAGCCTGAGCCCATGAAAATGTCCTTGATAGATGAGCCAACACAAAGCCTTGCAGGAGTGAGCCTGCTCGCGATGAGGGCGTATCAGACAACAAATATATTGAATGATAAATCGCTATCGCGAGCAGGCTCACTCCTACAGAAAGCTATCGCGCAGGGCCGTCAGATCGCTTCCAGCTTGGCATACCCCAGCATCAGCCACTTGCTGCCTTCACTGAAATTCACCTGCACCCGCGCCTGTGCGCCGGCGCCCTCGAAGTTCAGGATCACGCCTTCGCCGAAGATCGAATGGCGCACGGCCTGACCCAGACTGAAGCCGGTTTCCGGAATCTCGCTGCCGCTGAACAGGTTGCTGCCACTCATCGACTGGTTGCCGCCGAACGGTCGGCTGACGCTGTTCGACAGGCGTACTTCCTGAATCAGCCCCTTCGGCACTTCACGGACGAAACGCGAGACCTTGTTGTAGGTTTCGCTACCGTACAGGCGTCGGGTTTCAGCATAGGTCATCACTAGATTCTGCATGGCCCGGGTGATGCCGACGTAGGCCAGCCGCCGCTCCTCTTCCAGACGCCCCGGTTCTTCCAGGCTCATCTTGTGCGGGAACAGGCCTTCTTCCATGCCCACCAGGAACACGTATGGGAATTCCAGGCCCTTGGCGCTGTGCAGGGTCATCAACTGAATGCTGTCTTCGTGTTCGTCGGCCTGAGTGTCGCCGGCTTCCAGCGAAGCGTGGCCGAGGAACGCTGCCAGTGGCGACAGCTCTTCGTCTTCTTCGGTGTTCTCGAAGTTGCGTGCGGCGCTGACCAGTTCCTCAAGGTTTTCTACCCGGGCCTGGCCTTTCTCGCCTTTTTCCGCTTCGTGATAGGCGATCAGCCCCGATTGCTCGATGACGGTCTGGGTCATCAGGTGCAGCGGCATCTCCATGCACTTGGCGGCGAGGTTTTCGATCAGCTCGATAAACGCACCCAGCGCACCGGCGGCACGACCGGTCAGGCCTTTGTTGGCCACCAGTTGGCGCATCGCTTCCCACATCGACACATCGCTGTGGCGTGCATGGTCACGAATCGCTTCGACGGTTTTTTCGCCAATGCCACGGGCCGGCACATTGATCACCCGCTCCAGCGCCGCATCGTTGCCGCGACCTTCGAGAAGGCGCAGGTAGGCCATGGCGTTCTTGATTTCCGCGCGCTCGAAGAAGCGCTGGCCGCCATAGATGCGGTAGGGAATGCGCTCGCGCAGCAACGCTTCTTCCAGAACGCGCGATTGGGCGTTGGAGCGGTAGAGAATCGCGATATCGCTGCGGGCAAGGCCGGTTTTCAGCGCGCTTTCGATAGTTTCGACAACGTAGCGTGCTTCGTCGTGTTCGTTGAACGCGGCATAGAGGTTGATCGCTTCGCCGTCGCCACCGTCGGTCCACAGCTCTTTGCCCAGACGGCCGGTGTTGTTGGCTATCAGGGCGTTGGCAGCCTTGAGGATGCCGGCGGTGGAGCGGTAGTTCTGCTCCAGACGTATGGTCACCGAATCCGGGAAGTCGGACGAGTACTGATGAATATTCTCGATTTTCGCGCCGCGCCAGCCGTAGATCGACTGGTCGTCGTCACCGACCACCATCAGGCTGTCGCCGCCCTTGCCCAGCAAACGCAACCACGCATACTGCACGGCGTTGGTGTCCTGGAACTCGTCCACCAGAATGTGCCGGAAGCGCTTCTGGTAGTGCGCCAACAGGCCCGGATGATCGCGCCACAGGTCGAGGGCGCGCAGCAGCAGCTCGGAGAAATCGATGACGCCGGCGCGCTGGCACGCAGCCTCGTAGGCCTCATAGATGCCGCGCATGGTGGCCAGGTACAAGTCGCCGCTGGCCTGAATGTGTTGTGGACGCAGACCTTCGTCTTTCTGCCCGTTGATGAACCACTGGGCCTGACGGGCCGGCCAGCGCTGTTCGTCCAGCCCCAGCTCGCGGATCACCCGCTTGACCAGGCGTTGCTGGTCGTCGCTGTCGAGAATCTGGAAGGTCTGGCTCAAGCCCGCTTCCTGCCAGTGCGCCCGCAACAGGCGGTGCGCCAGGCCGTGGAAGGTGCCGACCCACATGCCGGCCGGGTTGATACCCAGCAACTGCTCGATGCGGTGACGCATCTCGGCAGCGGCCTTGTTGGTGAAGGTCACCGACAGAATGGAGGGGGGCGAGGCGTTTTCGACCTGGATCAACCAGGCGATACGGTGCACCAGCACTCGGGTTTTACCGGAGCCGGCACCGGCCAGGACCAACTGACGGCCAACGGGGGCCGCTACGGCCTGGCGTTGGGCATCGTTGAGGGAGTTCAGCAGAAGGGAGAGATCATCGCGCATCGGGGCATTCTAGGGTGCGCCGCAGGCCCGGGCAAACCGAGCTTTGCATTAGCCGATGAAAGTGCCGCCGATGACGACCGGTCGGTCACCGGCTACAGGCTTTGGCCCGCCTCGCTCTGCGGGTTTTGCCGGTGATCAGGCGGGGAAAAGTTTCGGTCAAATTATGATCCGGAGCAGTTTGGCAACGGGATCGGCTTGTGTATGCTCCATCCACGTTTCGGGCCCACGCTCACTCTTATAAGAACAAAAACATTGCAAAAGACCCTCAGCTCAGACCTGTCGGGCCCCTCTGTGGAACCCCGGGTCATCCGCAAGCATTACGCCACCGAAATGGCGGTTGAACGCACGCGTCTGCTTTATCAGGGCTCGCTGCTGCCCACGTTGTTCATGCTGCTCAATGGTCTGGTCTGCGCCGGTTTGCTCTGGAGTCCGCAGCGCTATTTTGTGGTCAGCGTCTGGCTGGTCTGGTTGTTGTCGCTGGTGGCGCTGCGGGTGATTCAGGTCGCCGCGTTCGATTCGGCGATCCCGGACCGTCAGGCCCAGGCGATCTGGTTCCGCATGTTCCTGCTCGGCTCGACCATGACCGGTCTGACCCTGGCCGGTGCCGGCATTGCGCTGGTTCCCGCTGACAACTTCATACAGCAAGCCTGGGTGTTCGGCCTGATCGGCGCCGCGACACTGTCGGCCAGTGTTGCCTACGCCGTCAGCCTGCCGGCGTTTCTGTCCTTTACCTTGCCGTGCCTGCTGCCGGCGATCGGTTACCTGTTCTGGGGTGGCGATGAACAGGCACGCGGCTGGGGCTGGCTGGGGCTGATCCTGCTCGGCTCGCTGAGTGTGGTGGCGTGGCAGGTCAATCGGCTGATTGATCGCGGGTTGTTGCGGCGCTTTCAGAATCAGCACCTGATCGAGCACCTGCAGCAGGCGCAGAGCCGCAGCGAGCAGCTCAATCAGGCGCTGGGCAACGAGGTCGAGCAACGGCGCTGTGCCGAAGGTGCATTGCGTGAAGCGCAGGTCGAGCTGGAAGACCGGGTGGCGCAGCGCAGCCGCGAACTGGACGTGGCCAACCAGGCACTGAGCAAAAGCGAGGCTCGGCTGGCTCTGGCCTTGAAGGCCAGCGAGCTGGGTCTGTGGGACTGGAACCTGCAAACCGACGAAGTCCATCACACGCAGATCCAGGAACTGTTCGGCCTGGCCCCGGAATACGTCACGGCGATCCTGCGCGATCTCAAGCCACGCCTGCACCCCGAGGACGTGCCGTCGCTCAAGCTGGCGCTGATCGAGCACCTGAAGGGGCGCACCGAGGACTATCAGATCGAATACCGCGTGCGTCACGGTGACGGTCATTGGGTGTGGATCGAGGATCGCGGGCGTGCGGTGGAGCGCAGTGAGAGTGGGCGGGTGGTGCGCATGGTCGGCACCCGGCGCGACATCAGCGCCAGCAAAAGCCTTGAAGAGCAGCAGCGACTGGCCGCCACGGTGTTCGAAGCCGCCAGCGAAGGCATCGTGATTCTTGACCCGAACTACGCGTTGATCGCGATCAATCAGGCGTTCAGCCGCGTCACCGGTTATGACATCGAAGACATGCTCGGGCGCAATGTCGTCGAACTGCCCTGCAGTCGTGACGCGCGGCGCCATTACGTCGCGATTCGTCATGCGCTGGAGCAACACGGCAGTTGGCAGGGCGAACTGGTGGAAACGCGCAAGAACGGCGAGCTGTATCCGCAGTGGCTGCAACTCAACGCGGTGCGCGACAATCGTGGAAATGTCAGCCATATCGTTGGCTTCTTCGCCGATCTATCGGCGCGGCGAGAGTCCGAAGAACGCATGCGCTTCCTGACGCACTACGATGAACTGACAGGGCTGGCCAACCGCTCGCTGTTCCGTGAGCGCCTGCACGAAGCCCATCAGCGCGTGCGTCAGGGCGGACGGCGCAGTCTGGCGTTGCTGCATATCAATCTCGATCGCTTCAAGCTGCTCAACGACAGTCTTGGCCACGAAATCGCTGATCAGTTGCTGCAGAAAATCGCTCGGCGGCTGGTCAACGCGTTACCGGAGGCCGATACCATCGCCCGACTGTCCGGTGATGAATTTGCCGTGCTGTTCGATGCCTACGGCAACCTGTCGAGCCTGGCGCGGGTCGCCACGCGGTTGTCGAGCAAGCTGCGCCTGCCGTTGACGGTCGAAGGGCATGAGCTGGTGGTCAGCGCCTCGATGGGCATCAGCATGCTGCCGGACAACGCCCGGGAGATTTCCGCACTGGTCAGTCAGTCGAACATGGCCATGCAACATGCCAAGCACCTGGGCGGCAACAATTTCCAGTTCTATACCGACAGCCTGCAGGCCAGCACTCTTGAGCGTCTGCAGCTGGAAAACCAACTGCGCAAAGCCATCGAAGACAAACAGCTCAAGGTGTTCTACCAGCCGAAGCTGTGCCTGCAAACCGGGCGCCTGAATGCGGCGGAAGCGCTGGTGCGCTGGGATCATCCGAGCATGGGCCGGGTGCCGCCGGGGGACTTCATTGGCCTGGCCGAGGAAACCGGACTGATTGGCCCGATCGGCGAATTCGTGCTGCGCCAGGCTTGCTGGCAGGCGTGCGAATGGCAGCGTCAGGGGCTGGCGCCGATCCGGGTGTCGGTGAACCTGTCGGTGCATCAACTGCGTCAGGGCAAACTGGTCAGTCTGGTGCGGCAAGTGCTGGAAGAAACCGGGCTGGCGCCGCACTGCCTGGAACTGGAACTCACCGAAAGCCAGTTGCTCGACAGCGTCGAACACATCATCGCCACCTTTCAGCAGTTGCGCGATCTGGGCGTGAAGCTGGCGATCGATGATTTCGGCACCGGCTATTCGTCGCTGAGTTACCTCAAGCGCATTCCAGTGGATTACGTGAAGATCGATCAGGCGTTCATTCGTGGTCTGGGGCAGGGCAGTGTGGATGCGGCGATCACTCGGGCGATCATTGCCATGGCCCACGGGCTGTCATTGAAAGTGGTGGCCGAAGGGGTCGAGCGATCCGAGCAGCTGGAATTTTTACGCGCCGAGCGCTGTGACGAAGTGCAGGGTTATCTGATCAGCCGCCCGGTGGAGGCCGACCGTCTGGCCGGGCTGTTGCGCGAACAGGAAAAACTGCTTTAAGGGCTACATGCACCCCATCGCGCCTGATATGGGGACATGGAGTTACGCATTGAGCAGGCAAAAAGCCAATTCGTGTAGTATAACTACAAGCGTGCTACATCCTTGCCCATAAGAAGAGTCCAGCCCCTTGAATCTGCTGCAACACATCGCCCAGTCACGTCACCTGTTACGCAAGTCGGAGCTCAAGGTCGCCGACCACGTGCTGCTTGACCCTGCGGCCGTGATGCACAGTTCCATGGCCGACCTGGCCCACAGCGTCGGCATCAGTGAGCCGACCATCGTGCGTTTTTGCCGGGCCATCGGCTGCTCCGGGTTTCAGGATCTCAAGCTCAAGCTGGCGCAAAGCCTGGCCGCCGGTGCCAGCTTCGGCCAGTTCGCGATTCATGAAGACGACTCGGTCGCCGACTACAGCCTGAAGATTTTCGACACCACGTTGCACACGTTGATGGAGGTTCGCGAGAAGCTCGATCCGGTGGAATTGCAACGTGCGGTGACGCTGATGTCCCAAGCGCAGCGCGTCGAGTTCTACGGCTTTGGCGCGTCGGGCGCGGTGGCGGCGGATGCGCAGCACAAGTTCTTCCGTTTGCTGCTGACGGCGGCGGCATACTCCGATCCGCATATGCAGGCGATGTCGGCCGTGACGCTGAAACCGACCGATGTCGCGATCTGCATTTCCCAGTCCGGGCGCTCGAAGGATCTGCTGATCACCGCCAACCTGGTGCGCGAGAGCGGCGCTTCGCTGATCACCCTGTGCCCGAGCCAGACACCGCTGGCTGAGCTGTCGACCGTCAACCTGGCAATCGATGTGCACGAAGACACCGAAATCTACACACCGTTGACCTCGCGCATAGCGCATCTGGTGGTGATCGACGTGCTGGCGATGGGCGTGGCGATGGCGCGCGGGCCGAGCCTGGTCAATCACCTGAAGAGTGTGAAGCGCAGTCTGCGCAGCTTGCGCTTGTCACCCAAGGCCGTGAAAGCGCTGGATGATTGAGATCAAAAGATCGCAGCCTTCGGCAGCTCCTACAGATGAGCGTGATTCCCTGTAGGAGCTGCCGAAGGCTACGATCTTTGCTTTTGGGCGCAAACGTTCATCTGCCTGTCATCCCCGCGCCGCCAAACCGTCATCCCCCGCGCCTATCGTGAAACTCCCGTACTCGCCCTGGGAGACTCGAAATGGCTCAGCCTTACGAAGAACGCAACAGCGCCGCGAAAACCCGTCGTCAACAGGAAGACCAGCGCCGCATGGAATTCCGTCGCGCCATCGAAGATCGCTTCGAACTCCGCCAGCTTCAGAGCGAAATCAGCGATTTTCCCGCGGACATCGAACTCAACTACTGGCAGGCCGCACCGGCAGCTTCCCGTCGAAGCGCTCAACCAGCGCGCTGATCTGCACCCGTTCGTTGCGGATAAACGCCAGGAAGGCGTGCGCCACCGGTGACAGCCGCTTGGCCTTGGCTTGCACCAGGCACCAACTGCGAAACAGCGGCAACTCTTCGACCGGCAGCTCGACCAGGCCGCCGGTCGCCAGCTCCAGGTTCAGGGCGTGGCGCGTCAACAGCGCCAGGCCCAGACCCGCCACCACGCATTCACGCTGGGCCTCGGCAGACGCCACTTCCTGAGTCTGAGTGAAGTGCACGCGTTTCTCTTTGAAGTACTCCTCGCACGCCAGTCGAGTGCCCGAACCCGGTTCGCGGATCAGCAGCGTGTAGGGTTCAAGATCCTGCAGGCGCAGCGGCCCCATATGCGCCAGCGGATGGTCCGGGCGTGCCACGGCGACAATCGGATTGTTCAGAAACGGCAGAAACTCCAGGCCCATGTCCTGCGGCACCATCGACATGATCACCAGATCATCGCGGTTGTCCGAGAGGCGACGAATCACCTGGCCGCGATTGACCACCGTCAGTTGCAGGTTCACCTCCGGGTGCTGGCGCTTGAAGGCGGCGAACAGGTGCGGCACGAAGTATTTGGCGCTGGATTCCACCGCCAGTTTCAGCTGACCTTGCAGCGAGCCCTGCATGTCCGACAGCTGCATGTCGAGGTTTTCCAGGCGGCCAAAGATGTCCCGGCTCGCCCGCTGCAGGGCCTCGGCGGCCTCGGTCATGTAGAGTTTTTTGCCGACATAATCGAATAATGGCTGGCCGATCAGCTCTTCCAGCTGACGAATCTGTAGGCTGACGGCCGGTTGTGTGAGAGACATTTCTTCAGCTGCACGGCTGTAGGAACGCAAATCACACACTTCGTTGAAAATCTGCAACTGGCGTAATGTCATACGCATCAAGGACTTACGCATTTCTTATAGGCTCTGACGGCAGGCTGATGGTTTAACTATAAGTCTTTGCTTATGCCTGACCCAATTTTTATTCATTTTTGTTAATCCCTTGCGAGCGCTAGTGTGGGGCTGCGACTAAATTGAAACATTTAGTCACGCGTCGACCTGGGTCTAGCAGGTCGTGGTGCCACCGGCTCAAGGGAACCTCCAAGTGATAACAAAGATCCTGATCGCCAACCGTGGTGAGATTGCCGTACGAATCGTGCGAGCCTGCGCCGAAATGGGCATTCGCTCGGTTGCGATTTTTTCCGACGCCGACCGCCATGCCTTGCATGTGAAGCGTGCGGACGAAGCTCACAGCATCGGTGCCGAGCCTCTGGCCGGTTACCTGAACCCGCGCAAGCTGGTGAACCTGGCGGTGGAAACCGGTTGCGATGCCCTGCACCCCGGTTACGGCTTCCTTTCGGAAAACGCTGAGCTGGCAGAAATCTGCGCCGAACGCGGCATCAAATTCATCGGCCCGTCAGCGGAAGTCATTCGCCGCATGGGCGACAAGACCGAAGCCCGGCGCAGCATGATCAAGGCCGGCGTACCGGTCACCCCGGGCACCGAAGGCAACGTCTCCGGTATCGAAGAAGCACTGGCCGAAGGCGACCGCATCGGTTACCCGGTCATGCTCAAGGCCACCTCCGGTGGTGGCGGGCGCGGCATCCGTCGCTGCAACAGCCGCGAAGAGCTCGAACAGAATTTCCCTCGGGTGATTTCCGAAGCAACCAAGGCTTTCGGTTCGGCGGAAGTGTTCCTGGAAAAATGCATCGTTAATCCCAAACACATCGAAGCGCAGATCCTCGGCGACAGCTTTGGCAACGTCGTGCATCTGTTCGAGCGTGACTGCTCGATCCAGCGCCGCAACCAGAAGCTGATCGAGATCGCCCCGAGCCCGCAACTGACCCCGGAACAGCGCGCCTACATCGGCGACCTGTCGGTGCGCGCAGCCAAAGCCGTGGGTTACGAGAACGCCGGTACTGTGGAGTTCCTGCTCGCCGAGGGCGAGGTGTACTTCATGGAGATGAACACCCGGGTGCAGGTGGAACACACCATCACCGAAGAAATCACCGGGATCGACATCGTTCGCGAACAGATCCGCATCGCCTCCGGCCTGCCGCTGTCGGTGAAACAGGAAGACATTCAGCACCGTGGCTTCGCGCTGCAGTTCCGGATCAACGCCGAAGACCCGAAGAACAACTTCCTGCCGAGCTTCGGCAAGATCACCCGCTACTACGCCCCCGGCGGTCCGGGCGTGCGTACCGACACGGCGATCTACACCGGTTACACCATTCCGCCGTTCTACGACTCGATGTGCCTGAAACTGGTGGTCTGGGCGTTGACCTGGGAAGAGGCCATGGATCGTGGCCTGCGCGCCCTCGACGACATGCGCCTGCAAGGCGTGAAGACCACCGCCGCGTATTACCAGGAAATCCTGCGCAATCCGGAATTCCGTAGCGGCCAGTTCAATACCAGCTTCGTTGAAAGCCATCCTGAACTGACCAACTACTCGATCAAGCGCAAACCCGAAGAGCTGGCCCTGGCCATCGCCGCCGCCATCGCCGCCCACGCAGGCCTATAAATGCAGCTGCGAGCTTTCAGCTACAAGCTTCAAGTGAAACCGACTCGGTTTTTTCTTGCGACTCGTAGCTTGAAGCTTGCCGCTATGAGGAGATACCAATGACTAAGAAGATCTTCGTAACCGACACCATCCTGCGCGACGCTCACCAATCGCTGCTCGCTACCCGCATGCGTACCGAAGACATGCTGCCGATCTGCGACAAGCTCGACAAAGTTGGCTACTGGTCGCTGGAATGCTGGGGCGGTGCGACGTTCGATGCCTGCGTGCGCTTTCTGAAAGAAGACCCGTGGGAGCGCCTGCGCCAGCTGCGCGCCGCACTGCCCAACACCCGACTGCAAATGCTCCTGCGTGGGCAGAACCTGCTGGGCTACCGCCACTACAGCGACGACGTGGTCAAAGCCTTCGTCGCCAAGGCTGCGGTGAATGGCATCGACGTGTTCCGCATCTTCGACGCGATGAACGACGTGCGTAACCTGCGCGTGGCGATCGAAGCGGTGAAGGCCTCCGGCAAACACGCCCAGGGCACCATCGCCTACACCACCAGCCCGGTGCACACCATCGACGCCTTTGTGGCGCAGGCCAAGCAGATGGAAGCCATGGGTTGCGACTCGGTGGCGATCAAGGACATGGCCGGTCTGCTGACGCCGTACGCCACCGGTGAACTGGTCCGCGCATTGAAAGCCGAGCAGTCGCTGCCGGTGTTCATCCACTCCCATGACACGGCCGGTCTGGCGACCATGTGCCAGCTCAAGGCCATCGAAAACGGCGCCGACCACATCGACACCGCGATCTCCAGCTTCGCCTCGGGCACCAGCCATCCGGGTACCGAGTCGATGGTTGCTGCGCTCAAGGGCACCGAGTACGACACTGGTCTGAACCTGGAGCTGCTGCAGGAAATCGGCCTGTACTTCTACGCCGTGCGCAAGAAGTACCACCAGTTCGAAAGCGAGTTCACCGCCGTTGACACCCGTGTGCAAGTCAACCAGGTGCCGGGCGGGATGATCTCCAACCTCGCCAACCAGTTGAAAGAGCAGGGCGCGTTGAACCGCATGGCCGAAGTGCTGGCGGAAATCCCGCGGGTGCGTGAAGACCTCGGCTTCCCGCCGCTGGTGACTCCAACCTCGCAGATCGTCGGCACCCAGGCGTTCTTCAACGTGCTGGCCGGCGAGCGCTACAAGACCATCACCAACGAGGTGAAACTGTACCTGCAGGGCGGTTACGGCAAAGCGCCAGGCGTGGTGAACGAGAAGCTGCGCCGTCAGGCCATCGGCAGTGAAGAAGTGATCGATGTGCGTCCGGCCGATCTGCTCAAGCCGGAAATGACCAAACTGCGTGCCGACATCGGCGCACTGGCCAAGTCCGAAGAAGACGTGCTGACCTTTGCCATGTTCCCGGACATCGGTCGCAAGTTCCTCGAAGAGCGTGCCGCCGGCACCCTCGTTCCGGAAGTGCTGTTGCCAATCCCTGAGGCTGGTGGCGTGACGAAAGTTGGCGGCGAAGGCGTGCCTACCGAGTTCGTCATCGACGTCCACGGCGAGACCTATCGCGTCGACATCACCGGTGTCGGTGTGAAGGCCGAAGGCAAGCGTCATTTCTACCTGTCCATCGACGGCATGCCGGAAGAAGTGGTGTTCGAACCGCTCAACGAATTCGTCGGCGGTGGCAGCAGCAAGCGCAAGCAAGCATCGGCACCGGGCCACGTCAGCACCACCATGCCAGGCAACATCGTCGATGTCCTGGTCAAGGAGGGCGACATCGTCAAGGCCGGTCAGGCTGTGCTGATCACCGAAGCGATGAAGATGGAAACCGAAGTCCAGGCAGCGATTGCCGGCAAGGTTATCGCCATTCATGTCGCCAAGGGTGACCGGGTCAATCCGGGCGAAATCCTGATCGAGATCGAAGGCTGAGATAATCGCCACGATTCAACGTTTTAAACCTCGGGGGGGCATGTGCTCCCCTTTTTTTTGCGCGCTATGCGCTTCTCTTTGTAGGAGCTGCCGCAGGCTGCGATCTTTTGACTTTGCTTTTGAAGATCAAAAGATCGCAGCCTGCGGCAGCTCCTACACCAGGTGTTGGCTCAGAACGCCATGCGCCACTGGCCCGTCACGCCGTAGCTGCGGCTGTCGTTGCCAGCCTCGCCGGTGAGGCCAACGCCCAAGGTGTTGCGGGCAGACAGAGTCAGATCCAGGCCCGCATCCAGCGTAAAGCTGTTGCGATCCATCTCGGCTCCGGTGACTTCAAAGTTTTTGCCTCCCTTGACCAGGTGCTGACGCGTTGCGTTGTCGAGATCGCCGTAGGTGTGTTTCACGCGGGCACTGAGACGCGGCGTCAGTTGCATGCCGTTGGACAGATGACTGGTTTTCGCCAGGCGCAGGCCAACGATACTGTTTGGGTTTGCTCGGGTCTGACCCTCGACCTTCAGTGCTGCATCGCCACCTTTCTCGGTGTAAGCATCTCGTTGGTAGCGCTGATAACCGAGGTTGACGAACGGTTCGATGCTGACGTTGCCACGGCCCAGGTTGTAGCCGACTTCGGCAAAGAGCTGCTGGGTGTTGGCGTCGTAGTTGCTCTTGAGCCGGTCGCTGAACGCGTTGAAATCAACATGACGTTTGCTGCTGCCATTGTGACTGCCATAGGCCGCGCCTAGACGCAGGGCAAACGGCCCATCCTGGCGCACGGCATAAGCACCGAGATGCCAGCTGTCGAGATCGCCGTCGAACTGCCGGGCATCGAACCGGGTTTGCGCTTTGGCACCCATCAGGCCGATATGCCATTGCTCGTCGAATTGCCAGTCGGCACCCAGTACCACCCCCTGAGTGGAATGTTTCAGGATGCTGTCGAAATCACGATCAACCTCGCCGCCATGCCCCAGAGCTTGCAGCCAGACCCGTCCGGAGCCTTCGCCGCCCGCCGCCAGGCGCGGCACATTTCCTGAACCCTGCGCACCCTTGCGGTTGTCTAGCTGGTGCATGGCCGAGAGCATGCTGGCGCTGACCGGATTAACGCTGCTCAGTGTGGCTTTGGCGAGATTGGCGTTGCTGCCGGCAGCGAGTTGCTCGAGTGCCGCGCTGGCCGTTGGCTTGCTGGCGCCGAGCAGGGCAACGACAGCCGCGTTGGCTGCGGTAGAAGGGTTTATGACTTTTGCAGGCTGACTGGATGGCTCAGGCTCTTGAGGTTGCTGAGGTTGCTGAGGTTGCTGAGGTTGCTGAGGTTGCTGAGGTTGCTGAGGTTGCTGAGGTTGCTGAGGTTGTTGAGATGGTTGGTGCTGTTGAGTCTGGGCGGGGGGCTCGTCAATGCTTTCAGCGAACGACTGGCTGTTTGCCGTGGTCGCGAAACTTTCAAGTGGCACATCGTTACGAGTGTAGAGCAAGCCAACTCGCTGTTCTTCGTACTGCAGCGTGGGGGTCATGAATGCCAGATCGTTCTCGACTGATGCGAACTGTCCCTCGACTTTCCCGGCCTCAAGGATGGCGTGCTGGCTGCTTAGAGGGTAATCACCGGTGGTGACCAGTTTAAGGGTGGCGTCTGCCAGATGGGCTGTGCCTTTGACGACCAGGGTCTGGCTATTGCCGGAGGCATCCACCGCGTAGGCCACTACGGCGGTACGGGACAGATTGAGGTCTCCCAGCACCTGGGGGGCGCCATACACCTCGTCGAGGGTCATGCGCCCGTTTACGTTCAAATGATTGACCAGACCAGCCCCGGCGAAGTGGCCGTTCTCCTGAACATTCACAATGCCGTGGATGACGCCCAGGTTGGTCAGATCGCCACCAGATGAAACGGTGGCGCCGCTGCCAATTGCACCTTTGTTGACCAATATACCGTCGGTCAAGGCAGTACCGGAAATGTCCCCTTCGTTGACCAGTAACGCCTTGGGATGAATCAGCACGCCGAGACTGAAATCACTTGGCCCGCTGCGTGTCCATTTGCCCCGCCTGACCTCCAGCCCGTCGAAGTTCCGGGTTTCATCGAGCGCTCCTTTTTTGTCCGCATCGAGTTGCAGCAGGTTGGTACCCCCGCCACCATCGACCCGTCCGGCGAAACTCCCTCGGGCCTGTATTGTGACGAGGTCATTGCGTTCATCGAGTGCCAGGGATACGCCGTCCTGCGCCTTGTAACCCTTGTTGATCCTGTGCGTAACGGTCTCCGGGTGATGAATGAAAGCGTCGACGGCTGACTTGAGTGCTTCGGGCGTTGCGAGCGTAAAGTCTTGAGCGTCGACCGGCATCTCCTGGGCCATGGACAGGTCTGCGCAACCCAGCGCCAGTGAAATGGCCAGAGCCAGATGTTTAGGTCGATAGTGAAATTGAACGGGCATCGAGTTCAGCCTCTCTTGGAAGGAGGCCAAACTCTAAGTTGGCGCCGGGCGGCACCGATGTCAGCTGGATCGCACACGGTTGCAGGCGACGTCGGATTGAACGGCGGAAAACGACGACTTGGCGCAGAATTGCGAAATACTTCCTACCGGCCCGTCGCCCTTTCCTACAAGTGACGTTGTCGCTGCACAGGCTCGTGGCATGAACGACTGAGGCGCGCGAGGGCAGCCGATCACCTCAACGGCGATGCGCGTAGGCCTTGCCGTAATGGCGCTCCATTCGCGCCTGGATCAATTCCAGGCCGATCGACATCAGCCAGTAAATGATCGCCGCCGTGGTCAGCATCTCGATGTAGCGGTAGCTCGAACGCCCGTAGGACTGGGCCAGGAACATCACCTCCCACACGCCCATCACCGAGATCAGTGACGAGTCTTTGAGCATCGAGATGAACTGGTTGGTGGTCGGCGGGATGATGGTGCGCATGGCCTGGGGCAGGGTGATCCGCCAGAAAATCACACTCTCGCGCATGCCCAGCGCCAGTGAGGCTTCGCGCTGACCATAGGGCACGCCGAGGATGCCGGCGCGGAAGATCTCGCTGAGGTACGCGCCATAGTTCAGAGACAGGGCAATGATCCCGGCTACCACCGCACCGGGCACGACGCCCAGTTGCGGCAGGCCGAGGTAGATCAGCAGGATCTGGATCAGCAGCGGTGTGCCGCGGAAGAACGAGGTGTAGAAACTGGCGATGCCGAATGCCACGGCGCTTTTCGACAGGCGCGCCAGGGCCGTGATGAAGCCCAGCAATGACGAGGCGACAATCGCGCAGGCACATAGAAACAGAGTCAGCGCCGCGCCCTGCAAAAAGCCGTTGGGCGCCAGGTGCACGCCGAGCAGGTTCGGCAGCTTGTCGAGGATGATCGAGAGCTTCAGATCGAAGCTCAGGAAAAAACTGGCGAACAGGCTGAACATCGCCGCCCACGTCAGGTAAAGGCGCGTGCGGAAACCAAACAGCCGTTGCAGGCGCGATTCAGCCACCGGTTGCGGCGGTTGTGGTTGTGTCGGGAAGGCAGTCATTGGCTGATATCGGCGCCGATCCATTTTTGCGACAGCTTGCTCAGCGTGCCGTCCTGCTTGAGTTGCGCAAACACCTCGCGCACCTTGGCGTCCCACTGCGCGTCACCCTTTTCGATGGCGACCGAGTTGGGCTCCGCGTACAGCGGCTCGCCGGCCAGTTTGAAACGTTTGTCCTGATTCAGGCGCGGTTGCGCGGTGACCAGATTGGTGAGGATGGCATCCAGACGCACACCGGCACCCAGGCCCAGGTCCTGGAAGGCGACGTTGTCGGTATCGTACGGGGCGATCTGCACGTCCTCGAACGGGTACTCCAGGCGCGTGTCTTCGGCGCCTTCGATGACCAGGTTCTTGTTCAGATAACTTTCATAGCTGGAGGCGCTGGTCAGACCGACTTTCTTGCCACTCAGATCCTTGGCGCCGTGGATGCGATCGTCCTTGGCGTTGACCACGATCACCGCTGGCGAGGCGTAGTACTCGACCGGAAAATCGAACACTTCGGCGCGTGCCTTGCTGGGCGTCATGGAGCAGATGCAGATGTCATAGCGTCCGCTCCAGCGGCCAGCCGCAATGACGTCCCAGGATGGCGTTTCGAGGCGCAGCTTGACCCCCAGCTTGTCAGCGACGGCTTTGGCGACATCCACATCGAAACCGTCGAGCTGGTTCTGCTCATTGAGAAACGAGAACGGTGGATAGCTTTCCATCAGCACACCGACCAGTTCTTTTTTCTGCTCGACGCGATCGAGTGTGGCGCCACCGAAGGCTTGGGTGGAGGCGGCCAGAATCGTCAGGCCCAGGGCCAGTAGCGGTTGAAGTTTCACAGTCGATACCTGAAAAAAGGGGTTGTTATTAACCGGATGGTGCGTATTAAATAGTTATAAGAACTACTCTGGTAGTGAGTTATTTTCATAAGCATATGAGCGAATCGCATATGGGCACAGCAACGGTAATTCTTGATGGCGGCATGGGCCGTGAATTGCAGCGCGCCGGGGCACCGTTTCGGCAACCCGAGTGGTCGGCGCTGGCCTTGATCGAGGCGCCGCAAGCGGTCGAAGCGGTGCACGCTGCCTACATCGCCAGCGGCGCCAATGTGATCACCAGCAACAGCTATGCGGTGGTACCGTTTCACATCGGCGCAGCGCGGTTTGCCGCTGAAGGTGAGGCACTGGCGGCATTGGCCGGGGAGCTGGCGCAGCGTGCAGTACAGGCGTCGGGCAAGGCGGTGCGGGTGGCCGGTTCGTTGCCGCCGCTGTTTGGTTCCTATCGCCCGGACCTGTTCGAGGCGGCGCGGGTGAACGAATTGCTGGCGCCACTGGTGAGCGGTCTGGCGCCCCATGTCGACTTGTGGCTGGCGGAAACCCAGAGTTCGATCATCGAGGCGCGATCCATCCGCGCGGGTCTGCCAAAGGACGGCAAGCCGTTCTGGCTGTCGTTTACGCTGAAGGATGAAGACACCGACGATGTACCGCGTCTGCGTTCCGGTGAGCCGGTGGCCGAAGCGGCGGCCGTGGCGGCCGAGTTGGGCGTCGAGACGCTGCTGTTCAACTGCAGTCAGCCGGAAGTGATCGGTGCCGCGATTGACGCGGCGCGTGACACCTTCGAACGCCTGGGGGTGAAGATCCACATCGGCGCGTACGCCAATGCGTTTCCGCCGCAACCCAAAGAGGCGACGGCCAACGATGGCCTCGACCCGTTGCGTGACGATCTGGATCCGCCGGGGTATCTGCATTGGGCGCAGGACTGGCAGCAGCGTGGTGCCAGCCACTTGGGCGGCTGCTGCGGCATCGGCCCGGAACACATCGCGGTGCTGGCGCAGAAGCTGGTGTAAATAAAGGTCAAGAGATCGCAGCCTGCGGCAGCTCCTACAGGGTGAGGAGTTGCCGCAGGCTGCGATTTTCTACGTTTACAGACTCAGGAACGGCACTCGACCAATCCTTTCACCTGCCCGGTCGGTGTCTGGTTTTCATCGCTCAACCACTGCTCGAACCCCGCCGCAATCGCCGGCCATTCCGAATCCAGGATCGAATACCACGCGGTATCGCGGTTCTGACCCTTGACCACCATGTGCTGGCGGAACACGCCTTCGAAGCTGAAACCCAGGCGCTCGGCGGCGTATTTGGAGCGGGCGTTGCCGTTGTTGCATTTCCATTCCAGGCGACGGTAGCCCAGCGCGAAGGCGTATTTGGCGAGCAGGTACACCGCTTCAGTGCTTTTCGGTGAGCGTTGCATCGGCGCGCCGAAGGTGACGTGGCCGATTTCGATGCGGCCGTGAGCCGGGACAATCGACATCAGGCTGAGAATGCCCTGCACCTGACCCGTGGCGCGGTCGACGATGCTGAAGAAATACGGATCGCTGCTGGCCGCATGGTTGTTCAGCCAGTCATTGAAAACGCTGCGCTGCGGGAACGGGCCGTAGGGCAAATAGTCCCAGAGTTTCGGGTCGGCACCTGGGCCTTGGAGGACGTTGAACAGCTCGTCGCCATGGCGTGCCGGGTCGAGTCGTTCCAGGCGGATGAAGCGGCCTTCGAACAAGGTGGCAGTGGGGGCGGGGACGCCTTTCCAGTCGGCAAGTGAAGTGGTCATGTACGCGGCTCCTTAAATGGCTTTGCGAAACTGGATGAATCCGGGGCGTTCGGCGATGCGCTCGTAGAGCTGGATCGCGGTGGCGTTGCTCTCGTGGGTCAGCCAGTGGACCTTGCAGCAGCCATCAGCCTTGGCGGTGGCATAGACGTGCTCGATCAGCAGACGCCCGACGCCGGTGCCACGGGTTTGCGGCTCGACCAGCAGATCCTGCAGGTAGCAGGAATTTTCGATGCTCCAGTTCGAGCGGTGATAAATGAAATGGACCATGCCCACGGCTTTGCCATCGGCCCAGGCGAGGGCGGCGTGGGTCGGTTCGCTCGTATCGAGGAAACGCTGCCAGGTACTGTGTGTGACGGCCTGCGGTAACTCGGTGTTGTAGAAGCGCAGGTAGGCCTGCCACAACGGCAACCAGGCGGCGTGATCACCGGCAGTCACCGGGCGGATCTGGATCTGACTCATGCTATTTCCTTAACGCATCAAGTGGGCGAGGGTCTGGTCGTTGATGTCGGGGCTGGCGGACAGGCCTTCACGCACGCCGGCGATGTCTTCGGCGCTGCGGTTCTGGCTGAGCTTGCGCTTACCCTCGAGGCGATCGATGGGAATGGCAAAACCGACGATGGCCTTGAGCATGCCGTCGATGTAGTCGGCGGGCGCGTCGTCGACCTTCCACGGTTGCGCGCGACCGGCTTCGTGGCGATCGGTGAGCGTGCTGACGATGTCGAGCAGGCGTCCGCCATCGCTGAAGGTTTCGGCGTGACCGTAGGCGTGCACGGCGACATAGTTCCAGGTCGGCACGACTTTGCCGTGCTCAGCCTTGCTCGGATAAAACCCGGGGCTGACGTAGGCGTCCGGGCCGGCAAAGATCAGCAGGGCTTCGGCGCCGTCGCGCAAATCGTTCCACTGCGCATTGGCTTTGGCCAGATGCCCGTACAACGTGCCGTTCTGGCCTTGTTCGCGATGCAGCAGCACCGGCACATGGCTGGCCTGCAGGCCGCTTTCACCGTGGGTCACGAGAATGGCGAGGCGGGTGGCGAGGATCAGTTCGTGCAGTTGGGACAACTCGTCGATGGCAAAAGCGCGTGGCGTGTACATGGAGAGATTTTCCTTGGCGAATGCCTGCATCCTAGGCAGGCTATTGGACTGTTGTAAGAGCCATTGATGACCAATTTCATAGGTCCATTGCCATGCCCGAATCGCTCACGCTGTCCATGCCGTTCAATCCGGCGGGAATCGAACTCGACCGCCGTCAGGGCTTGAGCCGGCAGCTTTACCAGGCGTTGCGTTTGCGCGTACTGGACGGACGTCTTGCCAGTGGCACGCGGTTGCCGGCCAGCCGCGATCTGGCGGCGGCGCTGGCGATCTCGCGCAACAGCGTGGTGCGCGCCTACGATCAGTTGTACGCCGAAGGCTTTATCGAAGGCCGGGTCGGCGACGGCACTTACGTTGCGCAATTGCCGCAGGCGGTGTTGCCGGCGAAAAAACTATCCACAAAAGTATCCACAGGGTTTTCAACAGGCTTACCCACAGCCTTATCCACAAATTGGCTGGATTTACCTGTGGATCCATCCAGCAAAGTTATCCACAACGACGCGCTGACCCGGGTCAAAAACAATCATTTGGCCCGTCCGCCCAGTGGTCCGCCCCGGGCGTTTCGGGTCGGTGTTCCGGCCTTCGATCTGTTCCCTTTCGACGTCTGGGCCAAGCTGAATGCGGCTTTCTGGCGCAAACCGGATTTGCAGCAGCTGTGTTATGGCGACCCGGCCGGTGATGCGCGGTTGCGGGGGATGATCGCGGCCTATTTGCGCAGTTCCCGTGGCATGCAGTGCACGGCTGAGCAAATTGTGATCACCAGTGGCGCGCAGCAGGGGATTAGCCTTTGTGCACAGTTGCTGGTGGAGCCGGGCGACGGGGTAGCGATCGAGAATCCAGGCTACCGCGCTGCCGGTCATGCCTTCGCCGTGGCCGGTGCCCGGTTGCACGGAGTGGCAGTGGACAGCGAGGGCATCGACGGCCAGCAATTGGCCGGGCTCAGCGATTGCCGTCTCACTTATGTCACGCCATCCCACCAGTACCCGACGGGCGTGGTGATGAGTCTGGCGCGGCGGCTCGAACTGCTGGCCTGGGCCGAGCGTACGCAAGGCTGGATCGTCGAGGATGATTACGATGGCGAGTACCGCTACAGCGGTGCTCCGCTGGCGCCTTTGGCCGCGCTCGATCGACAGGGGCGGGTGCTGTATGTCGGCACGTTCGGCAAGGTCGCGTTCCCGGCGTTGCGCCTGGGGTATCTGGTGCTGCCGCCGGGGTTGGTGGATGCATTTGCCCAGCGGCGTGCTGTGGATGTGCGGCATTCCGAAGTCAGCACCCAGGCTGTGATGGCGGAGTTCATGGCCGCCGGGCATTTTCAACGACATATCCGGCGCATGCGGCGAGCCGCCCTGAGTCGCCGCAATACCTTGCTCAGTGGCTGGCCAACGGAGGTTCCCGGGGTCGGCCCACTGCCGACAGTCGCTGCCGGCCTGCACCTGACGGTACCGGTCGACAGCATCGCCCGTGAGCAGGCGTTGATTGAACAGGCTGCCAGCGTCGATGTGGAGATCAATGGCCTGAGCAGCTATTGGCTACCCGACTCGACCACCGCGCCTGATCGACGCGCCGGACTGGTGATGGGGTTTGCCGCTGTGCCCGAAAAAGCCATCGAGTCCGCACTGGCGCGCCTGCGCACGGCCTGGCGCGTTGGTTGAAGCGGGTCGTTGGCGACCCGCCCGGATAATGACCTCAGCGACTGACTTCAAGTTTGAAGAACAGCGCCGGATCACTGATGCGCCGCAGGACATAGTCGATCGGCGCCAAGTCAGTCAGGACGTTTTGGCGTTCGGCACTGAACTGCTGCAGATGGGCGTCGGCGATTTTCAGATGCGCAACCGTGAAGGCCTCCAGCGGCGCTTGCAGGGAGTCGTAGTGAAAGTGCGCCAACCACAAAGGCTTATCGGCGGTGTCGAGAATCCGATACTCCTGAAAATAGTCCCGACGCTTTTTGGTCCTGATTCGCCCCTGCCGGTTTTTCTCGATGCGCACCTGATGATTGTCCAATAGCCATTGCAGGTACGCCTGGCGTGGCTGGCGCTCCTTGAGCAGGCTGGCACGGACACTGATGCCCTCGGCGCGCAAGCGCTCGGCGGCACTTCGCAGCTCCGTCGGCAGGCTGCCCACCGGGAAGCGCGAGCTGCCGCTGTCACGCTCCCGTGCCAGCACCTGCTGGACATCTTGTGCGGCCTGTTCAAGGCGCTGTGCCTGCTGATCAAACAGGTCCTGCATGTCGGCCGGGATGCGATTGGGTCTGAACGCGTCCTTTCGCGTCTGATCGATGAAGCTCTGCACGTTTTCGTTCAGTGTCTGGCCATTGTCGATCGTGTCGGTATCGTTCAGCAGTGGCTGGGCGGCGGGACGTGGCCGTGACGGCAGGATGTCGTGGAATGCCTGCTCGGTGGAGGTCGAAGCCTTGGCGGGCGCGGGATCACGGGGACGGCTCTTGGTGACCTTCATTGCCGGACGGGAAGGACCCGCGACGGCCGGTTTCGGCGCGGCGGGCGCGGGGATGTCCGTGGTCTCGGGCAACAATTGATCTAACTGATCCTGCGCCAGTTGCCGGAATTCGCCGATCAGTCCGCGCACTCGATCGATCTCGAGCGGTTCGACCTTGCCGGGGTATTGATCTGCAAGGTCCTTGAAGCGCTGATCGGTATCTGCATAGACATCGAGCAGCCCGCTGAGGGTGTCGATGCGTCCGGTCAGCGGTTCACCGCCCTCGGGCGCCTTGAGCAGTCCAGCATGCCGATGGGCGGCGGACGCGGCGTCGATAATCAACTGACCCACGGCGTCGCGCTGTGAGGCATCAACGCTGGCTTCACCCCGCAGGCACAGCTCATGGGACATGCCGACTTCGTTGGCCTTCAAGTCCCAGGCGGTGAAGGCCGGCAACAAGTCGCGCAGGGGTTTTGCTGCGGTGATGCCGGCGCTGCCGGTGGCTTCCAGATCCACCAGCGAGGTTTGCGACAATTGCAGGCGAGCGACCATGTCCTGGCTCAGTTTCAGCGTCTGCTTGACCGTCTCGATGTGCGCCTGCAACGCTGCAGCCTTCTCGATGACGCTGTTCCCGCTCAGCTTCTGATTGAATTTGGCATAGGCATTACGCTGAAGAGCGAACCACAGGCAGAGGTTTTTCTGCAGGTGGGTGGTCATGCGCAACAAGTCATGAAAGTAGCCGTCGCTGCCACCCTTCTGGCGCCACTCCTGAAGGTTGTTCAACGCCTGCTGGTAATCCGTGATGAGTTTTTCCACTTGGGTGAGGTATTGCCGGGTTGCCTGCTCGTGCGCCGTCCCGGTGGCGGCCAGCATTTTCTCCTGAGCGGTTTTCAAGGCGTCGTTGCCAATGGACTCCTGGCGTTTGAAGGTGTTTAGTTTGGCTTCCAGTTGTTTGCGTTGTTGCTCCTTCACCCAACGTTGCGCGCGCAACTGACTTTGCAGGCTCTTGCCGCCGGCTCCACCGCGCAGGCGCAGACGGGTATCGACAAACCATTTCCCTTGGCTGTCATGGGTCAGTAGCGGCCCTGTTTCTGGAGGATTGCCCGGGAATTCGATCTGGATCTGCTGATCGTCATTTTCGATGACGCCGTACCAGTGCTCACCGACTTGCGCGTACAGATGATCATCGCGGCGATACACCGGCGCAGTGCCGAAGAGGATTTTTTCCAGGTCCGATTCTGTCGGATCGATAGGCGTCACGCTCGCCTTCAGCAGGTAGGCGGTCAATGCCTCGGTCGTACGGCGAGGAACGGAGCCGCGTACTTCCAGAGAGGAGTAATGGCTGGACGGCAGTTCTCCGCTCAGCACCGTGGGGTCGCGAGTCACGCTGGGCGCCGCTGGCTGAACGGCAGCAGGCACAGTGGCGGGCGATTCGCGCTCAGCCGGGTATGGCGGCGGGCGGCGGCCGCTCTGGCGCCGAACGGCCGCGCGGTGGGCGAGAAGCAGACCCAGATTCAGCAGCATATCGCCGATCGCGTCCCATTCCGCGAGCTTGTCACCTCGTTGACGCGCCTGCAGCGCTTGTTCGACCTCACTGATGCCTTGCCAGATCCAGAGCGCGGCGCCGGCCGGGCCGCTGAGGAAATTCGCGGCGACGCTGAACAGTGCCCAGCCGCTGTCGCGCAGCAGTGCCCAGCGCCGTTCAGCGTTGGACTGTGATTGCCGGTCGGCAAACTCGGCCATGGTCTGGGCATGGGTCTTGAACAGGATGCCGAATACATCGCCATGCAGCGCTTTTGAGGAAAGCTGAACCGGGCCGGCCCAGTCCACACTCGTCCACGGTTCGGAAAGCATTTGCGCGCTCGTCCACGGACTGGGCAGGCCGACGGGGAACGTGTATTGGGCGTATTTGAAACTGAGGGTCGAGTCCGGTAACCAGGCCAGGACCGAATCCCTTAATTCCCCCGGATGATGCAGGGCGTACACAAGGTTTTGCGCAGACGGAAATTGCAACAACGGCTGATCGAACAGAGGGCGATACAGCAGGCACGGCCCGCTTTCAGCCTGGCGTGGACCGATGACGAACATGTTGGTCACCGTGTCGCCTTCGGTGTCCCCGTTGCGTATGAACGTCAGCGGACGAACGACTATCGGTTGGGCGTGGCCGGGTGTCGGTTTGAGCCATTCGCGAATATACGCATAGCCGCGTTCATCGATGCCGCCGATACGGCGGATCTTGCACTCCAGAGCGATCAGCGGAAGCAGGGCATGCAGTTGGCGCAGGTAGAAGTATTTCTGTATGGCTCCCTGGATTGGATCGTTGATCAGTTTGTCCTTGATCAACTGAGGGTAGGTTTGGCCGATGTCGACTTTTTTCGCCATTTGCGTCAGGTACGCGACGTCCAGCCAGTCGGGAACAGGCTGCGGCGGTTTGAAGCGCAGCGTAGCCTCATAGGGCGGTGAATTCTGCAGTGCGAATTCGCCCAGGGTTTCGGTATGACTGTCGAGCGGGTTGGGCAGCGTCAAGCCACCGGATTCGAAACTGTTGGTGATGGTGATCTCGAACGAATCCAGGGGTAACCGGGTAGCGGATGGCTGGTCGGCAAGAATCGCTTCGCGCATTCGTTGCTGGGCGAAAGTGTCGATGGCCGGCAGGTGATACAGGTTTTTATTGATGTGCTTGTACAGCTTGCCCAAGGCACTGACGGATCGGCTGTATTGATCCATGTCGGCAGCCGTGGCGCCGGCCAGCCATTCGGGCATGGCTTCATCGAGGGTCGCGAAGGTGTCTTTTTCCTCGGTGCCGGGATATTGCGCAAGTTCGGACAGGGAACTGCCGGTATCGGTTTCGCGGGCGACGGATTCGCGGGTGATTTCGGCGATTGCATCGAGTTGGCTGGCGATCAGCGCCCAGGCCATATGGTCGAAGAAATTGCCCTCGGGTTCGAACAGTCGCCACTTCATGCTGCGTCCATCCAGGCGTTCTTCGAGGCGTTCGAGCAACGCCGCGCCCAATGCCTCCAGAGACGCGAACGATTCATAGCCGTCCAAGGTGTACATCATCACCAGGTCGCGTTCGCGATAACGGCCGGTCAGTACCGCAACGCCGCCGACAGTCAGATGCCGGGCCTTGCCTGCGGCGTCGACCGTGTCGATATCGATGAGCTGAACCTTGATCTCTGACAGCGTCGGCTGCTGGCTGTCCCGTTGTTGCTTGTCGGGATACTGCGAGACGGCCCGGGCGACATGGCACTGATCTGCATCCCAGCCGCTGACACTTTGTACATCCAGGGATTTGCGCAGTGCATCGGCCAGTTCCTGCCAGCGCGGCGCCTTGTGTCCATTGCTGTTCCAGAAGGCCAGTTGGCGCTCGCGAAAGGCCACGAACAGCAGTGGCGAGTAGTCATTGAGCATCGTGGCGATGGCTTCGATGCTGATGTCCAGATGCACCACGGGAGACGCCTGCGGATCCGCTGTCAGGAAGTGCTCGCCCTCCAGGTAATTGGCGTCGGTGTCGGAAAAAAAAAGGCGCACCAGGGCCTGGGTCAATGATTCGAAAGTCATCGGCAGCGCCCGGAGCTTGCCCTCGGCCCATTGCCAGCGGGGTGTGCCGATCAGTGTGAGATCGGGGTCCAGAGTCCGATCCGGAAATTGTTTTTTCAAGGCATTGCGCAGCATACGAGCGGCGACTTCATCGACGGTAGGGCCTTGGTTGTCGTGCTGCACAATCAGATTGTTTTTCAGTTGTATGGGCACGCGAAGGTTGTCGGTATGTTCGGTCATCGTCCTCTTCCTTTTTGACGTTTCGGTTATGAAAAAAACAGTTTGCGGGCCAGTTGTGCACTGATCTCGCTGCGATAAATGGCGATCACTTGCGGGTTGGAGGTCTTGGGATTCACCTCGAACGCCCCGGCCAGGAAGCGTTGATCGCTGGTCTTCAAGTGGGCGGCGGTGAAGTTTTCCGCCGGCCCGTCCGGCTGGGGGTAATGGAAGTGCGCGTACCACAGCGCTTTCTGGCTGCGACGATCGCGAATCTCGAATTCAGTCAGGTAATCCCTGCGCGGGCCCTTGAGCCGACGCCGTGCGGTGCCGGACAAGATGTCGATTTCATTCTTGCCCAGCAGCCATTCGATGCGCGAGGCAGTGGGTGGCTGCTGTTTGATCATTTCGACGCGCAGCCGGTAGCCCTCGGTATTCAGCCGTTCGCGGGCCTGCTGCAGTTCGCTCTTCAGCTTCGTGGCTGCCAGGCGCTGGGCTTCAGCCGTACTCGAACTCAGGGCACGTTCCAGGGCACTTGCGCTGTGATCGAAGTGTTCGCTTTTCTGGCGGAACAGATCCTCGATTTCCACCGGGATGCGGCCGGGTTTTTTCGCGCTGGCTTCGGTTCGCCGAATGAAATCTTCCAGGCTGTCGAGCAGGGTTTGCCCTTGGGCCAGTTGTGCATCGAGCGCAGGTCGGGACGCGGGTCGGCGACGTCGGGCGGGTACCCGTTCGACCCAGACGCCCGGGGTTTTTTCGTGGAACGTGGCGATGACTTTGCCAGTCATCGGCGCGCGGACTTCCAGCAGTACCGGTTCGCCCGGCGCCGAGGGCCGCATTTCGCCGACGACCGTGCCCTTGAAACGGGTCTTGACCACCCGTTTGCGGGGCGCGCGGGCGGGTTTCGAGGGGCCCGGCCGAGCCTGCGCCGGAGCATGCTCGCGCAGCAATTGCGCCAGATGATCCTCAGTGCGCTTCTGGAATTCGCCGATACGCTGGCGCAGATGTTTGAACGGTTGCTCCAGCAAGACCTCTTTGTGGTCGAGGGCGAAGTCCTCCAGTGACTGGTCGATGGCGACAAACTGTTCGAGCAGTCCGTCGAGGCCCTCGGTGCGTTCTCCTGCCCCGGCCGGGTTGTCCTCCAGCATCAGTTCCTGAGAGGTCTGGATCACCAGATTGGTGGTGTCGAGCAAGCGGGAAAAGTCGGCCTGCGCCTCGTTCACTGCAGCACTATCGCCCTCCTTGAGGCACACCTCGCGGGCCAGCGAAACTTGCAGGGCCTTGAGATCATCGGCGCTGAAGGTGGGCAAGCGCTTGCGATACTGCACGACAATTTCGGCGGCACTTCTGCCGAGGCGATCCAGTTCCTGAAACTTCGAGCGGGCGAATTCGAGCTTGCCGATCACGCCTTCGGACAGATCGACCATTTGCTGATAAGTCGCCCGGTCGCCAGCACCTGCCGTGGTGTCTTCGGCTTCCAGCAATGTCAGCGTTTCTTGCAGTGTCCGCACGAAAACGGGGGTGTTCTGATCAAGCCATGTCTGATTGAAATGCAACTGGGTATCGAGCATCGAGATCATGGCCGGGCGGTAGTTGGGAACCGTCTCCAGCAGACTCAAGGCCTTGAGCTGTTCGATTGGTGCCTCGTACTGAAGGGTGCGCTGGTCGAGCTTTTCGAGAAACGCCTGCTGCAGTCCGGACGAAGCCTGGTCCTCGGCACGTTTCATTTTCTGGTAGGCGTCGATCAGCTCGGTTTTTGCGTGATCACGTTCGTTATCGAACTCGGTCAGTTGTTGCTTGAGTTCGGCAATGCGTTGACGGTTTTGCTGTTTCAGCGCTTTGCGCCGGGCGGAAAAGCCACCGCCGCGCAGGCGCAAACGGGTGTCGACGAACCACTGGCCGTGAGTATTGCTGATCAACGCCGGGCCTCTGCGTATCGGTTGTTGTCGGGTGTCGATCATCGACACCGCGCCTGTGTCATCGACGGCTACCTCGAACCAGCGCTCGTCGATCGTGGCGTAGTAGCGGGTTCCCAGGCGATGGAGATGACGGTAAAGCGCGCTGGTGCTGTCAGGCGGGATCAGTGATTCGGGCCTGGGAACCGCGAAGCGTTCCAAAGTCTGCGTGAGACTCAAGGCGGTATCGGTGAGCACGCTGATACGGTGTGGCGCAGCGGCAGCTTCGCCGACGACTTCGGAGGACTGGACGATGGTGAGCGGTGTCCGTGGTTTTTCCTCAAGCGCGACGGGTTTGGCCTTCGAAGTCTTTTTCTCGATGCCGGGGGCCGTCGACGATCGTGTACTGGCGTGATGGGCGAGGACCATCGCCAGGGTCAGCAACAGGTCCGTCATCGCGCTGGCCTGTTGCTGTCGATCACCCTGGTCGCCGGCGTCGAGAGTCTGTTGTATGTCGTCCAGTACCTGCCAGATCCATGCGGCGGTGCCGACCGTACGACCGAGAAAGGGCAAGGCTGCATTAAGGATCATCCACGCGCCATGCTTGAAGGTTTCCCAACGGCTTTGTGCGTTGGACACCGATTGTTCTTCTGCCTGCCGGACCAGTGCATTGACGTTGGACGTGAACAGCGCGTCCAGGTAGTCGGGGTCGATGACCGCCGTGCCCAGCGTCAGCGTGCCGCCCATTCGCAGCGGAGTCAGCGGGTCGCCCAGCAGTTGCGAAAGCGTCCAGACAGAAGGCCGGTTCGCGGTGAACACGTAGTTGGCGTAATCAGCCCGTACGCTGTCCGGCAGCCAGGCGAGCACGGATTGGTGCAGCGTCGGCGAATGCTTGATGGCGTAGATCAGGTTGGCCGGTGTCGGGTACTGGCTCAAGGGTTGATCGAGCATTGGCCGGTAGAGCAGGCACGGCCCCTTGTTCATTTGGCGAGGGCCGATCACAAACATGTTGGCCACCTTGTCGGCGGCGCCCGCCAAACGCCAGCCGGGCTTGAACGCCAGCGGGCGGATGACGATTTCCTCGCCGTCCACCCAACGGTTTTCGGCGGCGACTTGCACGGCCGCCGCGACATACCGGTAGCCCAGTTCGTTGATCCCGGCCTGACCACGAATCTTGTGCTGTAACGCCAGCAGCGGCAGTTCGACCCGCAAGTGAGCGGTGAACAGGTTCTGCCGGCGAAGGCTTTCTGTGGGGACGTCGAGCAAGGTGTTCTTGATCAGTGTCGGGTAGCTCTGGCCGATGTCGGCGTTGACGATCAATCCCTCCAGGTAGTCCACGGTCATCCACTCGGGCAATGATTGCCCGCTGATGCTGCGTACGGTCTTGTTGCCCAAGGGCAGGGCGATCAGGTTCTGCAGCGCCAGATCCACCAGGCTCAGCGACATGCGTTCGGGCCCGACCTGTGGCACGAACGCACCCCAGACCACGACGCTTTCGACAGCGATCTCGATGTCCGTCAGGTTCAACGAGGTGGCATCGGGATGCTGTTTGAGCATGGCCTCGCGCAGGGTGTCGAGGGCGAACTCGCGGATCGGCTTGATGCCGTCCAGAAAGGTCTTCTCGTCGTCCTGCGTGCGCACCGTCGCCAGATCCATCAGGTGGCGGCTGTAAGCGGTGAGGTCGCTGGACGAGGCGTTGGCTATCCACGACGGCAGTGTCTGCTCGACCCGGTTGAAGCGTGAAGGAGCCTGTTGGTCTGTCGGGTCAAGCTCGTTCGCGGTGCGACTGATGTGCGGCGCGAGGTCGGCATTTGCCGCGCCGGGTTCGTTCGACAGCGCGCCAATCGAGTCCGCCTGCAGCGCAATCAGGTTGCATGCCAGATGATCGAAGTACTCGCCCTCGGGTTCGATCAAGCGCCATTTCAGGGTGTGGCCGCTTGTCTGGCCTGCGCTGTAAACCAGCAGGGAGTTGCCCAGTTGCTCCAACGACTCGTAGGTGCGCAAACCGTTGGTCACCGAGTGCGTGAGGATCAAGGTGCGGCTGTCGTGCTCGCCGATCAGTACGGCCAGGTCAAGGACATTGAGGTGCGTCGAGACGTCGTTGCCGGTCTTGTCACTCACGGTGTCGAGGTCGATCAGGCAGGCGCGCGACCGATAGCGGTCATGCGCACTGCGCAGGTGCTTGTCCGGGTATTGGTAAAGGTTGCGCGCCATGGCGTACTGGTCGGTATCCAGGCCCGCGGTCTTTTCGATGTTCCACTGTTCACGCAGCGATTTGGACAGGTGTTTCCAGCGCGGGGTCGTGTCGGACGTCAGTTGGTTCCAGTAATCGACTTGCTGTTCCTGGAACGCAAAAAACAGCAGCGGCGCCAGCTCATTGAGCAAACGGGCGATGGCTTCCAGGCTCACGGGGAATTGCGCCGGAGCTGGCTCCATTGGCTCTAGCGTGAGGTAGTGCTCACCGTCGAAAAAAACCACCGGAGTGCCCTCGACACCATGGCGAACGAGGGTGTCGGTCAGCGATTCCCAGTGCTGGATCCCCGGGACGACCTGTTCCTTGAGCAGGCGCCAGGTGGGGGTCACCACCATCGCCAGACGCGGATCGATCGTCAGCTGTGGGTACAGCGATTTCAGGGCCGGCAAGAGGGTGCGTGTGGCCACTTCGCGAATCGACGGCCCGGTCACCAGTTGGGTCAGCAATTTATCCTGTTCGTCCGTGGGAGCGGGCACGGAGGAGGGGGTGGAAACGTCGGTCATGTTCACATCCTGTGTGGGTTAGGCACCGTTGGGCATTCGGTGCGCATGCCGTTTCACGGTAGTGACGGATGCGTCGGGGCGGGTGGTAGATAAATATCGCGGGCAAAAAAAGACCTGCGCGAGCGCAGGTCTTATCGGTACAGCAGTGGGCGTCAGGTGCCGGACTTGATTTTGGTCCAGGCCCGCGTCCGCGCCCGCTCGGCATCGCGAGGCAATGGCTGCAGGGTGTACAGCGTGTTCATCGCCGCTTCGGTCGGGTACAGGTTGGGGTTGTTGCGGATCGCCGGGTCCACCAGGCCGGTGGCGTCCTTGTTCGGGTTCGGATAGCCGACGAAGTCGCTGACCGGTGCGATCACCGCCGGTTGCAGCAGGTAGTTGATGAAGGTGTAGGCGTCCTCCGGGTTCTTCGCACCCTTGGGGATCGCGAGCATGTCGAACCAGATCGGCGCGCCTTCCTTGGGCAGGCGCATGTCGACCACCACGCCGTTCTTCGCTTCCTTGGCGCGGTTGGCCGCTTGCGAGAAGCTGCCGGAGTAGCCGACGGCGACGCAGATGTCGCCGTTGGCGATATCGGCCATGTACTTGGAGGAGTGGAAGTAGGTGATGTACGGACGGATCTTCATCAGCAGCGCTTCGGCTTTCGCATAGTCCGCCGGGTTCTTGCTGTTGGGATCGAGCCCCAGGTGTTGCAGGGCTAGCGGCAGGATCTCCGACGGCGAGTCGAGCAGGGCGACGCCGCACTGCTTGAGCTTGCTGATGTTCTCTTCCTTGAAGATCAGATCCCAGCTGTCCACCGGCGCGTTGTCACCCAGCGCTGCCTTGACCTTGGCCGGGTTGAAGCCGATCAGGATGGTGCCGTACATGTACGGCACGGCGAACCGGTTGCCCGGGTCGTTGGCCTCGATCAGCTTCATCAGTTTCGGGTCGAGGTGGTTCCAGTTCGCCAGCTTGCTGCGATCCAGCGGCTGGAACACCCCGGCTTCGATCTGCTTGGCGAGGAACACGTTGGACGGCACCACCACGTCATAACCGGAGTTGCCGGTCAGCAGTTTGGCTTCCAGCGCTTCGTTGGTGTCGAAGATGTCGTAGACCAGTTTGGTCTGGGGGTTCTGCGCCTTGAAGTCTTCCAGTGCCTTGGGCGTGATGTAGTCGAACCAGTTGTAGACGCGCAGGGTGCGTTCTTCAGCGTGGGCAGCGGTGCTCAACAACGTCGCACACAGGGTTGGCGCGATAAGGTGCTTGAGGCGGTTCATTGTTCAAACCCTTCCAGCACGTTCACCGCGTTGATGCCGATTTCCTCCACCGCGTAGCCGCCTTCCATGACGAACAGGGTTGGCTTGCCAAGGGCGGCAATGCGCTTGCCCATGGCCAGGTAATCCGGGCTGTCGAGTTTGAATTGTGAGATCGGATCGTCCTTGAACGTGTCGACGCCCAGCGACACGATTATGACGTCGGCGCCGTAGCGGTCGATCTCGTTACAGGCCTGATCCAGTGCCGCGCTCCACACATCCCAGCCGGAACCGGCCGGCAGCGGGTAGTTGAAGTTGAAGCCTTCACCGGCGCCTTCGCCGTGCTCATCGTCGTAACCGAGGAAAAACGGAAACTCGGCTTCCGGGTGGCCGTGGATCGAGGTGAACAACACGTCGCTGCGCGCGTAGAAAATCGACTGGGTGCCGTTGCCGTGGTGATAGTCGACGTCGAGGATCGCGACCTTCTTGTGGCCCTGATCGAGGAACGCCTGGGCGGCGATGGCAGCGTTGTTGAGGTAGCAATAACCGCCCATCAAGTCACTGGCGGCGTGGTGTCCCGGCGGACGGCACAGGGCGAAGGCACTGCGTGCACCGCGCTGGATTTGCGCCTGGGCGGTGAGAGCGACTTGCGCAGCGCTGTAGGCCGCTTGCCAGGTGCCGGCGGTGATCGGTGCGCCGCCGTCGAAGCTGTAGTAACCGAGCTGGCCGTGCAGGCTGGTCGGCTTGATCTGCCGCAGCGTGCGTGCCGGCCAGGTGTACGGCAGCAAGTCACCGTCGGTGTTGAATTCGGTCCAGCGTTCCCACGCGCCTTTGAAGAAGTCGAGGTAGTCGCGGCTGTGGATTCGTGCGATCGGCTCCAGGCCGAAATCCTTCGGTGCCTCGACCGGGCCGAGGTTCTGGTGCTGTACCCGTTGCAGCACGTGGTCGGCGCGCGAAGGCATCTCGAAGCACGGCTTGAGCTGGCCGTCGATGAGCTCGCAGCGGCCATGGTGCAGGTGGTGATCGTCTGAGTAGATCGTCAGCATTTGTTGTTCTCCGCAGGGCTGATTCGGTGGCCCCCAGTGTTGCGGCGTGCGGCGAATCGGAGAACGGCAGGAAAGGCCAAAAGGGGATCGATATGGCCAAAAAAACTGACCGTTATTCGCCCCTTTTTAGATCAAAAGATCGCAGCCTTCGGCAGCTCCTACAGAGATCGGTGTAGGCGCTACCGAAGGCTGCGATCTTTTGATCTTTCAGGTTCTGAACTGGCTCGGCGCCACACCGCTCCAGCGCACGAACGCATGGCGGAAGCTTGCGGTTTCGCTGAAGCCCAGGGTTTCGGCGATGCGGTAGATCGGCAACTGATCTTCACACAGCATCTGCTTGGCGCGCTCGAAACGCAGTTCGTCGAGCAGCTCCTGATAACTGCTGCCCATGTCCTTGAGGTGACGGCGCAAGGTGCGCGGCGAGCACTTCATCTGCTGGGCCAGGCCCTCCAGCCCCGGCGCGGCATTCAACTGGGCGCTGAGCAATTGGCGGATACGCCCGAGCCAGGCCTGGCGGCCGGTGAATTCGAGGTTCTGCTTGCGGCAGCGCTCGGCCATGGCCTGATGGGTGATGGCATCGGCCAGTGGCAGCGGCTGCTCGAGCCAGCGGCGGTCGAAGGCGAACGCGTTGTCCCTGGCGGCGAAGTGCAGCGGGCTGGCGAAGTGTTCGGCGTAGCTGTCGCGGTAATCCGGCGCCGCGTGCTCAAACCGCGTGGCGAGCAATGGCAGGGGATGACCGAGCAGGTCGTCGCAAATGACTTTCAGTGACACCAGGCAGAACTCGGCGTTGAACACCGCCATCGCCGGGCTCTCGCGATAATCGGCAGCAACGAACCAGACGCGCTCGCCGTCGTCCTCCAGGCTCAGTTCGAAAAGTGTTCCCAACAGCGCCGGATAACGGATCGCCAGACGCAAAGCGTCACCGAAGGTGGCACAGGTCAGCAGCGCGTAACCGAGGATGCCGTAGCAGGAAACATGCATGCGCCGGCCCAGTTCCAAACCGATATCGTGCTTGAGCGCGACCGCGTTGGCGCAGACCTGCATCTCCTGGTTGGTGGTGATGCGCGTGTCGGCGCGGTTCAGATCTGTAGCGCTGATGCCGCTGCCGGCCAGCAATGCCTCGCTCGACAAGCCTTCGGCCTTGAAGGTGTTGAGCACCAGCGAAACGGCGTTGAGGGTGGTGAGGTGGGAGTGCAGCATAAAATCTTCCAGCCTTGAGATGACTGGAACGCAGCAAGTTGCATGCCGGACGCCGATCAAACTGTGGGAGGGCTATTGTGGCGAGGGAGCTTGCTCCCGCTGGGGCGCGCAGCGGCGCCGAAATATTGCGACTGCTTCGCAGGCGAGCGGGAGCAAGCTCCCTCGCCACAGGGGCTCACTCCTACAGGGGTATTGCGTGGTGTCAGATCAGCTCGCCACACAGGTCGAGTTCGATCAGGCGCCGTACTTCAGCCGACTCCAGACCAGCACCCAGCAACGCCTGCAACTTGCCGAACGCCGCTTCGCGGGTCATGCCGCCACCGGACAACACGCCCACGCCACGCAGCCGGCTGCCGGCCTCGTAAACGTCCAGCTCGACCCCGCCTTCATGGCACTGGGTGACTGCGACCACCACCACGCCTTTGTCCCGGGCTCGGCCGAGGCTGGCGAGGAACTCGGGGTTGTCGCTCGGTCCGGTGCCGCTGCCGTAGCACTCCAGCACCAGGCCCTGGATGCCGCCGTCGAGCAGACCGTCGACAATCCCGGCGCTGATGCCGGGGAACAGCGGCAGCACAGCGACATTCGCCAGTTGTTTCGGTTGGTTGTAGTTCAACGCGGCCGGCATCGAAGATGCTTTCACCCCGCCGCCCTGACGCTCCAGACGCTTGAACGGATGACGGCCGAAACTGCGCACTTTCGCGCAGCGGGTCGGGTCCAGCAGTTCGCCGTGGAAGTACAGGTGCACACCCGGCGCCAAGCCTTGGCCGAGGGCAACCAGTGCGCCGCCGAGGTTTTCCCAGGCATCGCTGTCAGCCACGCCCGCCGGCAGCATGGAACCGGTGAAGCACACACGAGCATGCAGGCCGAGCAACTGGAAGCTCATTGCCGCCGCGCTGTAGGCCAGTGTGTCGGTGCCGTGCAGGATCAACACGCTGTCGCAGCCTTGCACGTCCACGGCATCGACCACCGCTTCACGCAGTTGCTGCCAATAGGCCGGGGTCATGTTGGCGCTGTCGATCAGCGGCGACATTTCTCGGAAGCGCCACTGCGGCACCACCAGCTCAGGCTGGCTGTGCAGGTACTCGCGCATCCGCGCTTCGAAACCGGACGCTGGGGCCAGGCCGTTGGCACTGGCCTGCATGCCGATGGTGCCACCGGTGTAGAGCACCATGACGTGTTGGGCGGCGGGGAAGGAATTGGCAATCATCTGAGGGTCTCCACAAGAGATGACATTGTAGGAGTGAGCCTGCTCGCGACAGCGGTTCATCATTCAACATTGATGTTGGCTGAAAGACAGCTATCGCGAGCAGGCTCGCTCCTACAAGTTATTGCATCACAATAACTGACGGGCGCAGGGGATGCGCCCGTCATTCACCTGTCAGCGTTGCGCTGCAGGGGCGCCTTGCGGCTCGACTTCGGTCTTGCCAGCGGCGGCTGGCGGGTTGGTCGGCCAAGCCTTCAGGTCCAGGTCCAGATCGGTAAATTTGCTGGAGTCGAACACGGGCTGCTTGACGCCGGCGCGGCGCTGCTCGTCGTAGTCGCGCATCACGCGCATGCCGACCTTGAACAGCATGGCCAGGGCTATCAGGTTGACGAAGGCCAGGCAGGTCATGGTGATGTCGGCGAAGGCGAACACAGTCGAAAGGTCCTGCATCGAACCCCATACCACCAGCGCCAGGACCAGACCGCGGAAAATCATCAGCGCGGCGCGGTTGCGGGTGAGGAACTGCAGGCTGTTTTCGCCCAGGTAGTAGTTGTAGAGGATGCAAGTGAAGACGAACAGCGACAGAGCGACGCTGACGAACATGCGGCCCCAGTCACCGACCACGGCGGCCAGCGAGTTCTGGGTCAGGACGATGCCGTCACCTTCGAAGCCCGGGGTGTAGAAGCCCGACAGCAGGATCAGCAGCGCGGTGCAGGTGCAGATCACGAAGGTGTCGAGGAACACGCTGAAGGCCTGGACCACGCCCTGGGCGCCCGGGTGCTTCACGGCGGCCACTGCGGCAACGTTCGGCGCACTGCCCAGGCCCGCTTCGTTGGCGAACACGCCGCGCTTCACGCCCATGACGATGGCGCTGCCGAGCAGGCCGCCAAAGGCCGGGTCGAGGCCGAAGGCGCTCTTGAAGATGGTTTCCAGCATGGCTGGCACGTGTTCGATCTGGGTACCGATCACGTACAGGGTCACGCCGATATAGGCCAGGGTCTTGATCGGTACGAGCAGGTCGGACACTGAGGCAATGCGCTTGATGCCGCCGATGAAGGTAATGGCCAGCAGCACCGCCAGGACGATACCGGTGTGTTGTGGATTGAATTCAAAGGCGTTCTGCAGTGAGTGCGTCACGGTGTAGGACTGCAGGCCAATGAAGGCAAAGCCGTAGGTGACCAGCAGCAGGATCGAGAACACCACCGCCATGCCTTTGAGTTTCAGGCCGTGCTGGATGTAGTAAGCCGGGCCGCCACGGTACAGGCCGTCGCCATCGGCGCGCTTGTAGACTTGGGCCAGGGTGCATTCGAAGAAGCTGCTGGACATGCCGACCAGTGCGGTCACCCACATCCAGAACACCGCACCTGGACCACCCAGGGTCACGGCGATGCCGACACCGGCGATGTTGCCTGCACCGACACGGCCGGCAAGGCTGAGCATCAGGGCCTGGAACGAGCTGAGCTGCCCGGCGCTGCCTTTGAGGCTGTCGCGGAACACCGCGAACATGTGGAAGAAGTGCCGCAATTGAACGAAACGCGAGCGAATCGTGAAGTAGCTACCGAGCCCGACAATGAGCACGATCAGTACTTTCCCTGAGAGGAAGTCGTTGATGACTTCGAGCATGGATTTTTCCTCGCTGTTTTTTGTGTAAGCAAATACTGGATGGTCAGAAACATCGTGTTACGCCGGTGTGCACGCGGCACGACAGGTGAGGCGAATGTTTCGTCCCGGTTCCATTTCGCGGGTTTGTTATTAGTTCGGGTTTCGCATGGGTTATGGCCTCGTTACCGACGACCGCTCACGCGAAGAGGGGCGGCACTATACCGATCAGTGCGGCGCCCGTCTGCACGCTTGTGGTGCAAGCGACGAAACGAAGCTTTGAAACACCCGGCGTTACCGGCGCCGGGCTTGTTTGGAGGCTGCTTTCTTGTTGGCGCAACCCCCAGACATACGGGTCTCAGGGTCAAACAGTTAAAAAAAAGGGCTTGGGGACCAATCCCCAAGCCCTCAAAAGGTGAGAGGTGTCTAGTCCCTCGACCTGGTGAGCGGTGCAACAAGTAACGCGTCGGCTCAGGCTTTGAGCGGAACCAGACGCGGTGCAATCATGTTTTCCGGGCGCAGGATGTCGGCGAGCATGGCTTCGTCGAGCAGACCTTCTTCGCGCACCAGTTCCAGCACGCCGCGGCCGCTTTCAAGGGCGATACGGGCGATGCGGGTGGCGTTTTTGTAGCCGATGTACGGGTTCAGCGCGGTGACCAGACCGATCGAGTGCTCGACCAGTTCGCGGCAGCGGGCTTCGTTGGCGGTGATGCCGACGATGCAGTGCTCGCGCAGCATGTCCATGGCGCGTTGCAGCAGGCGGATCGAGTCGAGGATCTTGAACGCGATCAGCGGCTCCATCACGTTCAGTTGCAGTTGGCCGCCTTCGGCTGCCATGGTCAGCGCCAGGTCGTTACCGATGACCTGGAAGGCCACCTGGTTAACGGCTTCCGGAATCACCGGGTTGACCTTGCCGGGCATGATCGAGCTGCCTGGCTGACGGGCCGGCAGGTTGATCTCGTTGATACCGGTGCGTGGGCCGCTGGACAGCAGGCGCAGATCGTTGCAGATTTTCGACAGCTTGACCGCGGTGCGCTTGAGCATGCCGGAGAACAGCACGAAGGCACCCATGTCGGAGGTGGCTTCGATCAGGTCGGCGGCTGGAACCAGCGGTTGACCGCTGATCAGCGCCAGACGCTGTACCGCCAGCGCCTGATAGCGCGGGTCGGCGTTGATGCCGGTGCCGATCGCGGTGCCGCCCAGGTTCACTTCAGTCAGCAGTTCCGGGGCCAGCGTCTTCAGACGGGCCAGGTCTTCGCTCATGGTGGTGGCGAATGCGCGGAACTCTTGACCCAGGGTCATCGGCACGGCGTCTTGCAGCTGGGTACGACCCATCTTCAGGACGTGGTTGAATTCTTGACCCTTGGCCGCGAAGGCCTGAATCAGGCTGTCGAGGCTGGCCAGCAACGCGTCGTGACCCAGCAGCAGACCCAGGCGGATCGCGGTCGGGTAGGCGTCGTTGGTCGACTGCGCCATGTTGACGTCGTCGTTCGGGTGCAGGTACTGGTACTCGCCTTTCTGGTGACCCATTGCTTCGAGCGCAATGTTGGCGATCACTTCGTTGGCGTTCATGTTGGTGGAAGTACCGGCGCCACCTTGAATCATGTCGACCACGAACTCTTCGTGGAAATCACCGCGGATCAATCGGGCACAGGCTTCGCTGATGGCAGCGTGCTTGGCTTCGCTCAGGTGACCCAACTCACGGTTGGCGTCAGCGGCGGCCTGTTTGACCATCGCCAGACCCACAACCAGTTTCGGGTAATGCGAAATCGGAACGCCGGAGAGACGGAAGTTGTTCACCGCTCGCAGGGTCTGGATGCCGTAATACGCTTGAGCCGGTACTTCGAGGGCGCCAAGCAGGTCGTTTTCTGTGCGGAAAGATGCAGCGGAGGACATGATAGAAATCATCTCGATATGGACCCGGTCTATGCCGGAACGCTGCGAATGCTAGGCTTGTAGGATTTTTTGGGCCAATGCTGTTAAACACTGCCCTATGCACATTCGGCATAATGCCCGTGTGACGCCGCGCGCGCGGCAGACGTGTGACCTGTTTTGGTGCGTTCCCGGGAGGGCGTGATGAATCTGGAAAGCAAATGGCTCGAGGACTTCAGTGCTCTGGCCGCCACTCGCAGCTTCTCGCAGGCGGCCGAACGGCGCTTCGTGACTCAGCCGGCGTTCAGTCGGCGGATCCGCAGCCTTGAAGCCGCTTTGGGGCTGACCTTGGTCAACCGCTCACGCACGCCGATCGAGCTGACGGCGGCCGGGCAGCTGTTTCTGGTGACCGCGCGCACGGTGGTCGAACAGCTCGGTGAAGTGCTGCGTCATCTGCATCACCTGGAAGGCGGGCAGGGCGAGGTGATGCAAGTCGCCGCAGCGCACTCGCTGGCGCTGGGTTTTTTCCCGCGCTGGATCGCACAACTGCGCAACGAAGGGTTGAACATCGCCACGCGACTGGTGGCGACCAATGTCGGCGACGCCGTGCATGCGCTGCGCGAAGGCGGCTGCGACCTGATGCTGGCGTTCTACGACCCGGACGCGGCGATGCAGATGGACCCGGAAATCTTCCCGTCGCTGCACCTGGGCCAGACCGAGATGCTGCCGGTGTGCGCGGCGGATGCCGATGGCAAGCCGCTGTTCGATCTGGAAGGCGACGCCAGCGTGCCGTTGCTGGCGTACAGCGCCGGAGCGTTTCTCGGGCGTTCGGTGAACGGACTGTTGCGTCAGCGTCAGTTACGTTTCACCACCATCTACGAAACCGCCATGGCCGACAGCCTCAAGAGCATGGCCCTGGAAGGCCTCGGGATTGCCTGGGTGCCGCAACTGAGCGTACGTGCCGAACTGGCCCGCGGCGAACTCGTCGTCTGCGGCGGCCCGCAATGGCATGTGCCGCTGGAGATTCGTCTGTATCGCTGCGCGCTGGTGCGCAAGGCCAACGTGCGGTTGCTGTGGCGTAAGCTGGAAGGGGGAGTGGCGGGTTCTACTGCTTGACGGACAGCAAGAGTGAAGGCGATTTTCGCGTTCACTCTTGTCAGTGCAGGGGCTCAATAGGGCTTAGTCGTGTTCTTTGAGGTAGTTGCGGATGCGTTCCCGGTTTTTATCGCTGAAACGCTTGGCGTTTCCTCGGAATACCGATGCAACGGTCCCGGACGCCATAATGGTTTCATCCCACCAGCCGTTGTAATAGACCTCAAAGTCTTCATGCTCTGCACCAAACATATGACCGACTTCATGAGCAGGTGTCTGCTCGCCATTAATCGAGGAAATTGCGCAGTAGCCGGTCTGGCTTGCTATACCGGCAACACTATCGCTGAGGTTGTCGCGTGTCAGTAAAAGAAACTTTCGAGTGTGATCGTCGTAGTAGTCGCTAACGCGAAGATCCTTATGTTCATCGACTTTCTCGCGCCAATCGTAAATCGCTTGCTCAGGCGTACCGATTTTATAGGCGTGATCACTGAGGCCGGGTGCGTCTGACGGCTGTATCATAAAGAGTGCGAACGGCTTTCCTGAAATTTCTTCGAATTCATCAGCCAGCCAGCTGAAATGGCTTTCAAAGAGGACTTTGGAATCATGTTCCGATAAATCTTTATGAATAAAGACATACAGCACAAGCGAGCGTGACATGGCGAAACTCCAGTAGATATTGTTATCAGTGATAACGGCCAAAGACGCGTCTGGCCGTCGAAATGATTGTTGGAATTTTGTATAAGTTTATTTTGCAGTTTTGTTGTTGTAGTTGTCGGTGATTCAAGCTTTCTAATTTAATGTGGATTGTTGTAATAAGTGTTATGGGATTTGTATAGCATTGAAGGTCTGCACGCCATTGATGGTTCTTTAGTTTTTATTTCCTGATGTTCTGTTGTTTAGGTTTTAGTGTGCCAGCGCGAGCGCGCGTTAACTTCCAACCGATGTTATTGGTAGTGCAGGGTTCTTGATTTTCGAGTCAATAAACCTGTTGTTTTGCATCACAAGACAGATGGTCGTGACGGGGGCTGTTTATTGGCTTCTTTGCGGTATACTGCGCGGCCTTCGGCCGGTCCGTCCGGCCATTTTTCGTACAATCAAGCCACGCAATCCTGCGTGGCTTGTTGTTTTTGACGCGCCTGCGGGCGCCCAGAGAGAAGAGGCGCGACGATGAGTGCACTGGTTGGCGTGATCATGGGCTCCAAGTCCGATTGGTCCACCCTTAGCCACACCGCCGATATGCTGGAAAAGCTCGGCATCCCGTACGAGGTCAAGGTGGTTTCTGCTCACCGCACCCCGGATCTGCTGTTCCAGTACGCCGAAGAGGCTGAGGGCCGCGGCATCGAGGTGATCATCGCCGGTGCCGGTGGCGCAGCCCACCTGCCAGGCATGTGTGCGGCCAAGACCCACCTGCCGGTGCTGGGCGTTCCGGTGCAGTCGTCGATGCTCTCGGGCGTCGATTCGCTGCTGTCGATCGTGCAGATGCCGGCCGGCATTCCGGTGGCTACCCTGGCCATCGGCAAAGCAGGCGCGATCAACGCCGCCCTGCTTTCGGCGAGCATTCTGGGCGCCAAGCATCCACAGTTCCACGCGGTACTGAAAACTTTCCGTGCCGAGCAGACAGACAGCGTCCTGGACAATCCAGACCCACGTATTGCCTGAGGTTGTTGAGATGAAGATCGGTGTAATCGGTGGCGGCCAGTTGGGCCGCATGTTGGCGCTGGCGGGGACTCCGCTGGGCATGAACTTCGCTTTCCTCGACCCTGCGTCGGACGCATGCGCCGCCGCACTGGGTGAACACCTGCGGGCCGATTACGGCGATCAGGATCACCTGCGCCAACTGGCTGACGAAGTCGACCTGGTGACCTTCGAGTTCGAAAGCGTCCCGGCCGAAACCGTGGCGTTTCTCTCGCAATTCGTGCCGGTGTACCCGAGCGCCGAAGCCTTGCGCATCGCTCGCGACCGCTGGTTCGAGAAAAGCATGTTCAAGGACCTGGGGATTCCGACCCCGGCCTTCGCCGACATTCAATCGCAAGCCGATCTGGATGCCGCCGTCGCTTCGATCGGTCTGCCGGCCGTGCTGAAAACCCGTACCCTGGGTTATGACGGCAAGGGTCAGAAAGTCCTGCGCAAACCGGAGGACGTGGTTGGCACGTTCGCCGAACTGGGCAGCGTTGCCTGCCTGCTGGAAGGCTTCGTGCCGTTCACCGGTGAAGTCTCGCTGATTGCCGTGCGTGCCCGCGATGGCGAAACGAAGTTCTACCCGCTGGTGCACAACACTCACGACAGCGGCATTCTCAAGTTGTCGGTCGCCAGCACCGATCACCCGTTGCAGGCCCTGGCCGAAGACTACTCCAGCCGTGTGCTCACACAGCTCGACTATGTGGGCGTGATGGCGTTCGAGTTCTTTGAAGTCGACGGTGGCCTCAAGGCCAACGAAATCGCCCCGCGCGTGCACAACTCCGGGCACTGGACCACCGAAGGCGCCGAGTGCAGCCAGTTCGAAAACCATCTGCGCGCCGTTGCCGGCCTGCCGCTGGGTTCGACAGCCAAGGTCGGTGAGAGCGCGATGCTCAACTTCATCGGCGTGGTTCCGCCGGTGGAGAAAGTCATCGCCATCGAAGATTGCCATCTGCACCACTACGGCAAAGCTTTCAAGGCCGGGCGCAAGGTCGGTCACGCCAACCTGCGCTGCGCCGACATGGCCACGCTCCAGGCGCAGATCGTCAAGGTCGAAGCGCTGATCGCCGAGTAAGCAGTTTCATGTGGCAGCGGCGGAACCTTCGGGAGCCGCCGTTCTCTCATGGCAGGATGCCAAAGTCTGACTAGGCTTTGGCATATCTACTATTCAGCGTCAGAGGGAAATGCCATGGGAATTATCGGAACCATCTTTATCGGCTTGATCGTCGGCCTGCTGGCACGCTTCCTTAAGCCGGGCGATGACAGCATGGGCTGGATCATGACCATCCTGCTCGGTATCGGCGGTTCGCTGGCAGCCACTTACGGCGGCCAGGCCTTGGGTATCTATCAGGCAGGTCAGGGCGCAGGCTTCATCGGCGCACTGGTCGGCGCGGTCGTGCTGCTGGTGATCTACGGCCTGATCAAAAAGAACTGATCCAAGCGACCAAGTCCTCTCTGCCAACGCGGCAGGGAGGGCTAGAATGCTCGGCGATTCAACGTCCTTCCTTTATCCGAGCATCTTTTACCGAGCACCTCCATGCGCCGTCTTTTGTTGACTCTCCTTTTGCTGGGCAGCGGTCTGGCCCACGCCGGCGAACTGCCGGAAACCGACTGGCTGGAACTGATGCCCAAGTCGGACCAGAAAGCCCTCGAGGCCATGCCCGAAATCGACCACAACTCCCCGGAAGCCACCGGCACCTTCACCCAGAAGGGCGGGATGAAGCAGGCCAAGGGCCTGCCGGCAGTGATGTATTCGACCAAGACTGTGGCGTCGATGAACGACAAGCACATCCGCATCGGTGGTTACCCGGTGCCGCTGGAGTCCGATGCCAAGGGCCGCAGCACGCTGTTCTTCCTCGTGCCGTACCCGGGCGCATGCATCCACGTGCCGCCACCGCCGCCGAATCAGCTGGTGCTGGTGCGTTATCCCAAAGGCTTGAAGCTGGATGATATCTACACGCCGCTGTGGGTCACCGGCACGCTGAAGGTCGAGAAGGTCAGCAATGATCTGGCCGATGCGGCGTATGCGCTGGAAGCGGACAAGGTGCGGGTGGTGCAAGAGTCTGATCTCTAAAGCAAAAAATCGCAGCCTTCGGCAGCTCCTGCATTGGAATGCATTTTCCTGTAGGAGCTGCCGAAGGCTGCGATCTTTTGATCTTAAAGCGGTTTGCTGTCGATGCTGACGCCCATGGTGTGACTGGCGCTCGGTGCCAAAGTCACCACGTCATCCATCACATTCGCCGTCTCGATGCACAACATGCGCTGCCAGCCATCGTTGTCCATGTCGGTCAGTGCCGCCGCGCGGTCGATCCACGGGTTCCAGATCACGGCGGTGCGCGAACCGGTAGCCGTCAGCACAATGCGTCGTTCCCAAGCCGCGTCGACAATGCTCAACTGTGGTGGAGCATCGAGGTAGATGCGGTCGGTCTCACCGGCAAAATGCAGATCGCCTTGCTGGGTGTTGGTTTTCCAGTCATCCAGCGTCTCGATGTAATTCAAACCATTCACGCCATCGACGTGCACATTGCGCACGTCACTGACCGCGAAGTAAGTGTGCAGCGCCTGGCTCAGGCTGACGGTGTCACTGCCACGGTTGTGGCTGGTCAGGCTGAAGCTCAGTTGCTCGGACAGATGCAAGGTCAGGGTCAGATCGACCTGATGCGGCCAGCCCGGCAGGCCACCTTCGGGGTAGGGCAGCTTAAATTCGACCTTGACGCCGTCAGCCTCTGATTCGATGCCGCCCAACTCCCAATCCATCGCCCGCACCAGACCGTGCGCGGGTGCCGGTTGCTCGCCGGTGTACATGGCCTGCACGCTCTGCGGGTTGCGTTCGAACTTGCCGAACCAAGGCCAGCACACCGGCACACCGGCGCGGATGCTCTTGCCGGTCTTGAACACGGCCTTGTCGTTGAGCCAGATGATCGGCGGCTGGCCGTCGATCTGATAACTGAGGATGTGCGCGCCTTGCTGGGCGACCAGCACTTCGGCCTGACCGTGGCGGATGCGCCAGCAGTTCAGTTCATCCAGTTTCACGGCTTCAACGTTGGGCGTGTTCATGGGACAGCTCTCGATCAGACACTTGGGACGACTATCGACCGCAAAACCGCGGCGAGGTTTAACGCGCGCGTGGTGGCACCGAACGGGTGCGACCGCTGCCGTCGATGGCGACGAAGACGAACACTGCTTCGGTCACTTTACGCCACTCGCTGGACAGCGGATCGTCGCTCCAGACTTCGACCATCATCTGGATCGAGCTGCGACCGATTTCCAGGGTCTGGGTATAAAAGGACAATTGCGCGCCCACCGCGACCGGCACCAGAAATGCCATGCGGTCGATGGCCACGGTCGCCACACGGCCACCGGCAACGCGGCTGGCCATCGCGGTGCCCGCCAGATCCATCTGCGCCACCAGCCAGCCGCCGAAAATATCGCCAAAGCCGTTGGTTTCGCGGGGGAGTGCGGTAATTTGCAGGGCCAGGTCGCCTTGCGGGATCGGATCTTCTTGTTCGAGCTCTATCATGCCGGGGGTGCCTCTGACCCGTGACTCTTCGTTGGTACTGCTGGTGGTAGCCGTCTTCAGGAAAAACGATTCAGCACCGAACATACTACGTTCGTCACGTTTTCCATAAGGCGCCTAAAGGGAAACTCTGCGAAAGCGGCTGGATCCACGCACCAAGGCGACCAACGACGTTTTCGCACAGCAACCCCCTACAAACCGGAGCAAGGTTGCGAGTATATCGGTCGGTAGACTCCGCGACGACCATCGGGTTCTGATTTTGACTGTCAAATACGCGCCTCTATGTGCTTTTTCGAACAATTTGCTATGGTGCCGAACCTGCCCAAGCCACAGCCAGCGTTGTTGTGGCGGTAGATCCGACTATAAGAGAAGCCCTTGCCATGACCACAGCGCCTTCGAGCCTCGCGCAGCCCGAGCAACCTGCACGACCCCTGACCCGCAATGACTACAAGACTCTGTCGCTATCGGCCCTGGGCGGTGCGCTGGAGTTTTACGATTTCATCATTTTCGTGTTCTTCGCCACCGTGGTCGGCAAGCTGTTCTTCCCGGCTGACATGCCCGAATGGCTGCGCCTGATGCAGACCTTCGGCATTTTCGCCGCCGGTTACCTCGCGCGGCCACTGGGCGGCATCGTCATGGCGCACTTCGGCGACCTGCTGGGGCGCAAGAAAATGTTCACCCTGAGCATTTTCATGATGGCCGTGCCGACCCTGATCATGGGTCTGCTGCCGACTTACGCGCAGATCGGCCTGTGGGCGCCGATTCTGCTGTTGCTGATGCGGGTGATCCAGGGCGCGGCGATTGGCGGGGAGGTGCCGGGGGCGTGGGTCTTCGTTTCCGAACACGTGCCGCAAAAGCACGTCGGCTATGCCTGCGGCACGCTGACCAGCGGCCTGACGGCGGGCATCCTCCTGGGTTCACTGGTCGCCACCGCTATCAACAGCATTTACACACCGCTGGAAGTTGCGGATTACGCCTGGCGGATTCCGTTCCTGCTCGGTGGCGTATTCGGCCTGTTCTCGGTCTACCTTCGCCGCTGGCTGCACGAAACCCCGGTGTTCGCCGAGCTGCAACTGCGCAAGGCGCTGGCCGAAGAAGTGCCGCTACGCGCGGTGCTGCGTGACCATCGCGGGGCGATTGCGATCTCGATGCTGCTGACCTGGTTACTGTCGGCCGGGATCGTCGTGGTGATCCTGATGACCCCGACCGTGCTGCAGACGGTCTATCACTTCTCGCCGACGGTGGCGCTGCAATCCAACAGCCTGGCGATCGTGTTCCTGAGCTTTGGCTGCATCATCTCCGGCGCCCTGGCGGATCGCTTCGGCGCCGGCCGGGTGTTTGTCTTCGGTTGCCTGGGCTTGCTGATCAGCTCCTGGACCTTCTATCACAGCCTCGCCGATCACCCGAACTGGCTGTTCCCGCTGTATGCCCTGACCGGTTTGCTGGTCGGTACCATCGGTGCGGTGCCGTACGTGATGGTCAAGGCATTCCCGCCAGTGGTGCGCTTCAGCGGGCTGTCGTTCTCGTACAACGTGGCTTACGCGATCTTCGGTGGCCTGACACCGATGGTGGTGAGTCTGCTGCTTAAAGAGAGTGCGATGGGGCCTGCCTACTATGTAGCGGTGCTTTGCGCGATGGGGATTCTGGTGGGGGCGTGGCTCTGGAAAAAGGGTCGCTGATTTTCCGTCCCGCTTGATCGTTCCCAGGCAGAGCGTGGGAACGATCAAGCGACATGCTGGCCTTTCATCCAATTGTCATATTTCAGCCATAGAGTGTTCACACGGCCTGCTGATACTTGGCCCCGACTTAACACACCCTATCTGCTAGGAGTAAGGCATGAAACTGAAGCGTTTGATGGCGGCAATGACGTTTGTCGCTGCTGGCGTTGCGACCGCCAACGCGTTCGCCGCTGTTGACCCTGCTATCCCGAGCTACACCAAGACCACTGGTGTGTCGGGCAACTTGTCCAGCGTTGGTTCCGACACTCTGGCCAACCTCATGACCCTGTGGGCTGAGAACTACAAAAAAGAATACCCGAACGTAAATATCCAGATTCAGGCCGCTGGCTCCGCCACTGCGCCACCTGCGCTGACTGAAGGCACCTCCAACCTGGGCCCGATGAGCCGCAAGATGAAGGACACCGAACTGGCGGCCTTCGAGCAGAAGTACGGCTACAAGCCAACCGCTATCCCGGTTGCCGTGGACGCCCTGGCGGTATTCGTACACAAGGACAACCCGATCCAGCACCTGACCATGGAACAGGTTGACGCGATCTTCTCGTCCACTCGTCTGTGCGGCGCCAAAGCCGACGTGAAAACCTGGGGCGACCTGGGCGTGACCGGCGACCTGGCCAACAAGCCGGTGCAACTGTTCGGTCGTAACTCGGTATCCGGCACCTATGGCTACTTCAAGGAAGAAGCCCTGTGCAAAGGCGACTACAAGCCAAACGTCAACGAACAACCAGGTTCGGCTTCGGTCGTGCAGTCGATCAGCTCCTCGCTGAACGGCATCGGTTACTCGGGCATCGGTTACAAGACCGCTAGCGTGAAAACCGTAGCGCTGGCCAAAAAAGGCAGCACCGAGTTCATCGAAGACTCGGAAGAAAACGCCCTGAACGGCAAGTACCCGCTGTCCCGTTTCCTCTACGTCTACGTCAACAAGGCCCCGAACAAGCCTCTGGCCCCGCTGGAAGCCGAGTTCGTGAAACTGGTTCTGTCCAAACAGGGTCAGGAAGTTGTAGTGAAAGACGGCTACATCCCTCTGCCAGCCAAGGTTGCTGCAAAAGCACTGGCTGACCTGGGTCTGCAGGAAGGCGGCGCTGAAGTCGCAAAAAAGTAACAAACTGAGTCCGGGGTGAACCCCGCCGGACTCTGTGGGAGCTGTCGAGTGAAACGAGGCTGCGATCTTTTGATCTGGCCTTGTGAGCGGCAAGATCAAAAGATCGCAGCCGAGGTCCCCTCGACAGCTCCTGCAACCCCTCAAATTTTCGATCCTCTGCCAGTTCCGCTGGCGGTGGATTTGCTGCGTCACTGCACTGTCATCTTTCTGTCATACAGGATCGCTAGGGTGAGCGCATGAATGATCTGGCCAATTCCCCAATGACTACGACTTCCCCTCCCAAGCGCATTGATTTCAATACGCCTGAGCTGCAACGCAAGCGCCGCATTCGTGCGCTCAAGGATCGCTTCACCCGTTGGTACGTCCTCGTTGGCGGGCTGGCGGTGCTGGCAGCCATCACCCTGATCTTCTTCTTTCTCGCCTACGTCGTTGCGCCATTGTTCCAGGGTGCCAGCCTGACCGCGAAAGATGCCATTACCCCGGCCTGGATGCAGGACGCCGGCAAGCCGCTGATGATTTCGCTCGAAGAGCAGAATCAGGTGGCGATGCGCGTTTCCGACAAGGGCCAGGCACTGTTCTTCGACATCGACAATGGCGCTGAATTGAAGCGCGTCGATCTGCCGCTTCCGGCAGGCACTACCGTCACCTCCATCGGTGAAGACCAGCCAGGTCATCCGCTGGTGGCCGTGGGTCTGTCCAACGGCCAGGCGCTGGTGTTCCGTCACACCTATAAAGTCAGCTACCCGGAAGGCAAGAAAACCATCACCCCGGCCATCGAATACCCGTACGGCAACACGCCGATCGCGGTGAACGAGAGCGGCGGGGCGCTGGAGCACGTGAGCCTCAACGCCACCGATTCGACCCTGATGCTGGTGGGCTCGACCGGTTCGCAACTCAACGTGTTGGCGCTGACCAGCGAAGAAAACATGATGACCGGCGAAGTCACCAACGAGCAGAAGCGTATCGATCTGCCGCAGATGACCGAGCCGGTGAAAAACATCTTCGTCGACCCGCGCCAGCAATGGCTGTACGTGGTCAACGGGCGTGCCCAGGCCGATGTGTTCAGCTTGCGCGACAAGAGTCTCAACGGTCGCTACAAGCTGCTGGAAAATGCCGACGCCGAAGTCACCGCGAGCACCCAACTGGTGGGCGGCATCTCGCTGATCATCGGTGATTCCAAGGGTGGTCTGGCCCAGTGGTTCATGGCCCGCGACACCGATGGCGAGCTGCGCCTGAAGCAAATCCGCACCTTCCAGATGGGCACCACGCCGATCGTTGAAATCACTGCCGAAGAGCGTCGTAAAGGCTTCGTTGCCCTCGATGCGTCCGGCAAGCTCGGCGTGTTCCACAGTACCGCGCACCGCACGTTGCTGGTCGAGCCGGTCGCCGAAGGGCAGGGCCTGTTCGGTCTGTCGCCGCGCGCCAACCGGGTGATCGTCGAAGCTGGCGGCAAGCTGCAACCGCTGCTGCTCGACAACCCGCACCCGGAAGTGTCGTGGAGTGCGCTGTGGAGCAAGGTCTGGTACGAGAACTACGACGAGCCTAAATACGTCTGGCAATCGACCGCAGCCAACACCGATTTCGAACCGAAGCTGAGCCTCTCGCCACTGACCTTCGGCACCCTGAAAGCCGCGTTCTACGCGATGCTGCTGGCGGCACCGCTGGCCGTTGCCGCCGCGATCTACACCGCCTACTTCATGGCCCCGGGCATGCGCCGCAAGGTCAAACCGGTGATCGAGCTGATGGAGGCGATGCCAACGGTGATTCTCGGCTTCTTCGCCGGTCTGTTCCTCGCGCCGTATGTGGAAGGGCATCTGCCGGGCATCTTCAGCCTGCTGATGCTGCTGCCGATCGGCATTCTGGTCGCCGGCTTCACCTTCAGCCGCCTGCCTGAGTCGATCCGCCTGAAAGTTCCGGACGGTTGGGAAAGTGCGCTGCTGATTCCGGTGATCCTGTTTGTGGGCTGGCTGTCGCTGTACATGAGCCCGTTCATGGAGAACTGGTTCTTCGGTGGTGACATGCGCATGTGGATCTCCCACGACCTGGGCATCACCTACGACCAGCGCAACGCTCTGGTGGTCGGTCTGGCCATGGGCTTTGCGGTGATCCCGAACATCTACTCGATCGCCGAAGACGCCGTGTTCAGCGTGCCGCGTGGCCTGACCCTCGGCTCCCTGGCCCTCGGTGCCACGCCGTGGCAGACCATGACCCGCGTGGTGATCCTTACCGCCAGCCCGGGCATCTTCTCGGCGCTGATGATCGGCATGGGCCGTGCGGTCGGGGAAACCATGATCGTGCTGATGGCCACGGGTAACACCCCGGTCATGGAAATGAACCTGTTCGAAGGCCTGCGCACCCTGGCCGCCAACGTCGCGGTGGAAATGCCAGAGTCGGAAGTCGGCGGCAGCCACTACCGCGTGCTGTTCCTCTCGGCGCTGGTGCTGCTGTTGTTCACCTTCGTCATGAACACCCTGGCAGAACTGATTCGTCAGCGTCTGCGCAAGAAATACTCGTCGCTTTAAGAAAGGTAGAAGTCTGTGAAACAGAACTCCCTGAATGGATGGTTCAAGAGCGGCGCCCCGGGCGTCTGGATCAGCGGTGGCGCGGTGTCCATCGCGGTCATCATGACCATTGGCCTGCTGGCGGTGATCGCCGTGCGCGGCCTGGGTCACTTCTGGCCGGCGGATCTGATCCACGCCAACTACGACGTACCGGGCCAGGCCAATCACCTGGTCATCGGCGAAGTGGTGCAGAAAGAAGAAGTGCCCCGCGCCCGCCTGAAAAGCGCTGGCCTGCCGGTGCCCGATCAGGGCCCGGAATTCATGACCCGCGAGCTGATCAAGGTCGGCAACCGTGACTTGAATGGCAACGACTTCACCTGGATCGTCGGCGAGTGGCTGACCAACCAGACCAGGCCGCCAGAGTTGATGGCGATCGAACGTCGTGAGTGGGGCAACTTCTACGGCTACCTGGTCAACGTCAAACAGGACGGCAAGGTCATCGCTGAGGGCGAGGCTGCGTGGCCAGAGCTGCAAGCGCGGATCGACCGCGTGAACAAGCTCGCCGCGCAGCTCAAGTCCCTGGAGAAGACCGACATCGGTGCGATCAACTCCGGTCTGGAACGCATCCGTCTGCACGGCCGCAAACTGGAACTGGATGGCAAGCTCGACGCCACCGCGCAAGCGGACATGGACTCCGAGCGTGCCGAGCTGAACGCGCGTTATCAGGACGTCGAAGCACGTCTGAGCGATCTGCATGCGCAGTTCAACCGCGACGCCCTGACGGCTCGCGATGCCAACGGCAAAGAGATCGAAATCAGCCTCGGCAAAGTGGTTCACGCTTACCAGCCGAATGCCATGGGCACGATGACCAAGATCGGTTTCTACTTCAGCAAGGTCTGGGAGTTCCTGTCCGACGACCCGCGTGAAGCGAACACCGAAGGCGGGATCTTCCCGGCGATCTTCGGCACCGTGATGATGACCCTGATCATGGCGATGATCGTGACCCCGTTCGGCGTGCTGGCGGCGGTGTACCTGCGTGAATACGCCAAGCAGAACGCCCTGACCCGAATCATCCGCATCGCGGTGAACAACCTCGCCGGCGTTCCGGCCATTGTTTACGGGGTGTTCGGTCTGGGCTTCTTCGTTTACGTGCTGGGTGGCTCGGTCGACCGTCTGTTCTTCCCTGAAGCGCTGCCGGCCCCGACCTTCGGTACACCGGGCCTGCTCTGGGCGTCGTTGACCCTGGCGCTGCTGGCGGTACCGGTGGTGATCGTGGCGACCGAGGAAGGTCTGGCGCGTATCCCGCGTACTGTCCGCGAAGGCTCGCTGGCACTGGGCGCAACCAAGGCCGAGACGCTGTGGAAAATCGTCCTGCCGATGGCCAGCCCGGCGATGATGACCGGCATGATCCTCGCCGTGGCCCGCGCCGCCGGTGAAGTAGCACCGCTGATGCTGGTGGGTGTGGTGAAACTGGCACCGTCGCTGCCGCTGGACGGCAACTACCCGTACCTGCACCTGGACCAGAAGATCATGCACCTGGGCTTCCATATTTATGACGTCGGCTTCCAGAGCCCGAACGTCGAGGCGGCCCGTCCGCTGGTGTACGCCACGGCGCTGCTGCTGGTGCTGGTGATCGCCACGTTGAACCTGTCGGCAGTGTGGATTCGTAACCACCTGCGCGAAAAATACAAAGCGCTGGACAGCTAAAGCCATTAGCCACAAGCGGCAAGCTACAAACCGCTTTTGCTCAAACTTGCAGCTTGCAGCCAGAAGCTCGCAGCTACGAACGGAGTGAGAACCATGCAGCACGAAACACATACCCACGGCATCAACATGTCGGCCCTGGGTCGCGATAAACAGAGCCTGAGCCTTGAGCAGGAAACCGTCGCCATCGAAGTCCCGGGCCTGAGTCTGTTCTACGGTGAGAAGCAGGCGCTGTTCGACGTCAGCATGAACATCCCGAAACAGCGCGTGACCGCCTTCATCGGCCCGTCCGGCTGTGGCAAGTCCACGCTGCTGCGTACCTTCAACCGCATGAACGACCTGGTTGACGGCTGCCGTGTCGAGGGCGCGATCAACCTCTACGGCAACAACATCTATCGCAAGGGCGAAGACGTTGCCGAGCTGCGTCGTCGCGTCGGCATGGTGTTCCAGAAGCCGAACCCGTTCCCCAAGACCATCTACGAAAACGTGGTTTACGGTCTGCGCATCCAGGGCATCAACAAGAAGCGCATCCTCGACGAAGCCGTCGAGTGGGCGTTGAAAGGCGCGGCGTTGTGGGACGAAGTGAAGGATCGTCTGCATGACTCGGCACTCGGTCTGTCCGGTGGTCAGCAGCAGCGTCTGGTGATCGCCCGCACCATCGCGGTTGAGCCGGAAGTGTTGCTGCTCGACGAACCGTGCTCGGCCCTTGACCCGATCTCGACCCTGAAAGTCGAAGAGCTGATCTACGAGCTGAAGTCCAAGTTCACCATCGTCATCGTGACCCACAACATGCAGCAGGCCGCGCGGGTTTCCGACTACACGGCGTTCATGTACATGGGCAAACTGGTGGAATTCGGCGACACCGACACCCTGTTCACCAATCCGGCGAAGAAGCAGACCGAAGACTACATCACCGGTCGTTACGGCTAACAGATGGCGGTTGCTCACAGAATTTGACGCTGCGGCCCGCCGCACCTTACCGGACGCTCCAAGGACGCCACCATGATTAGTAAAGAAGGCCTTACCCACCATATCTCCGCGCAGTTCAATGCCGAGCTCGAGGAAGTGCGCAGCCACCTCCTGGCCATGGGCGGGCTGGTCGAGAAGCAGGTCAACGACGCGGTCACCGCGCTGATCGAGGCCGACTCGGGCCTTGCCCAGCAGGTGCGCGAGATCGACGACCAGATCAACCAGATGGAACGCAACATCGACGAAGAATGCCTGCGCATTCTCGCCCGTCGTCAGCCGGCGGCGTCCGACCTGCGGCTGATCATCAGCATCTCCAAGTCGGTGATCGACCTGGAGCGCATCGGTGACGAAGCGACCAAGATCGCCCGTCGCGCCATTCAGCTGTGCGAAGAAGGTGAGGCGCCGCGCGGTTACGTCGAAGTGCGTCACATCGGCGATCAGGTGCGCAACATGGTCCGTGATGCGCTGGACGCGTTTGCTCGCTTCGACGCCGATCTGGCGCTGTCGGTGGCGCAATACGACAAAGTCATCGACCGCGAATACAAGACCGCCCTGCGTGAGCTGGCGACCTACATGATGGAAGACCCGCGCTCTATCTCGCGGGTTCTGAGCATCATCTGGGTCCTGCGTTCGCTGGAGCGGATCGGCGACCACGCGCGCAACATCTCGGAACTGGTGATCTACCTGGTGCGCGGCACCGACGTGCGTCACCTGGGCCTCAAGCGCATGAAAGAAGAAGTTCAAGGTACAAGCGGCGAAACCGCTAATGTTCCGGGCGATGCTGACGATAAGTAAGATTGCCTGAGAAAAGCGCCCGGCCCTTTGGCCGGGCGTTTTTGTTTTGGACGCTTGAATCAGGAAATCGAATTAAAAAGCAGCACCCGCGAACGAAAAGTCCCGGCGTGACTGAAGATTGTTGGCAATGTGCCATCAGTAAAAGCGGTATGCTTGCCGGGATTTTTATAGGGGTGTTGGATGAGCAAGATCAGTGTGTTGGTCGTGGACGACGCTTCGTTCATTCGCGACCTGGTGAAAAAATGCCTGCGTAACTACTTCCCGGGGATCCGCACCGAGGACGCCGTCAACGGCAAAAAGGCCCAGGCCATGCTGGCCAAGGAAGCGTTCGACCTGGTGCTGTGCGACTGGGAGATGCCGGAAATGTCCGGCCTTGAACTGCTGACCTGGTGCCGTGAGCAGGACAATCTCAAGACCATGCCGTTCATCATGGTCACCAGCCGTGGCGACAAGGAAAACGTCGTCCAGGCGATCCAGGCCGGCGTTTCCGGCTATGTCAGCAAGCCGTTCACCAACGAGCAACTGCTGACCAAGGTCAAGCAGGCGCTGAACAAGGTCGGCAAGCTCGACACCCTGATGAACAGCGCGCCAACCAAGATGAATTCGGCCTTCGGCAACGACTCCCTGAGCGCGTTGACCGGTGGCAAGCCTGCCGTGGTGGGTGGCGCTCCGGCCGCCGCGGCGGTCAACCCGTTCGCCAAGCCTGCCGCTGCGGCGCCGGCGCCTGCTGCGCCGTCCCGTGGTTTGCTCAACAGTCCGCCAGTCCAGGCCCCGGCAGCCTCGAAAGCGCCGGCCGGTGGTCGTGGTCAAGGCCAGTTGCGCCTGCCGAGCGGCACCCAGCAATGCGTGATCAAGGCCCTGAGCATCAAGGAAGCGTTGCTGGTGGTGAAACGCACCGACACCCTGCCGCAGATCCTCGACAGCGCCGTGCTCGATCTGGAGCAGGGCGACAACGCCGAAATCGCCCGCCTCAACGGCTACCTGCATGCCGTCGTCGCCCACGAGCCGAAGCCGGACAGCGACTGGCTGCAACTGACCTTCCGTTTCGTCGACCAGGACGCGCAGAAGCTCGACTACATCTCCCGCCTGATCGCCCGCGGCACAGCGCAGAAGCACTTCGTTCCGGGCGCGTAAGCGGCGCATTGAAAAAGATCGCAGCCTGCGGCAGCTCCTACAGGGATCGCATTCCAATGTAGGAGCTGCCGCAGGCTGCGATCTTTTGCTTTGTGTGCTGCCCATTTTGAAACATCTGTCGACTAGCCTGGTCTGTCTCACCTGCTAGGCTCATTCCCAGGCCTCACTTCGACAGACTTTTGCCCATGCTCGCGCGCCTGCTGTTTTTCTGTGGTCTCTTCGTGGCCTCCACCTCGGCTGTGGCCATGACGATCTACAAATCCACCGATGCCAACGGCGTGGTCTCGTATAGCGACCGGCCGAGCAGAGGCTCGCAGGTGTTCGTGTTTCAGGACCGCATGGTCGAGCACCTGGAGCGCCAGGTGTATCTCGATATCAAGAAGCAGAAGGGCAGCGACGTGGTGTTCGTGCGCAACGATCTGTACGCGCCGGTCGAGGTGGCGCTGGCATTTACCGGGATGAGCAACGTGCGTGGCGCGCCAGCCCAGACTATCCGCCGGGTGTTGCCGGCGCGCAGCAACACGCGTCTGGCGCTGCTGACGGCGATCACCGGCGGCAAGCCGCTGGTGTATACGCCGCAGTTCCAGTATTCGCTGGGCGACCCTGCCGGTGCCGCACAGAGCTATCGCTATCCGTTGCCGTGGCGGGGCGGGCCGTTCCGCCTCAGTCAGGGCGCCAACGGTCAGTACAGCCACTATGGGCCGAAGAACAAGTATGCGATGGACATCGCCATGCCGGTCGGCACCCAGATCATCGCGGCGCGGGCCGGGGTGGTGGTGAAAGTCGAGAATTCACAGAGCGGGCGCGGCACCGATGCCTCCGGCAATTTCGTCCGGGTGCTGCACAATGACGGCACGATGGGTGTGTACCTGCACCTCAAGCAAGGTTCGGTGAGCGTACGCGAGGGACAGCGGGTGACGGTCGGCAGCCCGCTGGCGCTGTCCGGCAACACCGGCAACAGCAGCGGCCCGCACCTGCACTTTGTGGTGCAGCGCAATACCGGGCAGGGGCTGGTATCGATTCCGTATCAGTTCAACCAGCCGCTGGGGGCGTTGCCCAACTTTGCGTTGGGCAAACAGTAAATCCAGCGCAGATCAAACGGGGGATGTTCTCTGTGGCGAGGGGGCTTGCCCCCGTTGGATGGCGAAGCCATCCCAAAACCTCAAATGCGGTGTATCAGAACTGACGCGTTAGCCGGGCGGGGCTGCTTCGCAGCCCAACGGGGGCAAGCCCCTCACCACAGGAGCCCCAGAGCCCCCATCAATCCAGCATCAACACCTTGGCCAGTACAATCTTCGGCCCTTTCATTTTCTTGATGATGATCCGCAGGCCTTCGACTTCCAGCACTTCTTCCTCTTCCGGCACCCGTTTCAGGGTCTCGTAAACGAGTCCTGCGAGGGTTTCGGCTTCGATGTGGTCGAGGTCGATGCCGAGCAGGCGTTCAACCTTGAACAGCGGGGTATCGCCCCGCACCAGCAGCTTGCCCGGCTGATAGGCGAGGATCCCGCGTTCAGCCTTGCGGTGTTCGTCCTGGATGTCGCCCACCAGCACTTCCAGCACGTCTTCCATGGTCAGGTAGCCGATGATGTTGCCGTCGGCTTCCTCGACCACGGCGAAGTGCGAGCCGCCCTTGCGGAACTGCTCCAGCAGCTGCGACAGCGGCATGTGCCGCGACACACGCTCCAGCGGGCGGGTCAGTTCAGCCAGGTTGAACGACTCGGGAATGTGGTCCAGCGCTGCCAGTTCCAGCAGCAGGTCCTTGATGTGCAGCAGGCCGACGAACTCCTGGCGCTCGCTGTCGTACACCGGGTAACGGCTGAACTTGTGGCGACGGAACATCGCCAGGATTTCTTTCAGCGGCGCGTTGAATTCCAGAGTGATCAGGTCTTCCCGGGAGTTGGCCCAGTCGACCACTTCCAGTTCGCCCATTTCCACCGCCGAGGCCAGTACGCGCATGCCCTGGTCGCTCGGGTCCTGACCACGGCTGGAGTGCAGGATCAGTTTCAGTTCTTCGCGGCTGTAATGGTGTTCGTGGTGCGGGCCGGGTTCGCCCTGGCCGGCGATACGCAGAATCGCGTTGGCGCTGGCGTTAAGCAGGTAGATCGCCGGGTACATCGCCCAGTAGAACAGGTACAGCGGCACCGCCGTCCACAGCGACAGCAGCTCGGGTTTGCGGATCGCCCACGACTTGGGTGCCAGCTCACCGACCACGATGTGCAGGTACGAAATGATGAAGAACGCGGTAAAGAACGAAATGCCTTTGACCACTTCCGGCGATTGCACGCCGACCGCGCTCAGCAGCGGCTCGAGAATGTGTGCGAACGCCGGCTCACCGACCCAGCCCAGGCCCAGGGAGGCGAGGGTGATGCCGAGCTGACACGCCGAGAGGTACGCATCGAGCTGACTGTGCACGGTGCGCAGGATGTGCCCGCGCCAGCCGTTCTTGTCGGCGATGGCCTCGACCCGGGTCGAGCGCAGTTTGACCATGGCGAATTCCGCCGCAACGAAAAAGCCGTTGAGCAAAACCAGGATCAGAGCGAAAAGAATCATGCCGAAATCGGCGAATATTGTTGCGAGGGACAAGCCAGGGGAAGGGTCCATGATGGAGTTTTGCGGGTTCCGTGTGATTCGTAAGAGAGAAGAAATCGCGCCTGAAAGGCAGGCGCAAGTCAGCCAATGTAGCGGCTGACATGGCGATTGCCTAGTGGCGCGTGCTGGCCGGTATCACTCGGCGGTGCTGATCGCCCGTACCTGAGCCACCTGGGCCGGGGCGAAATGGCAGGTGAACGTGCTGCCGTGACCGGGCACGCTGCTGATCTCCATTCGCGCGCGGTGGCGCAGCAGCACGTGTTTGACGATCGCCAGGCCCAGTCCGGTGCCGCCGGTATTGGAGTTGCGGCTGGAGTCGACGCGATAGAAACGCTCGGTCAGGCGCGGCAGGTGTTTGCTGTCGATGCCGATCCCCGAATCCTGCACGCTCAGGTGCGCACCTTGCTCGTCACCCCACCAGCGAATGCGGATGTTGCCCTCGGCCGGGGTGTACTTCACGGCGTTGAACACCAGGTTGGAAAACGCGCTGCGCAATTCCGCCTCGCTGCCCTTGAGCAGGATGCGCGCATCAGCGTCGAGGGTGATTGTCTGGTTTTTCTGCCCGGACAACTGCTGCGCGTCGCTCTTGATCGATTGCAGCAGGGTGTCGACCTGCACCGGCTGGTTGTCCGAGGGGTAATCGGTGGCTTCCAGCTTCGCCAGCAGCAACAGATCGTTGAGCAGCGTCTGCATGCGCCCGCCCTGTTGCTGCATTTGCTGCAGTGCGCGGCTCCAGCGCGGGTTCACTTCCTCGACATTGTCGAGCAGGGTTTCCAGGTAGCCGCAGATCACCGTCAGTGGCGTACGCAGTTCGTGGGACACGTTGGCGATGAAGTCTTTGCGCATCTGCTCCAGCTGATGGATGCGCGTGACGTCGCGCACCAGCATCAGGTGTTCGTTGTTGCCGTAGCGAGTGAGGTACAGCTGAATGCGCACGCGATCGTTGGTCGGCGAGGGGATTTCCAGCGGCTCGGCGTAGCTTTCCTGCTCGAAGTATTCCTTGAAGCGTGGATGCCGCACCAGGTTGGTCACCGGTTGGCCGCTGTCCTGCGGGGTCTTGAGGCCGAGCAGAGTTTCGGCGGCGCGGTTCCACCATTCCAGGTTGCCGTCGCTGTCGAGCATGATCACTGCGTCTTTCAGCGCGGCGGTGGACTCTTGCACCCGGTCGATCACCGCTTGCAGGCGCCCGCGCACCCGTTGGTCGCGGCGCTGCAGGTGGTAGATGCTGTCGAACACCTCGCCCCACAGGCCGTAGCCGTCGGGCGGTGCTTCATCAGGTTGGTGCAGGCGCAGCCATTCGTGCAGGCGCAGCAGTTGTTTGAGCGTCCAGGCCAGGTAAAGGCCCAGGCCTGCAGCGAGGCTCCAGCCGTAATAGCCGGTGATCAGGCCGATCACCAGACAGGCGGTGACCAGCAACAGCATGTGGCGAATCAGGGTGCCATGCCAGTTTTGATTCACGAGGGCGTCCTTAGCCGCAGCTTCAAGTTTCAAGCTGCAAGCTAAAAGTCAGAGCAGCTCGCTGTTTCTCGCCGCTTGTAGCTAGAAGCTTGCAGCTGTTTTTATGCTTTTGTGGAGAACCGGTAGCCGGTGCCGCGCACGGTTTGTACCAGATTTTCGTAAGCATCGCCGAGAGCCTTGCGCAGACGCCGGATGTGCACGTCGACGGTGCGCTCTTCAACATAGACGTTGCCGCCCCAGACCTGATCCAGCAATTGCCCGCGCGTGTAGGCGCGTTCCTGGTGGGTCATGAAGAATTGCAGCAGACGGTATTCGGTCGGGCCCATCTCGGCAGGTTTGCCATCGATGGTCACGCGGTGGCTGATCGGGTCGAGCAGCAGGCCACCGACTTCGATCGGCGCTTCGCCATCGGTCGGGCCGGCGCGGCGCAGCACAGCCTTGAGGCGGGCGACCAGTTCGCGCGGTGAGAACGGCTTGGTGATGTAGTCGTCGGCGCCGACTTCCAGGCCCTGGATCTTGTTGTCCTCTTCGCCCTTGGCGGTGAGCATGATGATCGGGATGTCCCCGGTCAGCTCGTCCCGCTTGAGGCGTCGGGCCAGCTCGATGCCGGAGGTGCCGGGCAGCATCCAGTCGAGCAGGATCAGGTCCGGTTTGCGGTCAACGATGATGGCGTGAGCCTGCTGCGAGTTCTCTGCCTCGAGGCAGTCATAGCCGGCCATTTCCAACGCAACGGCGATCATTTCGCGAATGGGCGCTTCGTCGTCGACGATCAGAATGCTCCTGCCAACCATGCCTTAATCCTCTTGTCATTTAACTGTCTTGCGCCGCATTAGATAACGGAATTATTGCAGTCGTGTGACAGTATTTTAGTCGCCCGGCGGTTGGCGTGATCCTGAACTAAGCTCTAAGTCCGAATCCTGACAACCACAAAAGAAGGTTTCCATGACTCAAATGACTGCTTCTTTCAAAGCCCTGCTGCTTGCCGCTGCCATGGCGTTGCCATCGATGGCGTTCGCCGCTGATCCGGCGATGGAAAAGGACGGCATGTTTACCGATCACAAGGGCATGACCCTGTACACCTTCGCCAAGGACTCTGCGGGCAAGTCCATGTGCAACGACAAGTGCGCTGCGAACTGGCCACCGCTGATGGCCACGGCCGGTGACAAGTCCATGGGCGACTGGACCGTGATCAAGCGTGACGATGGCAAGATGCAATGGGCCTACGAAGGCAAACCGCTGTACACCTTCGTCATGGACAAGAAGGCTGGTGACATGACCGGTGAGGGCAAAATGGACGGCGCCTGGCACGTCGCCAAGGCCAAGTAAACGCAAATCCCCTGTAGGAGTAAGCCTGCTCGCGATGACGGTGTATCAGTCACATTGCGGTTAACTGATACACCGTCATCGCGAGCAGGCTCACTCCTACAAGGGGGGGCATTCAGCGCAACGCGTAATCCAGCACGATCCCGACAAAGATCGCCAACCCGGCCCAATGGTTGTGCAAGAACGCCTTGAAGCAACGCATCCGGTCGCGATCACGGGTGTACCAGAACTCCCACGCGTAACAACCCGCCGCCACCAGCAGACCGAGGTGGAACCACGTCCCCAGCTCGAACTTCGACCCCGCCAGCAACAGGCAACCCAGCGACAACGCCTGCAGCGTCAGGATGATTATTCGGTCCGCATCGCCGAACAGGATCGCCGTGGATTTCACGCCGATCGTCAGGTCGTCGTCACGATCGGTCATTGCGTAATAGGTGTCGTAACCCACCGTCCACAGCAGGTTGGCGATCCACAGCAGCCAGGCGGCGGCGGGCAGTTCGCCGGTCTCGGCGGTGAACGCCATCGGCATGCCCCACGAGAATGCCGCGCCGAGTACCACTTGCGGGTAATAGGTGTAGCGCTTCATGAACGGGTAGGTGAACGCCAGTGCCAGGCCGCCCAGCGACAGCCAGATGGTCGGCGCATTGGTGCATAGCACCAGCAGGAAGCTCACACCCATCAGCAGCGCGAAGAACACCAGCGCCTCTTTCGAACTGATCTTGCCGCTGGCCAGCGGCCGTTGTGCGGTGCGTTTGACGTGGCCGTCGACCTTGCGATCGGCCCAGTCGTTGATCACGCAGCCGCCGGCGCGGGTCAGCACCACGCCGAGCACGAAAATCACGATATTGGCCAGCGATGGCGAGCCCTTGCCGGCAATCCACAACGCCCACAGCGTCGGCCACAGCAGCAGGTAAATGCCGATCGGCTTGTCCATGCGCGTGAGCTGAATGAAATCCCAGGCGCGCGGATTCAAGCGGTTCAGGGACTTGAGCAGGCTCTGGTACATCAGCAGTTCTCCGGATGGGCGCGGGCCGCGCTCCACAAGGTCGGCAGGAAAATCTCCGCCACCAGCACGCTCAAGGCGCCACGGTCGAAGCGCGAGCGGCGACCCCACAGTTCAGGCGCACGGCATACTGGCGGCAACCAGTCTTGCGGGTAGTGACAGACCTCAATGGCGCGACGCTGAAACGCATGATCGCAAAACAGCAGTTCGCCCAGCGAGCGGCTGCCCAGTTCATCCATGTGCAAGCCGTCACCTTGCAAGGCCGCACGCGACGCCACACTGCGGGCGAACACCCAGGCCTCGCCGTGACCGCGCAGATACACCTCGCGCACCCAGCCTTCGCTGCTTTCAGCCAGCTCCAGCGCCGCGCATTCGTCGCTGCGCAGGGTGGCCCAGCCTTCGAATAACGGCGTGACACTGAAGCCGTCATTGGACAGCCGTGTCAGGCGGCGGGTCAGCGAGCCTTCGTCGAACAACCAGTCCAGGGTCAACGAATCGGGAAGGGGCGTCAGTTGGCTTTGGGTCAGCCAGAGCGGGGCCGGGCAGGCATTTGAATGGTGCACAATGAGTCATTATTGGCCGCAAATGAGGCGGCGAGCTTAACATGGCGTGCTGCGATTTTGATTGATCCGGGGCGCCGTTGCGCCGAACAGGCTTGCATCTGCCCAGCACCATCAGTACAAAACGCCCTGAGCCGGATGGCAGCGTCCCTCCATCGACCGTCCGCGCCGACAAAAGCCTGAACCCTGAGGAAGTACCTGAATGAAAAAGTGGCAATGCATCGTCTGCGGCCTGATCTACAACGAAGCCGACGGTTGGCCGGATGACGGCATCGCGCCGGGCACCCTGTGGCAAGACGTGCCGGAAGACTGGCTGTGCCCGGATTGCGGCGTGGGCAAGTCGGACTTCGAAATGATCGAAATCAACTGAGAAAAACCAAGGAGTAAGGCATGAACGCACCTGTCGTAATCGTCGGCACCGGGCTTGCGGGTTACAACCTGGCCCGGGAGTTTCGCAAACTCGATGGCGAAACCCCGCTGCTGCTGATTACCGCCGATGACGGGCGCTCTTACTCCAAGCCGATGCTCTCCACCGGTTTCGGCAAGAACAAGGACGCCGACGGCCTGAGCATGGCCGAACCCGGCACCATGGCCGAGCAGTTGAAGGCCGAAGTGCGCACCCACACGCGCATCAGTGGCATCGACGCCGGCCACAAGCGCCTGTGGATTGGCGAAGAAGCGGTGTACTACCGCGACCTGATCCTCGCCTGGGGCGCAGAAACCGTGCGTGTGCCGATCGAGGGCGATGGCGCCGATCTGGTATTCCCGATCAACGATCTTGAAGACTACGCGCGCTTTCGCGCCGCCGCTGCGGGCAAGCGCCGCGTCTTGCTGCTGGGTGCGGGCCTGATCGGCTGCGAATTCGCCAACGACCTGATCCTCGGCGGTTACGAGGTGCAACTGGTGGCGCCGTGCGAGCAAGTGATGCCGATGCTGCTGCACCCGGCCGCTGCGGCAGCGGTGCAGGCCGGGCTGGAAAGCCTGGGCGCGCGTTTTCACCTCGGCCCGGTGCTGACCCGTCTGCAAAAGGTTGCCGACGGGCTGGAGGCGCATCTGTCCGACGGTCAGGTCATTGCCTGCGATGTGGTGGTGTCGGCCATCGGCCTGCGTCCGCGCATCGATCTGGCGGCGGCTGCCGGGGTGCAGGTCAATCGCGGTGTGGTTGTCGACCGGCACCTGAAGACCTCCCACGCCAATATCTACGCCCTGGGCGACTGCGCCGAGGTCGATGGGCTGAACTTGTTGTACGTGATGCCCCTCATGAGCTGTGCGCGTGCGCTGGCACAGACCCTGGCCGGCAATCCGACTGCCGTGAGCTACGGCCCGATGCCGATCACTGTGAAAACCCCGGTGTGCCCGTTGGTCGTTTCGCCCCCGCCACGGGGCAGCGAAGGTGTCTGGACCGTCGAAGGGCAGGGCGCCGACATCAAGGCCCTGTGCCACCGCGCCGATGGCCAGTTGCTCGGCTACGCGCTCACCGGCGCGGCAGTGATGGAAAAACTCGCCCTGAACAAACAGCTTCCGGCCCTGCTGGCGTAAATGCCGGTCGTTCTGTCGGAATCACCCCGCTTTTGCCCCTACAAAGGTCGCGGGGAGACTGGCGCCGCCGGTATCCGCGTGCCATCCTCACTCCCGTCTGCCGCAGAGTAGAGCCTGCGGCGCCTTGGGCGCTGTTCCAACGAGAACAGCACGGACATAACAACAAAAAACCGTCAAAGGGGCTTCACTAATGCGTAAACCAGAACTCGCCGCTGCAATCGCTGAAAAAGCAGATCTGACCAAAGAACAGGCCAACCGCGTTCTCAACGCCGTCCTCGAAGAAATCACCGGCGCTCTGCACCGCAAGGACAGCGTCACGCTGGTGGGCTTCGGCACCTTCCTGCAACGCCACCGCGGCGCCCGCACCGGCAAAAACCCGCAAACCGGTGAGCCAGTCAAAATCAAGGCCAGCAACACCGTCGCCTTCAAGCCAGGCAAGTCGTTGAAAGACAGCGTCAATCCGTAACACGCACCGACTACCCGCCTGGCGGGTGAGCGGGATAAAAAATGGGCACGCCAACGAGGTTGGGTGTCCATTTTTTTTGATTTTTCACGGCCTCTTGCTGGGTTTTGCGCAGGATGCGCCGACTCAGATGACTGATCCACCCAGGCTTGCTCCCGTCCGTTGCATCAGTGACGCCCCCTCGATCGACCAGCGGCTCAAAACCCTCTTTTGCAAGCAACGTCGCCGAACTGGTCGCGAATGAACTTCTGGAAACCTCGCGAGCTGAAACGTATCAGCTTCAGAAAAATATCAAATTATGCACAAATGCATTTTTTTGTTGACCCGCAGGAGCGAGTCTCTTAAAGTGAATTTGCTGTATGCATATACAGTATTTTTTGGATCGAATATTTATTCGAATTCATTCATGGACGAGGTATTACCCTATGACAAGCAACACTGAAAAGTTTGGCAAAACCCCCCATCAATCCAGCCTCTGGACCCGCGCTGATGCGTTGAAAGTCCGTGCGGACGATCCCACCACCACTCAGCCGCTGGTCAGTGCGGATTTCCCGGTATTGAGCAACGAAGTGTTCATCTGGGACACCATGCCGCTGCGCGACCTGGACGGTAACGTGACGTCCGTCGATGGCTGGTCGGTGATCTTCACCCTGACCGCTGATCGACATCCAGACGACCCTGAGTACATCGACGAGAACGGCAACTACGACATCACCCGCGACTGGAACGACCGCCACGGTCGGGCAAAGATGTACTACTGGTTTTCTCGTACCGGCAAGGACTGGAAACTCGGCGGCCGTGTGATGGCGGAAGGGGTTTCGCCGACCGCTCGCGAATGGGCCGGTACGCCGATCCTGTTGAACGACCAGGGTGAGGTGGACCTGTATTACACCGCTGTCACCCCGGGCGCGACCATCGTCAAGGTGCGGGGCCGGGTGGTGACTACCGAACATGGCGTCAGCATGGTCGGCTTCGAGAAGGTCAAGCCGTTGTTCGAGGCCGACGGCAAGATGTACCAGACCGAAGCACAGAACTCCTTTTGGGGCTTCCGTGACCCATGGCCATTCCGCGACCCGAAGGATGGCAAGCTGTATATGTTGTTCGAGGGCAACGTGGCCGGCGAGCGCGGCTCGCACAAGGTGGGCGAAGCGGAAATTGGCGATGTGCCGCCGGGTTATGAAAACGTCGGCAACTCGCGTTTTCAGACTGCCTGTGTCGGCATCGCCGTGGCCCGTGATGCGGACGGCGACGACTGGGAAATGCTACCGCCGCTGCTGACCGCCGTGGGGGTCAACGACCAGACGGAACGCCCGCACTTCGTGTTCCAGGACGGCAAGTACTACCTGTTCACCATCAGCCATACGTTCACCTATGCCGACGGTGTGACCGGGCCGGACGGGGTATACGGTTTTGTCGCGGATTCGCTGTTCGGCCCTTACGTGCCGTTGAACGGTTCCGGCCTGGTGCTGGGCAACCCGTCTTCGCAGCCGTTCCAGACCTACTCGCACTATGTGATGCCCAACGGCCTCGTGACCTCCTTTATCGACAGCGTACCGACCGACGCAACCGGCACGCAGATTCGTATCGGCGGCACTGAGGCACCGACGGTGGGCATGAAGATAAAAGGGCAGCAGACGTTCGTGGTGGCGGAGTACGACTACGGCTATATCCCGCCGATGCTGGACGTCACGCTCAAATAATAGAGATACAGGGCTTTCAGGCAGCGGGTTTGGGGTCGATGAAAAAACCGTTGTGGATATGATCGAGATATCCCGCCTGATTCACTGCGACGTTGATCGCAAGCCCCATTGAATAGTGTGTAGCAACAGTCCTTCGTTACTGGCTGCAAGGATGCAGCCAGTAACGGGTATCGTCCCTCCGCTACCGCCTCCTGTTCGCCATGTCTGGCGCATCTGTAAAAAGGTTCTTCACGGTTTTCCGGGAAGAACCTTTTTTTATGGAGGGCGGAGTACTTTGTTTCCTGGCGGGAATCGCCGCTATCTCCGGCTCATCGCTCCGTACAAGTCATAATCCCCTTCTAATGGGCGGGGCTCCGTGGCGTCAGCAAAAGGCAACCACATAAGCGCTGCCAAAAATAATGTTCTTGAATCCATTTGATGTTCTCTCCTTACCAGCTTCCAAACGGAATGCCGAATTTGTCGATGTAGGCTTTGGACTCCGGTGATAGAGGTAAGGCATACCGCCCCCCATTTTCCCCTTGATACGGGCCTTGCTTTACTACGCTGCCTTCGACCCGAGTAATCTCGATTGCCTTCAGGCAGGGCCCGCCCAGCCAGACCTTGGCGATGCCGCCGGGTGCCAGACCAATACCGATGTCGTCGCGGTAGTCGGTGATCCATTTGCCATCAGCCCTGCAGAAAGCTTTTTCGGGTTTGCGCATGATCTCCCGGGCCGACTCTGAAATGACGATGTACGCCTCGTAGGTTTGCGGCTCAGCCAGGGATTGCCAGCGGACGTAGATCAAACGGGGTAGGCCGGCGCCGATGACGTCGCGACCGGCACCGCTGCCGGGACTGTCAGGCCAGCCCACTGGGGTGCCCTGGTTATCGTGCGGCCTTCGTACCGATGCGATCCCTGCTCCTGCACGCCGAAACACTCGCTCTCGGACATCTACAACGTCTGCTGTTTCAATCCAGACCTCCATGTAGTCCGGTGCTCCAAAGCCGAGGAACCATGGCTGTTTGTCAGTCGGTTGAGCGTTGGTTTGTGCACAACTCGCCAACAGCAACCATGAGAGCAGGCTTATGCATCTTTTGATGCGATGGGTCGGTTTACTCAGCGTGAATACCGGATTGTCGTTACCAAGAACCATAGGGGACACCAAATTTGTCGATGTAGGCTTTGGATTCCGATGACATGGGCAAGGCATACCGCCCCCCGTTTTCCCCTTGATACGGGCCTTGCTTTACTACGTTACCTTCGACCCGAGTAATCTCGATTGCCTTCAAGCACGCTCCCGCAAGCCATGCTTTGACTATGCCGCCGGGTGCCAACCCAATACCTATGTTGTCGCGGGATTCGGTGATCCATTCTGCGCCAAAATTGCAGAATGCCTTTTCAGGTTTACGCATGATTTCCCGGGCGGACTCGGGAATGACGATGTAAGCCTCATAGGTTTGGGGTTCGGCCAGGGATTGCCAACGCACGTAGATCAGGCGAGGCAGGTCGGCACCGGTTACATACTTGCCTTTACCTGCACCATTGTTACTAACCCAGTCTCTGGCTTTGCCTTGATTGTCCGGAGGCGTAGGGACAGACGCAATGCCACTTCCCGCACGTTGAAATACTCGTTCCTTGATATCCACTACATCCGCTGTTTCGATCCATACCTCCATATAGGCCGGTGCTGAAAAACCAAGGAACCATGGAAGTTTGGCAGTCGATTGAGCGTGGCTTTGTGTGCAGCCAGCCAATAGCAACCATGAGAACAGGCTTATGCATCTTTTGATGCGATGGGTCGGTTTCCTCGGCGTGATGGCCGGATTGTCTTTACCAAGAACCATAAGGAATGCCGAATTTGTCGATGTAGGCTTTGGATGCCTCGGACAATGGACGATGCTTTCCTCCGGATTTACCTTCATAAGGGCCTTTCGGATTGATAGTTCCCTCCACGCGGGCAATCTCGACTGCCTTCAAGCAGGGCCCGCCCAGCCAGACCTTGGCAATGCCACCGGGCGCCAAGCCAATACCGATGTCATTGCGGTAGTCGGTGATCCATTTGCCATCAGCCCTGCAGAAAGCTTTTTCGGGTTTGCGCATGATCTCCCGGGCCGATTCTGAGATGACGATGTACGCCTCATAGGTTTGCGGCTCAGCCAGGGATTGCCAGCGGACGTAGATCAAACGGGGTAGATCGGCGCCGATGACGTCGCGACCGGCACCGCTGCCGGGACTGTCAGGCCAGCCCACTGGGGTGCCCTGGTTATCGTGCGGCCTTCGTACCGATGCGATCCCTGCTCCCGCACGCCGAAACACTCGCTCCCGGACATCTACAATGTCGGCTGTTTCAATCCAGACCTCCATATAGTCTGGTGCTCCGAAACCTAGAAACCATGTTTTTCCTTCCGATGACTGTGCCAGGCCTTGTGCGCAGCCAGCCAATAACAAACCTAGAACCAGGCTCATAGCTTTTTTGATAGATCGAGTGCAGTCACTCATGGGGGTGCACCACTCGTTGTTTGTTTTTCGTCGGTCGGTTGATAAAAACAATGTTCATGTCGCTGCTGTCCAGACCCTTTGCAGCATTCCAGTGAGCGGAAAGATGGATATAGCGACTGCGTAGTAACGCCCTTTCCTTGGTTGTCAGCCCTTCAACGGACGATTTCCCAATGGCATATGCCTCCAGCTTGGTGTGGATTGGGATCAACTCCGCAGGCAGAGACAGTTTTGGGTCATTGTCGTCAATCGCCTCAAGTGGCACGCCATGCCTGACCGCAAGTTCGCGCATGATGCGCAGATATACCAGCGACAGCTCACCGTGTACCGGGCGTTCAATGCACGCCGCCGCATAAACCCGTTTTTGAGGTTCCTGGTCGGGCTTCCCCTTTCCAGGTGATTGCGTCAAGGCTCTTTCCCAGAGTGCCACCCCCAGTTCGTTACCCGAACCGTCATCTTCGATGACACCTTTTGCATACCAGGAATAAGCTTCCTTTTCGGCAGCAAGGTAGGCTGAACTGCGGGTCGCCAGCATGCTTTGGCCGATGGTGCTGGTGATCGGGTTGCCCAACAGAAGTTTTTCCTTGGCTCTGGGCAAGTAGCCGCCGCCCAGATCCGAGTGTGAGCCGGGCAAAACCAGGTCGATGTCACCCAGGCTGTTAAGCGCGAAGTTTTCACGGAATTCGTCACGTGCAACCAGATGCACCACCTTGTTGGCACAGCCGTCCGGGAGTTTCAAATTGACGCCGGGGTTTCTGCTATTGGTACCGGTAAAGTCGAACAGCCATGGGTTGGCGATTGCTGCGACGGTGTCAAACAGGCCAATGAAATTAATGGTGATGCTCGATTGTGGGTGCCAATCAAAGCTGCTGGATAATGCTGGAGAACCGGCCGGCACGGCACTTGCAAGAATACTGCGCTCGCCCTTGAGCACCTCATTTACAAAGTGTCGAGCAGATGCTGCACCTCGACTGAAACCGAAGATATCGAACTCGATTTTTTCAATTAGCAAGTTGGGGTTCTTTTCCATCAGTAACCGCATTCGACCAATGATTTTTTCAGGGCTCTGTTCCACGCGAGCTGAGACTCCTGTATCACCTCTGCCCGTTGCTTGTGAGTAAAGTGAGTCGTTCCCGTCAGCTGTAGTGCCAATACCTTCGATGTACACACGCAAAGAAGCGTTTTTTGCATTCCCCGGTAGTGCTTCGAAGGCATGATCCGTATACAACTCATACAACCTCGCAATATTGCTCACATCATTCCCATAACTGTTATCCGGCGAACTCCCATTCCCGTCATAGCCATAGGCGGCGCAGTGTTTCTGTATCTCTTCGGCCGCTTCCGCGAGGTTGGCATCCGGGGCGTAGCAAGCGGCGACCGTCTCGCTGTTGGCTTTATTGTTCCCCGTACCATCGAAAAACACGCCGATGTGCAAGGTAACCCCATCCGGCACCTCGTCCTCCAGATCGACTTCTTCCTCCTCTTCTTCGAGCTCGTCCTCCACAAGGGCCTTTGGCGGGAGGGCTGACTCGGCGGGTAATGCGCCATCCAGCATCGGCAGCAGACTGGCGCCTGCACTGTTGCGAAGTTTGCCGCCGGTCTCGATTTCGGTGCTGCTGAAAATGCCGTCAGCGTCGATCACGATATGGTGGCCGCCGGCTTTCAACGTGATGCTGGCTCCGGCGTCCAGCACCACATTGGCTCCGGCCTTGAGCAGCACGTGTAGACCGGCTTGGAGGTCGAGGTTTTTACCAACGTTCGTCAGGCTGTTGCCGTTGATGCTCTCGCGTCGTTCGTTGCCTACTTCCAGTTGACTGTCGTGGCCGACTTTCCGGGCCATGTCGCGTTGCGCGTGCAGGTAGATCAGTTCCTGCCCGGCGCGATCCTCGATCGACAGTTCGGTGTATCCGCCATTGCGCGGCGTGCTTTGGCTGCGCAAGACGGTTCTGGTCTTGTGCTCGGGTAAAGAGTAGGGCGGCGCTGTAACTCTGTTGGCCACACAACCGGTGATCAGCGGTTTGTCCGGATCGCCCTCCAGAAAGGTCACCACGACTTCCATGCCTATGCGCGGAAGAGTCACGGCACCGAAATGATCCCCGGCCCAACTGCTCGCCACGCGTACCCAGCAACTGCTGCGCTCACTGTTGAGTTCTGTGCGATCCCAGGGCAGTTCTATCTTCACGCGACCGAACTCATCGCAGTAAATCTCTTCGCCTTCGGGGCCGGTAACCCGTGCGGTCTGAGTCACCAGCGGACGGCGTGGCGCCGGCAGCGCAGGCCTGAACACCACCTCGGCGGGAATCACGCTAAAGCGATTTCGGTAGCCTTGGGTAAAGCCATCGGCGGTTTTGACGTCGCTGGTGCTGGACTCCTCAAGCACTTGTGGCTGTCGGCCTTCATGGGCAACGCTCAGCAGAAGCCACAGGTCGTTGCACTGTTTACGCGGGTGTCCGGTTAGCTCAAACAAGTGACCGCAACGCAGATTCGTCTGATCGCTTTCTCCGTCGCCCCGTTCGTAATCGCTACGGTGGCGCTCCAGTGCCTGACGGGCAATTTGCTTGCCGCGCTTCTCGTTTTCGATCAGCAGTGGATAACGGTAGTCCTCCAGGGTTGGAGTGAACCCGGCGGTGAAGCGGCTTTCAAGCAACAGACTCGGGCGTTTCAGGTCGTAGTCACGACGGGTGACAGTGCTGGTGCGAGTGCTGTTGCGCACACGGAATCGGCTGATCACCCGATGCTCGGCCACCATGCCGGATTCCTGCTGATATGGCGTCGCAGCCAACTTCGGAAGAAACACCTGGTCATCGGTGAACACCAGCAAATGGCCGTCAGCCGAGTGCTGGTGATGCCAGGCGATCCCGTCCTCGGCACACAGACGCTGAATGAATTCAAAGTCGCTTTCCGCGTACTGAGTGCAATAGTCGCGTGGCGGGTTCGGGGTGACATGAAAGGTAAACGCATCACCTTGAATGCCATGACGCTTGAGCACCTGCGCGATGATCTGCGGCACCGTACGCTGCTGAAAAATCCGCTGATCCTGGCTGAACTGCAAGTAATGCAACGCAGGCACCAGCGTCAGCTCATAGTGGCTCAGGCGTTTTCCGCTTTCACCCGCTCGCACATCTTCAATACGCCCGTGAATACCTTCGTTGTTGAACCCGAATTGCAGAAACGCCGGCTGACTCAGCAGGCCTTCCAGATCGATATCCGCTCGCTCGCTGACCAGCTCGATCCGGATAGCGTAAAGGCTGCTGATGGCTTCATCACCAGCGAACGCGAGCACCTTGAAGTCGTGGCGAACTCCGGGAATTTGCAGGGTAAACAGCGCGCAACTGCCCGTGCTGAACATACGCTTGTCCTTAAGCAACGTGAGTCGATGCGCGGTGTTCGATCGTCCCTGATCGCCACGCGAAAAGAATTTGCCAAGGCACGCTAGCAACGCAGGAAATAAATTGATGTAAGAAGTATCTCTGACATTCGTCAGAGCGTTCCGGGCGTGAAAGTGTCGTGCGGATCGGGGGAAATGACTGTAGGAAGTCACGTCGATAATTATTGAGTTAGCACTGAAGTACAGTTTTTCTCGAGGCGGTAAAAGTTTCAGAAAAATGAAATGACATCAAATTGATGGCACTTTTATTCTGTGTCATTGTCTCCGGTAAATTTTTAAAAAGCTCATCGGATTTTCGGAAGTGTCCTACTTCTATTTTTTCCAAGAATTGTCATGCTTGCCGCCGAGTAACGGGACGGGCGTTCGGATCGAAACGCTCAGGTTGGGGCGGGCCGCTCTGGATCAAGGGTTCTGAGGGGGGAGGGCAAATGCGTGCCATATAAATCGCTATCAGGGATTCCCCTGCCACATATAGGGCGATCTCCTACACAGCCCAATGAACACTTCGTCTTGTTGTTTAACCAGATGCTTGCTAGTGGCCATCATAGTGATTACGATGCGCCCACTTGAAAGAGCACATCTCAATTGGATGAGTCGCTTTACTGCTCTTCGATACTGTCCCGCGCCGCTGCAACTCCAATAGGCGCATGACTGTAATCCTAAATAAAGGCCATGGATGTCCTACTCAAGCAAACTTTCCGCCCATTACCTCGAACTCGCAAAAGTCTCTGTTTCCAAAGAGAATTTCGCGGGCGAGGACGTTCGTTTTTCGAGCGAATTCGAGGCGCTGGAGAGCGAGCTGGCCAAAGCCTCGTCGATGCACGAAAGCGGGCAGATCGACTGGCTGAAAATCCGTGAAAACAGCGAAAACCTGCTGCGTACCCAATCCAAGGATTTGCGGGTCGGCGCCTGGCTGACCTGGTCGCTGTACCAGCGTGAATCCTTCCCCGGGCTGCTGGCCGGCCTCGGCTTGCTGCACCATTTGTCGGAAAACAACTGGGCCGACGTTCATCCGCTCAAACCCCGCACCCGTGCCGCCGCCATCGGCTGGCTGGTGCCGCGCCTGGAGCAGGTGCTCACCGAAAACATCGCGATCAAGGAACAGCTGCCGATGTTCCGGCAGTTGTCCGAGCACCTGGCCGGCCTCGATGCCGCTTGCACCCAGCACCTGGGCGACGATGCGCCGCTGCTGCTGCCGCTCTCCCGTCGCCTGAAAACCATGATCCAGCGTGCGGCCGACAACCAGCCGGCCCCCGGTGTGGTGGGCGCGGCGGTGGCGCAGGTCAAGCAGGCCGCGAGCCAGTTGCTCACGCCCGGCGCCCCGATCGACAACGAGAAGGACGCCTACAAGGCCTTGCGCGCCCAGCAGGAAAGCGCCCGCCCGTTGTGTGCCTGGTGGCTCAAGCAGAAGGCTACCGACCTGCGCGCCCTGCGCCTGAACCGCACCTTGCTTTGGCTGCCGATCGACGCGGTGCCCGAGCGCAACGCCGAGCAGATCACCGTGCTGCGCGGCCTGCCTGTCGACAAACTCAAGCAGTACCAGGACCGATTCGATCAGGGCAAATACGCCGACCTGCTGGTGGAACTGGAGGCGAGTCTGGCGAAGGCGCCGTTCTGGTTCGATGGCCAGAGGATGGTCTGGGAATGTCTCCAGAACCTCAACGCCGAGATGGCAATGCGCGAAGTGGAAATCCACTTCGCGCTTTTGGTTCAGCGCCTGCCCGGCATCATCGAATGTCGTTTCCATGACGGCGCGCCGTTTGCCGATCCGTCCACCCGGGCGTGGATCGCCGGCAATGTCATGCCGCACCTGCAAAGCGCCAGTGCGCCGCGCAAGGTCGAAACCGACGACGTCGAAACCCAGCCCGCCTGGGAAAAGGCCTTGCAGGAAGTGCTGCCGCTGCTGCGCAAGGAAGGCCTGAAGCCTGCCGTGCAGACGCTCAAGCAAGGGCTGCAATCGGCCCACGGTGGGCGCGAGCGGTTTTTCTGGCAGTTCGCCCTTGCCCGGCTGTGCTTCATGGCCAAGAAGTACGAACTGGCCAAGAACCAGCTCGAGACCCTCGATCAGACATTACAGGACTCAGGCCTGCACGCCTGGGAGCCCGATCTTGCATTGGAAGTGCTGCACCTGCTGCACAGTTGCTGCGAGTTGTTACCGCAGAACCATGCAGTGCGTGAACGCAAGGAAGAGATTTATCGCAGGCTGTGCCACCTCGACCTCGAAGTGGTACTCGAATAGGCCCCAGGGCCACAACCGCAAGGAGAAAAGCCATGGCCAAAGAAGGCTCGGTAGCCCCCAAGGAACGCATCAACGTCACCTTCAAACCCGCCACTGGCGGTGCTCAGGAAGAGATTGAACTGCCGCTGAAACTGCTGGCAATCGGTGACTACACCCACCGCAAGGACGATCGCAAAATCGAAGATCGCAAGCCGATCAGCATCGACAAGATGACCTTCGACGAAGTGTTGGCCAAGCAAGAACTGGGTCTGACGCTGAGCGTGCCAAACCGTCTGCAAAAAGATGGCGAGGCCGACGAGCTGGCTGTGCAACTGCGCGTCAATTCGATGAAGGACTTCAACCCGGCCAGCCTGGTCGAGCAAGTGCCTGAGCTGAAAAAACTGATGGAACTGCGCGATGCGCTGGTGGCCCTCAAAGGCCCGCTGGGTAACGCGCCTGCGTTCCGTAAAGCGATCGAAGGCGTGCTCGCCGACGACGAATCCCGCGGTCGCGTACTCGGTGAGCTGGGCCTGAACGCCGCAGCCCCGGACGCCTGAGACTCCAGCCAAGGAAGCCAACACAATGAGCACTAGCGCAGCACAAGAGAAGAGCGCCGCCAGCGGCGAATACAGCATTCTCGACAGCATCATCGCCGAAACCCGTCTGACTCCGGACGACGAAGCCTACGACATCGCCAAACGCGGTGTGTCGGCGTTCATCGAAGAACTGCTCAAGCCGCAGAACAACGGTGAGCCGGTCAAGAAGGCCATGGTTGACCGCATGATCGCCGAGATCGATGCCAAGCTCAGCCGTCAGATGGACGAAATCCTGCACCACCCGGACTTCCAGGCCCTGGAATCCTCGTGGCGTGGTCTGCAGTTGCTGGTCGACCGCACCAACTTCCGCGAAAACATCAAGATCGAAATCCTCAACGTCTCCAAAGAAGACCTGCTGGACGATTTCGAAGATTCGCCGGAAGTCATGCAGTCGGGCCTGTACAAGCACATCTACACCGCTGAATACGGCCAGTTCGGTGGTCAGCCGGTTGGCGCGATCATCGCCAACTACTACATGTCCCCAAGCTCCCCGGACGTGAAGCTGATGCAGTACGTGGCCAGCGTATCCTGCATGTCCCACGCGCCGTTCATCGCGGCGGCCGGCCCGAAATTCTTCGGTCTGGAAAGCTTCACCGGCCTGCCGGATCTGAAAGATCTGAAAGACCACTTCGAAGGCCCGCAATTCGCCAAATGGCAGAGCTTCCGTACGTCGGAAGACTCCCGCTACGTTGGCCTGACCGTGCCGCGCTTCCTGCTGCGTAACCCGTACGATCCGGAAGAAAACCCGGTCAAGTCGTTCGTGTACAAGGAAACCGTTGCCAACAGCCACGAGCACTACCTGTGGGGCAACACCGCGTTCGCGTTCGGCAGCAAGCTGACCGACAGCTTCGCCAAATTCCGCTGGTGCCCGAACATCATCGGCCCACAGAGCGGTGGCGCGGTTGAAGACCTGCCGCTGCACCACTTCGAAAGCATGGGCGAAATCGAAACCAAGATCCCTACCGAGGTTCTGGTCTCCGACCGTCGTGAATACGAACTGGCCGAGGAAGGCTTCATCTCCCTGACCATGCGCAAAGGCTCCGACAACGCGGCGTTCTTCTCCGCAAGCTCGGTGCAGAAGCCGAAGTTCTTCGGCATCAGCGCAGAAGGCAAGGCGGCAGAGCTGAACTACAAGCTCGGCACCCAACTGCCGTACATGATGATCGTCAACCGCCTGGCTCACTACCTGAAAGTGCTGCAGCGCGAGCAACTCGGTTCGTGGAAAGAGCGTACCGACCTCGAGCTGGAACTGAACAAGTGGATCCGCCAGTACGTGGCCGACCAGGAAAACCCGAGCGCCGAAGTGCGTGGCCGTCGTCCGCTGCGCGCTGCGCAAGTGATCGTCAGCGACGTTGAAGGCGAGCCGGGCTGGTACCGCGTCAGCCTGAACGTGCGCCCGCACTTCAAGTACATGGGTGCCGATTTCACCCTGTCGCTGGTTGGCAAGCTGGACAAAGAGTAAGAGCGACTCATGGACGGATACGGCAGCCTTTTCGAACGCCTCAACGGCGATGCGGAACTACGCAAGGGCAGGAGCCTCGAGGCTTCTGCCATGGCGTCGGTGGCTGCCCATCTGGCCAAAATGCTCAGCACCCGGGCGGGCAGCGTGCAAACGCTGTCCGACTACGGGTTGCCCGATCTCAATGACATGCGCCTGAGCCTGCACGACTCCCTGAGTCAGGCCCGCCTGGCCATCGAAAGCTTCATCGAAGCCTACGAGCCGCGCCTGAGCAATGTGCGTGTCATTTCCCTGCCGCGTGACCACGACCAGCTTCGTCTGGCCTTCAGTATCGAAGGCCTGCTGGAAGTCGAGGGTTTCAAGCGTCAGGTCAGTTTTTCCGCGCGCCTGGATGGCAGCGGACAAGTGAAGGTCACCTAAGGAGATTCTCGATGTCTGGCAAACCCGCAGCACGCGTATCCGACCCCACCGCTTGCCCGCTCCCCGGCCACGGCACCAACCCGATCGCCGCCGGTTCCGGCGACGTGTTCTTCGACGGCCTCGCGGCCGCCCGTGAAGGCGATGCCTCTGCGTGTGGTGGTGCGATGGTCGGCGGTTTGGCCACGACGGTGAAAATCAACGGCAAGTCTGCTGTCACTGTTGATTCTGAAGGTACGCATGGCAACAAGGTTACGGCGGGTTCCGGAACGGTGATTATCGGCAACTCGCATACACCGGCGCCATTTGTGCCGCCGTTGCCGGTGGAGATTCAGTGGCCGTTCAGCCAGCACTTTGTGGTTCGTAATCCTAGAAACGGAGCACCGGTTGCTGACCGGTCATACACATTGCGTACAGCCTCCGGTAAGGAGGTCAAGGGCGTTACTGATGCGCAAGGCCGAACAAAGCCTATCGCTTCTCACCTTGCTGAAAGTGTCACGCTTATCGTCGAAGAACAGTCTTCGCTCGTGATTGCTTGAGGGACTATCGCATGCCGGCACCCACTCCTGTAACAGCTCAACTCACCCCTTCCTCTGACAAGAAGCCAGCGGAGGCGGCTGTCGATAGCTTCCAGATCACAGATATTCCGGGTGTGATGAGGAAAATGGGCTGGAAGGAAAGTGCTCGACTCATGCAGCGCTGGTTCGACGGTGCGCCTTTTGAGATGTCCCCAAGCGAGAAGCGGGGGCGTCTCGCTGTTGACAAAATCACCGCAGAAAAGCTGTTTGATGATTTGGATTTTGAATGGCTCACCTCCTCCTCGCCCCACACAGGTGAAACCATCAAGGAGCTTCTTGCGAAGGCCACAAGCCCCAGTCAATACAATGAGTTTATCGGTCGTCAGAGAGGACTAACGCAGTTAGCACCGGGACTTTTGCAATTTATGACTTGCATGAGAACACTCGGAGTTCTTGATGAAACTGGCCAGGATCTCGTAAGGGGCTCTCATGACTACAGTGCCTTGAGCGCAAGAATGCTGGAGACTGCTACCCAATATAATTTTCGATCGATCGGGATTACCACTTCGGAAAAGAAGAACAATCCACTTGATGACGTGTACGGTACTTTGGGTGGATTCGTGGTTAAGTTTGCAGTCACGAAATTCAGTACCACGCCCAAGACGAAAAAAATGCCTGCTACATTAACGATTGAAGAGATTGGGTGTTATGTACGTGATACCTATGAGTTTTTGAATGAAGATGGTGACGACCAGTTGCTCGGATACTGGAATCACGACAGTGTTGTCAGGCCTAGCGTTTATGCATATTTAACTTCGCCAAAAACATACGAAGACGAGGGGCAGCTTTATTTCAAGGTGACCAACGATAGCTACAACAATTACCGCAATAGTTTTGGAAAGGGTGGTGATTTGTTTGTGTACTCTACGGTCAAGAAAATCCCCGTATCAATTCATCATCGTTTCACCGCTGCAGACTTTGCCGAATTTTCGCAACGATCGATCAAGCCAAAGGCGATGCCATGAAAGCTTCACCTAAAAAGTGGGTCTTAATTCTTTCACTGTGCGCGCTTGTGCCGGTTTTGATTCTTTTGAGCTTGAAGGTGCTTAGCTCGAAGGCCGCGAAGCCCCTGTACGTTGACTGGAATGATTCTGGTAGTTGCTATATCGCAACCTATGTGCCCAATTACAATTTTTTGGGCGTAGTGGTCGGGCGTCTTTTCAAGTATTTCAGTAGTCCGTATTTTTATCGTGTTTATACAAAAAATGATGATCTGCTAAAAACATCAGAATGGTATCTCTGGCGGGACGAGGGCAGTCCCGGTATTACCCCTGAGTTTCGCGGAGAGATGATTGTTTATCCAGGCTCTGAAGGCTGGGAAAGTTGGATAGTTTCAGAGTGTCGTTAATGCCTGATTTCAAAAATAAGTTGGTCTCGCCAGCTGAGAAAGTAGGAGAACGGTAAGCATGGACGCAATGAGCTTACAGGGGTATCTGGCCGGCGTTGCTGACAGTGACCTGTTTGGCTGTCTGGCGATATTGAGTTTGGTATTGCTACTGACAGCTTCGCATCGCGCGGCTCGACACTCACGCCTTCACCGTGCCCTAACGCTTTCGGTTTTGGCCGCTGTTGTAGCTATTCATGGCTTTGGATCGTGGTACGGAAATCTGAGACCAGCATGAGCAACCACACCCGTCTTGCCATTTGCTTGTTTTTCCATGCCGTGGGATGTGTGGCCTACGTGTTTTTGAATAATGCAGTCGTACATGCCTACAAGCATCTGAACGGCGGGTTCACCACCCGTGGAGTTGCTATCGGTATGGCCAGCTACGCGCTGTTTTACATTTTTCTTGGTGTCAATTTGATAGCTGCGCTGATCCCGAATCTTGTCGCCAAGCTGATGATCCTGAGCCTTATGGTGGGCTTCATCCTGCTTTGGATGCTACCCGACAACCCATTGAGAGCCTTGTTTTATGGTGTGGCTCAAGGTTGCGTCACGTTGCTGGCAATCCTCGCTTCTCAAGTTACCGAGTTGCGTTGGGCATCGCGAAACAAGGTCGGGCGCATCCAGCCGAGCCAGCCTGAGAGTGCCATCCAATGAGCAGGTCAGGTATCGAGCGTAATCATCAGGTTGGTATTTTCATGATTTCCACTACCAGGCAGGTAACCCGTGTCCTTTAACCACTACTACCAAAGCGAACTCACCGCACTGCGCCAGCTCGGTCGCCGTTTCGCCGAGCGTAGTCCTGCGTTGGCGCCGTTCCTGGGGCAGGCCGGGCGGGACCCGGATGTGGAGCGGCTGCTGGAGGGTTTTGCGTTCCTGACCGGGCGCCTGCGGCAGAAGCTCGATGACGAGCTGCCGGAGCTCAGCCATTCGCTGATGCAACTGCTGTGGCCGAACTACATGCGTCCGCTGCCGGCGTTCAGCATTCTGCAGTTCGATCCGCTGAAGCGTTCGGGCCCGGCGCTGGTGGTCGAGCGTGACACGCCGATTGAAAGCAAGCCGATCGAAGACGTGCGGTGCCGCTTCCGCACCTGCTATCCAACCGAAGTCTTGCCGCTGGATCTGGCCGCGCTGAACTACTCTGTGAAGGGTGACGGCTCGCTGCTCAGCCTGCGTCTGGAGATGAGCGCCGATGGCCACCTCGGTGAGCTGGAGCTGAGCAAGTTGCGCCTGCACTTTGCCGGTGAGCGCTACATCAGCCAGATGCTCTACCTGAGCCTGTTGCGCAACCTTGAAGGCATCGAACTGATCCCGCTCGACGGTGCTGGCAAACCCATCGATGGCGTCAGCGGCAAGCCGATGGCGTTCAAGATTCCGGGTGACCGGGTCAAGCCGGTGGGTTTTGCCGAAGAAGAAGCGCTGATCCCGTATCCGCTGAACACCTTCCGTGGCTATCGCTACCTGCAGGAATATTTTGCCTTCCAGGACAAGTTCCTGTTCGTCGACGTCAATGGTCTGGACATCCTCAAGGCGCTGCCGGAAGACACGCTCAAGCAGATGCGCGGCCTGGAGTTGCGTTTCGACATTCGCAAGAGCGGCATCATGCGCATGCGTCCGACCCTGGATAACGTGAAGCTGTTCTGCACGCCGATTGCCAACCTGTTCGCGCACGACGCACTGCCGATCCGCCTCGACGGCAAGCAGGACGAGTACCTGTTGCTGCCGGCGGAATACGATCTGGAAAACTGCGGCGTGTTCTCGGTGGAAACCGTGACCGGCTGGAAGCCCGGCGGCCTCGGTTATCAGGAATACGTGCCGTTCGAATCCTTCGAACACGACCCGAGTTTCGACGTGCCCAACAGCCGTCCGCACTACAGCATCCGCCAGCGCTCGTCGTTGCTGCACGACGGTCTCGACACCTACCTGAGCTTCGGCATCCGCCACACCGAAGCCCACGAAACCCTGTCGATCGAGCTGATGTGCACCAACCAGAACCTGCCGCGCAAGCTCAAGCTCGGCGACATCTGCATGGCCTGCGAAGAGACCCCGGAGTTCCTCAGTTTCCGCAACATCACCCCGGCCACGTCGAGTTTTGCACCGCCGCTGAACCGTGACTTCCTGTGGAAGCTGATCAGCAACATGTCGCTCAACTATCTGTCGCTCGCCGACGTCAACGCGTTGAAGGTGATTCTCGAAACCTACGACCTGCCGCGCTACTACGACCAGCACGCGGAGAAGGTCAGCAAACGCCTGCTCGGCGGCCTCAAGCACATCAAGCATCACCACGTCGACCGGCTGCACCGTGGCTTGCCGGTGCGTGGTCTGCGCACCGAACTGACCATCGACCCGGAAGGGTATATCGGCGAAGGCGACCTGTTCGTTTTCGCTTCGGTTCTTAACGAGTTTTTCGCGCTTTACGCCAGTCTCAATTCGTACCACGAGCTGCGAGTAAAAAGCACACAGGGAGAGGTGTACCAATGGACACCACGTATGGGCCTTCAGCCCCTGCTTTAAGCGGGCTGACAAAGGTAATACGCGAGTACTCGCTGTTTCAGGCCGTGCTGCTGGTGATCGATCGGCTGCGCGAGGCACACCCGTACCTGAGCGAAGACGATCTGTACGATCAGGTGGAGTTCCAGGCCAACCCGAGCCTGGGCTTTCCGCGCAGCGACGTCGATCGCGTGGAGTTTTTCGAAGAACACGGGCAGATGCGCGCGCGCATGCGTTTCAACCTGATCGGTCTGGTCGGTTCGGGGTCTCCGTTGCCAGCGTTCTACGGCGAGCAGGCCTTGGGCGACAGCGAGGACGGCAACCCGACGCGCAACTTCCTCGACCTGTTCCACCATCGCCTGCAACGGTTGATGCTGCCGATCTGGCGCAAGTATCGCTATCGCGCCAGCTTCCAGAGCGGCGCGATCGACCCGTTTTCCTCGCAGCTGTTTGCGCTGATCGGTCTGGGCGGCGAAGAGATCCGCAAGGCCAAGGAACTGAACTGGAAACGCCTGCTGCCGTACCTCGGTTTGCTCAGCTTGCGGGCGCATTCGGCGGCATTGATCGAAGCGGTGCTGCGTTACTACTTCAAGCACGAAGACCTGGTCATCGAGCAATGCATCGAGCGCCGCGTGGAGATTCTCGACGAGCAGCGCAACCGCCTCGGTCGCGCCAACAGCCTGCTTGGTGAAGACCTGGTGCTGGGTGAGCGGGTGCGCGACCGCAGCGGCAAATTCCGCATTCACATCACCGAACTCGACTGGGAGCGATTCCACGAATTCCTGCCGATCGGGTTCGGTTACCAGCCGCTGTGCGCGCTGGTGCGGTTCACCCTGCGTGACCCGCTCGATTACGACATTCGCCTGGTGTTGCGCCCGGAAGAAATCCGCGAACTGCGCATTGGTGAAAAGAACGACTGTCGCCTGGGGTGGACCAGTTGGCTGGGCTGCGAAAAAGCAGACGGCGTGGTGACTCTGGGCAGCAAAATTCATTAAGGACGTGAGCCATGATCAACGTAGACCTGCAACAACTCATCCAGGCGCTGGACGCCGAAACCCGTCGCGATCTGGAGCGTTCGGCTGAACGTTGCGTTGCCCGTGGCGGCAGCAAGATCCTCGTCGAAGACCTGCTGTTGGGGCTGCTGGAGCGGCCGAATGGTTTGCTGTCGCGCGCGCTGCAGGATGCAGACGTCGATGCCGGCGAACTGAGCGCCGCGCTGCAATCTCGCGTTGAACACAGTGCCTCGCGCAACCCGGTGTTCGCCCCGGAGCTGGTGCAGTGGCTGCAGGATGCGCTGCTGGTGGCCAACCTCGAACTGGGCCAGACCCAGGTCGAAGACGCCGCGCTGATCCTCGCGCTGCTGCGTAACCCGATGCGCTATGCCGGCAGCCGTTATCAGCCGCTGCTCGCCAAGTTGAACATCGATCGCCTGAAAGAGTTCGCCCTGTCGCAACAGGAGCAACCAGCCGCCAACGGCAAGCCGGCGGCCCAGGGCGAATCGCTGCTGCAGCGCTTCACCCACAACCTGACCCAACAGGCCCGCGACGGCAAACTCGACCCGGTGTTGTGCCGCGATGGCGCGATCCGCCAGATGGTCGACATCCTCGCCCGCCGGCGCAAGAACAACCCGATTGTGGTCGGTGAGGCCGGTGTCGGTAAGACCGCCATCGTCGAAGGCCTGGCCTCGCGCATCGCTGCCGGTGAAGTGCCGCAAGTGCTCAAGGGCGTGGAACTGCTGTCGCTGGACATGGGCCTGCTGCAGGCGGGCGCCAGCGTCAAAGGTGAGTTCGAGCGTCGTCTCAAAGGCGTGATCGACGAAGTCAAAGCCTCGCCGAAACCGATCATCCTGTTCATCGACGAAGCCCATACCCTGATCGGCGCTGGCGGCAATGCCGGCGGTTCCGATGCGGCCAACCTGCTGAAACCGGCACTGGCCCGTGGCGAACTGCGCACCATCGCCGCCACCACCTGGGCCGAGTACAAGAAATACTTCGAGAAAGACCCGGCGCTGGCCCGTCGTTTCCAGCCGGTGCAGCTGCACGAACCGACCGTCAGCGAAGCGGTGACCATCCTGCGCGGTCTGGCGCAGGTTTACGAGAAGAGCCACGGCATTTACCTGCGTGATGACGCGGTGGTCTCCGCCGCGGAGCTGTCCGCCCGCTATCTGGCCGGTCGCCAGCTGCCGGACAAAGCTGTCGACGTCCTCGACACTGCGTGTGCCCGTGTGCGCATCAGCCTCGCCGCTGCCCCGGAAAGCCTTGAGCGCCTGCGTGGCGAACTGGCCGAAGGTGGCCGTCAGCGTCAGGCCCTGCGTCGTGATGCCGAAGCCGGTTTGCTGATCGACCACGAAGCGCTGGATGCACTGGAAGCGCGGCTGGACGAAGCCGAAAGCGAAATGGTCGCGCTGGAAAGCCTGTGGACTGAACAGAAACAACTGGCCGAGCGCCTGCTGGAACTGCGTCAGCAACTGGCCAAGGCCCGTGAAGCCGCCGCCGTCGAGCCGACCGTCAGTGTTGAAGAAGACGCCGAAGGCACCGTGATCGAAACCCTCGTTGCCGAGGTCGAGGAAGGCCAGAGCGTCGAAGCGCTGGAAGCCCAGCTCAACGAAACCCACAGCGCCTTGACCGCCGCACAGGTCAAGGAGCGTCTGGTCAGCTTCGAAGTCTGCCCGCGTCTGGTGGCCGAAGTGATCAGCGCCTGGACCGGCGTGCCGCTGGCACAGCTGGCACGCGAGCACAACGCCAAGGTCGCGAGTTTCGCCACCGACCTGCGCACGCGCATCCGTGGTCAGGAACAAGCCGTGCACGCACTGGACCGCTCGATGCGCGCCACGGCGGCCGGTCTGAACAAACCGGATGCACCGGTCGGCGTATTCCTGCTGGTCGGCCCGAGCGGCGTCGGCAAGACCGAAACCGCGCTGGCCCTCGCTGACCTGCTGTACGGCGGCGACCGTTTCATCACCACCATCAACATGTCCGAATTCCAGGAGAAGCACACCGTATCGCGTCTGATCGGTGCGCCACCGGGCTACGTCGGTTACGGCGAGGGCGGCATGCTCACCGAAGCGGTGCGCCAGAAGCCGTACTCGGTGGTGCTGCTCGATGAAGTCGAGAAGGCCGATCCGGACGTGCTCAACCTGTTCTACCAGATCTTCGACAAGGGCGTGGCCAACGACGGCGAAGGTCGCGAAATCGACTTCCGCAACACCTTGATCCTGATGACCTCGAATCTGGGCAGCGACAAGATCAGCGACCTCTGCGAAGACGGCGCACGCCCGACCGCCGAGCTGCTTGAAGAGACCATTCGCCCGGTGCTGAGCAAACACTTCAAACCGGCGCTGCTGGCGCGGATGAAAGTGGTGCCGTACTACCCGGTGGGCGGCCCGGTGCTGCGCGAGCTGATCGAGATCAAACTCGGTCGTCTGGGCGAGCGCCTGAACCGTCGTCAGCTGGATTTCAGCTGGTGCCAGAACCTCGTCGATCACCTGTCCGAGCGCTGCACGCAAAGCGAAAGCGGTGCGCGCCTGATCGACCATCTGCTCGATCAGCACGTGCTGCCGCTGGTGGCTGACCGCTTGCTCGATGCGATGGCCACCGGTGAAAGCCTCAAGCGTGTGCATGCCACGCTCGATGGCAACGCCAGCGTGACGTGCGAGTTCGCCTGAGGTGGGTGTGATGTTCACTCAAGTGCCGCAGCCACTGGTTTATGCCGAAGCCTTGCTGGCGCAGTTCGCCAGCCTGTCGCGCGCGGCAGACGGTGCTGCGCTGCTGGGTGACTTCGTGCGCGGTCTGGCCGAGCTGAGCGGTTGCGAATTGACGCAGCTGTACCTGCTCGACGCCACCCACACCTGCCTGGGGATGAACGCTGAGTGCCTCGATGGCGCTCTGCAACCGCGCGCCGCGACCAGCCTGCCGGCGGATTACAACGGTGAGCAACTGCTGCAGTTCGCCCTGTGTCAGAACCGCGTGGTGTGCCTCGATGACTTGAGCGGCAGCCTGCACGAAACCAGTTTTCTGCCGGCTGCGGCGACGCCGTGGCAATCGCTGCTGTGTGTGCCGCTGGTCAATCAGCACAAAGCGGTCGAAGGCTTGTTGCTGTGTGCCAGTCGGCGGCGCATGGACCTGCAAGGCTTTGCCGATTCCCTCGGGCAGCTCGGTTCGTTCGTGCTCGGTCAACTGCACTTGCTGCAGCGCCTGCGTCAGCCACTGGCGGAAACGGCAACGGTTGCGCGCAGTGTGCCAAGCATCAGTGGTTATGGCCTGATCGGCAAAAGCGCGGCGATGCGTCAGACCCATTCGCTGATCAGCAAAGTCCTGCACAGCCCGTACACCGTGTTGCTGCGCGGCGAGACCGGCACCGGCAAGGAAGTCGTTGCCCGGGCGATCCACGATTGCGGCCCGCGACGCTCTCAGGCGTTCATCGTGCAGAACTGCGCGGCAGTCCCGGAAAACCTGCTGGAAAGCGAGCTGTTCGGCTATCGCAAAGGCGCCTTTACCGGTGCCGACCGCGACCGCGCGGGTCTGTTCGATGCGGCCAACGGTGGCACGCTGTTGCTCGACGAGATCGGCGACATGCCGCTGTCGTTGCAGGCGAAAATATTGCGTGTGTTGCAGGAAGGCGAGATCCGTCCGCTGGGTTCCAACGACACCCACAAGATCGACGTCCGCATCATCGCCGCGACGCACCGTGATCTGTCGACGCTGGTCAGCGAAGGCAAATTCCGCGAGGACCTGTATTACCGCCTCGCGCAATTTCCGATCGAGCTACCGGCCCTGCGTCAGCGCGAAGGCGACATCCTCGAACTGGCTCACCACTTCGCCGAGAAGACCTGCGCGTATTTGCAGCGTGATCCGGTGCGTTGGTCGAGTGCGGCGCTTGAACACCTGTCCGGTTACACCTTCCCCGGCAACGTGCGGGAACTCAAGGCGCTGGTCGAGCGTGCGGTGCTGTTGTGCGAGGGCGGCGAATTGCTCGCCGAACACTTTTCCCTGCGCATGGAGCCGATGCCCGAAGACCACAGCGGCCTGAATCTGCGCGAACGCCTGGAAAAGGTCGAACGCACATTGTTGCTCGATTGCCTGCGCAAGAACGACGGCAACCAGACCCTCGCCGCCCGCGAACTGGGCTTGCCGCGCCGCACGCTGCTGTACCGCCTCGGCCGCCTGAATATCAATCTGGGTGACTTCGATGGCTGATCTGAAATTGATCTCAGCGGCGAGCCGCATTCCTGTGGCCAATGATTTGCTCAGGGCTTGCAGATTACCTGTGGCGAGGGAGGTGCGTGCGCCTCGTTGGTCTGGCTCAAGGCCCCGATGTAGAGCCTTCGAGAACACCTCAAAAACTCATTTCAGCGCCGCCCGCAAGGGTCGGCGCTTTGTGCTTTGTCTACCCCTGGAGACCCTCTGATGTCTGTTCGTCACTGGCACGCTGTCCTGCTGACCCTCGTCGTTCTATGCGGCCTTGGCGGCTGTAGCGGCAATTACAAATTCAACGACAACGACTATCGCCCGTTGGGTGATCCGCAAGCGGTCAATCGCGGCAAGTGACCGCAAGGAGCATCAAACATGGAATTGGTTTTCGAAATGCTGAACACCAAGCAGTTCGTGCCCACCGAGTTGTGCCAGAAGACCTTCAAACAGGCTGGTGGCGTGATCGGGCGGGGCGAGGACTGCGACTGGATCATTCCTGACCGCAAGCGGCATCTGTCCAATCACCACGCGATTGTCAGCTACCGCGAAGGCACGTTTTTCCTGACCGACACCAGCAGCAACGGCGTCCAGGATGGCGACAGCGGCGCGCGCCTGCACAAGGGCGAACCGGTGCGCATCGAGCACGGCAGCACCTACGTGCTCGGCGACTTCGAGATTCGCGCGCGACTGGTGCGTGACCCGGCGACCTTCGACGGTGAAGTCGGCCGTCCGCGTGCCGCCGGCAGCATCATTCCGGACGACGCCTTTCTCGACCTTGATCCGTTGAACGCGATCGAACAGCAAGAGCGCGTCTATTCGGAAATCGACGAGCTGTTGGCTCCGACGGCCAAGCCCGAGGATTCCCGTCAGCGCGCCGACTATGCACGCATCGACATGGAAAGCCTGATGGTGCCGGAGCTGATTACCCCGGTTGAACCCGAGCCAGCTCCGGCCCCGAAAGCCGTCGAGCGTCAGAGCGAAGGGTTCTGGGAGCACTTCGGCGCGGCGCTGGGCGTTGATGTCAAAGGCCTCGATCACGACGCCCGCGAAGCGCTGGCGCTGAACGCCGCGCGTCTGCTGCGGCAGAGCATCGGTGGATTGCAGCAGAGCCTGCGCACCCGTTCGGAGCTGAAAAACGAACTGCGTCTGGCCCAGACCACCGTGCAAGGCACCAACAAGAACCCGCTGAAATTCGCCGTCGATCCGAGCGAAGCGCTGGAGATTCTGTTGCAGCCGCACAAGCCCGGTCATCTGCCGGCCGATCAAGCGGTCTCTCGTGCGTTCCGCGATCTGCAGGCGCACCAGGTGGCCTTGCTCACCGCCAGCCGCGCCGCCGTGCGCGGCACGCTGGAGCACTTCTCGCCGGAACAGCTGACCCTGCGTTTCGAGCGCGACAACAAGCCGTTGATCGCCACATCGGGCGGGCGCTGGAGAGCGTTCGGCCGTTATCACCAGGCACTGCGTCAGGACGATGACTGGAGCGAGCGACTGCTGGCCCGCGATTTCGCCCAGGCCTACGAAGAACAGATCCGCCTGATCTCCACCCTACACACCGACCACCAAGGATGATGCGCATGTCTCGCCGTTCGACCGCTTTTTTCAAGACGCTGACTGCGCTCACCGTGCTGGTGCTGCTCGCCGGTTGCTCGTCGCTGTCGCCGTACTCGAAAGTGACCAAGATCAACCTGAAGCTGACCGGCAGCGATCAGCTCAACCCGGACCTCAACGGCCGTCCTTCGCCGATCGTGGTGCGCCTGTTCGAACTCAAGCACCCGGTGACCTTCGAGAACGCTGATTTCTTCAGCCTCTACGAGCGCGCCAAGGAATCCCTCAACCCGGATCTGGTGGCCAGCGAAGAACTCGAACTGCGCCCGGGTGAAACCGTGGAAATGAAACTCAGCGTGGAGGAGGGCAGCCGTTACGTCGGCGTTCTCGCTGCGTACCGTGATCTGCCGGAAACCAAGTGGCGCTACACCGTGCAGGTCACGCCGCTGGAGCTGACCGAGGCCGATCTGACCCTGGATCAGGCCGGTATCCGCAACACCCATGAAGCGCTCGCCAAGGCGGATGACTGAACATGAATACCCACAAAGTCATTTGGCAGGAAGGCATGTTGCTGCGTCCGCAGCACTTCCAGCACAACGATCGCTATTACGATCACCAGATGAAAACCCGCACCCAATTGTTGGGTGGCTACACCTGGGGTTTCCTCAATCTGGAGATCGACCTGCAGTTCCTCAACATGGGCAAACTGGTGATCAGTGCCGCCTCGGGGATCCTGCCGGACGGCAGCCTGTTCGAACTCGGCGGCAACACCGAGCCGCTGGCGCTGGACGTACCGCCGAACACCGGCAACACGCCGATTTACCTGGCGCTGCCGTTGGTCACCGGTAACCACATTGAAGCGCGCCGTCCGGAGCAGTCCGACGTGCTGGCGCGTTACACCGCGTACGACGCCGAAGTGGCCGACTCCAACGCCGGCGACGATTCCGCCAGCCAGGTCAGCTGTGGCCGCCCGGACTTCAAACTGTTGCTCGGCGAGCAGCAGAGCGATCAGGCCTACGTGAAGCTGAAGATCTGCGACGTGCTCGACACCACGCCCGACGGCGTGATCAGCCTCGATCCGGATTTCGTGCCGACCTACATCCAGGCCCACGCGTCCAGCTATCTGCTGTCGTGCCTCAAAGAAGTCATCAGCATGCTCAACCACCGGGGCGACACGATTGCCGAGCGGATTCGCTCCAACGGCAAGGTCGGCGGCGCGGAAGTCGGCGACTTCATGATGCTGCAACTGATCAACCGCACCGAACTGCTGCTGCGCCACTACCTCGGTCTGGAGCAGGTGCACCCGGAAGAGTTGTACCGCACGCTGCTGACCATGCTCGGCGATCTGGCGACCTTCTCCAGCGACAGCAAGCGCCCGCGCCTGGACAGCCGTTATTCCCACGCCGATCAGGGCGCGAGCTTCCGCAAACTGATGGAAGCGATTCGTCAGGTGCTGTCGATGGTGCTCGAACAGCACGCCATCGAACTGATCCTGCAAGCGCGTCAGTACGGCATCATCGTGTCGCCGTTGCACGACCACAAACTGCTGGGCTCGGCTTCGTTCGTGCTGGCGGCGAGTGCCAACTGCGACTCCGAAGAACTGCGCCACCGCTTGCCGGCGCACCTCAAGGTCGGCCCGGTGGAGCGTATCCGCCAACTGGTCAACCTGCACCTGCCGGGGATCAAGGTCAAACCGTTGCCGGTGGCCCCGCGGCAGATCGCGTTCCACTCGAACAAAACCTACTTCATCCTCGAACTCAGTTCCGAAGACCTGGCGCAACTCGAGCGCTCCGGCGGCTTCGCGTTCCACGTGTCCGGCGAATTTGCCGAGCTTGAACTGAAATTCTGGGCCATCAGGAACTGACCGCCATGATCAAGGAAACGGATTACAACCAGGACGACAAAACCGTCCTGCTCGATCGTCAGGGCCACGGACCGGCAGCGAGTCCGCTGACCGACTTCGCCGCGCCGCCGCGCTTCGAGCAACTGGAAGAACGGATGATCTACGCCGCGCGCCTGCGCCCGGCGGAGGCCTTCAACATCAGCCTCAATTCGCTGGTGGCGGCGTCCTCCGAACTGCTCTCGGAAGTGGTGCGTCTCAAGCACAGCGAAACCCGCGAAGACCTCTACGCGCTCAACGAGCGCCTGACCGCCGGGCTCAAGCTGTTTGAAGTGCGCGCCCTGCACAACGGCGCCGAAAGCAGCCAGGTGATGGCCGCCCGTTACGTGCTCTGCACCGTGGTCGACGAAGCCGTCGTGACCACGCCGTGGGGCAACGAAAGCGAATGGTCGCAGATGAGCCTGCTCAGCAGCTTCCACAACGAAACTTTCGGTGGCGAGAAGTTCTTCCAGCTGCTCGATCGCCTGTCGAAGAACCCGGTCAAGCACCTGCCGATGCTCGAGCTGATGTACCTGTGCCTGTCCCTCGGTTTCGAGGGCAAGTACCGCGTGCAAGCGCGTGGCATGCTCGAACTCGAAGGCATCCGCGACGCTCTGTACCGGCAGATCCGTCAGTTGCGTGGCGACGTGCCGCGCGAGTTGTCGCCGCACTGGGAAGGCCTCAACGACCAGCGCCGCAACCTGGTGCGCATCGTGCCGGCGTGGATGGTGGTGCTGTTCACTTTCGTGTGCCTGGTGGTGATGTATTCGGGCTTCGCCTGGGTCCTGGGCGAGCAGCGCGACACCGTTCTGCATCCTTATCAGCCGCTTGATCCGGCCGCGGTCCAACCGCAGTCGCAGCCGTAACAGGGACGTGTGATGAAAAAGTTTTTCAAGAAAGTCGGCGCCTTCCTGCGCCAGACCTGGGTCTGGACCCTGCTGCTGGTGCTGTTCGTGGCACTGCTGGTGTGGTTCGTCGGCCCGTTGTTGGCGGTGGATGACTACAAGTTCTGGGAAAGCGCGACCTCGCGTCTGCTGACCATCAGCGTGCTGTTCCTGATCTGGGGCCTGACCATGGTCTTCGTCAGCTGGCGCGCGGGCATCCGCAAGAAAGCCGTCGAAGAAACCGAAGACGGCCAGGATCGCATCCGTCGTGACGAGATGATCGAAGAAGAGCAGAAAGAGTTGAAGGCGCGCTTCAAGGACGCGCTGAAAACCCTGAAGACCTCGAGCCTGTATCGTGGCCGCAGCGAACGCTGGCGCAACGACTTGCCGTGGTACCTGCTGATCGGTCCGCAGGCGTCCGGCAAGACCAGCCTGCTGGACTTCTCCGGCCTGGAATTCCCGATCAACAAGATCGACCGCAAGTTGACCCGCGACACCCTCGGCACCCGTCATTGCGACTGGTACTTCGCCGACCACGGTGTGCTGATCGACACCGCCGGGCGCTACACCACGCAGCCGGACGCGGAAGTCGACGGCAGTGCCTGGACCACCTTGCTCGAGCTGTTGCGCAAGCGTCGTCGCGGGCGTCCGTTGAACGGCGTGCTGGTGACCATTCCGGTGGAAACCCTCATCGGTGGCAGCGAGCAGGACATCGACACCCTGGCACGCCAGGTGCGCGGTCGTCTGCAAGACGTCTATCAGAAGCTGCACGTCGATGTGCCGGTGTATCTGGTGCTGAGCAAGGCGGACAAGCTGCTCGGTTTCGACGAGTTCTTCGATCAACTGACCCGCGAAGAAAGCGATCAGGTGCTGGGGACCAGTTTCCGCAAGGATCAGGTCGGCACCGACGTGGCTGTATTGCGCGGCGAGTTCGAAGAGCTGCTGCGTCGCCTGAACAATCAGGTGATCATGCGCATGCACTCCGAGCGCGATACCCAGCGCCGTGGCCGCATCCTCGACTTCCCGCATCAACTGGGGCAGATCGGCGAGCGCCTGTGCCTGTTCGTCGACATGGCATTCACCGGCAACCGTTACCAGCGTGCAACGCTGTTGCGTGGTTTCTACCTGACCAGTGCCCCGCACCTGACTCAGGAAATGGACGCGACCGCCGCCGGCATCGGCGCCAGCCTGGGCATGAGCGCCGGCGTGCTGCCGACCCTGCGCAGTGGCCGTTCGCGCTTCATCCATCATCTGTTCAGCCGGGTGATCTTCCCCGAATCGGATCTGGCCGGCCTCGACAAGCGCGAGCGCAGCCGCATCCATTGGGGTCAGCGTGCGTTGTACATTGGCGCACTGGCGGCACTGGCCCTGTTCGGCATGCTCTGGGCCGGTGGTTTCTCGGCCAACTATGAGCGTCTGGAAAACCTGCGCACACTGGCGCAGAACTGGACTCAGCAGCGTTCGGCACTGACCCCGCGCGATGATGCGATGGGCGTGCTGAAAACCCTCGACACCAGCTACGCCGCGACTCAGGTGTTCCCGAAGAAAGGCGACGTCTCGTACCACGAGCGTGGCGGTCTGTATCAGGGCGAAGACGTCAATCCGGTGGTCAAGCAAGCCTACGAGCATGAGCTTGAAGCGCAACTGCTGCCACGGGTCGCGACGATGCTCGAAGGGCAGATCCGCGCCAACATGAAGGACCGCGAAAAGCTGCTCAACAGCCTGCGTGCGTACCTGATGTTGAACATGAAAGACCGTCGTGACGCGGCGTGGCTCAAGGACTGGGTCGCCACTGACTGGTCGCAGCGCTACACCGGCAACACCGCGGTGCAGAACGGTCTGAACACCCACCTCGAACGCCTGCTGAAGCAGCCGTTCATCTACCCGCTGGACGATCAGCTGGTGACTCAGGCACGTCAGGTTCTGCGCGCCGAATCGCTGGCCACCGTGGTCTACCGCATGCTCCGCGAGCAGGCGCGCAACCTGCCGGAATACCGTTTCAGCCAACACCTCGGCCCACAGGGCTCGCTGTTCATCGGCACCGAATACGTGATCCCGGGGTTCTATACCCAGCAGGGTTATCAGCAGTACTTCTCGGTGCAGGGTTCGGCGCTGGTCACCGACATCCTGCGTGACAACTGGGTGCTGGGCGAAGGCGCGGGCATCAGCGACATGGACTTGCGTCGCCTGATGGTCGAGCTGGAGCAACTGTACTTCCGCGACTACGCCAACTACTGGAGCGAAGCCGTTGGCCAGGTGGCCTTGCCACCGATCAGCGACGCCGGTGAAGGCGCCGAGCAACTGGCGGGCCTGACTTCGGCCAACTCGCCGGTACTGGCATTGCTCACTGAAGTGCGCGAGAACACGCGCTTTCCGGCTGCTGCCGATCCAGTGGATGAAGCCGGTGATGCTGCCGATGCACTGGCAGGGCAGAAGGGCAAACTGGGCAAGGTCGGCAAACTGGCCTCGGCTGTCGCCGACAAGGCTTCGGCCATGAACGTGGCGAAGAACCTGCCGGACACCGCGAAGAAGTCGCTGCAACGCCGCTTCGAACCGCTGCACCGTTTGCTCGATGACAACAACGGCCCGGCCGCTGACCTGACTCCAGCCCTCAGTGCGCTCAACGACCTGCAACTGCAACTGTCCGGTCTGGCCCGTTCCAGCACGCCGGAACAAGCCGCGTTCGAACTGGCGAAAACCCGCATGAGCGGCCAGCGTGATGCGCTGACCAACCTGCGTGCGGCCTCGGGTCGCCTGCCACGTCCACTGAGCGTGTGGTTCAACGTACTGGCCGAAGACTCGTGGCGTCTGGTGCTCAACGATGCCTACCAATACCTGAACGGCCGTTATCAGAACGAGCTGTACAGCGTGTATGGCAAAACCATCAGCAAGCGTTATCCGTTCAGCGCCAGCAGCACCAGCGACGTGGCGATCAGCGATTTCCGCGAGTTCTTCCGGGCTCAAGGCACCGTCGACCGTTTCTTCGACAGCTACATGCGTCCGTTCGTCAGCGGTGATCCGGGCAACTACCGGATGCGCAGCGTCGACGGCCACAGCCTGCCGGTATCGAAGATGTACCTGGACCAGATGGCCGCAGCCCTGACGATTCGCCAGAGCTTCTTCTCGATCAACCCGGCCGAGCCGACCGTGCAGTTCAAACTGGAGCCGTACACCCTCGACCCGGCCGTCAGCCGTTCCGAGTTCAAGTTCGGCGACAAGACCATGGAATACCGCCACGGTCCGATCCTGCCGATGACGTTCAAGTGGCCAACCGATGCGGAGGACGGTCGCACCAGCCTGGTGATGGACAAGATGGCGGGGCGTCCGATCGGCATCGAGAAGAACTCCGGCCCATGGTCGCTGTTCCGTCTGTTCGACCTGATGCAGACCGAGTACCTGACCGGTCGCGACGTGCTGGTGCTCAAAGCCGACGTGGGTGGCCTGCGCGCCAACTACCTGCTGACCAGTCAGCGCACGCCGAACCCATTTGACATGGGCGTGCTGCGCACCTTCCGTATGCCGGTGCAGCTCTGATGCTGGTGGCCAGTTCCTGGCGCAGCGCGGCGCGTACCGACCCGGGCAAGGTGCGGGCGCGCAACGAAGATGCCTTCCTCGACTCGCCACAGCAGGGGCTGTGGGTGGTCGCGGACGGCATGGGCGGTCATCAGGGGGGCGACATCGCCAGCCAGTTGATCGTCGCCAGCCTGGCTGAACTGCCGCAACACGAGGACTTCGACGAACGCCTCAAAGCCATCCGCCAGTGCCTGCACTGGCTGAACCGGCGTTTGGGGCAGGAGTTGACGGTCACCGCCGGGCGTCACGACAGCATCATGGGCAGCACCGTCGTGGCGCTGCTGGTGGAAGGCAATCGCGCGGCCTGCATCTGGGCCGGCGACAGCCGTTGCTACATGTGGCGTGGGCAGCGGCTGTATCAGCTGTCCAAGGACCATTCGCTGCAACAGCAACTGATCGACGAGCAACAAATGAGCGTCGAACAGGCCGCAGCGCATCCGGCAGCTCAGGCCTTGACCCGAGCCGTCGGCGCGGCTGAACAACTGACCCTGGATGTCCTCGAACTCGAGGTCTATCCGGGCGATGCGTTCCTGTTGTGCAGCGATGGTTTGTACCAGGGCCTGAGCAGCGATGCCCTCGGCAACGCCCTCAGCCTGAGTGCGCCGCACGTGGCGCTGGAACGTTTGTTCGACGGTGCCCTGCGTGGCGCCGCCCGGGACAACCTGACTGCCGTGGTGATCCGCCAATGAGTGAAATCGAATCGTCAGTCGATGACTTGTTGATGAGCGAAGAACAGGCCAACAACCTGACTTACTTCGCCTTCGCCAAGCCTGATAAAGCCGAGCCTTTGCTGGCGCCAACCAAGGCCAGCATCGGTGCACTGCCGGACGTACTCGCCGGCCGCTACCACCTCGAGCGCCTGCTCGGGGCGGGCGGCATGGGTGCCGTCTACCGGGCGCGGGACCTGCTGCATGAGCAGTTCGGCGATCCCGATCCTTACATTGCGCTGAAAATCCTCAGCGAAGAATTTGCCGAATCGCCGGACGCCAGTGCCTTGCTCTACAGCGAGTTCGCCCTGACCCGACGCCTGCGCCACGACAACGTCGTGCGCGCACACACCTTTGAAGTCGACACCGATTGCCAGCGGGCCTTCATCACCATGGAATACATGCGTGGCCTGACCCTGGACAAATTGCTCTGCGAGCGGCCCCTCGGCCTGCCGTGGAAAGAAACGCGCGACATCGTCCTGCCGCTGCTCGATACGCTGGCCTACGCCCACCGTCGCGGCGTGCTACACGGTGACATGAAACCGAGCAACGTCATGCTCAGCGAAGACGGCTTGCGCCTCTTCGACTTCGGTCTCGGCCAGGCAGACGAGGGCGTATTGCCCGGCCTGCCACACCTGAGCCGCGAACGTTTCAACGCCTGGACCCCGGGCTACGCCGCCCCCGAACTGCTTGAGGGCCAACCGCTGTCGGCCAGCGCGGACGTGTACGGCGTGGCCTGCGTGATCTATGAACTGGCGAGCGGCAAACACCCGTTCCGCCGCTTGCCCTCGACCCAGGCTCGCGACGAGCGCCTGGAGCGCGAGCTGCAAGCCCCGGCGAACCTGCCAAAACACGGCTGGCCAGCGCTAAAAACCGCGCTGAGCTTCAATGCGGCAGAACGCACCATCACTGCCGATCAATTGCGTGACGCCTTGGGCGCCACTTCGTCCTGGCTGCAACGGTTGCGACTTCGGGCGTAACGGACGACATTCGAACAGGGAGCACTTTATGTTCAACCCAGCTAACGAAACCCACTTCAGCCTCAAGGTCGAAGACTACGTGGGCGACCTGCAAGTGCTGTCGTTCACCGGCACCGAAGGCATCAGCCAGCCGTTTCGTTTCGACCTCGAACTGGTCAGCGAAAACCCCGATCTGGACCTGGAAAAGCTCCTGCACAAGCAGGCGTTTCTGGCGTTCGACCCACAAGGCTCCGGCATTCACGGCCAGATCTACCGCGTCGCCCAGGGCGATGCCGGCAAGCGTCTGACCCGCTACAAGGTCTCGCTGGTGCCGCAACTGCAATACCTGCATCACCGCACCAACCAGCGTATCTACCAGCAGATGTCGGCACCGAAAATCATCGCGCTGATCCTCGATGAACACGGGATCAAGGGCAACGCCTACAGCTTCCAGCTCAGCCAGCCGTGCCCGGATCGCGATTACTGCGTGCAGTACGATGAAACCGACCTGCACTTCGTCCAGCGCCTGTGCGAGGAGGAGGGCATTCACTACCACTTCCAGCACAGCGACAAGGGCCATCTGCTGGTGTTCGGCGACGACCAGACCGTGTTCCAGAAACTCGGTCAGCCGACCGCCTACGTGCAAGGCAGCGGCATGGTCGCCGAAGAACCGGTGATCAAAGGCTTCAAACTGCGCCTGGAAACCCGCACCAGCCGCACCACGCGCCGCGATTACGACTTCGAAAAACCGCGCCTGCAAATGGAAGCGGCGTACAAACCTGAAGGCGAGAGCACCGAGCCAGATCTGGAAGACTACGACTACCCGGGCCGCTTCATCGACCGCGCGCGTGGCAAGTTCCTCAGCCAGCGCGCCCTCGAACGCCACCGCGCCGACTACCGCCAGGCCGAAGGTCGTGGCGATCAGACCAAACTGGTCAGCGGCCACTTCATGGAAATGTCCGACCACCCGCGCAGCGAGTGGAACGACCTGTGGCTGCTCACCGAAATCCTCCACGAAGGCAAGCAACCGCAAGTCCTCGAAGAAGGTGTGACCAGCGACACCACCGACAACAAGGACGACTTCCACCAGGGCTACCGCAACACCTTCCTCGCCACCCCGTGGGACGTGTTCTACCGCCCGGCCCTCGAACACCCGAAACCACGCGTGCTCGGCAGCCAGACCGCCATGGTCACCGGCCCCAAAGGCGAAGAAATCCACTGCGACCAATACGGCCGCATCAAAGTGCAATTCCACTGGGACCGCGAAGGCCAGGCCGACGACAAAACCAGCTGCTGGCTACGCGTATCCAGCTCCTGGGCCGGCGACCGCTACGGCGCCATCAGCATCCCGCGCATCGGCATGGAAGTCCTCGTCACCTTCCTCGAAGGCGACCCCGACCAACCGCTGGTGACCGGCTGCCTGTACCACAAGGAAAACCCGGTGCCGTACGCCTTGCCGGCGAACAAGACTCGCAGCGTGTTCAAAACGCTTAGCTCACCGGCTGGCGGTGGGTATAACGAACTGCGCATTGAAGACAAGAAAGGTGCGGAGCAGATCTACATCCACGCCCAGCGCGATTGGGATGAGAACGTTGAGCATGACCAGAAGATTCGGGTCGGGAATGAACGTCACGACACGGTGGTGAAGAACACCTACACCGAGCTGAAGGCTGAAGAGCACCGCACCACCATCAGTGATCGCAAGATTGAAGCGAAGCTGGATGATCACCTCACGGTAGGGCAGAACCAACACGTCAAACTCGGTACGGCGCAGCTCACCAGCGTGGGGAAAGAGATTCACCTCAAGGCTGGGGACAAGATTGTTATTGAGGCGGGGACGGAGCTGACCATTCTTGGGGGTGGGAGCTTTATCAAGCTTGATGGCGGTGGGGTGACGGTGGTTGGGCCGGTGGTGAAGATTAATGCTGGCGGTTCGGCTGGGTCGGGGACCGGGATCGGGATTAAACCGCCGGTGCTGCCGGGGGCGGCGGATAAGGATAAGGCGGGGAGTTTGATGGATCAGGCGTTGTTGAATGCGTCTGAGGAAAAGATCAAACGCAAACCGAAACGCATGCTCAATTTCTCCGGGTAAGACATCGACGGCAATCCAAGCCACCAGGGATCAGAATTCAGGTAATTGGTAATGACAGAAACAACCAGCAAGAAAGTAGAAAAATGGTCGTATCCATTAAAAGTTGGAGCGGCGGGGACGACGGATCCGCAGCAGTTCTACAAGGCTTTAGCCAAGGCCAAAGATGGTTTCTACCCGTTGGGTGCCAATGGCCTTTGGCATGGCGGTATTCATTTCGATGAAGCCTCGGGTTTAGTGCCCGACCTGGCAGAAGTCAAATGCATAGCTGACGGTGAAGTAGTCGCTTATCGCATTGATAGCAGGTACCCGAAATCCGCCTACGGTACGGCTGAGGCTGAGTTTTCGACTGGTTTTGTATTGGTTAAGCATCGTTTGGAAGTGCCGGTGCAACCTGCAACCCCAGCTCCTGCTGGATCGCCTGCTTCTCCGCCAGCACCTGGTCCAAGCCTGATTTTTTTCAGTCTTTACATGCATTTGTTGCAGTGGAAGAACTACGAGGAAACTCCAGCATTGTCGCGACCGCCCTTTTGGGGAGGTGGTACGTTGCAAGTCAAAGCAACGGCCGACGACGAAATCCTCGGTTTGCGCGTTCGTCAGGAACCGCGTGGCAAACTTGGGTATGCAACCGTGCTAACGGTTTTGAGTCGCGGTACGGTCGTCGAGACGGGGGAAGAGCAAAACGGTTGGCTCAAGGTGGTCAGCGTCACGCCGGCTAATACCAATCTCCAACCCGGAGCAGGCTGGGTTTTCAAGAGAGAAATGACGGCGGGCCCGACACCTAACACTTACGTCATTGGCGCCGCTGCAAAAGACCCGATGAACCCACCTCAGAAAGGTTTGGTTGTTCGCGCTTCTGCAAGCCGGTCCGGCGCTGAAAAAGCCATTTTGCCCCACGGCACGCAAGTCAGAATCGGGAGCGATGGGACGCGTGGTAAATACCAAAAACTGTTGGAGATCGTCAGCGGGAATGCTATTCCTCCGCTGGCGCCTGCTGAGGTGCTCGGGTATGTCTGGGAGGGGAACCTTGAAGCCAAAAGTGAGCCAGCCGAGAAGGACTCGGTACATGTTTTAGCGACTCCATTCCCGATTACGGCGGGGAGTCTGATCGGTCACGTAGGCAAATATCAAAACCATTCGGATTCGGCCCCAAAGAATCTGTTGCACGTTGAGGTGTTTAGCTGCGAGGACGTAAAGGCATTTACCGAACTGAGTAAAGAGAAAGCTGCGGGAATGCCTGCCGCTGAAAAAACGCTTGTAAAGATTCCAAAAGACAGTGTGTTGGTTACTCACACGCAAGGAATGAGCGCAACAAATCCTCCGAAAGTGACCGATCCCCACAAAAAGGTTGGTTATGACTTCTTTATCCCAGTCGGGGTATTGGAAGCGCTACCAGCGGAAAAAAAGATAAAGGTTCCTGTTGTGATGGGTGGAACCACTACCTATACGCTTTGGTGGCGTCTGGATGGGTTGCTGGGGGATGCCGAAGGGAATGAGATTAACGGATGGTTTGCAGAGCCTGACACTACCTTGTCGCGCCATTCACCTTTTGAGTGGGAAGGTTTTAGCTTTATAGATGAGGCGGGGAGTAACGTGGATCATTTGGCCGCGTTTCTTCATGCACAGGAAGGTCTTAGTGAGGAAGAACAAACGAACTACCAGCCTAATATCGGCAACGCCGAAGAAGGTTCTACAAAGCAAAACCTTTACAAAATTCTAGACAGAAACGGCGATAAAAAGCTCACGCCTTCGGAAATAAAAGAGGCTTTGAGTAAGCCATGGTTCGCACAGCCAATTTCTCAGATGGTTACACGCTATGAAAACGAGTGGCAATTCAAACAAGAAAAATGGGATTCTCTGGATGAATTGATGGGTCACAGTGAAACAGAGCCACACAATGAATGGATTGAGGAAAAAGCAAGAATTAAGAAGTTGAGTTGGTGGGACAAGCTTGTCGGGCAACATGGAATGACCAGTGATACTAATGTTCGGCATATTCATCCGATTGCGCTTATTGGCAATTTCACTGCGCCACGTGATCTGATTACTCTGGAAATGCTTAGGGCCGCTAACCCAGCAGGGGCGGAAGCACATCACTTGAATATTTTGCCGTATCTCAATAAGTATGCTACGGCGTATAAGCTCGAGCAACCCAAAGCTATTGCGCATTTCCTCTCCCAAGTTGGTCATGAAAGTCAATTCAGGATTATTGAAGAGGGTTTGAATTATAGCGCCCGACAAATGAAAAAAACCTACGGGTGCAGACGGCATAACAATGTGAATGGCTATAATGAGCAAACGGATAGCTGCGATTTTGGTGTGTTGAGAAGCAAGCTTTGGTCAGAAACAAGTCATTACGCGATGAACGCTGAAAATCTTGCTAGTTACGTTTACGAGGGCCGAATGGGTAATGGTAATGAGGCCAGTCGAGACGGTTATCGATATCGTGGCCGTGGAATGTTGCAAGTAACCGGTAAATCAGAGTATCAACGATTCACTAATGTTCATAATCAGCGAAACCCTTCGGATATTCAGGATTTTGTGGTCAATCCGGATCTCCTGATATCCTCAGCCGAATACGGTGTTGAGTCCGCTTTCGTCTTCTGGTTTACCAAGACTGGTCAGGGAGGCTCGAAATTGTGCGAAGTCGCCAAGGCAGGCAGCGTGGTTGACGTAACACAAATGGTGAATGGCGGTCAAAACGGGTATACGGACAGGAACAATAGATACCAAGCCCTCGCTGCACTAATGAATATTAACTAAGAGGTCATTCGCTATGCTCCGTTTTTTCATGTTTGCTTTCGTTTTTCTTATAGCAAATTCCAGCAGTGCTCAAGATGTAGATTACCTTCAGGGTCGAGTGATTCAGGGGCCGTTTAAAACTAATGTTGTAAAGGGAGGGGAGCTATCCTTTTTGCAGACAGGGAACGCGGAGTTTCCGGTTTCTTTGGTTTTGGATGTTGTTGGTGTCGATAATAAAAAAAATAGAAGTCTTGTCGATAAATATGATGTGGCGGGCTCGGACCCAAAAATCGAGTCGATTTTCTTTTATCCGGTAAAGGGTAAGAAAAATGTACTTGTTTTGGTTTCTTGGGAAATCACGAGCAGAGGAATTGGAACGTACGGAACCCTTTATCAAGTTTATGGGTATGAAAAAAGTGCGGATAATAAATTGGTTGTGAATAAGCTTGTCAGGTTTGATAAGAACTTGAGTGGGATGGAAGGGTATCAAGAAGGTGAGGAGCAACATTTCCCTTATGTTAATGCAGGTTTGATCAAATCCTATATTAACGCTGCTAAATAGTGATGGCTGGCAATTTTTTGCGTGCCATAGGGGAACGCCACGCTTTATCACTTGTGCGTAAACGTGGCTTGTCCCTGGATTCACGCTTTCTTGAAGATTTTCGTCTTCAAGCGCAGCGATTGCTGGGTGCTGAACAGTACTGAAGACTGGACGCTTGAAGCGGTGATGGATGACGTGGCTCGAACAGATCACCCTTCACCCGGTGAGCGCGAGTTGAAGAAAGGCGTGATGTTCGATCGGCTGGTCAACAAGGCATCTGGAGAATCCGGTGTCTCTTTGTACGCGGCTTCGCTGGATAGCTATGTGGACGGCGCCCGCAAAGGTTCGGCCCAAGCGGCGATAGCAGCTGCGGGGATCAGTCTTTCCGGGCAGGCACCGCGATTGCCGAATGAACAGATTCTGAAGCTCATGAATCAGGGAATTCAGAGCAATCCCGACGATGGCGTGTTCCTCTCCTTGTTTTACTGCGATGAGGGTGAGTACGGCAATGACAAAGCCTGCATCGATCCGCAAAAGTCGATGGCGACATTGGATAGCGCCGCGCTACGAGGCTCTACCCACGCACTCCTGCGATTGGGTGAAGTCTACGAAACCGGCACTGTCGTCGCTGCTGATCTACCCCGCGCAATGGCCTGTTACCGCGAGGCCAGCAAGACCGAGCTTAAGTGGAGCCCTGCTGCGGTCGAGCGTTTGCTGGTCCGAGGCGTCGTTATGGACAGCTCAATTGAATGTATTGGCGCAGGTGGCACTCAGTGAATGTCGCCCGTTTGATGTTCTTTGCATTTATGGCGATGTCAGTCTCGTCAGTCAGCTTTGCCCAAGATGCGGATTGCGAGGCCGTGGCCGGGCAACGTGGCGAGTGCGCAGAAGAAGCGATGAAGGCTGCGGCTCGCGTGCTTAATGACCGTTACGAAGCGCTGATTGATAGAGCAGGGTCTCGGTATATTTTTCAATACCAGTCTCGGCATGAAGAGCATAAGGCGTTTCTGGATCGACTGAAAAACTCCCAGCGGGCGTGGATAAAGCTGAGGGATTCGAACTGTAGGCTTGAGGGGTTTGAGAATGAATGGGACAAGCCATCCTATTCTGCAGATCTGAATAGGTGCACCGCGAAGATGAGTCTGGAGAGAGCTTTATATTTGGACGGCATCCTTCCAGCACATTGATGTTGTGCTGATTAATATTTTTACTTGGTTGGGTGGTGATATGAAAATGCGTAAAAAGGCCATTCGATTGAGCGTGCCCCAAGCTTGTTTCACCTGGGTGTTCTCGTTTTGCGCGGGACTTCTATCACAGACAGTGTTTGCTCAAGAATCCACCTGTGCGTTTCACGACGTCCAGTCAACGCTCGAAGTGGTCAGTTGTCTCAGCGAAGGCGCCGTGGAAGTCCTGAAGCTGGGCCACGCAATCATCCAACTTATGAGAGTGATGTAGATCGCCTTCCAACATTTATCGTGCGGGGTAATGATCTCAACGAGGTCAAGAAAACGGTGGGGATGAGTGCTTTGTCGTCGCCCTACAACTTGCTCGTCAAGTTGCCGGATGCTGAGGGAATCATGTATTTCGATCAGTTGCCCGAATCAGCCACTAAAAAACTGGCAAGGCCAGGCTGGGTACTGATTGATGCGCGGGATGTCGTGTATGAACGACAGGGTGGCGGGGAAGGTTTTGAACTTGTATGCAGTACCCACGAAAAAGCAACCGGCTCTGTATATGTAGTCGTCACGCAATGTAATGATTTTTACGAAGAGGATATTGGCAGGTTGAAGGATTTACTCAGCGTGATCGACGCTCACACCGTGCGATAGCGGTCACTGAACGCGATCAATCGCTTATCTTCGAGCGACTGATGTCCCGCGTTTTCCTTTAAACTCCCCACCCCCAAAGGAATGCGCTCAGGACACGGAATGCCAGCCCCCTCGACCTCGCTTCGCCCAGCGTTAGTGCTCTGGCTGTACGCCGCCGCAATCGTGCACATTCTCGCCGGTCTCACCCTGACCTGGGCCGGGCATTCCGGATTACTCGACGGCTATCTGCACACCCTCGAACTCGCATTCTGGGGCGCCGACGCAGTACCCGCCGCCGGCCACGAACAACAAGTTTGGTGGCTCGCGCTGTTCGGCGCGACGCTGCAAAGTTATTCGTTGTACATGCTCGCGTTGGTGCACTTAGGCAATCGCTTGAAAGCCCCGGCAGTGTGGGGGTGGTTGATCGCCGGCATCTTGCTATGGGCGCCGCAGGACATGTGGCTCTCGGCGCAACAACAGGTTTGGTCGCACCTTTGGCTCGACGGTTTTGCGTTGCTGTTGCTATTGCCGCCGATGGTTTGGTTGTATCGCCATGACCGCCGAAAATCCCCACCAGAAAAGATGCCGAGCCAATCCAATCCGTTTGCCGTGAGCGCTTTCAGGCGCGTGCTGATCACCGGCGGCACCGGGTTCATCGGTGAAGCCTTGGTCAATCGATTACTCGACGCCGGCCATTCGGTCAGCGTTCTAACGCGCGATCCGTTGAAAGCGGCCAACCTGTTCAACGGCCGCGCCCGCTGTGTGCATTCGCTCAGCGAACTCAGCCACGACGACACCTTCGACGTAGTGATCAATCTCGCCGGCGCACCCGTCGCCGGGCCGCGCTGGAGTCCAAAGCGTCAGGCGCAACTGCTCGCCAGCCGAGTCGGCACCACCGATGCGCTGATGACCTGGCTGAAAAACACCAAGCACAAACCAGCGCTGTGGATTCAAGCCTCGGCCATCGGTTTCTACGGCGTGCGCGATGCCAGCGAAAGCCTCGACGAACACGCCAGCAAGGGCGACGGATTCATGGCTGAACTCTGTGCGCGTTGGGAAGCTGCCGCGCAACCGGCCACTGAGTTTGGCGTGCGTCAGGTGGTGTTACGCCTCGGCGTGGTGTTCGGCCTGGGTGGTGCATTGACGCCGTTGCTGATGCCGTTTCGCCTGGGCTTCGGCGGACGCATGGGCGATGGTCGGCAGATCATGAGCTGGGTGCATCGCGACGATGTGCTTCAGGTGATCGCGCGGGCTTTCAACGACGACACTCTGCGTGGCACCTACAACATGGTGGCGCCCGAAACGGTCAGTCAGGCAGCGTTCTCCGAGCAGGCCGGCAACGTCCTCAAACGCCCGGTGTGGTTCCACATTCCCGCCGCGCCAGTGCGCGCGCTGGCAGGGGAGATGGCGCAGTTGTTCTTCGACGGTCAGCGCGTGGTGCCCCAGCGTTTGACCGAGGCCGGCTACACATTCCGCTATCCAACCCTCGACGCCGCTCTGCGCGATCTGACCTGAGTGCCGCTCATGAGCAAGCCGTTGATGTACCTGCTGGCCGGCAACGGCAGCGCCGCCGATTGGTGGGACGATGCGTTGCCGCACTTTCAGCGCTACGACGTGATGCCGCTGGAATTGCCGGGCTTCGGCGCCAATCCGCAGCCGCCCTGCGAGGATCTGGCGGACTACGCGCAGACTTTGCTGGCGATGACGCAGCAGGGCAGCGCGATCATGGCGGTCGGGGTCAATGCGTTGCTGGTGCTGCATGCGTTGCAACGTCGGCCCGGGCACTTTTCGCGCAGCGTTTTGCTGGCGCCGGTCGGTGCGTTTCTGTGGCAGCGTCGCTTGCCGGCACTGATGTCGCCGCTGCCGATCCGCAAGACCATTCACTGGCTGCTGTCGAACAAACCCACGCTGTTCGCGCGCAAGTTTTCCAACCAGACCTGGACGCCCGCGCAGTACCAGCGCATGGGCGCCGGCTATGCGCGCTGCCGTGCGTTTGTGCCGCACTGGGATCTGATTCGCGCCGATACCGCGCTGCCACTGCTGGAGTGGATCACCGATCCGGTCGAGCTGGTCTGGGGCGATCAAGACGCGGTTCTCGGTATCGAGCAAGCGGCGGCGTGGTCGGCGATTCTGGCTCGCGCTGATCTGACCATCAGTCTCAAACCCGGCTGGGGTCATTACCCGTGGATCGACGCGCCCGCGCAGTTCGCGCAATGGCTGGAGTCGGGCGAGCGCGGGTTTGTCGCGCACACCAAGGGCGGGCGTTTGCGCCTGGCTGAACTGGCGCGGCAACCGGTGCCGACGGCGCTAACGCTGAACGATTGCGACGATCCGCGTCTGCCGGCATTTCTCGCCGCCCAACCTGATGTGGCCTGGGCGGTGCGCTCCTCCAGTTATGGCGAGGATCAGGCCGATTCGGCGAATGCCGGTTTGAGCACCACCTATCTGCGCGAACCGACCGCCAACGTGCCGAAACGCATTGCCGAACTGACGGCCGAAGGTGTCGAGGAAGTGGTGGTGCAGCGCTTCATCACCCCGGTCGTTTCCGGCATCGCATTTGTGCGGCATTTGTCGGTAGAACTGGAATGGGTTGAAGGCCATCTCGAATCGCTCGCCGACGGTCACATCAGCCCCTCACGGGCAACACTTTCGCGGCTCGGCGATGCGTGGCGCAGCGGCACGTTCACACCGGCCCACGGCTTGACCGAAGACCTGCTGTGGCGCTTTCTGCAGGACGTGTTGCGCGTGTTCCACTACGTGCCCGGCGACGTCGAATGGGCGTGGGACGGCTCACAACTGTGGCTGCTGCAATACCGGCCGATCAGCGATTACGGCTGGCGCCGCCACCTGACCGCCGCCAATATCGCCGAGATCCTGCCGCCGCAACCGAGCGTGTTGGTGGAATACGCCCAACGCCGAGCCGCCGCGAGTATTCCGGCGATCATGGCGCGTTGGGATGCGCGGGTGCTGCAGGACAACGAGCCGTTCACCGCGGTGTTCGGCGGCGCGTCCTACATCAACAATGATCTGTTCCTCGCAAGGCTGGCCGACTGGGGCATCAGCGCCAGTAACTACGCTGGTGAAGTTGGCGGGGCGACTCCGCATCTGCCGTGGCAACCACTGAAGATGCTGCGTTCGCTGCCGCTGTTTTTGCGCATGCAGCGCAGCGCTCGCAGCCATTTGCTGAACCTTGAAAACGGCTTGCAGCGCTTCGATCGGGAACTGGCCGAACTCGTCGCCCAAGCTGCCGATGGCCAACAACTCGCGGACTGGTTCACCAGGTTTTACGTGTTCGTCGTGCAAGGCAATCTGTGTATCGCCACGGCGCTTGCCAGCAGCGGCGGCGATTGGCTGGGCCGCCCGCCGACCGCTTACGACAACCTTGAAAACAGTCCGCATCGATTGCCGTGGGAAACCGATCCCGCTACGCCTCGGCCCGCGTCGAGCGATCTGCCGCTACAGCCATTCCCGCAATGGCCAGGTCTGATCCGACTCGCGCATTCGACCGGCCTGCCGGGCCTGCGCGGCTACTGCCTGCAAGTGCGCGAGTGGTACCGCGACAACCTGATGCGCATCTTCTTTCGTCTGCACCACGCCATGCCGCTGGCGGATCGCGAACACTGGTTTGCGCCGCATCCCGACGTGCGCACCCGCGATGGCAGCTTCTGGCAGGACGGTCGCGAAGGTGCGGAGCAGGCCGCCGGGTTCATGATTTATCCGGGGCAGGTGCAAGGCATCCTCGGCGAGGACATCTTGCTGGAAGACACTCTCGATCCGGGGCGACATGCGCACTATCAAACGGCGCGGGCGGTGATTGCGCGGATGGGCGGGCGGTTGTCCCATGGCTCGACGTTGTTACGCGAATTGCGCAAGCCGTCGGCAGTGATACCGCAGGTGGATCTGGCGTGGGTGGGGTGTGAGGTGGTGTATCGGGATGGGGAGTTGGAATTGATCAATTCGAAGGATATGAAGTGAAACGATTGCTGGTGTTATTGATGAGCTGTATGCCAATGGCTGGCATGGCGACTGATCTGTGCAACGAGAGTAGCGATACCAAGAACTTTCTTTCGCAATGGATGGAAAGTGCAGATCGAAAGATTGATGTGCATTCGTCGTTCTACGACGGCCATTTTTCCCTGGAAGAGGGCAAGGTCGTGTATCAAGGCGACCTTAATGGCGACGGCCAGGATGACTTCATTTTTCTCTCGTATTCAAGTCACGGCTCAGCAGGTGATATGACGTATGCCTTCCTGATCCAGTGCCGCGGTTACTTAAAACACACGGGCGGTGATTACTTCGCCGGGATCAAGGTGCTGGACGGGCCGCCCAAGAACGGCGGCGATGTAAAAGACATCGAGATCTACTCCTACATTCGGGATAAGCGCGACCAGATCCGCTACAAGGGCAAAGAGGCCATGACCCGACCCCATCTGTGGCAATTCAACCCGCAGACAGAGCGTTATGAAGGGCAGTCCGAGTAAGTCGACGGTCCCCACTGCATTTACGGAGTTACTACGTGAAAGGATTTTCGATTGTTCTCGGCAGCTTGATATTGGCTGCCGCGTCCATGGCATTCGCTGTCGAACCAACCTTTAAGGATTACACCGTCACACCTGTTTTCACCGGCCCCAACCATAAACTGGTGCCGCAAGAAAACAGCAGTCCAATGATGGATCAGGCACGGGTGCAAGCCCTGAAAGGCAAGGTCAACTTCGCCGGCCACTACATCCTGCACAGGCTCGGCTGTGGCGGTAGCGCCATTTGCGGCGAAGTGCTGGACGCCCAGACCGGTGAAGTGGTTGGCGGTCTGCCGAATGCTTACGACGGCAGCACGTTCGGCATGGTTTACCAACCCGAGAGCCGCTTGATCATCGTGTCCGGCATCACGCTCGACGGCGAAGAAGATGCGCAGGGGAACGCGTTGGAAAGCGGTAACCGGGATCGTTACTACGAGTTTGTGAACAATGAGTTTCGGCTGCTGAGCATGACCGACGTGGAATCGTCGCCGATGGATGAGGAGTGATTGGATGAACCGGTTTTTCAATCGGTCGGTGCTGATTGCGCTTTCGCTTTTATCTCATTCACTGCCCGCGACTGCCAGCGAAGGAAATTGCTATGACCAGCTTTAAGTGGATGTTGATGATCTGCAGTTTGTTCAGCGCTACCAATGTCTTTGCCGTTGACCCGCCAATAGTGGGAGCCGCCGGAAACACAGTGACGTTCCAGGCAAAAAAATGGACTTCACCCGTCGTGGAATCTACCACTGCCTGGTTCACCGCGAATGGAAAAACGTTCCCGTTGTTCCATGCCGGCATTGGTGCCCAGGCTTCTCCTGAATGGCTCAGCCCTAACAAAAAATTTCTACTGGCGACTGCGGTGGAGTACGGCGTAGTCATAGGTGAGAACGGTGAGGAAATAGCGACATCACAAGGGCATTGCGATGTGATCTCGATGGAAACCGGTTGCGTGCTGGCTGAAAGTTACGAACGGTTTTGTGAGGGGAAATGGGTGGGCAACCAATGGGTTTCCGAAGAGGGCGGGGTGCTCAATCCTGTCTTGGAGACTGAGTCACCCAAGGACCTGCTGAAAAATGCTTCGAGCATCGAGCCGGCGCAGTCCCGAGCAGAGTCCCTCGAATGGAGCCTGAGCTTTTTAAGCCCCGAATCCTACATGGCGTGTCATCCCCCTGCGCAAAATGTTCAGGCTTACAACGACCTCGGTTTCTACTTGGCCGAGGACGGTAGAGATGAACTGGCGCTGAAGTTTTATCGCGGCGTTGAGGCCGTTGGTAAACGCACGGTACTGATGTTGAACATCGCCGACTCGCTCTGGGGCCTCGATCGCAAAGACGAAGCGCAGCGCTATTACAACCAGTACCGCGACGCGATGAGCGCCGATGGCAAGGCGCAGAAAATTCCGCAAAGAGTGATTGAGCGAACTGCACATCAGGGAATGAAAAATTGAACAGGATTGTCCGTTTTATCGCGTTGCCTCTTGGGATGCTGTGCGCGTCATTCGCGCACGGCGAGGACGCCTGTAAAGTCATTACCGTGAGTTGGCAATACGATGAGTGCGTGGAGGCCGACCGTAAGAATGCCGACGCACAACTCAATGCCAGCTACAAAAAACTGATGTCGCGGTTTGAGTCCAGCCCCGAACCGGAACTGACCAAGACAAATATGGCCACTGCCAAAGAGTCGCAGCGTGCCTGGATCAAATTGCGTGACACCACCTGCCCCCTCGAAACCACGGCTGTCGCACCCGGTTCGCAGGCTTATTCCCAAGTACTCAATAAGTGCGTCACTAGAATGAGTCTGGAGCGTGCCGCCTACCTGGATGCGATTGCGCCTGACGGCCCGAGTGAAGTGGTCGATGTGGCCAAGGTTTCTGCATCGGCCTCGCAACGTTTCGGTGATGTGGTAGCTCGCTACGTCACTACGTTTGGCAACCCTTGCCTCAATGTCCAGATTCTCGCGCCCGATGGCAATTGGCGAGTGCTGGCGTCCAAGCGGTTCTGCAGTTTCGAGGGCAAGTCGTTTTGGGATGGCTATGCCAGTGCGGTGTTTGAGGATCATGCGTTCGCTACTGATGGTTTACACCTGACGCTCAGCTTGTTCGAGCTTCGTGGGGAAGGAGAGAAGCGCCTCGCTTGTGTGATACCGATTCGGAATGAACAAATCAAAGAGCTGAAGTGCGGCGCGCCTGAATCATCGTGAAACCATCAGCGTAATCATTTGAAGATTGATCAACAGGGAAGTGAGTGGAATTGGCCAAGCTCTTAGGTTGTATGGGTGCGTTTGGGCTCATGGTTGGCCTGTCGGCTCAGCCGTCATTGGCGGAGGATCCACAAACCATTGGTGAGTTGCATCCACCAGTAGTTGCTTCCGTAGGCGATCAAAAGATCACGGTGTTCTTTTTGAAGAACAACCTTAAAGATCTGGAGAGGGTGATTCACGTGCCTGATGCCGAAATTTTCTATGCACCCATAAGTGCGGTGACGCCTTCGTTGAATTATGTGTGGAAGGTCGAAGGCGAGCAGATCGCCTCGGTGTTCTTTTTTGAGCGCAAATTCCCTGAACGGGCGGGGAAGTCCATGTTTGTTCTGACGGAGTCACGTGAGTCGAACAGCGGATTTCGGGGCGTTTCCTATTCAACCCAAGAGTTGCACCTCGTCGAGAGTGGAGGTCGGCTGTCTTTGGAATTTTTTCGCGGCAATGCCTATCCCCCTGAATTGCAGAACTGTTATGAAGGTCGCGACTTGGATAAAGGGGTAGACGTGGAGTGCGCATACAAAGACGCGGCAAGTATTAAGAAGTTTTTGGCCATTCAGGATGCGAAGATGATTGCTGATTCAAAGCTGGATCAGGACAACCGTCAGAAACCAATCAAAACCAATGGCGACTCGGCCGACACCGCTTGCCCTTCGAGCAACTTTGCAGCATTTCTCACAGCCTTCTCCGAGCGCGCCGATGTGCAGAAATCCTTCGTCCAGCAGCCACTGAAAATGGTTACAACTGTGGCCGGCGATCCCGAACCCGAGATGGAAAAGCGCAGCCTCAGCGGCGATCAGCTCAAGTTTCCAATCATCCCGGATCAAGTGACGCGAGATATTCAGGGCCTGACGTTGACCGTCAAGGAAGAGCGGGGCGACAAGGCGACTGCGATCCTGCAGAAGCCAGATACCGACTACGTCTTCGAGTATCGGTTTGTCCGTGGGCAATGCTGGCAGTTGGAAGAAGTGATGGATTACTCGCTTTAAAACGCAGAGAACTGGCTGAAGAAAGAAGTCTGTTCAATCAGACCCGTAAATCATGAGCAGGGAAGCAAGTTGAAAAAATTATGCTTGATCGCGTTATTGCTGTGTTCTTTCTCTGTGGCAGCGGCGCCGGTGTTCCCGTCACTCGAGTCTTGCATGGCCGCCGACAGCGATTGTGCGCTGGCACTGAAAGACGATTTCCTGGTGGACGCTAAGTCCGGGCAACTTCTCTCCGAAAGGCCGGTATCGGCCGGAGCGATGAGTGTTTTCTGGCTGTATCGAGATGGCGAGCGCTACATCCTGGAGGAGGAAAACTCCTCACAGGCGAAGTCGCGTCGCTGGCTGGTATTCACCTGCTACAGCGGAAAAGTGGTGCTCGACGGCGCTTATGTTTTCTCGATCGACATTGATATGAACACCGGGCCCTATTGGCATGGCTACGACTGCCGAGGTGATGCCAAGCCGTTCGCCGTGCCCACGAAAGATCCGTTCAATGAAGTCGCTTTGGAGGAGTTGTGCGGGGACGCCGAAGGCTGGGTCGTCTCGGGTCGGGACACCGAGGTGCCGGTGTCTGCCAAAGGGCTGGCCGTCAGTGTTCCCGTTTATCACGCCCGTAACCGTGATGGTTCAGCGACATACCTGTTTACTGAAAGCGATGTTCCGGATCTTTCGAAGCTGGTTTGCCTGTCCAATTGCGCAGATGTCGCTCAAACCCCAGGACGCGTTTCGCAAGAAACAGCGCCATTGAAGCGCGGGCAGGATGGAACGTTGTGTTCGGATGACGAATCCATTTACTTCAGTTGCCCGTTGCAGGGCGGCAAGACGGTTTCCATTTGTGCGCAAGGAAACAGCAAGCCCACGGCCGGTTCTGTTCAGTACCGTTATGGCGTACCGGGAAAAATAGAAATGGTCTATCCGAAGACTGCCTCGCCGCCCAAGGGCAAATTCTTCGTCGTGGATGCGTCGGAAGGCAGCGTGAACCTGAACATCATCAAGTTCAAAAGCGGTGCTTATACCTACCTCGTTAATCAGGCGTTTGCGAGTTATCTCTCAGTACTCAAGGACGACAAGGTTGTGTTCCGACAGTCTTGTAATGCTGGTAGTGACGCCTACATCCACCGCATAGCGATTTTCGGGTTGGAGGCTCGTCCAAAAAGTGCCGAGGACTTTCGCTAGTGGTTGTTGTTGAGTAGCAGGAAAGGGGACTTAACGTCCCCTTTTTTCATCCGCAAATCTCGCTACGGCTTGGCCGCCACGTTCCGCACTTCAATATGGTCGAGCGTCCCTTCCACCATCAATCGCACCCCGTCTGCCATTCTGCTCAGGGCCAGTGCCACCGAGCGGCGTGAGCCGTGGAGGTCGTCGGCGAGGTCGCAGGCGATGACGCTGATAGACAGGAGGTCTTCGGAGGCGTTGGCCATGAGGGCTTCGGCGTCGGTGCCGGGGGAGAGGCTGAAGAGGCCGGTTTCGCGTTTGGGGTGTGGTTCGAGGGGCGGTTTGAAGTGGTGGTCGAGGGCGCGCTCGGCGGCTTCGTGGAATTTCTTTGATTCGAGAGATTCGTAGGGCGATATATCTGGGGTTTCGGGGGGATTGGGTGTTGGTTTGATCATTTAAATATACCGATTAAGGAGCTAACACCCTTTCGCTCGCACTTCGAATTAGGTGGCAGCTGTGTATAGGTGTGCAAGACCGGCAATCGGCAAACCGGCAGACCCGAAGGTCTCCCACACACAGCTGCCATAACGATTTGCGAGCATAAGAAAACGCTCGGTGAATAGCTATAACCGATAGTGTGCCGATGCGGACTTGCACGTCCGTATCGCCGATTTTGCGGCGACCCACAGAGCCTATCGATAGCCAGCCAACTCGCCTAGTTCATGGACAGCACCGCACTTTGCAGGAAATTTCCCATAGATTCGCGGGCCGGAAGATCAAAAGATCGCAGGCTTCGCCAGCTCCTACAGGGATGTGTTTCAACAGGTGTAGGAAAGGTGAATGGTGAGACGCGGAGCGTCTCGGGATGCATTCCCACGCGGAGCAAGGGAACGATCTGTGCGGGTGTAGGACGTTGCTTGCGGAATGGTGACTTGGTGGTCATCGTGCGGGAATTGGTCTGCATCCTCTTCCAACAGCGGCAGATAGTGGCGTTATCGTCCGAATCCCTTACACTGCCCCGGCCGTTCATTTTCCTTTTGAGGCTGTGCGCATGAAATTTCGTTTTCTTCTGTGGATGATGGGTTTGTTGATGGGTAAGGCCAGCCGGAAAAATCCTGCGTTCCAGCAGCAGTTGGGTGACAAGGATCTGGTGTTTCAGCTGCAGACGCTGGATGGGAAAGTGGCGCGGCATTTCGTGGTGAAGAATCAGCGCATCACCAGCAAGTCTGGGGTGGTGGCGGAGCCGGCATTTGCGATTGCGTTTAAGGATGCGGCGTATGGCTTTGCCACGATGCAGGCGAAGAACAAGCAGTTGGCGTTTATGCAGGGGATTCAGGACAAGTCGATTCAGCTCAAGGGCAACCCGGCGCTGGTGATGTGGTTTCAGGGGTTGATGAAGTATTTGAAGCCGAGGAAGGCCAAGCCGAAGGCTTGAGCCGAGTCTTGATGAGAGGAGCTTTTGTGGCGAGGGAGCTTGCTCCCGCTGGGCTGCGGAGCGGCCCCAAATCCTGAAAGCCGAGTTTTGCCTGACACACCCTGCCGGCTGGTTTTGCGACTGCTGCGCAGTCGAGCGGGAGCAAGCTCCCTCGCCACAGGGTTTTGTATGAGTCAGTTGGACCGGGGTGGATTCATCGCGAGCAGGCTCACTCCTACAGGGATTGCCTAACCCTTGTAGGAGTGAGCCTGCTCGCGAAGTATTTAGGCCTGGCTGAACTGCGAAGCCAGTTCGCGCAGCAGGACTTCTGCCTCAAGCACTTTGCTGACGACGTCGTTGGCTTTGTCGCGGCTCAGGCCGACGCGGTCGAGCAGGGCGTCGGGGATGTCTTCGTCGGGGCCGGAGCCGATGCCGCGGCTGCGCAGCAGGCGCACGGCCAGGCAGACGAGGTTCGGGTATTCGGCGTAGGCGCCGTCGTAGCTTGGGTCGTGCTGGAAGCGCAGGGCGGTGGCGAGTTCATCGGGCATGTCCCAGTAGCGCATCAGCCACGAGCCGATCTGTTCGCGGCTGATGCCTAGCAGGTGTTGCTCGATGTAGCTGTGGCACAGGTGCGGGTTGACCTCCAGGTGGCGGCAAATCAGCGAGAAGTGCGGCGGGAACACGTGGGCCAGCAGCAGGTAACCGAAGTTGTGCAGCAGACCGGCCAGATACGTCAGGCCGGCTTCCGGGCGCTGGGCGCGTGGCATGGCGCGGGTCAGGCCTTCGATGACGGCGGCGGTGTAGATCGACTGCTGCCAGTACGGCGTGGTGTGTTGCGGGTGATCTTTGGGCAGGCTCAGGGTCTTGCCGAGGGCCAGGCCCAGGGCGAGGTTGATCACCAGATCGAAGCCGAGCACGCGGACGATCGCGTCTTCCACAGAACGAATCTTGCCCGGCGAGGCGTAGTACGGCGACGCTGCCCAGCTCACCACTTGTGCAGCCAGCGCCGGGTCGGTTTCGACCACGCCAGTGATGTCGTCGATGGTGGCGTTGGGGTCGACACGCAGCTTGATGATTTTTTGCGCAGTCTCGGCCAGCGGCGGAATCTCGATGGTCGCCTCCAGACGCTGCTGAATGCGCCGCGCGGTGAACGCCTGCACGGCTTGGGTGATTTCCTCGCGGTCATCGTCCGGACGGTCGAGGTTCGGGCGGATGCTGCTCAGGGCTTCGCCGAAGTTGGCGGCGCTGGCCTTGGTCAGCATGGTCTTGAAGGCTTCGCTGGTGATTTCCAGCAGCAGACCCGGCTCACCGGAGTTGATCAGCAGCTTCGGCTCACGCAGCAGGCTTTCTTCATACAGGCATGGCGAGCTGGTCAGTGCCGGCAGGCCCGGCAACAGGCTCAGGCTGTGTTTGCCGAGCATCTTTTCCAGGCGCTCGGTGGACACGGCGGTCAGGCGCCGCCCCGTCAGTTCGGCGAGGCGGTTGAGGTCCAGCAACTGGCTCTGCGCAAACAGCACCATCAGCGCGCCGACGGCGTCGTCCAGCAACACGGCTTGTACTTTGCGCGAGGCATTGAGGCCGTGGTGGTCGAGCACTTCTTCGTAGGCGATACCCAGCTTGCCGAGCAGCAGCCGAATTACAGACGGCGCGTGCGGGAGTTCGGGGGCGAGAGCTGCGTCAGTCATGGTGTGTATCCGTTTTTGAAACAATGGCAGGAGTATAACCAGCTTGCTCGCAACGGGCTTTGAGAAACTGCGACGGTGCTCACACTTGGCCGTATTGCTGCCCATGCCGCAGCCAGCGGTCGAGCAGCGGACTGACGTGAGTCGGCCAGCGCTCCAGCAGCGCTTGTGCGGCATCGCGCACGGCGGGTAGCAGATCGGCATCGCGCATCAGGTCGGCGACCTTGAATTGCAGCAGGCCGGTCTGACGCGTGCCGAGCATTTCGCCGGGGCCGCGCAGTTCGAGGTCTTTTTCGGCGATGACGAAACCGTCGTTGGTCTCGCGCATGATGCCCAGGCGCTGGCGCCCGATCTGTGACAGCGGCGGATGGTAGAGCAGCACGCAATGGCTGACCGCGCTGCCCCGACCGACACGGCCGCGCAACTGGTGCAACTGTGCGAGGCCCAGACGCTCGGGGTTTTCGATGATCATCAGGCTGGCGTTGGGGACGTCGACGCCGACTTCGATCACCGTGGTGGCGACCAGCAGTTGCAGGTTGCCGGCCTTGAATTCAGCCATGACCGCGGCTTTTTCGGCAGGCTTCATGCGCCCGTGAATCAGCCCGACTTTCAGCTCGCCGAGGGCGGCGGTGAGGTCTTCGAAAGTGGTTTCGGCGGCCTGACAGGTCAGCTCCTCCGACTCTTCGATCAGCGTGCACACCCAATAGGCCTGACGCCCTTCGGCGCAAGCGCTGCGTACCCGTTCAATGACTTCGACGCGGCGGGTGTCGGTGACCAGCACGGTGTTGACCGGGGTGCGCCCGGGCGGCAGTTCGTCGAGGATCGAGGTGTCGAGGTCGGCGTAGGCGCTCATTGCCAGCGTCCGTGGAATCGGCGTGGCGGTCATGATCAATTGATGCGGGCACATCCGCCCGCCGACGCCTTTCTGCCGCAGCGCCAGACGCTGCTGCACGCCGAAGCGGTGTTGTTCGTCGATGATCACCAGCGCGAGGTTCTTGAACTGCACTTCGTCCTGGAACAGCGCGTGGGTGCCGACCACCATTGGCGTGCCGCTGGCGATCTGCTCCAGTGCGGCGACGCGGTTTTTGCCTTTGAGCTTGCCGGCCAGCCACGCGACGTCGATGCCCAGCGGTTCGAGCCAGCGCTTGAAGGTGATGAAGTGCTGCTCGGCGAGGATCTCGGTCGGCGCCATCAGCGCGACTTGGTAGCCAGCCTCCAGCGCTTGCAGCGCGGCTAAGGCCGCGACCACGGTTTTGCCCGCGCCGACGTCGCCCTGAATCAGGCGCAGCATCGGTTCGTGCTGGCTGAGGTCGTAGGCGATTTCGTTGCCGACACGTTGCTGGGCGCCGGTCGGGTTGAAGCCGAGGTTGGCCAGGTATTTCGGCGGCAGCTTCGTGGCTTTTGGCATCGCCGGCGCGCGCAGCGAACGCATGCTTTCGCGCAGGCGTTGCTGCGACAGTTGATGGGTCAGCAGTTCTTCGAAGGCCAGACGATGCTGGGCCCAGTGATGGCCGAGGGCGAGTTCATCAACGTCGGCGTCAGCGGGCGGGTTGTGCAGGTAGCGGATCGCATCGGCCAGTGGCGCGAGTTGGTAGTCGCGGGCCAGTTCGGTCGGCAACCAGTCGGGCAGGGTGGCTGGCTTGAGCAGGGTCAAGGTCTGCATGCACAGCTGACGCAGACGCTGTTGGGTCAGGCCTTCGGTGAGCGGGTAGACCGGGGTCAGGGTTTCATCCATGGGCGGCGGTTCGTCACCGGTGATGGCGCGGTATTCCGGGTGGTAGATTTCCAGCCCCGAGGCGCCGGGCCGCACTTCGCCGTAGCAGCGAATCCGCGTGCCGCGCTTGAGGCCTTCTTTCTGCGCATTGCTGAAGTGGTAGAAGCGCAGGCTCAGGCCGCCAGTGCCGTCCTGCATGCGCACCACCAAGCTGCGACGTCGGCCCATGACCACGTCGGCACCACTGACGGTGCCTTCGACCACGGCGTCCTGACCCGGTCGCAAATGGCCGATCGGCACCACGCGGGTGCGATCCTGATAACGCAGCGGCAGGTGAAACAGCACGTCCTGGAGGTTCTCCAGGCCGACCTTGGCCAGTTTCTCGGCCATGGCTTCGCCGACACCCTTGAGTGCCGTCACCGACACTTGCGACAGCTCAGTCATGACGCTCGCTTAACCGGCCGTAACCGGCGCCGCGGGCTTGGCCACCGAGCACAGGCGAACGGAGTCGGCGAGGATCTCGATGGCTTTCGGCCGCGGGAAGCTGGCGCGCCAGGCAATCGCCACGGTGCGGAACGGCACCGGCGCCGACAGCGGCCGTACTTCGATCACGCCCGGGGCGTAGTGATGGCTGTCGACGGCCGACAACGGCAGGATCGAAATGCCCAGACCGGACGCGACCATGTGGCGGATGGTTTCCAGCGAGCTGGATTCCACCGTGGTGTGCTTGGCGCCGTCGTTGCCCTTGGCCAGGGTCGGGCAGGCTTCGAGCACCTGATCGCGGAAGCAATGGCCTTCGCCGAGCAGCAGCAGGCTCTTGTCGTTGAGCAGGGCCGGGTCGATGGATTCTTTTTGCGTCCACGGGTGCTGGGCCGGCATCAGCACGTAGAACGGCTCGTCGTACAGCGGCAGGGTCAGTACGTCGGCTTCGTTGAACGGCAGGGCGATGATGATCGCGTCGAGCTCGCCATTGCGCAGTTTGTCGCGCAGCACGTGGGTGAAGTTTTCTTCGATGTACAACGGCATCTGCGGGGCGACCCGGTGCAGTTGTGGAATCAGGTGCGGGAACAGGTACGGGCCGACGGTGTAGATCGCGCCGACTTTCAGCGGGGCGGTCAGCTGGTTCTTGCCGGCCTGGGCCAGTTCACGAATGCCTTGCGCTTGCTCCAGCACCTTCTGCGCCTGGGCGACGATGCCTTCGCCGACCGGGGTCAGGCGCACGGCGCTTTTGCTGCGCTCGAAAATCAGCACACCGAGTTCGTCTTCAAGTTTTTTCACGCCCACCGAGAGGGTTGGCTGGCTGACGTGGCAACGCTCGGCGGCGTGGCCGAAGTGCTGCTCTTGGGCGAGGGTAACGATGTAGCGTAATTCTGTGAGAGTCATAGCGAGCGTCCATGAAGTTGCGGGCCAAGCATAACGGCTGCAATCGATAGACGCACGTTATCAGACTGAGTGAGGAATGCGACACCGGGCAATGTGAGTTTGCCGTTTATGGATGAGGTGAAAAGCAAAAGATCGCAGCCTTCGGCAGCTCCTACAGGGGAATGCGGATACCTGTAGGAGCTGCCGAAGGCTGCGATCTTTTGATCTTGCTACTTAGCGGCGGCGTTCGAGGGAGTACACAAACGGCGCAACAATTTCGATCGAGCCGTTGTTCAGCATGTCGGCCGGTGGCTTGGGCAGCGGTTGCGCGCGGCGGATCATTTCCAGGGTGGCCCGGTCCAGATCGGCGTTGCCGGAACGGCCCACCAGTTCGAACGACAGCACGTTGCCCTCGCCATCGACCACGAAGCGCAGACGGTTCAAGCCTTCCTTGCCCCGTGCCTGAGCGCTGACCGGGTACTTTTTGTACTTGGCCAAATGCGCGAGCAGGGTGCCTTGCCAGCTGGCTTTGGCGGCCAACTGTGCGGGCGACGGCCCCGGTGCCGGCTGCGCGGATTTCTCCGTCGGTGCCTGGGTCGGTTGCGTGTCAGCCGGTTTTTCCTCGGAAGGTTTTTCCTTCACAGGCTCCGGTTTTTTCTCGACCGGTTTGGGCGGCTGCGGTTTCGGTTTTGGCTTGGGTTTGGGCTTCGGTACGGCAATCTCGGCCTTGGGGGCTTCAGCCAGTTTCGGAATCGGCAACTCTTCGACCGGAGCCGGTGGCTGCGGCGGTGTGACGACTTTCGGCGGAGCAGGCGGTGGCGGGGCCGGAACCGGTGCCAGCTCGACCATCATTGCCTGAGGCGGCAATTCGATGGGCGGACGGGCGGTCCAGTTCAGCGCCAGCGCGATGGCCAGCGCGTGAACGCCCAGCACCACGGCCAGGCTACCGCTGTAACGCGTCAGCTTATGGCGCGTCGTGATCATTTCTTGGCTGCGCTCTCGAGGCCCACCAGACCGACCTTCAGGTAACCGGCCGAGCGCAATTTATCCATCACGCTCATCAGGTCGCCGTAGTCCACGCCTTTGTCGGCCTGGAAGAAGATGGTGGTGTCTTTCTTGCCCTGAGTCTTGGCGTCGAGCATGGCGCCGAGGGTGTCAGCGTTGACTTCATCGTCGCCGATGTACAGGCGCTGATCGGCTTTTACGCTGAGGAACACCGGTTTCTCCGGCCGCGGCGCCGGTTTGGCGGTCGAGGCGGGCAGGTCGACTTTGATGTCCACGGTGGCCAGCGGCGCGGCCACCATGAAGATGATCAACAGCACCAGCATCACGTCGATGAACGGCGTGACGTTGATTTCGTGGTTCTCGGCCAGATCGTCGTCTGCGCCTTCCTTCAAATGCAGGCCCATGGCCGATTACCCCACTTTCACCATGTGCGGTTGCGAGCTGCTGCGCTCAGGCTGGTGATCGAGGTCGCGGCTGACCAGCAGCAGGACCTGCGCCGAAGCGTCGGAGACCTGCGCCTTGTAACCGGCGATGGAGCGGGCGAACACGTTGTAGATCACAACGGCTGGAATCGCTGCAACCAGACCCAGTGCGGTGGCCAGCAGCGCTTCGGCGATGCCCGGTGCCACGACGGCGAGGTTGGTGGTCTGGGTCTTGGCGATGCCGATGAAGCTGTTCATGATGCCCCACACGGTACCGAACAAGCCGACGAACGGCGCGGTGGAACCGATGGTGGCGAGGACGCCGGTGCCGCTGCTCATGTTGCGGCCACAGGCGGCTACCAGACGTTCGAGGCGGAAGCTGACACGCTCCTTGATGCCTTCTTTCTCACGGCTGTTGACCGACAGGCGCATTTCTTCGAGCGCGTCGTGCACCAGCAGGTTGGCGAGGGTGCCTTCTTTGGCGGCCGTCGCGCTGGCCTCCTTGAGGGTGGCGGCTTTTTTCAGGGCGGCGATTTCACCACGCAGACGACGCTTGGCGCCCATCAGCTCGAAGCCTTTGGCGATCCAGATGGTCCAGGTGATGATGGAGGCGATGGCCAGACCGATCATCACGATTTTCACGATGATGTCGGCGTTCTGGTACATGCCCCACGGCGACAGGTCGTGGGCCATGCCCAGGCTGTTGTCGGCTTCCAGCTGTTGCGGGTCGATCTGCTTTGCCAGTTCGCCGAACCTGGCCAGGGATGCTTGTACTTCTGGCGGCAGTGAAGAGGTGTCGACGCTGCCGTCAGGATTTCTCGGCACGTCCTGTGGAGCGGTGGCGGCCGATGGGGTGGCAGCGGGGGCAGTGGCGTCAGCAAAGACTGCAACCGGTGCCAGCATGAGGCTGAGCAGCAGGGCGGCTACCGCGCTCCAGGTGCGAGGTCGTGTGGTTGGCGAAGCGGGGAATAGATTACGTGTCATGCTGGCCGGACCTGAGATAGAAAAACGGTGATGCTCTTCCAGGCCTCGTGAGGCCGAGAACAAAAGTGGCGTGCATTATTGCAAGTAATTCTTGTTAACAAAAGTAATAGAGTATCTTTTTTTCGATGATTGCTAGCCACTCGTCACCCGGTGAGCGTGGTTTAAGCCCTTGTAACGGGAGTTTTTGAATGTCTGCGCCTTCGGTTTTGATCGCCGGTTGTGGTGATGTCGGGAGCCGTCTGGCCAAGCAATTGGTGGCAGGCGGATGGGAAGTGCACGGCCTGCGCCGCGACGTTTCGCGCCTGCCTGAGGGCGTCATCGGCGTGGCGGGTGACTTGTTCAAGGAGGATTGCCCCGAGACCTGGCCGGTGGGGGCGGTGGATTATCTGGTGTATTGCGCGGCAGCCACCGATCACGATGAAGCCGGTTATCGCGCGGCGTATGTGCAGGGTTTGCAGAACGTATTGAGTTGGCTGGACGACTACGGGCAGACCCCTGATCGACTGATCTTCGTTTCCAGCAGCAGCGTGTATGGGCAGCAGGAAGGGGAGTGGGTCGACGAAAACTCAGAGACCGTCGCCAGTGGATATTCCGGACGGTTGATGCTTGAGGCTGAGCAAGTGGCTCTGAAAAGCGGCATCCCGGCGAGCATTCTGCGCCTGACCGGTATCTACGGTCCGGGACGTGAGTGGCTGTTGACTCAGGTGCGTCGCGGTTATCGGGTGGCGGTCGAGCCGCCGCTGTACGGCAATCGCATTCATGCCGATGACGCGGCAGGGCTGATGGCGTTTCTGCTGGAGGCGGATCGTCGGGGCGAGCCGTTACAAGACATCTATATCGGTGTGGACGACGCGCCGGCGCCGCTGGCCGAGGTGGTCGCGTGGCTGCGGGACTATCTGGGGGTTACCGAATGGGCGGACGACGCCAGCGTGCGCCGCACAGGTAGCAAACGCTGCAGCAATGCCCGGGCGAAAGCGTTGGGTTGGACGCCGACGTATCCGAGTTATCGCGAAGGTTATGCGGCAATCCTGGAAGGGAAGTGCTGACTTGCGGTCACCCCAAACAATTGTAGGAGTGAGCCTGCTCGCGGTGCGGCCATAACATTCAACACTTATGTTGGCTGTTAAACCGTCATCGCGAGCAGGCTCACTCCTACAGGGTTATGTGTCGCTCTCGGGGGATGCTTACTGCTTCTCCAGCAACCACTTGCGCTCACCCGGGGTGAACTGCGGCATTTCATCCGCCAGTGCGCTGTTCACCGCCTGGAAAATCTCCAGTGCCTTGCCTTTGCGGGCAAAGATCCAGTTGTTGCCCTGGCCGTTGAGCTGCAGCCACATGCTGTCGTGGTCGCTGTTCATCGAGGCGCAGTCGCCCGCCAGGCACAGGGCGTAGCGGTCGGCGCCGGGCAGGCCGGAGACCTGGCCATCGGCCTGGAACTGCACGGTGTTACCTTCGCCGTCGCCGCTGGCAATCTTCCAGCTGCCGCCCAGATACGCCGAATACAGCGCACGTTCGAAGCTGGCGCCGATCGGTGCGCCTTCCGGCACGGGGATTTGTGCGCGGTCGAACACCTGATCGGGTTCGTTCTCGGTGGCGGCTTGTTTCATCTGGCCGCCGTCGCGTTTCAGCTCGCTGCCGGAGCTGCCATAGAAGTCGACTTTCCAGGCGCCGGACTGTTCGCCCTGCAACCGTCCTTCGACGTTCTCGAAACCGTTGGTGTAGCGGGCCTGACCGGCCTTGGTGTTGACGTCCCACTCCAGGTTCGGGCCATAGGCCTGAAGCGCTTCGCGCAGGGGGCCGCCCTTGGCAGCAGCATCGATCGCCACCTGGTTGATCCAGGTGCCGCTGATGTCACGGTCGGCGGGGTCGCTGGCACAGCCGCCGAGGAAAATGGCGAGCAGCGAGAGAGCAAGCGCTTTGCGCATGGTGGAATCCTTTCAAAACCTTTTCTTTACCGCAGAGCAGTCGGCGCAGCGGTTGAAGGCTGCGCCGCGTGCATTACTCGATGACCAGGATGGCATCCATTTCGACTTGCGAGCCCTTCGGCAGGGCAGCAACGCCAATGGCGGCGCGGGCCGGGTACGGCTGGTCGAAGTATTTGCCCATGATCTCGTTGACCTTGGCGAAGTGGCTCAGGTCGGTGAGGAAGATGTTCAGCTTGACGATGTCCTTGAACGAACCACCGGCGGCTTCGGCGACGGCTTTCAGGTTCTCGAACACCTGGACGGTCTGGGCTTCGAAGCCTTCAACCAGTTCCATGGTCTTTGGGTCCAGAGGAATCTGACCCGACATGTAGACGGTGTTGCCGGCCTTGATCGCCTGGGAGTACGTACCGATGGCGGCTGGGGCCTTGTCGCTGGTGATAACAGTCTTGGTCATGTATGACTCCTTGTAATGGTTGAGTTATGCACGCATGCGGGTGATGCGGATGACCCCCGTCAGGGCGCGCAGTTTCTTGATCACGCGGGCCAGGTGCACACGGTCGTGGACGCTGACCACCAGTTGGACGACGCTGATGCGGCCATCGCGCTCGTCCATGCTGATTTTCTCGATATTGCCGTCGGCTGCGTTGACGCTGCTGGCCAACAGGGCGATCAGACCACGCTGGTGCTCCAGCTCGACGCGCAGTTCGACGTTGAATTCGCCGGTGACATCCTTGGCCCACGAGAGCTGGATGCATTTTTCCGGGTTGTGCCTGATTTCGCTGATGTTGCGGCAGTTGTCCAGGTGCACGACCATGCCTTTGCCCGCCGACAGGTGACCGACAATCGGGTCGCCCGGGATCGGCGTGCAGCACTTGGCGTAGCTGAGCACCAGACCTTCGGTCCCGCGAATCGCCAGTGGACCTTCCGGGCTCGGCAATTGTTCGCCTTCGCCGAGCAGACGACGTGCCACGACGTAGGCCATGCGGTTGCCCAGGCCAATGTCTTCGAGCAGGTCTTCGATCAGTTCCAGGCGATATTCGCTGAGCATCGCCTTGACCCGCTCGGCCGGGATCTTCTCCAGCGAACTGTCGAAACCGTTGAGCACCTTGTTCAGCAGGCGTTCGCCGAGACTGATGGACTCGGAGCGGCGCTGCAGTTTCAGCGCATGGCGGATGTGCGTACGCGCCTTGCCGGTGACCACGAAGTTGAGCCACGCCGGGTTCGGTCGGGCGCCGGGCGCGCTGACGATCTCGACCGTGGAGCCGCTTTGCAGCGGTTCGGACAGCGGTGCAAGACGGCGGTTGATCCGGCAGGCGATGCAGCTGTTGCCGACGTCGGTGTGCACCGCGTAGGCAAAATCGACCGCCGTGGAGCCTTTGGGCAGCTCCATGATCCGGCCTTTGGGCGTGAACACGTAGACCTCGTCCGGGAACAGGTCGATCTTCACGCTCTCGATGAATTCCAGCGAGTTGCCGGCACGTTGCTGCATTTCCAGCACGCCTTTGACCCACTGACGGGCGCGGGCGTGAGTGCCTTTGGGCTGCTCGTCACCGCTGGATTTGTACAGCCAATGAGCGGCAATGCCGTTGTTGGCCATCTCTTCCATTTCACGGGTGCGGATCTGGATCTCGATCGGTACGCCGTGCATGCCGAACAGCGTGGTGTGCAGCGACTGATAGCCGTTGGCCTTGGGGATCGCGATGTAATCCTTGAAGCGCCCCGGCAACGGTTTGTACAAATTATGTACAGCGCCTAGTACGCGGTAGCAGGTATCGACCTTGTCGACGATGATCCGGAACGCATAGACGTCCATGATCTCGTTGAAGGCCCGACGCTTGCCGCGCATTTTCTTGTAGATGCCGTAGAGGTGTTTCTGGCGACCGCTGACTTCGCCCTGAATGCCGTCGATAGCGAGGCAATGGCCGAGGGATTCTTCGATCTTGTTGACGATTTCCTTGCGGTTGCCCCGGGCGCGCTTGACCGCCTGGTAGATCCGCGCGGAACGCATCGGGTGCATCGCCTTGAAGCCAAGGTCTTCGAACTCGATACGAATTGCGTGCATGCCCAGGCGATTGGCGATGGGCGCATAGATCTCGAGGGTTTCCTTGGCGATCCGACGGCGTTTTTCCCCGGACAACACTTCCAGCGTGCGCATGTTGTGCAGGCGGTCGGCGAGTTTGACCAGGATCACGCGAATGTCGCGCGCCATGGCCATGGCCATTTTCTGGAAGTTTTCAGCCTGGGCTTCGGCCTTGGTCTCGAAGTTCATCTGGGTCAATTTGCTGACCCCGTCGACCAGTTCGGCCACGGTTTCACCGAACTGCGCTTGCAGCGCTTCCTTGGCGATACCGGTGTCTTCGATCACGTCATGCAGCATCGCGGCCATCAGGCTCTGATGGTCCATGTGCATGTCGGCAAGAATATTGGCCACGGCAAGAGGATGCGTGACGTACGCCTCGCCACTGCGACGGCGCTGACCGTCATGGGCTTGTTCGGCGTAGAAATACGCTCGGCGGACCAGGTTGACCTGGTCGTTGCCGAGGTAGGTCGATAAGCGATCGGCGAGGGCGTCTATGCTCGGCATGATGACTCCTGCCGTAGGCTGTGTTCCCGCGCCGTGCTACGTCGACCAGGCATAGGCTTAGACGGCCTCGTTGGACTCGTCCTCGAAAGCAGCAAAGAGCGGTTCATCCTGGACGATTTCCTGCTCGGCGATGAACTCGTAGCTCATCAGGCCTTCAGCGATTTCACGCAGGGCGACAACGGTAGGCTTGTCGTTTTCCCACTGGACCAGTGGCTCTTTGCCGCCGGTGGCCAGTTGACGGGCACGCTTGGTAGAGAGCATGACCAGCTCAAAGCGGTTTTCCACGTGTTCTAGGCAGTCTTCAACGGTTACGCGGGCCATGGTATTCCTCGGAGCGAATGCAATATGCGCGCTGCCCGGTTGGGCGAGCGGACTCAACAGTTTAAAAAATCACCAGCGATTAGGGAAGCGCTGATTTTTTGACCAGACCCTTCAACGCGCTGCAAGCACCAATGTAAAGCGCTTGCAGCGGTTTTGGGAAGAGCTGTTTAACCGAGCAATTCAGCCAGCAATCTGCCGAAACGCACTTGCTGGCGTTTCTGTTGCAGCTGATTGGCGCGGAAAATCGCTTTCAGATCGTCCAACGCGTGGGCGAAATCGTCGTTGATGATCAGGTAGTCGTACTCGACGTAATGGCTCATCTCGTTGACGGCTTCACGCATCCGGCCATCGATGATCTCGTCGCTGTCCTGGCCGCGGTTGGTCAGGCGCTGGTGCAGGGCTTGCAGCGACGGCGGCAGGATGAAGATCGAGCGCGCCTGCGGCATCAGCTTGCGCACTTGCTCGGCACCCTGCCAGTCGATTTCCAGAATCAGGTCGTGACCTTCGTCCAGTGTCTGCTGCAGGCGGCTTTGCGAGGTGCCATAGAAGTTGCCGAAGACTTCGGCGCGTTCGAGGAAGTCGCCGTGTTCGCCCATCTTCACGAACTCTTCGCGCGTCACGAAGTGATAGTTCACACCGTCCACTTCGCCCGGGCGCATGGCGCGGGTGGTGTGGGAAATCGAGACGCGGATTTCCGGGTTGGTGTCGGTCAACGCCTTGACCAGGCTGCTCTTGCCTGCGCCCGAGGGGGCGGAAATGATGTACAGGGTGCCAGTGCTGTGGGTCATGTCGGGGTAGCCTTACTCAATATTCTGCACTTGTTCGCGCATCTGCTCGATCAACACCTTGAGGTTGACGGCGGCTTGGGTGCTGCGCGGGTCGAAGGCCTTGGAGCCCAGTGTGTTGGCTTCGCGGTTGAGTTCCTGCATCAGGAAGTCCAGGCGCCGACCGGCGGCACCGCCGGACTTGAGCACCCGGCGAACTTCGATGATGTGGGTGCTCAGGCGATCCAGTTCTTCGGCCACATCGCTCTTTTGCGCGAGCATGACCATTTCCTGTTCCAGGCGCTGCGGGTCCAGCTCGGCCTTCATGTCGGCGAAGCGATCGAGGACTTTCTGGCGTTGGGTCGCGAGCATCTGCGGCACCAGTTCGCGCAGGGTCACGACGTCCTCTTCAATGGAGGTCAGGCGCTCGTTGATCAGGCGTGCCAGCTCCGCGCCTTCGCGCTCGCGGCCGGCCTTGAGCTCCTTGAGGCCTTGATTGAACAGTGCCAGTGCCTCGGCGTTCAGCGCTTGCGGGTCAGTGGCATCGGCCACCAGCACGCCAGGCCAGGCCAGCACTTCCAGTGGGTTCAGCGCCGCCGGGTTCTTGATCAGGCCGGCAACCGTTTCGGCAGCGGCGACCAGTTGCGCGGCGCGCTCGCGGTCGACTTGCAGTGGCTTGCCGGTGCTTTCTTCGGTAAAGCGCAGGGTGCATTCCAGTTTGCCCCGCGACAGGCCCTGGCGCAGCGCTTCACGCACGGCGCCTTCGAGGTCGCGGAACGACTCCGGCAGGCGCAGGTGCGGTTCGAGATAGCGGCTGTTGACCGAGCGCAGCTCCCAGCTCAGGGTGCCCTGGACGCCGGCTTTCTCGACGCGGGCGAAGGCGGTCATGCTGTGCACCATGGCGGTGACCTCGCAATGCAGATCGGCGCAGAAGGGATGTTCCGCAGGCTCGATATCAATGAATTTAAGCCGACTGGCAGCAAAGGCGCAGGATTGTAGCGCAGTGCGGCGGATGCGCCCAAACACACGGTGTGACAAAGGGCTGCAGGCCGTCGGTTATGCGCGTTTCAGGGCCTTGGGTCGACGGCCGGAATTTTTAACCCGTGCCCAGGCGCGGTGCAGCGCTCTATAATGCTCGGCAGTTTTCCGTCCCCAGTACAGGTATTCCCTATGAAACGTCCAAGTGGTCGCGCTGCCGATCAGCTTCGCTCGATCCGCATTACCCGCAACTACACCAAACACGCCGAGGGATCCGTACTGGTCGAATTCGGTGATACCAAGGTCATCTGCACCGTCAGCGTCGAAAACGGCGTGCCGCGTTTCCTCAAAGGCCAGGGCCAGGGCTGGTTGACCGCCGAATACGGCATGCTGCCGCGCGCCACTGGCGAGCGTAACCAGCGTGAAGCGAGCCGTGGCAAGCAGGGTGGCCGCACTCTGGAAATCCAGCGTCTGATCGGCCGCTCCCTGCGCGCTGCGCTGGATATGTCCAAGCTGGGCGACGTGACCCTGTACGTCGACTGCGACGTGATCCAGGCTGACGGCGGCACCCGTACCGCGTCGATCACCGGCGCCATGGTGGCACTGGTCGATGCGCTGAAAGTGATCAAGAAGCGCGGCGGCCTGAAAGGCGGCGACCCGCTCAAGCAAATGATCGGCGCGGTGTCGGTCGGTATGTATCAGGGCGAGCCGGTGCTGGATCTGGACTATCTTGAAGATTCCGCCGCCGAGACCGACCTCAACGTGGTGATGACCAGCACCGGTGGCTTCATTGAAGTTCAGGGCACCGCTGAAGGCGCGCCGTTCCAGCCTGAAGAGCTGAACGCCATGCTGGAACTGGCCAAGAAAGGCATGAACGAAATCTTCGAGCTGCAACAGGCTGCACTGGCCGACTGAGCAGGTTCGTAACCCGCAAGGAGGACGCGATGAGTGATGAGCAAGAGTTACTGCCCAAACCGAGCCAGGAGGTTCGCCAATGGGCGATGTTTTGTCACTTGTCCGCCTTGCTGGGGATCTGGATTCCGTTCGGCAACCTGATCGGGCCGTTGATCCTGTGGCAGATGAAGCGCGAAACCGATCCGTTCATCGATGCCCAGGGCAAGGAAGCGCTGAATTTTCAGATCACCGTGGCGATTGCTGCCGCGATCTGCCTGCTGCTGATGGTGTTGATCATTGGCTTCTTCCTGCTGGGTCTGCTGGCCATCGGTGCACTGGTGCTGACGATCATTGCCGGGGTGAAGGCTAATGAGGGGTTTCCTTACCGTTACCCTTTCACTTGGCGGTTGATCAAATAACAACCAGTGCAAATCCCCTTGTAGGCGTGAGCCTGCTCGCGATAGCGGTCTGTCAGTCGCTGTATCCGTGACAGGAATATCGCCATCGCGAGCAAGCCCGCTCCCACAGAGCGGCAAAAATCAGCGCGCACAAAAAAGCCGACAGCGATGTCGGCTTTTTTGCATCCACGAATCGACGCTTAGATGGTCAGCGTCCAGTCGTAGTCGACGATCAGCGGCGCGTGCTGCGAGAACCGTGGCTGACGCGGCAGGCGTGCGCTGCGCACGAAGCGTCGCAGGCCCGGGGTCAGCAACTGGTAGTCGAAGCGCCAGCCCAGATTCAGCATCTCGGCCTGTTCGTTGTCCGGCCACCAGCTGTATTGGTCGCCTTCGCGGCTGACTTCGCGCAGCGCATCGACATAGCCCATGTTGCCGACAATCTCGTCCATCCAGGCGCGTTCTGGCGCCAGGAAGCCCGGGGATTGCTGGCTGTCGCGCCAGTTCTTGATGTCGAGCTTCTGCTGCGCCACGTACAGCGAGCCACAATAAATGTACTCGCGACGTTTGCGCCGCTGTTTGTCCAGGTACTTGCCGAAGTCGTCCATGAGCTTGAACTTCTGGTTCAAGTCCTCATCGCCGTTCATCCCCGAAGGGAGCAGCAAGGTGGCAATACTGACTTTGTCGAAATCTGCTTGCAGGTAGCGCCCGTAGCGGTCGGCCGTCTCGAAACCGAGACCGCTGATGACAGCCTTCGGTTGCAACCGCGAATACAAAGCCACGCCACCTTGGGCAGGGACTTCAGCATCGCAGGCATAAAGGAAGTAGCCATCCAGTTGGAAGGCTGGGTCATCCAGTTCAAAGGCGGAGGCACGGGTGTCCTGCAGGCAGATGACGTCGGCATTCTGTGCTTGCAGCCAACTGAGCAAACCACGCTCGACTGCAGCCTGAATACCATTGACGTTCACACTGATGATCCGCATAAATGGCCCCAAAAATCGCGTGCGTGTATGATACACGGCGTCAAGCTAATTAGCTAAATCCGTGGTATTTGGGGTTTTTTTCATGCAAGCGTATCAGCGCGATTTCATTCGTTTTGCCATCGATCGCGGCGTTTTGCGCTTCGGTGAGTTCACCCTGAAGTCCGGGCGCACCAGTCCTTACTTCTTCAACGCCGGCCTGTTCAACTCGGGCTCGGCCCTGGCGCAGCTGGGGCGTTTCTACGCGGCAGCCATTGTCGAGAGCGGCATTGCGTTCGACGTGCTGTTCGGCCCGGCCTACAAAGGCATCCCGCTGGCGGCGACCACCGCCGTCGCGCTGGCCGAGCACCACAACCGTGACCTGCCATGGTGTTTCAACCGCAAGGAAGCCAAGGCCCACGGCGAAGGTGGCAGTCTGGTGGGCGCGCCGCTGACCGGCGACGTGCTGATCATCGACGATGTAATTACCGCCGGCACCGCAATCCGCGAAGTGATGCAGATCATCGCGTCCCAGGAAGGCGCCAAGGCCGCCGGTGTGCTGATCGCCCTGAACCGTCAGGAGCGTGGCAACGGCGAGCTGTCGGCAATTCAGGAAGTCGAGCGTGACTTCGGTATCCCGGTGATCAGCATCGTTTCGCTGAACCAGGTGCTGGAGTTCCTCGCGGATGATCCGCAGCTCAAACAGCATCTGCCGGCCGTGGAAGCGTATCGCGCCCAGTTCGGCGTGTAATCGCGCCCGCAGGCAAACAAAGACCCCGTTCAGTCAGGCTGAGCGGGGTCTTTTTGTTTGCGTTCACCGCAGGTTTCGCCACTTTTTCAGTAATTTCAGCGTCAGGCGTGCGTTGATCAGTGCAAAAGCCAAAAGCGCCAGCACCACCATCACGTAAAGCGTGCGATCAACATCAAAATCCCATAGATCCAATGTACTGCTGCAAAAAATGCCTACGGCGGCCGGCAGGTTGACGTAAAACAGCGCTGCAAAGGCGCCTGTCAGCGGCAGCGCACGCCAATAAACAGCATTCTTGATCTTCTCGCGGCTGCGTTTTTTGTTCTGCGGACCTGTTTGGTATTCATCCAGCACCAACGCCTCATTGAGCGTCGGCCAAGCCAGATTGAACATGAAGGTGGTCAAGGTCAGCAGCAAGCTACTGACCGCGACGATGTCACTGAACGGCATTGAGCCCCAATGTCGCGCACAACAAATCGTGAGAATCCTCACTGATTTCGAACTGCCCGGCGCTGCCTTTGCGCTTGATGATGGGTTTAAACGTTGGTTCGTTTTGGGTGATCAGCATGTTCAGCTCATCGCGAATTACGTCCGAACTGATGACGACCAGATAGATATCTTTTGCGTGTTCCGCAGACGCTACGACCGCGCGCATGCTGTGCTGCAGGATGTCGTCGAGCTGATTACGAAAGCGCGACACGGTGTTTTTCAGCAGGGTTTTGCTTTGGCTTTGAGTCAGCTGGAAGATCGTCGAGATTTGCGATTCTGTTGGCAAGGTCTGCCCGAAGTAGCTTTGAATCAGGTAAAGCAGGCGATCCTGCTTGGCCTCATCGGCCCGGCTGGGCATGCCGCCCTCGACCAGCATTTTCAGGTATTCGGTCAGGCTGGCCTTGGCGATGCGCTGGAGGGCGTGGGCGATATCCGCATCGCCGATGCGCAGGGTTTTTTTGACCGGCTCCTTTTGCTCCAGCTCGAAAGCGTTGGCGTCGATCGTGAACGAGATCTGCATGGTTCGGGCCTCCGCGATTATTTGGAAGACTGATCCGGATACGGATCCGCCGCAGCATCGCCCTGGCCGCTCAAGATATTCCAGCCATTGAGCACATGGGTGCTGGGTTTGTAGTCGGGGCAGGGTGGCAGCGAGGTTTTCGACTGGTTGGAATATTCGCGTCCACAGTCTGCACATTCATAGGTGCCTGCTGAAACGTCGCTGCCGTAAGGTACGTGGTTTTTTTGCATGGGGAAGATCTCCTGTGGATTCAGGGAAGATCCTATGGAGATTGTTGCTGTCGCGATGTCGGACGCTTCGTTGATGAGCGTCGGACATTTCTCTCGCGCACAAAAAAGATCGCAGACTTCGTCAGCTCCTACAGGGAATTCATACGACTGAAATTCCGCTTTTTAGACGCTGTCGCAGGCTGCGATCTTTTACGTGATCAGCGATCAGGGGCGCTTGCGATTGCTGATCAGCGTGCCCACACCGGTATCGGTGAAGATTTCCAGCAGGATCGCGTTCGGTACGCGACCGTCGATGATCAGCGAGCTGCCGACACCGCCCTGCACCGCTTCCAGTGCGCAGCGGATTTTCGGCAGCATGCCGCCGTAGATGGTGCCATCGGCGATCAGGTCGTCGACCTGCTGGGTGCTCAGGCCGGTCAGGACGGTGCCCGACTTGTCCATCAGGCCGGCGATGTTGGTCAGCAGCATCAGTTTCTCGGCTTTCAGCGCCTCGGCGACTTTGCCGGCCACCAGGTCAGCGTTGATGTTGTACGACTCGCCATTCTCACCGACGCCGATTGGCGCGATCACCGGAATGAAGTTGCCCTTGACCAGCAGGTTGAGCAGTTCGGTGTTGATCCCGACCACTTCGCCCACCTGACCGATGTCGATGATTTCCGGCTGGGTCATCTCCGGGGTCTGGCGGGTGACGGTCAGTTTCTTTGCACGAATCAGCCCGGCGTCTTTACCGGTCAGGCCGATGGCGCTGCCGCCGTGACGGTTGATCAGGTTGACGATGCTTTTGTTGACCTGGCCGCCGAGGACCATTTCCACTACGTCCATGGTCGCGGCGTCGGTGACGCGCATGCCATCGACGAAGTGGCTTTCGATCGACAGGCGCTTGAGCAGATCACCGATCTGCGGGCCGCCGCCGTGAACCACGACCGGGTTGATGCCCACGGCTTTCATCAAGACGATGTCGCGGGCGAAGCCGGTTTTCAGCTCCTCGCTTTCCATCGCGTTGCCGCCGTATTTGATCACCAGGGTCTTGCCGACATAACGTCGGATGTAAGGCAACGCTTCGGACAGGACCTGGGCGGTGTGGGCGGCGGCTTCGCGTTCGAGGGTCATTCAGGGCTCCGGGTGAATCAGAACGGTAGTTGGAGATCAGGTGCAACGCGTTTCAGTTGGGCGTGGAACACATCCTTGATGCGCTGCAATTCAGCCTCGTCATCGGCCTCGAAGCGCAGCACCAGCACCGGTGTGGTGTTGGACGCGCGCACCAGGCCCCAGCCTTTGGCGTAATCGACCCGCACGCCGTCGATGGTGGTCAGGTCAGCGCCTGCGCCCCACTGTGCGTCGTGCAGTGCATCAATGATGCTGAATTTGCTCTCTTCGGTCACATGGATATTGATTTCTGGCGTAGAAATATCGTTCGGGAAGGTCGCAAACAGTTCTTCGGCGGTGGATTTTTCCTTGCTGAGGATCTCCAGCAGGCGCGCGGCGCTGTAGATGCCATCGTCGAAACCGAACCAGCGCTCCTTGAAGAAGATGTGCCCGCTCATTTCTCCGGCCAATAGAGCACCGGATTGTTTCATTTTCTTTTTGATCAACGAATGACCGGTCTTCCACATTAGCGGGCGACCGCCGTATTCCTTGATCAGCGGCACCAGGCGGCGGGTGCATTTGACGTCGAAGATGATTTCCGCGTCCGGGTTGCGCGCCACCACGTCGCGGGCGAACAGCATCAGCAGGCGGTCCGGGTAGACGATGCTGCCGGTGTTGGTCACCACGCCGACACGGTCGCCGTCGCCATCGAAGGCCAGGCCGATATCGGCGTTGGTTTCCTTGACCTTGGCGATCAGGTCGACGAGGTTTTCAGGCTTGCCCGGGTCCGGGTGATGGTTGGGGAAGTTGCCGTCGACTTCGCAGAACAGCGGGATAACTTCGCAGTTCAGCGCTTCGATCAGTTGCGGGGCGATCACGCCGGCTGCGCCGTTGCCGCAGTCGACCACGACTTTCAGGCGTCGGGCCAGTTTGACGTCCCGAACGATTTCGGTGGTGTAGCGGTCAAGGATCTCGACCTGGGTCACGCTGCCCTGACCGCTGGTCAGGTCATTGGTCTTGATGCGCTCGTGCAGCACCTGGATCTGCTCGTTGGCGAGGGTGTCGCCGGCGATCACGATCTTGAAGCCGTTGTAGTTCGACGGGTTATGGCTGCCGGTGAGCATCACCCCCGACTTGCCAGCCAGGACGTTGGCCGCGTAGTACAGCGCCGGTGTCGGGACCAGGCCTACATCGCTGACGTGGCAGCCGCTCTCTGCGATACCGCGGATCAGCTCGGCGACCAGCTCCGGGCCGGACAGGCGGCCGTCACGGCCGACCGACACGTTCGGCTCGCCCTGGGCCAGGCTCTGCGAACCGATGGCGCGACCGATCCAGTAGGCGGTTTCGGCATTGAGGAATTCCGGCACGGTGCCGCGAATGTCATAGGCGCGGAAGATGCTGTCAGGAAGCTTCGGGGCGATCTTGGCTGGGGTGCTCATCTGCGGAAGTGCTCCATCTCGAAAGTGGCGGGACAGACCGACGATTCACTCGGCGGCAGGCTCAAACTGAAGGGTATGACGGCGTTTTCCACGCAGAGTTCGTGGTATGAAAGGGCCATGATGTCTCGGCGGGCGTGGCTTTCGGCCGGCAAAACCTTGATTTACGGTGTTAAAACCTGTCGTTGAAAATGCACAAATTTCCCCTGTAGGAGCTGCCGAAGGCTGCGATCCTTTGACTTTGGTTTTTTAAGATCAAGATCAAAAGATCGCAGCCTGCGGCAGCTCCTACAGGATATTCATGTGGTTACTTGGTGCCGGTATGGCCGAAACCGCCCGCGCCGCGTTCGGTTTCAACGAACTCTTCAACCATTTCGAAGTGCGCCTGGACCACTGGCACCAACACCAGCTGCGCCAGACGCTCGCCGACCGTCATGGTGAAGTCGTTCTGGCCGCGGTTCCAGCAGGACACCATCAGCGGGCCCTGGTAATCGGAGTCGATCAGGCCCACGAGGTTACCCAGCACGATGCCGTGCTTATGGCCCATGCCCGAGCGCGGCAGGATCAGCGCGGCGAGGTTCGGGTCGCCGATGTAGACCGACAGACCGGTAGGAATCAGCACGGTTTCACCCGGCTTGATCACGATGTCCTGTTCCAGCATGGCGCGCAGGTCGAGCCCGGCGGAGCCCGGGGTGGCGTATTGCGGCAGCGGGAATTCGGTACCGATGCGTGGGTCGAGGATCTTGGCTTGCAAAGCGTGCATGTAAATTAAACCTGGTTCAGACGTTCGGCGATAAAAGTGACCAGTTGGCGAGCGATCTTGCTCTTGCTGGTCTGGGCGAAAACAGTGGCGTGAAGCTCACGGTCGATCACGCTGCAGGCGTTTTCTTCGCTGTTGAAACCGATGCTCGGGTTGGCGACGTCGTTGGCGACGATCAAATCGAGATTCTTGTCCTTGAGCTTGCGTGCAGCGTAGTCGAGCAGGTGTTCGGTCTCGGCGGCGAAGCCGACACTGAACGGACGGTCGGGACGGGTCGCGATGGTGGCCAGGATGTCCGGGTTGCGCACCATTTGCAGGACAAAGCCGTCGCCGCTTGTAGGGTCTTTCTTGAGTTTTTGCGGGGCAACGACTTCCGGACGGTAGTCCGCCACCGCTGCCGAGGCGATGAACACGTCGCACGGGATGGCCGATTCACAGGCGGCGAGCATGTCGCGGGCACTGACCACGTCGATACGCGTGACGCGATCCGGCGTCGGCAGGTGTACCGGGCCGCTGATCAGGGTCACGCGGGCGCCGGCTTCCACCGCCGCTTCGGCGAGGGCAAAGCCCATTTTTCCGGAGCTGTGGTTGGTGATGTAGCGCACCGGGTCGATGTTTTCCTGGGTCGGGCCGGCGGTGATCACCACGTGCTTGCCGGTCAGCGCCTGACGCTGGAAGCAATCCGCCGCGCACTGCGCCAGATCGGTGGCTTCCATCATCCGGCCCATGCCGACGTCGCCGCAGGCCTGGCTGCCGGAGGCCGGGCCGAAGGTCTTCAGGCCACGGCTTTCCAGGAGTTGCAGGTTGGCCTGGGTCGCCGGGTCGCGCCACATCGCCTGGTTCATTGCCGGAGCAACGGCCACAACGGCGTCGGTGGCCAGCACCAGAGTGGTCAGCAAATCGTTGGCGATGCCTTGGGCCAGACGGGCGATCAGGTCGGCGGTGGCCGGTGCAATCAGCACCAGATCGGCCCACTTCGCCAGCTCGATGTGGCCCATCGCGGCTTCGGCGGCCGGGTCGAGCAAATCCAGGTGAACCGGGTGCCCGGACAGGGCCTGCATGGTCAGCGGGGTGATGAACTCCGCGCCGCCATGGGTCATGACCACGCGCACTTCGGCGCCCTGGTCGATCAGGCGACGAACCAGATCAGCGCTCTTGTAGGCCGCAATGCCGCCGCCGACGCCCAGAACGATGCGTTTCCGATACAGCCGCTGCATAGGTCTGCCTTTCATTTCGTGGGTGACATACGTAGCGAAACCCCCTCCCCAGGGTGAATTCGCCCGCAAAAAAGATGGGCTACGATATCACAGCGACCGCTACGGAACAGCGGCGCCCACAGACAAGGAATGTGTATGAGTATTCGCGATTGGCCTGCGGCGGAACGACCGCGGGAACGGTTATTGGAACAAGGTTCGGCGAGTCTTTCGGACGCCGAGTTGCTGGCAATCTTTTTGCGCACTGGAGTGGCTGGAAAAAGCGCAGTAGATCTGGCGCGACATCTGTTGAATCAGTTTGGCAGCCTGCGTTTGCTGCTTGAGGCCGATCTGGAAGCCTTCAGCAAAGAGTTGGGCCTGGGGCCTGCAAAGTTTGCCCAGTTGCAGGCCGCTCAGGAAATGAACAGGCGCCACCTGGCCGAGCGTTCACGCGAAAAAACGGCGCTGGAGAACCCGAAAGCCGTCCGCGATTACCTCAAATCCATGCTGCGCCATGAGCCGCACGAGGTGTTTGGTTGCCTGTTTCTCGATTCCAAGCATCAAGTGCTGACGTTCGAGGCACTGTTTCGCGGCTCGATCGACAACACCAGCGTGCATCCTCGGGAGGTTGTGAAGCGCGCGTTGGCCAACAACGCGGCGGCGGTGATCCTGTGTCACAACCATCCGTCGGGCAATACTGATCCGAGTCAGGCGGATCGCTTGCTGACCAAGCGCTTGCAGAAGGCGTTGGAGCTGATTGACGTGCGGGTGCTGGATCACTTCATCGTGGGTGACGGGGAGCCGCTGTCGATGGCGGAATGCGGCTGGATGTAACTCTCAGGAACAAGCGCAAACCCATGTAGGAGTGAGCCTGCTCGCGATGGCGTCACTTCAGTCAACCTGTTCGGTGACTGAAAGATTGCTTTCGCGAGCAGGCTCACTCCTACAGGTTTTGTGCAGACAGGTTACTTCAGGTTGACCTTGGAGTAATCCTGCCGCCCAAACGGGCTTACCGAGTAACCCTGCACATCCTTGCGCGTCAGCGCGAAAGCGGTCGGATGCGCCAGCGGCAACCACAGCGCCTGCTGCTGAATCTGCGCCTGCGCCTGTTCATACAGCTTGGTGCGTACGCCTTGCTCGCTGGTGGTCTTGCCGGCGCTGATCAGCTTGTCCAGATCGGCATTGCAGTAGCGGGCGAAGTTGGTCCCGGACTTGACCGCCGCGCAGGAAAACTGCGGCGTGAGGAAGTTGTCCGGATCACCGTTGTCGCCGGCCCAGCCCATGAACAGCAGGTCATGCTCGCCAGCCTTGGCGCGGCGAATCAGTTCGCCCCACTCGATCACGCGGATCTCCGCCTGAATGCCGATTTCCGCCAGATCCGATTGCAGCAGCTGCGCGCCCAGGCTCGGGTTCGGGTTGAGCAGGCTACCGGACGGGCGCGTCCAGATGGTGGTCTGGAAGCCGTCCTTGAGTCCGGCCTTGGCCATCAGCGCCTTGGCCTTGGCCACGTCGTGCGGATAGCCCGGCAGGTTCTTCGCGTAGCTCCAGGTGTTCGGCGGGTAAGGGCCGCTGGCGGGCTCTGCGGTGTCTTCGAACACGGCTTTGACGTAGTTGGCCTTGTCGAAGGCAAGGTTGATCGCCTGGCGCACTTCCGGCTTGTCCAGCGGTGGATGCTGGCTGTTGATGCCGACGAAAGCGGTCATGAAGGCGTCAGTCTTTTCCACCTTCAGCGTCGGCTCTTGCTGCGCCGCTTGCACATCCAGCGGTTTCGGCGAGAGGGCGATCTGGCACTCGTTGCGCCGCAGCTTTTGCAGGCGCACGTTGGCGTCCGGGGTGATGGCGAAGATCAGCGGGTCGACCGAAGGCTTGCCGCCAAAGTAGTCCGGGTTGGCCTTGTAGCGGACCGAGGCGTCTTTCTGGAAGCGCGTGAAAATGAACGGGCCGGTGCCGATCGGTTGGCTGTTGAGCTTGTCGGTCGCGTCAGCCTTGAGCAGCTTTTCGGCGTATTCGGCGGAATAAACGGAAGCGAAACCCATGCTCAGGGTCGCCAAAAACGTTGAATCCGGGTGGTCGAGAGTAAAGCGCACGGTCAGCGGGTCGAGTGCGTCGATCTTCTTGATCAGCGCCGGCAGCTGCATGGACTGGGCGTGCGGGAAGCCGCTTTGCGCCACTTTGTGCCATGGGTTGGCCGGGTCGAGCATGCGGTCGAAGCTGAATTTGACGTCTTCGGCGCTCAGGGTGCGGGTCGGCTTGAAATAGTCAGTGCTGTGAAACTTCACCTGCGGGTGCAGCTTGAACACATAAGTCAGGCCGTCGGTGCTGACTTCCCAGCTGTCGGCCAGGCTCGGCACGACTTTGCCGCTGGCGGTGTCGAAGTCCACCAGGCGGTTCATCAGCACGTCGGCCGAAGCGTTGGTGGTGGTCAGCGAGTTGTATTGCACCACGTCGAACCCTTCAGGGCTGGCCTCGGTGCAGACGCTCAGGGCAGCGGCCTGGGCCAGGGGGCTCAGCAAAAGCGGGGCGAGCAACAGGGGTAGGGCAGCGAGGCGCATGGTCGGCTTCCTTTACAGATCGAAGGCCATCTGCAGGTGCAGTCTGGAAAAGGGTTACCCTAGAGGGCCGGATTACAAATGACTATCCCCTTTTTGCATTTTTCGGGCCGGGACAGTGGTGTTTTTCAGACCGCAGCGCGCTGTGAAAAGTCGCAAGCGTGCTCAAGGGCGGTTTTCTGCGACGAGTGGTCAAAACTCGCAGCAGCCTTTATCCAAGGCGTCCGCAGCCGGAAAATGCGCCTTTTTGCCGGTTGATTGCACATCCATTGTTGTTGCACCCCGGTCTTTCTGGTATAAAGCAGCGCTCTTTTCTAGGGGCCCGGTTCCTTCACTGTAGGTGTAGCCGGTAAGACCTCTAAAGAAACGCGGCGCCTGGCGCCAAATGACTGAGAGATTAAGCGGCCAACCCATGCCGGGTTGGGCATGTGGTTTTAGAGGGCTGAGGCATGTCGAGAGTATGTCAAGTTACCGGTAAGGGTCCGGTAACCGGGAATAACATTTCCCACGCAAACAACAAAACCCGTCGTCGTTTCCTGCCGAACCTGCAGCATCACCGCTTCTGGGTTGAAGAAGAGAAACGTTTTGTGCGTCTGCGCGTATCTGCCAAAGGCATGCGCATCATCGACAAGCGTGGCATCAGTGTCGTGCTCGCCGAACTTCGCCGCGATGGCAAGATTTAAGGGAGCTAATCATGCGTGAATTGATTCGTTTGATCTCGAGCGCCGGTACTGGTCACTTCTACACTACCGACAAGAACAAGCGTACTACTCCGGACAAAATCGAGATCAAGAAATATGATCCGGTTGTTCGCAAGCACGTGATCTACAAGGAAGGCAAAATCAAGTAATTGATTTTTCCCGACTTACAAAAAAGGCCCGTATCTCACGATACGGGCCTTTTTTGTTGTCTTCAGATTTGCATCGCCTGTCCGGGCCTCATCGCGAGCAGGCTCACTCCTACATTGGAATGCGCTCACCTGTAGGAGTGAGCCTGCTCGCGATAGGGCCGGATCAGCCAGCGAAAATCCTCAAGCCTTCTGTTCGAAGATCACATAGACCTTGCGGCAAGCTTCGAGCACTTCCCAGGTGCCACGGAACCCTGCCGGAATCACAAAGCGGTCGCCCACACGTAGCGTCTTGGCATTGCCATCGCTGTCACGCAGTACCGAAACCCCCTGCAGGATTTCGCAATATTCATGCTCGGTGTAATTCACCGTCCACTGGCCAACCGCCCCTTCCCACACGCCGACGCCCATTTGCCCACAAGGGCTGTCGTATTGATTGAACACCGCTTGCTCGGGATCGCCCTTGAGCACTTTGGCCGGGTCCGGGCGATAGCGTTCGGCTGCGCTGGTGGTCAGGCTGATGTCGACGACGTTCTGGATGTTCATTGTTGTTTTCTCCCGTGATGACGGCGCGGTGGCTTGAAAGGGCCAAAGTCTATGTTTATTAAAATGAACACCGCAAGGCCGTATGGCGCGCTTATGTCAAATATATTGAAACAACCCCGGCCGCTGGTTTAGGGTGGCGGGTGCCTTGGGCCGAAAAGCAGGCTGGCCGGGCAGCATTCCTGAAGACGACCGCGAAGAACGCGGCGCTCTATTCAACAAGAGGAGGACACTCGAATGACCACCCTGACTCGTGCCGATTGGGAACAACGCGCCCGTGACCTGAAGATCGAAGGCCGCGCCTACCTCAATGGTGAATACACCGACGCCGTTTCCGGCGAGACTTTCGAGTGCATCAGCCCGGTCGATGGCCGCCTGCTGGGCAAGATCGCCAGCTGTGACGCTGCCGACGCTCAGCGCGCCGTGGAAAATGCCCGCGCCACCTTCAATTCCGGCGTCTGGTCGCGCCTGGCGCCGACCAAACGCAAAGCCACCATGATCCGTTTCGCCGGCCTGCTCAAGCAGCACGCCGAAGAACTGGCGCTGCTCGAAACCCTCGACATGGGCAAGCCGATCAGCGATTCGCTGTACATCGACGTGCCGGGCGCGGCGCAGGCGCTGAGCTGGAGCGGTGAGGCGATCGACAAGATCTACGACGAAGTCGCCGCCACTCCGCACGATCAACTGGGTCTGGTGACCCGCGAGCCGGTCGGCGTTGTCGGCGCTATCGTGCCGTGGAACTTCCCGCTGATGATGGCCTGCTGGAAGCTGGGCCCGGCGCTGTCCACCGGTAACTCGGTGATCCTCAAGCCGTCGGAAAAATCCCCGCTGACCGCCATCCGTATCGCCGCACTGGCCGTTGAAGCCGGTATTCCCAAAGGCGTGCTCAACGTGCTGCCGGGCTACGGTCACACTGTTGGCAAGGCGCTGGCCCTGCATAACGACGTCGACACCCTGGTGTTCACCGGTTCGACCAAGATCGCCAAGCAACTGATGATCTACTCCGGCGAATCGAACATGAAGCGCGTGTGGCTGGAAGCCGGTGGCAAGAGCCCGAACATCGTGTTCGCCGATGCGCCGGACCTGCAAGCCGCTGCCGAATCCGCCGCCAGCGCCATCGCTTTCAACCAGGGCGAAGTCTGCACCGCTGGTTCGCGTCTGCTGGTCGAGCGTTCGATCAAGGACAAATTCCTGCCGATGGTGATCGAGGCGCTGAAAACCTGGAAGCCGGGTAACCCGCTCGATCCAGCCACCAACGTCGGTGCGCTGGTCGATACCCAGCAGATGAACACTGTGCTGTCGTACATCGAGTCCGGTCACACCGACGGCGCCAAACTGGTGGCCGGTGGCAAGCGCATCCTGCAGGAAACCGGTGGCACTTATGTTGAGCCGACGATTTTCGATGGCGTGAGCAACGCGATGAAGATCGCCCAGGAAGAGATCTTCGGTCCGGTGCTGTCGGTCATTGCGTTCGACACTGCCGAAGAGGCGATCCAGATCGCCAACGACACGCCGTATGGCCTGGCCGCTGCGGTATGGACCCAGGACATCTCCAAGGCCCATCTGACCGCCAAGGCGCTGCGTGCCGGCAGCGTATGGGTCAACCAGTACGACGGCGGGGATATGACCGCACCGTTCGGTGGCTTCAAACAGTCGGGCAACGGTCGCGACAAGTCGCTGCACGCGTTCGACAAGTACACCGAGCTGAAAGCGACGTGGATCAAGCTGTAAGCCGCTGAGGGGAGCCTGATTCAATCAGGCTCCCAAACCAGACAGAGATCCCTGTGGGAGCGAGCTTGCTCGCGAATGCGGTGTATCAGTCAGCAAATCTGCTGAATGTGAAACCGTATTCGCGAGCAAGCTCGCTCCCACAGTGGTTTTGTGGTGCATATAAGAATATCCACAGGAGCGTGGACCATGCGTTGGGCGACGTATTTCGCCGTGTTGGCGTCTGTCTTGAGTGTCGGTCTGGCCCTGGGGGTCAGCATGCCGCTGGTGTCGCTGCGTCTGGAGGGCTGGGGCTATGGCGCTTTCGCCATCGGCGTGATGGCGGCGATGCCGGCGATTGGCGTGCTGTTGGGAGCGAAGATTTCCAGCCATCTGGCGGCGCGTTTGGGCACGGCGAACCTGATGCGTCTGTGCCTGTGGGCCGGCGCGTTGTCGATCGGTTTGCTGGCGCTGCTGCCGAGTTATCCGATCTGGCTGGTGCTGCGGCTGATGATCGGGGTGATCCTGACCATCGTGTTCATCCTCGGTGAGAGCTGGATCAACCAGTTGGTGGTGGAGAACTGGCGCGGGCGCCTGGTCGCGCTGTATGGCAGCAGTTATGCGTTGAGCCAACTGTCTGGTCCGTTGCTGCTGGGCGCGCTTGGCACTGAGCACGATTATGGTTTCTGGGTGGGCGTCGGACTGCTGACGGTTTCGCCTTTTCTATTGATGGGCCGCAGCGGTGCGCCGAGCAGTGAAGCCAGCAGCGTGACCTTTAGCGATCTGTGGGGCTTTGCCCGTGAGCTGCCGGCGATTGCCTGGGCGGTGTCATTGTTCGCCGCATTCGAGGCGATGATCCTGACGCTGCTGCCGGTGTATTGCCTGCAGCAGGGCTTCACTGCCGAGATCGCGCTGGCGATGGTCAGCACGGTGGTGGTGGGCGATGCGTTGCTGCAACTGCCGATTGGTGCGTTGGCTGACTACCTGTCGCGGCGCACGTTGTTCACCGGCTGCGCCGTGATCCTGATGCTGTCGAGCCTGGCGATTCCGCTGTTGCTCGATACGCTGTTGATCTGGCCGTTGTGGGTGCTGTTCGGGGCCAGTGCTGGCGGGTTGTTCACCTTGTCCCTGATCCTGATCGGCGAGCGCTATCGCGACGATGCGCTGGTGCGGGCCAACGCGCACATCGCGCAACTGTGGGGTGTTGGCTGTCTGATCGGGCCGTTGATGGCGGGGGCGGGGAGTCAGTGGATCAGCGGGCATGCGTTGCCGTTGTTGATGGCGGTTGGGGCGTTTGGGTTGGTGCTGCTGCTTTTGCGCCAGGGTGCGTTTGGCTCTGCGCAGACAGCTTGAAGTCAAAAGATCGCAGCCTTCGGCAGCTCCTACAGGGGAATGCATTTCAAACTGTAGGAGCTGCCGAAGGCTGCGATCTTTTGCTTTTAAAGCATTCTTTCCAGGCCGACGGTGGTGCTGAACCAAGCATTGAAGCGCCGCCACCAGCTCCCCGGCTCCTTGGTCAGCGTGTGCAGCTGGCCGTTGTCCTCGGTCACCCAGACGACCTTGCCATCCTGCAGTTTCGCCTGATAACTCAGCGCTGGGGCCATGCCTTGCAGGGCCAGTTCGCGAACATGCCAGGCCAGTTCCGGGCTGTCGACCAGGACCCCGACTTCGGTGTTCCACAGCACCGAGCGCGGGTCGAAGTTGAACGAGCCGATGAAGGATTTCTGCCGGTCGAAAATCATCGCCTTGCTGTGCAGGCTGGAATCCGAACCACGAAACGACTTGCTGTAGAACAGGTGCGGGCCGCTGCCGTAGTTATCCCCGGGCTGACGGCGTAGTTCATACAGTTTCACCCCGTGCTCCAGCAGCGCCTTGCGGTATGGCGCATAACCGCCGTGCACTGCCGGCACGTCGGTGGCTTCCAGTGAGTTGGTCAGCAGGCTCACTGACACCCCGGCGTCGGCGCGACCGGTCAGGTACACCAGCCCCGGCTGGCCGGGCACGAAGTACGCCGAGATCATGATCAGCTCTTGGTTGACGCCGTTAAGCTCCGGCGCCAGTTGCGTGGTCAGCAGCAATTGCGGGTCCGGCTCGTCCTTGGCCAGCACCTTGCTTGGGGCGTCCCACAGCGCCTGGTTCCAGGCCCAGATCAGTTCCTTGCGCCAGATGTCCATGCGCGGTGCGGTCTTGAATCGCATCAGCTGTTGATACAACGCGTGATTCTGTTTACGGGTTTCATCCAGCGATTCTTCCAGGCGCGTGCGGGTGTTCTGCAAGTCCTTGGCCGTCGGTTTGCTGGAGAGGAATTCGTCGATCGGCTTGCTCAGCGCGCTGTTCCAGTACTGATCGAAACTGTGCCCGAGCTGCTCGGCCACCGGGCCGACGCTGAGCATGTCGATGTCGGTGAAATTCAGGTTCGGCTCGGCATCGAAGTACTCGTCACCCAGATTGCGCCCGCCGACGATGGCCACGCTGTTGTCCGCCAGCCACAGTTTGTTGTGCATGCGTCGGTGTTGCAGCGACAGGTTGAACAAGCGCCCGGCGGCGCGGGTCACGCCGGTGCTGCGGCCCAGGTGCAGCGGGTTGAACAGGCGGATATGGATCTGTGGATGCGCCGCCAGCGTGGCGATGATCGTATCGAGGCCGTCGCTGGTGGTGTCGTCGAGCAGGATGCGCACGCGCACGCCACGGTCGGCGGCTTTGAGCAGTTCTTCCACGAGCATCCGCGTGCTGACGCCGTCATGGACGATGTAGTACTGCAAGTCGAGGCTGGTTTGTGCCTGGCGAATCAGCTCGGCGCGGGCGGTGAAGGCCTCAGTGCTGTTGGACAGCAGGCGAAACCCGGAGCGCCCCTGATAGGGCGCGGCCTGAGCCTGGATCGAGCGGCCGAAACTGGAGTCCGACGCCGGCAGCGCCTGGCTGGGCTCGCGCGTTACGTCGAGGTTGGCGCAGCCGCTCAGGAGCGAGGCGAGCATCAGCAAAGCGAGTAGGGGCTGTCTGAAGCTCACGTAGGTTCATTCCGGTCGGCAGCAAAGGTCGGCATATGGACGCTGATCACTCGAAAAAAGTCAGTCGGCTTCGGCCAGTAATTTGATTGCCGCTGCACCGACCTTGCGCACCGCCTCTTCGATCTGTGGTGTCGGTTTGGCAGCGTAGTTCATCCGCAGGCAATTGCGGTACTTGCCCGAGGCGGAAAAAATGCTGCCGACGGCAATCTGTACGCCTTGGTCATGCAGCGCACGATTGAGTTTCAGCGTATCGAACCCTTCCGGCAGTTCGACCCACAACATGAAGCTGCCCTGTGGCCGGCTGGCACGGGTACCGGCCGGGAAATAACGGGTGACCCAGTCGATCATCGCGTCGCGATTGCGCTGGTATTGAGTGCGCATACGCCGCAAATGCGGTTCGAAGTACCCACCTTTGAGAAATTCGGCAATGGCAATCTGCGGCTGCGGCGCGGTGGAGCCGGTGCTGATGTATTTCATGTGCAGCACCCGCTCCAGATAACGTCCCGGCGCGACCCAGCCGATGCGCAGCCCCGGCGCCAGAGTCTTGGAAAACGAACTGCACAGCAGCACGCGACCGTCCTCGTCGAAGGACTTGATCGTGCGCGGGCGCGGGTAGGTGTAGGACAGTTCGCCATACACATCGTCTTCGATGATTGCCACGTCGAAGCGCTGCGCGAGGTTCAGCAGAGCGCGTTTACGCGACTCCGGCATGATGTAGCCCAGCGGGTTGTTGCAGTTGGGCGTGATCTGGATGACCTTGATTGGCCATTGTTCCAGCGCCAGCTCCAGCGCTTCGAGACTGATACCGGTCAGCGGGTCAGTGGGGATTTCCAGGGCTTTCATGCCCAGGCCTTTGAGCGTCTGCATGGCGCCGTGAAAGCTCGGCGAATCCACTGCAACAATGTCACCCGGCTCGCAGATCGCATGGATGCTGGTGGACAGCGCTTCGTGGCAACCGGTGGTGATGACCAGGTCGCTGGCGCTCAACTGGCAGCCGGAATCGAGCATCAGTCGGGCGATCTGTTCGCGCAGCTCGAGGGTGCCGTGGATGTTGTCGTAATACAGACCGGGCATGTCCTGGCGGCGGCTGATCCGCGCCAGTCCGCGCAGCAACGGTTTCATGGTTGGCGAAGTGACATCCGGCATGCCGCGACCCAGTTGCACCACGTCCTTGCGCGGCACCGCGCGGATCAGTTCCAGCACCTGATCCCATTGCGAAATCTCCACCGGGCGTTGCGCCGGACGCCCGACTGCAGGCAGCTCCGGCAACTCGCGACCCACTGGCACGAAGTAGCCGGACTTCGGTTTTGGCGTTGCCAGACCGCTGTCTTCGAGCACGCGATAGGCCTGCTGCACGGTGCTCAGGCTGACCCCATGTTCTACGCTCAAGGCGCGCACCGAAGGCAGGCGATCGCCAGGACGGTAGAAGCCTTTTTCGATGCGGGTGCCGAGCAGCTCGGCGAGGTTCACATACAGGGTCATGGCACTGCCTCGATGCAGTTGATTCGTTAAACCAGTACAGATGTGGCAAAAATCGGTAATTCAGACTCAGTTTCGGCAAATCTGTATGGAGTTAATACAGGTGTGTTGAATCTGTAATGCTTTTGTCGACCCACGCATCATGGAATCTCTGGCTACCCAAGTAAACAGGAGCGTCAAAAATGAACGGCTTGAGCGATGTGCGGCTGACGTTACACAGTCAGGAACTGGAGGCAGGGCAGAGAGACAGTGCGCGCAACGAGATGTTGCGCAATGCACCGTCCGGCCTGGGTCGCTGGGGTCTGTTCTGGCATCGTCTGCACACGCGCAAGGTGTTGCTGACACTGACGCCGGAGCAGCTCAAGGATGTCGGGCTGACCCGCGAGCAGGCGCTGGAGGAGGGGTTGAAGCCGTTTTGGCGGTTGTAACTTGATTTGGAATGCATTCCCCCTGTAGGAGCTGCCGCAGGCTGCGATCTTTTGACTTTGTTTTTGAAGATCAAAAGATCGCAGCCTGCGGCAGCTCCTACAGGGGCAGCGGCTTTCAGACCAGCTCTTTGAGCCGATGCCACAACATCCCCAGCGCCAGCAACGGCGAGCGCAGATGCTTGCCGCCCGGGAAGGTGATGTGCGGCACCTTGGCGAACAGGTCGAACCCGCCGCTGTGCTGACCGCTGATCGCCTCGGCCAGCAGCTTGCCTGCCAGGTGCGTGGCGTTGACCCCGTGTCCGGAATAGGCCTGGGCGTAATACACGTTCGGCTGATCATTGAGCCGGCCAATCTGCGGTAAACGGTTGGCGCCGATGCCGATCATGCCGCCCCACTGATAGTCGATCTTCACCCCGGCCAGTTGCGGAAAGACTTCGAGCATCTTCGGCTGCATGTACGCACCAATGTCCTTTGGATCGCGCCCCGAGTAATGGCAGGCGCCACCGAACAGCAGACGGCGATCCGCCGAGAGCCGGTAGTAATCCAGCGCCACCCGCTGGTCGCAGACCGCCATGTTTTGCGGCAGCAGGGCGTTGGCCTGCTCTTCGCTCAACGGCTCGGTGGCGATGATGTAGCTGCCGGCCGGCAGCACCTTGCCGCTGAGTTGCGGGTTGAGGTCATTAAGATAAGCGTTGCAGCCCAGTACCAATGTCTTGGCGCGTACTGAGCCTTGCGCGGTGTGCACACGAACTTCAGGGCCGTAATCGATGCGCGTGACGGCCGACTGTTCAAACAGTTTGACGCCCATTTGCTGCGCGGCGGCGGCCTCGCCCAGCGCCAGGTTCAGCGGGTGCAGATGCCCCGAGCCCATGTCGATGAAGCCGCCGACGTAGCGTTTGGAGCCGACCACGGTGTGCATCTGGTCGGCTTGCAGCAAGCGGGTTTCGTAGCGATAGCCGAGGCCGCGCAGTTCTTCGGCTTCTTCGGCAAAGCCTTCGAGGTCGGCAGATTTGTTGGCGAGGTCGCAGTAGCCCCAGGTCAGGTCGCACTGGATCTGCCAACGTTCGACGCGCTGACGGACGATTTCCACCGCTTCCAGACCCATGAGTTTCATCTGGCGTACGCCATCGGTGCCGATGACGTTGGCGAACTGATCGAGACCGTGACCGACCCCGCGAATCAACTGCCCACCGTTGCGACCGCTGGCGCCCCAGCCGATCCGGTGCGCTTCCAGCAACACCACGCTGAGGCCGCGCTCGGCCAGTTCCAGCGCGGTGTTCAGCCCGGAAAACCCGCCGCCGACCACGCACACGTCGGCAATCACTTCACCCAGCAGCTGCGGATGATCAGGCTGCGGCAGGCTGCTGGCGGCATAGTAAGAGGCAACGTGGGGTTGGCTCGCGAAGGTTCGGGCGCGGGCATTCATGGGCATTGTCCAACGGCTGAGTGTCGAGAAAATTTGACGGAGCATAAGCCGCACGCCCGAAGACGGGCAACACTGGTCGGCCGTTACTGTCTGGATCACGGCTTTTGCGGCACAATCGCCGCCTATTTCCTGTGGGTTACTGTTTCGATGAGTTGCAACCGCCAGACAATTCGCGACCTGCGTCAGCAGATCCCCACGTTCGACTGCGTGCCGGGCTGCCATGACTGCTGCGGGCCGGTGACCACCTCGCCGGAAGAAATGTCGCGCCTGCCGCGCAAGACTCGCGCCGAGCAGGATGCGGCGATGGAGGCGCTGAACTGTGTGCACCTGGGGCCGAATGGTTGCACGGTGTATGAGGAGCGGCCAATGGTCTGCCGGTTGTTCGGTACCACCAAAACGCTGCCGTGCCCGAATGGGCGACGGCCGGTGGAGCTGATACATCCGCGCGTTGAAAAGCAGATCTTCGAATACATGGCTTCGAATCGGCAGGTGCTGGTCTGAAAAGATCGCAGCCTTCGGCAGTTCCTACAAAGAAATGCGTTCTCCTGTAGGAGCTGCCGAAGGCTGCGATCTTTTGATCTTCCAAATCTCAGTCCGGAATCGGCAGGTTCAGGCTCTCTTTCACCTCTTCCATCACGATATAGCTCTTGGACTCGCGCACATGCGGCAGCTTCAACAGAATGTCGCCGAGCAATTTGCGGTACGAGGCCATCTCGGAAATCCGCGCCTTCACCAGGTAGTCGAAATCCCCTGACACCAAATGACATTCCAGCACGTGCGGCAGTTTCAGCACCGCGCGTCGGAACTCTTCGAAAGTGTCGCCGGATTTGTAGTCGAGGCTGATCTCGACGAACACCAGCAGGCTACCCTTCAAATGCTGCGGATTGAGGCGGGCGTTGTAGCCCATGATGATTCCCTCGCGCTCCAGCCGCCGTACCCGTTCCGTACACGGCGTGGTGGACAGGCCGACCTTCTCCCCGAGTTCGGTAAACGATATCCGTCCATCCGCCTGCAGTATCCGCAAGATGTTGCGGTCGATCTTGTCCAGCTCACGTTTGGTCTGAGTGTTGGTACGCATAGGGGATGCGCCTCCGTGAAAAGGGTTTTTGCCGAGAATTGTCGCCAAATATAGGCGCTTATATAGTGAAATGCACTGCCCATTCTTTTTTACACTGCGCGCATCATTGCTCTAACAACAGACGTACGCGGCCCTGCCGCGATGAGGGATACAAAAATGCGCGTAATGGTCTTGGGTAGCGGCGTCATCGGTACCGCCAGTGCTTACTATCTGGCCCGTGCCGGGTTTGAGGTAGTGGTGGTCGACCGGCAGCCAGCCGTGGCCATGGAGACCAGTTTCGCCAACGCCGGCCAGGTGTCGCCGGGTTATGCCTCGCCGTGGGCCGCCCCGGGCGTGCCGCTCAAGGCTATCAAGTGGTTGCTGCAACGCCACGCGCCGCTGGCGATCAAGGCCACCGCCGACATTGACCAGTACCTGTGGATGGCGCAGATGCTGCGCAACTGCACCGCCAGCCGTTACGCGGTGAACAAGGAGCGCATGGTGCGTCTGTCCGAATACAGCCGCGACTGCCTCGACGAACTGCGTGCGGAAACCGGCATCGCCTACGAAGGCCGCAGCCTCGGCACCACGCAACTGTTCCGCACTCAGGCGCAGCTCGATGGCGCCGCCAAAGACATCGCCGTGCTGAAAGAATCCGGCGTACCGTTTGAAGTCCTCGACCGCGCCGGCATCGCCCGCGTCGAGCCGGCCCTGGCCAATGTCACCGACATCCTCGCCGGCGCCCTGCGTCTGCCGAACGACCAGACTGGCGACTGCCAGATGTTCACCACGCGCCTGGCCGAAATGGCTGTGAAACTCGGTGTGGAATTCCGCTTCGGCCAGGACATCCAGCGCCTCGACTACGCCGGTGACCGCATCAACGGCGTATGGATCGACGGCAAGCTGGAAACCGCCGACCGCTACGTGCTGGCCCTCGGCAGCTACTCGCCACAACTGCTCAAGCCGCTGGGCATCAAGGCCCCGGTGTATCCGCTCAAGGGTTACTCGTTGACCGTGCCGATCACCAACCCGGACATGGCCCCGACTTCGACCATTCTCGACGAGACCTACAAGGTCGCGATCACCCGTTTCGACAACCGTATCCGCGTCGGTGGCATGGCGGAGATCGCCGGTTTTGACCTGTCGCTGAACCCGCGTCGGCGCGAAACCCTGGAGATGATCGTCAACGACCTTTATCCTCAGGGCGGCAATCTGGCCGAGGCGAGTTTCTGGACCGGCCTGCGTCCGACCACGCCGGACGGCACGCCGATCGTTGGCGCCACGCCGTTCAAGAACCTGTTCCTCAATACCGGTCACGGCACCCTGGGTTGGACCATGGCGTGCGGTTCCGGTCGTTTGCTGGCCGATCTGATGGCGAAGAAAAAACCGCAGATCAGCGCCGAAGGCCTCGATATTTCCCGTTATGGCAACAAGCCTCAGGAGTCCGCAAAACATGGCAATCCAGCGCCAGCTCACCAATGAGCGCATGAGTCAGATCGTCACCCACAACGGCACTGTGTATCTGGCCGGACAGGTCGGCGACGACTTCAACGCCGGGGTCGAACAGCAGACCCGCGACGTGCTCGCCAATATCGAGCGTTTGCTGGATCTGGCCGGGACTGACAAACAGCATCTGCTGTCGGCGACGATCTACCTGAACGACATCGAGGCGCACTTTGCCGGGATGAACTCGGTGTGGGACCAGTGGCTGCCCAAAGGCGCCGCACCGGCCCGCGCTACCGTCGAAGCGAAGATGGCCAAGCCGAGCATCCTGGTCGAGATCTCCATCGTCGCCGCGTTGCCGTAACCGTTTCAAAGATCCCTCTCCCGGTGCTGTTGGCGGTTCACGTCGTCAGCCAGCGCCGGTTTTTCTTCCCATGACCGCCTAGAAGTCTGCCGCCATGCGTCCTGCCCGTGCCCTGATCGATCTTCAAGCCTTGCGCCACAACTATCGAATTGCCCGCGAAGTCACCGGCGCCAAGGCGCTGGCGGTGATCAAGGCTGATGCCTACGGTCACGGCGCGGTGCGTTGCGCCCAGGCGCTGGAAGCCGAGGCCGACGGGTTTGCCGTCGCCTGCATCGAAGAAGCGCTGGAGCTGCGTGCGGCCGGCATCAAGGCCCCGGTGCTGTTGCTCGAAGGGATCTTCGAAGCCGATGAACTGGCGCTGATCGTCGAGCATGATTTCTGGACCGTGGTCCATTCGCTGTGGCAGCTCGAAGCGATCGAGCAGGCGGCATTGAGCAAACCGATCACCGTGTGGCTCAAGCTCGATTCGGGCATGCACCGCGTGGGTCTGCATCCGAAGGATTACCCGGCAGCCTATCAACGCCTGCTGGCCAGCGGCAAAGTGGCGAAGATCGTGCTGATGAGCCACTTCGCCCGCGCCGACGAGCTGCACGAGCAGAGCAGCGCCGATCAGGTGGCGGTATTCGAGGCCGCGCGTCAGGGCCTCGCCGCCGAAGTCAGTTTGCGCAACTCGCCGGCCGTGCTCGGTTGGCCGCAGATTCACAGCGACTGGGTGCGCCCGGGCATCATGCTCTACGGCGCGACGCCGTTCGAGGAAGCCAACGCCGTGGCCGAGCGCCTGCAACCGGTAATGACTCTCGAATCGAAAGTCATCTGCGTGCGCGAGCTGCCCGCCGGTGAGCCGATCGGCTATGGTGCCAAGTTCATCACCGACAAGCCGATGCGTATCGGCGTGGTCGCCATGGGGTATGCCGATGGCTACCCGCGTCAGGCACCGACCGGCACACCAGTGTTGGTGGCCGGTAAACGCAGCCGGATTCTTGGCCGCGTGTCGATGGACATGCTCTGTATCGACCTCACCGACGTGCCGGAAGCGGACCTCGGATCGACCGTTGAGCTGTGGGGCAAAAACATCCTCGCCAGCGAAGTGGCGAAGTGGGCGGACACCATTCCGTATCAGATCTTCTGCAATCTGCGTCGAGTGCCAAGGCTCTATTCCGAGGGTTGACGCCGCTGCGGGGGCCAAGTGTTGTAAATACTGAACGCTGTCGCCATGATAACGCTCAATATTCTTACAACATCAGGAGGCTCCCGCCTTGGACGTCGGTGAACGACTGCAATCGATCCGCAAGCTCAAAGGGCTTTCCCAGCGTGAACTCGCCAAACGCGCGGGCGTCACCAACAGCACCATTTCGATGATCGAAAAGAACAGCGTCAGCCCTTCGATCAGTTCGCTGAGGAAGGTTCTGGGCGGGATTCCCATGTCCATGGTCGAGTTCTTTTCCGAAGAGATCCTGCAGGACGTCCCGACCCAGATCGTCTACAAGGCCAACGAGCTGATCGACATCTCCGACGGCGCCGTGACCATGAAACTGGTCGGCCGCGCACACCCGAGCCGGGCTATCGCGTTCCTCAACGAAATCTACCCGCCGGGTGCTGATACCGGCGAAGAAATGCTCACCCATGAAGGCGAGGAAACCGGGATTCTGGTGGAAGGTCGTCTGGAGCTGGTGGTGGGTCTGGAAACTTTTATTCTCGAAGCCGGCGACAGCTACTACTTTGAAAGTACCAAGCCGCATCGTTTCCGTAATCCGTTCGACGCGCCTGCGCGACTAATCAGCGCAGCCACGCCGGCGAATTTTTGAACAGAGAGGCGCCAGGCCATGACGGTGAAGGCGTTCGAAGAGTTTTCCACTGCGCGGTATAACCCCTTCGACTATGGGGTTGTTTCAGTGTGGCGGGCTACCCGCTATACTTGCGCCCGCCTGCGAACCGTGGCCGCAGGCGTGAATAGCCACCATTGAGGGTGAACGCGTGAACCTAATTATGAAAATGCTGGCCGCACCAGCAACCGTACTGGCCCTCTGGGCTGTCAGCGCTCAAGCTGCGACGAATGACGACATTGCCAAGCGCCTCGAGCCGGTCGGCCAGGTGTGCGTTCAGGGGCAGGAATGCAAAGGGATGGAAGTGGCTGCCTCCGCTGGCGGCGGCGGTGGTGCGAAAACGCCTGATGAAGTGATTGCAAAACATTGCAACGCTTGCCACGGCACGGGTCTGTTGGGCGCACCGAAAATCGGTGACACCGCCGCGTGGAAAGACCGCGCCGATCACCAGGGCGGCCTCGACGGCATTCTGGCCAAAGCCATCACCGGCATTAACTCGATGCCACCGAAAGGCACCTGCGCCGATTGCTCGGATGACGAGTTGAAAGGTGCGATCCAGAAGATGTCCGGCCTGAAATAAGGCGCGCTTCTGATGAAAAAAACCGTCTTCGGACGGTTTTTTTGTGCCCGTGACTCGCGGCTTGGGCTGTCCTTTGCAGCAAAGTCGAGGCAAGCTCGGTCTACCTCTATTCACGGAACGGGCAGGAGGCTTCAGATGGTGCAGTTGTGTTCGATCGAACAGGCAGTGGACGAGGTGCTGGCGCGTTTGCCGGCGCATATCCACATGGGCATGCCGCTGGGCCTGGGCAAGCCCAATCACTTCGTCAATGCGCTGTACCGGCGCATCAAGGGCCTGCCCGAGCGGCAACTGACGATGTATACCGCGCTGTGCCTTGGCCGTCCGACGCTGGGGGATGGTTTGCAGAAGCGCTTTATCGAACCCTTCGTCGAGCGCGTATTCGGTGACTACCCCGAATTCGATTTCCTCGCCGACCTGCAGCGTGACAGCCTGCCCGCCAACATCCGTATCGAACAGTTCTTCATGCAGCCCGGCAGCCTGCTCAACAGCGCGCCGGCGCAGCAGGATTACGTCAGCAGCAACTACAGCCACGCCGCCCGTGACATCAACGCCGCCGGCCTCAACCTGGTGGCGCAGTTGCTGGCCAGCAGCAGCGAACACCCCGACCGCCTGAGCCTGAGCTGCAACCCGGACATCACCCTCGACCTGTTGCCGATGATTGCCAGGCGCCGCGAAGCAGGGGAGACCATTCTGCTGGTCGGCCAGGTGCACACCGATCTGCCGTATATGCCCGGCGATGCAGAGGTCGATATCGACACCTTCGACTTGCTGATCGACGCGAAGGACAGCAGCACGCTGTTTTCCACGCCGAACATGCCGGTGGGTTTTCAGGATCACTTCATCGGCCTGCACGCCAGCACGTTGGTGCGCGACGGCGGCACGTTGCAGATCGGCATCGGCTCGATGGGCGATGCGCTGACCGCCGCATTGCTGGCGCGACAGGCGGACAACGCCGGTTATCAGGCTTTGCTCAATGACATAAACCTCAGCCAGTGGGCGCAGTTGATTGAGCGCGAGGGCGGGACCGCACCGTTCGCCAAAGGCTTGTATGGCTGCAGCGAAATGTTCGTCAACGGCCTGCTGGTGCTGGCGGACGCCGGGATCATCCGGCGCAAGGTCTACCCCGACGTTCAGACTCAGGAACAGGCCAACGCCGGCACCCTCGATGAAGCGGCGCAAACCGATGGCATCTCGGTGCACGGCGGTTTCTTCCTCGGCCCGCGCAGTTTCTACGAGCGCCTGCGTGAGTTACCGCAGAGCAAACGCCTCGAATTCAACATGACCCGCATCAGCTACATCAACGAGCTGTACGGGCAGGAAGAGTTGAAGCGTTTGCAGCGCCTCGATGCACGGTTCATCAACACCGTGTTCACCATGACGCTGATGGGCGCAGGCGTGGCCGATCAACTGGAAGACGGGCGGGTACTCAGCGGCGTTGGCGGGCAGTACAACTTCGTTGCCCAGGGCCATGCGCTGCACGATGCGCGCTCGATTCTGATCCTGCGCAGCTGGCGCGAGTCCGGCGGCGAGGTCAGCTCGAACATTGTCTGGGAGTACGGCCACTGCACGATTCCACGGCACCTGCGTGACATCGTGGTCACCGAGTACGGCATCGCCGATTTGCGCGGCAAGTCCGATGCGGTGGTGATCGAAGCACTGCTCAATATCAGCGACTCACGCTTCCAGCCGGGGCTGATCGAACAGGCGCAGAAGGTCGGCAAGCTGCCGAAGGATTTCCGCCTTGACCCACGTTTTGCCGAGAACACACCGCAACGCTTGCAGGCAATTGCCGCCAGGCATCCGAATCTGTTTCCGGAGTATCCGTTGGGCTGTGATTTCACGGCGATCGAGCGGGATCTGTTGCGGGCGCTGAACTGGCTGAAGAGCAAGTTCAAGCTGACCGAGATTCTGGAACTGGGCAAGGCTGCGCTGGATGCGCCGGAGGCTTCGTTGTATCCCGAGCATCTGGAGCGGATGCAGCTCAGCAGCCCGGAAGGCCTGAAGGAAGACCTGTTTCAGCGTTTGTTGCTCACTGGCCTGAAGGCCACCGCGCACTAACCGCCCACCGCAAAACCTGTAGGAGCTGCGGCACGCTGCGATCTTTTGATGTTGATTTCAAAAATCAGATCAAAAGATCGCAGCCTCGTTTCACTCGACAGCTCCTACAAGGGTAATGCGGTGTGGCGGGTCACTCGATGAAGGTGACAACGCCATCTTTCAGCGATTTGACGCGAGCCAGCGATTCAACGCGGTAGCCCTGCGCATCCAGCTCGGCACGGCCGCCCTGGAACGACTTCTCGATCACGATGCCCAGGCCGGCGACGGTGGCGCCGGCCTGCTTGATGATCGAAATCAGCGCCTGGGACGCTTTGCCGTTGGCCAGGAAGTCGTCGATGATCAGCACGCGGTCGCTGCTGGTCAGGTGACGTGGAGAGATGGCCACAGTGCTTTCGGTCTGCTTGGTGAACGAGTAAACGGTTGCCGACAGCAGGTTTTCAGTCAGGGTCAGGGACTGGTGCTTGCGGGCGAAGATCACCGGCACGCCGAGGTTCAGACCGGTCATGATCGCCGGGGCGATGCCCGAGGCTTCGATGGTGACGATCTTGGTGATTCCCGAATCCTTGAACAGCGTGGCGAATTCGTCGCCGATCAGCTTCATCAGGGCCGGGTCGATCTGGTGGTTCAGGAAGGCGTCGACCTTCAGGACCTGGTCGGAAAGCACAATGCCTTGTTCGCGGATTTTCTGGTGCAATGCTTCCATGAAGCTGTCCTCATTTGGCGCTTTGTGCGCCGAAGGTCTAGTAAAAAGTGGTCAATTCTAGCGCTTTAACATCGCGCGTATATCAGCCAGTGCGCTATTGCCGCGTACGGCTTTGACTTCGGTCGGTGTGTCGTCGTTGCCTTCCCACGCCAGATCGTCCGGCGGCAGCTCATCGAGGAAGCGGCTTGGCGCGCAATCGATGATCTCGCCGTACTGTTTGCGTTTGGCGGCGAAGGTGAAGGCCAGGGTCTGTCGTGCGCGGGTGATGCCCACGTAGGCCAGGCGGCGTTCTTCTTCGATGGTGTCGGCTTCGATGCTGGAACGGTGCGGGAGGATTTCCTCTTCCATGCCCATGATGAACACGTAAGGGAATTCCAGGCCCTTGGACGCATGCAGGGTCATCATCTGCACGCCTTCGGCGCCGTCCTCTTCTTCCTGCTGACGCTCGAGCATGTCGCGCAGGACCAGTTTGCCGATGGCGTCCTCGACGGTCATCTCGCCGTCTTCGTCTTTTTCCAGGGTGTTCTTCAACGCTTCGATGAGGAACCAGACGTTGCTCATCCGGTAGTCCGCGGCCTTGTCGCTGGAACTGTTGGTGCGCAGCCAGTTCTCGTAGTCGATGTCCATGACCATGCTGCGCAGCGCCGAGATCGGGTCTTCGCCGGCGCACTGTTCACGGACCTTGTCCATGAAGCGCTTGAAGCGCGACAGGCGATCGGTGAAGCGGCTGTCCAGATGTTCGCCCAGGCCGATTTCGTCGGTGGCGGCGTACATCGAGATCTTGCGTTCGGTGGCGTAGTTACCGAGTTTTTCCAGGGTCGTGGAGCCGATTTCCCGGCGCGGCACGTTGATCACCCGCAGGAAGGCGTTGTCGTCATCCGGGTTCACGATCAGGCGGAAGTAGGCCATCAGGTCCTTCACTTCCTGACGGCCGAAGAAGCTGTTGCCGCCGCTCAGGCGGTATGGCACCTGATGGTGCTGCAGTTTCAGCTCGATCAGCTTGGCCTGATAGTTACCGCGATAAAGGATGGCGAAATCGCTGTACGGGCGGTCGGTGCGCAAGTGCAGGCTGAGGATTTCCATGGCCACGCGCTCGGCTTCGGCGTCCTCGTTGCGGCAGCGGATCACGCGGATCTCGTCACCGTGGCCCATTTCACTCCACAGCTGCTTTTCGAATTCGTGCGGGTTGTTCGAGATCAGCACGTTGGCGCAGCGCAGAATGCGGCTGGTGGAGCGGTAGTTCTGCTCCAGCATCACTACTTTCAGAGACGGGTAGTCGTCCTTGAGCAACATCAGGTTTTCCGGCCGCGCACCGCGCCAGGCGTAGATCGACTGGTCGTCGTCGCCTACCACGGTGAACTGGTTGCGCTTGCCGATCAGCATTTTCACCAGCAGGTATTGGCTGGCGTTGGTGTCCTGGTATTCGTCCACCAGCAGGTAACGCACCTTGTTCTGCCACTTTTCGAGGATGTCGGCGTGTTCTTCGAAGAGCTTTACCGGCAGCAGGATCAGGTCGTCGAAGTCCACCGCGTTGAACGCCTTGAGCGTGCGCTGATAGTGGGTGTAGACGATGGCGGCGGTCTGTTCTTTCGGATTGCGCGCGTTCTCCAGCGCCTGCGGCGGCAGGATCAGGTCGTTTTTCCAGGCGCCGATCATGTTCTTGATCTCGTCGACGCCGTCGTCGCCCGCATATTCCTTCTGCATGATGTCGGTCATCAGGGCTTTGACGTCGGTCTCGTCGAAGATCGAGAAACCGGGTTTGTAGCCCAGCCGCACGTGTTCCTTGCGGATGATGTTCAGGCCCAGGTTGTGGAACGTGCAGACCGTCAGGCCGCGACCTTCGCCGGCGCGCAGCAGGGTGCCGACCCGCTCCTTCATCTCGCGCGCGGCCTTGTTGGTAAAGGTCATGGCGACGATGTACTGGGCGCGGATGCCGCAGTTCTGGATCAGGTGCGCGATCTTGCGGGTGATCACACTGGTCTTGCCGGAGCCAGCGCCGGCGAGCACCAATAGAGGGCCGCCGACGTAGTTCACGGCTTCTTGCTGCCGGGGATTGAGTCGGGACATACGAAAATTCGGGAGTCGTTGACGAAATGGGCCGGCATTTTAACAGGCTCAGCGATTTGTGCTGCTCTCTCCGACTTGTGACGCACCACGCGATTCAAATTTGCCGGTTTTGTTACTTTCGCGGAGGATGCGCGGTGATTTTGCGGCTAATGTTCTCATTCATGACACAAAATAACGTTCTGATAATCGTTGTCATTGAACATCGCAACGGCATAATGCCCCGCCCACATCATTGCAGAGTCTAGGGAGCTAGCTTGTCTACGCCTGTCGAACCCTTGCGTTTGCTGCTACTGGCCGAAGCGCCAGCGTGGACAGCGTTATTGCGCGAGTGTCTGGCTCCGATGGGGAGCGCGGCGGTGCTGATCAGCGCGCCGAGCTGGGAGTCGGTCAGCAGTTTGTTCGACGACAACCGCCATGCGGTGTTGTTGACCGTCCCCGCGTTGCAGCCGGCCCCGGGCCGTTGCAGCCTGCCGACGGTGTTGCTGCTGGAACACGAACCGGCCACCGCGCCCGTTGGCGTCAGCGACTGGCTGGTGTTCGACGCCGTCGACGCCGGCATGCTGCGCCGTTGCCTGCGCCATGTGCGTGAGCGCGGCGTGCTGGAAAACACCCTGCAACGCCTCGCCGAACAGGATCCGTTGACCGGCATCGCCAATCGTCAGGGGTTCCAGACCTTGCTCGCGGCGCGCCTGGCAGAAAACGACGGGCGTGGCCTGGCCCTCGGGCATCTCGATCTCGACAACTTCCGTCACGCCAACGACGCCCTCGGCCATCAGGCCGGTGACCGTCTGATTCTGCAGGTCGTCGCGCGGCTGAAAAGCCAGCTGGAGGCGGGTGATCAACTGGCGCGGCTGGGCAGCGACGAGTTCGCCTTGCTGATCGACACCCGTCGTGCGCCGCAACGCGCTGAATGGATGGCCGAACGCATCACCGAAGCCTTGTCCGAACCGTATTGGGTCGATGGCGAAAGCCTGTTGATCGGCTCCAGCCTCGGCATCGCCCATGCCCGTGCACAAGGGGGCGCCGACCCGCTGATGTGGCACGCGCACATCGCCATGCAGCAAGCCAAAAGCACCCAGGGCTGCACTTTCCATATCTTCAACGAACGCATCAACCGCAATGCACGGAGCATGGCCGACCTCGAAAGCGAGCTACGTCGCGCCTTGCGTCGCGATGAACTGGAGCTGCACTACCAGCCACGCCTGAATCTGGCGGACGGCCAGATCGTCGGTCTCGAAGCCCTGGTGCGCTGGCGCCATGGCGAGCGCGGTCTGCTGCCGCCGAGCGAGTTCGTGCCGCTGGCCGAGCAGAGCGGTTTGATCGTGCCGCTGGGATACTGGGTGATATCCCGGGCCCTGCGCGACATGCAGGCGCTACGCGAGCGCGGGCTGCCGGCGCTGCACATGGCGATCAACCTGTCGTTCCGCCAGTTTCAGGACAGCCAGTTGCTACCGACGCTCAGCCGTTTGATCGCCGAGCGTGGTGTTGAAGCGCAGTGGCTGGAATTCGAGCTGACCGAGACCGCCGTGATGCGTCGCAGCGATCTGGTCAAACAGACCATGGACGCTCTCGGCCGCCTCGGCGTGCGTTTCTCGCTGGATGATTTCGGCACCGGGTTCTCGTCGTTCGTGCACCTCAACAGCCTGCCGATCACCTTGCTGAAGATCGACAAGAGCTTCGTCGGTGGCATGGAACAGCGCGAAGAGAACCGCAAACTGGTGCACGCGATGATCAATCTCGCGCACAACCTGCATCTGGAAGTGGTGGCCGAAGGGGTGGAAACCCCCGAGCAGCTGGATTTGCTGCGCGGCTTTGGCTGCGATCAGGTGCAGGGTTATCTGATCAGCCGGCCGTTGCCGTTGGCGGAACTGGTGGAGTACCTGACCTTCGGCGCCAGCCAGCAAAACCTGGTTGAGGCTATTTAAAAGATCGCAGCCTTCGGCAGCTCCTACACTATTGGAATGCGTTCCCCTGTAGGAGCTGCCGAAGGCTGCGATCTTTTGATCTTAATCCGCGCGAACGGCTTCGAACCTCTGTGGAACCGGCTCCAGCCGAATCATCCGCTTCATCTTCCACTCAAACGCCAGCGTCAGACTCACTGCCGCACACGCCAGCCCCAGCGCCAGACCCCACCAGACGCCGGTCGGCCCCCAATTGAGGTGGAACGCCATCCACCACGCCGCCGGCGCGCCGATCAGCCAGTAGCAACCGAGGCCGACCAGGAATGTGGTTTTTGCATCCTTGAGCCCGCGAATGCAGCCCATGGCGATCGTCTGTGTGCCGTCGAACAGCTCGAACCATGCCGCCACCGCCAGCAGGCTCACAGCCAGACGAATCACTTCGGCAAACGCCGGATCGTTGTGATCGAGGAACAAGCCGACCAACTGATTCGGCAACAGCCAGAACACCATGGCGAATCCCAGCATGACCACCGCGCCGAACACGATCCCGACCCGCCCGGACATCCGCGCATCGAGCAGTTGCCCGGCCCCATAGTGCTGGCCGATGCGCATGGTGATTGCATACGACATACCGGCGGGCACCATGAACGCCACCGAAACGATCTGTAGGGCAATCTGGTGTGCGCCCAGCTGTGTGCTGCCCATGGTGCCCATGCACAGCGCGGCGAAGGCGAACAAACCGACTTCTACTGCGTAGGTGCCGCCAATCGGCAGACCGAGGCGCCACAGTTCTTTGAGGTATTGGCGGTTCGGCCGCGACAGGCCGGCGCGCAACGGGTAAGCGTCGTAGGCCGGGTGCCGGCGGATGTGCCACGCGAGGGCCAGCGCCATGCAGTTGGCGACAATCGCCGTGACCAGCCCAATGCCCGTCAGCCCCAGTTTCGGCAGGCCGAACATGCCGGTGATCAGCGCGTAATTGAGCAGGAAGTTGGCCACGGTGCCGCCGAGGCTGATCACCATCACCGGGGTCGCCCGGCCAATCGCACTGGTAAAGCCGCGCAGGGCCATGAAGCTCAGGTAGCCAGGCAGGGCGAAGGGCAGGGCAATCAGGAATTGCCCGGCGGCGTTGACGTTGGTTTCGGTCTGGCCGAACAGCAGCAACACCGGTTTCAGATTCCACAACAGCAGCCCGGCGCCCAGCGCCATCAGCCACGCCAGCCACAAACCGGCCTGAGTCAGGCGCGCCGCGCCGATGATGTCGCCAGCGCCCTGACGGATCGCCACCAGAGTGCCGACTGCCGCGATCACGCCGATGCAGAAGATCGACACAAACGAATAACTCGCCGCCCCCAGCCCGCCGCCGGCCAGGGCTTCGGGACTCAGGCGCGCCATCATCAGGGTGTCGGTCAGCACCATCAACATGTGCGCCAACTGTGAAGCAATCAACGGCCCCGCCAGCCGCAGGATGGCCCAGAGTTCGGTACGCACAGGATGCTGCATGGACATCACCACTCATTGAAAGAGGGAGCAAGGAACCGTCGATTCTCGGCGCTTAAACGCTTTCGCACAAAGGGATAAAAAGGATGGGTGGCATGATTAAAACTCATCCAGAACAGATTCTGCTAAGTTGTCCGCAACCCGCTATAGGAGCTTTGCGAATGTCTCGTCGTCTTCCTCCCTTGTATGCCCTGCGCGCATTCGAAGCGGCGGCGCGGCACAGCTCGTTCACCCGCGCTGCCGAGGAGTTGTCGATCACCCAGAGTGCGGTGAGTCGGCACATTCGTACGCTTGAAGAGCATTTCGCCTGCAAGCTGTTCCACCGCAGCGGCCGCAACCTGCAGCTCACCGAGTCGGCGCGGATGCTGTTGCCGGGGATTCGCGACGGCTTTGCTGCCCTTGAACGCGCCTGCAACACCTTGCGCGCCGAGGATGACATCCTGCGCATGAAAGCGCCGTCGACCCTGACCATGCGCTGGTTGCTGGCGCGGCTCAGTCGCTTTCGTCATCTGCAACCGGGTAACGAAGTGCAACTGACCAGCGCGTGGATGGACGTGGACTCTGTGGACTTCAACAACGAGCCCTTCGATTGCGCGGTTCTGCTCAGTGATGGGCACTTCCCGCCGGACTGGGAAGCCAGCCTGCTGTTTCCCGAAGAGCTGATTCCCGTCGGTGCGCCGAACCTGCTGAACGATCAACCCTGGGATGTCGCCCGGCTGGCCTCCACCGAGTTGCTGCACCCGACCCCGGACCGGCGTGACTGGCGCAGTTGGCTGGAACACATGGGGCTGTCCGATCAGGTCTCGCTCAAGGGCGGGCAGGTGTTCGATACCCTGGAACTGGGGATGATCGCGGCGGCGCGGGGTTACGGTGTGTCGATGGGCGATCTGCTGATGGTGGCCGAGGATGTGGCGCAAGGGCGCTTGAGTCTGCCATGGCCGACTGCCGTCGCCAGCGGACTGAATTACTACCTGGTGTGGCCGAAAACCCGTCCGGGAGGTGAACGTTTGCGCCGCCTCAGCGACTTCCTGCAAGGCGAAGTGCGCGCGATGACGCTGCCGGTGGTCAAGCGCTTGAGCTGAAACGTTCGAGCCGCCACAATGATGGCCTTGAGCCATAACCCCGTCAATTACTCAAGTATTCGGTTTTACCGCCGAAAATGAGCATGTGGGACCGTCGTGCCGGTCTCCACGATTTCACCCCCCCATTATTAGAATTTTCCGAGCAGGCGCTGCGATCAAGGAGGATCCAGTGGCTCGGCCAGGAGCTGTCCATGTCTCAACCTCGTGCCCGGATCGCCTCGCAGCTGGGCTTTGCCCTTGCTGTGATACTGGCGATTGTCATCAGTGGCAGTACGGTGTTCGCCCTGCGTTCGCTGGATACCGCCAATCTCGCCACCCGTGAAGAGCACCTCGCCAGTGAAGCGCGGCTGCTGGCCGACCAGTTGAGCACCTTCCACGGCACGCTGCGCGAGAGCACCCAGCGTCTGAGCGGGTTGTTCGAGAAGCGCTTCAGCGCGGGCCTGAGCATTCATCCGGATCAGCCGGTGTCCGTGGCAGGTACCCAGACCCCGGGCCTGCACCTGGGCAGCGAAGTCCTGAACAACAACTTCAAGGAAGTCGACGAGTTCAAGCAGATGACGGCCGGCGTCGCCACGCTGTTCGTACGCAGCGGCGAAGATTTCGTGCGGGTCAGCACCTCGCTGACCAAACAGGACGGTACGCGTGCCATCGGCACCTTGCTCGATCATGCGCACCCGGCCTATGCGAAGTTGATGGCGGGACAGAGCTATGTCGGTCGCGCCTTGCTGTTCGATCGTTCCTACATGACCCAATACACCCCGGTGCGCGACAGCAGCGGCAAGGTGATTGCGGTGTTGTTCGTCGGTTTCGACTACACCGACGCGCAGAACGCCCAGTTCGACAACCTCAAGCGCTTCCGCATCGGTCAGACCGGTTCTCTGGCGCTGCTCGATGAGCAGAACAAATGGCTGGTGGCACCAGCGGGTGTGCAGGCGTTGGATCAAGCGGTTACGGTGATCGGCGGCCTGGCCAAAACCCCAGGCAAAGGCCAGTTCTGGAGCGACAAGAACGAAGATTTCTACAGCGTTTCGGTGCCATTCGACGGTGGCCCTTGGGCGGTAGTGGCAAGCATGCCTAAAGCCGAGATTCGCGCGGTGACCTGGAGCGTTGGCACGCAACTGGCGATCGGCAGTCTGCTGGCGATGCTGCTGGCCGTGGGTTCGGTGGTGTGGTTGCTGCGCAGCAAACTGGCGCCCCTGAGTGATCTGGTGCGACAGGCCGAAGCCCTGGGCGCCGGTGATCTGAGCGTGCGTCTGAACGTGTCGAGCAACGACGAAATCGGTCAGCTGTCCCGCGCGTTCAACCAGATGAGCCAAGCGCTGTCGACCATGGTCGAGCACATCCGCCGCGCCTCCGAAGAGGTCAACCGCCGGGCGCAGGCGCTGTCCGGTTTGTCCGGTGGCGCGTACGAAGGCATGGAGCAGCAGTCCGGGGAAATCACCAGCATGGCCGGCGCAGTGGAAGAGTTCAGCGCCACCTCGCTGAATATCGCCGATAACATGGGCAACACCCAGCGTCTGGCCCAGGAAAATGCCCAGCAGACCCAGATTGGCCGCACCTCGATGGAAGAGGCTTCTTCCTCGCTGGAGCAAATCGCTGGCGCACTGAACACCACGGCTACCGTGATCAACACCCTCGGTCAGCGCTCGCAGGAAATCGGCGGCATCGTCAGCGTGATCACTTCGATTGCCGAGCAGACCAACCTGCTGGCACTCAACGCAGCCATCGAAGCGGCGCGGGCCGGTGAGCAGGGTCGTGGCTTTGCGGTGGTGGCTGACGAAGTGCGCAACCTCGCTTCGCGCACCCGTCAGGCGACTGACGAAATCTCCGGGATGATCCACAGCATCCAGCAGGAAACCGGCAATGCCATCAGTACCATGGAGCAGGGCAATGTGCTGATGCAGGAAGGCCTGTCGCGCAACGCCAACGTTGCTTCGGCGCTGGCACGGATCGACGAACAGAGCCGTTCGGCAGGGCAGCAGTTTGCGGCGATTACCACGGCGACGCAGGAGCAGAGCAGCACCGCGACGTTGCTCAGCAGCAATCTGCAGAGCATTGCGCTGGCCAACAGTGAGCAGCGCGAAGTGGTTTCCAACCTGGCGGTCACCGCCAAGGAACTGGAGAAGCTGGCGGCCGATCTGCGCTCCGAGGTTGATCGGTTTCGCTGATGCGGCGTGCCGGTTACTGGTACGCGGAGAGGTCTTCGCTGGAGTCGACCTCTCCCCATTCTCCTGAATAGGCAACGGCCTCGATCGCTACCCGGTCGGCGTCGATGACACGCTGCAGGGTATTGGTCATGTGCATCTTGTCGCACTGGCTTGAGGTTAATTCGCCGCGTAGCCGCACGACTTCTGCCCAACCTGCGGGCGTGAAGCGCAGCAACCCCATGTACTGGCCCTCGACTTCCTCCACCGATTGCGGTTTGTTGCCGATTTCGGCCAGCGTGTCGTCGCTATTGAGCCGGAACGTTTCAGCATCCAGCAGTGGGTCGCCAAAACGTTGGGTCCACAACTCCAGCCAGTTGGGGTCGTAGGTGACGGCCAACGACGCTTGGCTGGTCATCAACGACCTGACGGCGTCCGGGCTGTAAAAAATATCCGAATAACTGACGATGCACGGCTGGCCCTCAAGCCAGACTTCGGCGCAGGCCAGTGACGACACCATGTTGGTGTCTGCCCAACGAGGGTTATGAAATTCGGTCAGGCCCCGGTCGGCCAACAATTCGCGTTTGTAGCCGGTTACCACCGCAATTTCACTGATGCCTGCTGCACGCAGCGATTGCAGTTGCCATTCGAGCAAGGGTTTGCCGCGCAATTCGACCAGGCACTTTGGGCGTTCATCGGTGAGGCTTTTCATGCGGCTGCCACGTCCGGCAGCCAGAATAATGGCTTTCACGAAACGTCTGTCCCTTGAGTTGTTTGAGTGGAATCGGTTTCGCCGAACAACTGGCGTATACGCTGAACATCATGGGCCGCGAAATTCGTCTCGCGTTCCGGGTGCCACATCCAGCCTTCCCAAGGCATAGACCGATGCCGGATCGCTTCGATTTCGCCGTCTTCGCTGCGCGCCAGGACTTCAAAGTCCTGCGGGCAACTGGCGAGAGACTGGTGGTGGTAGCTGTTCACCTCGGCGACGATCTGGCCGGACAAGCGATGCCGGGTGCGCACGTGCCCGCTGACCGCTTTCAGTTCGCTACCTGCCCAATGCCCCAGCATCTGCATGCCGCGGCAGATGCCCAGTACTGGCAGATTGCGGGAGCGTGCGTGATCGAGCAGGCGCGTCTCCGTGTGATCGCGGGCCAGGCACTGGCCGATGTCGTTGCCACCGGACAACAGCAATGCCTGAGGCGATATTGCGGCCAGCCAGCGATCGAGGCTGGCATCGACCAATCCGTTGGGCACCGGCAAGGGGATGAACCCCGCCGCCAGCAGAAAGCCGATCAGGCGCTGATCCAGGGCGTCGCGGCTTTCGCCGCGCTCCGGATGCAGGTCCACTCGCTGGCTGACAGCGACTCGCCTCATGTCATCATCTCCACCCTGCGGCCCGGGCAATCCAGATGCAGGATATCCGCCGTCGACCAGCGCCGGTAAAGCACTTCTCCAGCGCCAATGACGGCCGGCAGGCCGAGTTCACCGGCCCGAATCGCCATGTGCGAATTGGCTCCGCCCCATGCGGTAATCAGCCCGGCAATCGGGTAAGCAAACAACCAGTCGAAGCCTGGATCCGCGTTGGGTATGCAGACAATCGCCCCGGCCAGTTTTTCCCGGTCATCGCATTGCACCACGGGTGCCGTCACACGTTTTTGCGTGATGAAGTTGGGCGCCGTTTCCGGCCACTCGAAGCTCCAGACGTCTTCCGGGCAGGTGATCACGGGCGGCAGGGAAACCTTCAGCGTTTCAGCGTAGCGCGCCTTGCCTTGTTCGATACTGCGCAGCAGCACGTCTTTTGGATCGGCGGCGGCAACGTGCAATTCCTGGAAGGCGCTGATATCACAATAGGCCAGCTCTTCGCGGTCGATGCCGTACTCGGCGCCGACTTGCGCGATCAGCGCCAGGGCATCCGAGAGGTTGCGAGTGAAATGAAACTTGGCCAGCTCGCGCAACTCGATACCGTTTTGCAGAAAGTCCAGCAGCCCCACCGGATCCGGTTGCAGGCCATGGGCTTCGAGCAGTTTCACGATCTCGCGCATCTGCGGCAGCGTCAGCGAAAACGGTTGCAGTGGCTCGGGGGCCGCTGGCCGCTGGTCCCAGTCGAAATAGAGTTCCGGTGCTTCGTCATAGCGTGGCGACAGAATGTCGTAGGTGCCCGGACGCAGGTGCCCGTAGCGTGCCAGGAAGGTTGTCTTGTCGAGCGTCGCGCGATCACGGGCCAACTGACCGCTTACGGTTGAGACACCGGCCATGAACGCATCGTAGTCGGCCTGCGAGAACACACCCACGCTGACCAGTGACCTGAGCATCTGCACCGCAACGAAACCCGCCCGGGCCAGGCCGGCGAAGGGTAGGGTGCCGTAGCGTTTTGCATCTTCCAGCAGCCAGTAGATGCGTTCCAGCGGATCGGCGTTGGATGTCAGCAGCTCTTCGCGGCGGGCATTGAGCACGTCGAGTTTGTTGGCGTCGCTGCGCCACAAACCATCTTTGGGATGCACGATGCGGTTGGTCAGTTTGCGCAAGCTGGAGCTGATGGCCTCCAGTTCGTGTCCGGAGAAGCCAGCACTGGCCAGACGCTCCAGTTGTTGCGAAAGGTCCAGGGTGTAGCAAGAGAAAACGATCTCGAACTCCACCTTGTCATGCAGGGTCGGCTCCGCCAGCAAGCGATCGATGTAGTAGTCGACCAGCCGTCCGGCCAGTCCCTCATCAAGGTCAGCCGGAATGAAGGAGTTGAACGACAGGCGCACATCGATATACGGCAAACCGAAAAAATGCGGCATCAGCGGGAAGCTGCGCAAGTTGCGGTAGCCATAGTTGTGGCGTTGGTAAGCCCAGATGGAGTCGGTCACCAGATCGCGATACAGCGACAGCGCCAGTGGTTTGGGGCGAATACCGATGATCTCTGCCGGGTTCCAGTCGGGCATCACGCCGTAGACTGTGCGCTGGCCGATCAGGAAAGGATGCGGGCGCATGCCGCGCGCGACTTTGCGCTCGATACTTTGCAGGCGGGCAGCCTGCGCGGCTTCGGACTCTGCCGGTGCAGGCAGAATCAACGGTCGAGCCTGCAACAGCCACAAGGTCTCTCCTTCGGCTTCGCGCGTCACCGCGAACTCGCAGTCGACGGGGTTACCGCCGAACAGTTCCAGCAGATCCTCGAGCAAAGCAATGATCGGTGAGAGGACAGCAGGCGGTGAAGCGGGGCTGTGCGCCGCCTGCTGCCAGAGCCGTCCACCCATGCCGCCGGTGACCGATGCGGTGTCGTCACCTTCCGACCAGTTCACCACACGGTACGGCGCGCAGGTATTCGGGTCGTGGGAAAACGCCACGCCGGAACGAATCACGTTGCCGAGCATGGGCTGAATCAGCACCTCATCGCTCAGGTGCGCCTCGCCATAACTGGCGATGACCTGTTCAACCGCCGACTCTAGCCCTGCTTCCTCGATATTCGGCACCGAGAGAAAGGCGCCGGCGAAGGAAGCCTGGGCGCTGTCTTCGCGGCCACAGCTGGAGCGCACGATCCAGGAGGGGGCAGGCAGCCGGCCCCGGATATCCTGAATGCAGGCGCGCCGATCCGCGTGCCACTGCTCCACGGTGAACGCGAGCAGCGGCGCAATGCGCGCAGACACGAGCCGCCCTTGCAGGCGCGACAAGGTGCCGGCCTTGGTAGAGAAATGCAGGGCCATCAGGCGTTATCTCAGCTGAGCGACCCAGATATTCGTCGAGTACGGGATCTGGATCGACGGCGTCTGCAGGCTTTGCAGGTAATCATCGATGGCGCTGATGACTTCGTGAAATTTCGCGCCCGCCTGGCGCTCCAGCGTGGCGTGGGAGCGCCAGGCTTCCAGGCACTCTGCGATGGATTGCTCGTGGATGACCCGCGCATCCAGGTGTACGACCGGGCCGAACAGCTGACTGGCATCGATCACGGCCGTCTGATCTTCACGACGGGTGCCGTAGCCATAGCCGGCGACGCGCTCTTTTATGATGGTTTCGATGCGCGCCTGAATCGGATCTTCCAGATTGCGGTGGTTCCACATGCAGGCAAACCAGCCACGGGGCTTGAGAATGCGCGCGGTTTCCTTGAGCGCCTGCTGACGGTCGCAGACATTGAAGGAGCTGCCGAACGTGACCATGTCGAATGTCTGCGCGGCCTGCCCGGTCACTTCGCCGGTGCCTTCGTGCCATTTGACATTGGCCAGCTCGGCGGTGCGTTTGATGCCGTTGGCGCGCATCGCATCGTTGGGTTCTACCGCAGTGACATCCAGGCCACGGGCGGCCAGCATCAGCGTCAAGTGTGCAACACCCGCGCCGACGTCGCAGAACTTGTCGCCTTGCTCGGCGCCAGCGATCGAGAGCATGGCGTCAATGGCGGCATCGGCGTAGTCAGGGCGCTTCAAATAGGCATCGGCCAGGGTGGTGTAGTCCCATTCGGTTTTCATACTCAGTTCCTTCTATAAATTTTATTGATCAAATCTTCTGCCAGACTTTGCCTGGAGCGCTGAGGGTCGAACTCTACAAGCCAGTCTGCCGCTTGCGGTTCATCAACGGTCAGATCAAGCCCGGCAACGTTGTGCAGTTCCCCGGCATCGAATCGTCGGTAGATTCCCTTCGGGTCTCGGCGACGCAACTCCTCGACCGGGACCTTCAAATAAACTTCGAAATAGCCGGGCAGGTGGGCGCGGTTCCAGGCATGGACTTCGTGAAACAGCGATATCGTTGCGATCACCACGGTCTGGCCTTGCGCGGCGATCATTCGGCACAAGTGGGCATATTGCAGCGCCAGCGCCAGTCGTCCTTCACGGCCATGGTTTTGTGAGTTGGCGGCGGCTGCGCCGAATACCTCGCGCAACTCATCACCATCGAGCATGACCACCGATTGTCCTGCAGTGCGGAGTCGGGTGACGAATTCACGGGCCAGCGTTGACTTGCCCGCTCCTGAAAGGCCCGTAATCCAGATTACCTGTCCACCAGCTTCACATTTCATAGCGTTCTGACTTGTGTTCGAATCGAGTGTATCGGCAGGCTGTTTTCTCGCATGAGGTCAGGCGTGCTTTATTTTAATGTTTGTCCCGTTCGTTAATGTCCCCGAAAGAGTCAATCGACAGCGGGCAGTACTTCGACTCGTGCCGATATTCAATCAAGTCGTGGAACACTTCCTGAGGCAGGGGCAAGTCGCTGTATTGTGCCTGGTAGAACTTGTTGTATATGTAGTAACTGTCTTCTCGTGCCAGCAGGCTGAACCCGGATGCCATGTCTTTGAGTTCATTGCTGCTTCTGGCAATTGGCAACAGGGTGTCCATTTGCTTTAGCCAGGCGTCGACCGTGAGATTGCTCTCTTCGGTAAAGGGCACGTAATAAATCGGCAGCTTGCAGGTGTTGAGCATGAACGACACACCACCGGTGGATGCGTCGGTGATGACCGTGTCGCATTGTGTGTAGAAAACCGTGCTGCTGGTTCCTGCCTTGTCGATGGTTATCCAGTCATAGGCAGACAGTTCTTCGCACAACGCTTTCACGGTCGGATGGGAAAGTTCGGCCATGTACGGACGCAAGATGAAGGTTGCGTGGGGAATTTGCGATTTGACTGCATTGATGACGGTCTGCAGGTTTTCATACAGTGTTGCCCCGTTCGGGCAGATACCCAGTTGGGTCGGCAGAAGCCCTACGACATAGTCGTCCGAAGTTTTTTTCGATGGCGGTGATGATTCGAAGATACCGGGAATCTTGACGGGCAGCGTAGCCACGGGACTGGTGTTGCGCATGTCCGAACGCAAGGCCAGTCCATCGATCAACATTGTTTTCAGGGCCTTTCTGTCGCGACGGTATGCCTGCAGTCCGGCGGTAATCAAATCAAAGCCCGACCTGGATGAAGAGATGATTGCATCCCAGTAAGAGGTCAGCTCAGCGTAGTAATACTTGTCTTTGGCCGGCATCCCGACATTGCCGTGACTGATGAAGATGCCAAAATTTGAATGGTCCAGCAGACGTCCGGCATAGGCGTCATTTGAAATGACAACCTGCGATTTCAGGCTTGCAATGAAGTCATTGCCAATCTGCTTTACCGGGAAATCGAGGACGGCTTCGACTTCCTCTCTGCTTAAGCCGGTACGATCAGTATTAAGTACGACACAATTATACTTTTGTCGAAGCGAGTTGAGCGCTGGAATCAGATACTCGAGATATGTTTTGCCACCATCCGCCACGTTGCTGAGCAAGTAAACATTTTTCATGATGAAGTTGTGCTTTTAAAGTTTGTTGAATAAGGCCGATGTCAAACAACGTAATAACGCTGACAAGGGCTTTTGTAGTTGTCTGGATTTAAATTAACAACCAGACACACGCACACAAGCCAGGTTTGGCTTGAATCATGATGGCACGGGTTGATTGAACGACTTTGCCCGGTGAGCAATAGAAATCTTGTCCATGATGTCCCGCCTCCATTTCCGCGTTGAAAAATGCTCTATGTCTTGACGATAGACGGATAACGAGTAAAAAAGAGCGTCGCCGTTATATCACATCTCGGCCAATGGCCATCAGTGCTTGGATGTTTATTTTTCGGGGCAGTCCGTTTGCGAGTTGCGCTGTCATTTTCATTGTGTTGCCGGCCGATATTGCAACGCCTCTGCCAGATGCTCGCGCCTGATCTCTTTTTCCTGTCCCAGATCGGCCAACGTCCGGGCGACCTTTAGAAGTCGATGCGCCGAGCGTAGCGACAAGGTCAGTCGTTCACAGGCTGACTCCAGCCATTTCTCATCGACTGTGGATAACCTGCAGTGCCGTTTCAGCCCCGGCAGATCGAGAAACGCATTGGCACAACCCTGACGTTTTTGCTGGCGCTCCCGGGTCTCGGCTACCAACGCGGCCGCACTGGCGCTGTCTTCTCCTGGCTTTACCGCAGGGTTCAGCGCTGTTGCCTCCCGCGCTACCGTCAGGTGTAAGTCGATCCGGTCCAATAGGGGCCCCGACAACTTGTTGCGATAACGCTGCACCATGTCCGGCGTACACGAACACTTGCCACTCGGTTCGCCGAGATATCCACAGGGGCACGGATTCATTGCCGCCACCAACTGAAACCGTGCTGGAAATCGCACCCGATCCTTGGCCCGGGCGATCACGATATGTCCGGACTCCAGAGGCTCGCGCAGAACCTCAAGCACCTTGCGATCGAACTCCGGCAGCTCATCGAGAAACAGCACGCCATGGTGGGCCAGGGTGATCTCGCCGGGTTGCGGTTTCGAGCTGCCACCGACCAGCGCCGGCCCCGATGCCGAGTGATGCGGCTGGCGAAACGGACGTTGCGGCCAATGGGTCAGCGGCACGCCACTGGCGACCGATTGAATCGCCGCCACTTCCAGCGCTTCGCATTCGGACAGCGGCGGCAGCAGCCCCGGCAAACGACTCGCCAACAAGGTCTTGCCGGTTCCCGGTGGCCCACTGAACAACAGGTTGTGCGCGCCCGCCGCCGCAATCAACAGCGCCCGTTTCGCAGCCATCTGCCCCTGCACTTCATTGAGGTCGGGATATGGTTTAGTGGCGTGGATCAGCCCGTCCGACACATAAGGCTCGACCGGCGTATGCCCGTTGAAGTGCGCCACCGCTTCCAGCAGATGATCCACCGCAAACACCTTCAAACCCGAGGCCAGACACGCCTCTTCGGCATTCGCCCGCGGCACCACCAGTGCCCGTCCGGCCTTGCGCGCCGCCAGTGCCGCCGGCAACACGCCACGCACCGGTCGCACCGCGCCGGACAACGCCAGCTCACCGAGGCATTCCACATCGTCCAGCGTCAGACACGGCACCTGCACACTCGCCGACAGAATTCCCAAGGCGATCGCCAGATCAAACCGCCCGCCATCCTTGGGCAAGTCCGCCGGCGCCAGATTCAAGGTAATCCGCCGCGCCGGAAACTGCAGCCCGGAATTGATGATCGCGCTGCGCACCCGGTCCTTGCTTTCTTTCACCGCCGCTTCGGGCAGGCCGACCATGGTCAGCGACGGCAGACCGTTGGCCAGATGGACTTCTACGGTGACAGCGGGAGCCTCTACGCCGATTTGGGCGCGGCTGTGGACGATGGAGAGGGACATGGTCGTTCCTTGAGCTGAATCGGGGGCCGCTTCCTGCGGGTTTTTGAAGGGTAGTTGAGCCGGGTTTCATTGCTGGAATAGAGGTTTACAAGACATATCAAGACCCGCTGGGGTGTCACTGCGTACCTGAGTTGGAGCGTTGACTCTTGACGGATCCTCGCGTTCGAGGACTGCAACTGCGCATTCGTCGGGACTGGGCACCAGCAGAAGCTCCCCCGCATTTTTGGCAGCAGAGAAAGCTGTTTTCTCTGAAGTAGTGACGACGGGCTAGCCTGTCGGATTCTGAACCCAAGGCCGTAAAGCCGGGAGCTAAAGAATCGCTGCGACTACTCCTCAAAAAATACTTAAAAGGCGTCCATCGGACGCCTTTTTTATTTCTGATTGGAGGGTGCTCGTGGTATCTGCCCCACCAATGTGCCATGTGCGCGTTTTTTGCGGGTACCCAGTCACCACAATGTCGTGCGCCTTAAGCTGTCCAGGTCGCCAAACCCGGTGCTGAACATTCAGCATCGGGTGAGCTTGGGAGCCGGGGCTTTTCGACGTAATTGGACGGTGGTGCTGCAAGTTGTAGGACGTTGCCGAGAGGATTGAGGGGCTGGATATCAAAAGATCGCAGCCTTCGGCAGCTCCTACAGGGAGTTGCGGGGTTATTCAGCGGGCGGTGTCAGCTTGGCTTCCATTTCGGCGACTTTGGCTTCGAGGCTCTCGAGGCGGGCGCGGGTGCGGGCCAGGACGACCATCTGACTATCAAACTCTTCACGGCTCACCAGATCGAGTTTGCTGAAGGCACTCTGCAGCAGCATCTTGAACTGGCTTTCGATTTCGGCTTTCGGCAGCGGGGTGTCGCCGCTGAACAGGCGGGAAGCGGTGCCGCTCAGGGCGTCGAGGAAGTCTTTGGGGGCGAGCATGGAATGTGTCCTGTAAACAGTGGCGGGCAGTGTATCACGCAGTGTCTATAGTCATTGACGCAGGCACGGATGCACGCTTTTCGCGCAGGCGGACGGACGGCAGCGCACCGTTGTTGTGCGTAACCGTCGGACCTTTTTCGCGCAAGCGCCTGAAACAGCGGCCAAGAGATTGAAATCAGAGGAATTTGGCGAGATGGCAAGCTTTCTGCTTAGTCGGTAGTGACCCATGCACTGATGCAGTCGCTGTGACGAATGCAGTGCGGCAGGCGGAGCGGGGAGTTTCGTCAGCAGCGGTTAGCTGGCGTCAGTCGGGCAGGTAAGGCCGACGATGCGTTACAAAGCCAGGCACTGCGCTTAGACTTGAGTCGGGTTTGTTTTCCTGGGGCAAGTCCACCAATTCGGGAGAGAGTTTCATGAAGCTAGTCACTGCCATCATCAAGCCGTTCAAGTTGGACGACGTGCGCGAGTCGCTGTCCGAAATCGGCGTGCAGGGCATTACCGTTACTGAAGTCAAAGGCTTCGGCCGGCAGAAGGGTCACACCGAGCTGTATCGCGGCGCGGAATATGTGGTCGATTTTCTGCCCAAGGTGAAAATCGACGTGGCCATCGACGACAAGGATCTGGATCGGGTTATCGAGGCGATAACCAAGGCTGCCAACACCGGCAAGATCGGTGACGGCAAGATCTTCGTGGTCAATCTGGAACAGGCGATTCGCATCCGTACCGGCGAAACCGATACCGACGCGATCTAAGCGCCGCCACAAACCCAACGCCCCAGGAGAAAACAATATGACTCTGCGTAAATTCGCAGGGCTAGGAGCCCTGTTGTCCATCGTAATGCCCAGCCTTGCCATGGCGGCAGACGAAGTGGCGGCCCCAGTCCTCAATTCCGGCGACACTGCCTGGATGCTCACCTCGACAGCCCTCGTGCTGTTCATGACCATCCCGGGTCTGGCGCTGTTCTACGGCGGCATGGTTCGCTCGAAAAACATTCTTTCCGTGATGATGCAGTGCTTCGCCATTACCGGTCTGATCAGCATCCTGTGGGTCATTTATGGCTACAGCATTGCGTTCGACACTACCGGCATGGAGCAGGGCGTCGTCAATTTCAACTCGTTCTTCGGCGGCATGGGCAAGGCATTTCTGGCCGGTGTCACTCCGGCAAGCCTGACCGGTCCGGCGGCGTTGTTCCCTGAGGCGGTGTTCGTCACCTTCCAGATGACCTTCGCGATCATCACCCCGGCGCTGATCGTCGGTGCGTTCGCTGAGCGGATGAAGTTCTCCGCGATGCTGGTCTTCATGGGCGTGTGGTTCACCCTCGTCTATGCACCGATCGCGCACATGGTCTGGTCCGGTAACGGCGGTCTGCTGTGGGACTGGGGCGTACTCGACTTCGCCGGCGGCACCGTGGTGCACATCAACGCCGGTATCGCCGGTCTGGTAGCGTGCCTGGTGCTGGGCAAGCGCAAAGGCTTCCCGACCACCCCAATGGCTCCGCACAACCTCGGCTACACCCTGATGGGCGCAGCGATGCTGTGGGTTGGCTGGTTCGGCTTCAACGCCGGTTCCGCCGCAGCCGCCAACGGCACTGCCGGCATGGCGATGCTGGTCACCCAGATCGCGACCGCTGCGGCAGCCCTGGGCTGGATGTTTGCCGAGTGGATCACTCACGGCAAGCCAAGCGCGCTGGGCATTGCCTCGGGCGTGGTTGCCGGTCTGGTGGCGATCACTCCGGCTGCTGGCACCGTAGGCCCGATGGGCGCGCTGGTGATCGGTCTGGCGGCGGGCGTGGTGTGCTTCTTCTGCGCCACCACCCTGAAACGCAAACTCGGTTATGACGACTCCCTGGACGCGTTCGGCGTGCACGGTATCGGCGGTATCCTCGGCGCGATTCTCACCGGTGTTTTCGCTGCACCGTCGCTGGGTGGTTTCGGCACCGTGACCGACATTGCCGCGCAAGTATGGATTCAGTGCAAAGGCGTCGGCTTCACGGTGATCTACACCGCGATCGTCACCTTCATCATCCTCAAGGTCCTGGATGCCGTGATGGGTCTGCGTGTGACCGAGGAAGAAGAATCGGTTGGCCTGGATCTGGCACAACACAACGAACGCGGCTACAACCTGTAAGTACGCGCAGCAAAAAACTTGCCCGGCTTGCCGGGCATTTTTTTGTCTGGAATTTGTCATTGAAGGGAAGGCTGAAAGGATTTTTCGTACGGCTATGGTCGTGTTTGCGACGGGCGTTTTTCTGCGGCCAATGGCTTACATCATTGCAGGAATATTAGGGCCTTTGTTTTTTCCCAGAGCGCGCTAGAATGCGCCCCGAACGTGCGGAGAACTGTATGTGGCAACAGACTCTGATAACCCTGCGGGCACGGCCCCGGGGCTTTCATCTGGTAACGGACGAGTTACTCGCCGGCCTGCCTGAACTCAAGGCGTGCCGGGTCGGTCTGTTGCATTTGTGGCTGCAGCATACCTCGGCGTCGTTGACCATCAACGAGAACGCCGATCCGGCGGTCCGTCGCGACTTCGAACGATTTTTCAATCGTCTGATCCCACAAGGAACAGACGGCTATGAGCATAACGACGAAGGCCTGGACGACCTCCCGGCGCACTTCAAGGCCAGCGTGCTTGGCTGCCAGATCAGTCTGCCGGTTTCGGCAGGTCGCCTGGCACTGGGAACCTGGCAAGGTGTTTATCTGGGCGAGCACCGTGATCATGGCGGTGCCCGTAAAGTCCTCGCCACCTTGCACGGTGAAGGGGCGTAAACCGTTGGTCACCAGCGGTTACCGATTTTTTCCGGCGACTTTCGACAGTCGCCAAAGCTGGTCTATAACTAATCTGCTTTTCGCAAGTCATGAGGTAGAACATGAGCGACGATGATCTGGAAAACGACGACCTCGAAGTAGGCGACGAAGACGAGGCCGAGGAAGGCCTGGAAGCAGCAGCGGAAGACGTTGCTGACGACGATGGCGGTGACGATACGCCGGCCCCGGCTGCCAAAGGCAAAGCCAAGGCTGCGGTGTCGGTAGACGAATTGCCGAGCATCGAAGCCAAGAACAAGGAGCGCGACGCCCTGGCCAAGGCCATGGAAGAGTTCCTTGCGCGCGGCGGCAAGGTGCAGGAAGTGGAGGCCAACGTGGTCGCCGATCCGCCCAAGAAGCCGGACAACAAGTACGGCAGCCGCCCTATCTGAGGCGTGCCACTTGCTTGCTGAAAAAGCCCGCCGTCGCTGCGGGCTTTTTCATGCATGGAATAAACATTCGGGTGCACGCGATCCCCTGTAGGCCTTCGCCTGCTCGCGATAGCGGAGTGTCAGATACATCTATGTTGACTGATACACCGCTATCGCGAGCAGGCGAAGGCCTACAAGGGAACGGTGTTAGTTGGAGGTGGCATTCCAGCGCGCCAGTACCGCCGGCAGATCGGTCAGGCTGCGGATCTCGGCATCCGGCTGACGCTCGGCTTCCCAGGCCTTGCCCGCCGGGTTGAACCAGATCGCGCGCATGCCCGCCTGCTGTGCCCCGGCGATGTCATCGCCCGGATGATCACCAATGTGCACTGCCACGTCAGCGCTCACGCCACCGCGCTGCAGGGCCTCGTGGAACAGCCGCGCATCCGGTTTGGCGATGCCGATATCCTCGGCGCATAACGCAAACTTGAAATAATCCGCCAGCCCCAGCCGGCGCACGTCGGCGTTGCCATTGGTGACCACGCCGAGGGCGTAGTGGTTGGCGAGGATTTCCAGGGTCGGTTCGACCTCGGGAAATACCGTGATCTGATGCCGTGCATGCAGGAATACTTCAAAGCTCTTGTCGGCCATATCCGAGGCTTCGCCGTGGGCGTACCCGGCTTCTTCCAGCGCATGGAACAGTACGCGCCGGCGCAACGCGCTGATGCGGTGCTTGAGCCCCGGCTCGCTGGCCAGTACGCGCTCGCGAATCGCCCACAGATGCTCCACCGGCACCGCGCCCAGGTTCGGTGCGTGTTCGCTCAGCCATTCGCGCAATACCGCTTCGGCACCGACGATCACCGGGGCGGTGTCCCACAGGGTGTCGTCGAGGTCGAAGGTGATCAACTGGATGTTCATGAATCATCGCCTTTGCTGCGTTTGGCCCGTGGATGGGCGCTGTCGTAGACCGCCGCCAGGTGCTGGAAGTCCAGGTGGGTGTAGATCTGCGTGGTCTTGATGTCCGAGTGGCCGAGCAGTTCCTGCACCGCGCGCAGGTCCTGCGAGGATTCCAGCAAGTGGCTGGCGAAGGAGTGCCGCAGCATGTGTGGGTGCAGGTTCTGCCCCAGCTCGCGCTCGCCGGCCAGTTTGACCCGGACCTGAATCGCCCGTGGGCCGAGGCGTCGACCTTGCTGGCTGACAAACACGGCGTCGTCCGCCGGGTTGGTCATGGCCCGCAATGGCAGCCACTGTTCCAGTGCTTCACGGGCTTTTTTGCCGACTGGCAGCAGGCGGGTCTTGCTGCCCTTGCCGAGCACCTGGACCATGCCGTCGGCCAGATCGAGTTGATCGAGGTTGAGCCCGGTCAGTTCGGACAGGCGCAGGCCGGAGGAATAGAACAGCTCAAGAATCGCCTGATCACGCCGTGCCAGAAAGTCGTCCTCGACCGCACCTTCAAGCAGTTGCAGTGCGCGGTCGGTGTCGAGGGTTTTCGGCAGGCGACGTTCGCCCTTCGGCGGGGCCAGCCCGGTGGCCGGATCGTGGTCGCACAGGCCTTCGCGATTGAGGTAGTGATAGAGTCCGCGCACCGCCGAGAGCAATCGGGCGAGGCTGCGCGAAGACTGGCCCTGTGCATGCAGGCGGGCGATCAGGCTGCGCAGGCGCTGGATGTCCAGCGCGGCCCAACTGCCGATGTTCTGTTTGACGCACCAGCCGAGGACTTTATCGAGGTCGCGGCGGTAGGCCGACAGGGTGTGCGGCGACACCTGTCGCTCACTGCGCAGGTGTTCGCAGTAAGCGTCCAGTTGCCGTTCCATGCTCAGCGTACCGAGCGCAGGGAGCTGTTGACCCGTGGCAGCACGCGGCCCATGACTTCGGCGATGTAGCTCAGGAACAGCGTGCCGACCGAGCTCTTGTAGTGCTGCGGATCGCGGCTGGCGATCGCCAGAATGCCGTGGATGCCTTGATGGCTGACGGCGACCACGGCGGTGGAGCCGATCTGCTTGCGCTGCTCTTCGCCGAACAGGAAGTCCAGCTCATGTTCACGCAGGGTGCCGCTGACGCTTTTGCCTTCGGTGAGCAGGCCGCCGATCGCGGTTTGTGCATCGGCGTGAGTCACCCAGCGGCCGACCGGGGCCGGGTTGTCGCCGAGCAGGATCAGGCTGACAAAAGGCACCTGGAAGTCCTGGCGCAGGCTGTCTTCGACGCTGATCACCACGTCTTCGAGGCTGGCAGCGTCCATCAGGGACAGGATCAGGCGGCGGGTCTTGTCGAACAGGCGATCGTTGTCGCGGGCCACGTCCATCAACTGCGAGAGGCGGTGGCGCATCTCGATGTTACGGTCGCGCAGGATGGTCATCTGCCGTTCGACCAGCGACACGGTGTCACCGCGTCGGTGGGGAATGCGCATGGCGGGCAGCAGTTCTTCGTGCTCGACGAAAAAGTCCGGATGAGCCTCCAGGTACGCGGCAACCGCTGCCGCCTCCAGGCTCTCGGACGCTGATTCGTCGGACTGTCGGGCGGGTACCTGAGGCTTATCGGTCATGGCTTCTGCTCACTCAAAGACGCACTTGTCCTTCGTATACACGCACTGCCGGACCGGTCATCAGCACCGGTTGGCCAGGGCCTGCCCATTCAATGGACAGACGCCCGCCGGGCAGGTCGATCAACAGCGGCGAATCCATCCACCCCTGACTGATTGCCGCGACAGCCGCAGCGCAGGCGCCGGTGCCGCAGGCCTGGGTTTCCCCGGCTCCGCGTTCCCAGACGCGCAATTGCGCGCGGTTGCGGTCGATGACCTGGATGAAACCGACATTGACCCGCGCCGGGAAGCGCGGATGGTGTTCGATTTTCGGCCCCAGTTCATGCACCGGTGCGTTGTTGATGTCCTGCACGCGCAGCACCGCATGGGGGTTGCCCATCGACACGGCGGCCAGTTCGACCGTCGTGCCGTCGACTTCCAGCTGATAGCTGGAGGCTTGCGCTGGCGCTTCGAACGGAATGTCCGCCGGCACCAGGCGCGGCGCGCCCATGTTGACGCCGATCTGGCCGTCGTTACGCACGTCCAGCTCGATGATGCCGCCCTTGGTCTCGACGCGAATCTTGCGCTTGGCGGTCAGGCGCTTGTCGAGCACGAAGCGGGCGAAGCAGCGCGCACCGTTGCCGCACTGTTCCACTTCCGAGCCATCGGAGTTGAAGATCCGGTAACGGAAATCCACGTCCGGGTTGCTCGGCGCTTCGACGATCAGCAACTGGTCGAAACCGATACCGGTGTGCCGGTCGCCCCATTGCTTGGCGTGCTTGGGCTGAATATGCGCGTGCTGGCTGACCAGGTCGAGAACCATGAAGTCATTGCCCAGGCCGTGCATTTTGGTAAAACGCAGCAGCATGGGTTACTCCGGCAGCAGGCTTTCGCCGGCAAACAGCTCGGCCACGGTTTCGCGGCGACGCACTTCAAAAACCTGATCACCGTCTACCAACACTTCAGCGGCACGGCCACGGGTGTTGTAGTTGGAACTCATGACGAAGCCGTAGGCACCCGCCGAATGCACGGCCAGCAGGTCGCCTTCTTCCAGCGCCAGTTCACGGTCCTTGGCAAGGAAGTCACCGGTTTCGCAGATCGGGCCGACCACGTCGTATTGACGCGCGGCGGTGTCACGCGGTTTGACTGCGGTGACGTCCATCCAGGCCTGATACAAGGCCGGGCGGATCAAATCGTTCATCGCCGCATCGACGATGGCGAAATCCTTGTGTTCAGTGTGCTTGAGGTACTCAACCTGGGTCAGCAGTACGCCGGCGTTGGCGACAATGAAGCGGCCCGGTTCGAACACCAGCGCCAGATCACGACCGTTCAGGCGTTCGCGCACAGCCTTGATGTAATCGCCGGCCAGTGGCGGCTCTTCATCGCGATAACGCACGCCCAGGCCACCACCGAGATCGATGTGGCGCAGGTGAATGCCGCAATCGCCGAGGCGGTCGACCAGATCCAGCAGGCGGTCGAGGGCATCGAGGAACGGTGGCAGGGTGGTCAGTTGCGAACCGATGTGGCAATCGACGCCGACCACTTCCAGGTTCGGCAGATGCGCGGCACGCACGTACACGTCTTCGGCGTCGGCAATGGCGATACCGAACTTGTTCTCTTTGAGACCGGTGGAAATGTACGGGTGGGTGCCGGCATCGACATCCGGGTTCACGCGCAGCGAGATCGGGGCGCGAACGCCCAGCTCGGCGGCGACCACTTGCAGGCGCTCAAGCTCGTCGGTGGATTCGACGTTGAAGCAGTGCACGCCGACTTCCAGGGCGCGACGCATGTCGTCACGGGTCTTGCCGACGCCGGAGAACACGATCTTGTCGGGGCTGCCGCCAGCGGCCAGCACACGCTCCAGCTCACCACGGGAAACGATGTCGAAACCGGCACCGAGACGGGCCAGGACATTCAGCACGCCGAGGTTGGAGTTGGCCTTTACCGCGTAGCAGACCAGGTGCGGCATGCCGGCCAATGCGTCGGCGTAGGCCAGATACTGGGCTTCGATGTGTGCGCGCGAGTAAACGTAGGTGGGCGTGCCGAAGCGGTCGGCGATGGCGGACAGCGCCACACCTTCCGCGAACAGCTCCCCGCCACGGTAGTTAAAAGCGTCCATGGCGATCCCTTATTGGTAAACGTCGTGCTTGTGTGCTTTGGACGGCTGCTTTTGCGAAGACTGGGCTTGTTCGGCCGGGTCCTGATCGTCATCCGGCAGGTACAGCGGGCCTTTTTGACCACAGGCCGAAACGAGGCAGGCAACCGCGACGAGCGCAGCAAGGGAAGAGATCAGGCGCTTCATGGCGAAATCCTTGAAAATGCGTTAATTGCGCCGGAGTATACCGGCCACCCGGCAGCTTGCCTATGCGAGGGGGCTCCCGTCCGGCGGGGCTCTCTGGATACCGGTTGGATACAGGTAATTCCTTGGGAGCGAGCTTGCTCGCGAAGAGGCCGGTACATTCGATATGTTTGCTGGCCGACACACCGCTTTCGCGAGCAAGCTCGCTCCCACAGGGGCCAGTGCTGGATGGGAAACGGTGCTTGGTCGTTAATCTTTGCAATCGGCCGGAAGCGTCCGTATCTTTCGGCGCTTGAGCCTGATCAGACATTTTTTGAGGTTGCCGCAATGAGTTTGTCCGAAGCCCGTTTCCACGATCTGGTCGATGCTACCCAGCAGACGCTGGAAGATATCTTTGATGACAGCGACCTGGATATTGACCTGGAGAGCTCGGCAGGTGTCTTGACCGTCAAGTTCGAAAATGGCTCGCAACTGATCTTCAGCCGCCAGGAGCCGCTTCGTCAGCTGTGGCTGGCGGCGGTGTCCGGTGGTTTCCACTTCGACTACGACGAAGAAAGTGAGCGCTGGATGTGCGACAAGAGCGAAGAGCAACTGGGCGAAATGCTCGAGCGCATCGTCAAGCAGCAGGCCGGCGTCGAATTCGATTTCGAAGGTTTGTGATTCCGTGAATGACACCGCTCCTGTTCGTCCTCCCAAACCGCTCTACAGCAACGTCAGCCCGGCGGTGCCGTCGCCGTGCACGGGTGTGTGCCGGCTGGACGAACAGAAGGTCTGCCTCGGCTGCGCGCGGCATGTCGAAGACATTCGCGAGTGGCGCTCGGCGGATGATGAGCGGCGGCGGGTGATTGTTGCCCAGGCTGCCAATCGCAGAGCGACCTCCCTGTAGGCGCTGCCGCAGGCTGCGATCTTTTGATCTTGATCCTTTAAAAGCAAAGATCGCAGCCTGCGGCAGCTCTTACAGGGATCGCGCGTCGTCCGGCGGTGGCTTGTATATTTTTTGAGCTGTGATAGTGTCCGAACACGCCTCAACCCATCGAGGCTTGGTGAAAACCCCGCCTTTTTTGGCGGGGTTTTGCTTTTTTTGTGTGCAGAAGAAAGGAGTCTGCCCGGATCATGACCGCACCTTCCATCACCCTTACCCGTCTGGACGTGCAACGTCTGGAGCGCCTGATCGACAGCCTGGATGACACGCTGCCGGGCGTGATCGCGCTGCAAACCGAACTGGATCGCGCTGACACCGTGGTCGGACACGAGGAAGTGCCCGCCGATGTCGTGACGATGAATTCCCGCGTGCATTGCCGCGAAGAAGGCAGTGGCAAGGACTATCACCTGACGCTGGTCTATCCCAAGGATGCCAACGCCGACGAAGGCAAGATCTCGATCCTGGCACCGGTCGGCAGCGCGTTGCTGGGCCTGAAGGTCGGTCAGCACATCGACTGGCCGGCTCCGGGTGGCAAGACTCTGAAGCTGACGTTGCTGGAAGTCGAATCGCAGCCGGCCAACGGCGGTGATTTCCGCGAGTAACCCCCTCTCAGACCTGTTCGAGCGCCTCGTTCAGGGCGCGCTCCAGGTCAGCCTTGTAGCGCAGATACAGATTGCTTGAACTCTGACCATCACCGAGCAGGCCCGACAGATCCAGATCGGTGATGTAGCAGCGATAGCGCTCGGTTTCGCGGCGTTGCTCGATGATTTCCCGAGCGACCACGCGAAACAGCTGGTCGCCATGTTCCAGCTCGCTGAATTCCCGTTGATTGCAATACAGGGTGACCTGCACCTCGCCGGGCGCAGCTTTGCCGATGATCGCCTGCACGTCGTAGAACGGTTTGTTGACCGGAGTTTGCGGCGCGGGCCGTGCTTCGACCCGTCGCGCGCGCCCCGGGCCCGAAGGCAACAACTGGTAATACAATGTCTCGAGGCTGATCGCCGGACTGCCGTCCATCGGTAGCAGTGCTTCACGTCGGTACAGGATCGATTGCAGGAAACGTTGCAGCGGGACTAAAAGGCTTTGCTCGTCGTGATAGGGCAAGCGCTGCTGCCACAGCGCATTGAACTCATCCAGCACGTACAGTTCGGCCTGTTGTTCGGTGATCCGGTAGAACACCTGGATCGATTCCGGCTGGCCCATCGGCAGGATCAATGCCAGATCGTGCTCTTCCAGCGCCATCGGATCGAGGTGCAGCGGGCTGTAACGTGCCTGCTCTTCGCCGAGATATTCCAGCAGTGCCGGCAATGTCGCGAGGGCGACGTGGTTGACCTGACCCGGCACCAGCTCCAGCACGTGATAGTGCTGTTGCACCTGAATCAGGTAGCGATGGTTCAACTCGCTGAGCAGCAGATTTTGCGCGGTCTCGACGATTTCTTCGACGCGACGGGCAATGAACTGCGCGCGGTTGTGGCAGAAGCAGCGCACCTTCAAGGACGGTTGCTGCAGGCCACGCGGCAGATTGTTGAGGTAGTCGCGCAGGCAGTCGAGCAGTGCGTGGGGGCCGTCGAAACGATTGACCAGCACTTCGTTCCAGCTGTTGAGCGTGACCTGATCCAGGGTCAGCACGAGGTTTTCGCGTACCCCGGCGTAACTCAGCGAGTCGGTGCGCTCGGTGGTCATCAGAATGTTCAGGTCGCGGTGATGTTTGAGCGGATCGACGCCGACGTTGATCAGCATCAGCACTTCGCTCGGCACGGCCGCGCGCAGTAACGGCTCCTCGGCGACGCTGGGCAAAGGCAGGGCGATGCACTGTTGCAGGCTGCCGAGCAGGTTGAACAGCTCGAACTCGCTCAGGTCGCTGCTGCCCGGATGCAGGGCCAGACGGGTGCTGCTGTCGATCACGCCGTTGCGATGGCACCAGGTCAGCAGTTCGAGCAGTTCGCGGCTGCGCTTGATCGGTGCGAAGTGTTCCCATTCCAGCGCGGTCAGGCTGCCGTTGTACAGGCCCCAGTGGGTCTGCCCGGGCTCTTTTTTGTTCGGCGACTGCACCAGGGTCAGGGTGTCTTCGGCCAGGTCCGGGGCGATCCCGGGGTTGATGAACTCGACCTTGTCGGCCTTGCGCTCGAACGCGGCGTACAACCGTCGTCCGAGCACGTTGAGATCGCGTTTGTTGATCAGGCTGACGGTCTGTTCGGTGCGGGCGAACTGGGTCAGGAAGCGATAGCTGTAATTGAGCTCGTTGACCAGCGCGCGGCGTTCGGCACTGACCTGACGGACTTTCCACTGACTGCGACTGTCAAGCAGCGCCAGTTGGCGCTGATCCCAATGCCACTCATTGGCCAGCCGCTCCAGCAGCGAACGCTGCCAGCCCTGGCTGCGGCTGCTGCCGGTGAGCTTGCGGTTGACCTTGAGGTACAGCGCACGACGCACCAGCTCCAGGCGCTCCGGTTCGTTGCGGGCGGTGAGGTATTCCTCGATGCGCCGGTACACGACCATGTACGGATCCAGCTCATCCAGATCCAGTTGATTGGCGAACACGGCTTTTTTGTAGCGCAGGCTCAGGCACTGCACCTGCGGGTGTTCGCTGGCATAGACCTCGGTCAACAGCAGTTTGAGCACCGATTTGTACGGTGATTCGATGCCTTTGAACAGTTGCCACAATCCGGCTCCGATGAACTCGCCTGGCGGAATCGTTGCCAGATGCCCGAGGTCGAGGGTTTCATCGGCGCGGATGAAACGCTTGGACAACAACGTGTCGGTGTAAACGTCGTAGGCACTTTCCTCGTAGACCGGCACCAGCCACCAGATCGGCGTGCGCCCGGCCAGCCAGATCGCGGTGCGGTAGAACTCGTCGAGCAACAGGTAATGCTGGGTGGTACCGCAGTTCTCGGAACTCAGCTGGGTGTCGCGTTCGCCTTTGACGAAACGCACCGGATCGATCAGGAAGAAATGCGCCTCGGCGCCCTGAGTCGCGGCCCAGGCTTCAAGCAGCTGACATTTTTTGCGCAGTTCGGTTAGCTCGTTTTCACTGAGGTCCGGCGCGTGGCAGACCCACACGTCCATGTCGCTCTGATCGGCCTGGGCCAGCGTGCCGAGGCTGCCCATCAGAAACAGCCCGTGAATCGGCCGTGGCGGGTTGCTGCCGTGGCGTGGCTTGTAGGAGAACGATCGGGTCAGGCGCTGGGCTTCGGCGAGCGCGTTGGCGTCCGGCTCGTAGCTGGACAGGCCGGCCGGTGTGCTGCTCGAGACATAACCTGGCAGCAGCGGATGATTGACGTGGAAGAACAGCGGCAGCAGGGTCAATACGCCTTGCTGGCGCGTCGACAGACCTTCGAGGGCCCGGCCGAGACGGCCTTCATTGAGTTTGAGAAAACGCGCACGCAGTTGGCTGAGTACCTTGCGGTCTATGCCTTCGTCCAGGTCGGGGCGGATTTCATGGGTGCGCGTCATTTCAGCTCAAACCGGCTCGCAGGCTCGGACGAAGAGGGTCTCGGAATGGGAGGCAGTTTAGCCTTTGCGCAGCGGGACTTTTAAGCTGAATTTGTTTTTTGACGTCAGATTTCTATCGCGATGGTCGAGGCAGGCCCGCGGAAATCCCGTGGCAGGAGTTCCCGTGGGCAAAAGCGGGGGGAATCAGGCGGTTTGCTGCTCTCTCAGAATGGTCAGCACGGTTTGCACATTTTGCGCGGCATCGCGACCCAGGCTGGTCAGATACCCGCCATCGGGCTGGTCGGTGAGTTCTTTTTCAAAGAGACGTTGGGCAGCGGCGATGTGCTTCGGGGCAGCGGTCTGATGAATTTTCAAACCTTCCTGGGAACTGTCCAGGTTGAAGAGTGCGAGGACTTCCAGTTCGGCAACCAGCTCAGGGGTAAGCGACATAAGGACTCCAGACTTTCTAGGAATTGGACGACAGCGCCCCTAAGGTGAACCCGCTTTTGCGGCGTGTCCAGTGCTCAGATCAGGGATTTTGTCTTGAGGCGGATTCCAGTGTAGTCAGGGGCCGGGAGATGGTGCGGCGGATACGTAACAAACATTGTAGGAGTGAGCCTGCTCGCGATTGCGCCGTGTCAGTCAGCTAATTTTTTGCTGAAAGAACGCAATCGCGAGCAGGCTCACTCCTACAGGATCGGGGTTTACTGTTTTTCGGGTGGCAACTCAGGCAGCTTACGCAACGCGGTTTCATACCATTCGGTATCGAAGGCGCGGTCTTCATCGAGCATGGCGTCAATCTCGTAGGCCAGCACGTGCGCCATCAGATTGAGGATCTCTTCGCGCTCGACGCCCACCAGGGTCAGCTTGTTGAAGGTCGCCTTGGCCGCTGGCGGGTTGTCGCTTTCGATCTGGTTCTCGATGGCTTCGATCAGCGTAGCCTCGGTGAACTCTTCTTCGTCGTTGTCGATGTCTGTCGGCTCGCTCATGGCAGGCTCCTCAAGGAAAGGCGCCAGTTTACCCGCATTCAGCGGCGTGATGCTGCTGGCAGGATCGAGTCCGGCGATCTATAAACAGTGCCTGCCCACCCCGCACGGCCTGGAGGCTATGTGATGTTCAAGCTTTATGGATTCGCTGTCAGCAACTACTACAACATGGTCAAACTGGCGTTGCTGGAAAAAGGCCTGGCGTTCGAAGAGGTCACGTTCTACCCGACGCAGACCCCGGAGTCATTGGCCATCAGCCCGCGTGGCAAAGTACCGGTGCTGGGTGTCGAGGCCGGGTTCGTCAATGAAACCGCGATCATTCTCGAATACCTCGAGCAGACCCAGAAAGGCACACCGCTGTTGCCCGGCGATCCGTTTGCGCGGGCGCAGGTGCTGGCGATTGCCAAGGAAATCGAGCTCTATATCGAGTTGCCGGGCCGTGCCTGTTATGGCGAGGCGTTCTTTGGCTTGCCGGTGCCGGAGGCGATCAAGGAGAAAACCAAAGCCGAGCTGCTGCTGGGTTTCGCGGCGCTGGGCCGGCACGGCAAGTTCGCCCCGTACGTGGCGGGCGACAGCTTGAGTATCGCGGATCTGTACTTCCTTTACAGCGTGCCGCTGGCGTGTGCGGTCGGCAAGAAGCTGTTCGATCTGGATCTGCTGGCTGAAATGCCAAAGGCCAAGGCGCTGCTGGAACGGCTTGAACAGAATCCACATGTGCAGAAGATTGCGGCAGACAAAGAAGCGGCAATGCCGGCGTTTTTGGCGATGATCGCGGCCAAGAAGTGAGTTTTTGAGCAGGTTAAAAGCGGCCATCGCGAGCAGGCTCACTCCTGCAGAGGTATGCATTCCAATGTGGGAGTGAGCTTGCTCGCGAAGCTTTTAGCTTTTAGCGGCTGGCCAGCAGCGCCTGACCGCGTACCACGGCAGCCTTGACCTGCGCTGGCGCAGTCCCGCCGATGTGGTCACGTGCGTTCACCGAACCTTCCAGGGTCAGCACGGCGAACACGTCCTGCTCGATCTGATCGCTGAACTTGCGCAGTTCTTCCAGGCTCATCTCGGCCAGATCCTTGCCAGTGTCGACGCCGTACTTCACCGCATGGCCAACGATTTCGTGGCAGTCACGGAACGGCAGGCCACGGCGTACCAGGTAGTCCGCCAGGTCAGTGGCAGTGGAGAAACCACGCAGTGCCGCTTCACGCATGATCGCGTGCTTCGGCTTGATCGCCGGGATCATGTCAGCAAAGGCGCGCAGCGAATCGCGCAGGGTGTCGGCGGCGTCGAACAGCGGTTCCTTGTCTTCCTGGTTGTCCTTGTTGTAGGCCAACGGCTGGCCCTTCATCAGGGTCAGCAGGCCCATCAATGCACCGAATACACGGCCGGTCTTGCCGCGCACCAGCTCTGGCACGTCGGGGTTTTTCTTTTGCGGCATGATCGAGCTGCCGGTGCAGAAGCGGTCCGGCAGATCGATGAACTGGAACTGCGCGCTGGTCCACAACACCAGCTCTTCGGAGAAGCGCGACAGGTGCATCATCGCGATGCTCGCGGCGGAGCAGAACTCGATGGCGAAGTCGCGATCGGAAACGTTGTCCAGCGAGTTACCACCCACGGCGTCGAAGCCCAGCAGTTGCGCGGTGTATTCGCGATCGATCGGGTAGGTGGTGCCGGCCAGCGCGGCGCTGCCCAATGGCATGCGGTTGGTGCGCTTGCGGCAGTCGACCAGGCGCTCGTAGTCGCGGCTGAGCATTTCGAACCAGGCCAGCATGTGATGCCCGAAGGTCACTGGCTGCGCAGTCTGCAAGTGCGTGAAGCCCGGCATGATGCTCGCGGCTTCGCGCTCGGCCTGCTCCAGCAAGCCTTTTTGCAGGCGGGTGATCTCGGCCAGGATCAGGTCGATCTCGTCACGCAGCCACAGGCGGATGTCGGTGGCAACCTGGTCGTTGCGGCTGCGCCCGGTGTGCAGTTTCTTGCCGGTAATGCCAATGCGGTCGGTCAGGCGCGCTTCGATGTTCATGTGCACGTCTTCGAGGTCGACGCGCCAGTCGAACTGGCCGGCCTCGATTTCGCTCTGGATGGTCTTCAGGCCATCGGTGATGCTGTCGCGCTCGGCATCCGTCAGCACGCCGACCTTGGCCAGCATGGTGGCGTGGGCGATCGAGCCCATGATGTCGTGGCGATACAGGCGCTGGTCGAAAGTGACGGAGGCGGTGAAGCGGGCGACGAAGGCGTCGACGGGTTCACTGAAGCGGCCGCCCCAGGACTGATTGGTCTTGTCAGTGCTCATGAATTCGCTCGTATCGGCTTGGAGAAAGAAGGCGTGAAACGCTGGAGCGGATAATAACAGGGTTGCCAATCCTGTCGCTGACACCGGTCGATACGTTTTTTTCTCATCTGCTCGTTCATAGTCGGCGCTGTCTGCGGGGGATTTGCGCAAGGATATTTTTCGATTGAGCAATATCGGCCCGGCAAGCGTCTACAGTTGGACATAAGGGTCGGCGCGACTGCGGATCGCACAAAGGTCCGGACGCTGACTATAAGAAGAGGGGGTGGGTGGATTTGTCCTTTGGCAAACCCCGTGAAAAACGCAGGAAACAGCGGGCTTTGAGCAGTACGACCCGGACACTGGCAAATATTGCTGGCCGACGTACGGCACTTTTTGGCGCTCGGGCTAGTCTTAGCGTGGATCGCGGTGACGGACGTCACTTCACCTGTCTACGCTATCCTTGTGCGAGACTCACGCAGGAATCCAGCGCAATATGAATGTCCTGATCGTTGATGACGAACCACTGGCTCGCGAGCGCCTAAGCCGAATGGTAAGCGAGCTCGAGGGTTACACAGTCCTGGAGCCCAGCGCCACGAATGGCGAAGAGGCGTTGGCGCTGATCGACAGCCACAAGCCGGATATCGTGCTGCTCGATGTCCGCATGCCAGGCCTCGATGGCCTGCAGGTGGCTGCCCGTCTGTGCGAACGCGAAACGCCACCGGCCGTGGTGTTTTGCACCGGCCCCGATGAATTTGCCGTGGAAGCCCTGCAGGCCAGCGCCGTGGGCTATGTGGTGAAACCCGTGCGAACCGAACATCTGCATGACGCCCTGAAACGGGCTGAACGTCCCAACCGGGCCCAACTCTCGGCCCTGACCCGTCCTGCTGCCGAAAGCGGCAACGGCCCGCGCAGTCATATCAGCGCCCGTACCCGCAAAGGCATCGAGCTGATCCCGCTGGATCAGGTGGTCTACTTCATTGCCGATCACAAGTACGTGACCTTGCGCCATGAGAACGGCGAAGTGCTGCTGGACGAGCCGCTCAAGGCTCTTGAAGACGAATTCGGCGAGCGCTTCGTGCGCATCCACCGCAACGCGCTGGTCGCCCGTGACCGCATCGAGCGTCTGCAGCGCACACCACTGGGTCACTTCCAGCTGTTCCTCAAAGGCCTGAACGGCGATGCCTTGATCGTCAGCCGCCGGCATGTGGCGGGTGTGCGCAAAATGATGCAGGGCCTGTAACCCGGTCATTCCGGGCGGTTCTGGCGTCTTTTTACCAGGCATTGCCGGCCAGGGAGGCCACGCCGTTTCTGATTCAAGTCAAAGTGGATTTGGCTGAGCTGTTATTATCCGCCGTATCTATTCAGTACGGATTGATCCATGTCCTCTCGCGAAATCCGCATCGCCACCCGTAAAAGTGCGCTGGCCCTCTGGCAGGCCGAATACGTCAAAGCCCGTCTGGAAGCGGCCCACCCCGGGCTGCTGGTGACGCTGGTGCCCATGGTCAGTCGCGGCGACAAACTGCTCGACTCGCCGCTGTCGAAAATCGGCGGCAAGGGTCTGTTCGTCAAGGAGCTGGAAACCGCGCTGCTGGAAAACGAAGCCGACATCGCCGTGCACTCGATGAAAGACGTGCCGATGGACTTCCCCGAAGGTCTGGGCCTGTTCTGCATTTGCGAGCGTGAAGACCCGCGCGATGCTTTCGTTTCCAACACCTACGCCAGCCTGGATGCGTTGCCCGCCGGTGCCATCGTCGGCACCTCCAGCCTGCGTCGTCAGGCGCAGCTGCTGACTCGTCGCCCGGATCTGGAAATCCGTTTCCTGCGCGGCAACGTCAATACCCGTCTGGCCAAACTCGATGCCGGCGAGTACGACGCGATCATTCTTGCGGCGGCCGGTCTGATCCGTCTCGGTTTCGAAGACCGCATCACCTCCGCCATCAGCGTCGACGACAGCCTGCCGGCCGGTGGCCAGGGCGCCGTCGGCATCGAATGCCGCAGCGCCGACACGCCAATCCATGCCTTGCTCGCACCGCTGCATCACGCCGATACCGCGGCGCGGGTCAGTGCCGAACGTGCCCTCAATAAACATCTGAATGGCGGCTGCCAGGTGCCGATCGCCTGCTACGCCGTGCTCGAAGGCGAGCAGTTGTGGCTGCGTGGCCTGGTCGGCGAGCCGAGCGGTGGCAAGCTGCTCAGCGCCGAAGCTCGCGCACCACGCGCCGAGGCCGAAGCGCTGGGTGTGAAGGTCGCTGAAGACCTGCTCAGCCAGGGTGCCGATGACATTCTCAAAGCGGTCTATGGCGAGGCAGGTCACGAGTGACCGGTTGGCGCCTGCTGCTGACGCGCCCTGCGGACGACTGTGCGGCGCTGGCCGAGGTGTTGGCTGGAGAAGGTTTTTTCAGCAGTTGCCTGCCGCTTCTGGACATCGCACCGCTGCCGGTCTCTGACAAAATACGTCAGGCGATGAGGCAGCTGTCGCACTGCAGCGCCGTGATCGTGGTCAGCAAACCGGCGGCGCGAATTGCTGTCGACCTGCTCGCTGCCTTTGGCCTGCAATCGTTGTCGATGCCGTGGTTCAGCGTCGGCGCGGCGACTGCGCAGATTCTTCGCGATCACGGGCTGGACGTGCACTTCCCGGCCACCGGCGATGACAGTGAAGCCTTGCTGCAATTGCCGCGTTTGCGCGAAGCCGTCGCCCGACCCGGCGCACAGGTCTGGATCCTGCGCGGGGAGGGTGGCCGCGAGCTGCTCGCCGAGCGTCTGCGCGAGCTTGGTGCTAGTGTCGAGTATCTGGAGTTGTATCGGCGTGACCTGCCGGCCTACCCGCCGCACGAGCTGGCGCAGCGGATTGCAGCGGAACGCTTGAACGGGCTGGTGGTCAGCAGTGGACAGGGTTTCGAGCACCTGCGCCAAATGGCCGGCGATGCCTGGCCTGCAATTGCGCAGTTGCCGTTGTTTGTTCCAAGCCCAAGGGTCGCCGAGCTGGCACGTGCCGCCGGGGCCAAAACAGTTGTGGATTGCCGCGGCGCGAGTGCCGCGGCTTTGCTGACGGCGTTACGGGAGCATCCCGTGCCCGTTCTCTAATGCAAAGGATGGATACGTGAGCGAAACAGCCTTGCCTAAAGATGACGTCCAACCTGTGATTGATGCCCAGGTTGAAACTCCACCGCCGGCCAAAGAGCCGCGCCGAGGCAACGGACTGGCCATTATCGCCCTGTTGCTCGGCGCTGCCGGCGTGGCGATTGGTGGCTGGGGTGTCTGGCAGGTACGTCACCTGCAGACCAACACCGCACAACAGTCGGGCCAGGTGCAGGCGTTGAATGATCAGGCGCAGAGTCTCAAACTCAACGAACAGCGCCTGACCGAGCGCCTCGCGCAGTTGCCGGGTGCCGACGAGCTTGCCGATCGCCAGCGTCTGGTGACGCAACTGCAGGGTGATCAGCAGCGCCTCAACCAACGCCTGGAAACCGTCCTCGGCGCCAGCCGCAAGGACTGGCGCCTGGCCGAGGCCGAACATCTGCTGCGTCTGGCCAGCCTGCGTCTGTCGGCCTTGCAAGACATCAGCAGCGCCCAGGCGCTGGTACAGGGGGCTGACGAAATCCTCCGTGAACAGAATGACCCGGGATCGTTCGCCGCCCGCGAGCAAGTGGCGAAAACCCTGGTCGCCCTGCGCAGCACTGAGCAGCCGGATCGCACCGGGCTGTTCCTGCGCATTGGCGCGCTGCGCGATCAGGTCATCGAACTCACCGAACTGGCGCCGGAGTACAAGGATCGCGGCGAATCGCTGCTGGGTCTGACCGCTGACGGCGATGGCGCCAGCCGCTGGGCGCAGTGGTGGGATCAGGTGTCGCGCTACATCCGTATCGATTTCAACGCCGACAAGCATGTGAAGCCGCTGCTGGCCGGGCAAAGTCTGAGCCAGGTGCGTCTGGCCCTGAGCCTGGCGCTGGAGCAGGCCCAGTGGGCTGCGCTCAATGGTCAGGCGCCGGTCTACACCCAGGCACTGACCGAAGCGCGGGACGTGCTCAAGGGCAATTTCAACCCGGACAATCCGCAGAGCAGAATCATGCTCGAGCAGGTCGCCGAGTTGAGCCAGCAACCGGTCACCGTCAAGACGCCGGATCTGACCGGCACGCTGAGTGCGGTGCAGGCGTATCTGGAGCGACGTAACGTCAACGCTGAAGAGTCGGTCAAACCGTTCGCCAAACCTGCCGCCAACACCGCGCAGGAGACCAAGCCATGAAACGCCTGTATGTGATCGTGTTTCTGGTGATTGCCGCGACGGCGGCATTGGGCCTGGCGATAGCCGAGCATTCCGGGTACGTGTTGATTGCCTACAAGAGCTTCCGCTACGAGTCGAGCCTGTGGGCCACGCTGGCGCTGGTTGCGGTGTTGTGGCTGCTGATCTGGGGCGTCAAGGCGCTGGTCGAACTGGTCATGACCTCCAGTGGCGTGGTCAATCCCTGGTCGCGACGTAACCGCAGCCGTCGGGTGCAGGTGGCGATCGAACACGGTCAGCTGGATCTGGCTGAAGGTCGCTGGGCCAGCGCGCAACGGCATCTGTATCGCGCCGCCGAAGCCGAGCGCCAGCCGCTGCTGTATTACCTCGGGGCTGCACGCGCGGCTAACGAACAGGGCAAGTACGAGGAGTGCGATCACTTGCTCGAACGTGCGCTGGAGCGCCAGCCGCAGGCCGAACTGGCGATTGCCTTGAGTCACGCGCAACTGCAGACCGATCGCGGTGACACCGATGGCGCACTGGTGACGCTGCAGGCGATGCACGAACGGCACCCGCACAACGTGCAGACCTTGCGTCAGTTGCAGCGTTTGCATCAGCAGCGCGGTGACTGGTCGGCGGTCATCCGCCTGTTGCCGGAGCTGCGCAAGGACAAGGCTCTGCCAGCCGCTGAGCTGGCTGAACTCGAGCGTCGTGCCTGGGGCAACAACCTGTCGCTGGCGGCACACCGCGACGAGGACGGCAAAGTCGGTTTGCAATCGCTCAGTCGTGCCTGGGAGCAGTTGAGCGCCGCGCAACGCCAGGAGCCGGCGCTGGTGCTGGCGTATGCCGAGCAACTGCGTCAGCTGGGCGCTCAGGTCGAAGCCGAGGAAGTGCTGCGCAGCGCCCTCAAGCGCAAGTACGACAGCCACTTGGCACGCCTGTATGGTCTGGTGCGCGGCAGCGATCCGGCGCGTCAGTTGCAGGCCGCCGAAGGCTGGCTCAAGGAGCATCCGGGTGACCCGAGCCTGTTGCTGACTTTGGGTCGTCTATGCCTGCAAGCCAGCCTGTGGGGCAAGGCGCGGGATTATCTGGAGAGCAGTCTGCGGGTGCAGCGCAATCCGGAAGCCTGCGCAGAGCTGGCACGTCTGCTTGCGCAACTGGGCGACACCGAGCGCAGCAATCAGTTGTTCCAGGAAGGTCTTGGACTGCTGGATGAGCGCCTTCTGGCCGCGCCATTGCCGGTGCCGGTTCACGCTTGAAATCACGAGGGAGGACGCTCCCTCGTTAACCCCCAGCGAGCGAATAATTACCTTTACTTGGCGTCCTGGGCGAAGTCCTACAACGGACTACACCTATTCCTCTCGCATCTGTCGGGTTTTCCCTACACTCCTGTTGAACTGTCGGCAGGGACCTGCCTTGAAAGGCTGACAAGCTTTCCTCTACCGTAACTGCCTGTCTCTACTGTTACGGAAAAGCCATGTCGTTGGCCTGTTCACGCTCCTTGTTTTTCACGGCTTTCACTGCAGGGGCCCTGGCCCTGGGAGCTTCCTATTACCTCGAATACGCGGTCGGGCTGACGCCCTGCAGCCTGTGCCTGGCGCAACGGTTCTTCATGGCGTTGCTGACGGTCTGTTGCGGGTTGGCGGCGATCCATGGCCCGCGGCGTGTCGGTCTGTCGCTCTACTGGATGATCGCGCTTTGCGTCAGCCTGGGCGGGACCACCGCAGCCTGGCGGCAGGTGTTGTTGCAGAGCGATCCGCTGTTGCAAATGGCTAACTGTGCCCCCGATTCCGAAGCGCTGTTCAGCAATCTGCCGTGGCTGTGTGCGACGGTGCGCATGTTTAAAGGCAGCGCCGATTGCGCGGAAATCTCCTGGACGCTGTTCGATCTGAGTATCCCGGAGTGGAGTCTGCTGTTCTTTGTCGCGATGTCGATCCTTGCGGTGTACCAATTGCTGCGGCTGGTCTGGAGCGCTCTGCAGCGACCGCTCAGCGGCGAAGCGTCGCACCGCACGCTGGTCAGGGATTAAACACTTGTATGAACTTTATCTCCTGCGTACCTTGAAGCCATAGGCGTGCGGGCATAATCTGGCCCGCACGTGTCATTGGATTTATGTTGCTCGATGACGCTCTGCCCGGTCGGCCTCCAAGCATAAAAGCCAAAAGAGGGGCGCGGGTGTAGAGCAGCATGACCCACAAGGGAAGAGAGATCGCCATGCTCGAAAGTTGTCAGAATGCTCAGGAACGCTGGGGTGGAGTTCATCTGCTGATCGACCGCTGGTTGCAAGAGCGTGAAGAACTGATCGGCGCCTACGACAAGCTCGGTGCGCAACCTGAGGCGCTGTCCGAGAGCCGCAAGCCCTTGCAGGAATTCTGCGGTGTGCTGGTCGATTACGTCTCCGCCGGGCACTTCGAAATCTACGAACAGCTGACGGGCGAAGCCAAGGCGTTCAACGACAAGCGTGGCCTGGAACTCGCCGAGACCATTTACCCGCGCATCGACGTCATCACCGAGAAACTGCTGGCGTTCAACGATCTGTGCGACGAGGGCAAATGCGTCGTCGAGAAGTTCAAGGAACTGGGCGGCCTGCTGCACGAGCGCTTCGAACTGGAAGACTGCCTGATTGAAGTGCTGCACACGGCACACAAGGAAGAAGATACCGCTCAAGCCTGATTGGTTTTTCGCAGGCACAAAAAACGCGATGCGCCGGAAGCGCACCGCGTTTTTTTATGCCCGCGAATCGGGACCGATCAGCTCGTTGCGCCGCGCAACTCGACTTCAAACACCAGCGGCGTAAACGGCGCAATCAGGTCGCCCGCACCGTCGGCGCCGTAAGCCTGATCCGATGGAATCACCAGTCGCCACTTGGCACCCACCGGCATGTTCTGCAACGCGGTACGCCAGCCGGCAATCACGCTGTCGAGGCTGAACCATTGCGGCTGAGTGTTCTGATCGAACACCGTGCCATCCGGCAAACGACCGACATACAGCACCTGGACTTTTCCATCCGGGCCGGCCTTGGCACCGTTGCCCGGTGTCAGCTCGGTCAGCAGGATGCCGTCGGCCAGTTCCTTCACGCCCGGCCTGGCTTTTTCGGTGGTAAGAAAACGCTGCTCGTTTTCCATCGCCGCGTCGCTCGAAGGCAGGGTTGAATGTTCGGCGTTTTGCGATTCATGATCGGCCAGGATCTGCTCGATCCGCGCTTCGCTCAGTGCCAGTGGCTTGCCTTGGTAGGCCTGCTGCAAACCTTCGACCAGTGCCTGGATCTGTAATTGCGGCACCTCCTGGCGCAGCCGTTCACCGAGGCTGGCACCCAGGCTGTAGGCCAGATCATGAGCGTCGTTCGCGGTGGTTTTTTCGTCGGCGTGGGCGGCGGAAAAAATCATGCAGAGGGATAAAAAAAGGTAGCGCGACATGGGCACTCTCCGTCCTGAGATGCGGGCGATTATGCCAGCGCGAACGTCTGCAACGGTGAACTGCTTTTGTCTTCGTGCAGAACATTTTCACTTCGTTGCAACGCAACGGTTTCGTTACTGTCAAGATGACCTAGCGGCGGTAGCAGCAGAGGTCTAGTATGAGCCGCACTCACGTCAGCCAGGAGGTAAACCATGTCGGCCACCAAGAAGCCTGTAAACACTCCGTTGCACTTACTCCAACAACTCTCGGGCAGCTTGCTCGAGCATTTGGAAAACGCTTGCTCCCAAGCCTTGGCTGATGCTGAAAAACTGCTCGCCAAACTGGAAAAGCAACGCGGCAAGGCACAAGAAAAACTGCACAAGTCCCGCACCAAATTGCAGGACGCAGCCACTGCCGGTAAAGCCAAGGCACAGAACAAGGCCAAGGCTGCCGTCAAAGAACTTGAAGACCTGCTCGATGCGCTGAAGGACCGTCAGTCCGACACCCGCAGCTACATTCTGCAACTCAAGCGCGATGCTCAGGAAAGCCTGAAACTGGCCCAGGGTGTCGGTCGCGTGCAAGAGGCCGCCGGCAAGGCGCTGACCTCCCGCGCAGCCAAACCTGCAGCAGCGCCTGCGAAGAAAGCGGCAGCCAAACCGGCTGCGACGAAAGCCCCGGCGAAGACCGCCGCTGCCAAACCAGCGGCCAGGCCAGCAGCCAAGGCTCCGGCTAAAGCCGCGGCCAAACCTGCTGCAAAAACCGCGGTGAAAAAACCTGCTGCGGCGAGCACTGCAAAACCTGCCGCGCGTACTGCCGCCGCTAAACCGGCTGCTGCAAAACCGGCCGCCAAGCCCGCCGCAAAACCTGCTGCGCGCAAGGCTGCTCCGGCAAAAACCGCCGCGGCTAAACCTGCTGCGAAAGTGGCGGTAAAACCGGCTGCCAAACCTGCGGCCAAGACCGCTGCGGCAAAACCAGCCAAGCCTGCGGCCAAACCGGTTGCGGCAAAACCGGCTGCCAAACCAGCGGCGAAGCCTGCTGCTAAAGTCGCTGCCAAACCTGCTGCGGCCAAACCGACAACCGCTGCCGCCAAGCCTGCTGCCAAACCAGTAGCCGCCAAGCCAGCCGCCAAGCCTGCCGTGAAACCGGCTGCCAAACCTGCCGCGAAAAAACCGGTCGCTGCCAAACCAGCTGCCGCCAAACCGGCGACCGCGCCTGTCGCCAAGCCAGCCGCTCCAGCGCCGGCCGCTGCACCGGCATCTACCTCGACCACCACGACTGCGCCAACGCCAGCCGCTGCGTCGAGCGTCACCAGCAACCCGACCAGCGCTTCCTAAGTGCCGGTTGCCGCGACGCGCAGCACTTGCAGCGCGTCGCGGTTCGGGCTGGCGGCCGTTCCCGCCAGACACTCAAGCCATTCTTTCGAGGCTGATGCATCCTGCAACGGCCAGTCCTGAGCGACTTGTTCCAGTTGCCACAGCAGATGCCGTTCGGCTTCCAGCTCCAGTGCTTTCATCTGTTCACGCAGGCCCTTGAGCACCGGATCTTCCTCGGCCAGGGTTTTCCATTGAGTTCGCAACGCACGCAGTGGCTGCACCACCTCACTGTCCCAAGGCCGCACCAGCGTTTTCAGCTGCTCTACGCGCTGTTCGTCGCAGGCCACCTCGCGTTGTTCCAGCCACAGACCGCAGAGCAACAGGCACACATTGGCCCCTGCCGTTTGCAGTTGCAGGCAGGCATGTTCCACACCCGGTCGGGCGTAGGTGGCAAGGGAAAAGCTCCACAGGTCAGAGGACATCGTGCTACTCGCGCCAGTTGTGAGCGAAGCTGGTAGACTCCGCCGCCATTATGATCCGACTTCAGAACCTGACTTTACAGCGTGGCCCGCAACGTCTGCTAGAAGACGCCGAGCTGACCCTGCACGCCGGCCACAAAGCCGGCCTCATCGGTGCCAACGGCGCCGGCAAATCCAGCCTGTTCGCCTTGTTGCGCGGCGAGTTGCACCCGGACTCGGGCGATTGCCTGCTGCCGGCCGACTGGCGGATCGCGCACATGCGCCAGGAGGTCGACACGCTCGAACGCCTGGCGGTCGACTATGTGCTCGATGGCGACCTGCGTCTACGCGAAGTGCAACGTGACCTCGCCGCCGCCGAAGCGGCCCACGATGGCACGGCTCTGGCGCGTCTGCACGCCGAACTCGACAGCGCCGACGGCTATACCGCCGATGCACGTGCGCGCAAGTTGCTGGCCGGTCTCGGTTTCACTAATGAGCAGATGGATCGTCAGGTAGGAGATTTCTCCGGTGGCTGGCGGATGCGTCTGAACCTGGCGCAGGCCTTGATGTGTCCGTCGGACCTGTTGTTGCTCGACGAACCGACCAACCACCTGGACCTCGACGCGATCATCTGGCTCGAAGAGTGGCTGAAAAGCTACCCGGGCACCTTGCTGCTGATTTCCCACGACCGCGACTTCCTCGATGAAGTGGTCGATCACGTGGCCCACGTCGATCAGCGCAAACTGACCCTGTACCGGGGCGGCTACACCGCGTTCGAACGCGCGCGTGCCGAACGTCTGGCCCAGCAGCAACAGGCTTACGAGAAGCAGCAGGCGCAACGGGCGCACATGGAAAGCTACATCGCTCGCTTCAAGGCTCAGGCCACCAAGGCCCGTCAGGCGCAGAGCCGGATCAAGGCGCTGGAGCGTATGGAAGAGCTGTCGGCGGCCCACGTCGATTCGCCGTTCGATTTCGTGTTCCGCGAATCGACCAAGATCTCCAGCCCGCTGATCGATCTGTCCGATGCGCGTCTGGGTTATGGCGATAAAACCATCCTGGAGAAGGTCAAGCTGCAGCTGACCCCGGGTGCGCGGATCGGCCTGCTCGGGCCGAACGGCGCCGGTAAGTCGACCCTGATCAAGAACCTCGCCGGTGAGCTTGAGCCGCTGGCCGGGCGCCTGACCCGTGGCGAAAACACCGTAGTCGGCTACTTCGCCCAGCATCAGCTCGATTCGCTCGACGCCAAGGCCAGCCCGCTGCTGCACCTGCAGCGTCTGGCGCCGACCGAGCGCGAGCAGACACTGCGCGACTTCCTCGGCGGTTTCGACTTCCGTGGTGCACGTATCGATGAACCGGTGCTGAATTTCTCCGGTGGCGAGAAGGCACGTCTGGCCCTGGCGTTGATCGCCTGGGAGCGGCCGAACCTGTTGCTGCTCGACGAACCGACCAACCACCTCGACCTGGAAATGCGCCTGGCGTTGACCATGGCTCTGCAGGAATTCAGCGGCGCGGTCCTGGTGGTGTCTCACGATCGGCATTTGCTCAAGAGCACCACCGACAACTTCTATCTGGTCGCTGACGGCAAGGTCGAAGAGTTCGATGGCGACCTCGAAGACTACGCCCGCTGGCTGGTGGAATACCGTCAGCGCAACGCCCCGGTCAGCAACACCCCGGTCAACCCGGACAAGACCGACAAGAAGGCCCAGCGTCAGGCCGCCGCTGCGTTGCGTCAGCAACTGGCACCGCACAAGCGTGAAGCCGACAAGCTCGAAGCCGAGCTGGGCAAGCTCCACGAGAAACTGGCCAAGGTTGATGCCAGCCTCGGTGACAGCGACATCTACGAGCCGGCGCGCAAGAATGAGCTGCGTGATCTGCTGGCCGAACAGGCCAAACTGAAGGTGCGCGAAGCCGAGCTGGAAGAGGCCTGGATGGAAGCGCTGGAAACCCTGGAAAGCATGCAGGCGGAGCTGGAGGCACTGTCCTGATGGACGCGTTCAAGCTGCCATTGCCGGCGGTGTGGGTCGAGCCGATCTGGCTCGGCGTACAGATTCTGCTGATCCTGCTGGCCGGTTATCTCACCCAGCGTTTTGTCGCCAAAGGCCTGACCCGTCTGGGTGATCGCTACCCGTTCCCGCCGCAGTTGCTGATGCCGCTGCGTGGCGGTCTGCGCTGGCTGATCATGGGCAGTGCACTGATCTTTGTGCTGGAGCGCCTCGGGGTCTCGGCCACGGTGTTGTGGACCGCGCTGTCGGGTTTCGTCGCGGTGGCGGCGGTGGCGTTCTTCGCGATGTGGAGTGTGCTGTCGAACCTGCTCTGCGCGATTCTGATCTTCACCGTCGGCCCGTTCCGTCTGGGGGATGTGGTCGAGCTGGTGGACACTACCGACAAACCTGGCGTCAAAGGCCGGGTGGTGGCGATCAATCTGCTCTACACCACGTTGATCGAGGCTGAGGAACTGGGTACCGGCAGCGCCATGGTGCAAGTGCCGAACAGCCTGTTCTTCCAGCGCTCGGTGCGGCGCTGGCGCGGCAACGATGTGTTTCCTTCCAGCGGTTTCGAAAAGTAGATTTCCCGGGCGTCTGATCTGACGCCTTCGCGAGCAGGCTCGCTCCCACAATGGATCTTCAGTGCTCGCAAATTTTGTGTCCACAGAGGATCAACTGTGTGCGAGCCTGCTCGCGAAGGGGGCGTTGGCCCGCAAATACGGGGTTGCGTCCGCAACGTCCTACAAAAAAACAATAGTCATCCGCCTGAAAGCACATTAATTTGGATGTTTGGTACCAGTCCGAGTCGAGGTGTGCGATGGAGCTACAAACATGGCTGGCGTTTTTCGCCGCCTGCTGGGTGATCAGTCTGTCCCCGGGCGCCGGCGCCATTGCGTCGATGTCCAGCGGTTTGCAATACGGTTTCTGGCGCGGCTACTGGAACGCGCTGGGCCTGCAAGTCGGCCTGGCGGTACAGATTGCGATTGTCGGCGCCGGTGTTGGCGCGATTCTCACGGCGTCGGCCACCGCGTTCTATGCGATCAAGTGGTTTGGTGTGGCCTACCTAGTCTATCTGGCGGTCAAGCAATGGCGTGCGCTGCCCATGGACATGAGCGATGACGCCGCGGTACGGCCGATCGGCAGGCCGCTGGCACTGGTGTTCCGTGGCTTTCTGGTGAACATCAGCAACCCCAAGGCCCTGGTGTTCATGCTGGCGGTGCTGCCGCAGTTCATCAATCCGCATGCACCGCTGCTGATGCAGTACCTGGTGATCGGCGTGACCATGATCTGCGTTGATCTGATCGTCATGGCTGGCTACACCGGCCTGGCATCGAAGGTGCTGCGCCTGTTGCGCACGCCGAAGCAGCAGAAGCGCATGAACCGTACGTTTGCCGGGCTGTTCATCGGTGCGGCGGCGTTCATGGCGACGTTGCGTAAAGCGGTGGTGTAACGCCTGCGGGCGCAAAAAAGGCGACCTGATGAGGTCGCCTTTTTCGTTTCTGACGATACATATGGGATACATCCAACTGTGGCGAGGGAGCTTGCTCCCGCTGGGCTGCGAAGCGGCCCCAAAAAGCTTGTGAGCGCTGCGCACTCAAGCGGGAGCAAGCTCCCTCGCCACAGGTAACGCATCCGCAAATCAGTGCAAAATCACCGGCGCAGTATCACGCGGCAGGTTGTTGCGCTGCTGCGGCTCACGCGGCTGCTCGTAACCGCCACCACCGAGCTGTTGGCTCAGTTGCCCGGCGACGTCCTCGCCCAGAGCCTTGGACACCTCACGCACCACCCGAGGGCGGTTCAGCGAGATCTTGATGTCGCGGCCGTTCACCAGTTTGGTGTCCTGCGCCTCACCCATCGCCGTGAAGGCCGAGGTGATCTCGTAGGTCTTGGTGTTGATCAGGCTGAAATCCGCCACCAGCGTCAGGCCCAGCACTGCCGAATAGCTGTCGGTGTGCGCCAGCTCGTTCATGTCCTGGGTGAAGTCGATGTCCGACACGGTGCCGAACAGCACATAGTCGGCGCCCTTGAAGTTGCCGGCCTTGATGCGTTTGATCACGTCATAGACGTCACCTTTGGACGACGCGGTGTACGGCGTGCCCTGCACCAGCTGGAACATGCCGGTACGCAGGATTTCACCCTTGATGTCGCCAGTGAATTTACGCAGCTCACCCTGTTCGATGTAGCTGGTGGTCGCTTCCAGCTCGTTATAGCTCGAAGAGCCGCTGGAGCTGTAGTAACCCTCGCGGTAATTGTTCTGCGCCGAAACGATGTGGATGTATTGCTCCACACGTTCCTGATACGCCAGATCCGTCACCGCGACTTTCGGGGCCGCTTGCACGCTGAACACGCAAGCCAGGGCCATCATGCCAATCCATGCGCGCATTGATTAACGCTCCGTGGTTTTGCGGATCTCTTTTTCGTCCATCCACTCGGCCAGACCGCTTTCGACGTCGATCAGTTGCAGGCTGAATTTGTAGAAGACGTCCTTGTAGTCGCTGCTGCGCTTGACGATCGAGCTGATCGAGCCTTCCAGACGGTATTTGGCGGCGATCATGTTGCCGGTCTTGGCCACGGTGCTCTTCTTGTACAGGCCGCTCTGGTTTTGCAGCTTGAGCTGATCAACCTGGCTCTGCATCGCGGTGTTGTCGCTGGCGAAGCGGGCGGTGCCGGACTTCATCAGCTGGGTCTTGATGCTGGTGGTGATCTCACGAGTGTCGATGTACTCGCTGGTCTTGTTCTTCACGTCGTAGACCTGCACCACCGGGCGGCCCTGCAGGATGCCGGACTGGGCCAGGGAGCGGGTCATCGACTCGGCGATCATTTGCAGGTCGGTCGAACCGAATTCGTTGGTCACGGTTTCAACTGCTTTGGTGTCGCCGTAGCTGATGTTCTTGCTGCCCAGGGTCGGTGAAGTGTTGGCGCAACCGGCAGCCAGCAGGGCGAGGACAGCGATCAAGGAAAAGCGTGCAAACATGGGAATGCTCTCTAAAACAGGAATAGGGTGGCGGGCTTAAGGCGTCTTGAGTTCGAGACGGAAGTCCACGGCTTTCGGGGTCGGGGCGATGCCCTGGATGAAGCTGGTCTGGGCGCCGTACATCATCTGGCTTTTCCAGACTTCCTCCTCGGCGATCGGGAAACCTTCCGGACCGAGCCAGGCGAAGCGGTAGTAGAACGTCTTGTTGCTGTTGAGGGTGTTGGTCAACTGCACATTGACGGTCATGAAGCCGTTCTCGCGGGCCACGCGCATGGCGCCGACCGCGATGTGTTTCTGCGGGCCCATGGCCACGACCTTGCTCGCGGCGCTGCCCGGCTCCGGCGGTGGCGGGGTGGCGCAGCCGCTGGCCAGGACGGCGAGGGCGGCAACGGCGATGAGTTTGAAGCGCATGCAAAGACTCCGTTCTTAAGGTTGTTTGAGGCTGGCGACGTTAGTCGCGCCGGCGCTCGGGATGACGTGGGCGGCGACGCCCGCAGCGAACACCTGGTTGCCCACGGCGCGCAGGCTGATCACCTGGTAACGCTGATCGACGGTGACCTTGACCACCGAACCGCCGACGGCGCTCGGCAGACTGACTTGGTGCTCGCCTTTCTTCAAGCGCAGACGCACCACTTGGGTGTTGTCCGGCAGGGTACGCCACGTACGGGTATCGGCACCTTCCAGCACAGCTGAAGAGATACCCACGGCCAGACCGGCCAGCGGATTGGTTTCGTTGATCTTTTTCTGCGCCACGCCTTTGGTGATTGCGCGCACGGTGGTGCGCACGATGATCCCCGGCATGTCATCGCGCAGGGCGCGGCGCGACATGGCGGTGGTGCTGTTGAGAGCAGTCAGGTTGACTTGCTGGCCATCGACACCAATCTGCGCGAACGGCGCGGTGGAGGTGTCAGGCTTGATGATCGGGAACGACAGCGGGGTGATCACCACGTTGTTGGAAATCGGCAAGGGCAGCGGTACGCGGATCGAGTCACGCGATGGCGCCAGACCGCTTTGCACCACGATCAGGATATCGCTGTCGTCGGACTTGCTCGGCTTGTCGAGATTGACCAGCGCCTGTTCCAGCAGCGGGGTGTTCGGCCGCAGTTCGGCGGCCTTGCGGTAACCTGGTGCAGCCAGATCCTTCTCCCCCAGGGCTTCGTAGACGAAGCCGGCCAGGTAGTGGCTGAACGCACTCTGGTAGCTGTTTTTCAGGCTGACCACTTCCGGCGCATCAAGGCTGGCGACCGGATAACCCTGCAGATCCTTGTACTGGGTCTTGATCCCTTCTTTCTCGGCCTCTTCCTCGCTCTTGAGGTATTCCTTGTCGCGCAGGTCGGCGATCACCGCTTCACGTTCATGCGTCCTCTTGATCGCGGTGCGGGCGCCGTCGAAGTCATTGACTGCCAGCAGGTTGAGGGCCATCTGCGTGGTCAGCATGACTTTTTCATAGTCGTAGCCTTCGTAGCGACGGACCTTGTCGTTGACGATGAAGCTGCCGAACTGGGCCAGGTATTTGCCGGAGTCGAGCTTGACCGCGTCTTCCCACTGACCGACTACCTGATCGGCGCTGGTCCAGGCGTTCTGGCTACCGGACAGGTCGCCCTTGGCGCGCAGCAACTCACCTTTCTCGAAGTAATAGAGCAGGTCTTTGTCCGGGCCGGTGTTGTTCTTTTCCAGCAGGGTCAGTGCGGCGTCGACGTTGCCGGTAGCCAGTTGCTGATTGGTCTGGGCCAGTTCCGAATCGTAGTTGCGAAACGCTGAACAACCGGACAGCAGAGTGACGGCGCTGAGCGCGATCAAGGTGGGGGCGCGGAATGCCATGGGGGTACTTCTTCCCTGAGCTTGAAACAGCAGCAGCCACCTGTGCCGGTCGGGCTGATATGACCCATCGGCAGTGGCGCTGGCCTCCTGCCAATTCCTCATAACCAGAGGAGCTTTTATGCCGCATCGCGATAGCGCGGGCGCGGCATTATAAGCGGGCGATGCTGGCCATGTAATAGCTTTTTAATCGCACTTGTTAGTTTGGTGCCACCATTCTAAGCATATCAATCGTCCTGCGTTCATGGCGTTTCAGGCAGGACCAGTGCGGAACCCACGAAATAGTTTTTGCCCATGAACACCCGCAGGTTGAACACTTGGTGATTCTGATCGACGCGTACCGTGAACCCGTCTTCTGCACGAAAATACGGAAAGCGCACGCGGTGCAGGCCTTTTTTCAGGCGCAGACGGGCGACCAGGGTTTTATCCGGCAGTGTGCGCCAGGTTCGTGTGTCAGCCTCTTCGAAAGGATCGTGATCGGTCACCACCAGCGACGCCTTGGACGGATCGCGTTCGTTCTTTTGCGCCTGGCTGATGGCGGCCATGTTGGCGCGGAACATGGCACGGGAGATGATCGCCGGCATGTCATCGCGCAGGGTGCGCATGGCCATGTCCGTGACGCTGTTGATCATCGTCAGCGGGTATTGTTTACCATCGACGAGCACACTCGGAACCGGAGGTGTGAGAGTGTCGGGCACCATCACCGGGAACGAAATCGGGGCGATAATCGTCAGGTTTTCGTTCAGCCGCACCGGGATCGGCACTTGCACCGAACTGCGTGCCGGTGCGAAGCCGACCTGGACCACGATCAGAATCTCGCTTTCATCGCCTGCCGGCCCGGGTTTGTCCAGATTGCGAAGAGCGTTTTCGAGAAACCGCAGGCCCGGGCGCAACTCGATCGCCTGTCGATAGCCGGGTGCCGCGAGCGTACGCTCGCCCAAGGCTTCGTAGGTGAAGCCAGCCAGATAATGACTGAACGCACTCTGGTAGCCATTCTTCAGTGCGATGACTTGCGGAGCGTCGAGGATGGTCACCGGATAGCCCTGCAAATCTTTGTAATGCAGCGTGATCCCTTGGCTTTTGGCTTGCTCTTCAGCTTCTTCGTATTGCCTTTCGCGCTGGCGGGCGATCAGGGTTTCGCGCTCGTGGGTTTTCTTGATGTCGGCGCGGGCCCCGTCGAAATCGCTTTCTGCCAGTTGGTTGAGGGCCATCTCGGTGGTCAGCATGACTTTTTCGTGGTCGTAGCCTTCGTAACGCTGCAGCTTGTCGTTGACCAGCATGGTGCCCATTTCATTGCCGAAACGGGTCAGCAACTTCATGCCTGCGGAGGGCACGGCTTCTTCGCGCTGAAAAATCATCCGGTCAGCACTGCGCCAGGCTTCCTGGCTTTTTGGCAGGTTGGTGCCGGCGCTGAGAATCGCGCCGCGCTCCAGGTAATACAGCAGATCCTTGTCTTCCCAGGGATTGTGCAGCTCCATCAGATAGAGCGCTTCGTTGAGATTGCCCTGCGCCATCTGATCGATGGTCTGCTGCATTTCCTGATCGTAATTGCGGTAGGCGGCGCACCCGCTCAGTTGCACGATGACGCTGAGCAGCAGGCAGAACGGCAGACAATGGCGCATGGAGACGGGTTCTTCCTTGAACGGCAAAAGCACGGAGGTGACGCATTATAAGGGCGCTTTGCTGCTGCCGGGTGGGCAAGGATTGCCCCGCGCTGGCAGTGGGACGGGCCCACGAAAGCCCGGTGGTGTGCTGCGCATCAGCGGGCCATTCGCGCTGAAGGTACGGGTATTTGTCGACTTCATGGCTGAGCACTCCCGCAAGGTGCCGCTGCCATTGCGCTAAAGCGGTTGTACGTCGACAAAGCTTGAGCGAAAGGCGTTGGAAGTGAACAATATGTAACTTCGCATTTCCATTTGAGACTCATTCATGACTGCCTCGTCCCGATTCCTGGCCTGGCTGGTGTTCCCGTTGTTTGCCCTGAGCAGTTTCAACCTGCTGGCCGACACCGTGGAAGGCGCCCCGCAGGCGCTGCACCTGCTCGATTACATCAGCGCCGACTACCCGCCGACGGTCGCGGCGGGCAAGGTCGTCGACGACGGCGAATACCGCGAGCAACTGGAATTCACCCAGGTGCTGCAAGGCCTGATCGCTGGTATGCCGGCCAAGCCGGAGAAGGCGGCGCTGGAGCAGGGCGTCGTGGCTCTGCACGCCGCCATCAGCGCGAAACAGGACGGCGCCGAAGTCGCCCGTCAGGCCCGGCAACTGGGGGCGAAACTGGCGGTGGCGTATGAAGTCAGCCAGGCACCGATCATTACGCCGGATCCGACCCGGGGTGCGCCGCTGTATGCGCAGAACTGCTCGGTATGCCACGGTGAAGCGGGGGCCGGTGACGGTCCGGCGGGGCTCGGCATGGCGCCGGCCCCGGCCAATCTGCGTGATGCCGCACGGATGGACCACCTGAGTCTGTACGCGATCTACAGCACTCTCGGTCAGGGCGTCGAAGGCACCGACATGCCGGCCTTCGCTGATCAACTGGACGACCGTCAGCGCTGGGACCTGGCGACCTACATCGCCGGTTTCAGTGCCGACCCGGCAGCGGCCAAGTCCGACAAGACCTACAACATCGCCGATCTGGCCCGCCAGACCCCGGCCGAAGTGCAGGTTGCCGAAGGCGCGCAAGTCGCCGCAACCTTCCGTGCCCAGCGCGCGCAGCCGCCGCAGGTCAAACGTGGCCCGGCGCAGTTGCTCGATTACACCGCCGCCACGCTGGACAAGAGCCTGGCTGCGTATCGCGACGGTGATCGCGATCAGGCCTATGACCTGTCGGTGGCGGCGTATCTGGAAGGCTTCGAGCTGGTCGAGAGCTCGCTGGATAACGTCGATGCCAGCGTGCGCAAGGACACCGAAAAATCGCTGATGGCCTACCGTCAGTCGTTGCAGGACGGTCTGCCGGTGGCGCAGGCCGAGCAGCGTCTGGACGCGGCCAAGGGCAAATTGAAAGCCTCCGCCGAACTGCTCGGCAGCGATGGCCTGAGCTGGTCGCTGAGTTTCATTTCCGGCCTGCTGATTCTGCTGCGCGAAGGCCTGGAAGCGATTCTGGTGCTGGCGGCGATTCTCGCGTTCCTGCGTAACACTGGCCAGCAGTCTGCGGTGCGCAGCGTCAACATCGGTTGGGGCCTGGCGCTGGTGGCCGGTCTCGGTACCTGGGCGCTGGCGGCGTATGTGATCGACGTCAGTGGCTCGCAGCGTGAACTGCTTGAAGGCGCGACGGCGCTGTTTGCCAGTGTCATGGTGCTGTGGCTCGGCGTGTGGATGCACGACCGACGCCACGCGGCGGCCTGGCAGGATTACATCAAGCAGAGTCTGGTGGGCGGCGGCGGGCGTTTCGGCTTCGCGATCCTGGCGTTCTTCTCGGTGTATCGCGAGCTGTTCGAAGTGATCCTGTTCTACGAAACCCTGTGGCTGCAGGCAGGCCCGGCCGGGCATGACGCGGTGCTGGCCGGTGGCGCCACGGCGCTGGTGCTGCTGGTCGGTCTGGCCTGGGTGATCCTGCGCGGCTCGGCGAAACTGCCGCTGGCGCTGTTCTTCAGCATCAACGCCGGTCTGCTGTGTGCGTTGTCGGTGGTGTTTGCCGGGCATGGCGTGAAGGCGTTGCAGGAAGCCGGGATCTTCGGCACGCGGCCGGTGGCGTTCTTCGACTTCGACTGGCTGGGCATCCATGCCGACGCCTATTCGCTGACGGCGCAGGCGGTGGCGATTCTGGCGATTGTCGTGTTGTACGGGCGCAGCCGGATGGCCGAGAGAAAGCGGGTGACGGCTGCCTGATCGGGTTATCGTTAAAAGATCGCAGCCTTCGGCAGCTCCTACAGGGGGTCGTTATAAACCTGTAGGAGCTGCCGAAGGCTGCGATCTTTTGCTTTTAAGAGGTTATCAAGATGCGTGTATGGATCGATGCCGACGCCTGCCCCCGGGCCGCCAAGGATCTGGTGGTGAAGTTCGCCCTCAAGCGCAGGTTCGAGGTGGTGCTGGTGGCGGGGCAGCCGCAGATCAAGCCGGGGCTGGCGATCGTTAAACTGATCGTGGTGCCCAGCGGCCCGGATGCGGCGGACGATTATCTGGTTGAGCACGCGGTGCCGGGGGAACTGGTGATCTGCAGCGACATCCCGCTGGCCGATCGTCTGGTGAAGAAGGGCGTGGCGGCGCTGGACCCGCGAGGCAAGGAGTTCGACGCGCAGAACATGGGCGAACGGCTGGCGGTGCGCAATCTGTTCACCGACCTGCGCGAGCAGGGCCAGATCAGCGGCGGCCCGGCGCCGTTCGGCGAGCGCGAGAAACAGGCGTTTGCCAATGCGCTGGACCGCATTCTCACCCGGTTGACCCGCAAACCCTGAGACAAACAAAGATCCCTTGTAGGAGTGAGCCTGCTCGCGATAGCGATAGAACATTCAACAAAACTGTTGCCTGTACCGCCGCCATCGCGAGCAGGCTCACTCCTACATTAGAACGCGTCAGGCATCGTTCTCGTGGGTCAATTCCAGAACGCGGTCGACCAGCTTGTTGATCCCGGAAGCCGCCTCACTGATGTTCTGCGCCAGCATGTAAGCCGGGGTGGTCACCAGTTTGCGTGCCTTGTCTTCGATGATGTCGCTCACCGCGCAGTCTTCGTGGGTGGCGCCCATCTTGTTCATGGCGGTCGCGGTGTCGGTGTCGTTGCCGATGGTGCAGGTCACGCCCGGGCCGTAGATCTTCGCCGCCAGCGCCGGCGAGATGCACATCAGGCCCACCGGTTTGCCCGCTTCGGCAAACGCTTCCGCCAAGGCCAGCACTTCAGGCTGCACCGTGCAGCCGGCGCCTTCGACGGCAAAGTTCGAGAGGTTTTTCGCCGCGCCAAAGCCGCCGGGCACGATCAGTGCGTCGAAGTCTTCGACGTCGGCTTCGCGGAGATCCTTGATGTTGCCGCGGGCAATGCGCGCCGACTCCACCAGGACATTGCGCGTTTCGGGCATTTCTTCGCCGGTCAGGTGATTGATCACATGCAATTGCGCGATGTTCGGGGCGAAGCACTGCACCTGCGCGCCGCGTTGATCCAGGCGCAGCAGGGTGATGACGCTCTCGTGGATCTCGGCGCCGTCGTACACGCCGCTGCCGGACAGGATCACTGCAACTTTTTTGCTCATGGTTTTCTCTCCAGATTCATGGCGCTAAATGTCCACTAATTTGTCGTGCGTTGCCATAGGGGGATTGGGCGTCTACACCTAGGATCTGTCCATAGAATCCGACCGGGGCGCGCCATGGACTTCATTCTGTATGCAGTGCCGTTTTTCTTCGTGCTGATCGCCGCCGAACTGCTCGCCGACCGCTGGCGCGGGGTCAGCCACTATCGCCTCGCCGACTCGGTGAACAGCCTCAGCGCCGGGGTGTTGTCGACCACCACCGGGCTGCTGACTAAGGGTGTGGGGCTGCTGACCTATGCGTTTGCCCTGGAGCACCTGGCGCTGCTCAGGCTGCCGGCGGACAGTATTTGGGTCTGGGTGTTGGCCTTTGTGTTCTATGACTTCTGCTATTACTGGCTGCACCGTATGGGCCACGAGCGCAACATCCTCTGGGCCGCGCATTCGGTGCATCACCAGAGCGAGGAATACAACCTCTCCACCGCGTTGCGCCAGACCAGTACCGGGTTTCTGCTGGGCTGGATCTTCTACCTGCCGATGGCGGTGCTCGGGGTGCCGCTGCCAGTGTTCGTCAGCGTCGCGGCGATGAATCTGCTGTATCAGTTCTGGGTCCACACCCGGCACATTCCCAGGCTTGGCTGGTTCGAGTGGTTCTTTGTCACGCCATCCAATCATCGGGCCCACCATGCACAGAACGCTCTCTACATGGATCGCAACTACGGCGGGGTGTTCATTCTTTGGGATCGGCTGTTCGGTACATTCCAGGAAGAGGACGACAACGAACCGGTGATTTTCGGCGTGACCACGCCGCTGGCGAGCTGGAATCCGCTGTGGGCCAATGTGCAGTTCTATGCGCAGTTGTGGAATGACGCGCGCCGCGCCGAAAGCCCGTGGGACAAGTTGCGGATCTGGTTCATGCGCACGGGTTGGCGACCGGTAGACGTGGCGGCGAAGTACCCGCTGAACAAGCCGGATCTGAGCCGCTTTCGCAAGTTCGAGGTGCCGCTCGACAGCCGTCGACAGGGGTACGTGGCGCTGCAGTTCTGCGTCTATATCGCGCTGGGCAGTTACCTGATGGGCGAGGCGCAGCATCTGCCGATCACCGCGCTGCTGCTGGGCTGGGGCGCCGTGGCGTGGGGATTGTTTGTGTTGGGCGTGGCCCTGGAGAATCGCCCGTGGGCGATGAGGGTGGAGCTGCTGCGGCTGGCGTCGAATCTGCCGCTGGTGTGGTTGGCGCCACCGCTCGGGCTATGGCCGGCCAGCCCGTTGGCCTGGGCTGGCCTGCTCGGTTACAGCCTGCTCAGTGGCATCGGGCTGTATGGCTGTCGCCAGCGGGTTACTCGGCTGGCTTCTTAGGTTCGGCGAGGCTGGCTTGTTCTGCTTGAAGCAGATGGGCGGCTTTTGCGGCTTGCTCGTCGGCATACACCTGCCTGGCCAGTCGCGCATTCTTGAACCGGCGACGCATCCACAGGCCGACACCCAGCACCAGCAGCGCGCCGAGCACCCACAGTTCGTACTTCTTGATGCTGCCGAGCATGCCTTCGAGCACCGCACCGAAATGGTAGGCGGCGGCTGCCAGGGCCGTGGCCCAGATCGCCGCACCGATGCCGTTCAGCAGCAGATAACGCCCCGGCGGGTAGCCCGACAGGCCGATCGCCACCGGCATCACCGTGCGCAGGCCATAAACGAAGCGGAAGCTCAGGACCCAGATATCCGGATGCTTGCGGATGTGTTCCAGCGCGCGGTCGCCCATCATCTGCCAGCGCGGTTTGCGCGCCAGCAATTTGCGCCCGTGCTTGCGCCCCAGGAAGTACCACAGCTGATCGCCGGCATAACTGCCGAAGAACGCCACGACCACCACCAGGTTGATATCCATGTATCCACGGAACGCGAGGAAGCCCGCGAGCACCAGGATGGTTTCGCCTTCGAAGAACGTGCCGAGAAACAAGGCAAAGTAGCCGAAGTCATGCAGAAATTGTTGGAGCATTGTCTGGGTGCTGGCGAAATGAACGCGCAGCCTAACCCTTCGGACACATTCAGGAAAGTGTCCAAATGTGTCTCGACGTGAACATTTCCTACAAGGACAATGGATTGCGACGACCTGTCACAGGGGTGCACATAACTGTAATACGACCGTCATAATGGCCGCTTATAACTGTCACGCTCGCCCGTTTGCGCGGGCTCAGGAGTCTGCCGTGAGCTTTACCCCTGCCAACCGTTTGTTCCCCGCCACCCGTTTGCGCCGCAATCGCCGCGATGATTTTTCGCGTCGGCTGGTACGGGAAAATGTGCTGACGGTCGATGACCTGATCCTGCCGGTGTTCGTGCTCGACGGTGAAAACCGTCGCGAAGCCGTGGCCTCGATGCCCGGTGTCGAGCGTCTGACCATCGATCTGCTACTCGAAGAAGCGGCGAAATGGGTCGATCTGGGCATCCCGGCGCTGGCCCTGTTCCCGGTGACTCCGTTAGAACTCAAATCCCTCGATGCCGCCGAAGCGTGGAATCCTGAAGGCATTGCCCAGCGCGCCACCCGTGCGCTGCGCGAGCGTTTTCCGGAGCTTGGCGTGATCACCGATGTCGCGCTTGATCCGTTCACCACCCACGGGCAGGACGGCATTCTCGACGAAGAAGGCTACGTGCAGAACGACATCACCGTCGACGCACTGGTCAAACAGGCGCTGTCCCATGCCGAAGCCGGCGCTCAGGTCGTGGCACCGTCGGACATGATGGACGGTCGCATTCAGGCGATCCGTGAAGCGCTGGAGATTGCTGGTCACGTCAATGTGCGGATCATGGCCTACTCGGCCAAGTACGCCAGCGCCTATTACGGGCCGTTCCGCGATGCGGTGGGGTCGGCGGCGAATCTGGGCAAGGCCAACAAGGCCTCCTATCAGATGGACCCGGCCAACAGCGACGAAGCGCTGCACGAAGTCGGTGCGGACTTGTCTGAAGGCGCGGACATGGTCATGGTCAAACCCGGCATGCCGTACCTGGACATTCTTTTGCGGGTAAAAGATGCCTTCAAAGTGCCGACCTTCGTCTATCAGGTTAGCGGCGAATACGCCATGCACATGGCGGCGATCCAGAATGGCTGGTTGAGCGAGGCGGTGATTCTCGAATCACTGACCGCCTTTAAACGTGCCGGCGCTGATGGCATCCTGACTTACTTTGCTGTCCGTGCCGCTCAATTGTTACGAGAGCAGAAATAGCCCTCCCAGGAACATTCGATGAATACCGAAGGACTCACAGAAGTTGCAGTAAAAGAAGCTCAGCCGGTGGTGGAACAAATCACCGAAACCCCGCCGGAACTGGAGCCTGCGCCACCCGCGCCGGTTGTCGAAGCCGCCGCGGCGGCACCGGTGATCGCGATTCCCGGCCTGGATGACAGCAGTCTGTACATCCACCGCGAGCTCTCGCAACTGCAATTCAACATCCGCGTGCTGGAACAGGCGCTGGACGAGTCCTATCCGTTGCTGGAAAGGCTGAAGTTCTTGCTGATCTTCTCCAGCAACCTCGACGAATTCTTCGAAATCCGCGTCGCCGGCCTGAAGAAACAGATCACCTTCGCCCGGGAACAGGCCGGTGCCGACGGGCTGCAGCCGCATCAGGCGCTGGCGCGGATCAGCGAACTGGTGCACGGTCACGTTGACCGCCAGTACGCGATCCTCAACGACATCCTGTTGCCGGAGCTGGAAAAGCATCAGGTGCGCTTCATCCGTCGCCGTTACTGGACGACCAAACTCAAGACCTGGGTGCGCCGCTATTTCCGCGACGAAATCGCACCGATCATCACCCCGATCGGCCTCGACCCAACGCACCCGTTCCCGTTGCTGGTGAACAAGAGCCTGAACTTCATCGTCGAACTCGAAGGCATCGACGCCTTCGGTCGCGACTCCGGTCTGGCGATCATCCCCGCACCGCGTCTGCTGCCACGGATCATCAAGGTCCCGGAAGAAGTCGGCGGCCCGGGCGACAACTATGTGTTCCTGTCGTCGATGATCCACGCCCACGCCGACGACCTGTTCCAGGGCATGAAGGTCAAGGGCTGCTACCAGTTCCGCCTGACCCGAAACGCCGACCTGTCGCTCGATTCCGAAGACGTCGAAGACCTTGCGCGCGCCCTGCGTGGCGAGCTGTTCTCGCGTCGCTATGGTGATGCGGTGCGTCTGGAAGTCGCCGACACCTGCCCGAAACACCTGTCGGACTACCTGCTCAAGCAGTTCAACCTGAGCGAGAGCGAGCTGTATCAGGTCAACGGCCCGGTCAACCTGACCCGTCTGTTCAGCATCACCGGTCTGGACAGCCATCCGGAGCTGCAATACACGCCGTTCACCCCGCAGATCCCGAAACTGCTGCAGAACAGCGAGAACATTTTCAGCGTCGTCAGCAAGCAGGACATCCTGTTGCTGCACCCGTTCGAGTCGTTCACCCCGGTGGTCGACCTGTTGCGTCAGGCGGCGAAAGACCCGCATGTTCTGGCGGTGCGCCAGACCCTGTACCGCTCCGGCGCCAACTCCGAGATCGTCGATGCGCTGGTGGACGCCGCACGTAACGGCAAGGAAGTGACCGCGGTCATCGAGCTGCGTGCACGCTTCGACGAAGAGTCCAACCTGCAACTGGCCAGCCGCCTGCAAGCGGCCGGTGCGGTGGTGATTTACGGCGTGGTCGGCTTCAAGACTCACGCCAAGATGATGTTGATCCTGCGTCGCGAGGCCGGCGAGATTGTGCGTTACGCACACCTCGGCACCGGTAACTACCACGCCGCCAATGCTCGTCTGTACACCGACTACAGCCTGCTGACCTCCGACGACGCCTTGTGCGAAGACGTCGGCAAACTGTTCAGCCAGTTGATCGGCATGGGTAAAACCCTGCGCATGAAGAAGCTGCTGCATGCGCCATTCACCCTGAAGAAGGGCATGCTCGACATGATTGCCCGGGAAACCCAGTTCGCCCTCGACGGCAAACCGGCGCACATCATCGCCAAGTTCAACTCGCTGACCGATCCGAAGATCATCCGCGCGCTGTACAAGGCCAGCCAGTCTGGCGTGCGCATCGATCTGGTGGTGCGTGGCATGTGCTGCCTGCGTCCGGGGATTGCCGGGGTTTCGCACAACATCCACGTGCGCTCGATCATCGGCCGCTTCCTGGAGCACACCCGGGTGTTCTACTTCCTCAACGGCGGCGAGGAGCAGATGTTCCTTTCCAGCGCCGACTGGATGGAGCGCAACCTCGACAAGCGCGTCGAGACTTGCTTCCCGGTGGAGGGCAAGAAGCTGCTGACCCGCGTCAAGAAAGAGCTGGAGCTGTACCTGACCGACAACACCCACAGCTGGAGCCTGCAGTCGGATGGCCGTTACATCCGCAACACACCAACCGGCAACCAGAACCCGCGCAGCGCGCAGGCGACGTTGCTGGAACGTCTGGGCAGCCCGATTCTGCCGGTGAGCAGCTAAGCCTCAAGCGCAATAAAAAAGGCGATCCCTCGGGATCGCCTTTTTGTATCTGTCATTTACCAACCTGTAGGAGCTGCCGAAGGCTGCGATCTTTTGATCTTTAAAAGATCGCAGCCTGCGGCAGCTCCTACAGGGGACTGTCAGTGCACGGTGAGGACGATACCAACCCGCGTCAGCCACTCGGCCTCAAGACCGAAATCCGCCTGAGTCAGCTGGTTTTCATCCAGCCAGTGCTCCGGGAATTCCACGTCGAGGTTGTTGCCCTTGGCGTGCAGCACCACTTGCGGCATCGCCTGGGTGCCACGGATGTGGTGGAACAGGATCGCGAAGCGCAGCAGCACGCACAGGCGGATCAGTTTGTCGCCGTCGTCACCGAACTCGGCGAACTTGTCCTTGGGGATGTTGCGGCGGTGGCCGCGCACCAGCAGGGCGAGCATCTGCTGGTCTTCGCGGGAGAACCCGGCGAGGTCCGAGTGTTCGATCAGGTAAGCGCCATGCTTGTGGTAGTGGTAGTGCGCGATGTCGAGCCCGACTTCGTGCACTTTCGCCGCCCAGCCCAGCAGTTCGCGCCAGATACCGTCATCCAGTTCCCAGTCGGCCGCGACCTGATCGAAGGCGTGCAGCGCCTTGCGCTCGACCCGCGCCGCTTGTTCCAGGTCGACGTGATAACGCTCCATCAGCGAGGTCAGGGTGCGTTCGCGTACGTCTTCGTGATGATGACGGCCGAGCAGATCATAAAGCACGCCTTCACGCAGCGCGCCTTCGCAGTGATCCATGCGTTGCAGTTCGAGGGCGTCGAAGATTGCTTCGAGAATCGCCAGGCCCGCCGGGAAAATCGCTCGACGGTCAGGCTTGATGCCTTCGAAGTCGATCTTGTCGACGTCACCGAGCTTGAACAGGCGACGCTTGAGCCACGCCAGGCCTTCGGCGTTGACTTCGCCGGTGCCATGCCCGCCGGCCTTCAGCGCCAGGCCGATGGCACGGATGGTGCCCGAGGAGCCGATGGCTTCATCCCAGGTCAGGCGGTGCAGGGCGTGCTCGATGCTCATGATCTCCAGCCGCGCCGCCGTGTAGGCCTGGGCGTAGCGGGCCGGGGTGATCTTGCCGTCCTTGAAATAGCGCTGGGTGAAGCTGACGCAGCCCATTTGCAGGCTTTCGCGCAACAGCGGCTCGAAGCGCTGGCCGATGATGAATTCGGTACTGCCGCCGCCGATGTCGGCCACCAGACGCTTGCCCGGGGTGTCGGCGAGGGTGTGCGAGACGCCCAGGTAGATCAGGCGCGCCTCTTCACGGCCGGAGATGACTTCCACCGGGTGGCCGAGGATTTCTTCGGCGCGGTGGATGAATTCCAGACGATTGCGCGCTTCGCGCAGGGCGTTGGTGCCGACGATCCGCACGGCGCCCAATGGCATGCCGTTGATCAGTTGGGCGAAGCGCTTGAGGCAATCAAGCCCGCGCTGCATGGATTCTTCGTTGAGATGGCGCTCATCATCGATGCCGGCGGCGAGCTGAACCTTCTCTCCGAGGCGTTCCAGAATACGGATTTCACCGTTCTGGGCCTTGGCCACGACCATGTGGAAGCTGTTGGAGCCCAGGTCGATTGCGGCGATCAGGGACAGATTCTTGGCTTTGGATTGCGGCATGGTCAGGGGGTCTCGGTCGATAACCCCGACATCGTGCCACGATCAAACGCTGACGCCAACGCGCACAACTCAAACCCTTGATCCTGTGCATAAAGTCTTGGGACTGCGGCGCGACCATTCGCGAGCAAGCTCGCTCCCACAGGTGAACGCATTCCAATGTGGGAGCGAGCTTGCTCGCGAAGAGGTCACCACTGGCCCAGAGATTTTTCAGGCTGTCGCTTCAACCGTACCAATGAAGTTCGCCAATTCCGCCGTCTGCGGATTGGCAAACAGCACCTTCGGATCGCCCACCTCATGCACCTTGCCGTGGTGCATGAACACCAGTTTGTCGCCGACCTCCCGGGCGAAGCGCATCTCATGGGTGACCATGATCAGCGTCATGCCTTCCTTGGCCAATTGGCGCACCACGGCCAGCACTTCGTTGACCAGTTCCGGGTCCAGCGCCGAGGTGATCTCGTCGCACAGCAACACTTTCGGCGACATCGCCAACGCCCGGGCAATCGCCACGCGTTGCTGCTGGCCGCCGGAGAGGCGATCCGGGAACGCATCGAATTTCTCCCCCAGGCCCACGCGTTCGAGCATCTTGCGCGCCAGTTCGGCAGCCTTGGCCTTCGGCACCTTCTGCACCACTTGCGGGGCGAGCATCACGTTTTCGCCCACCGTCAGGTGCGGGAACAGGTTGAACTGCTGGAACACCATGCCGACTTTCTGCCGCAGACTGCGCAGGTCGGCGCGGGCAGCGTCGAGGTATTCGCCGTCGACTTCGATCACCCCGTCGTTGATCGACTCCAGGCCGTTGAGGGTGCGCAGCAGGGTCGATTTGCCCGAGCCGCTGCGGCCGATGATCGCCACCACCTGGCCTTCTTCGACGCTCAGGTCGATGCCTTTGAGCACGTGGTGATCGCCGTAGTATTTATGCAGGGCGGAAATTCTAAGCAGAGGCATGCAGTCTCCTTTCCAGGTAGTGCGCACTGAGCGACAAGGGGTAGCAAAGCAGGAAGTAGCCGAGGGCGACGAGGCCGTAGACCATGAACGGTTCGAAGGTGGCGTTGGCGAGCATGCCGCCGGTCTTGGTCAGCTCGGTGAAGCCGATGATCGACGTCACGGCGGTGCCTTTGACCACTTGCACCGAGAAGCCCACGGTCGGCGCCACGGCAATCCGCAGCGCTTGTGGCAGGATCACGTAGCGCAGTTGCTCCAGCGGATTCAGCGCCAGGCTTGAAGAGGCTTCCCACTGACCGTGAGGAATCGCTTCGACGCAACCGCGCCAGATCTCCGCCAGATAAGCGCTGGTAAACAGCGTCAGGGCAATCGCCGCCGCCATCCACGGCGAGATTTCGATCCCGGCCAGCGCCACACCGAAGAACACCAGAAACAGCTGCATCAGCAGCGGTGTGCCCTGGAACAGCTCGATCCAGGTGCGGGCGATGTTGCTCGGCAAGGGGTTTTTCGAGATGCGCATGACCAGAATCAGCAGCCCGACGATCCCGCCACCAATGAAGGCCACCAGCGACAGCGCCAGCGTCCATTGCAGGCCGGTGAGCAGGTTGCGCAGGATGTCCCAGAAGGTGAAGTCGCTCATCGGCTGTTCCTCGCGATATAGCGGCGACCGACCCAGTTCAGCAATTGCCGGATCAGCAGCGCCATGCACAGGTAGATCAGCGTGGTCAGCGCATAGGTTTCAAAGGCACGGAAGTTGCGCGACTGAATGAAGTTGGCGGCGAAGCTCAGCTCCTCGGTGGCGATCTGCGAACACACCGCCGACCCGAGCATGACGATGATGATCTGGCTGCTCAGGGCCGGCCAGACCTTGCCCAGCGCCGGCAGCAGCACCACATGGCGGAACGCTTCGAACCGGCTCATCGCCAGCGCGGCCGCCGCTTCCAGTTGTCCGCGCGGGATCGCCTGGATGCCGGCGCGGATGATCTCGGTCGAATACGCCCCCAGGTTGATCACCATCGCCAGCACCGCCGCCTGCCATTCGGAAATCTGCACTCCGAGCGAGGGCAGGCCGAAGAAGATGAAGAACAGTTGCACCAGAAACGGCGTGTTGCGGATCAACTCGACGTAGACGCCGAAGATTGCCGAGAACGGGCGGATGTTCCACGCCCGTACCAGCGCGCCGACGATGCCTACGCCGACCCCGAACAATGCGCCAATGGCCGTCAGTTCCAGGGTGAACAAGGCGCCGCGCAGCAACAGGTCGGTGTTTTGCACCACCGGCATGAAATCGAACTGATAAGCCATCGATTGTCTCCCGCGCGACCGATCAGAGATCGGCCGGCAGCGGCTCTTTAAGCCAGGTCTGCGAGTTTTTCTCCAGCGCGCCGTCAGCCTTGGCGGTGGCGAGGATCTCGTTGACCTTACCCAGCAGCGCCGGCTCGTTCTTGTTCACGCCGACATAGACTGGTGAATCCTTGAGCTTCACTTTCAGCGCCGGCACGCGTTTCGGGTTCTTCTCGCTGATTGCGACCATTACCACGTTGCCGCTGGCGATGAGGTCGACCTGGCCTGCGAGGTAGGCCGCGATGGTCGAGTTGTTGTCTTCGAAGCGCTTGATGGTCACGCCTTCGGGGGCGACCTTGGTCAGCTCAATGTCTTCGATGGCGCCACGGGTGACGCTGATGGTTTTGCCCTTGAGGTCGTCGAGCGTGGCGATCGCCGCATCCGGCGGGCCGAACACGGCGAGGTAGAACGGCGCGTAGGCGTGGGAAAAGTCGATGACTTTCTCGCGCTCCGGGTTCTTGCCGAGGCTGGAGATCACCAGATCGACCTTGCCGGTGGTGAGAAACGGGATGCGGTTGGTGCTGTTGACCGGGGTCAGTTCGAGTTTGACCTTGAGCTGTTCGGCCAGCAGTTTCGCCGTGTCAATGTCCAGCCCACGGGGTTTCATGTCCGGGCCGACCGAGCCGAACGGCGGGAAGTCCTGGGGCACGGCGACTTTCAGCGTGCCGCGTTTGACCACGTCGTCCAGACCGTCGGCGTGAGCCGGGATCTGGCTGAGCAACAGGCTGGAAAACAGAGCGGCGAGGAGGGCTCGGTAACGCAGGGTCATGGCAAATCTCCGGATCGGCGGGAAGTGATTTCTGCAAGCGGACAGAGCACGGGCCATGCCAACATCGCGCCAAATGCCCCGCAAGCCGCGGATTCTGCGTGTTCGTTCGGTCTTACTGGTCTGAACAGTCAGGTTGTTTTTCGCACCCCGATAGCGCATTGCGGCAGGACGCCGAACCCCGCTGGGGCACGACTTGCCGGATCCGGCGAATAGCTTTACAACTAGCCGCACCTTGGCCTGGCTCGTCTGAAAAACCATGAACTCGATCTCTCGCGCCGTACCTGAAGTGGCGCTGCAAGCGATTCGCAAACTGATCACCGAGCAGGGTTTCGGTGCGGGCGATGCGTTGCCCTCGCAACGGGATCTGGCCGTGCAGTTGGGGGTCAGTCGGGCGTCGTTGCGTGAGGCGCTGTCGTCGCTCAGTGCGCTGGGCGTGGTCAGCATCCAGCCGGGCAAAGGGGTGTTCGTGCAGGCTCCTGTGGAGATTGCGCACGGTGAAAATGCGCCGGGCTGGCCGTTTGCGGCGCAGGCCTCGCCGCTGGACATCTTTCAGCTGCGCTATGCCCTGGAAGGGTTTGCGGCCGGTTTGGCGGCAGTCACCTTGAGCACGTTCGATCTGGATGCGCTGGAGGACAACGTCGCGGCGATGCGCGAGCAGTTGAAGGCCGGCGATTTCGAGGCGGCGGCGAAACTCGACTTCGAATTCCACCGGCGCATTCTGCTGGCCAGCGGCAATCAGGCGATGCTCAGCATCCTCACCGCCAGCGCCGAGATCTTTCTGGAAAGCCAGAAGCTACCGTTCATCCGCGCCGAACGGGCGATGGAAACCTGGCAGGAACACCGCAAGATCCTCCGTGCCCTGGCCCGCCGGGCGTCCGCCGCCGCCCAGAAAGCCATGCAGGAGCACGTGCGCAACGCGGCACTGCGTACCGGGATCGCCTTCATCGCCCCCGCCACGGCGTGACTTGAGCTATACCCAGACTCATGGGCCGCCATAGCAAGACTCAATCAACTGCGGCTTCCTGAACAAGGGAAGGGCGGATATGATGGGCCACGTTTTTTTGCTTACAACCTGGAGAATTCCATGAGCAGCGATCTGATCAAACACGTTAGCGACGCCAGCTTCGAAGCCGACGTACTCAAGGCCGAAGGCGCTGTACTGGTCGACTACTGGGCTGAATGGTGCGGCCCTTGCAAAATGATCGCTCCGGTTCTGGACGAGATTGCCGAGACCTACAAAGGCAAGCTGACCATTGCCAAACTGAACATCGACGAGAACCAGGAAACTCCGGCCAAGCACGGCGTGCGTGGTATCCCGACGCTGATGCTGTTCAAGAACGGCAACGTTGAAGCGACCAAAGTCGGCGCCCTGTCGAAGTCGCAACTGGCGGCTTTCCTCGACGCCAACATCTAAGCGTCGCTGTAAAACGCCGAAAAAAAGCCTCGCAAATTGCGGGGCTTTTTGCGTATTCAGGGCTAGACGCTCCGAAACTCAGGTGGTACATTCGGCCCCGCACTGGTTTCTCCACTGCCCCCTGCTAGCCGTCGCCGACGCACTCCTTTTCGAACAAGTTCGCGATCCTGTCGCCTTCTCCGCGGCGCGGCCTCATTAAGCCAAAAGCTTAATTTCCCCCCTCCATAAATGATTACGTCATTCCTATATGAATCTGACTGAACTCAAGCAAAAGCCGATTACCGAACTGCTCGAATTGGCCGAACAGATGGGCATAGAAAATATGGCCCGTTCGCGCAAGCAGGACGTGATTTTCTCCCTGCTGAAAAAGCACGCGAAAAGCGGCGAGGAAATCTCCGGTGATGGCGTGCTGGAGATTCTCCAGGACGGCTTCGGCTTCCTGCGCTCCGCTGACGCTTCCTACCTCGCCGGCCCGGACGATATCTACGTCTCGCCGAGCCAGATCCGCCGTTTCAACTTGCGCACCGGTGACACCATCGTTGGCAAGATCCGACCGCCGAAGGAAGGCGAGCGTTACTTCGCCCTGCTCAAGGTCGACACGATCAACTTCGATCGTCCGGAGAACGCGAAGAACAAGATTCTCTTCGAGAACCTGACACCGCTGTTCCCAACCGTGCGCATGAAGATGGAAGCCGGTAACGGTTCCACCGAAGACTTGACCGGTCGTGTGATCGACCTGTGCGCACCGATCGGCAAAGGCCAGCGTGGTCTGATCGTTGCACCGCCGAAAGCCGGTAAAACGATCATGCTGCAGAACATCGCCGCGAACATCGCCCGTAACAACCCTGAAGTTCACCTGATCGTGCTGTTGATCGACGAACGTCCGGAAGAAGTGACCGAAATGCAGCGCACCGTGCGCGGCGAAGTGGTTGCCTCGACTTTCGACGAGCCGCCGACCCGCCACGTGCAGGTTGCCGAAATGGTGATCGAGAAGGCCAAGCGCCTGGTCGAACACAAGAAGGACGTGGTGATCCTGCTCGACTCCATCACCCGTCTGGCCCGTGCCTACAACACTGTGATCCCGAGCTCCGGCAAGGTGCTGACCGGTGGTGTCGATGCTCACGCCCTGGAGAAGCCGAAGCGTTTCTTCGGCGCCGCGCGCAACATCGAAGAAGGCGGCTCGCTGACCATTATCGCCACCGCGCTGGTTGAAACCGGCTCGAAGATGGACGAAGTGATCTACGAAGAGTTCAAGGGTACCGGCAACATGGAACTGCCTCTGGATCGCAAGATCGCCGAGAAGCGCGTGTTCCCGGCCATCAACATCAACCGTTCCGGCACCCGCCGCGAAGAGTTGCTGACCGCCGACGACGAACTGCAGCGCATGTGGATTCTGCGCAAGCTGCTGCACCCGATGGACGAAGTGGCGGCCATCGAGTTCCTGGTCGACAAGCTGAAAACGACCAAGACCAACGACGAGTTCTTCCTGTCGATGAAGCGCAAGTAACATCGCCGGTTGAACCGACAAAAATGGCGTCCCTCGCGGGGCGCCATTTTTTTGTCTGAATTTTGTCCGGATTATGGGAGGTTCGTGATCTGGTAAGGTCTGTGCCTGGGCAAAACAACAAGCAACATGGGTGAGCGTCTCTGCGTCAGAGGCTCGGCCTGTATAAAAACAACCACCTGATTGGCATTAAAGATTTTATGAGCACACTCGCTTATCGAAGGGATATCGACGGCCTGCGCGCAGTCGCAGTGATCGCCGTGGTGCTGTTCCACTTTGGCGTTCCGGGGTTTACCGGCGGTTTTGTCGGCGTGGACGTGTTCTTCGTGATCTCCGGCTACCTCATCACCTCGATCATCTGGAACCAGCGTCAGGCGGGGCGTTTCAGTTTCGTCGAGTTCTGGGCGCGGCGTGCGCGGCGGATTCTGCCGGCACTGTTTGCGATGATCATCGCGGTACTGGCGGTGGGCTGGTTCCTGCTGGCACCCAAGGATTATGAAGAGCTGGGGCGCTCGGTGCGCTATCAGGTGACGTTCGTCTCGAACATCCTGTTCATGCGCCAGGACGGCTACTTCGACGTCGCCTCGGACCTCAAACCGCTGCTGCACACCTGGTCGCTGGCAGTGGAGGAACAGTTCTACATCGTTTTCCCGCTGCTGCTGACGTTGCTCTCGAGCCGGTTGAAACACTGGCGGCTGACGCTGTTCGGCGTGCTGCTGGTGTCGTTCGGGCTGAGTGTGTGGGCGATCAATCATCACCCGGAAAAAGCCTTCTTCCTGCTGCCAATGCGCGCCTGGGAGTTGCTGGCCGGCGCCATGCTGGCGATTGCGCCGAAACACGCCTGGCGCTTGAAACCGCTGGCCGCCCAGGCCTTGAGCCTGCTGGGCATGGGGCTGATTCTGCTGGCGGTATTCGTCTACGACAAGTCGACGCCGTTCCCGGGGGCCACCGCGTTGTTGCCGGTGCTGGGCGTGGTGCTGTTGATTCTGGCCAACGGTCATCGTGAAACCGTGATTGGTCAATTGTTGAGCAGCCGGGTGATGGTCGGCCTCGGTCTGATTTCCTATTCCTGGTACCTATGGCACTGGCCGGTGTTCGTGTTTTCCAGCTACGCCAGTGTCGATGAGCCGGGCGCGCTCGACACGGCTGGCTTGATCCTGCTGACGCTGGTGCTCGGTTATCTGTCGTGGAAATTCATCGAAACCCCGTTCCGTGAGCGGCGTTTGCTGGCCGGGCGTCGTCAGGTATTGCTGGCAGGTTTTTGCGGCATTCTGGTGCTCGGTCTGGCCGGGCAATCCCTGCGCTGGACCGATGGCCTGCCATGGCGCCTGTCCGAGCAGGCACTGCAATACGCCAAGGGCCGCGAGTGGCGGCCGGAGCTGATGGCGTGTCTGGCGGACGACAAGACCCCGGACGACAAGCTGTTCTGCCATTACGGCGTGACGGATCTGCCGACCCGGGCGATGGTCTGGGGTGACAGTCACGCCACCGCGCTGATCCCGGTGTTCGATGACGGTGCCAGAGCCCATGGCGTCAGTGTGATCCTGGCCAGCTCTCCCGGCTGTATTCCGGTCGATGGACTGGAGCATGACGGTGTTTGTGCGCGCTTCAACAAGCGGGTCGAGCAGGGGTTGAAGGCGCAATCCGTCAGCGATGTGGTGCTGGTCGCGCGTTGGAGCCTGTACCTGTACGGCGACGCCAAAGGCGATCTGGGTCACGTCTTGAGAACACCTGATGGCCGTTACGACCGCGCCGACGCCGAACGACGTCTGGCTGAAGGCCTGCATGCCCGGGTGGTGCAATTGCGTGCCGGCGGCCATCGCGTGTGGTTGGTCAAAGAGGCGCCGTTGCAAGCCTTCAGTCCGCCGTATCGGCTGACGCGTCTGGCGATGCTCGATCGCCCGGTGGATGACGTCGGGCTGGACGTCGAGGCGCACCACAAGCGTCAGGTGTTCATCAGTCAGTTGTTCGCGCAGCTGGCACAGGATGATCCGGCGGTGCGGGTGGTCGATCCGGCGCCGCGGCTGTGTGATGACAAGGGCCTGTGTCACGCTGAACTCGGCGGTTATTCGCTATACACCGATGACAATCACTTGTCCGAAGTCGGTGCGCGCTTTGTCGCGCCGATCCTCGAGCCGCTGTTTATCGGCCTGCAAGCCCGGGAAAACCTTGGAAAAGCGCAGACGAATGCAGCCAAGTAAGCAGCGACAGGCTGCCACAGGCCAGCATAGCAGGTAGGATGTACGCCTATTTTGAGGGTGCCATCGTCAATGAAATTCAAGGATCTTCGGGATTTCGTGCAGCAGCTTGAGCAGCGCGGAGAGTTGAAACGCATCCAGATTCCCGTCTCGCCGGTGCTGGAGATGACCGAGGTGTGCGATCGCACACTGCGGGCCAAGGGCCCGGCGCTGCTGTTCGAAAAACCGACCGGCTACGATATTCCGGTGCTCGGCAACCTGTTCGGCACCCCCGAGCGGGTCGCCATGGGCATGGGCGCCGAGTCGGTCAGTGAACTGCGCGAGATCGGCAAGCTGCTGGCCTTCCTCAAGGAGCCGGAGCCGCCGAAGGGCTTGAAGGACGCGTGGTCGAAACTGCCGATCTTCCGCAAGATCATCTCGATGGCGCCGAAAGTCGTCAAAGACGCGGTGTGCCAGGAAGTGGTCATCGAAGGCGACGATGTCGACCTGGCGATGCTGCCGGTGCAGACCTGCTGGCCCGGCGACGTCGGCCCGCTGATCACCTGGGGCCTGACCGTCACCAAAGGCCCGAACAAGGATCGCCAGAACCTCGGCATCTACCGTCAGCAAGTGATCGGCCGCAACAAGGTGATCATGCGCTGGCTCAGCCACCGTGGCGGCGCTCTCGATTTCCGCGAATGGTGCGAGAAGCACCCGGGCCAGCCGTTCCCGGTGTCTGTAGCATTGGGCGCGGACCCGGCGACCATCCTCGGTGCCGTGACCCCAGTGCCGGACAGCCTTTCCGAATACGCTTTCGCCGGTCTGCTGCGCGGTAACCGCACCGAACTGGTCAAGTGCCGCGGCAACGACCTGCAAGTGCCAGCCACCGCCGAGATCATTCTCGAAGGCGTGATCCACCCGGGCGAGATGGCCGACGAAGGCCCGTACGGCGACCACACCGGCTACTACAACGAAGTCGACAGCTTCCCGGTGTTTACCGTCGAGCGCATCACCCACCGGATCAAACCGATCTACCACAGCACCTACACCGGCCGGCCGCCGGATGAGCCGGCGATCCTTGGCGTGGCACTGAACGAAGTGTTCGTGCCGATCCTGCAGAAGCAGTTCCCGGAGATCACCGACTTCTACCTGCCACCGGAAGGCTGCTCGTACCGCATGGCCGTGGTGACGATGAAGAAGTCGTATCCGGGGCACGCCAAGCGCGTGATGCTCGGCGTCTGGTCGTTTTTGCGACAGTTCATGTACACCAAGTTCGTTATCGTCACTGACGACGATATCAACGCCCGGGACTGGAACGACGTGATCTGGGCCATCACCACGCGCATGGACCCCAAGCGCGACACGGTGATGATCGACAACACGCCGATCGACTACCTCGACTTTGCCTCGCCGGTCTCCGGCCTGGGGTCGAAAATGGGCCTGGATGCCACCCACAAGTGGCCGGGCGAAACCACTCGCGAGTGGGGCCGCGTAATCGTCAAGGACGACGCCGTCACCCAGCGGATCGATGCCATCTGGAATCAGTTAGGAATAGATTGATGCGTGTAACCCTGCAGCCCTCCGGAGCGGTGCTTGAGATACGGCCCGGCGAGCGGATTCTCGATGGCGCGCGGCGCCTGGGCTACGACTGCCCGCAAAGCTGTCGCAACGGCAATTGCCATGTGTGTGCGGCGCTGCTGGTGGAAGGCCGGGTCGAGCAGGCCGGCAAGGTGCATGACCACGGCGAGTTCTACACTTGCATAGCCGAGCCGCTGGAAGACTGCATCCTGCTGTGGGATGGCGTGCTCGCGCTGGGAGAACTGCCGGTGCGCAGCCTGTCGTGTCAGGTCATCGAATGCCGGGATGTCGGCGGCGACACCTGGCGCGTGCGCCTGCGGGCGCCGGCCGGCAAGCCGCCGCGCTATCACGCCGGGCAGTATCTGATGATCGAGCGTGAGAACGGCGAGAAGTCGGCGTTCTCCATGGCCTCGGCGCCGCACGGCGGGCGTGATCTGGAAATCCACGTACTGGCGCGCGAAGCCAGTGCGCTGAGCCTGATCGAACAGCTGCAACGCAACGCAATGGTGCGTGTTGAGCTGCCATTTGGCGATACGCATCTGGCCGAACTGCCTGACGGACCGCTGGTACTGATTGCCGCCGGTACCGGCATGGGTCAGATACACAGCCTGATCGAGCACTGCCGCGCCACCGGCTTCAAGCATCCGGTGCATCTGTACTGGGGCGTGCGTCGTCCGGAAGACTTCTACGAAATCGAGCATTGGGATGAGTGGCTGAAGCTGCCCAATCTGTTCCTGCACAAAGTGGTCAGCGACCAGTGCGGTTGGGAAGGGCGCTGCGGCATGCTGCACGAAGCGGTGTGTGAGGATTTCCCCGATCTGAAACCGCTGCACGTCTATGCCAGCGGCTCGCCGGCCATGGTCTACGGCACGCTGGACGCGCTGGTCGAGGCGGGAATGGATGCTCATCAAATGCGCGCAGATGTGTTCGCTTACGCGCCGCGGTCGTAATTCTTTATAACTCTCCATATAGCCGATCGGTATTTATGTAATTGCATAAATATCGGTAGGTTATATATGCATCAGGCAATTAATTGACAACTGTGCCATGGCACTCAAATTGCCTTAAAACATATGTGCCTTATTGTTACAGCGGTGCGTTCTATAAAGTAATTCTTCACCCGCGGGGAGCTGAACGCTATTCGCCATGAGCGCCATTGAAAACGCTTTTCTGAACCTGGCTTACCCTCCGCGGCTCGATCTTGGGCCGCAGCTGACGCACGAACAACTTCTCGCTTCCATGCAATCGACCATGGCGCGCCACAAGGGCGGGCCGGTGTGGCTGTTCGCCTACGGTTCGCTGATCTGGCGTCCGGAGTGTTCGGCGGTGGAGCGGGTGCGCGGGCGAGTCCACGGCTACCATCGCGGCCTGTATTTGTGGTCGCACGAGCATCGCGGGACGCCGGAAATGCCCGGGCTGGTGTTTGGTCTGGATCGTGGCGGTTCGTGCAGCGGCTTCGCCTATCGGCTGCCGGAAGAGAATCTCGACAGTGCGCTGTACGCGCTGTGGAAACGCGAAATGCCGTTCCCGTCCTATCGCCCACACTGGCTCAACTGCCGGCTCGAAGATGGCAGTCAGGTTCAGGCGTTAGGGTTTGTTTTGGAGCGACACCTGCCCAGCTATGCCGGCAACTTGCCGGATCATGTGCTGAGACAGGTGTTCGAAAGCGCTTGCGGGCGCTACGGTACGACTCGCGATTATGTCGAGCAGACCGCCCACGCCCTGCGCAGCCACGCCATGCCAGACCGGAATCTGGAGGCGCGGCTCAAGCGCTGTCAGGCAAAGGCCGATCAGGCGACGGCTTCGCGGCTCTGACTGGCGACTTGCTTGTGCCATAGCGTCGGGGCCAGGAAGGCCATCGACAGCAGGCAAGCGCCCACCAGCAGCACAAAACCACTGTCCCAGCCAAAGTGGTCAACGGTGTAGCCCATCGCCGCACTCGCCGCGACCGAACCACCCAAGTAACCGAACAGACCGGTGAAGCCTGCTGCCGTACCGGCGGCTTTCTTCGGTGCCAGCTCCAGCGCCTGCAGACCGATCAGCATCACCGGGCCGTAGATCAGGAAGCCGATCGAGAACAGCGCGATCATGTCCACGGTCGGGTTGCCGGCCGGGTTCAGCCAGTACACCAGTGTCGCGACGGTCACCAGCGCCATGAACACCATGCCGGTCAGGCCACGGTTGCCACGGAAGATCTTGTCCGACATCCAGCCGCATAGCAGCGTGCCCGGAATACCCGCCCACTCGTAGAAGAAATAGGCCCACGAGGTTTTATCCACGGTGAAGCCCTTGGCTTCCTTGAGATAGGTCGGCGCCCAGTCCAGTACGCCGTAGCGCAGCAGGTAGACGAAGACGTTGGCCATGGCGATGTACCAGAGCATTTTGTTACGCAGCACGTATTTGACGAAGATTTCCTTGGCGCTGAATTCGTCTTCGTGGCTGGCGTCGTAGCCTTCCGGGTAATCGTTCTTGTACTTCTCGATCGGCGGCAGGCCGACCGATTGCGGGGTGTCGCGCATGGTGATGAAGGCAAACACCGCCACGCCCAGCGCCACCGCTGCCGGCACGTAGAACGCCGCGTGCCAGTCGTTGAACAGGCCCATGCCGATCAGGAACAGCGGACCGATCAGACCGCCGCCGACGTTATGCGCCACGTTCCACACCGACACCACGCCGCCACGTTCCTTCTGCGACCACCAGTGCACCATGGTGCGTCCGCTTGGTGGCCAGCCCATGCCCTGAGCCCAGCCGTTGATGAACAGCAGGATGAACATCATGGTCACGCTGGATGTCGCCCAGGGCGCGAAACCGAAAATGAACATCACTCCGGCCGAGACCAGCAGGCCGAACGGCAGGAAGTAGCGCGGGTTGGAACGGTCGGACACCAGGCCCATGAGGAACTTGGAAAGACCGTAGGCAATCGCGATGGCCGACATCGCCAGGCCCAGATCGCCACGGCTGTAGCCTTCGTCGATCAGGTACGGCATGGCCAGGGAGAAGTTTTTGCGCAGCAGGTAGTAACCCGCATAACCAAAGAAGATACCGGCGAAGATCTGCCAGCGCAGACGTCGGTAAGTGCTGTCTATTTTTTCTTCAGGCAATGGAGCCTGATGTGCGGCAGGTCGAAAGAAAGCAAACATTCAAGAGCTCCAGATTTCTTGTTTTGACTGCGGATGCGAATGTTACAGTTTCGTTACCGAAAATAGCACCGGTTCGCATCGGCAAAACAGCGGAAAATGTTGGAAGTCGCATGTTCCTTTACGAACCTGTCGCTCAGCTGTAAGAACAGGGCGTTTTCACCACTTTTGAACATGGGGTGGCTTAGACTCGCGGCCCGTTCAGCCGATTGATCAGCAGAGATAGGAAATGCCACTGAAGGTTCGCAGATTGTTGCCGAGGTTTTTGGTGGCGGCGGGGCTCGCCGTGGTCATGCTGGGCTTGATTGTCGTCGACCATCCCGGCCATTCCGGGCTGCGCAACACGACCGTGCTGATCATTCGGCACGCGGAAAAACCGACTGAGGGATCGGTGCTCAATGCCCGAGGCGAACAGCGAGCGGCGGCCTACGTCGACTATTTCAACCCGCTGAAACTCGACGGCCAGACCCTTACCCCCCAGCGCTTGATCGCTGCCGGCGACACCCCGGAGAGTTCGCGCTCGCGCCTGACCCTGACCCCGCTGGCCCAGCGTCTGGACCTTGCGATTGAGCAGCCTTACGTCAATGGCGATCTTCATCAACTGGTCAAACTGTTGCGCAAGAGCAATCAGGCGCAAACGGTGCTGATCGCCTGGCACCACGGGCACATCAACAAACTGATCAAAGCCTTTGGCGGCGACGCCACAGCCCTGATGGGGCAGGAAAAGTGGCCGGATGACGTCTTCGACTGGCTGATTGTCTTGCGCTTCGATGACAAGGGTCGGCTGATTCCGTCTCGCAGCCTGAAAGTGCAGGAACATCTGTTGCCGGGCGACGCGGCGCCATCGCCCGGCGGCTGAGGCAAGTCGCGACTTCAGCGCACCTGCACCACCACCTTGCCCACTGCCTTGCGCTGCCCCAGATCATTGATCGCCTGCGCCGCATGGCTCAGCGGATACACCTGTGACACCAGTGGCTTCAGTTTGCCTTCGGCAAACCAGCCGAACAGTTGCTGGAAGTTCGCTGCGTTGTCCTGCGGCTGGCGCTGGGCGAAGGAGCCCCAGAACACGCCGAGTACCGCTGCGCCTTTGAGCAGGGCGAGGTTGACCGGCAGTTCGGGGATGCGCCCGCTGGCGAAACCGACCACCAGCAAGCGGCCGTTCCAGGCGATGGCGCGGATGGCCTGGTCAAACAGATCGCCACCCACCGGGTCGTAGATCACGTCGGCGCCCTGGCCGTCGGTGAGGCGTTTGATTTCGTCCTTGAGGCTGGTTTCGCTGTAGTTGATCAGTTCGTCGGCGCCGGCAGCCTTGGCCACGGCGAGTTTCTCCGCGCTGCTGGCGGCGGCGATGACCCGGGCGCCCATGGCCTTGCCGATTTCCACCGCCGCCAGGCCGACGCCACCGGAAGCGCCGAGCACCAGCAAGGTTTCGCCCGGTTGCAGGTTGGCCCGCTGTTTAAGGGCGTGCATTGAGGTGCCGTAGGTCATGCTGAACGCGGCGGCGGTGTTGAAATCCATCGATGGCGGGATCGGCAGGACGTTGTAGCCCGGCACCGCGACCTGCTCGGCAAAGCTGCCCCAACCGGTCAGGGCCATGACCCGGTCGCCGACCTTCAGGTGGCTGACCTTTTCGCCCACGGCGCTAACCACGCCGGCCGCTTCGCCCCCCGGGGAAAACGGGAAGGGCGGCTTGAACTGGTATTTGCCCTCGATGATCAGCGTGTCCGGGAAGTTGACCCCGGCGGCGTGCACCTCCAGCAGGATTTCGTTCTTCTTCAGGGCAGGACTGGCGACGTCTTCCAGCACCAGCGATTCGGCGGGGCCGAAGGCTTTGCACAGCACGGCTTTCATCAGGGCTATTCCTTTGGGAGTGATGGCCGATAAGTGTAGGTGTGTCAGTCAACGGGTCAACGAGCATGCCCGGCCCTGATAGTCAGCCATAAGCTTGTGCTTGCGCGGCGGGTCGTTATGCTAGGCCGCAAACCGGATAAGGAGCGAATTGTGAAAGCGTGGATCATGTTGTTGCTGGCCCTGTCTCTGCCTGTGGCAGCGCTGGCCGAAGAAGCCAAAGAAGGCGAGGCGCCGAAGGTCAACTACATCACCCTGAGCCCGCCGTTCGTGGGCAACTACGGGCTGGACGGCACGCCAAAGCTGAAGGTCTACAAGGCCGATGTGGCGCTGCGCGTGACCGGGGACGAGGCGACCAAACTGGTCAAGGCCAACGAGCCGCTGATCCGCAACCAACTGGTGGCGCTGTTCACCCAGCAGACCGCCGAGGCGATGAGCAGCATCGAAGGCAAGGAAAAGCTGCGTCAGGAAGCCCTGAAGCAGACCCAGCAAGTAATGAATGACGAAACCGGCAAGCCGGTGGTTGAAGACTTGCTGTTCAACAACCTGATCATTCAGTAAGCACGCTGGCCGCTGTTCAGGACGCCAGGCTTTTGCGAAAGCGCGCCAGGGCGATGAGGAAGAACAGCAGGCCGATGGCCGTCAGCGCCAGCAAGTCCGGCCAGACCACGCTCAGCCCGGCGTCGCGGAACAGAATCGCGGCGCTGAGGCTGACAAAGTGCGTGGATGGCGAGCCCTGCATGACCCACTGCAGCCATTGCGGCATGCTGTCCAACGGTGTGCTGCCGCCAGACAGCAGCAACATCGGGATGATCACTGGAATCGCCAGCAGGCCGAACTGTGGCGTCGAGCGCGCCAGTGTCGCCAGAAAAATCCCCAGCGCGGTACTGGCAAACAGATAAACCGCAGTCACCAGCAAAAACAGGCTCATCGAGCCGGCCAGCGGCACCCCCAGCAGGCCTTTGACCACCACCTCCAGCGACAGCCAGGTGCACAGCACCACCACCAGCAGGTTGCTCCAGATTTTTGCCAGCATGATTTCCAGCGCCGTCAGCGGCAGCACCAGTAAATGGTCGAGCGTGCCGTGTTCGCGTTCGCGCAGCAACGCCGTGCCCGTGAGGATGATCGCCAGAATGGTGATGTTGTTGACGATCTGAATCACCGCCAGAAACCAGCCACCTTCCAGATTAGTGTTGAACAGCGCGCGGGTGGTCAGTTGAATCGGTGCCTGGGTCGCGGCATCGCTTTGGCCGCCATAGGCCTGCAATTCGCGCTGGAAGATCCGGCCGATGTAGCCGGCGCCCATGAACGCCTGGCTCATGGCGGTGGCGTCGACGTTGACCTGAATGGCCGGTTGCCGTGCCGCCAGCAGATCGGTTTGAAAGCCTGCCGGAATGTTGATCACGAAGGTGTATTGGCCGCTGTCCATCACCTGATCCAGTTGCGGGTAGGGCAGCAGCACCGGTGTCTGGAACTCCGGCGGTTGCAGGGCCTGGGCCAACTGGCGCGAGAGGGCGCTGTGGTCTTCGTCGACGATCGCCACGCTGGCGTTGTGCACGCCGATCACCGAGCCGGCGGCAGGCATGTAGATCGCCACGGTGAAGGCGTAGAACAGAAACAGCAGCAACACGCTGTCGTGGCGCAGGCTGGTCAGTTCCTTGAGTCCCAGGCGCAGGATGTGCGCGAACTTGTGCATCAGGCCTCCTGCTTTTTCAGCATGACCAGGCTCAGCCCGGTGAACCCGACAAAGAACCCGAACAGCGCCAGGCACTGCGGCCACAGTTGCCGCAAGTCCAGCGCTTTGGTGAACGTACCCACCGCAATGTCGAGGAAGTGCCCCGCCGGAAACAGCATGCCCATCACCGCAGCGGCACCTTCCAGCGAAGAGCGCGGCACGATCAGCCCGGAGAACTGGATGGTCGGCAGGCTGGTGATGATCATCGTGCCGAGGATCGCGGCAATTTGCGTGCGGGTGAACGCCGAGATCAGCAGACCCATGCTGGTGGTCGCCAGCACGTACAGCAGGCCGCCGAATGCCAGCGTCAGCAGGCTGCCCTTGAACGGCACACCGAACAGCCAGCGGTTCATCGCCACCAGCACTGCGAGATTGACCAGGCTGACCAGCAGGTACGGCGCCTGCTTGCCCAGCAGAAACTCCAGGCGGGTCAGGGGCGTGGCGTAGAAGTTGGTGATCGACCCCAGCTCCTTTTCGCGCACGATGCCGAGTGCGGTCAGCATCGCCGGAATGAACGCCAGAATCAGCGCCATGACCCCGGGGCCGATGGCGTTGACGCTGACCACATCCTGGTTGTAGCGAAAGCGGGTTTCCAGGCTGGCGCTCGCCTGATGGTTCACGGCGGGGCTGCTCTGCTCAACCAACTGTTGCAGGTTGGCCAAGTGCACGGCTTCGACATAATTGCGGCTGGTTTCGGCGCGAAACGGCATGCCGCCATCCAGCCATGCCGCCACCGCAGGCTGACGCCCGGCGTACAGGTCGCGGCCGAATCCGGGCGGGATTTCCAGCGCGAGTTTGATTTCCGAGCGTTGCAGGCGGCGGTGCAGCTCTTGAGCGTCGTGGATGGCCGGCCGTTCATCGAAGTAGCGCGAGCCGCGAAAGGCTTCCAGATAGGTTCGGCTCTGCGGTGTCTGGTCCTGGTCGTACACGGCGAACGCGAGGTTCTCCACGTCCAGGGAAATCCCGTAGCCGAAAATCACCATCATGAAAATCGCCCCCGCCAGCGCGAACGCCATGCGCACCTTGTCACGCAGCAGCTCCTTGCCTTCGCGACTGGCCACCGCCAGCAGGCGACCGAAGCTGAAACCGCGCTGCTGGAGCGGCGGCGTGGCGGTCGTTGGCGCGGTCGGCGATTCACTGGCAGGCGGCGATTGCGCAGTGCCCTGAGCCTGTTCCAGGCACGTCACGAAAGCGGCTTCCAGCGTTGCTCCAGCGAACTGACGTTGCAGCGCTGCCGGGGTGTCGCACGCCAGGACTTTGCCGGCGTGCATCAGCGAGATGCGGTCGCAGCGCTGGGCTTCGTTCATGAAGTGGGTGGAGAGAAAAATCGTCACGCCTTGCTCGCGGGACAGTTCGATCAACAGCCGCCAGAAATCATCGCGGGCTGCCGGGTCGACGCCGGACGTCGGCTCGTCGAGGATCAGCACTTCCGGGCGGTGCAACACCGCCACCGCCAGCGACAGGCGTTGACGCAGCCCGAGAGGCAGGGCACCGGACGGCTGATCAGCGACGCTGAGCAGGTTGAAGCGTTGAATCAATGCATCGATGCGTTGCGCGCTCTCGGCTTTGGGCAAGTCGAACAGCCGGGCGTGCAGCTCAAGGTTCTGCCGCACGCTGAGCTCGCCATACAGCGAAAAACTCTGGGACATGAAGCCGACCCGCTTGCGCGTGGCCAGATCCTTGGCGTCTACCGGGTTGCCGAGCAGCGTCGCGCTGCCCTCGCTGGCCGGCATCAGCCCGGTCAGGACTTTCATGGTGGTGGTCTTGCCGCAGCCGTTGGAGCCGAGAAAACCGAAAATTTCGCCGCGTCCGATGGCGAAGCTGACGTGATCCACCGCAGTGAAGTCGCCGAAACGCAGCGTCAGGTCGTGGGCCTCGATGGCGATGTCAGTGGTGCCGCCGCTACGTGGCGGAATCACCAGCGGCTGGGCGTCATGCTGGTGGTCACCCTGGAAATGGGTAAAGGCCTCGTCGAGTTTGCCACTCGGGGTGACGGTTGCCAGTTCACGGCTCAGGCCGGTGGCAATCAATTTGCCGTTGTCGAGCATCAGGCAATGCTCGAACTGTTCGGCTTCCTCCATATAAGCGGTGGCGACCAGCAGGGTCAGTTGCGGGCGCTGGCGCCGCACGTCGTCGACCAGCTCCCAGAAACGCCGGCGTGAGAGCGGGTCGACGCCGGTGGTTGGCTCATCGAGGATCAACAGATCCGGCTCATGGATCAGCGCGCAGCACAGCCCGAGTTTCTGTTTCATGCCGCCGGACAACTTGCCGGCGGGGCGCTCGGCGAACTTCAGCAGATCGGTGGCGAGCAGCAGATTGTGCATGCGTTGTTCGCTGTCGGCCTTCGACAGGCCGAACAGCGTGGCGAAGAACTGAATGTTTTCGCGGATCGACAGCTCGGGATACAGGTTGCCGCCCAATCCCTGGGGCATGAAGGCGATGCGCGCATACAGCGTGTCGCGGTGACGGCGCTGCTGGATCGGCCCGCCGAGGACGTCCAGTTGCCCCTGCTGCAAGGCCTTAACCCCGGCGATCAGCCCCAGCAGGCTGGACTTGCCCGCGCCATCGGGGCCGATCAGCCCGCAACGGGTACCGGCGGGCAGGCTGAAGGTGATATCGCTCAGCGCTGGCTGTTTGCCGTAGCGGTGCGCGATAGCGTTCGCCTGAACCGCGAGGCTGTTCATTGCAAGTTGGCCGGCCAGACAATCGGCGCGGTGCGCACATAACCGGCGCCGGGCATGCCGGGTTTGGCCTGCGGGACGGCGCTGGGTTGGGTCAGGCGTAACTTGACGCGGAACACCAGCTTTTGCCGCTCGTCGCGGGTCTCGACTTCTTTGGGGGTGAACTGCGATTTGCCGGCGACGAAACTGATCTTCGCCGGCAAGGGCTTGTCGGGCAGGGCATCGAGCAGCACCCGGGCTTCATCGCCCACCGCCAGGCGTCCGGCCACGGAGGCGGAAAGGTAGAGGTTCATGTACTGATCGTTGGGATCGATCAGCAGTAACACCCGTCCGCCGGCCCCCAGCACTTCGCCGGGTTCGGCCATGCGCAACTGGATCACCCCGTCAATCGGTGCGCGCAACTGGCTGTCGTCGATCTCACTGGTCAGTTGCGCGACCTGGGCCTGTGCCGCACCAATCGCCGCACTGACGGCAGATACCTGGGCGCGGGCCGCCGTTACGGCAGCGTTGCCGGTGCCAATGCGCGACTGCAACTGATCGATGGTCTGGGCGCTGACGTAACCGTGCTTGAACAGCGATTGCGAACGCCCGAGCTCTTGCTGGGCCAGCAGCAGTTCACTCTGGCGCAATTGCACATTGGCCTGGGCAGCATTGAGGTTTTCCCGGGCGCGCAAGACTTCGGCTTCGGCCTGAGTGCGCTGGGCTTCGAGCGTGCGGGTGTCCATGCGGGCGAGCAGTTGGCCCTTGTTGACCTTGTCGCCTTCATCCACCCGTACCTCGGCCAGACGTCCGGGTGTCTTGCTGGCGATCTGTACTTCGGTGGCTTCCAGCCGCCCGTTGCCCATCGACAGTCCTTCGACCAGACGGCTGCTGATCGACAGCCAGTAACCGAATCCGCCGGCGGCGGCGAGTAACACCAAAAGCGAACCGGCATATAAAAGTGAAGAGCGGCTGTGCGTCGACATGGGGGCATCCTGCGGCTGTGGCGTCCAGTCTGACGGTTCAAGCGTTCGAGTCGCTTGATGTCAATCAAATGAGCGCCAAGCCTAGCCCCTTTTTCGGGTAAAAAACCGTGACCGGGGAGTTCTCAGCGCAAGCCGAGCACGGCGGCCCACTGTTCGGCCGTCACGGGCATCACCGACAGGCGACTGCCTTTTTGCACCAGCGGCATTTCGGCCAGCGCGGTCTGCTGTTTCAGGTAATCGAGCTTCAGGACCCGGGCAAATGTCTCGATGTGCGCAACATCGATCGCGCTCCAGGGGTTTTTCTCTGGTGTGGCCTTGGGGTCGAAATAATGGCTCTGCGGCTCGAGTGCGGTGGGATCCGGGTACGCCGCCTGGCTAATTCTGCCGATTCCGGCAATCCCCGGCTCCGGGCAGCTGGAATGGTAGAAAAAGAACTCATCCCCCACCGCCATCGCGCGCAGGAAGTTGCGTGCCTGATAGTTGCGAACCCCGTCCCAGCGCGCTGAGCCGAGCTTCTCCAGACCTTTGATCGAGAGTTCGTCGGGCTCGGATTTCATCAGCCAATAGGCCATGTCGTTTGCTCCTCAAGCGGTCATTGGGCAGGTTGTCGGGCAATTTTATGACAAACCGACGGTCGGTTGACGTCAGCATTTGCGCCCGGGTTCACGTTGTCGCAAAATGCCGGCCTTTAAAGCTTGACGCTGCTGCACGGCCTACGAACGGAAACCGCTGCTGTCATCGTGATGATGTGCCTTGAGGGGGGCAATCGATGAAACGCAAACCGGATTTGCTATGGACTTTGGTTATTTTGTTCGGCCTGGGCGTCGTGACCACCGGTTATGCGCAAAGTCTGTGGACAAGCAAAACCGATGCTCCGGTTGAAGTCGCGCAACAGGTCCAACAGTCGACAGCCTTCAAACGCTGAAACTGCCTCCCCGACGCCGCTGATCTGCGCGGCGTCTAGTCTGCGAAATACCACGCCTTGTCTGTCACCGTGCCCTGCAACGGTACATCCCAGCTTGCCTGCGCCAGGCGTTCGACCTTCTGACATTCATGGGCCAGCCCCAGCAGCGTCGGCTTGCGCCAGTTTTTGCGCCGGGCCAGGTACGCCAGGCTGCGGTCGTAGAAACCGCCACCCATCCCCAGGCGTCCGCCGACGTCGTCAAACCCCACCAATGGCAACAACACCAGATCCAGCGTCCAGATCCTGCGTTGATGGGCCAGGTTGGCGCGTGGTTCGAGAATGCGGAAGCGATTGGGCTTGAGCTTGTCGCCGGGGCGAATGCGCTGGAACACCATTTTGGTTCGCGGCCAGGCACTGAGCACCGGCAGGTAGGTGGCCTTGCCGCGCCGCTGGGCTTCGCGCAGCAGCAGGCGCGGATCGATTTCACCGTCGGTGGGTAGATACAGAGAGATGTGTCGAGCCCGGCGGAAGTGCGGGTCTTGCGCCAGTTGGCGGAACAGGCCTTTGGCGGCCTGGCGTTGCTCACTCGGCGTCAGCGCACGGCGCGCCTTGCGCAGCAGGCGGCGGAGTTGCGGGCGGGGCAGCAGCGCAGGTTCGGTCATGGTTCGGCTTCGGCAGTTGAGGGCGAAAACGCACGCATAAAAAATCCGATGCCGGCAAAAAACCGGTATCGGATTCGAATCAGGCTCCCCGGATGAACCGCTGTCAACTTAGCCCTTGAACCCGAAAGTTCAAGGTGGAGGATGCAGTAGACTTTAAGGCTTTCCGTCTGGCGGACATGCACACCAGCCCAACGTGCAACCTCCAGGGTAGTGCAAATCGGCTCAGGGACATCGTCAACTGGCAAGCACCCCAGGGAGTGCCGCGAGTATACCTCAAGCGGCCTGGCGAATCAGCCCTTGGTGACGTCCGGATCGGTGGCCAGCACCAGATCGACACGATCGAGCAAGTCGCGCACCTGTTCACGGGTCGAGCCGCTGGCCTGGATATCCGGGCGCTCTTCTTTGTGCAAGAGGTCGTGGGTGATGTTCAGCGCGGCCATCACGGCGATACGGTCGGCACCGATGACTTTGCCGCTGCTGCGGATCTCGCGCATCTTGCCGTCCAGGTAGCGTGCGGCACTGACCAGATTGCTGCGTTCTTCCTGCGGGCAGATGATCGAATATTCTTTGTCGAGGATCTGCACGGTAACGCTATTGCTTGAACTCATGAGTCTTGCTCCAGGGCCTTGAGGCGCGAAATCATCGATTCGACCTTACGCCGGGCGATTTCGTTTTTTTCAATGAGGTGAGCGCGTTCCTCGCGCCAGGTCTTTTCCTGAGCTAGTAAGAGTGCGTTTTGACTCTTAAGTTGCTCCACTCGACTAATCAGCAGTTCGAGTCTGGCCATCAGCGCTTGCAGGTCGGTGTCTTCCATTGTGTCCACGTGTTCGTCTGATGGGTGGTAGCTGGCGGACAGCCTTTAATAGTCTTGGCGAGTCTGTCGATGTAGGATACAAGGCCTTCATTCTAGACATAGCGCCGTCTGGCGCCTAGCTGCCCATGACCATTGCGAATTCCCCGTACCAAGCCTTTGCCACCCTGCTGACTGCCAGCGGCCACAACGTCTCGCCTGCCGAACTGCATGGCGTCCTGCTCGGCCGCAGCTGCGCCGGCGCCGGCTTCGATAACGAAGGCTGGCTGATCGACGCCGCCGAACTGCTCGAAGGCGACATCCAGGACAACGTCCGCAACGCCCTGATCGGTCTGCAAGAGATGGTCAAAGGCGAGCTGACCGGCGACGACGTCACCGTCGTTCTGCTGCTGCCGACCGATGATGCACCACTGGCTGACCGCGCCGCTGCACTGGGCCAATGGTGCCAGGGCTTCCTCAGCGGTTTCGGCCTGAACTGCCGTGACAGCAGCATGCTCAGCACTGAAGCCACCGAAGTGCTGCAGGATCTCGCAGCGATCTCCCAGGTGCAAGATGCTCTGGAAGAATCCGATGACGGCGAATCCGACTACATGGAAGTCATGGAGTACCTGCGCGTTGCGCCGCTGCTGCTGTTCTCGGAAACCAGAAAAGCCGACGTGCCGCCAGCCGCCAAGCCGTCGCTGCATTAATCGCGTGCCAGGGAAAGCCATCTGCCCATGACCCATATCCCCAAAGCGGAATACAGCCGTCGCCGCAAGGCCCTGATGGCGCAGATGGAACCCAACAGCATCGCGATCCTGCCCGCCGCCGCGGTAGCGATCCGCAACCGCGACGTCGAGCACGTCTACCGTCAGGACAGCGACTTCCAGTACCTCAGCGGATTCCCCGAGCCGCAAGCCGTCATTGTCTTGATGCCGGGTCGCGAGCACGGCGAGTACGTGTTGTTCTGCCGTGAGCGTAACGCCGAACGCGAGTTGTGGGACGGCCTGCGCGCAGGGCAGGAAGGTGCGATCCGTGACTACGGCGCTGACGACGCATTCCCGATTACCGACATCGACGACATTCTGCCGGGCCTGATCGAAGGCCGCGACCGGGTGTATTCGGCGATGGGCAGCAACCCTGAATTCGATCGCCACCTGATGGACTGGATCAACGTGATCCGCTCCAAGGCGCACCTCGGCGCCCAGCCACCGAACGAATTCGTTGCCCTGGATCACCTGCTGCACGACATGCGCCTGTATAAATCGGCGGCAGAAGTGAAGGTGATGCGCGAAGCCGCGCGGATATCCGCTCAGGCGCATATCCGGGCGATGCAGGCCAGTCGGCCGGGACTGTACGAATACAGTCTCGAAGCCGAGCTCGATTACGAATTCCGCAAGGGCGGGGCGAAGATGCCGGCCTACGGATCGATCGTCGCTGCCGGGCGCAACAGCTGCATCCTGCATTACCAGCAGAATGACGCGCTGCTCAAGGATGGCGATCTGGTGTTGATCGACGCCGGTTGCGAAATCGACTGCTACGCCAGCGATATCACCCGCACCTGGCCGGTCAACGGCAAGTTTTCCGCCGAGCAGAAAGCGATTTACGAGTTAGTGCTGGCCTCGCAGGAAGCCGCGTTTGCCGAAATCGCCCCGAACAAAAACTGGAATCAGGCGCACGAAGCCACGGTCAGGGTCATTACCACCGGCCTGGTCAAGCTCGGAATACTGCAAGGCGAGGTTGACGAGCTGATCGCGTCTGAAGCCTATAAAGCGTTTTACATGCACCGTGCCGGCCACTGGCTGGGCATGGATGTACACGACGTCGGCGAATACAAGGTCGGCGGCGAATGGCGCGTGCTGGAGGTCGGCATGGCGCTGACCGTGGAGCCGGGCATCTACATTGCCCCGGACAACCAGAACGTAGCGAAGAAATGGCGCGGCATTGGCGTGCGCATCGAGGATGACGTGGTAGTGACCAAGACCGGTTGTGAAATCCTGACCCGCGGGGTACCGAAAACCGTCGCCGAGATCGAAGCGTTGATGGCGCAAGCACGGACACACGCGGCATGAGTCGAGTCAATCTGGCAATCATCGGTGGCGGCCTGGTCGGCGCCAGTCTGGCGTTGGCCCTGCAGGCCGGGGCCAAGGCCCGCGGCTGGAAAATCATCCTGATCGAACCGTTCGCTCCCGGTGATAGCTGGCAGCCGAGCTACGACGCCCGTTCGTCGGCGCTGTCCTTCGGTTCGCGGCAGATCTATCAGCGGTTGGGCGTGTGGCAGGAAATTTCCCGTCGCGCCGAGCCGATCAAACAGATCCACGTGTCCGACCGTGGCCGCTTCTCCACCGCCCGTCTGTCGGCGATGGAAGAGGGCGTGCCGGCGCTCGGCTACGTGGTGGAAAACGCCTGGCTCGGCCAGTGCCTGTGGCAGCACCTGGATAAAGACGTGATCAGCTGGCGTTGCCCGGCGGAAGTCACGCGCATGGAGCCGCTATCCGACGGTTATCGCCTGACCCTCAACGATGAAACCACCGTTGAGTGTGATCTGGCGGTGCTCGCCGATGGCGGCCGTTCCGGTCTGCGCGAGCAACTGGGCATCAACGTGCGCAAGCGTCCGTACAACCAGAGCGCGCTGATCGCCAACATCACCCCGAGCGAAGCGCATAACGGCATGGCCTTCGAGCGCTTCACCGACGAAGGGCCGATGGCGCTGCTGCCATTGCCGGAGAATCGCTGCGCGCTGGTCTGGACCCGCCTGGGCATGGACGCACAGCGTTTGGCAGACTTGAGCGAACGCGATTTCCTCAGCGAGTTGCAGGGCGTGTTCGGCTACCGTCTGGGCACTTTGAAACAGGTCGGTGCGCGGCATCTGTACCCGCTGTCGCTGGTCGAGGCCGAGGAGCAAGTGCGCTCGCATCTGGCCGTGCTCGGCAACGCCGCACACAGCCTGCACCCGATTGCCGGGCAGGGTTTCAACCTGTCCCTGCGCGACGCCGATGCCCTGGCCGCTGCGTTGCTCGCCAGTGACAAGCCACTGGGCGACTTCGCCACGTTGCAGGCCTATCGCGAGCGTCAGCGTCTGGACCAGGATCTCACCGTGGGCTTCTCCGATCAGGTCACGCGGCTGTTCGGCAGCACCCAGCCGCTGGTCTCGCTGGGCCGCAACATCGGCTTGCTCGGCCTTGATCTGTTGCCGCCGGCTAAACGCTGGTTCGCCCGTCAGGCCATGGGGCTGGGGACGCGGCCGGATGCTTGAGCGGCGGGCCGGCACTTTCACTTTCAGGAGCGCACCGCAAACTGGTGCGCTCGGTAAAACCCTTTACGGGCGGCGCACGCCGCCAGCGAGACAGGCTTAAAGCATGGAAATGCGCGCAGATCTGCTGATTGTCGGAGCCGGAATGGTCGGCAGCGCCCTGGCGCTGGCGTTGCAGGACAGCGGCCTGGAAGTGCTGCTGCTCGATGGCAGCCCGCTGAGTGTCAAACCGTTCGATGTCGACGCGCCGTTCGAGCCGCGAGTCAGCGCCTTGTCGGCGGCCAGCCAGCGGATTCTCGAACGCCTCGGCGTGTGGGACGGCATCGCCAGACGCCGCAGCAGTCCCTACACCGACATGCATGTGTGGGATGGCAGCGGCACCGGTCAGATCCATTTCTCGGCGAGCAGTGTGCACGCCGATGTGCTGGGGCATATCGTCGAAAACCGCGTGGTTCAGGATGCCTTGCTCGATCGTTTGCACGACTGCGATCTGGGCATGCTGGCCAATGCGCGACTGGAGCAAATGCGCCGCTCCGGCGATGACTGGCTGCTGACGCTGGCCGATGGTCGTCAGTTGCGTGCGCCACTGGTGATTGCCGCGGACGGCGCCAACTCGGCGGTGCGCCGCCTGACCGGTGTCGCGACCCGCGAGTGGGATTACCTGCACCACGCCATCGTCACCAGTGTGCGCAGCAGCAAGCCGCATCGGATGACGGCGTGGCAACGCTTCACCGATCACGGACCGTTGGCGTTCCTGCCACTGGAACGTGACGAGCAGCAGGACTGGTGCTCGATCGTCTGGTCGACCACCCCGAGTGAAGCCGAACGCCTGATGGCGCTGGATGAAGCGACGTTCTGCCGTGAGCTGGAGCGTGCGTTCGAAGGCTGTCTGGGCGACGTCATCAGTGCCGATCCACGGCTGTGCGTGCCGCTGCGTCAACGGCATGCCAAGCGCTACGTGGCCGAAGGGCTGGCATTGATCGGCGATGCGGCACACACCATTCACCCGTTGGCCGGACAGGGCGTGAACCTCGGCTTCCTCGATGCGGCGGTGCTGGCTGAAGTGCTGCTGCAGGCGGCAGAACGCGGCGAACGGCTGGCGGACGTGAAGGTGCTGAGCCGCTATGAGCGTCGGCGCATGCCGCACAACCTGGCGCTGATGGCGGCGATGGAGGGCTTCGAGCGGCTGTTCCAGGCCGACCCGCTGCCGGTGCGCTGGTTGCGCAATGCCGGGTTGAAGCTGGTGGAGCAGATGCCGGAGGCCAAGGCGCTGTTTGTGCGTGAGGCGCTGGGGTTGACCGGGGATCTGCCGGCGCTCGCCAAGCCCTGAGATCTTCATTGAGGCTGATGGCCCCTTCGCGAGCAAGCCCGCTCCCACATTGGAATGCGTTTCCCTGTAGGAGCTGCCGAAGGCTGCGATCTCTTGATTTTTTGTAATCGGAAGCAAGATCAAAAGATCGCAGCCTTCGGCAGCTCCTACAGGGTGTGTGGCGCACCATGCAACATCTGGTAACTCCTTGGAAAAGTGATCGATTGAGAACCTAAATGTGAGTCCTTATCATTTGGCCCACATTTTCCGACCGAGAGATCACTCCATGTTGGCACCCAAGCGTCTCCTGACCGCACTGGCCCTGACCCTGATCGGCAGCACCACCGCCCAGGCCGCCGACGAGGTGGTGGTCTACTCCTCGCGTATCGATGAACTGATCAAACCGGTGTTCGACGCCTACACCGCAAAAACCGGGGTGAAGATCAAGTTCATCACCGACAAGGAAGCGCCGCTGATGCAGCGCATCAAGGCCGAGGGCGAAAACGCGACTGCCGACCTGCTGCTCACCGTCGATGCCGGCAACCTCTGGCAGGCCGAGCAGATGGGCATCCTGCAGCCGTTCACCTCGAAGACCATCGACAGCAACATTCCCGCGCAATACCGCTCCTCGACCCACGCCTGGACCGGCCTGAGCCTGCGTGCGCGGACCATCGCCTATTCCACCGAACGGGTGAAACCGGGCGAGTTGACCACCTACGAGGCGCTGGCCGACAAGAATTGGGAAGGGCGCCTGTGCCTGCGCACGGCGAAGAAGGTCTACAACCAGTCGCTGACCGCGACCATGATCGAAGTGCATGGCGCCGAGACGACCGAGAAAATCCTCAAGGGCTGGGTCAACAACCTGTCCACCGACGTGTTCTCCGACGACGTTGCAGTGCTGGAGGCGATCAATGCCGGCCAGTGCGATGTCGGCATCGTCAACACCTACTACTACGGTCGCCTGCACAAGCAGAAGCCGGACCTGCCGGTGAAATTGTTCTGGCCGAATCAGGCCGATCGCGGCGTACACGTGAACCTGTCGGGCATCGGCCTGACCAAACACGCCCCTCACCCGCAAGCCGCCAAGGCACTGGTCGAGTGGATGACCACGCCTGAGGCGCAGAAGATCTTCGCCGACGTGAACCAGGAATTCCCGGCCAACCCGGCGGTGAAACCTTCCGAGGAAGTGGCTGCGTGGGGCACGTTCGTGGCCGACACCTTGCCGGTGGAAGTGGCGGGCAAGCGTCAGGCCGAAGCCATTCGGATGATGGATCGGGTGGGCTGGAACTGAGGCTGCTGCTGTAGAGAGCAAAAGATCGCAGCCTTCGGCAGCTCCTGCATGAGATCACTTGTAGGAGCTGCCGAAGGCTGCGATCTTTTTTGCTTTTTTCCTAAACTCCACGATTTTCCCGCGAGACCTTCGAAGTGGCCCACCCCGCCCAACGCCGCTGGTACCCCATCGTCTTCGCCATTGCCGCGTTGGTGCTGTTGCCCCTGAGCGTGCTGCTGCTCTCATGGCAAACCATCGATCAGCAGATCTGGTCGCACCTGTGGGAAACCCAGATGCCGCGTCTGCTGGGCAACACACTCACGCTGGTGCTGGGTGTGGGCGTTGGCGTGACGCTGCTCGGCGTCAGTCTGGCGTGGCTCACCAGTCTCTGCGAGTTCCCCGGGCGGCGCTGGCTCGACTGGGCGCTGATGTTGCCCTTTGCGATTCCGGCCTATGTGCTGGCGTTCGTCTTCGTCGGTCTGCTCGACTTTGCCGGCCCCGTGCAAACCCTGTTGCGTGAGTGGTTCGGCAGCGGCCTGCGTCTGCCGCGAGTGCGCTCCACCGGCGGGGTGATTGTGGTGCTGGTGCTGGTGTTTTATCCCTACGTCTACCTGCTGGCACGCACCGCGTTTCTCGCGCAGGGCAAAGGCCTGATGGAAGCGGCGCGGGTGCTCGGGCAATCGCCATGGCAAGCGTTCTGGCGGGTGGCGTTGCCAATGGCGCGTCCGGCGATTGGCGCCGGTGTGGCGCTGGCGCTGATGGAGACCCTGGCGGATTTCGGCGCGGTGTCGGTGTTCAATTTCGACACCTTCACCACCGCGATCTACAAGACCTGGTACGGCTTCTTCAGTTTGCCCAGCGCCGCGCAACTGGCGAGTCTGTTGCTGCTGGTGGTGATGCTGGTGCTCTATGGCGAACGGCGCGCGCGCGGTGCCAACCGGGCGAGCAACGAGCGACCACGGGTCAAGGCGTTGTATCACCTGCGCGGGTTCAAGGCGTTCGCGGCGACTGGCTGGTGCGCATTGGTGTTCGCCTGTGCGTTCGTGATTCCGCTGCTGCAGTTGATCGTATGGTTCTGGCAGCGCGGGCGCTTCGATCTCGATGAGCGTTACGCCGGGTTGATCCTGCACACCCTGTACCTGGGGGGCATGGCGGCGTTGATCACCGTCAGCGTCGCGTTGCTGCTGGCCTTCGCCCGACGCCTGGCGCCGACCCGGGCGATCAGTTCCGGCGTCAGCCTGGCCAATCTCGGTTACGCGTTGCCGGGCTCGGTGCTGGCGGTGTCGATCATGCTTGCCTTCAGCTATCTCGACCGCGAACTGGTGATCCCACTGTCGGGCTGGCTCGGGGGGGCCGGCAAGCCGCTGCTGCTGGGCAGTCTGGCGGCGTTGCTGATGGCCTATCTGGTGCGCTTCATTGCCGTGGCCTACGGGCCGCTGGAAAACAGTCTGGCGCGTATACGGCCGTCTTTGCCTGAAGCGGCACGTAGCCTGGGTGTCAGTGGGCCGCGACTGTTTTTCAAAGTGTATCTGCCGCTGTTGCTGCCCGGCACGCTGAGCGCGGCGTTGCTGGTGTTCGTCGATGTGCTCAAGGAAATGCCCGCGACCCTGCTGATGCGCCCGTTTGGCTGGGACACGCTGGCGGTGCGGATCTTTGAAATGACCAGCGAGGGCGAGTGGGCGCGGGCGTCGCTACCGGCGCTGACCCTGGTGTTGGTCGGTTTATTGCCGGTCATCGGCCTGATCCGCCGCTCGGCGCATCGAAACACTTAGTAGTGAGTCCTGAATCATGCGGCTACAATGCGCGGCATTCGGTGCGGTTCGTCTGACAGACCCGTTCGCTGAAATCGGCTGAAAGCCTTCTATTTCGCGGCTTTCACCCCGTACAGCGGCTGTCCGCACCTTCGCCACGCCCGGAAGGAGAAACCCATGGGACAGCGTACGCCTCTGTATGACCTGCATCTCGCCCTCGGCGCGAAGATGGTCGATTTTGGCGGTTGGGACATGCCACTGCATTACGGTTCGCAGGTCGAGGAACACCACGAGGTGCGTCGCGATTGCGGGATCTTCGATGTTTCCCACATGACCGTGATCGATGTCACCGGTGCCCAGGCCAAGGCCTGGCTTCAGCATTTGCTGGCCAATGACGTCGAGCGTCTGCACCGCCCTGGCCGCGCGCTCTACAGCACGATGCTCAACGAGCGCGGCGGCATCGTCGACGACATGATCGTCTATCGCCTCGAAGACCGTTATCGGCTGGTGTTCAACGCCTCCACCCGTGATCAGGATCTGGCGTGGATGCAGGCGCATGTCGCCGGTTACGACGTGCAACTGCACGAGCGTCAGGATCTGGCGATGCTCGCCATTCAAGGCCCGCAGGCCCGGCACAAGATCGCCGAGCTGGTGACCCAGTCCCGCGCCACGCTGATCCAGCACCTCAAACCGTTCGAAGCCGAAGTCGATGGCGACTGGTTCATCGCCCGCACCGGTTACACCGGCGAGGACGGTCTGGAAATCGCCCTGCCGGCCGATCAGGCTCCGGGTTTCTTCAACGATCTGGTGGGCGCCGGCATTTCGCCGATCGGCCTCGGCGCCCGCGACACGCTGCGGGTTGAAGCCGGGATGAACCTCTACGGCCAGGACATTCATCAAGATGTCTCGCCGCTGGCGTCCAATATGGCCTGGAGCATTGCCTGGGAGCCGGCTTCGCGCCAGTTCATCGGTCGTGCAGCGCTGGAAGCGGAAAAAGCCGCCGGCGTTGCGCACAAACTGGTGGGCCTGGTGCTTGAGGAACGGGGTGTTTTACGTGCCCATCAGGTGGTTCGTATCGCCGATGTTGGCGAAGGAGAGATCACCAGTGGTAGTTTCTCTCCTACGCTAAGCAAATCGATTGCCCTGGCGCGTGTACCGATGGCCACAGCCGACCGCGCCGAAGTGGAAATCCGAGGCAAGTGGTATCCGGTACGAGTGGTCAAACCGACCTTCGTGCGCCATGGCAAAACCTTGATCTAACCTTTTCCGGCGGGCGTGACCGCTGACAATTTCTTGAGGACACCGAGCATGAGCAATATCCCCGCTGAACTGCGTTTTGCCGAAAGTCATGAGTGGGCGCGTCTGGAAGCCGACGGCACCGTTACCGTGGGCATCAGTGATCACGCGCAGGAAGCGCTGGGCGATGTGGTGTTCGTCGAGTTGACTGAAGTGGGCAAGGTGTTTGCGGCCAATGAGGCGGCTGGTGTGGTCGAGTCGGTGAAAGCGGCGTCCGATATCTACTCCCCGATTGCCGGTGAAGTGATCGCCGTCAACGAAGAGCTGAGCGGTTCGCCGGAACTGCTGAACTCCGACCCGTACGGTGCGTGGATCTTCAAGCTCAAACCAGCCAACGCTGCTGATCTGGACACGCTGCTCGACGCTGCCGCCTACCAGAAAAGCATCGGCGAGTAATCCTCGCTCTCTGTAGGAGCTGCCGCAGGCTGCGATCTTTTGCTCTTGTCTTTAAGGGCAAAGTCAAAAGATCGCAGCCTGTGGCAGCTCCTGCATTGATCAGGGCTTCAATACGGCTTTGACTGCCGCCACCGAACGCTCAACGTCGTCCTTGGTCATGGTGGTGAACATCGGCAGCGACACGATCAAGCGTCCAACGCGCTCAGCCACCGGCAGCATGCCTTCCTTGAAACCGCGCTCGCGGTACAGGCTGAGTAAATGGATCGGCGGGTAGTGATAGCCGATGCCGATGCCTTTGGCCTGCATCTGCTCCATGAACGTGGCCCGCGCCGGCAAACCGTCCTTGCGCTCCGGCAGCACCAGCTGGAACAGGTGCCAGTTGCTGTTGGTGAAGTCCGCTGGCGGCAGCTGGGCACCATAGGTCGCTTCAAAGTCATCGCCAAAACATTTGAAGTAGTGACGGGCCAGTTCCTGGCGATGGGCAGTCAGCGCTTCGATGTGGGCAAATTGCCCCAAGCCGATGGTCGCGGCGACGTCGGTCATGTTGAACTTGCCGCCGAGCACATCAACGTCCAGCCCGTCGAAGCCGTTGCGGGTCACGCCTTGCAGACGGTACTTCTCCGCCAGCCGTGCTTCTTCCGGGGTGTTCAGCACCAGGCAACCGCCCTCGGAGCAGGTCACGTTCTTGTTGGCCTGGAAGCTGAACGACACGAAATCACCGGTGGCGCCGATGCGCTGGCCGTTCCAGCTCGAACCCAGGGCCTGGGCGGCGTCTTCGACAATGCGCAGATTGTGTTTGCGCGCGATGGCGTACAGCCGATCCATGTCCACCGGCAGGCCGGCGAGGTACACCGGAATCACCGCTTTGGTGCGCGGGGTGATCGCCGCTTCCAGTTGGTCCAGGTCGATGTTGCGGGTCACCGGGTCGATGTCGGCGAACACCGGGGTGGCGCCGACTTCGAGAATCACGTTGGCGGTGGCGACCCAGGAGATTGGCGTGGTGATCACTTCGTCACCCGGCCCGATGCCGGCGATGCGCAAGGCGATTTCCATGGTGCAGGTGCCGGAGTTGAACGTGCGCACCGGGCGCCCGCCAAAGTATTCCGACAGCTGTGCTTCAAAGGCCTGGACCTTCGGCCCGCTGGTGATCCAGCCGGAGCGCAGCACATCGCCGACGGCGGCAATCGTGGCTTCATCGATGACAGGTTTGGAAAACGGCAGGAACGGCAGTTGGCTCATGAGGATTCGATCATCCGAAAGTTGGGCGCCTGATGCAGGCGCTACAGCATGCCCCGGAACGTCCTGTGCCGCCAAGCCGTGCGCGTCGGTATCGGCTGCTATGCTGGTTTGACCGTGTTGCATTGACGCCGAGCGCCAGTCAAAAGAGAGCCCGTCATGTCCCAGTTGCCATCCTTGAGCCAGTTACGCGACCCCGAAGCCTTCCTGCGCCGCCATTTGGGCCCCGACGCCGCCGAACAGCAGGCGATGCTCGACAGCCTCGGTCTCGGCAGCCGGGTCGAACTGATCGAGCAGACGGTGCCTCCGGGCATTCGCCTGAACCGGGCGCTGGATTTGCCGTCAGCCCTTGATGAACAGGCGGCGCTGGCCAAGCTGCGCGGTTATGCCGAGCAGAATCAGCTGTGGACCAGCCTGATCGGCATGGGCTACCACGGAACGCTGACGCCGACCGTCATCCTGCGCAACGTGCTGGAAAATCCTGGCTGGTACACCGCTTACACCCCGTATCAACCGGAAATCGCCCAAGGCCGTCTCGAAGCGCTGCTCAACTTCCAGCAATTGACCATCGACCTCACCGGGCTTGAGCTGGCCAACGCCTCGTTGCTCGACGAAGCCACCGCCGCTGCTGAAGCCATGGCGCTGGCCAAACGCGTGGCAAAGTCGAAGAGCAATCTGTTTTTCGTCGACGAAAACTGCCATCCGCAAACCATTTCGGTGGTGCAGACCCGCGCCGAAGGTTTCGGTTTTGAGCTGATCATCGACGCTGTGGATAACCTCAAGCAGCATCAGGTGTTCGGCGCACTGCTGCAGTATCCCGACACCCACGGCGAGATCCGTGATCTGCGACCGGTCATTGATCAACTGCACGCGCAGCAGGCGCTGGCCTGTGTGGCGACGGATCTGTTGAGCCTGTTGTTGCTGACGCCGCCGGGTGAACTGGGCGCGGATGTGGTGTTTGGTTCGTCGCAGCGCTTCGGCGTGCCCATGGGATACGGCGGCCCGCACGCAGCGTTCTTTGCCAGCCGTGACGAATACAAACGGGCGATTCCCGGGCGGATCATCGGCGTGTCGAAAGATGCCCGCGGCAACGTCGCGTTGCGCATGGCCCTGCAAACCCGCGAGCAACACATTCGTCGGGAGAAGGCCAACTCGAACATCTGCACCGCGCAGGTGCTGTTGGCGAATATCGCCAGTTTCTACGCGGTGTACCACGGGCCGGAAGGCTTGAAACGGATAGCGCAGCGGGTGCACCGGTTGACCTGCATTCTGGCGACGGGCCTTGAGCGCCATGGTATCCAGCGGGTCAACGAACAGTTTTTCGACACCCTGACCCTCGACGTCGGTGGCGCGCAGAGCGCGATCATCGACAGCGCCAAGGCCGCGCAGATCAACCTGCGTATTCTCGGGCGCGGTCGAGCGGGGCTTAGCCTCGATGAAACCAGCGATGAAAGCACAGTGGCCAGGTTGTTTGACGTGTTGCTGGGTGCCGATCATGGCTTGAGCGTTGAGCAACTCGATGCGGAAGCACTGGTGTCAGGCATCCCCGATAACCTCCAGCGCAAGACGCCTTACCTGCGCCATCCGGTATTCAATGCCCATCACAGCGAAACCGAGATGCTGCGCTACCTCAAGCAGCTGGAGAACAAGGATCTGGCGCTCAACCAGTCGATGATCCCGCTGGGCTCCTGCACCATGAAACTCAACGCCACCAGCGAAATGATTCCGATCACCTGGCCGCAGTTCGCCAATCTGCACCCGTTCGCGCCGCGGGAGCAGGCGCTCGGTTACACCTTGATGATCGAAGAGCTGGAGCGCTGGTTGTGCGCGATCACCGGGTTCGATGCGATCTGCATGCAGCCCAACTCCGGAGCCCAGGGCGAGTACGCCGGGCTGCTGGCGATTCGCAAATATCACGAGAGCCGGCATCAGGGCGCGCGGGACATTTGCCTGATTCCGTCCTCGGCTCACGGCACCAACCCGGCCTCGGCGCAGATGGCCGGGATGCGCGTGGTGATCGTCGAATGCGACGAAGCCGGCAACGTCGATCTGGATGACCTGAAAACCAAGGCCGCCGAGGCGGGGGACAAGTTGTCGTGCCTGATGGCGACCTATCCATCGACTCACGGTGTATACGAGGAGGGTATCAGCGACATCTGCGAAGTTATCCACAAGCACGGCGGGCAGGTGTACATGGACGGTGCCAACCTCAATGCGCAAGTCGGGCTGGCGCGGCCGGCGGACATCGGCGCCGACGTGTCGCACATGAACCTGCACAAGACCTTTTGCATTCCCCATGGTGGCGGCGGACCGGGCATGGGGCCGATCGGCATTCGCGCGCACCTGGCGCCGTTCGTTGCCAATCACCCGGTGGTGCCGATCGACGGCCCGCTACCGCAGAACGGCGCGGTCAGTGCGGCGCCGTGGGGCAGCGCGAGCATCTTGCCGATCAGCTGGATGTACATCGCGATGATGGGGCCGCAGTTGGCGGATGCCAGCGAGGTGGCAATCCTTGCGGCCAACTATCTGGCCCAGCATTTATCCGGTGCATTCCCGGTGCTGTACACCGGGCGCAACGGGCGGGTGGCCCATGAATGCATTCTCGACCTGCGGCCGTTGAAGGCGCAGACCGGGATCAGCGAAGAGGACGTCGCCAAGCGTCTGATGGACTACGGCTTTCACGCGCCGACCATGTCATTCCCGGTGCCGGGGACATTGATGGTCGAGCCGACCGAAAGCGAGTCCAAGGCTGAACTGGACCGCTTTATTGGCGCCATGCTGAGCATCCGCGCAGAGATCACCGAAGTGCAGAACGGCAACTGGCCGGCGGAAGACAACCCGCTCAAGCGTGCGCCGCATACCTTGGCGGATGTCACCGGGGTCTGGGAGCGGCCGTACAGCATTGAACAGGGCGTCACCCCGGATGCGCACACCAAGGCGCATAAATACTGGCCGGCAGTGAACCGGGTGGATAACGTCTATGGGGATCGCAATCTGTTTTGCGCGTGTGTGCCGGTGGATGATTACCGCTGATCTCCCTGTACACCCGATTCATTGTAGGAGTGAGCCTGCTCGCGATAGCGGTGCATCAGTCACCGAATCCGTTGTCTGGAGTACGGCTATCGCGAGCAGGCTCACTCCTACAGAGGGGCCTTAGTGAGTCAGGAATCACGGGTAAAAAAATGCCGCTCATCTGAGCGGCATTTTTGTGTACAGAAGGCTTACTCGGACGCTACCGCGTTCTTCGCCAGAATCGCATTCGCCAGTTCCATGTCCGTGGCCTGCAGGCCCGGGTTGTCGGCGCGGACTTTCTGCATCGCTGCTTCCAGGTACGGCCCACGGATGCCGCCATCGCTGGCGACGAAGCTGCCGGCATCGTCCTGTGCGGCAACGATCAGCTTGTGATCCTTGAAGGTCAGGTAGGTCGAACCGGTGGTGGCGCCGGACGAAATGACGTTACGCCAAAAGCTGTCGGCCATCGCTGAACCAACGGGAAGGGACAGCAAGGCAAGGGTGGCGACAGCAAGTTTGAGACGCATGATTGAATGACTCCTGGGGGTTAACTACGGCCTTGGATTGCGATTTCCCCGATCCGGTTCCGTAGTGGCCTATTTCTGCTCGCTTTGCGGTGTTACCCGCAGCACTTCTTCAAGGGTTGTCAGCCCCGCCGCGACCTTCTGCGCACCCGACAGGCGCAGGCTGCGCATGCCTTCCTTGAAGGCTTGCCGGCGGATGGCGGTGAGGTCGGTGTCCGGGGAGATGAGCGCTTTGAGGTTGTCGCTCAACTGCATGATTTCGTAGACCCCGGCGCGCCCGTGATAACCGGTGTCGCGGCACTCCAGGCAACCAATCGCCCGTTGCGCGTTGCCCGGCAGTGGCGCTTGCCACGGGCGTGTCAGGGTTTGCCAGTCTTCCTCTTCCAGCGTCAGCGGGGCCTTGCAGTGCGGGCACAGCGTGCGCACCAGACGCTGGGCCATGACCCCGAGCACCGTGGCCTTGATCAGATAGTGCGGCACGCCGAGTTCCAGCAGACGGCTGATGGCGCTGGGCGCATCGTTGGTGTGCAGGGTCGACAGCACCAGGTGGCCGGTGAGTGCGGCCTGAATCGCCATTTCGGCGGTCTCCAGATCGCGGATCTCGCCGATCATGATGATGTCAGGGTCCTGTCGCATCAGCGCGCGCACCCCGGCGGCGAAGCTCAGGTCGATGTTGTGCTGGACCTGCATCTGGTTGAACGCCGGCTCGACCATTTCGATCGGGTCTTCGATGGTGCAGAGGTTGATCTCCGGCGTCGCCAGCTTCTTCAGGGTGGTGTAGAGCGTGGTGGTCTTGCCCGAACCGGTCGGTCCGGTGACCAGAATGATGCCGTTGGGCTGGCGGGTCATGTCCTGCCAGCGGCGCAGGTCGTCGGCGGAGAAGCCTAACTGATCGAAGTCCTTGAGCAGCACTTCCGGGTCAAAAATACGCATGACCATTTTTTCGCCAAACGCGGTGGGCAGCGTAGATAGCCGCAGCTCCACCTCGCCGCCGTCGGGGGTCTTGGTCTTGACCCGGCCGTCCTGAGGTTTGCGCTTTTCGGCGACATTCATCCGGCCGAGGCTTTTCAGGCGGCTGACGATCGCCATGGTCACCTGCGGCGGAAATTGATAGACGTTGTGCAGCACGCCGTCGATGCGAAAGCGCACCGTGCCCTGTTCGCGGCGCGGTTCGATGTGGATATCGCTGGCGCGCTGCTGGAAGGCGTACTGGAACAGCCAATCGACGATGTTGACGATGTGCGCATCGTTGGCATCCGGCTCCTGATCGCTGGCGCCGAGGTTGAGCAGTTGTTCGAAGTTACCGAGGTTGCCGCTTTGCTGATCGGCATTGTTGGCACCGCTGACCGATTTGGCGAGACGGAAGAATTCGACGCTGAAACGCTGGATGTCCACCGGGTTGGCGACGACTCGTTTGATCGGCAGCTTGAGCACATGGGTCAGGTCAGCCTCCCAACCGGTGACGTAGGGCTGGGCGCTGGCCACGACCACGGCGTCGCGGTCGACCGCCACTGCGAGAATCTTGTGTCGCTGGGCAAAGGCGTAAGACATCAGCGGAGTGATCGCGGCGACGTTGATCTTCAACGGGTCGATGCGCAGGTACGGCTGGCCGGCCTGCTGGGCCAGCCACAGGGTCAGGCTTTCCAGGTCCAGGTGTTTGCCCGGACGGCTGAGGTCGTCCAGTTGCTGGCTGGCGATGAACTCCAGCGGATGCTGCTGGCCGTGGGTCGCGTGGCGGCGGCGGGCGTTGAGCGCCTGCTCCGCCGAGTCCTGGCTGATGAAGCCCTGGGCGACCAGTTCACGCAACACATCGTTGAGATCCAGCCAGCGGTCCTGAGTGGCGAGTTGAACGGACATGCGGGCTCCTTTTGAACGACAGTTCGCAAAGGATAGTCGTGGCCCCGCAGACCGTTGGGCCACTACCCGACGAAGCCGTTGCCGGATTTGTCAGCCAGCCGCTTGCGCGGGCGCATCCCACGCCGCGTCGGCGTTTTGCAGAGTTACCGAGCAGACGCTGATCAGGTTACGAAGTTTTTCCGCGATCACCTGGGCGCGATGCCAGCTCAGGCCACCCATGACAATGTCGATCGACAGCAGATCGTCGAGCCGTTGCGCATTGACCTGCTCCGGTGTGAGGAACTGCAAGGCGAACAGGTTCAACACCCGCACCAACAGATCCGGTTCAGCTTCGGCAAGAATCTGATACTGCGCCAGGCAATGGGCGTTGCTGACGTTCCAGACATCGGCGCGGGTCGGGGCGCTGTTCACGGCTTCAAGGTGCGGCATGGCAAGTCTCCAAAATCACTGGAGAAATTTTTACATTCGGTGTCGGGCATTTCTTGGCTAAGATCGGTGTTATTGGCGGTTGATCGACTGGATCAATTCGCAGGATCTTATATTTGAGGTTTTTCTATGCATAGCGAACTGGACGCCTACGACCGCAGGATACTCGCCCTGCTGCAAGAGGACGCATCGCTGTCCAGCGCACAGATCGCCGAGCAGGTGGGTTTGTCGCAATCGCCGTGCTGGCGGCGAATTCAGCGGATGAAGGAGGAGGGGATCATTCGTGGTCAGGTGACCTTGCTCGATCGCAAGAAGATCGGCCTGAACACGCAGATCTTCGCCGAAATCAAACTCAACGCCCACGGGCGTTCGAATTTCACCGAATTCACCGAGGCGATTCGCGGCTTTCCGGAGGTGCTGGAGTGTTATGTGCTGATGGGCGCGGTGGACTTTCTGTTGCGCATTGTCGCGGCGGACATCGAGGCGTATGAGCGATTCTTCTTCGAGAAGCTGTCGCTGGTGCCGGGGATTCAGGAAGTGAACTCGATTGTGGCGTTGTCGGAGATCAAATCCACGACCAGTTTGCCGGTCATGCGCTAAAGCAAAAGATCGCAGCCTTCGGCAGCGCCTACATGAGACAGGCGTACACCCTGCAGGAGCTGCCGAAGGCTGCGATCTTTTAGCGGTATTACATACGCAGGAGCATTTTCCAGGCACGGTTCTGGTAAACCGCAATCGCCTGCTGCTTGCGTGCATCGAGCAGTTCGTCAGTGATCGTCGGTTCGTTGGCCAGTTGCGCCAGTTTGTTCAGCTCGCCGTACAGGCGGTCCATTTCCGGGATCTCCAGCACGTTGCGCGCGTGGTGCAGCCAGACCTGGATGCGTTCGATGCGTGGCAGTTGCTCGGCCAGATCTTCCGGTTGCTGCTGATAGCGCTGCAATTGCAGGGACGTGGCTTCTTCGCCCAACAGCCGCGGCAACCAGCTGTGCAGCTGCGCGGCGCCCTGGCGATTGCCGCGGGTGTTGCGCTCGGCGGTCCAGGTGCGGGCCAGCAGCCAGCGCGACGCGGTCAGCGAGAACAGGCCCCAGCGTGGATCTTCCAGCTCTTCGAGGAATTGCTCCGGCGCAGCTTTGCGCACGTCTTCGTCCTCGATGCCGACCTGAACCAGCGGGCGCCAGTCTTCGAGCAATGCATCGAGTGCCACGCGCAAGTCGTGAGTCGCCGGACGCGGTGCGGCCTGGCCGAGGCTGCTGAGCAGGGCGCGCATTTCCGCGAGGTTTTCGACCCAGTCCTGCAGCAGGCGCCAGTGACCGTTGAAACGGTACTGTTCAGCCAGACGCTGACTGCTGCCGAGCAAGTGCCAGCCAAGGGCGGCGAAAGCATCGTCCAGTTGAGTTTCCGGGGTCAGTTGTGGCGCCGGCAGGCTCAGCGAGTAGCTGTTGGCGTCGTACAGACGGTAGCCGCGTTCAGCCTTGCTGATGTCGCACGGCATCAGGGCCAGGGTCTCGGCCAGTTCGGCAGCCAGTTCCAGCAGCGCGGCCGGCTCGCCTTCGCGCAGTTCCAGTTCCAGCTCGCAGATCTCTTCTTTCTGCTTGCCGACCACCACGTGACCGAGGTCCAGTGCGGCTTCGATGACCACTTTGGCCTTGCCGCGGCCCCAGGCGATTTCTGCGCGCTCGCGGACGAAATCGGTGGTGAAGATCGGCTTCAGGGTTTTCTTGTCCAGCTCGGCCAGCGACTCGGGCCAGCATTCGCCGTCGAGTTTCTTCACGTCGAGCTTGGCTTTGGGCAACTTCCAGTCGTACTCGTTACGCTCGGACAGACCGGCAACGCTCTGGCCGCGGGTCTTGAGGGTCTGAATCACTTCGTCACCGTCCTTGCGCAGGCGCAGGGCAACTTTGGCCTGGGCCAGATCGCGCTCGGGGGTGTCGAAGTACTGGTTCATCAACTCACGGCGTTCCCAGCCATTTTTGTTGCGTTTTTTCAGTAGCGGGTGCTCGCGCAGGGCGGCGAGGGTTTCGCGGCTGACGCGGAGTTTGATTTCGGTTTCTTTCTGCATGGCCGGAAAATCCAGGATCGGGAGCGCAGCCGGGGGAATGTGTGGCTGCCAAGGCCGTGCAGTGTACAGGACTGATACGTCCTACGCCCTGCGGCGGTTTATTCCTGGCGCCGGATGGCTCTATGATGGACTTCAAACCGGGAGTTGGAGTCAGCGATGCCTTTGCCGTCCATGCAAGACCAGTTCGCTGCACTGATCGCCGCACCATCGGTCAGTTGCACCCAACCGAGCCTGGATCAGTCCAACCGGGCGGTGATCGATTTGCTCGCCGGATGGCTGGGTGATCTGGGCTTCAGTTGCGATATCCAACAGGTCAGCCCCGGTAAATTCAACCTGCTCGCCAGTTTCGGCAGCGGCCCCGGTGGCCTGGTCCTGGCCGGGCACAGCGACACGGTGCCTTACGACGAGGCGTTATGGCAGACCGATCCGCTGAAACTCACCGAAGTCGACGGCCGCTGGGTCGGGCTTGGCAGCTGTGACATGAAGGGCTTTTTCGCCCTGATCATCGAAGCCGTGCAACCGCTGCTCGATCAACCGTTCAAGCAACCGCTGCTGATTCTCGCCACCTGCGATGAAGAAAGCTCGATGTCCGGCGCCCGGGCGCTGGCCGAGGCCGGGCGTCCCATCGGGCGCGCGGCGGTGATCGGCGAGCCGACCGGGCTCAAACCGATCCGCATGCACAAAGGCATCATGATGGAGCGCATCGACATCCTCGGGCAGAGCGGCCACTCGTCGGATCCGCGTCTGGGCCACAGCGCCCTCGAAGCGATGCACGACGCCATCGGCGAGCTACGCGGCTTGCGCCTGTTGTGGCAGCGCGAATTCAGTAACCCGCAGTTCAGCGTGCCGCAACCGACCATGAACTTCGGCTGCATCCATGGTGGTGACAACCCCAACCGCATTTGCGGCCAGTGTTCGCTGGAGTTCGACCTGCGCCCGCTGCCGGGCATGGACCCGAAAGTCCTGCGTGCGGAGATTCTGCGCAAGCTCAATCCGGTGGCCGAGCGGCATCAGGTTAAGATCGACTACAAGCCGCTGTTCCCGGAAGTGCCGCCGTTCGAGCAGGCCGAAGACGCCGAACTGGTGCGCATCGCCGAGAAGCTCACCGGTCACAGTGCCGAAGCAGTAGCGTTCGGCACCGAAGCGCCTTATCTTCAGCGCCTTGGCTGCGAAACCATCGTGCTCGGCCCCGGCGACATCGCCTGTGCGCACCAGCCCGGCGAGTACCTTGAAATGTCACGTTTGCAGCCTACCGTGCATCTATTACGGCAGTTGATTGAACATTACTGCCTGAAGAGTTGAACGCATCCCTTGTAGGAGCTGCCGAAGGCTCGGGCCGCGATCGGACGATCTTTTGATTTTGTTTTGAAGATCAAAAGATCGCAGCCTGCGGCAGCTCCTACAGGGGTGAGCCGTTAAATTAGTGGTAATCCACCCCGTATTCATGAGGAGAGCGCGCGTGTCGCCAAGCCTGTTCCGACGATAACCATCAGCCCGCTGTGCGTTTTTCGTTTCGCCCTTTTTTCTGGCTGCTATTTATTACAGGCCCAGGTTCATGCCCGAATACGTCAATTGGCTTCGCCACGCGTCCCCTTACATCAATGCCCACCGCGATTGCACCTTCGTCGTCATGCTGCCCGGCGACGGCGTGGAGCATCCGAACTTCGGCAACATCGTTCACGACCTCGTGCTGCTGCACAGCCTCGGCGTACGTCTGGTGCTGGTCCACGGTTCGCGCCCGCAAATTGAAACCCGTCTCGCCGCCCGCGGCCTGACCCCGCACTACCACCACGGCATGCGCATCACCGATGCGGCAACGCTGGAGTGCGTGATCGACGCGGTCGGTCAGTTACGCATCGCCATCGAAGCGCGGCTGTCGATGGACATGGCTTCGTCGCCGATGCAGGGCTCGCGTCTGCGGGTGGCCAGCGGCAACCTTGTTACCGCGCGGCCGATCGGCGTGCTCGAAGGCGTTGATTATCACCACACTGGTGAAGTGCGCCGGGTCGACCGCAAGGGCATCAATCGTCTGCTCGACGAGCGCTCCATCGTGCTGCTGTCGCCGCTGGGCTACTCGCCGACCGGTGAAATCTTCAACCTGGCTTGCGAAGACGTCGCCACTCGCGCCGCCATCGACCTGGGCGCAGACAAACTGCTGCTGTTCGGCGCTGACCTGGGTCTGATCGACGAAAGCGGCAAACTGGTGCGCGAACTGCGTCCGCAGCAGGTGCCGGCGCATCTGGCGCGTCTGGGCAACAACTATCAGGCCGAACTGCTGGATGCCGCTGCCGAAGCCTGCCGTGGCGGTGTCGCGCGCAGTCATATCGTCAGTTACGCCGAAGACGGCGCGCTGCTGACCGAGCTGTTCACCCGTGACGGTGGCGGTACGCTGGTGGCCCAGGAGCAATTCGAACTGGTGCGCGAGGCGGCGATTGAAGACGTCGGCGGTTTGCTCGACCTGATCAGTCCGCTGGAAGAGCAGGGGATTCTGGTGCGTCGCTCGCGTGAAGTGCTGGAGCGCGAGATCGAACAGTTCAGCGTGGTCGAGCGTGAAGGCATGATCATCGCCTGCGCGGCGCTGTATCAGATCGCCGATTCGGATGCTGGTGAGCTGGCGTGCCTGGCGGTGAACCCCGAGTACCGTCACGGCGGTCGCGGTGATGAGCTGCTGGAGCGCATCGAGACCCGCGCCCGGGAACAAGGCCTGAAAACCCTGTTCGTCCTCACCACCCGTACCGCGCACTGGTTCCGCGAACGCGGTTTCGAGCCCAGCAGCGTCGAGCGCCTGCCGGCGGCACGGGCGTCGCTGTACAACTATCAGCGCAACTCGAAGATCTTCGAAAAAACCCTGTAACTCTGGGGCTGCATGAGCTCCCTGTAGGAGCTGCCGCAGGCTGCGATCCTTTGATCTTGTTTTCAGTGAATCAAAAGATCGCAGCCCGCGGCAGCTCTTACAGGGTTTTGTGATTACTCAGTGATGTACTTCGCGCTGACGTAAGGCGAATAGTCCGGCAGCACCGTTTCAACCTTGCCCTGTTCCTTCAAAAACTTCGCCGTCTCACCAATCGCCTTGGCCGTGCCGCCGTCCAGCAGCGCGGTGGTTTGCTGTGCCTTGGCATCCGGGAAGGCTGAACCTGCGAGCAGCTCCGGAACGTCGGCCGCATTGGCACCGGTCAATTTGGCGATTTTCTGTACCGGCACCGAGTCGGCCGTCCAGCTGTCTTTATGGCTGGCGTAATCGGCAAACGCGTCTAGAGTGACCTTGGCAAACTTGGCCACCACTTCAGGGTGCTTCTCGGCGTAGTCCTTGCGGGCGACCCAGACTTCGAAGGTCGGCGCGCCCCATTGGCCGACTTGTGCGGCATCGGTCAGGGTTTTGCCGGTCTTGCGGATTTCTCCCAGCGCCGGCGACCAGACAAACGCACCGTCGATGTCTCCGCGCTTCCACGCGGCAGCGATTTCCGCTGGCTGCAGGTTCACCACTTTGACTTTGCTGGTGTCCAGGCCCCAGTGCTTGAGTGCGCCGAGCAGGCTGTAGTGGGAGGTGGAAACGAAGGGCGTGGCGATGGTCTTGCCGACCAGGTCCTGCGGAGTGTTGATCCCGCTACCGTTGCGCACGACCAGCGCCTCGGCGGCATTGATCTGCGCTGAAACGATGAATGCGACGATCGGCAGATTGCGCGAGGCGGCTGCTGCCAAAGGGCTGGAGCCAAGGTTGCCGATCTGCACATCGCCTGATGCGATGGCTGTCACAACTTCCGGACCACTGTTGAAGCGGCGCCAGTCGATGGGCTGGCCGATGGTGCTCTCGTAGGTGCCATCGGCCTGGGGGACTTTGCTCGGGTCGATACCGGTTTGGTAGCCGATGGTGAGGTTGGCGGCGTGGGCGGAGAAAGAAATTATTGCTGACACACAAACTGTAACAATTTGACTAGATAGTGCACGTTTGACCATGATGGCGTCGCCTTTTGGATAGGGTTTGACGTGTTTTAGATGCGTCAACGCTAATCGATCTAAAAAAAGGCAAACAAATACCATTTAGTAATTAGCTTAGTAGCCGATACCCTGTGTTGCGCTGCAGGTGGCCATTAATTAGCCATATGCCTGAATGGTATAAAAAAGAATGAAATAATTCTTTTTGGGGTTATCAGGAAAGTCAGTACTGTGCAGGGACCCAAATACTGCGATTAGACCTTGGTCGTAGACACACAAGGTTACGATTGACTTGTCAGTCACGCTCTGGCGCTAATCGCGAACCTACGGATCCGGGCATTCGACCAGGACCAGGAACACAAGAATTAGAAACGAGAGGAGCTTTACATGAACAAGTCCACCTTGGCCCTGGCTGTGGCCGTAGGGGTTTTGGCGCAGCAGGCAGGCGCCGCCGGTTTCATCGAAGACAGCAAGGCCACTCTGGGTCTGCGCAACTTCTACATCAACACCGACAACCGTGATGGCGCTGGCGCGAACAAGAACGAAGAGTGGGGCCAAGGCTTCGATCTGCGTTTCATCTCCGGCTACACCCAAGGCACCGTGCAGTTCGGTGTTGACGCGATCGGCCTGTACGGCGTGCGTCTGGACTCCAGCCCGGCCACCAGCGGCAACTCCTCCGGTACCGCTTCCGGCGGCACCGTGTTCCCAAGCGATGGCAACCGTGCCGTGCATGACTTCGCCAGCCTGGGCGTGACCGGCAAGGTCAAGATCTCCCAGACCGAACTGAAGGTCGGTACCCTGATGCCGAACAACCCGGTCATCAAGTACAACGACGGTCGCCTGCTGCCACAAACCTTCCAGGGCGAAGCGATCACCTCGAACGAGTTCAAGGATCTGACGCTGACTGCCGGTCAGGTTGAGGCCGTCAAGGGTCGTAACTCCAGCAACAACGAGAACATGTCGATTGCCGGTGCGAACGCCGGTTCGAACTACGACAAGGGCGTGTTCAGCAACAAGTTCTACTACGGTGGTGCAGACTACAAGGTCACTAAAGACCTGACCGCTTCGTACTACTACGGCGAGCTGAAAGACTTCTACTCGCAGAACTTCCTGGGTCTGGTACACAACTGGGGCATCGGCCCGGGCGTACTGAAAAGCGACCTGCGTTACTACCGCAGCCGTGACAACGGTGCCAACGGCGATACCGCTGCCTACTACACCAGCGGTTACTACGGTGGCAAAACCGTCAAGGGCAAGGTCGACAACGATCTGTACAGCTACCTGGCGCTGTACTCGGTTGAAGGTCACACCTTCGGTGCCGGCTACCAGTACACCAAAGGCGACAGCGACTTCCCTTGGCTGAACCAGGGTGACGGCTCGTCCAACAGCACCATCACCGACATGCAGATCCAGAAGTTCGCCCGTGCTGGCGAGCGTACCTGGCAGGCTCGCTACGGCTACGATTTCGCCAAGATCGGCGTTCCTGGCCTGACCGCCAACCTGATCTACCTGCGTGGTAACAACATCGACACTCCACTGGGCGAAAAAACCGAGTGGGAACGTGACCTGACCATCGGTTATGTGATTCCGGAAGGCCCGCTGAAAAACCTCGGCGTTGCCTGGAAAAACGCGATGTGGCGTACCGACCTGGCGAACACCCGTTCCCAGGACGAAAACCGCCTGATCGTCAGCTACTCGATCCCGCTGCTGTAATAGCGCGCTCAAGCGGCTGATGTAAAAAAAGCCCCGTCCGGCACCGTGCCGGACGGGGCTTTTGCATTTCGAGTCAGACTCACCCCCGTAAGCCCTTCCCGAAATTCCCCTCTTTTGCAGCTACTCAAGGCCTTCTCGAACCTTGAGGGCGATGTTCGTCGCGTTGTCGGCGAGCGTCCAGTGAACGATGTTTAATATTCCTTTAGATTCTAGATATCTAGTTATTTATTCTTTTTCATGATTGCGAATCCCGAGCTACAGTTGAGGTCTCGAACAACTCATCAGGAGCAGCACCATGAGCCTCAGACTCGGCGACATCGCCCCCGATTTCGAACAGGACTCCAGCGCCGGCAAGATTCGTTTTCACGAGTGGCTGGGCGATAGCTGGGGCGTGCTGTTCTCCCACCCGGCCGACTTCACCCCGGTGTGCACCACCGAGCTGGGCTTCACCGCCAAGCTCAAGGATGAGTTCAGCAAGCGCGGTGTCAAAGCCATCGCGCTGTCGGTCGACCCGGTGGACTCGCACCACAAGTGGATCGAAGACATCAACGAAACCCAGAACACGATCGTCAATCTCCCGATCCTGGCCGATGCCGATCGCAAGGTCTCCGATCTCTATGATCTGATCCACCCGAACGCCAGCGACACGCTGACCGTGCGTTCGCTGTTCGTGATCGATCCGAACAAAAAGATTCGTCTGACCATCACCTACCCGGCGAGCACCGGGCGCAACTTCCACGAGATCCTGCGGGTGATCGATTCGCTGCAACTCACCGATAACTACAAGGTGGCCACCCCGGCCAACTGGCAGGACGGTGAAGATGTGGTGATCGTGCCGTCGCTCAAGGATGAAGACGAGATCAAGCGGCGCTTCCCGAAAGGCTATCGCGCGGTGAAGCCGTACCTGCGCCTGACGCCGCAGCCGAACAAGTGAGTCAGTGAGATTTGCGGTGTGGCCGCCACCGCCATCGCGAGCAGGCTCACTCCTACATTTGGAATGCATTCCCCCTGTAGGAGTGAGCCTGCTCGCGATGGCGTTAGTCCAGTCACCATGGAACCACAAAGCAGGGGATTTCAGGCCGTTTCGACGGCCTTTTTTTCGTCCGCAGTTCGCCGAAACGTATATCTCTTAAACGCATAACCAAATGAATAAATATGATTTATGGATATATAAATCAGCTGGTAAGGTCACTCCATCGACGCGAGATCGCAACCCGCGAATCGCCTGTAACGCGCAAGGAATCGTCTGAATGCTGGTCGTCTCACTCGGTGGCAGTCCCAGCCAACGCTCCCGCTCCGGGGTGTTGCTGGAGCGCTCGCAACGCTGGTTGCAGGAGCAAGGGGTGGAAGTGGTGAGTTATCAGGTGCGGGACTTCCCGGCCGAAGACCTGCTCCACGCCCGCTTCGACAGCCCGAAGGTGCTCGACCTGCTGGCGCAGATTGAAAACGCCGACGGCCTGCTCATCGCCACGCCGGTCTACAAAGCGTCGTTTTCCGGCGCCCTGAAGACCGTGCTGGATCTGCTGCCGGAGCGCGCCCTGAATCACAAGATTGTTCTGCCGATGGCCACCGGCGGCAGCATCGCCCACATGCTGGTGGTCGATTACGCACTCAAGCCAGTGCTGTCGGCGTTGAAGGCCCAGGAAATGCTGCAAGGGATTTTCGCCGAGGACAGCCAGATCGCTTACGGCGAAGGCAGTGCCCAGGCGCAACTGGCGCCGGCGCTGGAGCAGCGTCTGCATGAAGCGCTGGATCAGTTTGTCAGTGCCATGGCCCGCCGGCCGAAACCGCTGGAGCCAGGCTTGTTGAATGAACGTTTGTTGAGTGCTCGCTGGAGCATTTAAGCCTGCGCTCCAGGCACATCGGAATTTGAAGTACTCACCTTACTCAGCCGTCAACGGCCAAGCAGGTGCAGCCAACACCCAACAGCAAAAAGGAGAGCGCGATGCGCACTGTATTTTTGCGTCGTGGTCTGGTCGCTCTGTTTGCTGCGGCTGTGTCCTTCGGCGCTATCACTCAAGCTCAGGCGCTTTCTACCCATGAAGGCGTGCTTCGGATCGGTTATCAGAAGTACGGCACGCTGGTGCTGCTCAAAGCCAAAGGCACGCTGGAAAAGCGTCTGGCCGCTCAAGGCGTGGACGTGCAATGGACTGAGTTCCCCGGTGGCCCGCAACTGCTCGAAGGCCTGAACGTCGGCTCGATCGACTTCGGCGTGACCGGCGAAACCCCACCGGTGTTCGCCCAGGCGGCTGGTGCTGATTTGCTCTACGTGGCCTACGAGCCACCGGCGCCGAACAGCGAAGCGATCCTCGTGCCGAAGGACTCGCCGATCAAATCGGTGGCCGATCTCAAGGGCAAGAAAGTCGTGCTGAACAAAGGTTCCAACGTGCACTACCTGTTGGTGCGCGCGCTGGAAGACGCCGGCCTCAGATACTCCGACATTCAGACCGTATTTCTGCCGCCGGCCGATGCCCGCGCTGCGTTCGAACGTGGCAGCGTCGACGCCTGGGTCATCTGGGATCCGTACCAGGCCGCTGCCGAGAAGCAGTTGCAAGCGCACACCCTGCGTGACGGCAAAGGCATTGTCGACAACCACCAGTTCTATCTCGCGACCAAGCCTTACGCCCAGAAAAATCCCGAGGTGATCAAGACCCTCGTTGAAGAAGTGCGCGCTGTCGGCGAGTGGTCCAAAGCCAACCCTGAAGACGTGACTCAACAAGTCGCGCCGCTGCTCGGTCTGCCGGCGGACATCACCCTGACCTCGGTGAAACGCCAGGGCTACGGTGCGCTGTTCCTGACCCCGGAAGTGGTCGCCGCGCAGCAGAAAATCGCCGACACCTTCTACCAGCTCAAGCTGATTCCCAAGCCGTTGAGCATCCAGAATGTGATCTGGACACCACCGGCCGCTGTGGCCCAAAGCTCCCAAGCCCGGTAATTCGAATCCCCAAGGAGACCACTCCATGAGCCTCAACATCTTCTGGTTCCTGCCTACTCACGGCGACGGCCATTACCTTGGCACCGCCGAAGGCGCCCGCGCCGTTGATCACGGTTATTTGCAACAGGTTGCGCAAGCGGCGGATCGCCTGGGTTTTGGCGGCGTGCTGATTCCCACCGGCCGCTCCTGCGAAGACTCGTGGCTGGTGGCCGCGTCGCTGATCCCGGTGACTCAGCGCCTGAAGTTCCTGGTCGCCCTGCGCCCCGGGATCATTTCCCCGACGGTCGCGGCGCGGCAGGCAGCCACGCTGGATCGCTTGTCTGGCGGTCGTGCGCTGTTCAACCTGGTGACCGGTGGTGACCCGGAAGAGTTGGCCGGCGACGGGCTGTTCCTCGATCACGAGGCGCGCTATCAGGCCTCGGTGGAGTTCACCCGCATCTGGCGTCGGGTGCTGGAAGGTGAAACCGTCGATTACGACGGCGAACACATCAGCGTGAAAGGCGCGAAATTGCTCTATCCGCCGATCCAGCAACCGCGCCCGCCGCTGTACTTTGGTGGTTCGTCGGAAGCGGCGCAGGACCTGGCCGCCGAACAGGTCGAGATGGTCCTGACCTGGGGCGAGCCACCAGCAGCGGTGGCCGAGAAGATCGAACAAGTGCGCGCCAAAGCCGCCAAGCTCGGACGCACCGTGCGCTTCGGCATTCGTCTGCATGTGATCGTGCGGGAAACCAACGCTGAAGCCTGGCAAGCGGCAGACCGCCTGATCTCCCATCTGGACGACGACACCATCAAACGTGCGCAGGCCTCGCTGGCGCGTTTCGATTCGGTTGGTCAGCAACGCATGGCCGCGCTGCACGGTGGCAGTCGCGACAACCTCGAAGTCAGCCCGAATCTGTGGGCCGGCGTCGGACTGGTGCGCGGTGGGGCCGGTACTGCGCTGGTCGGCGACGGCCCGACCGTGGCGGCGCGGGTGAAGGAGTACGCGGATCTGGGTATCGACACCTTTATCTTCTCTGGTTATCCACATCTCGAAGAGTCGTACCGTGTCGCCGAACTGCTGTTCCCGCACCTCGACGTCGAGCGCCCGGAACTGCCGAAAAGCGCCGGGTACGTCAGCCCGTTTGGCGAGATGGTCGCCAACGACATTCTTCCCAAAGCCGCGTCGCAGAGCTGAGGCGCGCCATGAAGAAACTCATCCACAGCCTCGCACCCTGGGCGTTGCCGGTGCTCTTGCTGGCGGTGTGGCAGTTGTCGGTGTCGGCCGGTTGGTTGTCGACGCGGATCCTGCCGGCGCCGGTGGCGGTGATCGAGGCCGGCGTCAGTCTGGTACGCAGCGGCGAGATCTGGACCCACCTGGCAATCAGCGGCTGGCGTGCGGCGCTGGGCTTCACCATCGGCGGCAGCATCGGTCTGGTACTGGGCTTTATCACCGGCCTGTCGCAGTGGGGCGAACGCCTGCTCGATAGTTCGGTACAGATGATCCGCAACGTGCCGCACCTGGCGCTGATTCCGCTGGTGATCCTGTGGTTCGGCATCGACGAGTCGGCGAAGATTTTCCTGGTGGCGTTGGGCACGTTGTTCCCGATTTACCTCAACACCTACCACGGCATCCGCAACGTCGATCCGGCGCTGGTGGAGATGGCGCGCAGTTATGGTTTGAGCGGTTTCAGCCTGTTCTGGCAGGTAATTCTGCCGGGGGCGCTGCCGTCGATTCTGGTCGGTGTGCGCTTCGCGCTGGGCTTCATGTGGCTGACGCTGATCGTGGCGGAAACCATTTCCGCCAGCTCCGGCATCGGCTATCTGGCGATGAATGCCCGCGAGTTTTTGCAGACCGACGTGGTGGTGCTGGCGATCCTGCTTTACGCGGTGCTCGGCAAACTGGCCGACCTCGCTGCCCGTGGACTTGAGCGCGTGTGGCTGCGCTGGCATCCGGCCTATCAGGTTGCCAAGGGAGGTGCGGCATGACCGCTCAACAGCCTCCACGCCTGCTGCGCGGGATTCCGCTGGTGGTGCGCAACCTGCAGAAAACCTTCGGTGCGCGGCAGGTGCTGCGCGACATCGACCTGCACATTCCGGCGGGGCAATTCGTCGCCGTGGTCGGGCGCAGCGGTTGCGGCAAGAGCACCTTGCTGCGCTTGCTCGCCGGCCTCGATCAACCGACTGGCGGCGAGCTGCTGGCCGGCGCCGCACCGCTGAGCGATGCGCGCGAAGACACCCGGCTGATGTTTCAGGAAGCACGGCTGCTGCCGTGGAAAAAGATCATCGACAACGTCGGTCTTGGCCTCAAGGGCAACTGGCGCCCACAGGCACTGGCAGCGCTGGAAGCGGTCGGTCTGGCCGATCGCGCCAACGAGTGGCCGGCCGCCTTGTCCGGCGGCCAGAAGCAGCGTGTAGCTCTGGCCCGGGCGCTGATCCACCAACCGCGCCTGCTGCTGCTCGACGAGCCGCTCGGTGCGCTGGACGCCCTGACCCGGATCGAGATGCAGCAACTGATCGAACGCCTGTGGCAGCAGCACGGCTTCACGGTGCTGCTGGTGACCCACGACGTCAGCGAGGCGGTAGCGATTGCCGACCGAGTGATTCTGATCGAGGACGGCGAAGTCGGTCTCGATCTGCAAGTGGAGTTGCCGCGACCTCGGGTGCGTGGTTCGCATCGACTGGCGACGCTGGAAACCGAAGTGCTCAACCGTGTTCTCTCCCTGCCCGGCGAACCGCCGGAGCCGGAACCCGTTTCACCCCTGCCTACGCAATTGCGTTGGGCGCAATGAAGCAGCTTCAAGCGGCAAGCTACAAGCCTCAAGTAAAAGCGCTGTGCTTTTGCTTGCCGCTTGAAACTCGCAACTTGCAGCTTATTTCGACCCCAGGAGAAATATCATGACTATCAAAGCCATCAACGTGCGCAACCAGTTCAAAGGCTCGATCAAGGAGATCGTTCTCGGCGACGTGCTGTCGGAAATCGACGTGCAGACCGCCTCCGGCATTGTCACTTCAGTGATCACCACCCGTTCGGTCAAGGAGCTGGAACTGGCGGTGGGCAGCGAGGTGATCGCCTTCGTGAAATCCACCGAGGTGTCGATCGCCAAGTTGTAAGTCAGTGAGTAAAAAACAACCCCGAAAGGCGTGAGCCCTTCGGGGTTTTTCTTTTTGAAGATCAAAAGATCGCAGCCTTCGGTGTAGCTCCTACAAGGGAGTGCGTGCTCCTGTAGGAGCTGCCGGAGGCTGCGATCTTTTAGCGTTTAGGCAGATAAGGCGGCAGATACAGGCCGATATAGGCATCAAACACCCGCATTCCTTCCTCGGCCATGCGCGGCGTAATCTGCCCATGCTGCTGCACCGAGCGCGCATACACGCGGTCGCCCAGTTCCATCGCCAGGGCAAACACGTCGACATCGCTCGGCAGTCGCGGCAATTCGAAGTGGTGGTCGAACAGCTTGTGCATCAGGTCGCCCAGTTCGATGTCGTGCTGACGGTCGGCCTGGGTCACTTCGGTCAGGCCGTGCTGAGCGAGAATCAACTGGCGGGCGGCGGCGTCTTCGTCGTAGATCTCCAGCATCCGCTCCTCGACCAGTCGTGACAGGTCGCGCCAGTCGCGCAGGGCATCGTGGTCGATCGGTGCTTGCAGGCAGGCGCGAAAGGCCGCGTGCACATCGGCGGTCAGCGCTTCGAGCAGCGCCGGCACGCTGGCGAAGAAGTGGTACACGGAGGAGGGCGGAATCTGCGCGCGTTCGGCCACACTGTAAATCGACAGGCTGGCCACACCCTCGGCGGCCAGCAGCGTGCGTGCGGCATCGAGTATCGAATCGATTCGCGCCTGGCTGCGGGCACGGGGTTTGCGGACGGGGGCGGGACGCGTCATGGAAGTCTCCTGCGGGGCAGCGGGCATTGTACGCGGAGCGCCTGCCCCGAGTGCAACACAGTCCTTGTGGCGAGGGAGCTTGCTCCCGCTCGGCTGCGCAGCAGTCGTAAAACCAGACGACCTGTTTTTCCTGACATACCGAGTCGCAGGGGCTTGGGGCTGCTGCGCAACCCAGCGGGAGCAAGCTCCCTCGCCACAAGGGGATTATGTTCGGCCATAAAAAAACGCCGCTGGCTGCGAGAGCCAACGGCGTTCCTTTTGGCGCTGCAACCGCTTAAACGGTATGCAGGTACCAGTTGTACTCGAGGTCGGAGATGGAGTGTTCGAACTCCTCCAGCTCGCTCTCTTTACAGGCGACGAAGATATCGATGTATTTCGGATCGATGTACTTGGCCATCACCTCGCTGTCGTCCAGCTCGCGCAGGGCATCGCGCAAGTTGTTCGGCAGGCTTTGTTCGTTCTGCTCGTAGCTGTTGCCTTCGACCGGAGCGCCCGGCTCGATCTTGTTGGTCAGGCCGTGATGCACGCCCGCCAGAACCGAAGCCATCAGCAGGTACGGGTTGGCGTCGGCGCCGGCCACGCGGTGTTCGATACGCACGGCATCGGCAGAGCCGGTCGGTACGCGGATCGCCACGGTGCGGTTGTCCAGGCCCCAGCATGGCGAGTTCGGCACGTAGAACTGTGCGCCGAAACGACGGTACGAGTTGACGTTAGGGCACAGGAACGCCATTTGGGCGGGCAGGGTCTCGAGCACACCGCCGATCGCGTGACGCAATGCGGCGTTCTGCTCGGGATCCTCGCTGGCAAAGATATTCTTGCCGGCCTTGTCCAGGATCGAAATGTGTACGTGCAAACCGTTGCCTGCCTGGCCTGGATAAGGCTTGGCCATGAAGGTGGTGTCCATTTCATGGTCGTAGGCGATGTTCTTGATCAGACGCTTGAGCAGGACCGCGTAGTCGCACGCCTTGATCGGGTCGGCGACGTGGTGCAGGTTCACTTCGAACTGCGCCGGGGCACTTTCCTTGACGATGGCGTCGGCCGGGATGCCTTGCTCTTTGGCGCCTTCCAGAATGTCCTGGAGGCAGTCGACGTATTCGTCGAGGTCGTCGATCAGGTAGACCTGAGTCGAGTGCGGGCGTTTGCCGGAGATCGGCGAGCGTGGCGGCTGTGGACGGCCGTTCACGTTCTCCTGGTCGATCAGGTAGAACTCCAGCTCGAAGGCTGCGCAGATGGTCAAGCCCAGCTCGTCAAACTTTGCAACAACTTGACGGAGCACTTCGCGTGGATCGGCGAAAAACGGGTCACCTTCGAGTTCGTGCATGGTCATCAACAGTTGCGCGGTCGGGCGCTTCTGCCATGGCTCGTTGCACAGGGTATCGGGGATTGGATAGCAGATCCGGTCGGCGTCGCCGATGTCCAGACCCAGGCCGGTGCTTTCCACCGTAGAGCCATTGATATCCAGAGCAAATAGAGAGGCCGGCAGGTTGATGCCTTTCTCGTAAACCTTGTGGAGGCTGGTGCGTTCGATGCGCTTGCCGCGCACCACACCATTCATATCCGCAATCAGAAGGTCAACGTACAGAACCTCAGGATGTTCCTTAAGGAACGCGTTCGCTTCGTTAAGCTGAACGGCACGCGGGGGTACCGACATGATGCAACACCTTTGTTGTTAAAAATATCAATCATTGATCTTTTCTGGTTTCAGTCAACCCGAACGGCATGCCGAAGTCAAGCGAGGCCTTTTTTGCCCTAAAAAAGCGCTACGAGGGCATTTATGGGGCACTTTGGGGCGATTTTTTGTCCTTGGGACGCTTGGCACCCGCGGGCTTGAGCAGGCCGTGTTGTATTTTTTACGGGGGTGTTGTGTAAAAAAATGAACAAGGCTAAGCTCGGATCAAACCCATAACAGCAATAATACCGGGGTGCTTCATGTCTCGCCTGCCGTTAATCGGCATCACCGACTGCTCGCAACAGTCCGGTCTGCATGCTCAACACATCAGTGGCGACAAATCCGTCCGTAGCGCAGCCAACAAGGCTCGCGGTCTGTCGACAAGGTTCTCGTCGGCAGCAGCCAGAACGGCAGCGTCCGTTATTCTGGACGTACGGCCAAGCATCCTGTTTATGGCGTCTCCTTCCAATATAGATCTCTTTGAGTCTCAAAGCCTGTGCCGCTTCCCAAGCCGTGCTCATGATTCTGCACGCCTTGAATGTGCACAGGAAATGCAACGCCAGCGTAAAGGGCAGGTAAGCTCCTCTTTCATTGTCGATGCGCGGTGCCGGGCGTAAGCCGGCACTGCGCGCAAGCAAGCCCCCTTTAACGCGACGCCACGGCGTCAAACTTTGCCTGACACGATGTCAGGAGACTCAGCCCAGAGGCATTTATGAGTAACAACCTCGACCAGCTCACCGATTGGTTGAAAGACCACAAGATCACAGAAGTCGAATGCATGATCGGCGACTTGACCGGTATCACCCGGGGCAAGATCTCGCCGACCAACAAGTTCATCGCCGAAAAGGGCATGCGCCTGCCAGAGAGTGTGCTGCTGCAGACCGTGACTGGCGATTACGTCGAAGACGACATCTATTACGAACTGCTCGACCCGGCCGACATCGACATGATCTGCCGCCCCGACCAGAACGCCGTGTATCTGGTGCCGTGGGCCATCGAGCCGACCGCCCAGGTGATTCACGACACCTACGACAAGCAAGGCAACCCGATCGAGCTGTCGCCACGCAACGTGCTCAAGAAAGTCCTGAAACTCTATGCCGACAAGGGCTGGCAGCCGATCGTGGCGCCGGAAATGGAGTTCTACCTGACCAAGCGCAGTGACGACCCTGACTATCCGTTGCAGCCGCCGATTGGTCGCTCGGGCCGTCCGGAAATCGGTCGTCAGTCGTTCTCCATCGAAGCGGCGAACGAATTCGACCCGTTGTTCGAAGACGTCTACGACTGGTGCGAACTGCAGGAACTGGACCTCGACACGCTGATCCACGAAGACGGCACGGCGCAGATGGAGATCAACTTCCGTCACGGCGACGCACTGTCGCTGGCCGACCAGATCCTGGTGTTCAAGCGCACCATGCGTGAGGCGGCGCTCAAGCACGACGTGGCTGCGACTTTCATGGCCAAGCCGATGACCGGTGAGCCGGGCAGCGCCATGCACCTGCACCAGAGCATCATCGACATCGAGACCGGCAAGAACGTGTTCTCCAATGAAGACGGGACCATGAGCCAGCTGTTCCTGCACCACATTGGTGGCCTGCAGAAACTGATCCCCGAACTGCTGCCGCTGTTCGCGCCGAACGTCAACTCGTTCCGCCGCTTCCTGCCGGACACCTCGGCGCCGGTGAACGTGGAGTGGGGCGAAGAGAACCGCACCGTGGGCCTGCGTGTACCGGATGCCGGCCCGCAGAACCGTCGCGTGGAAAACCGCCTGCCGGGCGCCGACGCCAACCCGTACCTGGCGATTGCCGCGAGCCTGCTCTGCGGCTACATCGGCATGGTCGAGGGCCTCAACCCGAGCGCGCCGGTCGTTGGCCGTGGCTATGAACGTCGCAATCTGCGCCTGCCGCTGACCATCGAGGACGCACTGGAGCGCATGGAAAACAGCGCGACCATCGAGAAATACCTGGGCAAGACCTTCATCACCGGCTACGTCGCGGTAAAACGGGCCGAGCATGAAAACTTCAAGCGCGTGATCAGTTCCTGGGAGCGTGAGTACCTGCTCTTCGCCGTCTGATACGCCGGGCGCGGCTGGCAGCAGCCGTGCCTTCACCGATAACAAGGAGAATTGGCATGACCAGCAACAACCCGCAAACCCGTGAGTGGCAAGCCCTGAGCAGCGATCACCACCTGGCCCCGTTCAGCGACTTCAAGCAGCTGAAAGAGAAGGGCCCACGGATCATCACCAACGCCAAGGGCGTGTACCTGTGGGACAGCGAAGGCAACAAGATCCTCGATGGCATGGCGGGTCTGTGGTGCGTGGCGATCGGTTATGGCCGCGATGAACTGGCTGACGCAGCCGCGAAGCAAATGCGCGAACTGCCTTACTACAACCTGTTCTTCCAGACCGCGCACCCGCCGGCACTGGAACTGGCCAAGGCCATCGCCGACGTAGCGCCGCAAGGCATGAACCACGTGTTCTTCACCGGCTCCGGCTCCGAAGGCAACGACACCATGCTGCGCATGGTTCGTCACTACTGGGCGATCAAGGGCCAGCCGAACAAGAAAGTCATCATCAGCCGCAAGAACGGTTATCACGGTTCCACCGTGGCCGGCGCGAGCCTGGGCGGCATGACTTATATGCACGAACAGGGCGATTTGCCGATTCCGGGCATCGTTCACATCGCGCAGCCGTACTGGTTCGCCGAGGGCGGCGACATGTCGCCGGAAGAGTTCGGCATCTGGGCGGCCAATCAGCTGGAAGAGAAGATTCTCGAAGTCGGCGTGGATAACGTCGGCGCCTTCATTGCCGAGCCGATCCAGGGCGCCGGCGGCGTGATCATTCCGCCAGACACCTACTGGCCGCGCATCAAGGAAATCCTCGCCAAGTACGACATCCTGTTCGTGGCGGACGAAGTGATCTGTGGTTTCGGCCGTACCGGTCAATGGTTCGGTTCGGATTTCTACGATCTGAAGCCAGACATGATGACCATCGCCAAAGGCCTGACGTCCGGCTACATCCCGATGGGTGGCCTGATCGTGCGCGACGAAGTGGTGAAAGTGCTCAATGAAGGCGGCGACTTCAACCACGGCTTCACCTACTCGGGGCACCCGGTGGCGGCGGCGGTGGGTCTGGAAAACATCCGGATTCTGCGCGACGAGAAAATTATCGAGAACGTACGCAACGAAACGGCACCGTATTTGCAGAAACGTCTGCGCGAACTCAACGATCACCCGTTGGTGGGTGAAGTACGCGGAGTCGGTCTGCTGGGGGCGATCGAGCTGGTGCAGGACAAGGCCACTCGCAAGCGTTACGAAGGCCGGGGTGTGGGCATGATCTGCCGGCAGTTCTGCTTCGATAACGGCCTGATCATGCGCGCCGTGGGCGACACCATGATCATTGCGCCGCCGCTGGTGATCAGCAAGGCGGAGATTGATGAGCTGGTTACAAAGGCACGCAAGTGTCTGGATCTGACTCTCAGTGCGTTGCAGGCCTAAGTGCTAGGCTTCGAGCGGGGAAGCTGCGGCGCTCTCGCTCGAAGGTGTCAGAAAGGTGGGCCTTTTCTTGAAAGACCGCCTCCGATCTTGCCAGACTAGCCGCGGTTCCAGTTGTCGGGGTTCGGCCGCTGAACAAAGTGGTTCAAAAAAGAAAAATTTGGAGCATGACGCATGAAGGCATTAGGTAAAAAGCTTGCTGGCAAGACTCTTCTCGCGCTGTCCGTAGCGGGCATGATGGCGGGTGCGGTTCACGCGGATGACAAAGTGCTGCACGTTTACAACTGGTCCGACTACATCGCGCCGGACACCATCGCCAACTTCGAGAAAGAGTCCGGGATCAAAGTCGTCTACGACGTATTCGACAGCAACGAAACCCTGGAAGCCAAACTGCTGGCGGGCAAGTCCGGTTACGACGTCGTTGTGCCGTCGAACAACTTCCTGGCCAAGCAGATCAAGGCTGGCGTTTACCAGGAGCTGGACCAGTCCAAGCTGCCTAACTGGAAGAACCTGAACCAGGACCTGCTCAAGGCCGTGTCGGTCAGCGACCCGGGCAACAAGCACGCCTTCCCGTACATGTGGGGCTCGATCGGCATCGGTTACAACCCGGAGAAGGTCAAGGCTGCGCTGGGCGTCGACACCATCGACTCGTGGGACGTGCTGCTCAAGCCGGAAAACATCGCCAAGCTCAAGGGCTGCGGCGTGAGCTTCCTCGATTCGCCGACCGAAATGCTCCCGGTCGCGCTGCATTACCTGGGCCTGCCTACCGACAGCCAGAAGAAAGAAGACATCAAGAAAGCCGAGGAGCTGTTCCTCAAGATTCGTCCTTCGATCACCTACTTCCACTCCTCCAAGTACATCTCGGACCTGGCCAACGGCAACATCTGCGTAGCGGTCGGCTACTCGGGTGACGTGCAGCAGGCCAAGTCCCGTGCCGCCGAGGCTGGTGACAAGGTCAAAGTCAGCTACGCCATTCCGAAAGAAGGCGCTGGCAGCTTCTTCGACATGGTCGCCATCCCTAAAGATGCCGAAAACGTTGAAGGCGCCTACAAGTTCATGACCTTCCTGCAGAAGCCTGAAGTCATGGCCGGCATCACCAACGCCGTACGCTTCCCGAACGGTAACGCCGCTGCAACACCTCTGGTAGAGAAAGACATCACCAGCGATCCAGGCATCTACCCGCCAGCCGACGTGCAGGCCAAGCTGTATGCCATCGCCGATCTGCCAGCGGCTACCCAGCGTGAAATGACCCGCAGCTGGACCAAGATCAAATCCGGTAAATAAGCCGGTTTGAAGCAGCAACCGCTGGCCGTCGTCCCCGCGAAGGCGGCCAGCGGATCAATTAAATGTCAGGAAGTTTTGCAGGAACGGTTTTTCGAGGGTAAGTTGCGCGCCGGTTTTGTTGCCGGGCAGCCATGGCTGTCATGTAACGCGGGGCAACTTGGGCCCAACTAATTTAGAGGACCTCCACTTGCCTATTTTTTCTTCTTTGCGCAAAGCCCTGCTGGCCACTGCCGGCCTGACGATCGCTGTCGGAGCCCAGGCCGCCGGTACGGTGCATATTTATAACTGGTCGGATTACATCGGCGAGACCACCCTGGCCGACTTCCAGAAAGAAACCGGGATCAAACCGGTTTACGACGTGTTCGATTCCAACGAAACCCTGGAAGGCAAGCTGCTGGCCGGGCGTACCGGTTACGACGTGGTCGTGCCGTCGAACCACTTCCTCGGCAAGCAGATCAAGGCGGGCGCGTTCCAGAAGCTCGACAAGGCGCAGTTGCCGAACTATTCGAATCTCGATCCGGTGCTGCTCAAGCGCCTGGAGCAGAACGACCCGGGCAACCTCTACGCCGTGCCGTACCTGTGGGGCACCAACGGCATCGGCTACAACGTCGACAAGGTCAAAGCCGTGCTCGGTATCGACAAGATCGATTCCTGGAGCGTGTTGTTCGAGCCTGAAAACATCAAGAAGCTGCACAGCTGCGGCGTAGCGTTCCTCGACTCGGCGGATGAAATGATGCCGACCGTGCTCAACTACATGGGCCTGAACGCCAACAGCACCAATCCCAAGGACTACGCCAAGGCCACCGACAAACTGCTTGCCGTGCGCCCTTACGTGACCTACTTCCACTCCTCGAAATACATCGGCGATCTGGCCAACGGCGACATCTGCGTGGCCATCGGTTTCTCCGGTGACATCTTCCAGGCCAAGCACCGTGCCGAAGAAGCCAAGAAAGGCGTGAACATCGCCTACTCGATTCCGAAAGAGGGCGGCGCGCTGTGGTTCGACATGCTGGCGATTCCGAAAGACTCGTCCAACGTCAAGGAAGCCCACGCCTTTATCAACTATTTGCTGAAACCTGAGGTGATCGCCCAGGTCAGTGATTACGTCGGTTACGCCAACCCCAACCCGGGTTCGGACAAGCTGATGGAACAGTCCATCCGCACCGATGAAGCGGTTTATCCGCCGCAGGCAGTCCTCGACAAGACATACGTGTCGGTCGAGTTGCCAGCCAATATTCAGCGTTTGATGACCCGTAGCTGGACCAAGGTCAAGTCGGGCAAGTAAGGCACAAACTATCCTGGGTTCGTCCGCGTTGGGCGAACTGCACTCTTTTTTTCTGGGAGTTTCGTAAATGGCAGTTGCCTCCGGCGCCTATAAGAAAGCCCTCGAGGGCGACCAGACACCTAAACAGGTGTTGGTCAAAATCGACCGGGTCACGAAGAAGTTCGACGAGACGATTGCCGTGGACGATGTGTCCCTGGAAATCAAGAAAGGCGAGATCTTCGCCCTGCTCGGCGGTTCGGGATCGGGCAAATCCACGCTGCTGCGGATGCTGGCAGGGTTCGAACGGCCCACGGAGGGGCGCATTTTCCTCGACGGCGTCGACATCACCGACATGCCGCCGTACGAGCGACCGATCAACATGATGTTCCAGTCGTACGCCTTGTTCCCGCACATGACCGTGGCGCAGAACATCGCCTTCGGCCTCAAACAGGACAAGATCCCCAACGCCGAGATCGACGCCCGCGTGGCCGAGATGCTCAAACTGGTACAGATGAGCCAGTACGCCAAGCGCAAGCCGCATCAACTGTCGGGCGGTCAGCGTCAGCGTGTGGCACTGGCGCGTTCGCTGGCCAAGCGGCCGAAACTGCTGCTGCTCGACGAACCGATGGGCGCACTGGACAAGAAACTGCGTTCGCAGATGCAACTTGAGCTGGTAGAGATCATCGAGCGCGTCGGCGTGACCTGCGTGATGGTGACCCACGACCAGGAAGAGGCCATGACCATGGCCGAGCGCATCGCGATCATGCACCTGGGCTGGATCGCCCAGATCGGCAGCCCGATCGACATCTACGAAACCCCGACCAGTCGTCTGGTCTGCGAATTCATCGGTAACGTGAACATCTTCGAAGGCGAAGTGATCGACGATGCCGAAGGTCACGCGACCATCACCTGCAAAGACCTCGACCGGCAGATCTACGTCGGCCACGGCATCAGCACCTCGGTGCAGGACAAGTCGGTCACCTACGCGATTCGCCCGGAGAAGCTGTTGGTCACCGCCGAAATGCCGACCTGCGAGTACAACTGGTCGAGCGGCAAGGTGCATGACATCGCCTACCTCGGCGGTCACTCGGTGTTCTACGTTGAACTGCCGAGCGGCAAGCTGGTGCAGTCGTTCGTCGCCAACGCCGAGCGTCGCGGCCAGCGTCCGACCTGGGGCGACCAGGTTTACGTGTGGTGGGAAGACGACAGCGGCGTGGTACTTCGCTCATGAACATGCGCAAATTCAAACGCCGCCTCAATCGAATAATTCCCGGTGGCCGCCAGATGGTCATCGGTGTTCCCTTCATCTGGCTGTTCCTGTTCTTCATGCTGCCGTTCTTCATCGTCCTGAAGATCAGCTTTGCCGAAGCCGACGTGGCCATCCCGCCGTACACCGAGATCTACACCTTTGCCGAGCAGAAGCTGCAACTGCTGCTGAACCTCGGCAACTACGCGATGCTGGGCGACGACGAGTTGTACATCGCCGCGTACCTCGGCTCGCTGAAGATGGCCTTTTTCAGCACGCTGTTGTGCCTGCTGATCGGCTACCCGATGGCCTACGCCATCGCCAGCGCCCGCAAAGAGCTGCAGACGGTGCTGGTGCTGCTGATCATGATGCCGACCTGGACTGCAATCCTGATCCGCGTGTATGCGTGGATGGGCATCCTCAGCAACAACGGCCTGCTCAATGGTTTCCTGATGAGCATGGGCTTTATCGATGAGCCGCTGCAGATCCTCAACACCAACCTGGCGGTCTATATCGGCGTGGTCTATTCGTACCTGCCGTTCATGATCCTGCCGTTGTACGCCAACCTGGTGAAGCACGACCACAGCCTGCTGGAAGCCGCTTCCGACCTCGGGTCGAGCACCTTCAACAGCTTCTGGAAAATCACCATTCCGCTGTCCAAGAACGGGATCATTGCCGGCTGCATGCTGGTGTTCATCCCGGTGGTGGGCGAGTTCGTGATCCCGGAACTGCTCGGCGGTCCGGAAACCCTGATGATCGGTAAAGTGCTCTGGCAAGAGTTCTTCAACAACCGCGACTGGCCGGTAGCGTCCGCCCTGGCGGTGGTGATGCTGGCGATCCTGATTGTGCCGATCATTCTGTTCAACCGCAGTCAGGCCAAGGAAATGGAGGGCAAAGAATGAAGAACTTCCGTTTCTCCAGCCTGATGCTGGTACTGGGTCTGTTGTTCATCTACGCGCCGATGCTGATCCTGGTGATCTACTCGTTCAACGCCTCGAAACTGGTGACGGTGTGGGGCGGCTGGTCGATCAAGTGGTACGTCGGCCTGCTCGACAACACGCAACTGATGGGCTCGGTGCTGCGCTCGCTGGAAATCGCCTGCTACACCGCTGTCGCGGCGGTGGCGCTGGGTACGCTGGCAGCCTTCGTGCTGACCCGCATCACCCACTTCAAGGGCCGCACGCTATTCGGTGGTCTGGTCACCGCGCCGCTGGTCATGCCTGAGGTGATCACCGGTCTGTCGCTGTTGCTGCTGTTCGTGGCGATGGCGCAGATGATCGGCTGGCCGCAGGAACGTGGCATCGTCACCATCTGGATCGCCCACACGACGTTCTGTGCCGCGTATGTGGCCGTGGTGGTGTCGGCGCGTCTGCGTGAGCTGGACCTGTCGATCGAAGAGGCAGCCATGGACCTCGGTGCACGGCCGTGGAAGGTGTTCTTCCTGATCACCATCCCGATGATCGCGCCATCGCTGGCAGCGGGCGGCATGATGTCGTTCGCCCTGTCGCTGGACGACCTGGTGCTGGCGAGCTTCGTCTCCGGCCCGGGTTCTACCACCCTGCCGATGGAGGTGTTCTCGGCGGTGCGTCTGGGCGTGAAGCCGGAGATCAACGCCGTGGCCAGTCTGATTTTGCTGGCGGTATCGCTGGTGACGTTCCTGGTGTGGTTCTTCAGCCGCCGTGCCGAAGAAGCGCGCAAGAAAGCCATCCAGCAAGCCATCGAAGAAGGCGCTGCCGATTCGTGGAAGCAACCGGACGTGCGCCGCGCGCCTGCGCCGGAAGCGGCTTAACAGGCAAAAAGATCGCAGCCTGCGGCAGCTCCTACAGGGATTGCATTCCAATGTAGGAGCTGCCGCAGGCTGCGATCTTTTGCTTTTGGGCTCAGGAAATCCACGGAGATTTACGGATGACCTCAACGAAGTTCATCGGCTTGAACCCCGGCTCCTGATCCACCAGCACATCGGCCTTCACATTGCCGAACGTCGTGTGCGGGCGATGGCGCAAGCCGTCGGCAAACGCGCAGATGATGCATTCCTTGAAACCTTCCCCGCGTGGATGTGCATGCACCACCGCCTCGCGCTGGGTGCTGCTGAACGCCGCGTAGTCCATGCCCAGCACGTCCATCTCGACCCCGGCAGTCACCAGCGCTACGGTCGGCCGCAGATGCTTGGGCACCCCCGGCGTAGTGTGCAGGGCAATCGACAGCCAGACCTGTTCGATATCGTCATCGCTCAAACCGTACGGCTTGAGGAACGCCGCTGCCGCATTGGCGCCATCCACTTCAAAACGCTCGTCAGCGCTGCGATAGCCTTCGACCAGCCCGAGGTCGTGGAACATCGCGCCGACGTACAGCAACTCCGGGTTGTAGGCCAGTTGCTGGCGCTCGCCGCTCAACGCACCGAACAGAAACACCCGGCGCGAGTGGTGGTAGAGCAGGTCGGATTCGATGTCGCGAATGTACTCGGTGGTAGCCCGGGCCAACGCGCTGTCAGGAATTTTGATGCCGGCAATGGTCGTGCTCATCTGAGAGTCCTCGTCGAAAACGCCGTTGTGGCGCCGATGGACAAAGTCTGTTCCCCGAGGCCGTAAGCGGACAATCAACGCATGGCTGCGATCCTTGCCAATCGACCTGCAAATCGTGCCAAGCTAAAAAGATCGCAGCCTTCGACAGCTCCTACAGTTGTCCACATTCCCCTGTAGGAGCCGCAGGCTGCGATCTTTTGCTCTTGAAAGGGAATCCACAGTCATGAACAAAACCGTCGCCATCGTGGTGTTCCCCGGCGTGCAGGCGCTGGATGTCAGTGGGCCGATGGATGTGTTCGCCGAGGCCAATCGGTTTCTGCCGCCCGAGGATCACTATCGGCTGGAGGTGATTGGTGTCGAGCAGGGCCCGATGGCCTGTTCCAACGGTTTGAACCTCAGTGCCCATCGGCATTTCAGCGAGGCGCTCGACGCCTGGGACTTGCTGTTGGTGGCCGGTGGGTCGCAGTTGCCGTTCATGGATTTTGGCCGCGTGTTCGATGCCTGGCTGCGCGAAGCCAGCGCCCGTGCGCGGCGTTTCGGTTCGATCTGCAACGGTGCGTTCATGCTGGCGCGGGCGGGGCTGCTGGAAGGGCGCACCGTCACCACCCACTGGAATGATGCCGAAGCCTTGGCGCAGTTGTGTCCATCAACCCGGGTCGAGGTCGATCGCTTGTATGTCGAGGACGGCGCGCTCTACACCTCGGCCGGGGTCACGGCGGGGATCGATCTGTCGCTGTACCTGCTGGCCTGTGATCACGGCGCCGAGGTGGCGCTGAGCGTGGCCAGGCGCCTGGTGGTGTTCACTCAGCGCTCGGGCGGGCAGTCGCAGTTCAGCCCGTTCCTCACGCCGCATGCGGAGCCGACGTCGGCGGTGGCGATGGTGCAGTTGTACGTGTTGGCCAATCTCACCGGCGATCTGGCGATTGCCGATCTGGCGAATGCGGCGAACATGAGCGCGCGTAACTTCTCCCGGGTGTTTGCCCGCGAAGCCCGGGTCACTCCGGCGGAGTTCGTCGAACAGGCGCGGGTGGATGCGGCGCGGGTGATGCTTGAAAGCACCACGGCGCCGTTGAAGACCGTGGCGTATCAGTGCGGGTTTCGTGATGCGCAGCACATGCGCAGTGTGTTCAACCGCCGGCTGGGCGTGACACCGCAGCAGTTTCGGCTGAATTTTGCGCTGGTGCTCTGAGAGATGTATTGGGTTGAAGGGCCTCATCGCGAGCAGGCTCACTCCTACAATTAACCGCGTTCCCTCTGAAAAAATGCGATCAACTGTAGGAGCGAGCCTGCTCGCGATAGGGCCAGACCGGCCAGCACAAAACTACTGGGCAGCCCTTGCCGGCAACAGCTTCAAGGTACTGCGGGTGTTGGCCGTCACTTCTTCCTCGCTGAAGTGCGCCTGCACATACATCCCCTCGACGTACGCCTCGGCCTGATCGTCATAGTGGCTGTCGAACGGCACGCCGCTCTGGCCGACCGGGTTGATGGTCAGGCTGTGCGCCGGGTCGGCGAAGTCCACCAGGCGCCGCGTCGAAGGTCCGTAAGTCACCGGCCATGGCGCCGGGCCGAGCTTGGCCGAGAGGTTGTTCGGTACTTCATGGCTGCCTGGCGCGGCGAATGGCCCGACGTTGACGATGCGGTCCAGTGGCTTCTGTTGCCCCAGTGGATGACCGTGGGTCAGGGTGTGCGCCGTGCCCCATTGCCAGGCGGACGGGGTGTCACCGAGGGTCTGTTTCAGGTGCGTCATGCTTGCCTGCCACGCCGCTTTGACGATGTCGGCACGGGTCTCCTTGTTCGGTGTGTCGCGGTTGTCCCACCACGGCGAATCGGCGTTCGCTGCCAGGCGCGGCAGGGCGGCATCGATCACCCGGGTCGGCAGTAGCGTTTCGAAGAAGTCGTTGCCCAGCTCATCGCGCATGGCCGCATCGGCGAGGTCGTAGAGGAACTGGTTGAACACTGTGGCGCTGACCGAATCCAGCGGATAGTCGCCTTGCCACTGTGCCAGTTGCTCGACCAGTTTCAGTTGTGCCGGATCGCTCACCACTTCCCGTAGCACCGGCAGCAACGGCGCCAGCGTGCGCGGGCCGTAAGCGGTGGTGGTGCCCAGTTGCAGCTTCTGGTTGGCCTCGTTGCTCCACTTCACATTCTTGTCGCTGAGCTGGCGGTTGAGCTGCTGACCGCGATCGGCCAGGTTGTAGTAACCGGGAATCTCCATCCCGGTCGGCGACAGCGGCTGGAAGTTGGCTGAGACGATGTAGCCGCGCGCCGGGTTTTCTTCCTGCGGGTTGGCGCTGAACGGGTAGTAGCCGTCCTTGTCCGCCTGATTGCTGCTGCCGTCGAGAATGAAGGCCGGCTTCACCCCGGCAGGGCGTTTGGGCAGCAACGCCGAGGCCCACCAGGCGATGTCGCCCTTGGCATTGGCGTAGACGATGTTCAGCCCCGGTGCCTGCACCTTGGCCGCTGCCGCGCGGGCCTTGGCCAGCGTGTCGGCGCGGTTGAGCTGATAGAAACCTTCGAGGATCGGGTTCGGCGTTTCGAGGAACGCCCACCACATCGCGATCGGTGTTTTGCCGGCAGCGGTGCCCAGCGCGTCGTTGACGATCGGGCCGTGGGGCGACTGGCGCAGGGTGAGTGTCACCGGTGCCTGGCCCTTCACCGCGATCTGCTGCTCGGTGCTGACCAGATCGGTCCACTGGCCGTGGTACCAGACCTGATTGGGGTTGTCCGGGTTGACCTTCTCGGCGATCAGATCCAGATCGTCGTTCTGGAACATGGTCAGGCTCCAGCCGAAATCCAGGTTGTGCCCGAGAAATGCGAATGGCACCAGCGCCTGATGGTGGCCGTACAGTTCAAAGCCCGGCGCCGACAGTTGCGCCTCGTACCACACCGAAGGCACCGAGAAGCGAATGTGCGGGTCGCCGGCCAGCAACGGTTTGCCGCTCTGGCTGCGGCTGCCGGCGATCACCCAGGCGTTGCTGCCTTCGAATTGCGGCAGGCCGTTTTCGATCAGCGCCTGCTCGCTGAGGCGGGCGAGGGCGTTGAGGTCTTTCCAGTCGCCGGCGGCGAGGGCTGGTGTCGGGTTGGCGCGACCTTTGGCGAGCACGCCCTTGGGCTGCCAGTCGAGGTCGAAGACGTTGAGGTAATCGGCACCGAGTTGATCACGCACGTAGGTCAGCAGCGGTTCGGTGCGAAACGCGGCGGCAAAGCTGTAGGCCATGTAACCGGCGACGCTGATGCTGTCCTCAGCCGTGAACGGCCGCTTGGGGATGCCCAGCACGTCGAACTCGACCGGTGCAGCGTGGCTGTCCTGATATTGGTTGATGCCGTCCAGATAGGCTTGCAGGGCCTTCCACGCCGGTGACTGCTTATCGAGACTGGCGACATAACTGACGGCGCGTTCGCGGATGCGCAGGCTGCGGAACAGTTTGTCGGTGTCGAGCAGCTTCGGCCCGAGCACTTCGGCCAGTTCGCCGCGCGCGAGACGGCGCATGGCTTCCATCTGGAACAGGCGGTCCTGGGCATGCACGTAGCCCAGGGCGCGATAGAGGTCGGTTTCGTTTTCGGCGCGAATGTGCGGTACGCCACGCTCGTCGTAACGCACGGTCACCGAACCTTGCAGGTTGCGCAGCTCCACCTGGCCCTGACGCGTTGGCTGTTTGCTGTAGACGTACCAGCCGACGCCAGCGAGCAGGACAACGATGAGCAAGGCAAGAACGGTGAAGACGCGTTTCATGGTGACTCCTTGTGCATGCGGGATTGCCGCCCGTCGGGCTGCAAACAATTAGCACAGACTTTGCGTGCCGTGCATCGCTGTCCTTGAAAAGTCTGGAATGCCTTACTGCACCACCACCGGCCACGGACAATAGCAACCGACCGCCAGGGTGTGCGTGGCGTTGACCGGGCGATCATCCATCAGCGCGTTGAGGATCGGTTCGATAAAACTGTTGCTGGAGTTACAGGTCAGGCCTTCGCTGTAGGGGCCGAAGTACGCCAGTTTGCCGCTGCGGTCCCAGATCGCCACGGCGGGGCTCGCCGGCACTTGCTCGGCGCCAGGCAGCACGGCGATGGTTTTCAGGTTGCTCAGGGGGGCGGGCAACTGGCCGTGGCTGCCAGCCCTTTGCACCGCGAAGAATTCCACGCCGCGCGGGCCGAACTGCTCGACCATTTCCGTCAGGTGCTGTTGATTGCCGACGTTGCACGGGCAGGCCGGGTCCCAGAAGTGCACGAGACGGATTTTGCCAGGGCCGGCCAGTTCATCGGGCAGGCGCAACGGATCACCGGAAAACACCGCCGTGTGCTGACTGAACGCGCGCAGATAACGCCCTTGAAACCAGTCGTACGCCGCCCACAGCACCCCGGCACACACAAGCGCGAGCAGGCTGGCAAACAGTGCGGTGCGGTAGGGCGAGCGCATGGTTTTCGATCCCGAAGAGGTGGGCTAGCTTGCCATGCTTGCCGCAACAGATGAATATCGCAGACCGATAAAGTCTGTTTACCGCTCTGGAATACCCGCATGCCTGACACTTTCGATGCCGATCATTTACGCGCCAGCCTCAAGCCTTTGGCCCAGTGGCAGCCGTTGTCGGACGAGGCGAAGGCGTATCAGCGGTTCTACCAGACCGACTTCCCCGAGCGTGATGTCTGGCGCGGCATGGGCCGTTTCGAGGTGGACGGTTATGAACTGGTCAGCCATTGCTGGTGGCCGGAAAAGGTCAAGGGCACACTGTTTCTGCTGCACGGTTTTTACGACCATACCGGGCTCTATCGGCATGTGATCGAGTGGGCGCTGGATCAGGATTTTGCCGTGATCGCCTGCGATTTGCCGGGGCATGGCCTGTCGAGCGGAGCGCGGGCGAGCATTCGCGATTTCTCCGAATATCAGGACGCGCTGCAGGCGTTGTTCGCCGAGGCCAACTCGATTGCCCTGCCGCAACCCTGGCACCTGTGCGGGCAAAGCACCGGTGGTGCGATCGTTGTCGACCATGTGCTCAACCATGGCGAGCACAGTCCGGCGCAAGGTCATTTGATTCTGTTGGCGCCGCTGGTGCGTCCGCGTGCGTGGGGTTGGTCGCAGCTCAGTTATTACCTGCTGAGACCTTTCGTGCGGGGCGTCACCCGGCGCTTCAGCGAAAACTCCAACGACCCGGCCTTCCTGCCGTTCCTGCAGGCCGATCCGTTGCAGCCCAAACGCTTGCCGACGGCGTGGGTCGGCGCACTGTCGCGGTGGATCATCCGTGTGGAACACGCGAAAAAAAGTCCGCGACGGCCACTGATCATTCAGGGGCAGGCGGACATGACCGTGGACTGGCAGCACAATTTGCAGGTGATGAAATGGAAGTTCGACCGGCCACAGATTCTGTTGCTGCCGCAGGCGCGACATCATCTGGCGAACGAGACGCTGGAGATGCGTGAAGAGTATTTCGAGTTTCTGAACAAGCGGATCAGAGGGCGGAATCTTCAGTGATTCCGAGGGCCTCTTCGCGAGCAAGCTCGCGCCCACAGGAGACCGCGATCAAATGTAGGAGTGAGCCTGCTCGCGATAGGGCCCTGTCAGGCGATAAAGATCACTGACCCAAGCTCGAAGAGCTTTGCCCCACCGCCAGTCCCGCCCGAATCGCCGCCAGCGCCGCCTGATAATAAGCCTTGCCCTCGGTGGACTCGGCAAATGTCGCGAACTGCTCCAGTTCGTCATCCGACAGATCACGATAAACGTAGAGCAATGTGTTGTTCATGTCGGCGCCGATCTGATCCATCAGGCGCTGACGCTGACCGTTCAGCATGCCTTGCGCCTGACCACCGCCGAGCAGGCCGGGAATCATCGAACTCAAACTGTCCGCCGCCACGCCGGCAATCGCCAGGCTGACTTCGGCGCCGGCCTCGCGCGCCGGCAGCGCTTGCGCCAGATGGCCGATGATCAGCAGGCGGCTGTCGCTGGCCTGCATCTTCGGCAGGCCTTTGGCGTTCTTCGCCAACTGATCGCGACGGGTCGCCAGCAGCTCGGCAGCGACGATCTTGCGGCCCAGCGGTGACTGGAAGAAGGTCAGCGCCGGTTGTGGATCGGCAAGGTGCTGGCGCAGCTGCGCTTCGGCACGCTGATCCATGGCCTGGGGGGCGAAGCGCTGGTTGCTGTTGTTGACCAGGGCTTGAAACACCGCAGGCGGCAGGTTGTTCTGGTAGCGCTGTTGCGCGGCGCTCAGGGCATCATTGAAATGCGCACGTTGATCTGGCCAGCCGGCGATCTTGTACAGCTGATCGTGGCCGTCCGCCCAGGCGGGCAAAACGCAGAACATCAACAGTGAAAAAAGCAAACGGCGCATAGGGACTCCTGTCAGCAGCGGACTATTCTCCGTGCGGTGCCGGTACTTGTCGAGAATTCGTAGCAAGCCGCTGCGTGGCTCTGTCGGATTTCTTGCCGCGGGCATACTATGCGCGCCATGCAAATATCCTCTGAACACCCGCTGCTGTTACGCATCGTCGACGACCTGGCCGAACATGGCTGGTCGCAGCAGAACATTTTCCTGCCCGCGGGTTTGACCCGTGAGCTGGCGGCCGAGTGCCGCAAACGTGAGGCCGAGGGTGAACTGGCACCGGCGGCGGTGGGCCGTGAGCCGTTTTCGGAGATTCGCGAGGGGATTCGTGGCGACCACATCCAGTGGATCGACCCGGGGCAGGCCGAAGCCAGCGACCGTTATCTGAACCTCATGGACAGCCTGCGCGAGGCGCTCAATCGCGGGTTGTTTCTGGGGCTTGAGGATTTCGAGTGCCATTTCGCCCTCTATCCGCCGGGCGCGTTTTACCGCAAACACGTCGACCGCTTCCGCGACGACGATCGGCGCATGGTCTCGGCGGTGATCTACCTCAATGACGGCTGGCTGCCGGAAGACGGTGGCCAGTTGCGCATGTATCTGGGCGAAGACCGGGTCCATGACGTGCAACCCACTGGCGGCTGTCTGGTGGTGTTCCTCTCTGGCGAAGTGCCGCATGAAGTGCTGCCGGCGAACCGCGAACGCCTGTCGCTGACCGGCTGGTTCCGTCGCCGTGGCAACGAGCCGTTCTGAGATGCAGAAGATTCTGGTCAGCCGCTGCCTGCTGGGCCACCGCGTGCGTTATGACGGCGGGGCCAGCGGGCCGTTCGATCTGCTCGAACAGTGGATCGGCGAAGGGCGCGTGGTGCCGCTGTGCCCGGAAGTCGCCGGTGGTCTGCCAACCCCACGTGCAGCGGCGGAAATCCCGGGCGGGCAGGGCGCTGAAGTGCTTGATGGCAAGGCAGCGGTGATCACCACCGAGGGTGAGGACGTCAGCGCACAGTTTCTCGATGGCGCGCGGCAGGCGCTGGCGTTGGTGCAGAAGCACGGCATTCGGGTTGCGGTGCTCAAGGCCAACAGTCCCTCTTGCGGGAATTTGTTGACCTATGACGGGACGTTCAGTGGGGTGAAGGTCTCCGGTGAGGGCGTGACGGCGGCGCTGCTCAAACGCCATGGGGTGCAAGTCTTCAGCGAACTGGAGTTACTGCAAGCCGCACGGGCCCTGACGCAACTCGACTAAACGCCCACCGCAAATCTCATGTAGGAGTGAGCCTGCTCGCGATAGCGGTGTGTCAGTTAACGATTATGTCGACTGACCTGACGCCATCGCGAGCAGGCTCACTCCTACAGGTGTTGAGTTCACTCGGGTTTGGTGAGCCACTTCTCCGACAACGCCGCCAGGCGTCCGTCGGCCTTGATCCGCTGCAACGCCCCTGCAAGGCTCGCCTGAAACGCCGGATTACCTTTCTGAAACGGAATCGCCAACTCCACTGGCGTACTCTCTTTCGGCTTCTCTTGCGTCAACGCCTGCACCAGCACCATAGGTCGTGGCTGCTCGTCCTTTTTCGCCAGCAGCTGCGAGTCGACCTTGCCGTAGGCCTCGCTGAAATCGAAACGATCCTTGAGTTCAGGTGTCAGTGCTATGTGATTGAGCGCAACGTCGTACTTGCCGCTTTCAACGCCCTGGAGCAAGTCTGCTTCGTCAGTGACGATGAAGTCGGCACGCACATCCAGCTCGTTGGCCAGTTGTTGCCCCAGCTCGACCTCGAACCCCGTGAGTGTGTCGCCGTCCTTGAAATTGAAGGGCGGTGTATTAGCCTCAAGGGCAATGCGCAACTCGCCACGGTCGTTGACGTCATCAATCAGTTCGGCGTGAGCCAAAGGGCTCAAAAGGGGTAGCAGGCAGATCAGGCCAGGCAGAAAACGCATGGTCACTCCTTTGAAATCATTATGGCGGCCGGTTTTTCTGGCGCGCTTTGCTATGGTTGACGAGGGCCTTCGACAACGAATGGTCATGAAGTTGTCATGACCACGCGGATTTTACGGAAAAACTGGAGAAGAAAATGAAAAGCTTTATGTCACGTGCAGCGTTGGCGGGTGTGCTGATGGGTGTTTCGGTGTTGGCCAGTGCCGCCACACCGGCCCCGAAAGGCGCCGAAGTGTTCATCGTTTCTCCCGAGGATGGGGCCACGGTGTCTCAGGAGTTCAAGGTCAAGTTCGGTGTCAAGGACATCGCGCTGGCACCGGCCGGTGATGTCACCAAAAACACCGGCCACCACCACTTGCTGATCGACGTCGACAAGCTGCCGGCGGCGGGTGCGCCGATCCCGAATGACGCGAACCACATGCACTTCGGCAAGGCGCAGACCGAGGCCACGATCAAACTGGCACCGGGCAAGCACACCCTGCAGCTGGAGCTGGGCGACAGTGGTCACATGCCGTTCGATCCGCCAATCGTCTCGAAGAAAGTCACCGTCAACGTCGAATAAAAAAGGGAGCCCTTCGGGGCTCCCTTTTTTATCGCTGCAAGCTTCAAGCTGCCAGCCTCAAGTTAAAGCAAAAGCGAACATCACTTGCCGCTTGTAACTTGAGGCTTGTAGCTGCTCTTAGAAGAGTACACGGCTACGGATAGTACCGTTGACGTGTTGCAGCTTCTCTTGCGCCAGCTCCGAGTACTCGGCGTCGACGTCGATCACCACGTAACCGACTTTCTCGTTGGTCTGCAGGAACTGACCGGAGATGTTGATGCCGTTTTCGGCGAAGACCTTGTTGATCTCGCTCATCACACCCGGGATGTTCTCGTGGATGTGCAGCAGGCGGTGCTTGCCAGGGTGAGCCGGCAGGGCCACTTCCGGGAAGTTCACCGACGAAACGGAGGTACCGTTGTCGCTGTACTTGACCAGTTTTTCCGCCACTTCCAGACCAATGTTGGCCTGCGCTTCGGCGGTCGAGCCACCGATGTGCGGGGTCAGGATCACGTTGTCCAGGCCACGCAGCGGGCTTTCGAACTCTTCGTCGTTGGAGCGTGGCTCCACCGGGAACACGTCGATAGCCGCGCCGATCAGGTGCTTGTCCTTGATCGCGTCCGCCAGGGCGTCCAGCTCGACCACGGTACCGCGCGCGGCGTTGATCAGGATGCCGCCCTTCTTGATGGCGCGGATTTCCTTCTCGCCGATCATCCACTGAGTGGCAGCGGTTTCCGGAACGTGCAGGGTAACGATGTCGGACATGGCCAGCAGCTCGTGCAGGTTGCCGACCTGAGTGGCGTTGCCCAGCGGCAGCTTGGTCACGGTGTCATAGAAGAACACCTGCATGCCCAGGCCTTCAGCCAGAACCGACAGCTGCGTACCGATCGAGCCGTAGCCGACGATGCCCAGTTTCTTGCCACGGATCTCGAAGGAGTTGGCTGCGGACTTGATCCAGCCGCCACGGTGGCAGGAAGCGTTTTTCTCAGGGATGCCGCGCAGCAGCAGGATGGCTTCGGCCAGCACCAGTTCCGCTACGGAACGGGTGTTGGAGTACGGCGCGTTGAACACGGCGATACCGCGCTCGCGGGCAGCACTCAGGTCAACCTGGTTGGTGCCGATGCAGAAACAACCGACCGCTACCAGCTTCTTCGCGTGATCGAAGATCTCTTCGGTCAGTTGGGTGCGCGATCGAATGCCGATGAAGTGAGCGTCAGCGATCTTTTCCTTGAGCTGGGCTTCCGGCAGGGAGCCTGTCAGGTATTCGATGCTGGTGTAGCCCGCCGCCTTGAGGACGTCGACAGCCGATTGGTGGACGCCTTCGAGAAGAAGGAACTTGATCTTGCTCTTATCGAGAGAAGTCTTGCTCATCTGCGTAAACCTGTATCCCGGAGAAAAATGGCAGGGAGGGGAGCAGCCTGGAGCTGACCCGGACGACAAGAATGTCGTCACCGCAGAACTGGCCTTGGGCACTGGCCTGCGGGGTCGGTATGCTAGCATAGCCACCCCGCGAAACACTCATTCCTGCGACGTGAAGCGTCTTCAGGATGACCATGAATAGTTCGAGAGTTCTGTCGATGACCAATCCTGTCCTGATTGATGAACTGAAGACCCTGGTCGAGCCTGGCAAGGTCCTGACCGACGCCGACTCTCTGAATGCGTACGGCAAGGATTGGACCAAGCACTTCGCCCCCGCGCCGAGCGCCATCGTGTTTCCCAAGACCATCGAACAGGTGCAGGCCATTGTCCGTTGGGCCAACACCCATAAGGTAGCGCTGGTGCCATCCGGCGGGCGAACCGGGCTTTCTGCCGCCGCCGTGGCCGCCAATGGCGAAGTGGTGGTGTCGTTCGACTACATGAACCAGATTCTCGACGTTAACCTCACCGACCGCACCGCCGTTTGTCAGCCGGGTGTGGTCACCGAGCACTTGCAGAACGTCGCCGAGGAAAACGGCCTGTACTACCCGGTGGATTTCGCTTCGGCCGGTTCCAGCCAGATTGGCGGCAATATCGGCACCAATGCCGGCGGAATCAAGGTGATTCGCTACGGCATGACCCGTAACTGGGTCGCCGGCATGAAAGTGGTCACCGGCAAGGGCGACGTGCTGGAACTGAACAAAGACCTGATCAAGAACGCCACCGGTTACGACTTGCGCCAGTTGTTCATCGGCGCCGAAGGCACCCTCGGTTTCGTGGTTGAAGCGACCATGCGTCTTGATCGCGCACCGAAAAACCTCACTGCGATGGTCCTCGGCACCGCCGATTTCGACTCGATCATGCCGGTGCTGCATGCGTTCCAGGGCAAGCTCGACCTGACCGCGTTCGAATTCTTCTCCGACAAGGCCCTGGCCAAAGTGCTGGGCCGTGGCGATGTGCCGGCGCCGTTCGAAACCGACTGCCCGTTCTACGCGCTGCTGGAGTTCGAAGCGACCACCGAAGAAGTGGCCAACAGCGCCTTGGAAACCTTCGAGCACTGCGTCGAGCAGGGCTGGGTGCTGGACGGTGTGATGAGCCAGAGCGAAACCCAGCTGCAGAACCTGTGGAAGTTGCGCGAGTACATCTCCGAAACCATCTCGCACTGGACACCGTACAAGAACGACATCTCGGTCACCGTGTCGAAAGTGCCAGCATTCCTGGAGGAAATCGACGCGATCGTCGGCGAATACTATCCAGACTTCGAAATTGTCTGGTTCGGCCACATTGGCGACGGCAACCTGCACTTGAACATCCTCAAGCCGGATAACCTGAGCAAGGACGAGTTCTTCGCCAAGTGCGCGACCGTCAACAAGTGGGTGTTCGAAACCGTCGAGAAGTACAACGGTTCGATCTCCGCCGAGCATGGCGTGGGCATGACCAAGCGCGATTACTTGACCTACAGCCGCTCGCCGGTCGAGATCGAATACATGAAAGCCGTCAAAGCGGTGTTCGACCCGAACGGCATCATGAACCCGGGCAAGATTTTCGCGGTTTGATTGGCAATCACTTGAATCAATGAAGGCAGGAGTCGGTAAATGAGCTATCAGCACCAGTATGTCGACGGCACGCGCATTCACTTCCCGATCGGGAAAGTGGTGTGCATTGGCCGTAATTACGCCGAACACGCCAAGGAACTGGACAATCCGGTGCCTACCGAGCCGTTGCTGTTCATCAAACCGGGCAGTTGTGTGGTGCCGCTGGAAGGTGGTTTCAGCATTCCGACCGCGCGCGGTTCGGTGCATTACGAGGCGGAAATCGCCGTATTGATCGGCAAGCCACTGTCGACCAAGCCGAGCCGCGAAGAAGTGCTGGACGCGATCTCCGGTTTTGCCCCGGCGCTGGACCTGACCCTGCGCGACAAACAGGCCGAGCTCAAGTCCAAGGGCCTGCCGTGGGAAATCGCCAAATCGTTCGACGGCGCGGCGGTGATTGCACCGTTCGTGGTCGGCAGCACCTTCGCCGACCTGACCGACATTGGTATCCGCCTGACCATCAACGGTGAAGTGCGCCAGGACGGCAACAGCAGCGCGATGCTCAACCCGATCGTGCCGATGATTCAGCACATGGCCGGCTGCTTCTCGCTGCAGGCCGGCGACGTGATCCTCACCGGTACGCCGGTGGGCGTCGGGCCGCTGAACGTGGGCGATGACATCGTCCTCGAACTGGTTGGCGCGAGCAGCTTCACCAGCAGCGTACGCTGATTCACGTAATACCCCTGTAGGAGTGAGCCTGCTCGCGATAGCGGTCTGTCAGTCAACGAAAATGTCGACTGACCCGACGCCATCGCGAGCAGGCTCACTCCTACAGTTGTTCTGTGTCGCGGCTCGCAAAGCCGCACGACAATCCCGCCATTTGCCGTTTTTTTCACATCCTGTCCGGATAATTCCTCTCATTCTGGCGTCTGAGCCGGCCTCTTTGTGCTATTACCCATAGCCTGAATTTTCGGAACGCGTCCCTGATGTCAGCTCAAACCCAGCTCAATCCTCCTCGTCGCTCACGTTTTGCCCTGCGCTGGTATGTCTGGCTGTTGCTGGTGCTCGCCGCCGCTTATGGCCTGGCGTTCGCCATGCATTGGGATGACCGTGGCCTGCTCTGGGTGCGTGAGCGTTTCGAGAGCCAGACCGAGCAGAAGGCGAGCATCTGGTTGCCGGATTATCGGGCGGTCATCGACGGCAAATTGCTGCCGGGCATGGAAAAGGACGAGGCTTCGGACCTGTCCTACAACCCGCAGACCAAAACCCTGTTTTCAGTGATGGGCAAGAATCCGTTCCTGGTCGAGCTGACCCTCCAGGGTGATGTGCTGCGCAAGATGCCGCTGGTGGGCTGGACCAACCCGGAAGGCGTGACCGTGATGGAAAATGGCCTGCTGGCGATCGTCGATGAGCGCGAACACCTGCTGACCATCGTCAAGGTCGATGCCAACACCCGTGAACTGAATATCGCCGACTTCCCCAAATACGACCTCGGCCCGTCGAAGAACCAGAACAAGGCGTTCGAAGCGATCACTTGGGATCCGCGCAACCAGCAGTTGCTGCTGGGCGAAGAGCGACCACCGGCGCTGTTCACCTGGAAAAGCGACGGCAGCCAGACGCTCAAGGGCGACAAGCAGAAGCTGGCCAGCGATGAACTGGATATCCGCAACCTCTCGGCGCTGGCAATCGACCCGCGTACGGGCCACACCCTGGTGCTGTCCGCCGACTCGCACCTGCTGCTGGAGCTGGACGAGAAGGGCGATCAGGTCAGCTTCATGACCCTGCTCGGCGGCTTCAACGGTTTGAAGAGCACCATTCCCCGCGCCGAAGGCGTGACCATGGACGACGCAGGTACGCTGTACATGGTCAGCGAGCCGAACCTGTTCTATCGCTTTGAAAAACAGAAATAAAAGCCTTTCACCGGTCCTCATGTAGGAGCTGCCGCAGGCTGCGATCTTTTGATTTTGTTTTTAGAATCAACGTCAAAAGATCGCAGCCTTCGGCAGCTCCTACAAGGTTCTGTTGTGGCCAAGGGCAAGTGGCCATTAAGCTTCAGTTCAGACAGGCGTGATATTTCATCCGCCTGTTTTGATCCCGAGCCTGCCCGAATGCGTCGACTTGCCCGTCCCAAGCCCCTGTTTGTCATCCTGTCAGTGATGGCCCTGATCGCGTTGATCGCGATCGGCCAATACCTGCGCCTGTTCGAGCGCGCCTGGTTCAATTTGCACACCCTGTGGCAGCCGTTGAGCAGCCAGGCCATCGGCCTGGATCAGTACCGGGTTGAGGTCGAAGCCAGGGTCATCGATGGTCTGAACGACGATGTCTCGGCGCTGACCTACGACCCGGTGCGCCACAGCTTGTTCACCGTGACCAACAAGAATGCCGAACTGGTCGAACTGTCGCTCGAAGGCAAGATCCTGCGGCGCATCGCGCTGATCGGTTTCGGCGATCCGGAAGCGGTGGAATTCATCAGCGCCGACACTTACGTGATCACCGACGAGCGCCAGCAACGTCTGATCAAGGTCCATCTGGAACAGGACACCGCTTTCCTCGATGCGGCGGACGCTGAGCAAATGACCCTCGGCGTGCACATGAGCGGCAACAAGGGCTTCGAAGGCCTGGCGTATGATTCGGTGGGCAAGCGTCTGTTCGTGGCCAAGGAGCGTGACCCGATGCTGATTTATGAAGTGCACGGTTTCCCGCACTTCAATCCGGAAAAGTCCTACGCGGTACACGTGATCAACAACCCCAAGCGCGATGCCGGGATGTTCGTGCGCGATCTGTCGAGCCTGCAATACGACGAGCGCAGCGGTCATTTGCTGGCGCTGTCTGACGAGTCGGGGCTGATTCTGGAACTGGACGTGGACGGGCGCCCGCTGAGTACCTTGTCCCTGAACAAGGGTCGGCAGGGCTTGCAGAAACGCGTGCCGCAGGCTGAGGGCATTGCAATGGATGATGACGGGACGCTGTATCTGGTGAGTGAGCCGAACCTGTTTTACGTCTTCAAGAAGCCTGCGCAAAACTAACCAGCACCCAAAAACCAATGTAGGCGTGTGCCTGCTCGCGATAGCGGTGTGTCAGTCGACATCAATATCAACTGACAGACCGCTATCGCGAGCAGGCTCACGCCTACAGGGGGGATTTCATCTGCCCATGAGGTGGGGGCAGTCTTGGCTTACTCAGCCTTAAGGGTTTTCACGCCTTCGCTGGTGCCCAGCAACAGCAGATCCGCCGGACGCGCGGCGAACAGGCCGTTGGTGACGACGCCGACGATCGCGTTGATCTGCGCTTCCAGTTCCACCGGGTTGGTGATCTGCAGGTTGTGCACGTCGAGGATGATGTTGCCGTTGTCGGTCAGCACGCCTTCGCGGTACACCGGGTCGCCGCCCAGTTTCACCAGCTGACGGGCCACGTGGCTGCGGGCCATCGGGATCACTTCGACCGGCAGCGGGAATTCGCCCAACACCGGTACCAGTTTGCTGGCGTCGGCGATGCAGATGAAGGTCTTGGCCACCGCCGCGACGATCTTCTCGCGGGTCAGGGCCGCGCCGCCGCCCTTGATCAGGTTCAGGTGCTCATCGCTTTCATCGGCGCCGTCGACGTAGAACTCCAGGTCGCTGACGGTGTTCAGTTCATACACCGGAATGCCGTGGCCCTTGAGGCGCGCAGCGGTGGCTTCGGAGCTGGCGACCGCGCCATCGAACGCGCCCTTGTGCTGGGCCAGTGCATCGATGAAGCAGTTGGCGGTGGAGCCGGTGCCGACCCCGACGATGCTCTTGTCGTCGAGTTTCGGAAGGATGAAGTCGACGGCGGCCTGAGCCACTGCCTGTTTGAGTTGATCCTGGGTCATGCGGGCTCCGGAAGCGGGCAAGGGAAGAACGGAAAGGCCGGCATTATAGGCCCGAGGGGCGAGGCAGGTCATTGCCCGATTGGCAGACAGCAGAAACATCGGCGCCGGCCTGCTTTTGTGGCGAGGGAGCTTGCTCCCGCTGGAGCGCGAAGCGGTCCCCAGCATTCGTTCTGACAGATCGCGTACTCAGGTTTTACGACTGCTGCGCAGCCGAGCGGGAGCAAGCTCCCTCGCCACAATGGCGTTCCACGGGCTAAAACCACCTGTTTAGTGTGGTCGTCCGGCTGAAAGCCGGGTTAGACTCCTTGGCCCTGCCCAACCGCTCAGTGATGCTTTCCGATGCTCGAACAGTACGTCAAAAAGATCCTCACCTCGCGCGTTTATGACGTTGCCGTAGAAACCCCGCTGCAGAACGCTCGCCAGCTCTCCGAGCGGCTGGGCAATGACATCTGGCTCAAGCGTGAAGACTTGCAGCCGGTGTTCTCGTTCAAGATTCGTGGCGCCTACAACAAGTTGACCCAACTGACCGACGAAGAGCGCGCCCGTGGCGTGGTCACCGCGTCGGCGGGCAACCATGCGCAGGGGCTGGCGCTGGCGGCGAAAGTGCTGGGCGTGAAAGCGACCATCGTGATGCCCAAGACCACCCCGGAGATCAAGGTCGAGGGCGTGCGTTCGCGCGGCGGCAAAGTGGTACTGCACGGCGATTCGTTCCCGGAAGCGCTGGCCTACTCGCTGAAACTGGTCGATGAAAAGGGCTACGTCTACATCCACCCGTACGATGATCCGCACACCATTGCCGGGCAGGGCACCGTGGCGATGGAAATTCTGCGTCAGCACCCGCAACCGCTGGACGCGATCTTCGTGCCGGTCGGTGGCGGCGGTCTGATTGCCGGTATCGCGGCGTATGTGAAATACCTGCGCCCGGACATCAAGGTCATCGGCGTCGAGCCGGACGACTCCAACTGCCTGCAAGCGGCCATGGCTGCCGGTGAGCGCGTGGTGCTGCCAACCGTGGGCATCTTTGCCGACGGCGTGGCAGTGGCGCAGATCGGCCAGCACACCTTCGACATCTGTAAGGACTACGTCGACGAAGTGATCACCGTCAGCACTGACGAGATCTGCGCGGCAATCAAGGATATCTACGACGATACCCGCTCGATCACCGAACCTGCCGGCGCCTTGGGCGTAGCCGGGATCAAGAAGTACGTCGAGTTGCGCGGTGTCAGCGGCCAGACTTTCGTGGCCATCGACTCCGGGGCCAACGTCAATTTTGACCGTTTGCGCCACGTCGCCGAACGCGCCGAGCTGGGCGAGGGCCGCGAAGCGATCATCGCTGTGACCATTCCTGAGCAGGCCGGCAGCTTCAAGGCGTTCTGCGAAGCCATTGGCAAACGCCAGATCACCGAATTCAACTACCGCTACAACACCGGCAGCGAAGCGCACATCTTCGTCGGCGTGCAGACTCACCCGGAAAACGACCCGCGCAGCGCGTTGCTGGCAAGCCTGACCGAGCAAGGTTTCCCGGTGCTCGATCTGACCGACAACGAGTTGGCCAAATTGCACATTCGGCACATGGTCGGCGGGCATGCGGCGCATGTCATCGATGAAGTGGTGTTCCGTTTCGAGTTCCCGGAGCGCCCGGGTGCGCTGTTCAACTTCCTCAACAAACTCGGCGGGCGCTGGAACATTTCGATGTTCCATTACCGCAACCACGGCGCGGCGGATGGCCGGGTGGTTGCCGGTCTGCAAGTACCGCACGACGAGCGTCATCTGGTACCGGCGGCGCTTGAAGAAATCGGCTACCCGTATTGGGATGAAAGCGAGAACCCGGCCTATCAGCTGTTTCTTGGCTGAGCGGCTACGCTGATGGGCAGGCCATAAGGAAATCGAACAATGGAAACGTTAACCGCCCTGAAAGTGGCGCACATGGTGGCGACGGTGGTGTTGCTGGCCAGTGCACTGGGTCTGGGGATCTGGGTTTTTCTGGCGAAGCGCAAAGGTGATGCAACAGCGGGAAGCCGTACCTTGCAACGGCCCCGGGTGTTCATCTGGCTGTTGATGGGGCTGGCGCTGTTGAGCATGCCGTTCACCGGCTGGGGGATGGTGCATCTGGTGGGCTGGCCGCTGGGGCAGACCTGGCTGCTGGCCTCCAGCTTGCTGTACACCGTGGCGGCGCTGGCGTGGTTCTGGCTGCTGGTGCGTTTGAATCGCCTGCGCAAGGCGCCGGGTGGGGTGGGGCGGTTCAGCTTTGCCTTGGCGTTGTTCAGTTTTGTCTGCTTTATCGCCATTGCCGGGTTGATGGGGGCCAAGCCTGTTTAAGGCTGGAGACCGCGTTGACCCCATTCGCGAGCAGGCTCACTCCTGCAGTGACCGCATTCCAGAGTTGGAACTCGGTCAATTGTCGGAGTGAGCCTGCTCGCGATAGCGATATCAGCTCCGCAGCGAGATAACCGGCCAGCCACGCTTCTCGGCTTCAGCGCGCAGATTCGGGTCCGGATCGACAGCGACCGGGTTCGCCACCTGCTCCAGCAGCGGCAGGTCATTCATCGAATCGCTGTAGAAATAGCTGTCATCCAGCGAATGCCCGGTCTCATCCAGCCAGCGATTGAGGCGTGTCACCTTGCCTTCGCGGAAGCACGGAATGTCGGTGCTGCGCCCACTGTAGCGGCCGTCGATCATTTCGCATTCGGTGGCGATCAGGGTTTCGACGCCCAGACGCATGGCAATCGGTCCCGTCACGAAGCGGTTGGTGGCGGTGATGATCACCAGTTTGTCGCCGGCCTCACGGTGCTGTTCCAGCAGGTCCAGGGCCTTGGGCAGCACGATCGGCTCGATGCAGTCGCGCATGTAATCGTTGTGCCACTGATCGAGCACGGCCATTTCGGTACGGCCGAGGATTTCCAGGCAGAAGTTCAGGTACGCGGCGTTATCCAGCTTGCCGGCCAGGTAATCCTGGTAGAACTCGTCGTTGCGCGCCTTGTACGCCACCGGATCGAGGAAGCCGCGTTCGCACAGATAATCGCCCCAGGCGTGATCACTGTCGCCGCCCAAAAGGGTGTTGTCCAAATCGAATAGAGCCAGGCGCATTGCAGTTACCCGCTGAAAAGTCAGTAAAAAGGCGACAAGAATACGGTCTTTTCACAAGAGTGCACATAAGGTAGGAACCTTCGTTGCCGCCTTATCAACCTTTGTGGAACAATGCGGCGACATGCGTTTGCGAGGTTGTTGCCGTGATCGACCCCGATGGTTTCCGCCCCAATGTCGGGATCATTCTGACGAATGACGCCGGCCAGGTGCTATGGGCTCGCCGTATCAATCAAGATGCCTGGCAGTTTCCGCAGGGGGGAATCAATCCCGAGGAGACGCCGGAAGACGCCTTGTACCGCGAGCTGAACGAAGAAGTTGGCCTGGAACGTGAAGATGTTGAAATACTGGCCTGTACCCGGGGCTGGTTGCGCTATCGTTTGCCGCAACGTCTGGTGCGTACTCACAGCCAACCGCTGTGCATCGGCCAGAAGCAGAAATGGTTTCTCCTGCGCCTGATCTCCAACGAGCAGCGGGTGCGGATGGATTTGACCGGTAAACCGGAGTTCGATGGCTGGCGCTGGGTCAGTTATTGGTATCCGTTGGGCCAGGTGGTGACATTCAAGCGCGAGGTGTATCGACGCGCCCTCAAAGAGCTTGCCCCGCGCCTTTTAGCGCGCGACTGACGACGGAGTTCGACCCCGAGCCATGCTCAATACGCTGCGCAAGATCGTCCAGGAAGTTAACTCCGCCAAGGATCTCAAGGCGGCGTTGGGGATTATTGTGTTGCGCGTCAAAGAGGCCATGGGCAGCCAGGTCTGCTCGGTCTACCTGCTTGATCCCGAGACCAACCGCTTCGTCCTGATGGCCACCGAGGGCTTGAACAAGCGCTCGATCGGCAAGGTCAGCATGGCACCCAACGAAGGTCTGGTGGGTCTGGTCGGCACGCGTGAAGAACCCCTGAACCTCGAAAACGCCGCGGATCACCCGCGCTACCGCTACTTCGCCGAGACCGGTGAGGAGCGCTACGCCTCCTTCCTCGGGGCGCCGATCATTCACCACCGCCGCGTCGTCGGCGTGTTGGTCATCCAGCAGAAAGAACGCCGCCAGTTCGATGAAGGTGAAGAAGCCTTCCTCGTGACCATGAGTGCGCAGCTTGCCGGGGTTATCGCCCATGCCGAGGCCACCGGTTCGATCCGTGGCCTGGGCCGTCAGGGCAAGGGCATTCAGGAGGCCAAGTTCGTCGGCGTGCCGGGTTCGCCCGGGGCTGCGGTCGGTACGGCGGTGGTGATGTTGCCGCCGGCGGACCTGGACGTCGTCCCGGACAAGCACATCACCGACATCGACGCCGAACTGGCGCTGTTCAAGACTGCCATCGAAGGCGTGCGTGCCGATATGCGCGCGTTGTCGGCCAAACTGGCGACCCAGCTGCGCCCGGAAGAGCGCGCGCTGTTCGACGTCTACCTGATGATGCTCGACGATGCCTCGCTGGGCAGCGAAGTCACCACCGTGATCAAGACCGGCCAATGGGCCCAGGGCGCGCTGCGCCAAGTGGTTACCGATCACGTCAATCGTTTCGAACTGATGGACGACGCCTACCTGCGCGAACGTGCGTCAGACGTCAAAGACCTCGGCCGTCGCCTCTTGGCGTACCTGCAGGAAGAGCGGCAGCAGAACCTGGTCTACCCGGAAAAAACCATTCTGGTCAGCGAAGAGCTGACGCCGGCGATGCTCGGCGAGGTGCCGGAAGGCACGCTGGTCGGTCTGGTTTCGGTACTCGGTTCGGGTAACTCCCACGTCGCGATCCTGGCCCGGGCCATGGGCATCCCGACGGTGATGGGCCTGGTCGACCTGCCGTACGCCAAGGTCGACGGCATCGAGATGATCGTCGACGGGCATCGCGGCGAGGTCTACACCAACCCCAGCGACGTGCTGCGCAAGCAGTTCGCCGAGGTGGTGGAAGAAGAGAAACAACTGGCGCTGGGCCTCGACTCCCTGCGCGATCTGCCGTGCGTGACCCTCGACGGTCACCGCATGCCGCTGTGGGTCAACACCGGCCTGCTGGCCGATGTGGCGCGCGCACAGAAGCGCGGCGCCGAAGGTGTCGGCCTGTACCGCACCGAAGTGCCGTTCATGATCAACCAGCGCTTCCCGAGCGAAAAGGAACAACTGGCGATCTACCGCGAGCAGCTCGCCGCGTTCCACCCGCAACCGGTAACCATGCGCAGCCTGGACATCGGCGGTGACAAGTCGCTGTCGTACTTCCCGATCAAGGAAGACAACCCGTTCCTCGGCTGGCGCGGGATTCGCGTGACCCTCGACCACCCGGAAATCTTCCTGGTGCAGACCCGCGCCATGCTCAAGGCCAGTGAAGGCTTGAACAACCTGCGGATCCTGCTGCCGATGATCTCCGGCACCCACGAACTCGAAGAAGCCCTGCACCTGATCCACCGGGCCTGGGGCGAAGTGCGCGACGAGGGCACCGACGTTCCGATGCCGCCCATCGGCGTGATGATCGAGATTCCGGCAGCGGTGTACCAGACCAAGGAACTGGCGCGGCAGGTGGACTTCCTGTCGGTCGGCTCCAACGACCTGACCCAGTACCTGCTGGCGGTAGACCGCAACAACCCGCGGGTAGCCGATCTCTACGACTACTTGCACCCGGCGGTGCTGCAAGCCCTGCAAACCGTGGTGCGCGATGCGCATGCCGAAGGCAAACCGGTGAGCATCTGCGGTGAAATGGCCGGTGATCCTGCGGCGGCGGTGCTGTTGATGGCAATGGGCTTCGACAGCCTGTCGATGAACGCCACCAACTTGCCGAAGGTCAAGTGGATGCTGCGTCAGATCAATCTGAGCAAGGCCAAGGATCTGCTGGCGGAACTGATGACCATCGATAACCCGCAAGTTATCCACAGCTCGCTGCAACTGGCGCTGAAGAATCTCGGGTTGACGAAGATGAATCCGCCAGCGGTCAACAAGGCTCTCTAAAAAGCTGCTGGCCCTGTGGCGAGGGAGCTTGCTCCCGCTGGAGCGCGGAGCGCTCCCAATTCGGTCAATGAGGTTCTTCAGAGAAATCGCATTGGCTGGATGCGGCTGCTTCGCACCCGAGCGGGAGCAAGCTCCCTCGCCACATGGGTTGTCGCTTCAGGTATTGATCTCAACTTCCCCCAAATGCCCGCCATACGGCCCAAAGCTGCGCTCAACCATCCGCCGCGTCCCGTCCGCCTGTACGATCAACGCCGTACTCGCCCGCGTCCCGTAACTCTGGCTGGCAATAAACACACTCGACAACAGTGATTCAGTCGCCAGCCCGACCCCGGTGTCCGGCAGCTCGGCAAACGGCGCGGTCTGCGTATCGCCCAGTAACTCCAGCAGTCGCGCCGGCTGCGGATCATCCAGCACCGCGCTCAGCGCCGCCTTCGCCTTGAGCAGTTTCGGCCACGGTGTGTCCAGCCCGGCATTCGATAGCCCGTAGACCCCGGACGCCAGCATTACCGGCTCGGACGTGCGCGCATTGAAGTGCCACAGCTCGTGGGCATTGCCCAGCAGCAGGTTGAACCCGGCGTACTCCGGTGATCGATCGACCACATCGCGCAAATAATCATCCAGTGACGCATTGCCCGCGAGAAACCGCGCCACCAGTTCTCCCCGCGACTTGCGCGCCGGCGGCTGGTGCGGATCGCGGATATTGGTCAGCGCGGCAAAACGCCCGTTGGCGCCGATCCCCAGCCACGTGCCGCCCGCTTCCAGATCGCGACCGGCGTGCACGTGCGGCGCTTGCGGCCATTGCGCCAGCGGCAGGCTGGGCCGGGCATAGAACTCGTCACGGTTGGCCGCGACGATCAGCGGCTGGGCATGGCCCGGGCGCCAGGCAAAAACAATCAGGCACATAAGGTGGTCCTTGTGTGTTTTCTGCTCACTCTACGCAGTCGTCGCCCGTGCATCCATCGCCAGTTCCGCCGGAGGGCATGCATCCGTTACCATGCCGCTCCGGTTTTGGGGATGCGTCTGGGAGACGGTCATGGAATTTCTGCTCTATCTGGCGTTGGGCGCCTGTGCGGGCGTGCTGGCCGGGCTGTTCGGGGTTGGCGGCGGGATCATCATTGTCCCGGTGCTGGTGTTCAGTTTTACCTTGCAGGGATTCGATCAGTCGATCCTCACGCACCTGGCGGTAGGGACGTCGCTGGCCACCATCATCTTCACTTCGGTCAATGCCGTGCGCGAGCACCATCGACGCGGTGCGGTGCGCTGGCCGATTTTCATGTGGATGACCGTGGGCATTCTGCTCGGCGCCGGTTTCGGTGCGCTGACGGCTGAGGCGATCTCCGGGCCCCACCTGCAGAAGATCATCGGTGTGTTCGCCCTGGTGATCGCCGTGCAGCTGGCGCTGGAGGTCAAACCCAAGGCCAGTCGAACGGTGCCGGGTAAACTCGGTCTGACCGTGGCCGGCAGTGTGATTGGCTGGGCCTCGGCGATTTTCGGGATTGGCGGCGGTTCGCTGACCGTGCCGTTCCTGACCTGGCGCAGCGTGCCGATGCAGCAAGCAGTGGCGACCTCGTCGGCCTGCGGCTTGCCGATCGCCGTGGCCAGTGCATCAAGTTTCATGATTCTGGGCTGGCATGATCCGTTGTTGCCACCGCATAGTCTCGGTTTTGTCTATTTACCGGCGCTGCTGGGCATCGCTCTGACCAGTATGGTCTTCGCCCGCCTCGGCGCGCGTCTGGCGCACAAGTTGTCACCGCGCTTGCTGAAACGGCTGTTCGCCGCTTTGCTGTTCTGCGTGGGCCTGAATTTCCTGCTCTGATTTTCTGGGTCGGAACGGGCCGCAATCCTGGCTTAATCCTGAGGTGGCAGCGTCGCCCGGGAATTTTGGTTTCAACTCTAACGAGGAGTCGCAATGCTGCCTTACCCGCAGATCGACCCGGTGGCCCTGGCCATCGGTCCGCTGAAAATCCACTGGTACGGCCTGATGTACCTCGTCGGCATCGGCGGCGCATGGCTGCTGGCGTCGAGCCGGCTCAACCGTTTCGACCCGACCTGGACCAGGGAGAAGCTCTCCGACCTGGTGTTCTGGCTGTCGATGGGGGTGATTGTCGGTGGACGTCTGGGTTACGTGCTGTTCTATGACCTGAGCGCCTACATTGCCAACCCGACGCTGATTTTCGAGGTGTGGAAGGGCGGCATGTCGTTCCACGGCGGATTCATCGGCGTGATGCTGGCCGCGTTGTGGTTCGGCAAGCGTAACGGCAAGTCGTTCTTCCAACTGATGGACTTCGTTGCGCCGATGGTGCCGATTGGCCTGGGCGCCGGGCGCATCGGTAACTTCATCAACGCCGAGTTGTGGGGTAAAGCCACCGACGTGCCGTGGGCCATGGTCTTCCCGCCGTTCAGCGATCCGGCGCAGCTGCCGCGTCACCCCTCACAGCTGTATCAGTTCGCGCTCGAAGGCGTCGCGCTGTTCCTGATCCTGTGGTTGTTCTCGCGCAAGCCGCGTCCGACCATGGCGGTATCGGGCATGTTCGCGCTGTTCTACGGCATCTTCCGTTTCATCGTCGAGTTCGTCCGTGTACCGGACGCGCAACTGGGCTATCTGGCCTGGAACTGGCTGACCATGGGGCAAGTGCTGTGCGTGCCGATGATCGTCGGCGGACTGTTCCTGATCTGGCTGGCCTATCGTCGTGCGCCGGCAGCGCCGGTTGCGCCGACCGCTTAAACTACGAACCCCGGCGCGCGACGCCGGGGCTCAAAGGACACAGGTAACTCATGAAGCAATATCTCGAACTGGTCTCGCACGTCATCCAGAACGGCACCAAACAGGCCAACCGTACCGGCATCAACACCATCAGTTTCCCGGGGGCGATGCTGCGTTTCGATCTGCAGGAAGGTTTCCCGGCGATCACCACCCGCAAAATGGCCTTCAAATCGGCCATCGGCGAAATGTGCGGGTTTCTGCGGGGCGTGAACAACGCCGCTGAATTCCGTGCGCTGGGCTGCAAGGTCTGGGACCAGAACGCCAACGAAAACGCGCAGTGGCTGGCCAACCCGTTCCGTCAGGGCGAGGACGACCTCGGCGAAATCTACGGCGTGCAATGGCGCAAGTGGCCGGCGTACAAGCAGATCCCGCTGAGCAACACTGCCGCCATCGAACAAACCTTGAGCAATGGCTACAAGCAGATCGCCCAGGGCGAAGAAGATGGCCAGGCCTACGTGGTGCTGTACAAAGCCATCGATCAGGTGCGCCAGTGCGTCGACACGATCATCAAGGACCCGGGCAGCCGCCGTATTCTGTTCCACGGCTGGAACGTCGCCCAGCTCGATGAAATGGCGTTGCCGCCGTGCCACCTGCTGTACCAGTTCCACCCGAATGTCGAGACCAAAGAGATCTCCCTGACCCTCTACATCCGTTCCAACGATCTGGGTCTGGGTACGCCGTTCAACCTCACCGAAGGCGCTGCGCTGCTGAGCCTGATCGGTCGCCTGACCGGCTACACGCCGCGCTGGTTCACCTATTTCATCGGTGATGCGCACGTCTACGAGAACCACCTGGACATGCTCAACGAACAGCTCAAGCGCGAGCCGTTCGCCATGCCGAAGCTGAAAATCTCCGACCGCGTGCCGGAGTTTGCCAAGACGGGTGTGTATCAGCCGGAATGGCTGGAGCTGGTGGAGCCAAGCGATTTCTCGCTGGAAGGTTACGAGCACCATGCGCCAATGACCGCGCCTATGGCGGTCTGACAAGCAATACGCAGTACCCCTATGTAGGAGCTGCCGAAGGCTGCGATCTTTTGATCTTATAAACAGCAAGATCAAAAGATCGCAGCCTTCGGCAGCTCCTACATTAGGTTTGGGGTGTTCTCAATGGCCGTGGCTACGGCCCACATGTGAATGTTCCACCTCCGTCGCCACAACCCCGCCACTCACCTCCAGCCGCTGCAAGATCCCGCACTGATCCGCCCCCGGCCCTTCGCTACAACGTTGGCGCAGGTCGAGCAGTTGTGTCTGCAAGGCCAGTAACCCGTCGATTCGCGCCTTCACATGCTGGATGTGTTCGTCGATCAGCGCATTGACGCTTTCGCATTGATCCTGCGGGCTGTCGCGCAAGGTCAGCAGGCTGCGGATCTCTTCGAGGGTCATGTCGAGGGTGCGGCAGTTGCGGATAAAGGTCAGGCGTTCGGCGTGGGCCTGGGTGTAGACGCGGTAGTTGCCGTCGCTGCGCGCCGGTTCCGGCAGCAGGTTCTCGCGCTCGTAGTAGCGGATGGTTTCCACGGCGCAATCGGTCAGCTTGGCCAGTTCTCCGATCTTCATGACGGCAATCTCCAAAAGGGTGCTTGACCCTATAGTGGCTACAGGGTCTTTACTTGGCAACAGGCACCTTCATGGACGCGACCAATGAGCGATTCCCAGCACAACCACCCCCACTCCCACAAGCCGGGCGACGGGCACGATCACAGCCACAAATTGCAGCCTGTGCATAAGCATTCACATGGCGGCGACTCCTGCTGCTCGTCTAAAGCCGCTGCGCCTGCGTTGGTGCAACTGAGCGAAAAGACCAGCGCTGACGCCCGGTTGAGCAGCTTCCGCATCGAAGCGATGGACTGCCCGACCGAGCAGACGCTGATCCAGAACAAGCTCGGCAAACTGGCCGGCGTGCAGCAACTGGAATTCAACCTGATCAACCGCGTGCTCGGCGTCACCCACAACCTGCCGGACACCGCGCCGATCACCGAAGCGATCACGTCCCTGGGCATGCACGCCGAACCGCTGGAGGCGGGCGTCGAAGCGCCGGCCCCTGTGCCGGTGAAAAAACACTGGTGGCCGTTGGCGCTGTCCGGCGTCGGTGCGCTCGCCGCCGAAGTGATCCACTTCACTAACGCCGCGCCAACCTGGGTGGTGGCGATCATTGCGCTGATCTCGATCCTCAGCGGTGGCCTGACCACCTATAAAAAGGGCTGGATCGCCCTGAAGAACCGCAACCTCAACATCAACGCGCTGATGAGCATCGCTGTAACCGGTGCGGTGTTGATCGGGCAGTGGCCGGAAGCGGCGATGGTGATGTTCCTGTTCACCGTGGCCGAGCTGATCGAAGCGCGCTCGCTGGATCGCGCCCGCAATGCCATCAGCGGTCTGATGCAGATGACCCCGGAACAGGCCACCGTGCAGCAAGCCGACGGCAACTGGATCGAACAAGAGGTTAAAAGCGTTGAACTCGGCGCCCGCGTGCGGGTAAAACCCGGCGAGCGTATCGCGCTGGACGGCGAAGTGGTCAGCGGCAGTTCGACCATCGACCAGGCACCGATCACTGGCGAAAGTCTACCGGTGGAGAAGACCGTCGGTGACAAAGTCTTCGCCGGCACTATCAACCAGGCAGGTTCGCTGGAATACACCGTGACTGCCGCAGCGAACAACTCGACCCTGGCGCGGATTATCCACGCCGTCGAGCAGGCTCAAGGCGCGCGCGCTCCGACCCAACGCTTCGTCGATCAGTTCTCGAAAATCTACACCCCGGTGGTGTTTGTCCTGGCGCTGGCCGTGGCGATCATCCCGCCGCTGTTCATGGGCGCGGTGTGGTTCGACTGGATCTACCGTGCGCTGGTGCTGCTGGTGGTCGCGTGCCCGTGTGCACTGGTGATTTCCACCCCGGTGACCATCGTCAGCGGCCTCGCGGCAGCGGCGCGCAAAGGCATTCTGGTCAAGGGCGGCGTGTACCTGGAGGGCGGTTTCAAGCTCGACTATCTGGCGCTGGACAAGACCGGGACCATCACCCACGGCAAACCGGTGCAGACCGATTACCTGTCGCTGGACCCGACCGCCGACGCCACCGCTCCGGCAATCGCCGCCGCGCTGGCCGGGCGTTCCGATCACCCGGTGTCGCTGGCGATCGCCAATGCGGCTGTGGATAAAAACCTCGCCGTGCTGAGTGTGGATAACTTCGAAGCACTGGCCGGGCGTGGCGTGAAGGGGCAAGTCAACGGCCAGACCTATCACTTGGGTAATCACCGTCTGGTTGAAGAGCTGGGTCTGTGCTCGGCGCAACTGGAAGAAAAACTGTTCGCCCTGGAGAAGCAGGGCAAGTCCGTGGTGCTGCTGCTCGACAGCTCTGGCCCGTTGGCGCTGTTTGCTGTGGCCGACACGGTCAAGGAAACCAGCCGCGAAGCGATCCGCCAGTTGCATGCCTTGGGCGTGAAAACCCTGATGCTCACCGGCGACAACGTACACACCGCGCAGGCGATTGCCGCGCAGGTCGGTATCGACCAGGCCAAGGGCGACTTGCTCCCTACCGACAAACTGCAAGCCATCGAAGAACTTTATGCACAGGGGCATCGCGTGGGCATGGTCGGCGACGGCATCAATGACGCCCCGGCACTGGCCCGCGCCGAGATCGGTTTCGCCATGGCGGCGGCCGGCACCGACACCGCGATTGAAACCGCCGATGTCGCCCTGATGGACGACGATCTGCGCAAGATTCCTGCGTTCATCAGCCTGTCGCGCAACACCGCCAGCATCCTGAAACAGAACATCGCGTTGGCCCTGGTGATCAAGGCTATCTTTCTTGGGGTAACCTTCGCCGGGCTCGCCACCATGTGGATGGCGGTGTTCGCCGACATGGGCGTGAGCCTGTTGGTGGTGTTCAACGGCTTGCGCCTGTTGCGCAAGTAAACGATGAGGGGTGGTTGTGCTGAGTGCCGAGCTGAAAGCGTTTTATATGGTCGCCCGTCTGGGCAGCATTACGCTGGCGGCGAAAAAGCTCGGCCTCAGCCAACCGACCGTGACCACGCAGATCCGCAACCTGGAAAGCCAGTATTCGGTGGAACTGTTCTACCGTGGCGGTCGGCGTCTGAGTGTCAGCGACGAAGGCGCGCGGTTGCTGCCGATGGTCAAGGCGCTGTTGCAGCAGGAGGCGGACATCGAGTTCTTCCTGCGCAACAGCGGGCAGGTGCAGGGCACGTTGCGCATCGCCGCCACTGCGCCGTATTACATTCTCGATCTGGTGAAGACCTTCCGCGAGCGCCTGCCCCAGGTGGAAGTGTCGGTGGAAATCGGCAACTCGCAACAGGTACTCGAAGCGCTGGAAGATTACCGGGTGGACGTTGCGGCGTCGTCGCAGTTGCTTGAGGATGCGCGGCTGATTCGCCGGGTGCTGGGCACGGACCCGCTGGTGCTGGCGGTGCATCGCAACCACCCGCTGGCGGCCCAGGAGCATGTGGCGTTGAGCGCATTGGCCGGGCATACCTTGCTGATGCGTGAAACCGGCTCGACCACCCGGCGTCTGACCGAGGAGTTGCTGGCCAGCGCCGGGGTCAGTTTCGGCCCATTGCTGGAGATCGGCAGCCGCGAGTCGATCCGTGAGGCAGTGCTGCGCAACATCGGCATCAGCATCATTGCCCGTCAGGAAGTGCCGCACGATCCGCAATTGCGGGTGCTGACCATCGAGAACGCGCCGCAGATTCCCGAGTATCTGTATTGCCTCAAGGAGCGCAAGGGCGCGCGGTTGCCGGCGGCGTTTCTGGGGTTGGCCCAGGAAATGTCCCCGGCTTGAAGACCAAAAGATCGCAGCCTTCGGCAGCTCCTACAGGGGGACGCATTCCAATGTAGGAGCTGCCGAAGGCTGCGATCTTTTGATCTCCAACCAAAATCCCCGAATACCACTATCGGCCGTTTTTGCCTCACTGCCACATGACGGACGCATTACAACTCTAGGATTGGCCCCATCTGCTTGATGAGGTCTGTCCATGAATCCTGCCATCGCAACTGCCCTGACCAACCCCGGTGCGCCGATGAAAGTGCGCGGCGTGCAGAAGCGCTTCGGCGCGTTCACCGCGCTGGATAACGTCTCCCTCGATGTCGCGGCCGGGGAACTGGTGTGCCTGCTCGGCCCGTCGGGCTGTGGCAAGACCACGCTGCTGCGTTGCATCGCCGGGCTGGAGAAGCAGGACAGTGGCGAGTTGTACCTCGGTGATCGCGACGTTTCGCACCTGGCGCCGCAGGCCCGGGACTACGGCATTCTGTTTCAGTCCTACGCGCTGTTCCCCAATCTGACGGTCGAGGCGAACATCGCCTACGGACTCGCCGGCAGTGGTCGCGACGAAGTGCGCCGTCGTGTCGGTCAGATGCTGGAGTTGGTCGGCCTCACCGGCAGTGAGAAAAAGTACCCGGGCCAGTTGTCCGGCGGCCAGCAGCAGCGAGTCGCACTGGCTCGCGCCCTGGCCCCGGCGCCGTCGCTGTTGTTGCTCGATGAGCCGATGTCGGCCCTCGATGCCCGGGTGCGCGAGCATCTGTGCACCGAGCTGCGCCAACTGCAGCGCAACCTCGGCATCACCACCCTGATGGTCACCCACAATCAGGACGAAGCCATGCTGATGGCCGACCGCATCGCCGTGATGAACAACGGCCGGGTCGAGCAGTACGCCACCCCGCAGGAAATCTACAACCGCCCGGCCACGCCGTTCGTGGCCGAGTTCGTCGGTCAGGGCAACTGGCTGCCGTTCCAGCGCAGCAGCGCCAGCCATGCACAGGTCGGCGGGATGAACCTGCGCCTGGCCGATGGCAGCGTACACAGCGCCTCGGGCCGTTTGTTCTGCCGCCCGGAAGCGATCAACGTCAACCCGCTGGTGCACGAAGAGAACCTGTTCCCGGCCAAGGTTCGCGAGATCACCTTCCTCGGCAACCGCTGCCGCATGAGCTTCGAACTCGATCAACTGCCGGGCCACGCACTGCTCGCCGAACTGGCGCCGGAAGCCATGCCGCGCCTTGGCGTCCAGCAGATCATGGTCGCCTTGCCACCGCGCAGCCTGCAGGTGTTCGCCTGATGAGCGCGAACATCGCACTGCCGCTACCGCACAAGCAGGCGCGGCAGGTGTCCGGTGCCGAGGTCGGTGACCGGATCTTCGTCCTCGGCGGCAAACTCCTGCTGCTGTTGCTGCTCGGTGTCGCGGTGCTGCTGCCCTTGCTGGCGATCTTCTGGCGCGGCTTCAGCAGCGAGGCCGGGCAGGGCGGTGGCTGGCTAGCGGCGAAAGAGCTGGTGACCAGTGACAATTTCCACTGGCTGCTCGGCAACAGCCTGAAAGTTTCCCTCAGCGTCGCGGCCATCGTCGTACCGCTGGCCTACCTGTTTGCCTACGCCCTGCAACGCACACTGATCCCGGCCAAGGGCATCTGGCGCGGGATTTCCCTGCTGCCATTGATGGCGCCATCGATGCTGCCGGGGATTGCGCTGGTCTATCTGTTCGGCAACCAGGGCATGTTGCGTGGGCTGCTGTCGGACAACATCTACGGGTTTTGGGGGATTGTGCTCGGTGAGGTGATCTACACCTTTCCGCACGCGTTAATGATTCTGCTGTCGGCGCTGTCGCTGGCGGATGCGCGCCTGTTTGATGCCGCGTCGAGCATGGGCGCGAGTCCGGCGAAAGCCTTTCGCAGCATCACCTGGCCGGCGACCCGGCAGGCGGTGTTTGCCGCATTCTGTCTGGTGTTCACCCTGACCATCACCGATTTCGGCGTGCCGGTGGTGGTCGGTGGCGACTATCAGGTGCTGGCGCTGGAAGCCTACAAAGCCGTGGTCGGCCAGCAGCAATTCGGTCGTGGGGCGCTGATCGGCATGGTGCTGTTGCTGCCGGCGCTGTTCAGCTTCGGTGTCGATGCCTGGTTGCGTCGGCGTCACGGCGACTCCATGAGTGGTCGCGCCCAGGTGTTCAAACCGACGCCGTCGAAGCGGCGTGATGCCTGCTATCTGGCAATTGTCCTGCTGATCAGCGCCGCGTTGATTCTGGTGTTCGGCATGGCGGTGTTCTCCTCGCTGGTGAAGTTCTGGCCGTACAACCTGGCGCTGTCGCTCAACCATTACCAGTTCAACGAAACCGCCGGCGGCGGCTGGCTGGCCTACGGCAACAGCTTGAAGATGGCGCTGGGCACGGCGCTGATCGGCAGTGTGCTGATCTTCACTGGCGCGTATCTGATGGAAAAGACCCGCATGCAACGCGGCCTCAACCTGACATTGCGCATGCTCAGTTTCATCCCGATGGCGGTGCCGGGGCTGGTGCTCGGCTTGGGTTACGTCTTCTTCTTCAACCTCACCGGCAACCCGCTGCACGTGCTCTACGGCACGATGACCCTGCTGATTGTCTGCACCATTGCGCACTACCTGACCACCGCGCAAATGACCGCGACCACCGCGCTGCGCCAGCTCGACGCCGAGTTCGAAGCCGCCGCGCTGTCGCTCAAGGCGCCGCTGTACCGGCACTACCTGCGCGTCACCGTGCCGATCTGCCTGCCGGCGCTGCTGGACATCGTGCGCTACCTGTTCGTCTCGGCGATGACCACGGTGTCGGCGGCGATTTTCCTCTACAGCCCCGACACCATCCTCGCGGCGGTGGCGGTGCTGAACATGGATGACGCCGGCAACGTCGGCGGCGCGGCAGCGATGTCGACCCTGATTCTGTTCACCTCGGCAGGCGTGTCCTTGCTGCTGGCGTGGGCTTCGCGCGGCTTGCTGCGCCGTTCCCAGGCCTGGCGGCAAACCGCGCCCGGTCACTGATTGACGACTTATCCCCACAGCCTCAACTCACCTACAGGAAAACGATCATGTTCAAGCCTATGGCCCTGGCCGCTGCTGTGCTCGCTACTTTCAGCCTGAATGCCTTTGCGGCAAAAACCGAGTTGACGGTGTACACCGCCCTCGAAGCCGAGCAACTGACCGCTTACAAGGCCGCTTTCGAGAAGGCCAACCCGGATGTCGAGATCAAGTGGGTGCGCGATTCCACCGGGATCATCACCGCCAAACTGCTGGCCGAGAAGGCGCGTCCGCAGGCTGACGCGGTGTGGGGCCTGGCCGCATCGAGCCTGGCGATTCTCGATCAGCAGGGCATGCTGCAAAGCTACGCGCCGAAGGATCTGGGCAAGATCGGCGCGAACTACCGCGACGCCGCCAACCCGCCAGCCTGGGTCGGCATGGACGTGTGGGCCGCGACCATTTGCTTCAACACCGTCGAGGCCGAGAAGCAGGGCCTGAGCAAACCCGTGAGCTGGCAGGACCTGACCAAGCCTGAGTACAAAGGCAAGATCGTCATGCCCAACCCGGCGTCGTCCGGCACCGGTTTCCTCGACGTCAGCGCCTGGCTGCAAACCTTTGGCGAGAAGCAGGGCTGGGCCTACATGGATGGCTTGCACCAGAACATCGGCCAGTACGTTCACTCCGGTTCCAAGCCTTGCAAACTGGCCGCTGCGGGCGAGTTCCCGATCGGTATTTCCTTCGAATACCCGGCTGTACAGCTCAAACGTCAGGGCGCGCCGCTGGACATCATCCTGCCGAAGGAAGGCCTGGGCTGGGAGATCGAAGCCACTGCCGTGATCAAAGGCACGCCGCATGAAGAAGCGGCGAAGAAACTCGCGGACTTCTCTGCCAGCGCCGAGGCGATGGACCTGTACAAGGAAAACTTCGCCGTCCTCGCCCAGCCGGGCATCGCCAAGCCGCAGACTGAACTGCCGGCCGACTACGAGCAGCGCCTGATCAAGAACGACTTTGCCTGGGCCTCGAAGAACCGCGACGAGATCCTGACCGAGTGGCGCAAGCGTTATGACGGCAAGTCCGAGAAGGTCGCCGCCAAGTAAGATCTCTATCGACTGACAGGGCCTCATCGCGAGCAGGCTCACTCCTACAATTGGAATGCGTTCCCCTGTAGGAGTGAGCCTGCTCGCGATGGCGGTTCTGAATTCAGGAAAAATCCAGATGACCCAACACAAAGACCTGCTCATCGTCGGCGCCGGCATCCTCGGCCTGTCCCACGCTTACGCCGCCGCCAGGCGCGGCCTCACGGTCAGCGTATTCGAACGCACCGCCACGCCCCTCGGCGCCTCGGTGCGTAACTTCGGTCAGGCGCTGGTCACCGGTCAGCCACCCGGCCCGATGCTCGAACTGGCGAAGGACAGCCGCGACATCTGGGGCGACTGGGCGCAACTCGCCGGTTTGCAGATCAAGCGCAACGGTTCCTACCTGTTCGCCCGCACGGAAGCTGAAGAACATCTGCTGGAAGCCTTCTGCAATGGTCGCGCCGTGGAACACGGTTACAACATCCAGCTGCTGCGCGGCGCTGCCCTGCGCGATCTGTACCACGGCCAGTTCGGCCACCACCGCGCTGCGTTGCACGGTATGGACGATCAACAGCTGTACTCGCGCGAAGCCATCCCGGCGCTGATCGACTATCTGCGCCGCGACCTCGGCGTCGAATTTCACTTCTCGACGCTGGTGCGCGACGTTGAACCGGGGCGTCTGCACAGTACCGCCGGCAGCTTCACGGCGAAGCAGATCATCGTCTGCTCGGGCCACGATTATCAGACCCTGCTGGCCGAGCCGATTGCCGCGCTCGACCCGCAGATCTGCCGCCTGCAAATGCTCCGCGCCAAACCGCAAGTCGCGCTGAATCTGGAACACGCCTTGCTCACCGGTTTGAGCTGCGTGCACTACGGCGCCTTTGCCGATTTACCGGAAGCGGCGGCGGTGCAGGCGCAGATCCTGCGCGAGCAACCGCACCTGCATGACAACGGCATTCACCTGCTGATCAGCCCGACGCCTTATGGCGAACTGATCATCGGCGACTCGCACCATTACGGCAGCGATCCGTCACCGTTCAATGCAGAGCAGGTCGACAACTGGATGCTGGAACTGGCCGAGCAGACATTGGGCTGCAAGGTGCAAGTGCTCGAGCGCTGGCAGGGCGTCTATGGTGCACGGGGGCCGGGGCCGTTTTCGTTCCTGCGCCCGGCGCCGGGGCTGAGTGTGGCGTTGATGCACACCGGCGTCGGCATGAGCGTCGGCCCGGCGCTGGCCGAGCGCAACATCGCGCAGCTGCTGGAGGAAATCTGATGGCAGATCACCAACAAGTCGTCGCCCGGGTATTCGGGTTGTATGAGCGCTTCGGCACCCGCGATTACATCGGCGAACCGGTGTCGCAGATCGAACACATGTCCCAGGCCGCCGAACTGGCGATCGCCGAAGGCTTCGACGACGAAGTGGTACTGGCGGCGTTCTTCCATGACATCGGCCATTTGTGTGCCGAGGGCGCGCAGAACATGGGCGGTTATGGCGTGGTCAGCCATGAGCGGCTGGGGGCGGATTATTTGCGTGAGGCGGGTTTCAGCGAGCGCCTGGCGCGGCTGGTGGAATATCACGTGCAGGCCAAGCGCTATCTGACCTTGCGCGAGCCTGGGTACTTTGAGCGGTTGAGTGAAGCCAGTCGTCGCACGCTGGAGTATCAGGGCGGGGTGATGACTGAGGCCGAGGCGGATGCGTTTGAGCGTGATCCGCTTTGTGCCGTGAGTTTGCGTATGCGGCAGTGGGATGAGTTGGCCAAGGAGATGGGGGTGCCGGTGATGGATCTTGGGGTATTGAAGGAGAAAGCGGCGCGGCTGCTGGTAGTTTGAGTCTCTGGACCGAGTTACGGCTATCGCGAGCAGGCTCACTCCTACAAGGTGAACGCGATCCATTGTAGGAGTGAGCCTGCTCGCGATGGCGCCAGATCAGACGCTACAAATCTGCTGCCAGCAAATCAATCTGCTCCTGCCGCTCCGCCTGATTCAACTTCGCATGCGGATTGAGCGAAGACCACTGCGGATGCGCTCGCGCCTTGCTCAGCGCATCCGGCAACTTGCCCTCGCGCCAGGTCTTGTCCTGCGGTGTTGCCACCTGAACCGCGTCCATCGCCGCATGCCCGCGCTGATCGAGCGCCAGTAACAGCTGCCGCTGACGCAATGCCAACAACCGCAACACGCCGTCATCTACGGTCAACTCCCGCTGGCCCTTGATCTTGCCCAGCAAACGACTGCCATAACTGCGCGCGGTCTGCAGCGCGCCGCCAGCGATTGCACCGGCCAAAGCCGCAGCGCCGAGGGTAATGCCGCCCACCAGCAAATCCACACCAGCCCCGGCAGCGGCGCCTGCCGCAATCCCGCCGCCGACGCGCACTCCCAACTGCTTCAAGGTCTCCGGGTTGAACAAATCATCGCCCCAACGCCCGTCGAGCAACGGCAGATCACTGGCTGCCGCATCTTGCGGGCGAAACGCATAGAGCTTGAGCAATGCCTCGACGCATTTCTGTTCACGTTGACGCACGGCTTTGCGCAGTTCGCTGATTGCTTGCTGTTCCTGTTCGGCGTCGCTGACCACACTGCGCCGGCACGCGGCGCAATCGATCAGCAGTTCGGCGATCAAGCGTGCCGCACTTTGCTGGCGCGCCAGGCGCTGGGCCTGTTGATCGGCGATCAGCCGCTCCAGTTGCGGCCGGGCGTTTTCCAGCAGCAACGCGAGGCTTTCGTACAGGCGCCGCTCGCCGTCCTCCGGCGGTGCAACGCTGTCGAAGCGCACCAGCGCATGCAGGCCGAGCCGCGCCAACGCTTCGCGCCAATCCGGTTCGCGATGGCTGGCGCTGCTGACAAAATTGAGCACCGGCAGCAGTGGTTTACCGCAACTGGCGAGCACTTCGAGTTCGTCGCGGTACTTGGCCAGCACCGGTTCGCGGGCGTCGATCACATAGAGTCCGGCGTCAGAGGCGAGCAGTTGCCGCAGCACTTTCGCTTCCTGTTCGAAACGCTGGCGCGCCTCGCTGCCGTCGAGAAACCGTGCCAGTCGCGCCGGGCCGTCGAGGCGTTCGCCGGGGCGCTCCAGACGCTCCAGGAAATCCAGCAGAGCGATGGCGTCTTCCAGCCCGGGCGTGTCGTAGAGATCGAGCAACGGCTCGCCGTCCACCGACAATCGCGCACCCTCGACATGCCGGGTGGTGCTCGGGCGATGCGAGACTTCGCCGAAACCGACATCGCGGGTCAGGGTGCGCAGCAGCGAGGTCTTGCCGACGTTGGTGTGGCCGACCACCGCAAGTTTCAGCGGCGCTTTACGGGCATCAGTCATGACCGCTCTCCAGCCAGTTCAACGGCGCGCAATCGGCAAACTCCAGCTCAAGCTGTTGCAGCGCCACATGCCAGTCGCCGAGGCGGGCGCTGTCCAGCGCTTCACCGGGCGGCGCTTGCAGCAGCCAGACACGGGTGGCGCTGGCGTTGCGCGCCAGTTCGGCGATCAGCGCGAGGCTGCCGCGATCCGGCGAGCGCCGAGGATCGCAGGCGATCAACAGGCGCGCCGCAGGGAAGCGGCTGAGTTGTTCGAGCAGTTTGTTGCGCGATTCGCGGCTGTCGAGAATCCCGGCGTTGCTCACGGTTTTCGGCAGGGCCGGTGGCCATGGGCGCTGGTCGTCGAGTTCGATGGCCACCAGCAGGGCGCCGTCGCTCGCATGTTCGCTGACGTGGCTTTCGACTCGATGCAACTGTTCCGGCGCCGCGTCGTTGATGCCGAGGCGTTCGCTGGTCGGCATCAGTCGTTCGCGCAACTGGGCGTAGCCGGGCAGGTTCAGGTCCAGGCTCAGCGCGGCTTTGCCGCGACGCCAGCGCCAGAAACACAACACGGCCAGCAGCAGGCGCGGCAATACGCCGTAGACCACCAGCACGCCGACCAGCCAGGTCGCCCAGGCCTGACGCGCACTTTCGATGCCCAGCGCGGCGTCGCCACTGGCGCGGATCATCTCCACAGTCGGCACGTTGAACCCGAGCAGCGTCGGCAACGTGCCGAGGGCCTGGGTCATGTTGATGAAGGTGTCGGCGCTGAGAATGGTGGTTTCCCAGACGAAGCCGTAGCGCCGGGTCGCCATCAGCGTCAGCAGCAACACCAGCGCGCTGAGCATCGCCAGCAGCCACAAACCGTTGACCAGTGTGCCGAGCGCCCAGCGGTTGAGTTTTTTGCGTTGCAGCATCAACAGCAGGGTCGGTGCCAGTTGTGCGGCTTTGGTGTCACGGGCGAATTTTTCGCTGAGCCACAGCCACAAGCGGCCAAGAGTGGCGCCGTGTTCGCCGGCGAAGATCAGTCCCAGCGCCCAGCTCAGCAGCAGAATCAGATTCAGCCCGAGCAGGCTGCCCAAGGCCCAGAACACATTGACCGGTGTCTGACTCAGTGCGGCGAAGGCCAGTCCGGCGCCGCTCAGTACCGCGAAGGCCATCAGCAGCACCAGCGCCAGACGTGCGCCTTGGAGCCAGTGAGTCAGCGCAGCGCTCAGTCCGTCGCGCTCGGCCAGCCATGTCGCCCGGCGTTGAATGCGGCTCGGCAGATCGCCGCCGGCCGCGCGGGCCAGACGATTGGCTTCCAGGTCCTCCAGCGGCCCGGCGTGTTCTTCGCGCAGGCGAATGGTTTCGGTCAGCCAGAGGTTTTGCAGTGGAGTCAGTTCAGTCACGCGCTATTCCGTTGCTCAATTGAGCCGTGAGCATAACCGCTGTGGCGCTTATCGGGTCAAGCGAGGCTCTGGTATCCTCGCCGGCATGACTAAATCACTCCCCCTCAGCCTGATCGCAGCCCTCGGTGAAAACCGGGTGATCGGCGTCGACAACAGCATGCCCTGGCACCTGCCGGGGGACTTCAAATACTTCAAGGCCACGACCCTCGGCAAACCGATCATCATGGGCCGCAAGACCTGGGATTCCCTCGGTCGTCCGTTGCCGGGCCGTTTGAACATCGTGGTCAGCCGTCAGCCAGATTTGGTGCTGGAAGGGGCGGAGGTGTATCCGTCACTGGAAGCCGCCGTGATTCGCGCCGAGGAATGGGCGAAAGCGCAGGGTGTCGATGAGCTGATGTTGATTGGTGGCGCGCAGTTGTATGCGCAAGGGCTGGCGCAGGCCGATCGTCTGTACCTGACTCGTGTGGCGCTGAGCCCGGAGGGCGATGCGTGGTTTCCGGAGTTTGATCTGAACCAGTGGAAACTGGTGTCGAACGTGCCGAATCCGGCTGAGGGCGACAAGCCTGCGTACAACTTCGAAGTCTGGGAAAAAGCTTAAAAGATCGCAGCCTGCGGCAGCTCCTACAAGGTTTACGCATTTCCCCTGTAGGAGCTGGCGAAGCCTGCGATCTTTTGATCTTGCTTTACATCAAGCCTGAGCAAGCTCCGCATGCTCATCCGCATCCAGCAGTTCTTTATCAGTCTGCTGCATCACTTGACTGGTAATCGCGCCCGCCGTGATCGAACCACTCACGTTCAACGCCGTACGACCCATGTCGATCAGCGGCTCCACCGAAATCAGCAACGCCACCAGTGACACCGGCAAACCCATCGCCGGCAGTACGATCAGTGCGGCAAACGTCGCGCCGCCACCGACACCGGCCACACCGGCCGAACTCAAGGTCACAATCGCCACCAGCGTCGCGATCCACAGCGGATCCAGCGGGTTGATGCCCACCGTTGGCGCAACCATCACCGCCAACATCGCCGGGTACAGGCCGGCGCAGCCGTTTTGTCCGATAGTCGCGCCGAACGAAGCGGCGAAACTCGCCACCGACTGCGGAATCCCCAGCCGACGGGTCTGCGCTTCGATGCTAAGCGGAATGCTCGCCGCGCTGGAGCGGCTGGTGAACGCGAAGGTCAGCACCGGCCAGATCTTGCGGAAGAAACGCAGCGGGTTGATCCCGGCCACCGACACCAGCAGGCCATGCACGACGAACATCAGGCCCAGGCCGAGGTACGAGACCACGACGAAACTGCCAAGCTTGATGATGTCCTGCAGGTTGGAACCGGCGACCACTTTGGTCATCAGTGCCAGCACGCCGTACGGGGTCAGCTTCATCACCAGACGCACCAGACGCATCACCCAGGCTTGCAGGGTGTCGATGGCGTTGATCACTTTCTGACCTTTTTCGACGTCATCCTTGAGCAGCTGCAGCGCAGCAACCCCCAGGAACGCGGCGAAAATCACCACGCTGATGATCGAGGTCGGTTTGGCCCGGGCCAGGTCAGCAAACGGGTTCTGCGGGATGAACGACAGCAGCAGCTGCGGCACATTCAGGTCGGCGACCTTGCCGGCGTAGTCGGTCTGAATGGTTTGCAGACGGGCCATTTCCTGAGTGCCGGCGACCAGGCCTTCGGCGGTGAGGCCGAACAGGTTGGTCAGGCCGATGCCGATCAGCGCCGCAATCGCAGTGGTGAACAGCAGGGTGCCGATGGTCAGGAAGCTGATCTTGCCCAGCGACGAGGCATTGTGCAGGCGCGCGACCGCGCTGAGGATCGAGGCGAACACCAGCGGGATGACGATCATTTGCAGTAATTGCACGTAGCCGTTGCCGACCAGATCGAACCAGCCGATCGAGGCTTTCAGTACCGGATTGCCGGCACCATAGATGCTGTGCAGGGCCACACCGAACGCCACGCCCAGACCCAGCGCGAGCAGGACTTTTTTCGCCAGGCTCCAGGTGGTGTGGCGGGTTTGCGCCAGACCGAAGAGCAGGGCAAGGAACACCAGCAGATTGAGGATCAGCGGCAGATTCATGAACACTCCGATAAGACTTGTGCCAGTCGCCTTCTGGGGCAACTGCGAACCGGCAAGCCTAACAGCTTGATTTCCAATGAATTAATACCGAAAACGCATGGTGATAGTCGCTTTTGGAATAAGCGCGAGTCGTTCTCAGGAATGCAAATGGCGCGATAGGGACGCGAGCGGTCGCTGACAGACGAGGACTTTCACACTTATTTGTTAGCGTCGATGTCTTTACATCAGGGGAGAAAGCGCCAATGAAGTTTGCACCGAAGTTTCTCGCTGTCGCACTGACGTTAGGGTTGGGTCTGGCGGGTCAGGCGTTCGCCACCGACCTGAAACACTGGCCGGCGGATCAGGCCAAGGCACTGGACGCGATGATCGCGGCCAACGCCAACAAGGGTAACTACGCGGTGTTCGACATGGACAACACCAGTTACCGCTACGACCTCGAAGAGTCGTTGCTGCCGTTCATGGAAAACAAGGGTCTGATCACCCGCGACAAGCTCGATCCCTCCCTGAAACTGATGCCGTTCAAGGACACCGCCGACCACAAGGAAAGCCTGTTCAGCTACTACTATCGCCTGTGTGAAGTCGACGACATGGTCTGCTACCCGTGGGTGGCGCAGGTGTTCTCCGGCTTCACCCTCAAGGAACTCAAAGGCTACGTCGATGAGTTGATGGCGTCGGGTAAACCGGTGCCGGCGACTTATTACGATGGCGATGTGGTGAAGAATCTCGACGTGCAGCCGCCGAAAGTCTTCACCGGCCAGGCCGAGCTGTACAACAAGCTGATGGAGAACGGCATCGAGGTCTACGTGATGACCGCCGCCTCCGAAGAGCTGGTGCGCATGGTCGCGGCTGATCCGAAGTACGGCTACAACGTCAAACCGCAAAACGTGATCGGCGTGACCACGTTGCTGAAGAACCGCGAAACCGGCGAGCTGACCACTGCGCGCAAGCAGATCACGGCGGGCAAGTATGACGAGAAGGCCAACCTCGGCCTCGAACTGACCCCGTACCTGTGGACCCCGGCGACCTGGATGGCTGGCAAGCACGCGGCGATCCTGACCTACATCGACGAGTGGAAAAAACCGGTACTGGTGGGCGGCGATACCCCGAGCAGCGACGGTTACATGCTGTTCCACGATGTGGATGTGGCCAAGGGCGGTATTCACTTGTGGGTCAACCGCAAGGACAAATACATGACTCAGCTCAACGGCATGATGGCCAAGCACGCGGCGGCGCAGGCCAAGGAAGGTTTGCCGGTGACGGCGGACAAGAACTGGGTGATCGTCAAGCCTGAAGAGATTCAGTAATACCCCAATCCCTGTAGGAAATGCCGAAGGCTGCGATCTTTTGCCTTTACAGATCAAGATCAAAAGATCGCAGCCTTCGGCAGCTCCTACAGGGGATTGAGTTTCAATCATCAGGCAAAAAAATGCCCCGCACGTTGGCGGGGCATTTTTGTGTTCGACGCTTAAGGCTTACAGCCCGTCGAGCATCGCCTTGTTACGCACGGCACCCTTGTCGGCGCTGGTCGCCAGCAGGGCGTAGGCCTTGAGGGCGGTGGTCACTTTGCGTGGACGCTGCTCGACCGGTTTCCAGCCTTTCTTGTCCTGCTCGACCCGGCGTGCAGCCAGTTCTTCATCGCTGACCAACAGGTTGATCGAGCGGTTCGGAATGTCGATCAGCACTTTGTCGCCGTCCTGCACCAGACCGATTGCGCCGCCGGCCGCAGCCTCTGGCGAAGCGTGACCGATGGACAGGCCCGAAGTACCGCCGGAGAAACGACCGTCGGTGAGCAGTGCGCAAGCTTTGCCCAGACCTTTGGATTTCAGGTACGACGTCGGGTAGAGCATTTCCTGCATGCCCGGGCCGCCTTTCGGACCCTCGTAGCGAATGATGACGATGTCGCCTTCCTTCACTTCGTCGGCGAGGATGCCGCGCACGGCGCTGTCCTGGCTTTCGAAGATCTTCGCGTTGCCTTCGAAGACGTGGATCGACTCGTCGACGCCGGCGGTTTTCACCACGCAGCCGTCGAGGGCGATGTTGCCGTACAGCACGGCCAGGCCACCTTCTTTCGAGTAAGCGTGTTCGAAGCTGCGGATGCAGCCGTTTTCACGGTCATCGTCCAGGGTTTCCCAACGGGTCGACTGGCTGAACGCCGTCTGGGTCGGGATGCCGGCAGGGCCTGCCTTGAAGAAGTGGTGCACCGCTTCATCGGTAGTCTGGGTGATGTCCCACTTGGCGATGGCTTCTTCCATGCTGCGGCTGTGCACGGTCGGCAGGTCGGTGTGCAGCAGGCCGCCACGGGCCAGCGAACCGAGAATGCTGAAAATGCCGCCGGCGCGGTGCACGTCTTCCATGTGGTACTTCTGGATGTTCGGCGCGACCTTGCACAGTTGCGGCACGCTGCGCGAAAGACGGTCGATGTCGCGCAGGTCGAAATCGATTTCGGCTTCCTGGGCGGCAGCCAGCAAGTGCAGGATGGTGTTGGTCGAACCGCCCATGGCGATGTCGAGCATCATTGCGTTTTCGAACGCCTTGAAGTTGGCGATGTTGCGTGGCAGCACCGATTCGTCGTTCTCGCCGTAGTAACGCTTGCACAGCTCGACGATGGTGCGGCCGGCCTGCAGGAACAGCTGTTCGCGGTCGCTGTGGGTGGCCAGGGTCGAACCGTTGCCTGGCAGGGCGAGGCCCAGGGCTTCGGTCAGGCAGTTCATCGAGTTGGCGGTGAACATGCCGGAGCACGAACCGCAGGTCGGGCAGGCGCTGCGCTCGTACTCGGCGACTTTCTCGTCAGAAGCGCTGGAGTCGGCGGCGATCACCATGGCGTCGACGAGGTCGAGGCCGTGGGAAGCGAGTTTGGTCTTGCCGGCTTCCATCGGACCGCCGGACACGAAGATCACCGGAATATTCAGGCGCAGAGCCGCCATCAGCATGCCCGGGGTGATCTTGTCGCAGTTGGAAATGCAGACGATGGCGTCGGCGCAGTGGGCGTTGACCATGTACTCGACGGAGTCGGCGATGATCTCGCGGCTCGGCAGCGAATAGAGCATGCCGTCGTGGCCCATGGCGATGCCGTCGTCCACGGCAATGGTGTTGAATTCTTTCGCGACGCCACCGGCGCGTTCGATTTCACGGGCAACCAGTTGACCGAGGTCTTTGAGGTGCACGTGGCCCGGAACGAACTGGGTGAAGGAGTTGGCAATGGCGATGATCGGCTTCTTGAAGTCGTCATCTTTCATCCCGGTGGCGCGCCACAGTGCGCGGGCGCCGGCCATGTTGCGGCCGTGGGTGGATGTTTTCGAACGGTAATCTGGCATGGAGCACTCCGGGCGGCTAATCAGGTATCAAAAGGGAAGTGAGCTTCTATTGACGTCTGGAACACTCAGAAATGGCCGTGTGTCCGGAAGTGGCCGATGACTTTGCGGGATCGCCGCTTGCCTCAGCCTGAGCTCATAAACCCGCCGGGGGATGAATGGCGATGAATCAGCCGATTCTACACCGCTGGCGTCTGGAGGGAATGGCGCAAAGCATTGTTCCAGTGCCGACGGTGCGTGTGGCATGACGACCGGCAGGCTCAATCGCCGGTCGTGGTGGCGTTGGCGCTGCTTTCGAGGACTCTGGCGCGCTGGCTGATTCGCTTGTTCAAGGCCAGTGCGATGCAACTGAGCAGGACAAAGCAGTACCCGAGGGTCGCTTGCAGGTTGCTCGGGCTCAGGCTGATCAGCGCGCTGATCAATCCGCCGCAGATGAAAATGATCGTGCTGCCGGCCGAGGCGCAAGTACCGGCGTTTTCCGGGAACAGGCCCATGGCTCGAGAGGTGGCGGCCGGCCGCGCAATAGTGGTGCCGGCGGTACAGATCAGCATCGGAATCAGCACCGTGGCTGGCGAGAGCGCGAAGTGCTGTGTCATGAACAGCATCACCAGCCCCGCCAGCAGGATCAGGCTCAACCCCGCGACGATCTGTTGCACGGAGCTGATACGTCGGCTCAACAGCGCAGCGGCAATACCGCCAACGATATAGGCCGCACCATAGACCAGCAGAATCAGCGAGAACTCATAGGCCGACAGCTGCAGTTGATCCATGAAAATCAGCGGTGAGATGACGATGAAGGAGAAGTGGCAGGCAAACGCAAACGCGGAAATGAGCCAGTAACCGACGAACTCGAAATCGCCCAGCACCCGGCGATACGCATTGAGGAAGTTCAGGGGCGTGTTGCGGACGACGCGATGACTGTCATCCAGAAAAAACCAGGCCTTGATCAGCACCGCCGCTGCCAGTGCGGTGAACACCCAGAAACTGCCACGCCAGCCGAGAGTGGCCTGCAGAAAGGTGCCGGCCAGCGGCGACACTGAAATGAAGATCCCCGTCGCGGTCACCATCAGGATGCGCAAGCGATCGCGCTCCTCGCCGTCGAACAGGTCCTGGACCAGCGCCTGAGACAGCACGAAGCAGCCGCAACCCAGTGCCTGCAACAACCTGAAGGCCAGGAACAGGGTGTAGTCGCGGGTCATGGTGCAGCCGAGTGCTCCCAGCATCGACACCCCCATGCCTGCGAGCAGCAGGCCTTTGCGCCCGATCACATCGGAGAGTGGCCCGATCAACAGCTGTGCAAACGCAATCCCCACGGCGAACAGGCTGATCGACAGCGCAATGTCCGACGGGGTGCTGCGAAAGTGTTCGGCCAATGCAGGGAACGAGGGCAGCAGCACGTCCAGCGGGAACACCCCAAGCAGGACCATGGCCAGCAGCAGACTGACGGCGCCGCGGCGTTGTCGGGCATTGCCTGTGTGCACTCGGTTATTCATCGATCAGTCCTGCCTTGGCAAAAAGTTTGCGGTTATGTGGCAGCGCAAAGAAACCTGCCTTCTCCAGTGCCTGCAGCGTGGCGCCGGCACCTGATCGTGCTCGTTGCCGGTTGGCCTGCGCGGTCGCCAGACCGCCGACGATCTGCGCCACGTCGACGTCGGCAATGCCGGCGTCCCGCAGGCTCTGCCGCAGCCAGCGTTCATCGACTTCGAAGAAAATCCCGATGACATCCACCAGGGTTCGGGCGGTGAAGGTGCGCTGGCGGCTGTTCAGGGTCAGCCACAGATAATGGAACACCTCGCAAAAGTAGCGACTGTGGCGGGCCTCATCACTCAGGTGATCGCGCAGCATGTCGTTCACGCTGGTGACCAGCGTTTCGCGGCAGACCTCCAGCAGCTCCCGGGCGATGATGGTTTCCGAGACGAAGCCGAGCAGAAACCATGCCAGCGGGCGGTTGTTTTCGGCAGTGCGGGCAATCAGGGCGTTCATTCGGGTGATTCGCAAAGGCATCACCGGACGTGCGCTGAAACCGTGCAAGTCAGCGATCTGGCTGGCGAGTCGATCAGAAAACAGTGCGTGGTAGCCCTCATCCGTATAGAGCTGCAGCGCTGCAGTTTTCATCCGTGGCGGGACGTAGACAGGCAATTCGCCGTGGACGATGGTTTCCACCGCCCGGTTGACGATGCGGTGTTCGAGCAGGGTGGTGTAGTCGAGAAAATGCACCAGATGATTAGCGGTCAGGCGGTGCATGACAGTTGCACCTGCGGCCTGGATGGCAGGGTGCGCCAAGTACGGCAGAAAGGCCGGCGGGAACCAGAAACGGGTTTGCAGCTGTTGCTGCACGTCGGGTGGCAACAGGTAGTCGTGGTGGCTGGCGCGTACCGAGGCGTGGCTGTTCCAGTCGCCGAGGGTAAATCGGTGCGCCCAGGAAACGGGTGCCGGAGATGGATCTGCCAGTGGTGCCGTCATGCTTGCGTCTCCCGGAGCAGATCCTGCATTTCCTGACACATCGCCTGGCCTTCGCTCGCGCCACAGCCGACAAAGAACAGCGGTTGTTCGGCGCTGCCTTCGATACCCAGCAGGGTTTCGACCTGATGATCACCGAATGCCCCTGTCAGCCAGGTGTTGAGGCCCAAGGTCGTGGCCACCAGCTGGAATGACTGTGAAAGGTGGCCGGCTTCGACGAAGGCCATGCGGTAGGCCCGCGAGTGTTGGTACTTCCACCAGAGCTTGTCGAAGCGCGCTGTGATGAACAGCCCCAACGGCAAGTTGTTGATGAAGTGTTGCCCGGCCAGCAGATGACCCAGCGCCGGCTCGGGCAGAGGGCCGACCGGCGTCAAGGCATGCTCGGCCGGGTGATAGGCGTAAATGCCGGGTTCCAGGCCGCTGACGTTCTGCGCCAGAACAAAACCTTCGCAGGCGTTCAACCCGCCACCCGAGGGGCTGCTACGCCGGGCGCCGAGGCCTGGGACGATGCTCGCGTCGCGATCATTTTCCCGTTCGTCGAGATAACCGAGCGAGAGGTACAGCAACGTGGCAACGGTTTCGAGGGTGATGGCTTCACCGGTAAAGGAGCGGCAGGTCTTTCGCTGCAGCAGTGCATTGCCCAGGCTGCTTTCGGTCAATGTGATGGGGGCAGGCAGCATGATGCGCCGTTCGACGCTCTGAGCCGGGCGCTCCGTGTCAGGCGCTTCTGCGGCCAGTACTTCGTTGCAGTGATCCAGGTATTGTCGGGACCACTCATGGATATTCTGCGGCACTTGTTCACAGGGAATGTTCTGTGTGCCGATATGATAAATCTTCGATAGTTCATCCCAGCCCCATTCGGGACTGTCTATTTTAGTAATGGTTAGTATGTTGGTGTTTAATAGTTGTATGTCTATGGTGTTACGGCTGTCAAACTGGTTCGGGTCGTGAATAAGTTTGGCGAGTCTCGATGAGTAGTCGATATCGAGCTCATATTGAGTGTGTTCTTTGTAGTTCCAGACAATAAGTCCGGGCGTGCGCGGCAGTATGAATAAATAAGGATTGATGTGCATGTTGGCTCTTCGCTCTGGACAAAGTCGAAAGGACGCTGGGGTGCCGGCACTCCCCAGCGTCCACCTTACTTAGCGGGTTTTAGGGGCAACCAGAAAAGCCAGGTTTGCGATTTTGTTAGCTTCCAGAGTAATTGCTTTCATAGTGTGAACTCCATGTTCAGTGATAGTGAGTGCCACCTCGTGGTGACAACTTAATCATAGTTTGTAATGAGTTATTGGCAAGTGATTATTAAGTAGGAAAATTCCAGTAATTTTGTCGGAGTGGTCGCACGACTAAAGAATATTTGTAAGTTATAGGGTGGTAAATCAAGTGCGCAGGGAAATTTCCTTCACTTGTTTGGGAAGTTATAGGTAGGACGGCATAGAGAAAGCAGATATTCGGCGACGTTGCATCGCCAGACAGCAAGCGGGGAGCCCTTGGGCTCCCCGTTTTGTTTGCCAATCAGCTGTTAGGCAGCAGGCGGCAGGTGATGCTCTTGATGTAGCGGGTTTCGGCGATGGCCGGGTGGACCGGGTGGTCCGGGCCTTGACCGCCGCGCTCGAGCATCTGGATGTTGCGGTCCAGGTGACGGGCGCTGGTCAGCAGGATGTTCTGCAGATCGTCTTCCGGCAGGTGCATCGAGCACGAAGCACTGACCAGGATGCCGTCCTTGGTGAGCAGGCGCATGGCTTGCTCGTTCAGACGACGGTAGGCGCCTTCACCGTTTTTCATGTCTTTCTTGCGCTTGATGAACGCCGGTGGGTCGGCAACGATCACGTCGAAACGTTCTTCACTGGCCTTGAGCTCTTTCAGGGCTTCGAACACGTCGCCTTCGATGCAGGTCATCTTGTCGGCGAAGCCGTTCAGCGCAGCGTTGCGCTCAACGCCGTCGAGGGCGAAGCCCGACGCGTCGACGCAGAACACTTCACTGGCGCCGAACGCCGCCGCCTGCACGCCCCAGCCACCGATGTAGCTATAGAGGTCAAGGACGCGTTTGCCTTTGGCGTACGGAGCCAGGCGGGCGCGGTTCATGCGGTGGTCATAGAACCAGCCGGTTTTCTGGCCTTCGATCACTGGCGCTTCGAACTTCACGCCGTTTTCTTCCAGGGCGACCCACTCCGGCACCAGGCCGAACACGGTTTCGACGTAACGGTTGAGGCCTTCGGCATCACGGGCAGCGGAATCGTTCTTGAACAGAATGCCGCTTGGCTTGAGCACTTGGGTCAGTGCGGCGATCACGTCATCTTTATGCGCTTCCATGGTCGCCGAGGCGATCTGGACCACGAGGATGTCGCCGAAACGGTCGACCACCAGACCCGGCAGCAGGTCGGAGTCGCCGTAGACCAGGCGGTAGAACGGCTTGTCGAACAGGCGTTCGCGCAGCGACAGGGCGACGTTCAGGCGATGCACCAGCAGCGATTTGTCCAGCGGCAGTTTGATGTCGCGTGACAGCAGGCGAGCGCAGATCAGGTTGTTCGGGCTCATGGCGACGATGCCCAGCGGCTTGCCGCCAGCAGCTTCGAGGATCGCCTGATCGCCGGCCTTGAAGCCGTGCAGTGGCGTGGCGGCCACATCGATTTCGTTGCTGTAGACCCACAAGTGGCCGTTGCGCAGGCGACGGTCGGCATTGGCTTTGAGGCGCAGGCTAGGCAGGGACATGACGTCGCTCCGGAAAAAAGAGCGGGAGTATACCGTGTTGGGGCTGGTGCCGGGATTGGAGTGCGATGAAACGCAGATGGCCTCTTCGCGTGCAAGCTCGCTCCCACAGGGGATTTGTGACCGGCACAGACCAGTGTGCGAGCTTGCTCGCGAAGGCAGTCCTGAGAACTACGCAGACAGCGCGTCGATCAACTCCTTGTTGAATGCCGGAATATCATCCGGCTGACGGCTGCTGATCAGGATACCGTCCTTGACCACTTCTTTATCGACCCAGTTGGCCCCGGCATTCACCAGGTCATCCTTGAGCGTCTTGTAACTGGTGATGGTCTTGCCGTTGACCAGCCCGGCGGAAATCAGCAACCAGCCGCCGTGGCAGATCACCGCAATCGGTTTGCCGGCAGAGGCGCCGGTCTTGACCAGGTGCTGGGCGTCCTGGTCGATGCGGATGGTGTCGGAGTTCTGCACGCCGCCCGGCAGGACGATCGCGTCGTACTGCTCGCTGCTGGCGCCTTGAAAGGTCTGGTCGACCTTGAAGTCGTCCGCCGGTTTGTCGTGGTTCCAGCCTTTGACCTTACCGGCCTCGGCGGAAAGAATGTCGACCTGGGCGCCGGCCTGCTCCAGTGCTTGCTTGGGACCGGTCAATTCGACCTGTTCGAAACCGTCTGTTACCAAAATGGCGACGCGTTTGCCGTTGAGGGGAGTGGCCATCGATAAGCTCCTGAGTCTGTGGGAATTTGCCGCCGAGCCGGTGCTCGATTGTCCGATCGGCATTACAAAATCCGAAGCCAGGGCGTGAATGAAAGTTCCTGACAATTGCCCACTGGTGTGTCGTCGTGCGGTTTTTAGAGGTTAGAATCGCCGCCTGTCCCAGAGTGTGTACTTATGTCCCAAGAGCTGACCACCGAACAGATTCAACAATCCCTGCAGGGCATCAGCGTGCCCGCGCAGCCGCAGATCATGGTGGATCTGCAAATGGAGCAGTACATGCCCGACCCGGACCTGGAGGTGATCGCCAAGCTGATCGCCCAAGATCCCGGTCTGTCCGGTTCTCTGCTGAAAATCGTCAATTCGCCTTATTACGGCCTGAGCAACAAGATCACCTCGATCCAGCGCGCCGTAAACTTGCTGGGCAGTCGTTCGATCATCAACCTGATCAACGCGCAGTCGATCAAGGGCGAGATGAACGACGACACCATCGTCACCCTCAACCGTTTCTGGGACACCGCCCAGGACGTGGCGATGACCTGTCTGACCCTGGCCAAGCGCATCGGCACCCAGGCTGGCGACGAGGCTTATGCACTGGGCCTGTTCCACGATTGTGGCGTGCCGTTGATGCTGCAACGGTTCCCCAACTACATGTCGGTGCTGGAAACGGCTTACGCCAATGCCAGCGCCGAGTGCCGGGTGGTGGACACCGAAAACGCCGAGTTCAACACCAACCACTCGGTGGTCGGTTATTACACCGCCAAGTCGTGGCGCCTGCCGGAACACGTCAGCGCGGCCATCGCCAATCACCACAACGCGCTGGCGATTTTCAGCGACGAGTCCTCGCGTAACAGCCAGATGAAGAATCTGCTGGCGATTCTCAAGATGTCCGAACACATCTGTGCGTCTTATCGGGTCTTGGGCAATCAGACCGAAGACCATGAGTGGAACAGCATCGGGGCGCTGATTCTCGATTACGTGGGCCTGTCGGACTACGATTTCGAAACCCTCAAACAAACGATCCGCGACCTCGGCGCGCATTGATTCGAGGACGCCATGCCTGAACTGCCGGAAGTCGAAACCACCCGCCGGGGCATTGCCCCACACCTGGAAGGCCAGCGCGTCAGCCGGGTAATCGTGCGTGATCGCCGGCTGCGCTGGCCGATCCCCGAAGACCTTGATGTGCGTCTGTCCGGGCAGCGCATCGTGCTGGTCGAACGGCGGGCCAAGTACCTGTTGATCAACGCCGAGGTCGGCACGCTGATCAGTCACCTGGGGATGTCGGGCAACCTGCGTCTGGTGGAGGTCGGGCTGCCGGCGTTGAAGCACGAGCACGTCGATATCGAGTTGGAATCCGGGCTGGCCCTGCGCTACACCGATCCGCGCCGCTTTGGCGCGATGTTGTGGAGCACTGATCCGCTCAATCACGAACTGTTGATTCGTCTCGGGCCGGAACCGTTGACCGATCTGTTCGACGGCGAGCGCCTGTTTCAGCTGTCGCGCGGGCGCTCGATGGCGGTCAAGCCGTTCATCATGGACAACGCGGTGGTGGTCGGCGTCGGTAACATTTATGCGACCGAAGCGCTGTTCGCCGCCGGGATCGATCCGCGCCGCGAGGCCAAGAGCATCTCCCGGGCGCGTTATCTGAAGCTGGCGATCGAGATCAAACGCATCCTCGCCGCGGCCATCGAGCGTGGCGGCACCACATTGCGCGACTTCATCGGCGGTGACGGGCAGCCGGGGTATTTCCAGCAGGAACTGTTTGTCTATGGCCGTGGCGGTGAACACTGCAAGGTCTGCGGCACCGGTCTGCGCGAAGTGAAGCTCGGTCAGCGGGCCAGTGTGTTCTGCCCGCGCTGCCAGACCTGAAGCAAACGGCTGAAAAAGTCCTACGGTCTATAGTGAGTTGTCTCACTGTTCAGCCCGAAGGATCGTGCCATGAAATCCCTGCAAGTCCTCGTTTTCGCGCTGTTGCTGTGTTCCAGTCTGGCGGTTCAGGCCACGGAAAGCGGCAGCGGCGATCCGCGCTACACCATCCAGAATCCACCCGCCTACGCCATGATCGGTGACTTGCTGATCGCCCGCCCGTTGCTGGTGGTGGCGACGGTGTTGGGTGCCGGGGTGTTTGTGGTGTCGTTGCCGTTTACCGCGCTGGGTGGCGGGGTGGGCGATGCGGGGCAGGCGTTGGTGGTCGACCCGGCGAAAGCGGCGTTCGTGCGCTGTCTGGGGTGTACGGGGGAAGGGTTTGAGCAGCGCGAGTGAAGGGCAAGATCAAAAGATCGCAGCCTTCGGCAGCTCCTACAGAGGAATGCGATCCATGTAGAGCTGCCGAAGGCTGCGATCTTTTTTAGCGAGTCAGGCCTTGCCGGTAATCTTGCGGTATTTCTCCATCAACTGTTCTTCAGTCTCCGGATGGGCTTCGTCCAGTGGAATGCAATCCACCGGGCAGACCTGCTGACACTGCGGCTCGTCGTAGTGGCCGACGCACTGGGTGCACAGGTTCGGGTCGATCACGTAGATCTCTTCGCCTTGGGAAATCGCGGCGTTCGGGCACTCGGGTTCGCAGACGTCGCAGTTGATGCAATCGTCGGTGATGATCAGGGACATGCTAACTCCAGCCGGGGCGGCAGGCCCGGGCGCAATAAATCAATGCGCGCAATTGTGCCGCATTGGCGAGCGCAGTGCACGCGGCTGCGATCAAGGGCACGAGACTGCAATCTTTAAAAGCAAAAGATCGCAGCCTGCGGCAGCTCCTACTTTTTGAAGCGCAGGGTCAGGGCATCGGCCACGGCTGGGTGCACGAACTTGCTGATATCGCCGCCCAGTGCCGCGATTTCCCGCACCAGGGTCGAGGAAATGAACGAATAACGCTCGGACGGGGTGAGAAACAGGCTCTCTACGTCCGGGGCCAACTGGCGGTTCATGTTGGCCAGCTGGAATTCGTATTCGAAGTCCGACACCGCGCGCAGACCACGCAGGAACACATTGGCGTTCTGCTCTTTGGCGAAATGCGCCAGCAGCGTCGAGAAGCCGACCACTTCCACGTTCGGCAGGTGTTTGGTGACCTCGCGAGCCAGTTCGACCCGTTGTTCCAGCGGGAACAGCGGGTTTTTCTTCGGGCTGGCGGCGACCGCAATGATCACGTGATCGAACAGGCGCGAGGCGCGTTCGACCAGATCGCCATGGCCCTTGGTAATAGGGTCGAAGGTACCTGGGTACAACACTCGGTTCATCGCGTCGTCCTGGCGGGAGTCCGTTGGGGAGTCGGATGGTATCGCAGCCGTCCCGGTCGGCCAAGTCGCCTGTTGGGTAAGAAAGCACTATAGACGACGCGATTAATCGGTTTTTTCACGGATTTCTCAGCCGATCGGCGAGGGCAGTCGCCAACTGTGCGGTCAGCCCGTACACCGACAATTGCGGGTTGGCGCCGATGCTGGTGGGGAACAGCGAGCCGTCGTGAATCGACAGATTGCTCAGTTGATGGTGCCGGCCGAGGCTGTCGGTGACCGCGTTTTTCGGGTCTTCGCCCATCGCACAACCGCCCATCACGTGGGCACTGCCCAGGCGCGTGCGATACAGCTCAAGGCTCAGACCGTCGATCAGCGTGCGGGCTTCGGTCAGGGTTTTCACGTAACGCGCATCGGCGTGCATCGGCATCACCGATTTCGCGCCGCCGGCAAACTGGATCTCGGCCATGCTGTGAAAGGCTCGGCGCAAGCCTTCCCAGGCGTAAGGCGAGACCTGGTAGTCGAGCACCGGCGAGCCATCGCCGCGCAACTCGACACTGCCGCCGGGGCTGTCCGGGTGGAAACCGTCGCGCAGCAGCGCCAGCATCGCGTGGGTGTGCGGCAGATCAGCCATATGTTCGGCGTTCTGTGTGCCGAAGCCACCCAGCAGCGTTGCCGCCAGCGCCGGGTGCAGCGGTGGCACTTCGAGTTTGTAGCCCATCGGCCCGCTGGTGCCGGCCTTCCACTGGAAATAATCCGAGTAGATCGACTGTGGTGCGCCGTAGAACGGGTTGATCACTTCGTCGAAGCGCCCGGCGGACATGTTCACCAGGTGCAGGAACGTACGTTTGCCAAGACGCTGATGCGGGTCTGGCGCGTCCGACCGCAAGAGCAGGGCCGGGCTGTTGATGCCGCCGCCGGCCAGCACGTAATGCCGCGCCTTGACCGTAATCGTGCGCCCGGTCGGTGCGACGCAGCGCTCATCCATCGCCACGCACTGCAGGCCGGAGATCTTGTCGCCGTTGATCAGCAGTTTTTCCGCGCGGGCCAGATAGAGCAGTTCGCCGCCCTTTTCCAGGGTCGCCGGGATGGTGGTGACCATCATCGACTGTTTGGCGTTGGTCGGGCAGCCCATGCCGCAGTAACCGAGGTTCCAGCAGCCGCGCACGTTGCGCGGGATCACGTGCCAGCTGTAGCCGAGCCGCTCGCAGCCCTTGCGGATTACGTCATTGTTGGCATTGGGCGGGACCATCCATGGCGCGACGCCCAGGCGCTGCTCCATTTTCTCGAACCATGGCGCCATCTCGGCCGGGCTGTGACCTTTGACGTTGTGTTCTTTGGCCCAGTGTTCAAGGGTCGGCTCCGGGGTGCGGAAGCTCGATGTCCAGTTGATCAGGGTGGTGCCGCCCACTGCACGGCCCTGCAGGATGGTGATCGCGCCGTCCTTGCTCATGCGGCCGATGCCTTCCTGATAGAGGCTGCTGTAGGCCTGGTCTTCGAGCATCTTGAAATCGGAACTGGTCTTGAGCGGGCCTTCTTCGATCAGCAGCACTTTGTAGCCGGCGGCGCTGAGGATTTCCGCCGTGGTGCCGCCACCGGCGCCGCTGCCGATGATGGCGACGTCGGCTTGCAGCGTCAGGTCGTCGGTCAGTTGTGCGCCGTTATAGGTTTTCCAGCCACGGGCGAGGCCTTCGCGGAACGGGTCGGGTACGGGCATCGATCAGGTTCTCTTTATTATTCTGGGTGTGGTGGTGAGGCGGATGGCGCCTTCGCGAGCAAGCTCGCTCCCACATTGAAATGCATTCCCTTGTGGGAGCGAGCCTCGGTTTCAAACGGTAGGCGGGCCGGGGTAGCCGCAGTGCGCCCAGGACTCGGCCCGGGTGTACCAGGCCATCATCACCATTTGCTGCAGGGAGCTGTGGCCCATGCGCAACAGGCTCAATGAGCTGTTCTGCCAGCGTTCGAGGAAGTGGCGCATGGCCTCGGGACTGGCGTTTTCCCAACTGCCCCAGATGCCGGTGAGCGGCCCGCGCGTGACGGCCATGCCGAGCACGTCGAACAGTTGCCGGGTGAGTTTGAGCATCTCCGGCGACAAGTGATCGAGGCTGTAGTCCAGCGACTTGAGCGTGCCATCGACGGCACCAGGCATTTTTTCAGCTGCCACGGCGCCGTCGAGCATGATCGGAATCAACGCGCGCAGGAATAACAGGTCGCCGTCGCGCAAGGTGACGAAGCCGTTGGCCGCGACACTCGATGAACAGCCACTGAGGCTGGCGCCAAGGCCGGCAGTGGCGAGGAACGCGGTGGCGCCGAGGCTGAATTTCAGCAGGCCACGGCGCGACAGGGCAGGTGTTTCGGTCAGGCTTGGGTGCATTGTTGTTATTACCCGGCGGTGACAACGATTAGCGGATGAACAGCTTCTGGATCAGTTTCTGAATCGATTTGCCGTACGGCGGGTAGATCAGCTTCGCCGCGTTGAAGCGTTGCTTGATCAGCACGCCTTTGGCCTTGCTGAAGGTCAGGAAGCCTTCGTGGCCGTGATAGTGGCCCATGCCCGACGGGCCGATGCCGCCGAACGGCATGTCGTCCTGCGCCACATGCAGCAGGGTGTCGTTCAGGCACACACCGCCGGAGTGGGTTTCGTGCAGCACGCGGTTCTGTTCGCGCTTGTCGTAGCCGAAGTAGTAAAGGGCCAGAGGACGAGGCCGCTGATTGATGTAGGCAAACGCCTGATCGAGGTCCTGATACGGCACGATCGGCAGCAGCGGGCCGAAGATTTCGTCCTGCATCACGATCATCTCGTCACTGACGTTCAGTAGCAGGCTGTGTGGCATGCGCCGGCCCTGACCCTGTTCGAACAGCGGGATCAGCAGCGCGCCCTTGCTGGTGGCGTCGCTGACATAACTGTTGAGCCGGGCCAGTTGGCGCTCGTTGATGATCGCGGTGTAGTCCGGGTTGTCGGCGAGGGTCGGATAGAAACTGTTGACCACCTGACGATAGGCTTCGACGAACGCGCCGACGCGGTCTTGCGGCACCAGCACATAGTCGGGTGCGACGCAGGTCTGCCCGGCATTCAGGGTTTTACCGAAAGCGATACGCTCGGCGGCGTCCTTGAGCGGCACGTCGCGGGAGACGATGGCCGGGGATTTGCCGCCCAGTTCGAGGGTCACCGGGGTCAGGTTTTCCGCGGCGGCGCGCATCACATGTTTGCCGATGCTGGTGGCGCCGGTGAACAGTAGGTGATCAAAGCGCAGACGGGAAAACGCCACGCCGACGTCCGACTCGCCGAGCACTACGCACACCAGGTCTTCGGGGAAAATTCGCGCCAGCAAGGCTTTGAGCAGCAGCCCGGTGGCGGGGGTCGATTCACTGAGCTTGAGCATTACCCGGTTGCCTGCCGCCAGTGCGCCGACCAGCGGGCCGATGGCCAGATACAACGGGTAGTTCCACGGGACGATGATGCCGACCACGCCGAGCGGCTGATACACCACTTTCGCCGACGCCGGCTGAAAGGCCATGCCGACTTTGCGCCGCGAGGACTTCATCCAGCCCTTGAGATGCCGGCTGGCGTAATGAATGCCGTGCAGGCTGGGCATCAGTTCGGCGAGCAGGGTTTCATCGGCGCTGCGATGACTGAAATCCGCACTGATAGCGTCGATCAAGGCCTGACGCTCATTGCTGAGCAAGTCGCGCAACGCCTTGAGCCATTGCTGACGCTGCGCCGCCGGTGGCATCGGGTTGGCGGCATAGGCGGCGCGCTGTGCCGCGAACAACCGATCAAGCTCATCCAGTGGCTGTTGCAGCGTTTGCAGGTAAGCAATGTCGGCAGTCATCGTCTGCTCCGGATTTATTATAGTGAGGACTTTTTAGAGTCTATGCTCTAGAAAGTCAAATGACTTCCCGACACAGCTTTGTTTTATCCATTTCCGGTTAGGTCGTAAGATGCCCCTCACCGCACTCTGAATTAAAGCTCAAGCCATGGCCCCACGAATAAAAACCAGCGAGCGCATCGTGCAGAACAGCCTCGAACTGTTCAATCAGCAGGGCGAGCGCAGCATCAGCACCAACCACATTGCCGCGCACATGGAGATTTCTCCGGGCAACCTGTACTACCACTTCCCCAACAAGCAGGCGATCATCGCCGTGCTGTTCAGTGAGTACGAAAGCCTTGTGGACAGCTTTCTGCGCCCGCCGCAGGGTCGTGCCGCCACGGTTGAAGACAAGCGCTATTACCTCAAGGAACTGCTGTCGGCGATGTGGGGCTACCGCTTTTTGCATCGCGATCTGGAACATCTGCTCGACAGCGACCCGGATCTCGCCGCGCGCTACCGGCGTTTCTCCCAGCGCTGCGTGATCCAGGGCATGGCGATCTACGAGGGGTTCGTCGCGGCCGGCATTCTCAAGATGGATCGGGTGCAAATCGAATCCCTGACGATCAATGCCTGGATCATCCTCACTTCCTGGGTGCGCTTTCTGTGCACCACCCGGGAAAACTCCAACCACCTCAGCGAGCAGGCCATCAAGCGTGGGGTGTATCAGGTGCTGGTGCTGGAAGCCGGGTTCGTCACCGATCAGGCCCGCGAAGAGGTGAATGCCTTGTTCGACGAATTCTACGTGCCGCTGGCCCAGGCCCTGGAGGAAGGGCATTAATCATTTTCGAAGTCGCTCACAGGAGTCCGTTATGCCGATTGCGCAACTGATCAGCCCGAACGCACTGGATGCCCGCAAGGAGCAACCGGGGCTGGTGATTCTCGATTGTCGTTTTGCCCTCGAAGACCCGGACTACGGGCAGCGCAGCTACGCCGAAGGGCACATTGCCGGTGCCCGTTTCGCCGACCTTGAGCGTGACCTCAGTGGCAAGGTGATCAAAGGCGTGACCGGGCGTCATCCGCTGCCGGAGCCGGCGGCGTTGATCGAACGCCTGCAAGCGTGGGGCATCAATGCCGACAGCGATGTGGTTCTCTACGACGATGGCCCCGGTGCCTATGCGGCCCGCGCCTGGTGGCTGCTGGCGTGGCTGGGCAAGCGCGACGGTGTGTTCATTCTCGACGGCGGGCTCAAGGCCTGGCACGCGGCCGGCCTCCCGCTGAGCCTGGATGCGCCATCGGTCAGCCGGGGCAACTTCAGCGGGCAACCGGACATGAAACTGCTGCTGAGCGCCGAACAATTGCAGAAACGCCTCGCTCAGCCATCGCTGACGTTGCTCGACGCCCGGGCCTTGCCGCGCTTCAAGGGGGAGGTGGAGCCGATCGACCCGATTGCCGGGCACATTCCCGGCGCGCAATGCGCGGCGTTTACCGAGAACCTCGGCAGCGACGGACGCTTCCTGCCGGCCGATCAGCTCAAGCAGCGTTTTGCCGCGAAACTCGGTGATCGCTCACCGGCGGACCTGGTTGCGTATTGCGGTTCCGGGGTGACGGCGTGTCACAACCTGTTTGCGCTGTGTCTGGCGGGGTATCCGCTGGGGTCGCTGTATGCCGGGTCGTGGAGTGAGTGGATCAACGAGCCTTCGCGCGGTATCGCCACCGGCGAATAAGATCAAAAGATCGCAGCCTTCGGCAGCTCCTGCATTGGAATGCATTTCCCTGTAGGAGCTGCCGAAGGCTGCGATCTTTTAGCTTTCCATCCGGGCGCTACGGTAGGCGGCGGGCCCGACACCATAAGCCTGCTTGAACTGCCGGCTCAAATGGCTCTGATCGGCGAACCCCAGTTGCGTGGCGACTTCCACCGGCAAGCAGCCGTGCTGCAGGAGTGCGCGAGCCTGGGCAATGCGCTGTTGCATCAGCCAGGTGTGCGGCGGCATACCAGTGGCGCGGCGGAACACCCGGGCGAAATGGAACGGCGACAGATTGACCGCCGCCGCCAGTTCTTCCAGTGACGGTGGCGCTGCCAGTTGTGCGTGCAACAGTTCTTTGCCCAACAGCACCGCGCGGTGTTCCTTGCCGGCTCGTCCGGGCACCGGCACTGCCGCGTGGCGCTGCAACAGCCGCAACATCATCTCGCGCCACACCGTCTGCTGTTGCAGCGCGGTAGCCGGGCTTTCGAGCAAACGGTGCAACTGGGAAAACCCGTTGACCAGATCCGCATCGCGATACAGCGTGGCGCCGAACGCCGGCAGGTTCGTGGTGGACAGTTCCAGTTCATCCAGCAGCGAAACGATTTGCGCGGTATCGGGGTAAAACGCCCGGTACCGCCAGCCGTCCTCAGTGCCTTTGTGGCCGTTGTGCAATTCGTCCGGGTTGATCAGCACCAGGGTGCCGCTGCCCGCCAGGTGTTCGACGCCGCGATAACGGTAACGCTGGGCGCCGGCCATGATCATGCCGATCACATACCCGTCGTGGACATGCGGGGCGAAGCAATGGTCGATGTAGCGCGCCGACAGCAACTCGATCCCGGCCAGTGGCGCTGTTTGCCAGAAGCGGATCGACTCGCCCTGATCACTCATGACTTCACGCCGGCCAGCCAGTGCGGGATACGTCGTTCCAGGTAATAACCGGGCTGGTGAAACGTGCCATCGACAAAACCGACATGCCCACCCTTGGCCTGCAGCTCGAACTGTGTGGTAGCGGACAGTTCTTCGGCCGTCGGCAGACTGTGGGGGAATACGAACGGATCGTCAGCGGCTTGAATGATCAGGGTCGGCGTACGGATTTCGCCGAGAAAATAGCGACTCGACGCCCGCCGATAGTAATCCTCGGCATCGGTGAAACCATGCAACGGCGCGGTGATCCGGCCATCGAAGTCCCAGAAGGTGCGCATGTTCTCCAGCGAACCGAGCGCTGCCAGTGCCGCCAGGCCATCTTCGCGCCCGTCATGCTGGAACTGACGTTGCTTGTTCTTGATGTAGGCGACCATCTCGCGCATGAAGTGCGCCTGATAGACCTTGGAGAACCCCTGGCCGATCCGGTCGGCGCATTGATCAAGGCGAAACGGCACCGAGACCGCCACCGCGCCGAGCACGCCGCTGTCGCTGCCGGTTTCCCCCAGATGCTTGAGCAACACGTTGCCACCGAGGGAATAACCGACCGCATACAGCGGCGCCAGTGGTCGCTTGGCGCGCAGGTGTCTGATGGCTTCGGCGAGGTCTTCGCTGGCACCGGAGTGGTAACTGCGCGGCAGCAGATTCGGTTCACCGGAGCAGCCGCGCCAGTTCAGCGCGACACTGGCCCAGCCCTGTGCGGCGAGCGCGGCCTGGATCCCGGCGACGTAGGGCGAATTGGATGAACCGGTCAGCCCATGCAGCACCAGCACCAAAGGTGCCTCGGCGCTGTGCGGGCCATGCCAGTCGAGATCGAGGAAATCACCGTCGTCCAGCCACAGGCGCTCGCGTTGGCGATCAAGGTGTACGGTTTTGCGCCACAGCGGCCCCCACAAGGTTTGCAGGTGCGGATTGCCCAGGCCGAAGGCGGGGGTGAAGCGTTCTGAAGAAGCGGGCACGATGGTTCTCGATGCAGCTTTGGGGGCAGAGTACGCACGCTTTTGTGGCGAGGGAGCTTGCTCCCGCTGGACTGCGCAGCAGGCCTCGCTTCTGCAAAAGGGGCCGCTTCGCGACCCAGCGGGAGCAAGCTCCCTCGCCACAGATTTAGCGCAAACTTTCAGTTAACCGGCGATCTCTGCCATACGTTGCCATAGCGCGTAGTACACCCGCCCGGATTTCTGCTCACGGTGCAGGCGCCAGTTGCCCGGCAAGCCCAGCGTCGAAGGCGCGGTCTCGCTTTCAGTGTAGATCCACGAATCGGGCGCGAGCCATTGGCGTTCTTCCAGCAAGGTGCAGACGGCCGGCAGCAGGTTCTGGTTGAACGGTGGATCGAGAAACACCAGGTCGAACGGCGTGGCGACCTGGGTTTCCAGATAACGCAGCGCGTCAGCGGTTTGCACCTGACCGTTGGTGCAGCGCAGGGTGCCGAGGTGTTCCTTCAGGCTCGACACGGCGACGTGGCTGGCATCCAGCGCCTGACCCATGGCCGCGCCACGGGACAATGCCTCCAGAAACAGCGCGCCGCTGCCGGCGAACGGGTCGAGTACCTTGGCACCGGCCACATAGGGTGCGAGCCAGTTGAACAGGGTTTCACGCACGCGGTCCGGCGTCGGGCGCAGGCCCGGCGCATCGGGGAAGCTCAGTTTACGGCTGCGCCATTCGCCGCCGATGATGCGCAGCTGGTTCACACCGTTGTGGACGTTCTGCGCGGGTTTTTTAGGACGAGTAGCCATTAATGCTCCGGTACCCCGAGCGGTTGCTCGGCAGGTTTATCAGATGGGGCCGGTAACGGCTTTTGCGGCACGGTCGGGCCAGCGCTGACGATGACCAGTTTGTCCGTGCTCAAGTGTTTGTTCATCGCGTCCTTGACCTGCTCGACGGTCAGGCTCTGGGACTGACGCATGAAGTCATCCAGATAGCTCAGCGGCAGATTATAGAAGCCCATGGCGCCCAGTTGGCCGACGATATCGGCGTTACTCGCGGTGGACAGCGGGAAGCTGCCGGCCAGTTCGCGTTTGGCGTCGTCGAGTTCTTTCTGGGTCGGGCCGGTCTTGAGGTAGTCGGCGAGCACGTCCTGCACCAGTTTCAGGGTGCCTTCGCTCATTTCTGCGCGGGTCTGCAGGTTGATCATGAACGGGCCACGGGCCTGCATCGGGCTGAACCCGGAGTACACGCCATAGGTCAGGCCGCGCTTCTCGCGCACTTCGCTCATCAGACGGGTGCCGAAGCCGCCGCCACCGAGGATCTGGTTACCCATCGACAGCGCTGCGTAATCGGGGTCGTCCCGGTCGATACCCAATTGCGCGAGCAACAGGTTGGTCTGCTTGGACGGGAACTCGATGTGGCCGATGCTCGCCTTGGGTTCCTGCGGCTGGGCGATCTTCGCCAGCGCGGGGCCTTTGGGCAGGGCGCCGGAGACCTGATTGGCAATCGCCTCGGCCTCGGCGCGAGACAGGTCGCCGACCAGCGCGATCACCACGTTGCCGGCTGCATAAGCCTTGGTGTGGAACTCACGCAGTTGCGCCAGGGTGATCTTCGGCACGCTTTGCGCATTGCCGTCGCTGGAGTGCGCATACGGGTGGTCGCCGTACAAACGCTTCATCAGCTCGAGGCTGGCGAGTTTGCCGGGGTTCTGTTTCTGGTATTCGAAACCGGCGAGTATCTGGTTTTTGATGCGCGCAAAGGAATCGGCCGGGAACGTCGGTTTGCCCACCACTTCGCAGAACAGCTTGAGCGCCGGCTCACGTTGCTCGGCGGCACTCAGGCTGCGCAGCGAAGCCAGCGCCATGTCCTTGTAGGCGCCGTTGCCGAAGTCCGCACCGAGGCTTTCGAAGCCTTGGGCGATGGCGCCGACGTCCTTGCCGGCCACGCCTTCGTTGAGCATGGCATTGGTCAGGATCGCCAGGCCCGGGGCATTACCGTCCTGGCTGCTGCCGGCGGCGAAGATCAGGCGCATGTCGAACATCGGCAGCTCATGGGCTTCGACGAACAGCACCTTGGCGCCTTCGGCGGTGTTCCAGGTCTGCACGTCGAGCTTGCGGCTGGCCGGGGCCTTGCCGTCGAGTTCGGCCAGCGATTGCAGCTTTTGGGTGGTCTTGGCGTTATCCAGCGCTTCGCTGGCGCCGGTTTTGGCGCCGGGCATCAGATAAAACGCGGCGGAGCCGATCACCGCCACGGCGATCAGGCCGAGCAGCAGGCGTGGGGATTTGCGCTCACTCATGAGTCGTCTCCAGTGGCAGGACGTGGGCGACGCTGAGACGTTCGCGGGTGAAATACAGCTTGGCGGCGTTCTGGATGTCTTGCGGGGTCACGCTTTCCAGATCGGCCAGTTCGGTGTCCATCAATTTCCACGACAGACCGACGGTCTCCAGCTGGCCGATGGCGGTGGCCTGGCTGGTGATCGAGTCACGCTCGAACACCAGGCCGGCGATGACCTGTGCCCGCACGCGCTCCAGCTCTTCGGCGGACGGTGCGGTGGTTTTCAGCTGTTCCAGCAGTTTCCACAGACCGGCTTCAGCTTGCGCCATGGTCTTTTTCTTCTGGGTATTCGGCGTCGCCGACAGGGTGAACAGGCTGTCGCCACGGGTGTAGGCGTCGTAGCTCGACGAGCCGCCGGACACCAGCTCTTCGCCGCGCTCCAGTTGCGTCGGAATGCGCCCGCTGTAGCCGCCGTCGAGCAACGCCGAGATCAGGCGCAGGGCGTTGACCGAGCGCTTGTCTTCAGCGGTGGCGATGCTTGGCACGTTGAAACCGAGCATCAAGCTGGGCAGTTGGGTCTGCACATGCAGAGTGATCTGGCGTTCGCCGGGTTCGGCCAGTTCCAGTGGTTTCTTCGCCGCAGGTACGTCGCGTTTGGCAATCGGCCCGAAATAGCGCTGGGCGAGGGCCTTCACTTCGTCCGGGGTGACGTCGCCGACCACCACCAATGTGGCATTGTTCGGCACATACCAGGACTGATACCAATGCCGCAGCTCCTCGACCTTCATCCGGTCCAGGTCCGCCATCCAGCCGATGGTCGGCGTGTGGTAGCCGCTGGCCGGGTAAGCCATTGCCTTATAGCGCTCGTAGGCCTTGGACATCGGCTTGTCGTCGGTGCGCAGGCGGCGCTCTTCCTTGATGACTTCGATTTCCTTGGCGAACTCGTCGGCCGGCAGGCGCAGATTGGCCATGCGGTTGGCTTCCAGTTCAAACGCTACGCCCAGACGATCGCGGGCCAGCACCTGATAATAGGCGGTGTAATCGTCGCTGGTGAAAGCGTTCTCTTCGGCGCCCAGGTCACGCAGGATCAACGAGGCTTCGCCGGGGCCGACTTTCTCGCTGCCCTTGAACATCATGTGCTCAAGCGCGTGGGACAGACCGGTCTGGCCCGGGGTTTCGTAACTGGAACCGACCTTGTACCAGACCTGCGACACCACCACTGGCGCGCGATGATCTTCGCGCACGACGACCTTGAGGCCGTTGTCGAGGGTGAATTCGTGGGTCGGTTGCGGGTCGGCCGCCAGGGCCGAAAGGGGCAGGCAGACTGTGCTGAGCAGCAGGCCTGCAGCGCGGCGGGCTAGAGCATTCATTCGTTTTTTAACCTGTTGGGCTGCCCGCTTGGTCTTAGCCTAGGCGGGCGAGGAGGTGCTAGGATACTGATCCGTTTTACCGGCGACCACGCCTATCAGGTTTTCAGGCCCGATGCGGCTGTATAGGTTGGCGGCAGAAAGCTGCGGTTTATCGACTAGACTTCGCTTTTTCGCCGATTTTTCCGGTTTAGTCCTTCGTTAATACGAATCTTTGAGGTGCCGCTGGCGCCTCGACAAAATGTTGCGCGTGAACAAGCTGGATGAAACACAGTCTGTTCTGCATCGAATATTTATTTGCCGGGGCGCCCTTATGGCGCTTCGCTACCGTGAGATAGCCGTCCTCCATGTTTGGTTCCAACGACGACAAGAAGACCCCAGCTGCGGCTGGCGAGAAGAAAAGCCTGTTCGGATGGCTGCGTAAGAAACCGCAGGAACCCGTCGTCGAACAGCCGCCCGCGATGCCTGAGCCAGCCCCTGCGCCGGCGCCAGTCATGGAAGAAGAGCCGGCGCCGATCGTTCTGCCGATCGCCGAGCCCGTGCTGCAACCGGCGGTCGAGCCTGAACCTGATATCCCGGTGGCTGCCGAGTTGCCACTGACCCCGGCTGCCCAGCCGTGGCTGACTTTGCCAGTGGCGGAAGAGCCGGTGGCATTGGTCGAAGAGGCCGCGCCGCACGTGACGCCACCGATTCCAGCGCCTGCTGCGTTCGTCCCTGAAGTCGCTCCGGCGCCGTTGGTGGAACCGGTTGTCGAGCCAGCGCCGGTTATCCCTGAACCCGCTGCGCCAGTATTCGTTGCTCCGGTTGCTCCGCAGCCTGCCCCTGCACCGGTTGTCGCTGCTCCAGTCGCGCCGGTTGCCGTGGTCGCTGAAACCCCGGTCGAAGCCCCGCGCACCGAAGAAACCAAGGCCGGCTTCTTTGCCCGCCTCAAGCAAGGCTTGTCGAAAACCAGCGCCAGCATTGGCGAGGGCATGGCCAGCCTGTTCCTCGGCAAGAAAGCCATCGATGACGAGCTGCTCGATGATCTGGAAACTCGTCTGCTGACCGCTGACGTTGGCGTCGAAGCCACCACGCAAATCATCCAGCGCCTGACCCAGAAGGTTGCGCGCAAGGAGCTGGCGGACTCTGACGCGCTGTACAAATCGTTGCAGGCCGAGCTGGCCGCGATGCTCAAACCGGTCGAACAGCCGCTGAAAATCGCCTCGCAGAACAAGCCGTTCGTGATTCTGGTGGTGGGCGTCAACGGCGCTGGCAAGACCACCACCATCGGCAAACTCGCGAAGAAGCTGCAACTGGAAGGCAAGAAAGTCATGCTGGCTGCCGGTGACACCTTCCGCGCCGCTGCCGTCGAGCAGCTGCAGGTCTGGGGCGAGCGCAACAAGATCCCGGTGATAGCCCAGCACACCGGTGCCGACTCCGCTTCGGTGATCTTCGACGCCGTGCAGGCCGCCAAGGCCCGTGGCATCGACGTGCTGATCGCCGACACCGCCGGTCGTCTGCACACCAAAGACAACCTGATGGAAGAACTGAAGAAGGTTCGCCGGGTAATCGGCAAGCTCGACGCCGACGCGCCGCACGAAGTGCTGCTGGTGCTCGACGCTGGCACCGGTCAGAACGCCATCAACCAGGCCAAGCAATTCAACCAGACCGTCGAACTGACCGGCCTGGCGCTGACCAAGCTCGACGGCACCGCCAAGGGCGGGGTGATTTTCGCCCTGGCCAAGCAGTTTGGCCTGCCGATCCGCTACATCGGCGTCGGTGAGGGCATCGACGATCTGCGTACCTTTGAAGCCGAACCCTTTGTCCAGGCACTGTTTGCCGAGCGGGAGCGTTCATGATTCGTTTCGAACAGGTCGGTAAACGCTACCCGAACGGTCACGTCGGCTTGCATGAGCTGAGCTTTCGAGTCCGTCGTGGCGAGTTTCTGTTTGTCACCGGTCACTCCGGTGCCGGTAAATCCACGCTATTGCGCCTGTTGCTGGCGATGGAGCGTCCGACCAGCGGCAAATTGCTGCTGGCCGGACAGGATCTGAGCACCATCAGCAACGCCCAGATCCCGTTCCTGCGCCGGCAGATCGGCGTGGTGTTCCAAAACCATCAGTTGCTGTTCGACCGCACGGTGTTCAACAACGTCGCGCTGCCGCTGCAGATTCTCGGGCTGTCCAAGGCCGAGATCGCCAAGCGCGTCGATTCGGCACTGGAGCGCGTGGCGCTGTCGGATAAAACCGATTTGTACCCGGGCGACCTGTCCACGGGTCAGCAACAGCGCGTCGGCATTGCCCGCGCCATCGTTCACCGTCCGGCCCTGCTGCTGGCGGACGAACCGACCGGTAACCTCGACCCGCGTCTGGCGGCCGAGATCATGGGCGTGTTCGAAGATATCAACCGGCTGGGCACCAGCGTGCTGATCGCCAGTCACGACCTGGCCCTGATTGCGCGCATGCGTCACCGCATGCTGACCCTGCAACGCGGCCGCTTGATCGGCGACGGGGAGGCCGGCGTATGAGTGCGACACGCAGTCCGAAGGTTTCCGAGCGCGTGGCCCCGAAGGCCGCCGACCCGCAACCGCCGAAGAAGAAAAAACACGACGATGACGACGGCCCGGACTTTTCCACGCTGTTGCATTCGTGGATCGAAAGTCACCGCGCCAGCTTGCTCGACAGCCTGCGTCGCCTCGGCAAGCAGCCGATCGGCAGCTTCTTCACCTGCATGGTGATGGCCGTGGCGTTGAGCCTGCCAATGGGGCTGTCGCTGCTGATCAACAACGTCGAGCGTCTCGGCGGTTCGTGGCAGCGTGCGGCGCAGATTTCGCTGTATCTGCAACTGGACGCCACGCCGGAGCAGGGCGAGTCGTTGCGCGAGCAGATCAAAGGCATGCCCGGCGTGGCTGAGGCTGAATATGTCGGTCGTGATCAGGCGTTGGAAGAGTTTCAGCAGCAGTCCGGTTTGGGCGAAGCCCTGCGCGAACTGCCGGAGAACCCGCTGCCGGGTGTGGTGCTGGTGACTCCTAACGAAGTCGACAAGCCGACCCTGGAAGCATTAAGACAAAAACTTTCCGAGCTGCCCAAGGTACAACAGGCGCAACTTGATCTAGTCTGGGTCGAGCGTCTGGCTGCCATCCTCAAGCTCGGTGACCGGTTTGTCTTCGGTCTGACGGTGCTTTTGGTTTCTGCATTACTTTTGGTGATAGGCAATACCATTCGTCTTCATATTGAAAACCGCCGCACAGAGATAGAAGTGATTAAACTCGTCGGCGGCACCGACAGTTATGTGCGTCGTCCCTTCCTTTATATGGGCGCGTTGTATGGTTTCGGTGCGGGGGTTCTGTCCTGGGGTGTGCTGGCGTTCGGCCTGAACTGGCTGAACGATGCGGTGGTTGGACTGGCCGGCTTGTACGGCAGTGATTTCGCGCTGGCCGGAGTGCCAGTTGCCGACGGTCTGTCGCTCTTGCTTGGCGCGGTGCTGTTGGGTTATATCGGTGCATGGATTGCAGTCGCACGTCATCTCAGGGAGCTGGCGCCGAAGTAGAATCTTTTTTGCGCGTGATTGACCTTGCGGTTTTTTTGGGAACTTGTACTTGAATTCCCGGTCAATTTTTCGCAGTGCCGAGAGGCACGAGTATGTAAGTGGGAGGTTTTTTCGCATGACCAATTCTTTGCAACCTGCGTACGCGTTGGTTCCGGGTGCGAACCTGGAAGCCTATGTGCACACCGTCAACAGCATTCCATTGCTGACGCCGGAGCAGGAGCGTGAACTGGCCGAGAGTCTCTACTATGAGCAGGATTTGGGGGCGGCTCGGCAGATGGTGCTCGCCCACCTGCGATTTGTTGTTCACATTGCCCGTAGCTATTCCGGCTACGGCCTGGCTCAGGCTGACCTGATCCAGGAAGGTAACGTCGGCCTGATGAAGGCCGTGAAGCGCTTCAACCCGGAAATGGGTGTGCGTCTGGTGTCGTTCGCTGTGCACTGGATCAAGGCGGAAATCCACGAGTTCATCCTGCGCAACTGGCGCATTGTGAAAGTCGCGACCACCAAGGCCCAGCGCAAGCTGTTCTTCAACCTGCGCAGCCAGAAAAAACGTCTGGCATGGTTGAACAACGAGGAAGTCCACCGTGTGGCGGAAAGCCTCGGCGTCGAGCCGCGGGAAGTGCGCGAGATGGAAAGTCGCCTGACCGGCCATGACATGGCCTTCGACCCGGCCGCGGAAGCGGACGACGACAGTGCTTTCCAGTCGCCGGCCAATTACCTGGAAGACCACCGGTACGACCCGGCGCGTCAACTGGAAGATGCCGACTGGAGCGACAACTCCAACCACAACCTGCACGAAGCGCTGGAAGTGCTGGACGAACGTAGTCGCGACATCCTCTACCAGCGCTGGCTGGCAGAAGAGAAAGCCACGCTGCACGACCTGGCGCAGAAGTACAACGTGTCGGCCGAGCGGATCCGTCAGCTCGAGAAGAGCGCGATGAACAAGCTCAAGTTGTCGATCGCCGCATAACCGGCGCTCAGGCAACAAAAAACGCCCCGATCAGCGATGATCGGGGCGTTTTCATTTAGAAGATCAAAAGATCGCAGCCTTCGGCAGCTCCTACATGGGATTGCATTTCACCTGTAGGAGCTGCCGAAGGCTGCGATCTTTTGCTTTTAATCACTGCGCCCAAGGCGCCCGACGCGAATCATCCAGCCCCAGCAAATAACTGGTCCCACCCAGCTGGCTCATCTGCTGCCGAATCCACCCGGCCCGACGCGACACATACGCCGTCGGATGGCTGGCGCTCCATACCCGAGGATTAGGCAAGACTGCCGCCAGATAACTCGCCTGCTGACGCGACAGCGATTTGGCGCTCACGCCGAAGTGATGGCGCGCGGCCGCTTCGGCGCCAAACACACCGTCGTCCCACTCGACGCTGTTCAGGTACACCTCAAGAATCCGCTGCTTGGGCCAGAGCACCTCGATCAGTGCGGTAAACCAGGCTTCCAGGCCTTTGCGCAGATAGCTGCGGCCCGACCACAGGAACAGGTTTTTCGACACTTGCTGACTCAAAGTGCTGGCGCCGCGAATCGAGCCGCCGAGTTCGTTGTGAGCCAGCGCAGCCTGGATCGCACCGAAGTCAAACCCCCAGTGTTCGGGGAACTTCTGGTCTTCACCGGCCATGACCGCGACCTTGAGGTCGTCGGAAATCTCGTCCCACGGTTTCCAGGTGCGCTGCAGGTCGATCGGCTCGCCGTCGACCCAGGACTCGATCTTGCGCTCGACCATCAGCGCCGTCCCCGGTGGCGGCACAAAACGAAACAGCAAGACCAGCAATACGCTGCCGCCCGCGAACCAGAGCAGGGCCTTCGTGAGACGACGCAAAAGTGAACGCAGCATAGAGATGGCTTGGCCGAACCGATAGAGCGGGCCATTATACAGACCCTGCCGAACGAGTCTGACTGGAGTTCCACATGCTGCGTGGCTTTCTGATGCTGGCCGCTTTCTTTGGTTTTACCGGTGTTGCGCTTGGCGCATTCGCCGCCCACGGCCTGAAAAACCGCCTGACCCCCGAGTACCTGGCGATCTTCCACACCGGCGTGACCTATCAACTGGTGCACACCCTGGCCTTGTTCGGTGTGGCGCTGCTGGCCACGCAGATTCAGGGGCGACTGGTCGCGTGGGCCGGCTTTTCCTTCGCAGTGGGCATTCTGCTGTTCTCCGGCAGCCTGTACGTGCTGACCATGACCGGTATCAGCAAGCTCGGTATCATCACGCCGTTCGGCGGTCTGGCGTTCTTGATCGGTTGGCTGTGCCTGGGGCTGGCCGCCTGGCGCCTGACCTGAGCCTGGCGCCAACTTGTAGGAGCTGCCGCAGGCTGCGATCTTTTGCCGTTGTCTTTCAAGATCAAAAGATCGCAGCCTTCGGCAGCTCCTACGGGGACCGGTTTCAAGACGAATGGCTTGGGTCAGCCTGACTGATCGGGCTAGAATGCCACCCCCTAAAAATGATGGCGGCCTAGCGCATGCGCATTCAGTTGAACGGCGAATCCCTTGAACTGCCCGACGGCGAGACCGTTGCGGCCCTGTTGACCCGTCTGGAACTGACCGGACGCCGGGTGGCAGTCGAACTCAATCTGGATATCGTCCCGCGCAGCCAGCATGCCGATACCGTTCTCAACGACGGCGACAACATTGAAGTGGTACACGCCATCGGCGGCGGTTAGCCGCCCGGCTCGCAAGGGCACAGAATTCTGCAAGACCCTCACCCCTAAAGAGGATTCCCCATGAGCATCGTTCGTAGCGACAAGCCTTTCGTCCTGGCCGGTCGTACTTACCAGTCGCGTTTGCTGGTGGGTACCGGCAAGTACCGTGACATGGAAGAAACCCGCCAGGCCATCGAAGCCTCGGGTGCCGAGATCGTCACCTTTGCCGTGCGCCGCACCAACCTGGGCCAGATCGAAGGCGAGCCGAACCTGCTCGAAGTACTGTCGCCGGAGCGCTACACCTTCCTGCCGAACACCGCTGGATGCTACGACGCCATCGAAGCCGTGCGCACCTGCCGCCTGGCCCGTGAGCTGCTCGATGGCCACAACCTGGTGAAGCTGGAAGTGCTGGCCGATCAGAAAACCCTGTTCCCCAACGTGATCGAAACCCTCAAGGCCGCAGAAACGCTGGTCAAGGAAGGCTTCGACGTGATGGTTTACACCAGCGATGACCCGATCATTGCCCGTCAACTGGCGGAAATCGGCTGCATCGCGGTCATGCCGCTGGCCGGTCTGATCGGTTCCGGCCTGGGGATCTGCAACCCGTACAACCTGCAGATCATCCTTGAAGAAGCCAAGATCCCGGTGCTGGTGGATGCCGGTGTCGGGACGGCTTCCGACGCCACCATCGCCATGGAACTGGGCTGTGATGCGGTGCTGATGAACTCGGCCATCGCCCACGCTCAGCAGCCGGTGATGATGGCCCAAGCCATGCAACACGCGATCGTCGCGGGCCGTCTGGCCTACCTCGCCGGGCGCATGCCGAAAAAACTCTATGCCAGCGCCTCTTCGCCGCTGGATGGTCTGATCAAGTAAGAGCCATTGATGACTGAATCGAACGACACGCCTATCCAGACGGAAGAAGGCGACGAGCGCCAACACCGCCGCATCAAGAGTTTCGTGATGCGCGCCGGGCGCATGACCGAAGGCCAGCAGCGCGGTCTGGACCAGGGCGCGCCGCTGTACGTGCTGCCGCTGGCCGATGCGCCGGTGGATTACGACCAGGTGTTCGGCCGCTCGGCGCCGCGCTCGCTGGAGATCGGTTTCGGCATGGGCCACTCGCTGCTGGAAATGGCCGCGGCGGCACCGGATCAGGACTTCATCGGCGTTGAGGTTCACCGTCCGGGTGTCGGCGCGCTGCTCAATGGCGTGCTGACCCAGGGCCTGACCAACCTGCGGGTCTATGATTGCGACGCGATCGAAGTGCTCAACCGTTGCATCGCCGACAACAGCCTCGATCGCCTGATGTTGTTCTTCCCGGACCCGTGGCACAAGAGTCGTCACCACAAGCGGCGTATCGTTCAGGCGTCCTTTGCCGAGCTGGTGCGCAGCAAACTGAAGGTTGGCGGCATCCTGCACATGGCCACCGACTGGGAACCGTACGCCGAATACATGCTGGAAGTGATGAACGTCGCCCCGGGCTACCGCAACCTCGCCGAAGACGGCAAGTGCGTGCCACGCCCGGCCGAACGCCCGATCACCAAGTTCGAACGCCGCGGCGAACGTCTTGGGCATGGCGTGTGGGATCTGAAGTTCGAAAAACTGTCCTGAGTCCCGCGGACTTTCCAATGTAGGAGCTGCGGCACGCTGCGATCTTTTGATCTTGATTGTTAAGATCAAAAGATCGCAGCGTGCCGCAGCTCCTACAGTTGTTTTGGGTAGGCCGAAAGATCAGCGGCGGTCGGCTACGACGCCGATCAGGACGAGCACCACCAACAACACCGGCGCCAGGCTGTAGTTGTTGAACTGGCTCAAACCCTTGATAACCCACGGCGTGGCGTAAATCAGCGCTGCGCCGCTGCCGATCACGCACAGCAGCGCCATCAGCGGTACGCGCAGGGCGCCGGCGATGCTGCCCAGGCGTTGCTCGACCCAGCCTTTGAAGTCGGCGCCGAACAGCACCAGCAGGCAGCCCACCAGGGCCAGGGCGATTTCCGAGAGGTTGCTGCGGCTCCAGCGGGACACGGTGGCGAGCAGGTCGAGTATCAAATCCATGCGTTTTTCCTTAGGGCAGCCGTTGAGGTGGGCTCAGCTCAGAAATTTCTGCAGCAAGTCGTTGAGGAACAGTTGTCCGCGCTCGGTGGCCGCCAGACGTGACGGTTCGACCTGCATCAGGCCGCTTTGTTCGGCCTCGCGGCGGTGTTCAGCGAGACTTTCCAGTGGCAGGCCGGTGCGCTCCGGATACAGGTGCGATTCCACCCCGGCGGTCAGGCGCAGGGCATTCATCAGGAACTCGAACGGCATCTCGTCATTGTTCAGGGCTTTTTCGCCGGCCTGGAAGCTCTTGGCCGGGTTGAGATAGTCCTTCGGCAGGCGCGTCTTCCAGGTGCGCACAATGCGCCCGTCCGGGTGGCTGAGCTTGCCGTGAGCGCCGGCACCGATGCCGATGAAGTCGCCGAAACTCCAGTAATTGAGGTTATGCCGCGCCGGGCGTCCGGGCTGGGCGTAGGCGGATACTTCGTATTGCGCGTAACCGTGTTCAGCCAGCAGCGCTTGCCCGGCCTCTTGAATGTCCCACAGCGTATCGTCCTCCGGCAGTACCGGCGGCTGGTTCCAGAACACCGTGTTCGGCTCGAGTGTCAGCTGATACCAGGAGATGTGCGTCGGTTTCAGCTCGATGGCCTGGCGCAGGTCGCTCAAGGCGTCTTCCAGCGACTGATCGGGCAAGCCATGCATCAAGTCGAGGTTGAAGTTATCGAACCCGGCCTGTCGTGCCATGCCGGCCGCGCGCACGGCTTCGTCACCGTTGTGAATGCGCCCAAGGGCTTCAAGTTTCTGCTGCTGAAAACTCTGGATGCCGATCGACAGGCGATTGATCCCCAGTTTGCGATACGCGACGAACTTCTCTTGTTCGAAGGTGCCGGGGTTGGCTTCCAGGGTGATCTCGATGTCGTGGGCGAACGGAATGCGTTGCTCGACGCCTTTGAGCAAGCGCCCAAGCGCCTCGGCACTGAACAGGCTCGGCGTGCCGCCCCCGAAGAAAATCGAGCTGATTTCACGGCCGTAAACGGCGTGCAGGTCCTGATCGAGATCGGCCAGCAACGCGTCGACGTATTCCTGTTCCGGCAGTACGGGGCTGGCGGTGTGCGAGTTGAAATCGCAATACGGGCATTTGCGCACACACCACGGGATGTGGATATACAGCGCCAGGGGCGGCAACGTTGGCAGCGGCGCCCGAGGCGAAGAGGCGGCGCCGCCGATGATCAGCGACGACGCAGAGGGGCTGTCGGTCATTTCAGGCCCAGACGCTGGCGCAGCAGATCCATTGCACGGGCGCGGTGGCTGATCTGGTTCTTGTCGACCGGGCTTAGTTCGGCGCTGGACACCTCACGCTCCGGCACCCAGAACAACGGGTCATAGCCGAAACCGTGCTCGCCGCTGGCCGCGGTCAGGATGCGCCCGTGCCACAGGCCTTCGCAAAGGATCGGCAGCGGATCGTCGGCATGCCGCACCAGTGCCAGCACGCAGACAAACTGCGCGCCGCGCTCGGCTTGCGGCACGTCTTTGAGGGCGTCGAGCAGTTTGGCGTTGTTCGCCGCATCGCCCTTGCCGTCGGCGTAGCGCGCCGAATAGATGCCCGGTGCACCGCCAAGGAAATCCACCGCCAGACCGGAATCGTCGGCCAGCGCCGGCAACCCGGAGATGCGCGAGGCATTGCGGGCCTTGAGGATCGCGTTCTCGACGAACGACAGACCGGTTTCTTCCGGCTCTACCTTGCTCCATTCGCCGATCGAGCGCAGTTGCACCGAATCGCCGAGCATGGCCTGGAGTTCCTTGAGTTTGCCGGCGTTATGGCTGGCCAGTACGAGTTGCTTGAGGTTCATCATTCGCCGGGGAAAAGCTCTTGGTTGAAATTGATGGTGTTGATCTTGTCGCCGTTCTGCACCTTGATTTCAAAGGTGCGGGTTTCCTGCTGCTCCACCGGGTACTGGGCGATGTAGTAGATCGCGCCCTGTTCGGTGACCTGGCGGAAGTTCAGCGGCACGCTCTGGCTGGTCAGGTCTTTGACCGTGCCGGTAACGGTGGCGCTCAACGTTTTGCCGTCCTTGATCACCGAGACGTTGATCACGCCCTGGTTCTTGCTGCGGACAAGCTCCGCCGCCTTGGCGATGTCGGGCGTCAGGAAGGTGGAATTGAAGGTGTTGTAGTGCACGGTAACGTCACCGAACACTTCCTTGCGTTCGCCCTTGATGGCATCGGCGGCCACCGCCGACAGACTCAGGCAGGCGGCCAATAGCACAGTAATCAAGCGACCCATGATCGTTCTCCTCGAAATGTCGTGGTTCAGACCGCGACCCGATGATCTGCAAGCACCGGGCTGCTGACGCGGTAGATACCAATCTCACCTAACAGATTAGGCCATAGCTTACTGGCCCACCCGTGCCGGTGCTGTTGATCCACGGCAAGCCGATCAATGACCTTCGCATCACGTTCGCGACAAAGTTCTTCAAAGTCTTCGAAGGTGCAGAAGTGGATGTTCGGCGTGTTGTACCAGGTGTACGGCAGAAACTCCGACACCGGCATGCGGCCCTTGCTCGCCAGGTACCAGCGGCAGCGCCAGTGACCGAAGTTGGGGAAGGTGATGATGCACTGGCGACCGACCCGCAGCATTTCGTCGAGGATCTTGTCCGGGTAATGCACGGCCTGCAGCGCCTGGGTCATCACCACGATGTCGAAGCTGTTGCTGGCGAAGTTGCCAAGGCCCTTGTCCAGGTCCTGCTCGATGACATTGACGCCTTTGGCCACGCACTCGGCGATGTTGTCCGCGTCGTTTTCCAGGCCATAACCGGTGACCTGCTTGTGGTCGCGCAGCCAGGTCAACAGTTCGCCGTCGCCGCAACCGAGGTCGAGCACGCGGCTGCCGGCGGGGATCCATTCCTGGATGATTTCCAGATCAGCTCTCATGGCTTGTTCACACCGTAATTCGGTTCATGTAATTGCCGAACGCCTGCAAATAACGCGGGATCGGAATCAGGAAGGCGTCGTGGCCCTGTGGTGCGTCGATTTCCAGATAGCTGACGTCTTTGCGTGCTGCCATCAACGCGTCCACCAGCTCCCGCGAGCGGGCCGGGGAGAAGCGCCAGTCGGTGGTGAACGACATCACGCAGAACCTGGCCGTGGCGTTCTCGAAGGTTTTCGCCAGGTTATCGTCGAAGTTCGCCGCCGGATCGAAGTAATCCAGCGCCTTGGTCATCAACAGATAGGTGTTGGCGTCGAAACGGCCGGAGAACTCTTCGCCCTGATAACGCAGGTAGCTTTCGACCTGGAACTCGACGCTGTGGAAGTCGTAGTTGAGCTTTTCGCTCTTCAGGCCGCGACCGAATTTCTCGCCCATGGAGTCGTCGGACAGGTAGGTGATGTGCCCGACCATCCGCGCCAGCATCAGTCCGCGCTTGGGGATCACACCGTGTTCCTGGAACGAGCCGCCATGGAATTCCGGGTCGGTGAGGATGGCCTGGCGCGCCACCTCGTTGAAGGCGATGTTCTGCGCCGACAGTTTTGGCGCCGAGGCGATGGCCAGGCAGTGCCGCACGCGATCCGGGTAGGTGATGGTCCACTGCAGGGCCTGCATGCCACCGAGGCTGCCGCCGATCACCGCGGCGAACTGGCGGATGCCGAGCAGGTCAGCCAGACGTGCCTGGCTGTGCACCCAGTCTTCCACGGTGAGCACCGGGAAGTCGGCACCGAACGGCTTGCCGGTGTCCGGGTTGATGCTGCTCGGGCCGGTGGAGCCGTTGCAGCCGCCCAGATTGTTCAGGCTGACCACAAAGAATTTGTGGGTGTCGATCGGTTTGCCCGGGCCGATGCAGCTGTCCCACCAACCGGGCTTGCGGTCGTCGGGGCTGTGATAGCCGGCGGCATGGTGATGCCCGGACAAGGCGTGGCAGATCAGCACGGCGTTGCTCGCCTGTGCGTTCAGCGTGCCGTAGGTTTCGTAGATCAGGTCGTAGGCGGGCAGCGAACGGCCACAGGCCAAGGCCAGGGGTTCACTGAAGTGCGCCGTTTGCGGCGTCACCAGACCAACAGAATCGGGGGGAAAGGCAGCTGGCATCGACCCTGCTCTCGTTGAAATGAGGCGTAAGTCTAAAGACCGGTGGGGTTAGCGGCAAGCAACGATCGGGCCTGATTTCATTCAGCGAGACCGAGGTGAAGCCTTCGCGAGCAAGCTCGCTCCCCCATTGGAATGCGATCCCCTGTGGGAGCGAGCTTGCTCGCGAATGGGGCGACTGGGTGGATCAGACCGGACGCGCCAGCCCCGGCAAATCCGGCAGCTTCTTCGGCGAACAAATCTTCACCCGTTTCTGCCGGTTCAGCTCGCCGCTGAGCAAACTGACCTGGCTCTTGGATACCCCAAACGCCTTGGCCAGAAAGCCCATCAGATAAGCATTGGCCTTGCCCTCGACTGGCGGCGCGGTGAGGCGGATCTTCAGGCGATCACCGTGCAGCCCGGCGAAATCATCGCTGCGGGCTGCCGGCTGCAGATGACATTCGAGGATCAGGTCGTCCCCGTCCCAGCGAAACCAGCTCACATCAGCAGGCGCAGGATTTCCGGCATCATCGTCATCGCCGCGAGGTTATTGATCACCAGCATGTCGATCAGCTTCAGCGCCAGAAACGCGAAGATCGGCGACAGGTCCAGACCGCCGAGGTTAGGCAGAATCTTGCGGAACGGTGCCAGCGCCGGCTCGCAGATCTGGTTCACCAGTTCTGCGCCCGGATTGTGGCTGCCCGGGGCGACCCACGACAGGATCACGCTGATGATCAGGGCGAAGAAGAAGATCTTCAGGAACAGCGCGGTCACGCCGATGATCGCCCAGATAAACAGCTGCAGCGGATTGCCGGTGGTGCCGTAGGTCAGCAGCAGGGTCAGGGCCATCAGTGCCAGTTGCACCAGAATCGCCAGGACCAGCGACGACATGTCCAGGCCGAACAGGCTCGGGATGATCCGGCGCAGAGGCTTGAGCAGCGGCTGGGTGGCCTTGACCACGAACTGGCACAGCGGGTTGTAGAAGTTCGCCCGCACCAGTTGCAGGACGAAGCGCAGCAGCACGATCAGCAGGTACAGGCTGCCGAGGGTTTGCAGCACGTAAACCGCTGCGGTGTTCAATCCAATCATGTAAGGCTCCTTATTTGCCCAGTTGTTCGGCCATTTCGGCCGAGCGGTGCGCGGCGGCGCCGAGTGCTGTTTCGACCAGGGCTTCGAAGCCGCCGGCCTGGAACGATTTGATTGCGGCCGCTGTGGTGCCATTTGGCGAAGTCACGCGGCGGCGCAGCTCGGCAGCGTCTACATCGCTGGAGACCGCCATGTGTGCGGCGCCCAGAGCCGTTTTCAGGGTCAGTTGCTCAGCGATTTCCTTCGGCAGGCCGAGTTTGACGCCAGCGGCGGTCATCGCTTCGATCAGCAGGAAGAAATACGCCGGGCCGGAACCGGAGACGGCGGTGACCGCATCGAGTTGCTGTTCTTCGTTCAGCCACAGCGCGATGCCCACGGCGGACAGCAGCTCTTCGGCCTGCTGACGCTGCTCGGCGGTCACTTCGCTGGTGGCGTACAGGCCACTGACGCCCTGACGCAGCAGCGCCGGGGTGTTCGGCATGCAGCGCACGATCGGCTGCTCGCCGAGCCAGGCGGTCATGCTCGCGCAGGTGATGCCGGCAGCGATCGAGACCACCAACTGATGCGGTTTCAGGCTTGGGCGGATGGCTTCGCACACGGCTTTCATGGCCTGTGGCTTGACCGCCAGCACGATCACGTCGACGCCATCGATGGCCTGAGCATTGTCGGCGAAGGTTTCGATGCCGTGTTCGGCGCTGACGCGTTTGCGGGTCTCTTCGCCCGGATCGCTGGCGCGGATGTGGCTGGCTTGCAGACCCTTGGCGCGCAGGCCGCCGATCAGGCTGGCGGCCATGTTGCCGGCACCGATAAAGGCAATACGTGTGTTGCTCATGTCAGGTCCTTATTCAGAGATATGTCAGCCATGTCATGGCTGGCCGTAGTCGCGAGCACCAAACAGGGCGGTACCGATCCGCACCCAGGTGGCGCCTTGGGCGATGGCCGACTCGAGGTCGTGGCTCATGCCCATGGAAAGTGTGTCGAGCGGCAGATTCAGGCTGGTCTGCAAACGTTGCACGGCAGCGAAAGCGGCGTCCTGTTCGGCGCGATCTTCGGTCGGCTCGGGAATCGCCATCAGCCCGCGCAATTTCAGTCGGGGCAGGGCGCTGATGGCCTCGGCCAGCGCCGGCAGGTCGGCCGGGGTGCAGCCGGACTTGCTGGCTTCACCGCTGACGTTGACCTGAATGCAGATGTTCAACGGCGGCAGCTCGGCCGGGCGCTGTTCGGACAGGCGTTGGGCAATTTTCAGGCGATCCACGGAGTGCACCCAGTCGAAATGCTCGGCAATGGCGCGAGTCTTGTTCGATTGAATGGGGCCGATGAAGTGCCAGATCAAGGGCAGGTCGGCCAGTTCGAGCTGTTTGCCCAGGGCTTCCTGCAGATAGTTCTCGCCAAAATCACGCAGGCCGGCGGCGTAGGCTTCACGCAGGGCCTGCGCCGGTTTGGTCTTGCTGACGGCCAGCAACTGGATGCTGTGTTCATCGCGGTTTGCAGCTTTGGCCGCTGCCTGGATACGCGAACTAACCTGAAGGATGTTGTCTGCTATCGTGGACATCAAGAGGCGCCGGCGGTCTGAAGGTTCGCGGCATTCTACTGGAATTGAGGGACGCAATGGATATCACTGAACTGCTGGCGTTCAGCGCCAAACAGGGCGCTTCCGACCTGCACCTGTCGGCCGGCCTGCCGCCGATGATCCGCGTCGACGGTGATGTGCGGCGGATCAATCTGCCGGCGCTGGATCACAAGCAAGTGCATGAATTGATCTACGACATCATGAACGACATCCAGCGGGTCGACTTCGAGAAACACCTGGAAACGGATTTCTCCTTCGAAGTCCCCGGTGTGGCGCGCTTTCGGGTCAATGCGTTCAACCAGAACCGCGGCGCCGGCGCGGTGTTCCGCACCATTCCCTCGAAAGTGCTGAGCATGGAAGACCTCGCCATGGGCGATGTCTTTCGCAAGATCACCGACGCGCCGCGCGGGCTGGTGCTGGTGACCGGGCCGACCGGTTCCGGCAAGTCGACCACGCTGGCGGCGATGATCGATTACCTCAACACCCATCGGCATCACCATATCCTCACCATCGAAGACCCGATCGAGTTCGTTCACGAATCGCGCAAATGCCTGATCAACCAGCGCGAGGTGCACCGCGACACCCGCAGCTTCGCCACTGCGTTGCGTTCGGCGCTGCGCGAAGACCCGGACGTGATTCTGGTGGGCGAGATGCGCGACCTGGAAACCATTCGCCTGGCCCTGACCGCCGCCGAGACGGGGCACCTGGTGTTCGGCACCCTGCACACCACCTCGGCGGCGAAAACCATCGACCGGGTGGTGGATGTGTTCCCGGGGGACGAGAAGTCGATGGTGCGTTCGATGCTGTCGGAATCGTTGCTGGCGGTGGTCTCGCAGACCCTGATCAAGAAGATCGGCGGTGGGCGGGTGGCGGCGCACGAGATCATGCTGGGAACGTCGGCGATCCGTAACCTGATCCGCGAGGACAAGGTGGCGCAGATGTATTCGGCGATTCAGACCGGTGGGTCGTTGGGGATGCAGACACTCGACATGTGCCTGAAGGAGCTGGTGACCAAGGGCTTGATCAGTCGCGAGCATGCGCGGGAGAAGGCGCGTACACCGGATAATTTCTAAATGCCAAAAGCAAAAGATCGCAGCCTTCGGCAGCTCCTACAGGGAAATGCTGATCCCAATGTAGGAGCTGCCGAAGGCTGCGATCTTTTGATCTTGCTTCGAAAGCTTAACGTTGAACCACGCGCATCTGCTTGCCGCCAGGCTCTTTCGGCAACACACGCTTGGCAACCACGTAGTGCTGCTCCCAATACGGCTTGTTCAGCGTATCGATGCTCACCGCTTTGCCACGACGCGGTGCATGGATGAAGCGGTCGTTGCCCAGGTAGATGGCAACGTGGTTGACCCGACGGCTCTTGATGTTGAAGAAAATCAGGTCGCCCGGCTTCAGATCCTTGCGCTCGACTTTCTCGCCATGACCGCTGGCCATGGCGTTGGAGGTGCGCGGCAGGTCGAAGGTGGCGTCGTTGAACGCATATTTCACCAGGCCGCTGCAGTCGAAGCCTTTACTTGGGCTGCTGCCGCCCCAACGATAAGGAGTACCGAGGACGTTCACCGCACGGCTCAGGACGTTGCTGCTTTCCTTGTTCGCCATCGGCGGAACCAGCTTGCCGTGATTGTTGCTGGCGAGCGTGGTGTGTTTCGTTTGTTTGCTGCTCTTGCTCGAAGGAGCCGAAGCATGGGATTTAGGGGTAAAACCGTTAACGTTGGGAAGACGTTGCTCACGATTGGTGGCGTGGGCGGCCAGTGGCATTAATAGGCAAATAGTTAGCCATGTCTTGAAAAATGGTCGCATTAGGCGTGGCTCTTAGGTGGTAGCGCGCAACTTTATAACAGCTTTTTTGTCCCTTCCGAGGCCGTTTGTCGATTCAACCCGGGGGGCAATTTCGCCCAACAAGCAGCAATCAGGTGCAATTGTCGGACAGAACCCAGGCCCCACAAGGCTTTGAGCAAGGTGTAACGCCCGCGAACCACTTGTCGGCTCGACACAAAAAAGTCACACAGATGCAGAAAAAATTTATCTATCGACGCTAAAGAGGCCATTCATGAACCGCTATCAGCAGGTTGCTCAACCCCAGGATACGCACAGCAAAGTGATCGGTTATCTGCTGTGGATTTTCGGCTTTACCGGCGCTCACCGTTTTTATTACGGCAAGCCGGTGACCGGGACGATCTGGTTTTTCACCTTCGGTTTGCTGGGCATTGGCTGGCTGATCGACGTGTTTCTGATCCCGGCGATGGATCGCGAGGCGGATCTGCGTTTTACCGCAGGCCCGATCGAGTACAACGTGGCGTGGATTCTGCTGACGTTTCTGGGGGTGTTCGGTGTGCACCGGATGTACCAGGGCAAGTGGATCAGCGGTTTGCTGTATCTGCTGACCGGCGGCTTGTTCTTTATCGGCGTGTTGTATGACTTCTGGACGCTGAACGATCAGGTCTCGGTGCGTAACGCCGAAGGGCGCGGCGCCTTTCAGTAAGCGATGGCGAGGGGGCAGATCGTCGACGCACTTCGCGCGCTGGCAGGCAACCCCCTCGACATCCTGTCTTGCATTTATGTTATTTCAATTGTGCGATGGTTTGCATTTGGAAAACGACAAATGTAATGGCAGTGACGCCATAAAGTATTGCGATGACGGCGTGATTGGGTATGGACCAATACACAATCCTGTCCACCAAAATCAGTAGCGATACTGTTGCAATCAAGTATGCTGATATTTTCAGTAATAAAGCCGCAAACGAGTTGGCGCATGCCCAGCGTAATAAGAGAATCTGCAGTAGGTGCGTTAGTGCCAGTATCAGAAAAACCATCAGCGTTACACCAATGGGCAGGCCGATTGAATCCTGGCTTACGTCATATGTTCCTGCTTTGAGATTTTTTATTAGTATGAGTACTCCTGCGCCAGATGTAAGTGCGAGAACGATCGGGTACAAATAACTTATTAGTCTGTAAGTTCTTCTCATTCGCTCTCCGTTGTGCAGATGTCTGTAGAGTTATTGATGGTCACGGGGTAGGGTGAAATCCAGTTCCGCTTAGCCTTATTTTATGCTCGCCGAAAATGTCGATTTCATAATGTGTTCCGGAAAATACTCTGCCTGCTGTCGTTAATAACTCAAGGGCAGTTGATCTGTTGCTTGCGTCGAAGTCGTAAGTATCAGTATAGGCTCTGATAACGCCATCGAAAACCCAGGATCCTGTTTTGTCCCGCGTGAAGTTTCCGTCCATCTTTAACGTTATTCTTCCTAGATAAGCTCCGGTGACATTGCTGTCATTAATGGTGGCGTAAGGGATCTTCGGGTCAGATAAGTAATAAGTGCCGGCTTCTCGAGTGCTCGCGATAGAGCTTGCAAGTAAGGGCAGTTCGTTGGCCCTGACACTCAGGCCAATATTGTTGATGTTGACCCTCATCCTCTCACCATTTCCCCAGAGGTAATGAGCAAAGGCTTTGATCGGGCTGAAAGTACCTCCAGAAAGCTCGGTTGTGAGTGTTTCGTAATTCAGATTGTACGGAGCAGTCGCGGAAACTTTGATCAATGCTTCTATGGCGCTAAGTTTTTGCTGCGCCGCAAATGAATCAGCCAAACTGAAGTTGATGACTTTGTTCTTGAAATAACCATGGCTGATAGTGGCGGAGTTGCTTAGTAAATAGTTGTCGCTTTCTGTGATTCTCCAGAGGTCACGAATTCCACCTAGGGCGTCGTTATTAATTGCTTTGTTTGCCATTTGCAGTTCATAGGTGAAGGCTTTAATTCCGGATTTCATTTCAAGCCAGGCATGAAACATATCCATTTCTGCTGAGGTTATTGCTGGGCCATTGCTCAGTGGTAGTGAATAGGTTTGACCGTCATTGGTTACGATGGCCTCTCCTGCGCCCTGCCAATCTGCTGTTGCGTAGGTTCCCCATCTGAAACCGGAGTCGACTGTAAAGCCGCCAGAGTTTCCAGTTGTGCCTCTGGTGATAATAGGGGGGAGCGTAAGTCCATTTTTCATATGTTCATCCTTGTGGGTGATGGTTATCCCTCTAGCAGTTTTATATTAATGGCTGTGCGAAAGTTTCGCCTGCGAGAACTTTGTAGGCTATTTCTGATTGTGTCGAAGCTGTTTTTACGGGCGTGTAAAGCGTCGGATATTTCTTTATGGCAGGCGGCCGCTTTCCTACGCCGCTTGGTGTAGATTTAACGGTTGAAGTGGCTAGAGGGAGATGGATATTGCGAACAATGAATTTAAGCGAAATTTCCCAGTAAGGATGTTTGTCGCTATCGAACAAACTATCAAGAGATAGCAGGCCACTACAGCCTGCTATCTCTGATCTTCAGGCCTGGTGGCTGATCCGCCCATCCACCAGGGTGTAACGCACCACGCCCGGCAGGCTGTGACCGAGGAACGGGCAGTTCTCGCCCTTCGACAGCCAGCCTTCACCGGCCACGGTGGACGCTTTCGGATCGAACAGCACGATATCCGCCGCACCGCCCACCGCCAGTTTGCCCGCCGGCAGACGCAGCGCATCCGCAGGGCCGGCGCTCAGGCGCGCGAGCAGGGTTGGCAGGTCCAGCAGGCCATCCTCGACCAGCGTCATCGCCAGCGGCAGCAGCAGTTCAACACTGCTGATGCCCGGCTCGGTTGCGCCGAATGGCGCCAGTTTGGCGTCGCGTTCGTGCGGCTGGTGATGGCTGGAGATCGCCGACACCACGCCGGACTTCACCGCCTCGCGCAGGCCATCGCGGTCGGCGCGGGTGCGCAGCGGCGGTTGCACGTGATACAGGCTGCTGAAGTCGATCAGCGCTTCATCGGTGAGGATCAACTGGTACAGCGCGACATCCGCCGTGACCTTCAAGCCACGGGCCTGGGCCTGGGCGATCAGGGCCACACCGCGAGCGCTGGTCAGTTGACTGAAGTGCGCACGCACGCCGGTCTGCTCGACCAGCAGCAGATCGCGGGCCAGGGCCACGGTCTCTGCGGTTTCCGGAATGCCCGGCAGACCGAGGAAGCTGGCGACCGCGCCTTCGTGGGCCAGGCCGCCATCGGCCAGATCGTGATCCTGCGAATTGAAAATCACTGTCAGGTCGAAGGTGGCCGCGTAGTCCAGCGCCCGGCACAGGGTGCGGGTGTTGCGGAAACTCTCCAGACCATTGCCGAATGCCACGCACCCGGCGTCACGCAGAGCAACGAGCTCTGCAAGCTGTTCACCGTCCAGCCCTTTGCTCAGCGCGCCAATCGGGAACACCTTGGTGTTGCCGGCTTCGCGGGCACGGTCGAGGATCAGTTCGGCCACTGCAGAGGTGTCGAGCACCGGTTTGGTCTTCGGCGGGCAGCACAGGCTGGTCACGCCACCGGCCGCCGCCGCGCGGGTTTCGCTGGCAATGCTGCCTTTGCGGCTGTAGCCCGGCTCGCGCAGGGCGACGTTCAGATCGACCAGCCCTGGCGCAGCGACCAGGCCTTGGGCGTCGATGGTTTCAACGGCAGTGAAACCGGCCGGCGCGGCGCCGAGGGCGACGATCTTGCAGGCTTCAACGTGGATATCGGTGATTTGATCCAGGCCGCTGCTTGGATCGATGACGCGGGCGCCGAGAATGCTGAGCTTCACTGGGCGTTCTCCTGCTCGAATTGGCGCTGGGCTGTTTGTCCGCTCATGGCCATCGACAGCACGGCCATACGGATCGCGATGCCGTAGGTAACTTGATTGAGGATCACCGAATGCGGGCCGTCGGCCACTGCCGATTCGATCTCTACACCCCGGTTGATCGGCCCCGGGTGCATGACGATGCAGTCGGGTTTGGCGCCGGCCAGACGCGCGGTGGTCAGGCCGAACAAGCGGTAGAACTCGCCTTCGCTGGGCAACAGACCGCCGGTCATGCGCTCACGCTGCAGGCGCAGCATGATCACCACGTCGACGTCTTTCAGGCCTTCGTTCATGTCGGTGTAGACCTTGACGCCGTACTGCTCGATGCCGATCGGCAGCAGGGTCTTCGGCGCGATCACGCGGATGTCCTGGCAGCCGAGGGTCTTCAGGGCGAGCATGTTCGAGCGCGCCACCCGCGAGTGCAGGATGTCGCCGACGATCGCCACCGAGAGGTTTTCGAAACCGCCCTTGTGCCGACGGATGGTCAGCATGTCGAGCATGCCCTGGGTCGGGTGCGCGTGCCGGCCGTCGCCGCCGTTGATGATCGCCACTTGCGGGCAGACATGCTCGGCGATGAAGTGCGCGGCACCGGAATCGCCGTGGCGCACGACGAACATGTCGGCGGCCATGGCTTCGAGGTTGCGCAGGGTGTCGAGCAGGGTTTCACCTTTGCTGGCCGAGGAGGTCGACACGTTCAGGGTGATCACGTCCGCCGACAGCCGCTGGGCCGCCAGTTCGAAGGTGGTGCGGGTGCGCGTGGAGTTTTCGAAGAACACGTTGCACACGGTCTTGCCGCGCAGCAACGGGACCTTCTTCACCGCCCGGGCACCGACTTCGAGGAACGAGTCGGCAGTGTCGAGGATTTCCGTCAGCAACTCGCGGCGCAGGCCGTCGAGCGAGAGGAAGTGGCGCAGCTGGCCCTGATCATTGAGCTGCAGCGGGCGCTTGGTTTCTAGAGGCGTCATCGCGAGGGGGACTCTCAATAGGGCGGATTAAGGGTTCAGGTCTTGCAGTTCGAGCGCCAACGGCTCAGGGCCGGACAGCTTGACCCGCTCGTGGGCGGCCAGCGACAGCGTCGCACCGACCACGTTCGGGCGGATCGGCAGTTCGCCAGCGTCCAGGTCCAGCAGGCAGACCAGGGTCACGCTGGCCGGACGGCCGTAGTCGAACAGTTCGTTCATGGCGGCGCGGATGGTGCGACCGCTCATCAGTACGTCGTCGATCAGCACCAGATGCTGGCCTTCGATCTCGAAGGGCAGGGCCGAGGGACGCACTTGCGGGTGCAGGCCGTTCTGGCTGAAGTCGTCGCGGTAGAAAGAAACATCCAGCGTGCCCAGCGGCGCATCGCTGCCCAGCTCCTTGAGCAGGGCCTGCGCCACCCAGATACCGCCGGTGCGGATGCCGATGTAGCGCGGTTCGCTGATGCCGCGCTGGGCCAGATGCGCCTTGAGGCGGATTGCCATCTGGCTGATCAGATCGGCGGGATTTGGCAGGCTCATGGTTGCTCCTTCTTGGGGTCGAGCCGGGTCCTTGGACGCGGCTCGGGTCGTAGCTCAAAAGAAAAGCGCCGAAGCGCTTGTCAGGATTCAAACAATGCAGTGTTTTCATCGAGCCAGCCCTGCAGCAGCAGGGCGGCGGCGATGGCGTCCACCGGGTTATCGCGGTAACTGCCTTTCTGCCCGCCGCGCACCAGGCGTTCACCCTTGGCTTCAAAGGTGGTCAGGCGTTCGTCGTGGGTATAGAAGGGCACATTGAAGCGGCCGTTGAGGCGCCGGGCGAATTTCTCGGCGCGCAGGCACATTTCGCTGGGCGTGCCGTCCATATTCAGCGGCAGGCCGACCACCACAGCATCGGGTTTCCATTCCTTGAACAGGGCTTCGACCTGGTTCCAGTCCGGCACCCCGTTCTGCGCTTTCAGGGTGCACAGCTCGCGGGCCTGGCCGGTAATCACCTGGCCGACCGCAACGCCGATCTGTTTGGTGCCGTAGTCGAAGCCGAGAATCAGGCGCAGGGCCATCAGGCGTGCCCCGCCTGGCTGGTCAGCAGGCTGAGGTTGATCCCCAGGTGCCGTGCCGCCGCTTCCAGACGCAGTTCGCTGCTGGTGTTGAACAGGATATCGGCGTCGTACGGGCAGGTCAGCCAGGCGTTGTCGGCCAGTTCAGCCTCCAGTTGCCCGGCTTCCCAACCGGCGTAGCCGAGGGTGATCAGGCTTTTCGCCGGGCCCACGCCGTCGGCGATGGCGAACAGCACGTCCTGCGAGGTGGACAGCGCCAGATCACCATCCAGCTCGACGGTGGCCTGAAAGGTCTTGCCCGCCGGGTGCAGGACGAAACCGCGATCGGTCTGCACCGGACCGCCAATGAAGATCGGCACATGCTGGCACAGTGCTGGCGGTTCGATGTCCGGGCGCAGTTGTTCGAGAATGTCAGCCAGATTCAGCTCTTGCGGTCGATTGACCACCAGCCCCATGGCGCCACTGGCCGTGTGCTCGACGATGTAGGTCAAGGTGTGGGCAAAGTTCGGGTCGGCCATGTGCGGCATGGCGATCAGGAAGTGATGCTTGAGGTAGCTGGGGCTGACGTTTTTCATGAGCGATAGTGTGGCGTTCAGGGGGCGAACTGACAAGCTGAAGCCGCCAAAAGATCGCAGCCTTCGGCAGCTCCTACACTTGACCTGCATTCCCCTGTAGGAGCTGCCGAAGGCTGCGATCTTTTGATCTTGCCTTTAATTGCTGGACAGTTTGTCGCCCCGGGCGAATTTCCAGGTGCGGATGATTTCCAGTCGATCAATGTCCGACAGATCACCGGTAAACGGTGCAAATGGCGCCGCCAGCCGGACGATGCGCTGCGCCGCCTGATCCAGCAGCGGCTGGCCGGAGGATTCGAGCACCAGCACTTCATACAGCGAGCCGTCGCGGTTGATCGAAACCATCAGGCGCAGGTTGCCGTAAATCTGCTTGCGTCGGGCTTCTTCCGGGTAGTTGAGGTTGCCGATGCGCTCGACCTTCTTGCGCCACTCATCCTTGTACCAGGCGCCCTTGTCGCGCATGGTCGAGGCGGCGCTCAGGCGGTGAATGCGCGGGCGCTTGGCGTACAGCTGTTGTTCGTTGGCCAGTTCCGCTTCGAGGCTGGCGATGTCGCTGGACAGCTGCGAGCTGTCGAACGTCGGTGCGTTGACCGCTGGCTTGGTCTCGGTTTTGGTTTCTTCTTTCTTGGTCGGCGCCTTTTGCTGTTTCGGCGCCACCGTGGTCACCGCAGCCTTGGGCGCCGCTTCGCGGACTTCCGGCTTGGCGGCCGGAGGCGGGGTGACTTTCTTGACCTGATTGTCCTGGAACGGCGCGACCTCGGTGGTCTTGGGGATCGCCTTCTTGTCCAGGGTGCCGCTGCCTTCCTGGTTTTCCTGAGCGAGGTAATCGGCCTTTTTCGGCTTGGTTTCGCTCTTGAAGGTGGCGAGGGTGATTTCCAGGGTTTTGCTGATCTGCTTGGGCTCGACCATGGTGAAGCCGACGCCCAGCAGCAGCGCCAAATGAATCAGCGCCGCGAGAAACAGGGTAAATCCGAGGCGATCGGCCGGGCGCACGCCACGATGGGCGAGTTCAACGGGCAGATCGGACGGGAGGGTCATGACAAGAAAACCAACATCGCGTTTTTCAGAGGCTGCGCATGATAACGCAATGTTGGTTTTTAGCTGCAAGCTACATAGAAACAAGCGACGAGCCGCAAGCTTCAAGCTTCAAGCTGACGCGGGCCGGCTTCAAGCTTGCGGCTTGGCGCTTAAAGCTTGCAGCTTCTTTTCGATCGCGTCCATCAGCATGCCGCCGATGTCGGTGCCGAACGCGTTGTCGATTTCGCGGATGCAGGTCGGGCTGGTGACGTTGATTTCGGTCAGGTGCTCGCCAATCACGTCCAGACCCACGAACAGCAGGCCTTTCTCGCGCAGGGTCGGGCCGACTTGCGCGGCGATCCAGCGATCCTTGTCGGTCAGCGGACGCGCTTCACCACGACCACCGGCGGCGAGGTTGCCACGGGTTTCGCCCTGGGCCGGAATCCGCGCCAGGCAGTAATCCACCGGTTCGCCGTCGATCATCAGGATGCGCTTGTCACCATCGACGATGGCCGGCAGGTAACCCTGAATCATGATCTGCTGCTTGCCGTGCAGCGTCAGGGTTTCGAGGATCACCGACAGGTTCGGGTGACCGGCGGTGTGACGGAAGATCGACGAACCGCCCATGCCGTCCAGCGGCTTGAGGATCACGTCACCGTGGTGATCGGCGAATTCGCGCAGCACGTCCGGGCGACGGCTGACGATGGTCGGCGGCGTGCACTGCGGGAACAGCGTGGCGAACAGCTTTTCGTTGCAGTCGCGCAGGCTCTGCGGCTTGTTGACCACCAGCACGCCAGCGGCTTCGGCCTGTTCCAGCAGGTAGGTGGAGTAGACGAACTCCATGTCGAACGGCGGATCCTTGCGCATCAGGATCACGTCCAGATCGCTCAGCAGGTTGTCCTGCTCGGCGTCCAGTTCGAACCATTTTTCCGGGTTGGCGAAGACTTTCAGCGGCTTCATGCGCGCCCGGGCCTGACCTTCGGCCTGATACAGGTCGCGCTGTTCCATGTAGAACAGTTCCCAGCCACGTTTCTGCGCGGCCAGCAGCATGGCCAGCGAGCTATCCTTTTTATAGGAAATGCTGGCGATAGGGTCCATGACAATCCCGACGCGAACGCTCATTGGGTTTTCCTCGAAAATTGGCTACCGGATCGGTATTGAAAAAGTGCCGCCAGAGTGGCGCCGGGCGGGTTTTCGGTCAAGGAAAAACCCGTCGATAGATTGCATCTGGAGACTGTGCTAAAAAGGCTGGCATAGCGTGCTGGCCCTTGAGTATCAAGGGTTTCCAGCCATTACTCATCGCAAAACGGACAATTTGATTCGCAAAGGCGACGGTAGAGCCCCTTATGGAACAGCAGTCCAGCGCCTTGAAGGTCATGGTGATCGATGACTCGAAAACGATTCGTCGCACCGCCGAAACGCTGTTGAAGAATGTGGGCTGCGAGGTCATCACGGCCATCGACGGTTTCGACGCCCTGGCCAAGATCGCCGACAACCACCCCGGAATCATTTTTGTCGACATCATGATGCCGCGTCTGGATGGTTATCAGACCTGCGCTTTAATCAAAAACAACAGTGCGTTCAAGGCCACGCCGGTGATCATGCTGTCGTCGCGGGACGGGCTGTTCGACAAGGCCAAGGGACGGATTGTCGGTTCTGATCAATTTTTGACCAAGCCTTTCAGCAAGGAAGAACTGCTCAACGCGATTCAGGCCCACGTTCCGGGCTTCGCTGCCGTTTTGCCGCAGTAAGACACGTACAGTGACGCTCGGCCAGCGGGCCGGATGTCGACAAGAAAAATGGGGAAGACCATGGCACGTATCCTGATCGTCGATGATTCGCCGACTGAAATGTACAAACTCACCGGCATGCTGGAAAAGCACGGTCATGAAGTGCTCAAGGCCGAAAACGGTGCCGACGGCGTGGCCCTGGCCCGTCAGGAAAAACCCGACGCCGTGCTGATGGACATCGTCATGCCCGGCCTCAACGGCTTCCAGGCCACCCGGCAACTGACCAAGGATGCCGAGACCAGCCATATCCCGGTGATCATCATCACCACCAAGGATCAGGAAACCGACAAGGTCTGGGGCACCCGTCAGGGCGCGAAGGATTACCTGACCAAACCGGTCGAAGAAGACATGCTGATCAAGACCCTGAACAACGTGCTGGCCGGTTGATCGTGCGGCCATGAGCGAATCGCTGACCGCGTTCGAACTGCTGTGGCAGATCGACCAGCGCTGTCGCCTGCTGGCGGCGGACCTGCCGTCGCAGCCCGGTCGCCAGGATCGCTGGAGCGGCATCGGTTTTCGCCTTGGCGAGCACTGGTACGTGACGCCGATGGGCGAAGTCAGCGAAGTGCTGCACGAGCCGCGCTTCACTCAGTTGCCCGGGGTCAAACCGTGGGTCAAAGGGGTGGCTAACCTGCGTGGGCGCCTGCTGCCGATCATGGATCTGTGCGGATTCTTCGGTCACGAACTGTCGCCGCTGCGCAAACACCGGCGGGTGTTGGTGGTGGAGCATCAGGACGTGTTCGCCGGGCTGCTGGTTGATGAGGTGTTCGGCTTGCAGCACTTCGAGCAGGACAGCTTCGAGCCGATCTCGATCAGCAAGCGCCAGGGCTCCAAGGCCGAGTTCGTCAAAGGCTATTTCCGGCGCGAGCAGAACTGGCGGGTGTTCAGCCTTTTTGCACTGGCCAAATCGCCGGTGTTCATGAGCGTCGCGATATAACCGTAACAACAAAGATCCCTTGTAGGAGTGAGCCTGCTCGCGATTCAGGCACCGCGGTGTATCAAACACACCGCGTTATCGTTCAATCGCGAGCAGGCTCACTCCTACAGGTTCTACGGGTGAGCTTCAAACAGGCGAGGACCGATGACAAAAGCAAAAACAGGCAAGTCGGCAGAAGGGTCGCGCAGTCGCTCGCAGATCATCGTGCTGTTCATCGCACTGATCGTGTTCATCATGCTGCTGTTCGCCAACTTCGCGTACCTCAACACCCAGGCCAACTACGACAAACAGTACATCGGCCACGCCGGTGAGCTGCGTGTGCTGTCGCAACGCATCGCCAAGAACGCCACCGAAGCCGCCGCCGGCAAGGCTGCCGCGTTCAAGCTGCTGAGCGATGCGCGCAACGATTTTGCCCAGCGCTGGGGCTACCTGAAGAAGGGCGACCCGGCCACCGGCCTGCCACCTGCCCCGGCCACCGTGCGCCCGGAAATGCGCGCCGTGCAGCTGGACTGGGAACGCCTGCTGAAAAACACCGACGCGATTCTCTCCAGCGAGCAGACCGTGCTGTCGCTGCATCAGGTCGCCGCGACGCTGGCCGAAACCGTGCCGCAGTTGCAGATCGAATACGAAAAAGTCGTCGAGATTCTCCTGCAACGTGGCGCACCGGCGGCGCAAGTGGCGATGGCCCAGCGTCAATCGTTGCTGGCCGAACGTATCCTCGGCGCGGTCAACACTGTGCTGGCCGGTGACGAGAATTCGCAGCAGGCCGCCGATGCCTTCGGTCGCGATGCCACGCGTTTTGGCCAGGTGCTCAACGGCATGCTGCAGGGCAACCCGACGCTGAAAATCAGCCAGGTCGAAGACCGCGATGCCCGTGCGCGCCTGAGTGAAATTTCCGAGCTGTTCCAGTTCGTCTCCGGCTCCGTGGATGAAATCCTCGAAACCTCGCCGGAACTGTTCAAGGTTCGTGAGTCGGCCGGCAACATCTTCAACCTGTCACAAACCCTGCTCGACGAAGCCTCGCACCTGGCCACCGGTTTCGAAAACCTCGCCGGCGGGCGCAATACTGACACCATCGGCGGCTACGTGCTCGGGTTGCTGGCGCTGGCCTCGATCATCCTGATCGGCATGGTCATGGTTCGCGAAACCAATCGCCAGTTGCGCGAGACCGCCGAGAAGAACGAGCGCAACCAGAACGCGATCATGCGTCTGCTCGACGAGATCGAAGACCTTGCTGATGGCGACCTCACCGTGACCGCCTCGGTGACCGAAGACTTCACCGGGACCATCGCCGACTCAATCAACTATTCCGTCGACCAACTGCGCGATCTGGTGGCGACCATCAACCTCACCGCCGGCCAGGTCGCCGCCGCCGTGCAGGAAACCCAGGCCACCGCGATGCACCTGGCCCAGGCCTCGGAGCATCAGGCGCAGCAGATTTCCGAAGCCTCCACGGCGATCAGCGACATGGCCCAGTCGATCGATCAGGTGTCGGCCAACGCCGCTGAATCCTCGGCGGTGGCCGAGCGTTCGGTGGAGATTGCCAACAAGGGCAACGAGGTGGTGCACAACACCATCCACGGCATGGACAACATCCGCGAACAGATTCAGGACACCGCCAAGCGCATCAAGCGTCTGGGCGAGTCCTCGCAGGAGATTGGCGACATCGTCAGCCTGATCGACGACATTGCCGACCAGACCAACATACTCGCCCTCAACGCAGCGATTCAGGCCTCGATGGCCGGGGATGCCGGGCGCGGTTTCGCGGTGGTTGCCGACGAAGTGCAGCGTCTGGCCGAACGCTCGTCCGCCGCCACCCGGCAGATCGAAACCCTGGTGCGGGCGATCCAGACCGACACCAACGAAGCGGTGATCTCCATGGAACAGACCACCACCGAGGTGGTGCGCGGTGCGCGGCTGGCGCAGGATGCCGGTGTGGCCCTGGAAGAAATCGAAGGCGTATCGAAGACCCTCGCGGCCCTGATCCAGAGCATTTCCAACGCGGCGCAGCAACAGACCTCGTCGGCCGGGCAGATTTCCCTGACGATGAACGTGATCCAGCAGATCACCACGCAGACCTCGTCCGGCTCCACCGCCACCGCCGAAAGCATCGGCAACCTGGCGAAGATGGCCAGTCAGCTGCGCCGTTCGGTATCCGGGTTCACCTTGCCGTCGGCATCCGCGACGGACAAGGCGTGAGTGGAGTGGTTATGGGTGACCGGCACGACTACGTGGCCCTCGAATGGGTCAAGGGCGAAATTGCCGAAACGCTGAAACAGGCGCATCAGGCGATTGAAGCCGTGCTCGATGATCCGCAGGCCTTTCCCGGGCTGGACGAGTGCCTGGATTACATCCATCAGGTCCACGGCAGTCTGCAGATGGTCGAGTTCTACGGCGCAGCGTTGCTCGCCGAAGAGATGGAGCATCTGGTCGAGGCCTTGCAACATGAACGCGTCAGCCATCGCGACGAAGCCCTGCACCTGCTGCTGCAAGCCCTCGGGCAATTGCCGATCTACCTCGACCGCGTACAGAACGCCCGCCGCGACCTGCCACTGGTGGTGCTGCCGCTGATCAACGACCTGCGCAGCGCCCGGGGCGAAAGCCTGCTCTCGGAAACCAGCTTGTTCAGCCCGCAATTGCCCGAGCTGCCGCCGCTCAGCGATGAAGCGCTGGCGACACTGGAGCCGCCAGATCTGCCGAACGTGCTGCGCAAGTTGCGCCAGATGCTGCAAATGGCGCTGGTCGGGCTGTTGCGCGAGCAGGATGACCAGACGCATCTGGAGTACCTGGCGAAAGTCTTCACTCGCCTCGAAGCGCTCAGCGGCGACGCGCCGTTGAGCCCGTTGTGGCAAGTGGCATCGGCGCTGGTCGAAGGCATGCGCGAAGGCGCCATCGCCCACAGCCCGGCGCTGCGCAGCCTGTTCAAGGACGCCGACAAGGAACTCAAGCGCCTGCTCGAACAGGGCATGCGCGGCCTCAATCAGCCGCCCCCTGCGGAGCTGCTGAAAAGCCTGCTGTTCTATATTGCCAAAGCCGAACATCCCACCGGGCAGATGCTGACCATGAAAGATCGCTACTCCCTGGACGACGCGTTGCCCGACAGCGCGATGGTCGACGAAGAACGCGTGCGCCTGGCCGGCCCCGACCGCGATGCGATGCGCTCGGTGCTGGCGGCGTTGTGCGAAGAACTGGTGCGGGTCAAGGAACGCCTCGACCTGTTCGTGCGCAGCGACCGTCAGCACATCGCCGATCTGGAAAGCCTGCTGGCGCCGCTGCGGCAGATCGCCGACACCCTGGCGGTGCTCGGTTTCGGCCAGCCGCGCAAGGTTATCATCGATCAACTGGCGGTGGTCCTCAGCCTCGCCCAGGGCCAGCGCGAACCGAACGACGCGACGCTGATGGACGTCGCCGGCGCCTTGCTCTACGTCGAAGCGAACCTGGCCGGGATGGTCGGCACGGTGGAGCCGGAAAGCCCCGAAGACTCGCGCTTGCCGACTACCGACCTGACGCAGATCCACCAGATCGTGATCAAGGAAGCGCGCATCTGCCTGCAACAGGCCAAGGACATGATCGTCGACTACATCGACGCCGACTGGGATCGCCAGCACCTGCAACCGTTGCCGGAGCTGCTGACCCAGGTGCGCGGCGCGCTGGCGATGATTCCGCTGAGCCGGGCGGCCAGTCTGGTCGAGGCCTGCAACAGCTTCATCCGCGAGCATTTGCTGCTTGATCCCCACGAGCCGGGCTGGCAGCAACTGGATAATCTGGCCGACGTCATCACCAGCCTTGAGTATTACCTCGAACGCCTCGGCGACGACCCGCAAGCGCCGAATGAGCAACTGCTGGACGTCGCGCAGAAGAGCCTCGCCAGCCTTGGGTTCTTTCCAGACGAACAGCCCAACGAACCATACGTGCCGCTGCTCGACGACGTGCTCAGCCCCAGCGAAGCGCGGGTGATGCAGGACCTGCAAGCGCTGGATGATCCCGAGACCGTGCAGTCGCTGGCCGATGTACTGGCCAGCCCGGTCTCGGCGGTCAACCCGCCGGCCCTGATCACCCCCGGCAGCCTGATGCCGCCGCCCGCCGATGAAGAACCGGTGGACGATGAACTGCGCGAAGTGTTCCTCGAAGAGACCGACGAAGTGCTCGAGGTTCTGCACGAATACCTGCCGCGCTGGACGGCCGACACCCATGACCGCGCCGCACTGACCGAACTGCGTCGCGCCTTTCACACCCTGAAGGGCAGCGGGCGTATGGTTCGTGCCTTGATCCTGGGTGAGCTGGCGTGGGCGGTGGAAAACCTGCTCAACCGCGTGCTGGAACACAGCGTCGAACCCGGCCCGCAGGTACAGCAGTTGCTCCAGGACAGCGTGCTGTTGCTGCCGGAGCTGATCAACGAATTCGCCACTCAGCGCCAGCGTCAGCGCAGTGACGTCGATCAACTTGCGGCCCGCGCTCACGCACTGGCCAAAGGTGACGCGGCATTGGCCGATGAAGACGTCGCCGACGTTGCCGCGCTGGATCCGCTGTTGCTGGAGATTTTCCGCAACGAGGCCGAAACCCACCTCGCCAGCCTCAACCGGTTCCTCGATCAGGCCGCCGAGCATGTACCGCTGCAGGCCAGCGACGAATTGCAGCGCGCCTTGCACACCCTCAAGGGCAGTGCGTCGATGGCCGGTGTGCTGCCGATTGCCGAACTGGCGGCGCCGCTGGATCAACTGGCCCGCGAGTTCAAGGCGCATCAGTTGCCGCTCGACCTGGACGAAGTGGAACTGCTGCTCGAAGCCGAGGGCCTGTTCCGGGTTGGCCTGCGTCAGCTCAAGCACGATCCGCTGGCGCCGATCGTCGGTGCGCAGTCGCTGATCAAACGCACCGGTGCGCTGCTTGCCGAACGTCTGGAAGCCATCCTCAATGCGCCGAATACAGGCCTGCGGGTCAAGCGCGATCCGCAACTGATCAACAACTTCCTCGCCCAGGGCATGGACATCCTGCTCGACGCCGAAAGCCTGCTGCAGCGTTGGCAGCAGCACCCCGGCGAGCGCCAGGAACTCAGCGCGCTGCTGGATGAACTGACCACCCTCGGCGAAGGCGCGCATCTGGCCGATCTGCTGCCGGTGGACGTGTTGTGCGAAGCCTTGCTCGACCTCTACGGCGCGGTGGAAGAAAGCAGCCTGGCGGTCAGCGAGCGGTTTTTCCAGGAGGCGCAGAACGCCCACGAAGCGCTGATCAACATGCTCGACGAACTGGCTGCCGGCCAGGAAGTCACGCCGCAGCCGCAGCGTATTCGTGCCCTGCACGAGCTGCTCGACGAAAGCCTCGACCCGACGTCCATGGGGCTGATCCGCAGCGACGGCAGCCGCACCTTGAGCATCCATGAACTGGGCGCCGCGACCGCCGAACTCGCCCAGGCCAATAGCGCAACCGCACCGGACGACGAGATCGTCGAGATCTTCCTCGAAGAGGCGGTGGACATTCTCGACAGTGCCGGCCAGGCCTTGCAGCGCTGGTTGAGCGACCCGGACAACGCTGCGCCACTGTCGTCGTTGCAGCGCGACTTGCACACGCTCAAGGGTGGCGCGCGGATGGCCGAGGTCGATGCCATCGGCGATCTGGCGCATGAACTGGAAGGTCTTTACGAAGGGCTGGTGGACCGTCGCTACAGTCACAGCGAGACCTTGGGGCATTTACTGCACAAGAGCCATGACCGCTTGGCGTTGTTGCTGGAGCAGTTGCAGGCGCGTCAACCGCTGACCCCGGCGCTGGATCTGATCGAGGCGATCCGCCAGTTCCGTCAGGGCGCCTCCGGCACTGCCGAAACGGCGCAGCCGACCGCCGAACACGACAGCGCCGCACATGACCCGGAGCTGCTGGAGATCTTCCTCGAAGAAGGTTTCGACATCATCGAAAACTCCGGCGCGGCGTTGCTGCGCTGGCAGGCCGAGCCGGGCAATCGGCAGGAAGTGGAAACCCTGCTGCGCGACCTGCACACCCTCAAGGGCGGCGCGCGGATGGTCGAGATCGGCCCGATCGGCGACCTGGCCCATGAGCTGGAGTACCTTTACGAAAGCCTCGCCACCGGCGTGCTGCAACCGTCCGCCGAACTGTTTGCGCTGGTGCAACGCGGCCATGACCGACTGGCGCAAATGCTCGACGGCGTGCGCGCCGGGCAGCCATGCCCGCCTGCGGATCGGCTGATCAGCGCGATCCAGAATTTCAGCCACCCGGCGACCCCCGACACACCGCCGCCGCTGCCGCCGGCGGTCAAGACCGAACCCGCCGCACCGGCCGCCGATGCCGGCGCGGACATGGTCAAGGTCTCAGCCGAACTGCTCGATGAACTGGTCAACCTGGCCGGGGAAACCTCGATTTTCCGTGGCCGTATCGAACAGCAAGTCAACGATGCGCAGGTTGCGCTGAACGAGATGGAAACCACCATCGAGCGCATGCGCGATCAATTGCGCCGGCTCGACACCGAAACCCAGGGGCAGATTCTCAGCCGCCAGCAAGTCGATGCCGAACGCCTCGGTTACGAAGAGTTCGACCCGCTGGAAATGGACCGCCATTCGCAGTTGCAGCAACTGTCGCGGGCGCTGTTCGAATCCGCCTCGGACCTGCTCGACCTCAAGGAAACCCTCGACCGCCGCAACCACGATGCCGAGAACCTGTTGCAGCAACAAGGGCGGATCAACACCGAGTTGCAGGAAGGCCTGATGCGCACGCGCATGGTGCCGTTCGATCGCATGCTGCCACGGCTCAAACGTATCGTGCGTCAGGTCGCCGAAGAGCTGAACAAGGACGTCGCGTTCATCATCGACAACGCCGAAGGCGAGATGGATCGCAACGTGCTGGAGCGCATGGCCGCGCCGCTGGAACACATGCTGCGCAACGCCGTCGATCATGGCCTGGAGTCCGCCGAGGTGCGGCTGGCGGCGGGCAAACCGGCGCAAGGCACGATCAGCCTGGACCTCTTGCGAGAGGGGGGCGACATCGTTTTCGATATCCGCGACGACGGCGCCGGGGTGCCGCTGGATGCGGTGCGGCGCAAGGCGATCAAGCGCGGTTTGCTGGCGCCGGACGCCGAGATCAGTGACCGCGATGTGCTGCAGTTCATCCTGCAGCCGGGCTTTTCCACCGCTGAAAAAATCACCCAGATTTCCGGGCGCGGCGTCGGCATGGACGTGGTCCACGAAGAAGTCCGCCAGCTCGGCGGCACCATGAGCATCGACTCGGTGCCGGGGCAGGGTGTGCATTTCCGCATTCGCTTGCCATTCACCGTGTCGGTCAATCGGGCGTTGATGGTGCAGTGCGGCGAGGATCAATACGCGATTCCGCTGAACACCATCGAAGGCATTGTGCGCGTCCTGCCGAATGATCTGGAAGGGTACTTTCGCAACGATCCGCCGAGCTACCACTACGGCGGGCAACGCTATGAATTGTGCTACCTGGGTGAGCTGCTGAAAACCGCGCCACGGCCGAAACTGCTCGGCCAGAGCCTGCCATTGCCAGTGCTGCTGGTGCAGTGCAATGACCGGCACATCGCGGTGCAGGTCGACGCGATGGCCGGCACCCGCGAGATCGTGGTCAAGAGCCTCGGCCCGCAGTTCGCGGCGGTGCAGGGCGTGTCCGGGGCGACGATTCTCGGCGATGGCCGGGTGGTGCTGATTCTCGACCTGCTGGCGCCGATCCGCGCGATGCAGGCGCGGGTCGCGCAGCGTCCGGCCCATGCGGAAATCGACAGCGAGCCACAGAAACCGCTGCTGGTGCTGGTGGTCGACGACTCGGTCACCGTGCGCAAGGTCACCAGCCGTTTGCTCGAACGCCACGGCATGAACGTGCTGACCGCCAAGGACGGCGTCGATGCGATGTTGCTGCTCGAAGAACACATGCCCGACCTGATGCTGCTCGACATCGAAATGCCGCGCATGGACGGCTTCGAAGTCGCCACCCAGGTGCGCCACGACGAACGCCTGCAACACCTGCCGATCATCATGATCACCTCGCGCACCGGGCAGAAACACCGCGACCGCGCGATGGCCATCGGCGTCAACGACTACCTCGGCAAGCCGTATCAGGAGTCGGTGCTGCTCGAAAGCATTGCCCACTGGAGCAAGAAACATGCATGAGCGCCGCCACAACGCGCGCACCAGCCAACTCACCGGCCTGCTGCTGCCGCTGGCCGACCGCAACCTGATCCTGCCCAACGTCGCGGTGGCCGAGCTGATCGACTACCAGGCCAGCGCCTTCGACCTCGACACACCGCCGTGGTATTTGGGGCGGGTGAGCTGGCGTGAGCGGCAGATTCCGTTGCTGAGTTTCGAGTCGGCCTGCGGGCAGAAAGTCGTCATCGGCGAGCGTGCACGGATCGTCATCCTCAACGCCCTCGGAGGGTTGCCGCAGCTGAAATTCATTGCGCTGCTGGTGCAGGGAATTCCGCGTTCGTACAAGCTCGACAGTCAGTTGAGTTATGTCGATGTGCCGTTGTGTGCGCTGGAGCAGGCGGCGGTGCAGGTCGGGGAGCAGGTGGCGAAGGTGCCGGATTTGTTGGGGTTGGAGCAGTTGTTGGTGGAGGCTGGCCTTATTCACTGATCCAGAATCTTCAGTGGCCTGACTGGCCTCATCGCGAGCAGGCTCACTCCTACAATTGGAATGCGTTCCCCCTGTAGGAGTGAGCCTGCTCGCGATAGCGTCCTATGCATCACCTAGAATCCGACAGACAAATCCTCAATTCCCGTCGCGCAATAAACACCTTCCAGTACACCCGTTTAAAGACACTCAGTGTTACGGCTCACCAGCCTACAAATCCTTGCGCCGCTGCCTACGCATGCACCAGAATCCGCCGGCTTGTGCGCCCTCGGCAGGCTGCGTAACTTGATCCCGTCACTGATTCCCAGTGATCGGGTTTAGCAGCTCGTGGATAATCTAAGGGTGCACATACATCATCGTCAGGCTCAGTGCCTGCATTCGATGGCGGCTGTGCGCAGGGCGCTTCGGCGCGCCGGCTTCCTTAGGTTCCCCGGTCTGCTAACCTGCGTTCAGCTGCCACCCCTTCTTTTAGCAGAGAAGCGGTTCCAGCTTTATTTCGGAACCTGAAAATGATTAAACCGACACCAAGTCCGCCGCCAACAGATGCGGCATCCCCCTACGAAGCCCCCGACTCAAAGAAATTCCACGAAGCCGCCGAACGCGCCCTCGACCACTACCTCGGCCCGCCGTCACCCGACCTCATGGCCGCGCCTTACACCCCTAACACGCTCTACATGGTCAACCCCGACGCCGACAGTGAATCCCTGCTGGCCGACGCCTGCGAATCACTCGGCTCGGCCACGGTCATGCTCAACAACCATGCGGCGCTGGTACAAGGCACGCACCGCAAGACGCTGCAAGGCATTGCTCAGGTGGTGATGGTGGCGGAGATGGCGGTGAATCGGGTGTTGGACAAATTGGTGCCCACAGACTGAAGAATTGCGGTGAGGCCTCTGACGCCATCGCGAGCAGGCTCACTCCTACATTTGGAATGCGTTCCCTTGTAGGAGTGAGCCTGCTCGCGATAGCTATCTAAACCGTTACGCTGAGCGTAATGATTCACCGCCGCGCTTGATTGATGCGCCTCACCCACACGCCTACCTTGGCTCCACGACAGCGAACCCCGTGGAGTGAGCATGACAACAACAATTTCCCCCGACTCGCGCTGGACGCGGCGGCGTGACGAGAAGCAGCGGCGCCTCGACAAGGTGCGCGGGCTGGCCGACGGTGTGGTGTTGCCCACCGACAAGATCGTCGCCGCGCTCGAAGCGCTGATCCATCCCGGCGACCGTGTGGTGCTGGAGGGCAACAACCAGAAGCAGGCGGATTTCCTTTCCCGTTCGCTGGCCAAGGCTGACCCGGCCAAGCTCCACGACCTGCACATGATCATGCCCAGTGTCGGCCGCTCCGAGCATCTGGACCTGTTCGAGCGCGGCATCGCCCGCAAGCTCGACTTCTCCTTCGCCGGCACCCAGAGCCTGCGCATCAGCCAGTTGCTCGAAGACGGTCTGCTGGAAGTCGGCGCGATTCACACCTACATCGAACTCTACGCACGGCTGGTGGTGGACCTGATCCCCAACGTCGTGCTCTCGGCCGGTTTCATGGCTGACCGCGCCGGCAACATCTACACCGGTCCGAGCACCGAAGACACTCCCGCGCTGATCGAACCGGCGGCGTTCAGCGACGGCATCGTCATCGTCCAGGTCAACCAGTTAGTGGACGACGTCAGCGAGCTGCCTCGCGTGGACATCCCGGCGTCGTGGGTCGACTTCGTGGTGGTGGCCGACAAGCCGTTCTACATCGAACCGCTGTTCACCCGTGATCCACGGCACATCAAGCCTGTGCACGTGCTGATGGCGATGATGGCGATCCGTGGCATCTACGAAAAACACAATGTGCAGTCGCTCAACCACGGCATCGGTTTCAACACCGCCGCCATCGAGCTGATCCTGCCGACCTACGGCGAATCCCTCGGCCTCAAGGGCAAGATCTGCCGCAACTGGACGCTCAACCCGCACCCAACATTGATCCCGGCGATCGAAAGCGGCTGGGTCGAAAGCGTGCATTGCTTCGGCACCGAACTGGGCATGGAAAACTACATCGCCGCGCGGCCGGACGTGTTCTTTACCGGCCGCGACGGCTCGCTGCGTTCCAACCGGATGTTCTGCCAACTGGCGGGGCAGTACGCGGTGGATCTGTTTATCGGCGCGACGTTGCAGGTCGATGGCGATGGCCATTCCTCCACCGTGACCCGTGGCCGCCTCGCCGGTTTCGGCGGTGCGCCGAACATGGGCCACGACCCGCGTGGCCGGCGTCACGGCACCCCGGCGTGGCTCGACATGCGTCACGACGACTCGCAGCAACCGATGCTCGAACGCGGCAAGAAACTCGTGGTGCAAATGGTCGAGACCTTCCAGGAGGGCGGCAAACCGACCTTCGTCGAAACCCTCGACGCGGTGGAAGTGGCGAAGAAAAGCGGCATGCCGCTGGCGCCGATCATGATCTACGGCGACGACGTCACTCACCTGCTCACCGAAGAGGGCATCGCCTACCTGTACAAGGCGCGCTCGCTGGAAGAACGCCAGGCGATGATCGCCGCTGTTGCCGGTGTCACCGCCATCGGCCTGCGCCACAACCCGAAAGACACCGAACGCATGCGCCGCGAAGGCCTGATCGCCTTGCCCGAAGACCTCGGCATCCGCCGCACCGACGCCACCCGCGAACTGCTGGCGGCGAAAAGCGTGGCTGATCTGGTCGAGTGGTCCGGCGGCCTGTACAACCCGCCCGCCAAGTTCAGGAGCTGGTAATGCACGCACTCAACCTGCAAGCGAAACCCCTCAGCCTGAGCGAACGCCTGGCCGATCTGGCGGTGGATGCGCTGATCGACGAAGCCGATCTGTCGCCGAAACCGGCGCTGGTCGACCGGCGTGGCAATGGCGCGCACACCGATTTGCACCTGGGCCTGATGCACGCGTCGGCGTTGTCGTTGTGGCCGGCGTTCAAGGAAATGGCTGAAGCGGCGGTTGAAATCGGAGAGGCCGGTTTACCACTGCGCGAAGCCATTGGCCGCATCGGCCGTGAAGGCGAGCAAGCGATGCTCTCGACCACCAACGGCGTGAACACCCATCGCGGGGCGATCTGGGCCTTGGGGCTTTTGATCACCGCCGCGGCACTGGAACCGCAATCCAGCGGCTCCAGCGCCGTCTCCGTGCGTGCTGCGCGTCTGGCATTGCTCGACGACCGCTACGCACCGCGCCCACTCAGCCACGGCGCCCAGGTCGCTTTGCGTTACGGCGCACGCGGTGCTCGCGAACAAGCGCAACTCGGCTTCCCTTCGGTGCTGCAACGCGGCTTGCCACAACTCAAACGCAGCCGCGCCAATGGCCACGGCGAACAGAACGCCCGGCTCGACGCCTTGCTGGCGATCATGACTGACCTCGCTGACACCTGCGTGCTTTACCGCGCCGGTGAACAGGGTCTGCACGCCATGCAAAGCGGCGCGCAAGCCGTGCTCGACGCCGGCGGCAGCGCGAGCCTCGGCGGGCGTCGGCGCCTGCACGAACTGGATCAACAACTCATCGCATTGAATGCCTCGCCCGGTGGCGCCGCCGACTTGCTCGCCGCCACGCTGCTGCTCGACCGAATCGAGCGCGATGGCATCCTTCAGGGAGCGTTTTGATGGAAACCCTATCGTTTGAATTCCCCGCCGGGCAGCCGCCACGCGGTCGCGCACTGGTCGGTTGTGTCGGTTCGGGTGATCTGGAAGTGCTGATCGAACCGGGGCTGGCCGGCAAGCTGACGATCAATGTGCAGACCTCGGTCAACGGTGCGCAGCAGCGCTGGCAGCATCTGTTTGCGCGGATGTTCGACGGCACCACGCCGCCGGCGATGGCGATCGACATCCACGATTTCGGCGCGACGCCGGGGGTAGTGCGTTTACGTCTGGAACAGGGTTTCGAGGAGATCGGCCATGACTGACAGCGCAGCGCTGCTCAACAAACACAGCTTCGTCGAACTCGGTGCGCGGCAACGGGCGAAAGCCTTGCTCGATGTCGGGAGCTTTCGTGAATTGCTCGACCCGTTTCAGCGCGTCATGTCGCCGTGGCTCGAACGCCAGGGTGTGGTGCCGCAAGCCGATGACGGCGTGGTGATCGCCAAGGGCAGCCTCGACGGTGTGCCGGTGGTGATCGCGGCGATTGAAGGCGCCTTTCAGGGCGGCAGCCTCGGCGAAGTCGGCGGGGCGAAGATTGCCGGCGCGCTGGAACTGGCCGCTGAAGACAACCGCAAGGGCATCCCGACCCGTGCCGTGTTGCTGCTGGAAACCGGTGGCGTGCGCTTGCAGGAAGCCAACCTCGGGCTGGCGGCGATTGCCGATATTCATGCAGCGATTGTCGATTTGCAGCAGTACCAACCGGTGGTCGGTGTGGTGGCGGGCAGCGTCGGCTGTTTTGGCGGCATGTCGATTGCCGCTGCGCTGTGCAGCTATTTGCTGGTGACCCAGGAAGCGCGCCTCGGCTTGAACGGCCCGCAGGTGATCGAGCAGGAAGCCGGGATCGAAGAATACGACTCGCGAGATCGGCCCTTTATCTGGAGCCTGACCGGTGGCGAGCAACGTTTCGCCAGTGGTCTGGTGGATCGTTATGTCGCCGATGATGTGGCGCAGATTCGTCAACAGGTGGGCGAGTTGCTGCAACAGGGTTTGCCAGCACAGCCGCGCAGTCAGCGTGCCGCATGGTTCCTGCAACGTCTGGCGAGCCTGAACACTGACAAGCAAATCGAGCCTTCGGTGGTTCGCGATCTGTATCAAGGAGAGCGCTCATGAGCGGTTATTCACTGCGCGGTTTGCACTGGTTCAACGCCTTGAGCGCGGGTGCTATGGCGGTTGAAGGGCTGCCGGCCTCGTTGAAGGTTGCTGACGGTGATCTGGGCCGTTTTATCGCCGTAGTCGCTGACCCGGACAATCGTTTCCCGCGTGCGCGCAGCGGCGAAGTTGGCTTGCTCGAAGGTTGGGGTCTGGCCAAGGCTGTGGATGACGCGATCAGCGCTGACCGCGACAAAGCGCAGAAGCGCCCGATCATCGCCATCGTCGATGTACCGAGCCAGGCTTATGGCCGCCGCGAAGAAGCCCTCGGCATTCATCAGGCTTTGGCCGGTGCGGCGGACAGCTATGCCCGCGCCCGGCTGGCGGGGCATCCGGTGATTGCGCTGCTGGTGGGTAAGGCGATGTCCGGGGCGTTTCTCGCTCACGGTTACCAGGCCAATCGCTTGATCGCTCTGCGCGACCCCGGCGTGATGGTGCATGCGATGGGTAAGGCTTCGGCGGCGCGGGTGACCTTGCGCAGCGTTGAAGAGCTGGAAGCACTGGCCGCCAGCGTGCCGCCGATGGCTTATGACATCGATAGTTATGCGAGTCTCGGGCTGCTATGGGAAACCTTGTCGGTGCAGCAGATCGAGCAGCCAACAGCGGAGGATCTGGCGCGGGTCAGCGAATGCCTGAAGCAAGCCATCGGCGATATCACCGCGACTGACTTGAGCAATCGCCTCGGTGCGAAAAATCGCGAAGCGTCCAGCCGCGTGCGCGAACTGCTGAGGGCGCAGTGGTGAACATGCCACTGGCCCACGACCTGCTGTGGGGCATGACGCCTGCGCAGCTGCCGGCGGATGCGCCGCAGTGGGCGGTTGAGTCGCTGGCGGCCGGGCAGCCGGTGGTGATGCGGCGGGCGGTGAGCGCTGAAGGTTTGGTGGCGGTGGGCGTGCGCGGTGTGTTGCGTGAGCAGCGGCTGGCGGTGTTTATGGCGGTCGATTCGATTGCCTGTCGGGTCAGCCCTGAGGCGCTGTGTCATGTCGATTGCGAGCGTGATTTACCGGTGATGCAGGCACTTAAACAACTGCGACCTGGGCTCGATGATTGCGGTTGGGTCTGGGGCGTCAGCGGCAGTGTCGGATTTGAATTGGCCAGTGGCTTTGAAGCGATGCACGCGGCCAGCGATCTCGACCTGATTCTGCGTACACCGCAACGGATCACCCGTCATCAGGCACGCAAACTGGTCGCACTGTTCGATCAGGCCGTGTGCCGGGTCGACATGCAATTGCAGACGCCATTCGGTGCCCTCGCATTGCGCGAATGGGCCAGCGGGTCTGCACGCGTGCTGCTGAAAAACCAGCATCAGGCCTGTCTGGTGGCTGATCCGTGGACCCCACAGGAGCAGGCAGCGTGAGCAGCCTGTTGGTGTTCCCCGGCCAGGGCGCGCAGCAAGCGGGCATGCTTCAGCGTTTGTCACGGGAAACGTTGATCGAGGCCAGCGATGTGCTCGGTGAAGATGTGTCGCTGCTCGATTCGTCCGAAGCGTTGCGCACCACCCGAGCCGTTCAGCTGTGTCTGTTGATCGCCGGGGTCGCAGCCTCACGACAATTGCTGCAGGACGGTCTGACGGCGGATTACGTCGCCGGCCTGTCCATCGGTGCCTACCCGGCCGCGGTGGTCGCCGGGGCCTTGAACTTCAGCGATGCGCTGCATCTGGTCAGCCTGCGCGGCGAGTTGATGCAGCAGGCTTATCCACAGGGCTTTGGCATGACCGCAATCATCGGTCTGCAATTATCCACCGTCGAAACGCTGCTGGCGCAGGTGCACAGTGCGGAGTCGCCGGTTTATCTGGCCAACATCAACGCCGATAACCAGGTGGTGATTGCCGGCAGCGACAAGGCCATGCAAGCGGTGGCCGAACTGGCGCGCAGTCGGGGCGCCGGTCTGGCGAAACGCCTGGCGGTGAGTGTGCCGTCGCACTGTCCGCTGCTGGAGGCGCCCGCGCAAACCCTCGCCGAGGCCTTCGCCAAGGTTGAATTGAAGACCCCGAAAATCGCTTACCTGAGCGGCAGTCGCGCGCGTCCGGTGATCAAGCCTGAGGCCCTGCGCGACGACCTCGCCTTCAACATGTGCCGCGTGGTGGACTGGCGTGGCACCGTGCAAAGCGCTTATGAGCGCGGCGTACGGTTACAGATCGAACTGCCGCCCGGTGCGGTGCTGACCGGGCTGGCGCGCCGGGTGTTCGAATCAGGCACTGTCACTGCCTTCGACAGTGCGCGGCTCGACACTCTGCAGGCGCTGTTGCGAGAGGAGGGTGGCCGCCAACTCTAAAACGCCGACTCAAGCTTCGAACAACAAAAACAACATTCGACGATGCACTTTGAGGACTACAACAATGATTATTTACGGTGTGGCGCTGTTGGCGATCTGTACGCTGGCAGGGGTGATCATGGGTGACATGCTCGGTGTGTTACTGGGCGTCAAATCCAACGTCGGCGGGGTCGGCATCGCCATGATCCTGTTGATCTGCGCGCGGTTGTGGATGCAGAAACGCGGTGGCATGACCAAGGATTGCGAGATGGGCGTCGGCTTCTGGGGCGCGATGTACATTCCGGTGGTGGTGGCGATGGCCGCGCAACAGAACGTCGTCACCGCCCTGCACGGCGGCCCGGTGGCGGTACTGGCGGCAATTGGCTCCGTAGTGGTGTGTGGCTGCACGATTGCCTTGATCAGCCGAACCCACAAGGGCGAACCGTTACCCGATGAACCGGTGGAAGTCACTCCGGTCGGCACGCCAGTAGGAGGTCGCTGACATGTGGGCACTCATTGAAAACGGTCTGGAACATAACGGTCTGGTCACGGCCTTCGCTTTCGTCGGTGTGATCATGTGGGTCTCGGTGATTCTCTCCAAACGCCTGACGTTCGGGCGCATTCACGGCTCGGCGATTGCCATCGTCATCGGCCTGGTGCTGGCCTGGGTCGGCGGTACCATGACCGGCGGACAGAAGGGCCTGGCGGACCTGTCGTTGTTCTCCGGTATCGGCCTGATGGGTGGGGCGATGCTGCGTGATTTCGCGATCGTCGCCACCGCGTTCGAAGTGCAGGCGACCGAAGCGAAGAAGGCCGGTTTGATCGGCGTAATCGCGCTGCTGCTGGGCACGATCCTGCCGTTCATTGTCGGCGCGAGCATGGCCTGGGCCTTCGGCTATCGCGATGCAGTGAGCATGACCACCATTGGCGCGGGCGCGGTGACTTACATCGTCGGCCCGGTGACCGGTGCGGCGATTGGCGCGACCTCGGATGTAATGGCGCTGTCGATTGCCACCGGGTTGATCAAGGCGATTCTGGTGATGGTCGGCACGCCGGTCGCAGCACGCTGGATGGGCCTGGATAACCCGCGTTCGGCGATGGTGTTTGGTGGTCTGGCCGGGACGGTGAGTGGGGTGACCGCCGGGCTGGCGGCGACGGATCGGCGGTTGGTGCCTTATGGGGCGTTGACGGCGACGTTCCACACCGGGCTTGGGTGCCTGCTTGGGCCTTCGTTGCTGTTCTTCATTGTTCGCGGGATTGTTGGCTGATCGCTGAGTGCTTTTGTGGCGAGGGAGCTTGCTCCCGCTGGGCTGCGCAGCAGCCCCAACCTCTACCACCGAGGTGTATCAGATAGACCCGGTGGCCTGATTTGCGGGCGCTGCGCACCCGAGCGGGAGCAAGCTCCCTCGCCACACGGTTTCAGGCTTGGCGATTGGCATACATCCGACACTCCGCCAGCAACGCCAACAAGTTCGGATCGCGCTCCTTGGCCTTCAAGAACACCACGCCAATGTGCTGCTGCAAGCGGTACTTCTCCTGCAACGGAATCAGCTTCACCCGATTCTCGTACACCGCCGCAATCCGCCCCGGCAGCAACGCATAACCCACCCCGGAGCTGACCATGCTCAGCAGGGTGAAGATGTCGTTGACCTGCATCGCCACCTTCGGCTCGAATCCTGCCTGCTTGAACACCCGGTTGCCGTCCTGATGGGTGGCGAAGCCCTGGGTCAGGGTGATGAATGTTTCATCGCGGACCTCGGCCAGATCGACTTCCTGGCGCTGGGCGAACCTTGAATCCGCTGGCGTGGCGAGGAAAATGTCGTCGGAGAACAGCGGGATCTGCTCGCAGTCCGGGTCGCTGACGCTGTCGTCCAGCGACACCAGGATCGCGTCGACTTCCATGTTCTTCAGCTTGTAGAGCAGGTCGATGTTGGAGCCAAGGATCAGGTCGATGTTGAGCTCGCTGCGACGAATCTTCAGACCCATGATCAGCTGCGGCACGGTCTTCACGGTCAGCGAATACAGCGAGCCGAGCTTGAAGCGTTCAGCCGAGAACCCGGCGGCTTCGCGGGTCAGGCGTACGCTTTCGACCACGTCCTGAATCAGCTTCTGCGCCCGCTCTTCGAGCACATAGGCGCTTTCCAGCGGCGTCAGGTTGCGGCCTTCGTGCTTGAACAACGGGCAGCGCAGGGCGCTTTCCAGCGAATGGATCGCCCGGTGCACGCTGACATTGCTGGTCTGCAGCTCGGCGGCGGCGCGCGCCAGATTGCCGGTACGCATGAAGGCGAGGAACACCTCGAGTTTTTTCAGGGTCAATTCTTCGTCGATCAGCATGGCGCGGACTCTTTTTGGTATCGACCGATTGTGCACGGTATGCACCGCTCTTTGTAGGAGCTGCCGAAGGCTGCGATCTTTTGATCTTGAAAAGCAAAGATCGCAGCCTTCGGCAGCTCCTACAGGGATCGTGTTGAATGGAAACATTGCGCTTTTACGCTCAAGGCCCGAGCCTTGCGCGCTGCAGTAACGAATCTTGAGGTGAGCGACACATGTATCACGGGGAAAGACTCAACGCCTGGACACATCTGGTCGGGGCAGTGGCAGCGTTTATCGGTGGTGTGTGGATGCTGGTGATTGCCAGCATGGACGGCAGTCCGTGGAAGATTGTCAGCGTGGCGATCTACGCGTTTACCCTGCTGGTGCTCTACAGCGCCTCGACCGTGTACCACAGCGTGCGCGGGCGCAAGAAGGCGATCATGAAGAAGGTCGATCACTTTTCGATCTACCTGCTGATCGCCGGCAGTTACACGCCGTTTTGCCTGGTGACGCTGCGGGGGCCGTGGGGCTGGACGTTGTTCGGGATTGCCTGGGGGCTGGCGCTGATCGGCATTTTGCAGGAGATCAAACCACGCTCGGAGGCGCGGATTCTGTCGATCGTGATCTACGCGGTGATGGGCTGGATCGTGCTGGTGGCGGTCAAACCGTTGATTGCGGCACTGGGCACGACCGGGTTTGCCTGGCTGGCCTCGGGCGGTGTGTTGTACACGGTGGGGATTATCTTTTTTGCGCTGGACCACCGGTTGCGGCATGCGCATGGGATCTGGCATTTGTTCGTGATCGCCGGGAGTCTGCTGCACTTTGTGGCGATTCTGTTTTATGTCCTGTAGCTACACCGCTATCGCGAGCAGGCGAAGGCCTACAAAGGGACGAGGGCATTGAGTTGTTCCTGAGCGCGCTGGCTGAAGATCTGCAGCAAGTCATTCAAGGTATGCGGCGGTGGCTCAGTGGCGCGGGTCACGGCGTAAAGCGTGATCGGCAGCGGCGGGGCGAGGGGGCGGATCGTGGTGGTGGCCGATGAGGCACCCAACGCCGTGAACGGGTCGATCACCGCGACGCCGGCGCCGGACTCGACCATCGCCCGCGCCAGCGAATAGGTCTGCACGGCAATCCGCACCCGGGGTGGCGGTTCGACCGCTTCCAGGTAACTGTCCAGCCTTGCCGCCAATGGATCGGCACTGGACAAACCAATCAGCGGCGCACCCGCAAGCGCCATCAGGGGCAGCGGTTTGCCGACGTCTGCCAGCGGCCAGAAATCCTTCGGCGCCAACGCCACCAGCACACCCGCCGCCAACGGCTGCGCTTGCAGCCCCGGGTGATCCGGCAGTTGCAGGGTCAGGGCCACGTCCACTTCGCGCATCAGCAGGTTCTGCATCAACTCGCGGCTGTGGGCGCTGGACAGCTCGCAGGCGCTGTCCGGATAGCGCCTGGTCCACTCATGAATCGCCGGCGGCAGCAACGACAAGGCCAGCGCCGGGGTCGCGCCGATGCGCAGGCTGTGCCCCGGCTCGCGGCGCAGGCTCTGGGCCAGACGTCGCACCCCTTGCAGGCTCTCCGTGACTTTATCGACTTCGCGCTCCAGCTCCAGTGCTTCCGGGGTGGCCTGCAACTTGCCGCGCACCCGTAAAAACAACGGAAAGCCCAGTTGCTGCTCGGCGTGCTGCAAGACCTTGGTCACCGCCGGTTGCGAGACGTGCAGCAACTGCGCGGCCGCGCTGATCGAACCGGTCTGGCGGATGGCCTGGAAAATCTCGATGTGACGCAAGCGCATGATGAGTCCATAACCTTTGTTTATGGGGGGAACATCTTTATTCATTGTTCGGCGCCTGTCACCTGGCCCTAACCTCGGCCTCGTCTTCACAACGGTTTCAGGGACAGACATGGCTCAGCGTGTATGCATCATCGGTGGTGGGGTGATCGGTCTGGCAACGGCGTATGCGCTGGTGCGCGACGGCTTTGAGGTGACGGTGATCGAGGCGCGGGATTCGCTCGGCGTCGAAACCAGTTTCGCCAACGGCGGCCAGTTGTCCTATCGCTATGTCGCGCCGCTGGCCGATGCCGGGGTGCCGTTGCAGGCGCTGGGCTGGATGCTGCGCGGCGACTCACCGCTCAAGCTGCGCCCGCGTCTGGATCCGGCGCAGTGGCGCTGGATGGCCGCGTTCCTCGCCGCCTGCCGCACCTCGGTCAACCGCGAGAACGCGGCGCATCTGTTGCGTCTGGCACTGCTCAGCCAGCGCACGTTGAAGCACTGGCGCGAGGACGATGGCCTGAGCGGATTCCACTGGCGGCGCAACGGCAAACTGGTGACCTTCCGCAGCGCCGGCAGTTTTGCACATGCGCGCAAGGGTCTGGCCGACCCGCAGCAACAGCAGGTCTTGTCCGCCGCTGAGTGCGCGCAGCTGGAACCCGCACTGGCCGACGCCGCGTTTGTCGGGGCGATCTACACGCCGGACGAAGAAGTGGGCGACTGCCACGGGTTTTGCCAGCAACTGGCCGCGCGTTTGCGCGCCTCCGGGCGCTGCGAGTTTCGCCTTGGTCAGGCAGTGAGCGGGATTCGCCACAGCAACGGCGCAGTCAGCGCTGTCGAACTGGGCAGCGACGTGCTGCCGGTCGAACAACTGGTGATCGCCGCCGGTCATCGCAGCCCTTTGCTGGCGTTGCCCGGCCTGCATTTGCCGCTGTATCCGCTCAAGGGCTACAGCCTGACGGTGCCGATCGGTGCTGAACATCGGGCGCCGGACGTGAGCATCACCGACTATGACCGCAAGATCGTCTACGCGCGCATCGGCGAGCAATTGCGGGTAGCGGCGATGGTCGACATTGTTGGTTTCGATCCGGCGGTCGATCCCCAGCGGCTGGCGTTGATCAAGCGTCAGGCCCGTGACACTTTCCCCGATGCCGGCAACTATGACGCCGCCGTGGAGTGGGCCGGCATGCGCCCGGCGACGCCCACCGGCGTGCCGCTGTTGGGCGCCACGGCGTATCGCAATCTGTGGCTCAACCTCGGCCATGGCGCACTGGGTTTTACCCTGGCCTGTGGCAGCGGGCAGTTGCTCAGCGAACTGATCGGCCAGCAACGCACTTCCATCGACCTGCACGGCTTCAACCCCCGTGCAGCGTGATTGATGCTTCACCGCTCAAACAACAATGCCCACAACGGAGAATAACAATGCAAAAAATCACGTTGCTTGCCTGTACTTTGGGGCTGCTGATCGGCAGTCAGGCTCAGGCCAGTGAGGCGCCGCTGACCGGCACTCTCGGAAAAATCGCCAGCGCCAGCAGCATCACGCTGGGCTATCGCGATGCCTCGGTACCATTCTCCTACGTGGGCGATCACACGGGGCAGCCGATGGGCTACTCAGTAGATCTGGCGGGCAAGATTGTCGAGCGGATCAAGCAGCAACTGGCGCTGCCGGAGCTGAAGGTGAAGTACAACCTCGTCACCTCGCAGACACGTATTCCGTTGGTGCAGAACGGCACCGTGGACCTGGAGTGCGGCTCCACCGGTGTCACCGCCGAACGGCAGAAGCAGGTGGCGTTCTCCTACGGCTTCATCTACGTCAAAGGCCAGTTGCTGACGGCCAAGGACAGCGGGATCAACAGCTTCGAAGACCTGCGCGGGAAAAACGTGGTGACCACCGCCGGCACCACTAACGAGCGCTACCTGAAGAGCTACAACCACGATCACAAGCTCGATATGTCCGTGATCAGCGCCAAGGATCATGGCGAGGCATTCCAGATGCTGGAGTCGGGGCGTGCAGCGGCGTTCTACATGGACGATGCGCTGCTGTACGGCGAACGGGCCAAGGCGCGCGATCCGCATCACTGGGTGGTGGTCGGGAAGGAGCAGTCGCGGGAGATTTACAGCTGCATGGTGCGCAAGGACGATCCGCAGTTCCTCGCGCTGGTCAACGGGGCGTTGGCTGATCTGTATCGCTCGGGGGAGATCAATGGGATTTACAAGCGCTGGTTTGAGCAGCCGATCCCGCCGAAGGGCTTGAACCTGGAGTTTCCGATGACCAGCGAGCTGAAGGCGATTATTGCCAAGCCCGTGAGTGATCCGGTGGAGTGACCGTTACACCGAGGTGAAGCGATCGCGAGCAGGCTCACTCCTACAGGGGAACGCATTCCAATGTGTAGGAGTGAGCCTGCTCGCGATAGGGGCTTAGAAGTCGCCCCAAAGTTGCTGAGCCACCGCCAACGCCACGACCGGAGCGGTCTCGGTACGCAACACCCGCGGCCCAAGCCGAGCCGCGTGGAAACCATTGCCCTTGGCCTGCTCGACCTCAGCATCCGATAACCCACCCTCCGGCCCGATCAGGAACGCCAGGGTCGCCGGTTTGGCATGACTCACCAGCGGCTCCGCCACTGGATGCAGCACCAGTTTCAGCTCGGCCTGCGTCTGCTTCAGCCAGTCAGCCAGCAGCACCGGCGGATGAATCACCGGCACCCGCGAACGACCGCACTGCTCACAGGCGCTGATCGCCACCTGACGCCAGTGCAGCAGGCGTTTGTCGGCGCGTTCGTCCTTGAGGCGGACTTCGCAGCGCTCGCTGAAGATCGGGGTGATTTCGGTCACGCCCAGCTCGGTGGCTTTCTGGATCGCCCAGTCCATGCGCTCGCCCCGGGACAGGCCCTGGCCGAGGTGGATCTGCAACGGCGATTCGACCTGGCCGGCCAGTTGCTCGTCGATCTGCACCACCACGCGTTTCTTGCCCACTTCCACCAGGGAGCCACGGAACTCATGGCCGGAGCCGTCGAACAACTGCACCGCATCGCCCTCGGCCATGCGCAGCACGCGGCTGATGTAATGCGCCTGGGCTTCCGGCAGTTCGTGTTCGCCGGTGCTCAGGGGGGCGTCGATAAAGAAGCGGGACAGTCTCATGGTGGGTCTCTAAAAAATGGGTGCATGCAGTGCTGTGGCTAGGCTTTTTGTGGCGAGGGGGCTTGCCCCCGTTCGGCTGCGAAGCAGTCGCAAATTCGCTGAACTGGCTTTGACAGATGTTTTTCGATTCGGGTTTTTGGGGGCCGCTGCGCGCCCCAACGGGGGCAAGCCCCCTCGCCACACAAGCCCCTCGCCACAATAGTTCTATGGTGACCTGTCAGCCCGGATCACGGAACCCCGGGTGGAAATCCTTCGGCACCGCCACGCTGACGCTGTCACGGGTGGCGATGTCGATGCCTTCGCTGGCGACTTCGGCGAGGAAGTCGATCTGCTCCGGAGTGATCACGTACGGCGGCAGGAAATACACCACGCTGCCCAGCGGCCGCAGCAAGGCGCCGCGCTCCAGCGCATGCTGGAACACCTTCAGGCCGCGTCGCTCCTGCCAAGGGTAGGCCTCTTTTGTGGCTTTATCCTTGACCATCTCGATTGCCAGCACCATGCCGGTCTGGCGCACCTCGGACACGTTCGGGTGATCGACCAGGTGCGCGGTGGCCGAGGCCATGCGCTGGGCCAGGGCCTTGTTGTTCTCGATCACGTTGTCCTGTTCGAAGATATCCAGCGTCGCCAGCGCCGCTGCACAGGCCAGCGGGTTGCCGGTGTAGCTGTGCGAATGGAGGAAGGCGCGCAGGGTCGGGTAGTCGTCGTAGAACGCGCTGTAGACCTCGTCGGTGGTCAGGCACGCCGCCAGCGGCAGGTAGCCGCCGGTCAGGGCCTTGGACAGGCAGAGGAAGTCCGGGCGGATGCCGGCCTGCTCGCAGGCAAACATGGTCCCGGTGCGACCGAAGCCGACGGCGATTTCGTCGTGGATCAGGTGCACGCCGTAGCGGTCGCAGGCCTCGCGCAGCAGTTTGAGGTACACCGGGTGATACATGCGCATGCCGCCAGCGCCCTGAATCAGCGGTTCGACGATCACTGCCGCGACGCTGTCATGGTTCTCGGCCAAGGTCTGTTCCATGGCCGCGAACATGTTGCGCGAATGTTCCTCCCAGCTCATGCCTTCGGGGCGCAAGTAGCAATCCGGGCTTGGCACCTTGATGGTGTCCATCAGCAGGGCTTTGTAGGTTTCGGTGAACAGCGGCACGTCGCCGACCGCCATCGCCGCCATGGTTTCGCCGTGGTAGCTGTTGGTCAGGGTGACGAAGCGCTTCTTGTTCGGTTGACCGCGATTGAGCCAGTAGTGAAAGCTCATTTTCAGCGCGACTTCGATGCAGGACGAACCGTTATCGGCGTAGAACACCCGGTTCAGGCCTTCCGGGGTCATCTTCACCAGACGCTCGGACAGCTCGATCACCGGCTGATGGCTGAAACCGGCGAGGATCACGTGTTCCAGCTGATCGACCTGATCCTTGATGCGCTGGTTGATGCGCGGGTTGGCATGGCCGAACACGTTGACCCACCAGGAGCTGACCGCGTCGAGGTAGCGCTTGCCTTCGAAGTCTTCGAGCCAGACGCCTTCACCGCGTTTGATCGGGATCAGCGGCAGCTGTTCGTGGTCTTTCATCTGGGTGCAGGGATGCCACAGCACCGCGAGGTCGCGTTGCATCCACTGGTTATTCAGGCCCATTTACAGTCTCCTCGAGGCGGCTCGCGTCAGGCGCGGGCAAACAATCGCGCAAGCCTATGAGATGCATCGCGCCGGGACAACCCATTGTGTCGATTGAGCTACTTTGTATCGGCCGATAGACGTCGCTGGCGGCGTTTTGATGGCTGACGTATTCTTCGCGGTTCTTTGGGTCGTCTGACCCGCAAAACTGCTTTTTCCTACGTGTATTTCCGGAGTTCGCTGAATGTCTGTCGGTTGGCTGCGCGCCTGTGCGCTGGTGATGTTGGGGCTGTTCAGCGTTACGGCGCTGGCCAAGGATAAAACCGCAATCGTGATCGGCGGCGGCCTGTCGGGCCTGACCGCGGCTTACGAGCTGCAGAACAAGGGCTGGCAGGTCACCCTGCTGGAAGCCAAACCGAGCCTGGGCGGACGCTCCGGCATGGCCACCAGCGAGTGGATCGGCAACGACAAGACTCAGCCAGTACTGAACAAATACGTTTCGACCTTCAAGCTGGGCACCACGCCAGCCCCTGAATTCGTGCGTACACCGGGTTATCTGATCGACGGCGAGTATTTTTCCGCTGCCGATCTGGCGACCAAGCAGCCAGCCACCGCCGAGGCCTTGAAGCGCTACCAGAAAACCCTCGACGATCTGGCGCGCTCGATCGACGACCCGCAGAACCCGGCGGCGACCAGCACCCTGCACGCACTGGATCAGATCAACGTGTCGAGCTGGCTCGACAAGCAGAACCTGCCCGCCACGGCGCGTCAGTTGATCAACCAGGACATCCGCACCCACTACGACGAGCCGTCGCGTCTGTCGCTGCTGTATTTCGCCCAGCAGAACCGCGTGTATCGCGGCGTCTCCGACCGTGACCTGCGCGCCTCGCGTCTGGTCGGCGGCAGCCAGGTGCTGGCCCAGGCCTTCGTCAAGCAGATCAAGACGATCAAGACCAACTCGCCGGTTTCCGCGATCATTCAGGACAAGGACGGCGTGACCGTCAAGGTCGGCAGTGTTGGCTACCAGGCGGACTATGTGGTGCTGGCCGTGCCACTGCGCGCGCTGAACAAGATTGCCCTGACCCCGGCACTGGATGCTCAGCACCTGGCAGCGATCAAGGGCACCAACTACGGCTGGCGCGACCAGATCATGCTCAAGTTCAAGACGCCCGTGTGGGAAAGCAAGGCGCGCATGTCCGGCGAGATCTACAGCAACGCCGGCCTCGGCATGCTCTGGATCGAACCGGCACTGAAGGGCGGCGCCAACGTGGTGATCAACCTGTCCGGCGATAACGCTCGCGTGATGCAGGCGTTTGGCGACAAGCAGATGGTCGATCAGGTGCTGATCCGTCTGCACGCGTTTTATCCACAGGCCCGTGGCTCGTTCACCGGTTATGAAATCCGTCGTTACAGCACCGACCCGTCGATGGGCGGCGCCTACCTGGCTTACGGCCCGGGCCAGATCAGCAAGTTCTGGCGCCTGTGGGAGCGTCCGTTGCAACGCGTAACGTTTGCCGGCGAACACACCGACACCCTGTACCCGGGCACTCTGGAAGGCGCGCTGCGCACCGGTCAGCGTGCGGCCAGTCAGGTTGAAGACCTGGCAGCCGGCAAGTCGTTTGAACCGGTCAAAGTGGTTCCGGCCGCAGCAGCGGCAGGCGCGGCGGGTGCCGCGGCAGCGAAGAAGGGCAATTTCTTCACCAACCTGTTCGGCGGCTCGGATGACGAGAAGAAGCCAGAGCCTGTGAAGGCACCTGAGCCAGCTCCAGCTCCGGCGGCCCCAGCGCCTGCTCCGGCTCCAGCCCCTGCGCCAGCCCCGGTGGAAGCGCCGAAGCCAGCCGCTCCGGTGAAAGCCGAGCCGGCGAAGAAAGCGGCGGCCAAGCCTGCGGCGAAGAAGCCTGCTGCGAAAGCCGAAACGAAAAAGCCTGCGGCCAAACCAGCGGCAAAAAAGGCTGAACCGGCGAAGAAGCCAGCGGCTAAACCGGCGGCCGCTCCGGCTCCGGCAGCAAGCACCGACAGCAAAGCGCAGTAAGGCTTTGCGGTGAATGAAAAAGCGCGGCTTGCAGGCCGCGCTTTTTTTTGCCTGCCAAACCGCCTTCGCGAGCAAGCTCGTTCCCACATTATTCGACAATGGTCCCTCAGCTGGAATGCAATCCCCTGTGGGAGCGAGCCTGCTCGCGAAGAGGCCGGTTCAGGCAGCACTAACTTTGGATCTGTACCCAGTATCCTGCCCCGCACTTTCCCCCTTTAATCTTTCCTTAACCACCATGCTCAAAACTCTTGATCGTATTTCTCGATATTTCAAAGCAAATTTTTCCGCTTTAATTCGATAGATAACTCGCTAGTCTTGGTTCGCAGTTCTCACAGGATTTGGGCAATGCAGCTACGTAACTCTTCTTCACGCTATGGTTGGGTCAGCATCTTCATGCACTGGGGCGTGGCGCTGGCGGTCTTCGGGCTGTTCGCGCTGGGTCTGTGGATGGTGGGGCTGGATTACTACAGCAGCTGGCGCAAAGACGCGCCGGACCTGCACAAGAGCATCGGTCTGGTGTTGTTGGGTGTGATGGTGTTGCGGGTGCTCTGGCGCTTTATCAGCCCACCGCCGCCAACACTGCAAAGCTACAGCCGGATGACCCGCATCGGCGCCAAATTCGGCCACGGGTTTCTGTATCTCGGGCTCTTCTCTGTGATGATTGCCGGTTACCTGATTTCCACCGCAGACGGTGTCGGGATCCCGGTGTTTGGCCTGTTTGAAGTTCCTGCACTGGTCTCCGGGCTACCGGATCAGGCAGATACCGCTGGGGTGATTCATCTCTGGCTGGCGTGGGCGCTGGTAATTTTTTCCGGTCTCCATGCGTTGGCAGCATTGAAGCACCACTTTATTGATCGTGATGCGACCCTGACGCGAATGCTCGGTCGCAAAGCCTGAAATTCAACCTCGACTCAAAGGAAAAGAAAGCATGTTGAAAAAGACTCTGGCCGCTCTGGCAATCGGTTCGGCCGTACTGTCCGCGAACGTGATGGCTGCTGATTACACCGTCGACAAGGAAGGCCAGCACGCTTTCGTCGACTTCAAGATCAGCCACCTGGGCTACAGCTACATCACCGGTACCTTCAAGGACATCGACGGCAAGTTCAGCTTTGACGCTGCCAAGCCTGAAGACAGCAAAATCGAATTCAACGTGAAAACCGCCAGCGTGTTCACCAACCACGCCGAGCGCGACAAGCACATCTCCAGCAAGGACTTCCTGGACGTGGGCAAATACGCTGACGCCAAGTTCGTCTCCACCAGCGTCAAATCCACTGGCAAGAACGCTGCTGGCAAAGACACGGCTGACGTGACCGGCGACCTGACCCTGCACGGCGTAACCAAGCCGATCGTGGTCAAGGCTGTGTTCCTGGGTGAAGGCAAGGATCCATGGGGCGGCTACCGTGCCGGCTTCGAAGGCACCACCAGCATCAAGCGCTCTGATTTCGGCAAGATGATGGACCTGGGTCCACAGTCCGACAACGTCGACCTGTACATCTCGTTCGAAGGTGTGAAAGCGAAATAATTTTCGCCGCCATGCAAAACGCCCCCGGTCGCAAGGCCGGGGGCGTTTTTTATTGTCTGCTATACACACATCCCCTGTAGGAGCTGCCGCAGGCTGCGATCTTTTGCTGTTGTTTTTTGCAGATCAAGATCAAAAGATCGCAGCCTGCGGCAGCTCCTACAGGGGGCTTCCATAAAAAATGCCCCGGCTCTTTCGAGTCGGGGCATTTTTCATTGCAGCGATAACTCAGCGATTGCGGGTCAGCAAGGCTGGTTTTTCGCCGCGCGGACGGGTCGGCAGTTGATCGAGCTGCTCAGGTGTCGGAAAGCGGTCGGCCTTGGACTCCTTGTGCATGATCTTCGGCCCGGTGCTGCGCGGGTTCTGCACGGCCGGTTCGGCGCGTTGCTGATCGTCGCGAGCCGGGCGGCGGTTGCGCGAGGACTCGTCACGACGGCCCTGGCCGTCACGCGGGGCACCATTACGTGGACCGTTGCGCTTGGCCGGTGGAGTGCCGGTGCTCGAACCGTTGCTGTTGCGCGGACCGTTCTGGCGACCCTGCGGTTGACCTCCACGGGGTGCGCCCGAACCGACGCCTTGACCTGGCGCGCCTGGACGGCGACCACGGCCACCGGCCGGAGCGGCTTTCGGCACGTAGTCGACGCGGTTACCGAAGTTATCGATATCGTCGTCGAGGAACTCGTCCGGTGCACGATCCGCCGCGGCACGTGGCGGCTGGCTCGGACGCTGTTCGCGGGCCGGCGTGCCTTCACGTGGTTTCTGCTGACGGGCAGGGCGCTCGCCGCGTTCACCGGCGGGTTTTTCCTTGCCCTTGTCCTTGCCTTTGTCCTTGCGACCGCCGCCACCGCCGCCGCCATTCGGACCATCACCACGCGGGCCACGGGAATTGCGCGGGTTGCGCATGTCCGGACGCTCACGCACTTCAGGCTTCTCGGCCTCGATGGTGCTGGCATCGAAGCCCATCAGATCGCCGTCGGCGATTTTCTGCTTGGTCATGCGTTCGATGCTTTTCAGCAGTTTTTCTTCGTCCGGAGCCACCAGCGAGATGGCCTCGCCCGAACGACCGGCGCGGCCAGTACGGCCGATACGGTGCACGTAGTCTTCATCGACGTTCGGCAGTTCGAAGTTGACCACGTGTGGCAACTGGTCGATGTCCAGGCCGCGAGCGGCGATGTCGGTGGCCACCAGGATGCGCACTTCACCGGCCTTGAAATCGGCCAGGGCTTTGGTGCGGGCGTTCTGGCTCTTGTTGCCGTGGATCGCGACGGCTGGCAGGCCGTGTTTGTCCAGGTACTCGGCCAGACGGTTGGCGCCGTGCTTGGTGCGGGTGAACACCAGCACCTGTTCCCAGGCGCCGGCGGTGATCAGGTGCGCCAGCAGGGCACGCTTGTGGCTGGCCGGCAGACGGAAGACGCGTTGTTCGATGCGCTCGACTGTGGTGTTCGGCGGCGTGACTTCGATGCGTTCCGGGTTGTGCAGCAGCTTGCCGGCGAGATCGGTGATGTCTTTGGAGAAAGTCGCCGAGAACAGCAGGTTCTGACGCTTGGCCGGCAGACGTGCGAGGACTTTCTTCACGTCGTGCACAAAACCCATGTCGAGCATGCGGTCGGCTTCGTCGAGCACGAGGATTTCGACGTGGGACAGATCGACGCTGCCCTGGCCGGCGAGGTCGAGCAGGCGACCCGGGCAGGCGACGAGTACGTCAACACCACGGGACATGGCCTGGACTTGAGGGTTCATGCCGACGCCGCCGAAGATGCAGGCGCTGACGAATTTCAGGTCACGGGCGTAGATCTTGAAGCTCTCGTGAACCTGGGCCGCGAGTTCGCGGGTCGGGGTCAGGACCAGTACGCGCGGTTGGCGCGGGCCATGACGCTGGGATTTGTCCGGGTGACCGTTGGGGAACAACCGCTCCAGGATCGGAAGGGCGAAACCGCCGGTTTTACCGGTACCTGTCTGTGCCGCAACCATCAGGTCGCGACCTTGCAACACGGCGGGAATGGCCCGCTGTTGCACCGGAGTAGGCTCGGTATAGCCCGCATCTTCGATGGCGCGGACTAAAGCCTCGGAGAGACCGAGGGAAGCAAAGGACATGAGTAATCCTGTTTTAGTTAGGGCTTGGCCCAATGGGAGTCTTGCCTGGCGCGAATCGCGTTTAAGAGGACGCGATCCCGTCCGGTCCTGCTGCGGTCTCGAAGGCACGTCAGGAGCGCTCGCGCGGGCTGAAAAGCTGCGCTGTAGCGGGTCTAGAGGCCTGTTACGGTTCCGGGCGTCCGGGCGTGAGCCTGGCGGGAACGCCGGAGTATAACAGAGCAATCAGTGCGCGCTGCTTTCCTGCTGCTCAACGGTTTTGCTGCGGGCCGAGACGTTACCCAGCGGCGCGACGTCGATCGGGGCTGCGCCGTAGCGTGCGCTGAGCTCGGCATAGGCCGGCTCGCGTTTGAAACGCTTGAGTTCGGCGCCGAAACGCTGCACCAGCAGATCCATCCCGGCATTGCGTCGAACCGCCAGATATTGGCTCTGACGACTAATGACGGCAGGGTTCTCGGTGATCTGATCGCGGATATTCAACTGATCGAGCAAATGCTGACCTACGCGGCGATCGGTGATCAGCAGGTCGATACGCCCGCGCAGCAGTTTGCCGAAGTTGGCCTCGTGGGTCGGTGCCGGTTCGCGGGTGAGCAGCGTCGATTCGCTGAAGTCTGGGCTGTACATATACCCCGGCGAGGTGCCGATGGTCAGGCCTTTGAGGTCTTCGAGCTTATGAAACGGATGGGGACGGTCGTTGGCGTAGAACATCACGAACTCGACCTCCGACAGCGGTTCGCTGGGGTAGAGCAGGGTGGCGTCGCGTTCGTCGCTGTGAAAGATGTCCAGTGCGCCGTCAGCCTGACCGGTCTCGAGCATCGACAGGCAGCGCTTCCACGGCAGAAACTGCCACTCGACCTCGATGCCCAGGCGCTGGAACACGATGGCGGTGGTTTCGTAGTCCAGCCCGAGGTTCTTGCCGCCCTCTTCGTAGACGTAAGGCGCCCACGGCTCGGTGACAATGCGCAACTTCTCGCCCCGAGCGGCAAAGCTCAGGCAAGCAAAAACCAGCAGCGTGAATAGTTGCGCGATCAAAGGCATGGCTTGAGATTACGACGAGAAGCGAGAAAGAGCCAGAAAGTGGCGGCACAAGCTCTAATTCGGGGGTTCAAAAGCAAAAAATCGCAGCTGCGACACCCCTGTAGGAGCTGCCGAAGGCTGCGATCTTTTGATGTTGCTTGTCGCTTTCAGCTTGAAGCTTGCAGCTGCTTCAACGCGGCAGCTTCAAATTATTCCAGATCGCCAGACTCGGTTCGGCCTGGTTCATGGAATAGAAGTGCAGCCCCGGTGCGCCACCCTGCAGCAGGCGTTCGCACATTTCGCTGACGACCTGCTCGCCAAAGCGCTGAATGCTTTGGCTGTCATCGCCGTAGGCTTCCAGTTGCTTGCGGATCCAGCGCGGGATTTCCGCACCGCAGGCATCGGAAAAACGCGCCAGCTTGCTGTAGTTGGTGATCGGCATGATCCCCGGCACGACCGGAATGTCCACGCCCAGTGCCTGCAAACGGTCGACGAAATAGAAGTAGCTGTCGGCGTTGAAGAAGTACTGGGTGATCGCGCTGTCGGCGCCGGCGCGGGCCTTGCGCACGAAATTGGCGAGATCGTCTTCGTAGTTGCGCGCTTGCGGATGCATCTCCGGGTAAGCGGCGACTTCGATGTGGAAATGATCACCGGTTTCTTCACGAATGAATTCCACCAGTTCATTGGCGTGACGCAGCTCGCCGCTGGTCATGCCCATGCCGGACGGCAGGTCACCACGCAGGGCAACGATGCGCTTGATACCGGCAGCCTTGTACTCGTTCAGCAGGCCGCGCAGGTCGTCCTTGCTGTCGCCGACGCACGACAGGTGCGGTGCGGCCGGTACTTTGACTTCGCTTTCCAGTTGCAGAACGGTGTTGAGGGTGCGATCACGGGTCGAACCACCAGCGCCATAGGTGCAGGAAAAGAAGTCGGGGTTGTAAGTGGCCAACTGACGGGCAGTGGCGAGCAGTTTTTCTTGCCCAGCATCGGTCTTGGTCGGGAAGAACTCGAAGCTGTAGCGACGGTCTTGGGACATGGTCATACCCTTGGAAACACGAAAGCCTACGGTATGTTTCATCTGTCGGAGCGTGCTTATGTGGCGAGGGAGCTTGCTCCCGCTGGAGCGCGCAGCGCTCCCAAAATCTTGGGGCCGCTTCGCAGCCCAGCGGGAGCAAGCTCCCTCGCCACAACAAGCCAGTCCGACAAATAAAGCAGCCGGTTACTTAGTAGCGGTAAGCGTGCGGCTTGAACGGGCCTTCGACGGTCACGCCGATGTAGTCAGCCTGTTGCTTGGTCAGTTGAGTGACCACGCCGCCGAAGCCGCGAACCATTTCCAGGGCCACTTCTTCGTCGAGTTTCTTCGGCAGTACTTCAACGGTCAGACGCTCGGCTTTCTGGGCTGGCGACAGGTCGGCGTACTTCTGGCCGAACAGGAAGATCTGCGCCAGCACTTGGTTGGCGAACGAACCGTCCATGATGCGGCTCGGGTGACCGGTGGCGTTGCCCAGATTCACCAGACGGCCTTCGGCCAGCAGGATCAGGTAGTCGTCGTTCTGTGCATCGAAAGCGCCCGGGCCGGTACGGTGGATCTTGTGTACCTGTGGCTTCACTTCTTCCCATGCCCAGTTCTTGCGCATGAAAGCGGTGTCGATTTCGTTGTCGAAGTGACCGATGTTGCAGACAACAGCACGCTTCTTCAGCGCTTTGAGCATGTTGGCGTCGCAAACGTTGACGTTACCGGTGGTGGTCACGATCAGGTCGATCTTGCCCAGCAGCGCTTTGTCGATGCTCGCTTCGGTGCCGTTGTTGATGCCGTCGATGAACGGCGAAACCAGTTCGAAACCGTCCATGCAGGCTTGCATGGCGCAGATCGGGTCAACTTCGGAGACTTTGACGATCATGCCTTCCTGACGCAGGGACTGAGCCGAGCCCTTGCCCACGTCACCGTAACCGATGACCAGCGCTTGCTTGCCGGACAGCAGGTGGTCGGTACCGCGCTTGATCGCATCGTTCAGGCTGTGACGGCAGCCGTACTTGTTGTCGTTCTTGGACTTGGTCACCGAGTCGTTGACGTTGATCGCAGGGATCTTCAGCTCGCCCTTGGCCAGCATGTCCAGCAGGCGGTGTACGCCGGTGGTGGTTTCTTCGGTCACGCCGTGAACGCGGTCCAGCACTTGTGGGTATTTCTTGTGCAGCAGCTCGGTCAGGTCGCCGCCGTCGTCGAGGATCATGTTGGCGTCCCATGGCTGGCCATCCTTGAGGATGGTCTGCTCCAGGCACCACTCGTACTCTTCTTCAGTCTCGCCTTTCCAGGCGAACACCGGGATGCCGGCAGCGGCGATGGACGCAGCGGCCTGATCCTGAGTCGAGAAGATGTTGCAGGACGACCAGCGTACTTCGGCACCCAGGGCAACCAGGGTTTCGATCAGCACGGCAGTCTGAATGGTCATGTGGATGCAGCCGAGGATTTTCGCGCCCTTGAGCGGCTGCTCGGAAGCGTACTTGCGGCGCAGACCCATCAGGGCAGGCATTTCCGATTCGGCGATGATGGTTTCGCGACGGCCCCAGGCAGCCAGGGACATGTCGGCAACTTTGTAATCGTTAAAATCGGCAGGCGTGATAACAGCGCTCATGAAGAGCCTCCATTCGTAATGTATGCGAATGGGCGCCGTTGTGCGTTTAGTGTCTGGCGTGAGCCAGTCAACGCCCCATCCGAGCCTGACAGGTTGAACCTGCTGCAGCGCCCCTCGGACAGGTGGCGGGAAAACGGCAGTAGCCGTTCTGAATCGGTGGCGATTATAGCTTTCTTCGCCCGGCTAGTGGCAAGTAACAAGCTACAAGCGGCAAGTCACAGCGGCTTTAACTTGCAGCTTGTCGCTTGAAACTTGAAGCTGGGAGAGTAAACCTAATGCCCAAACACCCCGGAGTCCGTCCCCCATGAATTTCCACACCCGCAAATGGGTAAAACCCGAAGACCTGAACCCCAACGGCACCCTGTTCGGCGGCAGCCTGCTGCGCTGGATCGACGAGGAAGCGGCGATTTACGCCATCGTCCAGCTGGGCAATCAGCGCGTGGTGACCAAATACATTTCCGAGATCAACTTCGTCAGCGCCTCGCGCCAGGGCGACATCATCGAACTGGGTATCACCGCTACCGAGTTCGGCCGCACCTCGATCACCCTGACCTGCGAAGTGCGCAACAAGATCACCCGCAAGAGCATCCTGACCGTCGAGAAGATGGTCTTCGTCAACCTCGGCGAAGACGGCCTGCCGGCACCGCACGGTCGGACCGAGATCAAGTACGTCAAAGACCAGTTCAAGGAGGATGAACTGGTCACCAAATGACGTCAGTGGTATGGCCATCGCTAGCAGGTTAGCTCCCACAGGGTTCACTCTGAATCCTACAGAACGTATGCCAAGTGGCGGGGGTCGTAGCTAAAAGCCCCCACCGGTTCCCACGCCATGACCACGCCAACAGACGGCAAGACCCCCGACCTCTCGACCGATGAACAACACGAAGTCGAGAAAAGCCAGCCGCCCCGCGCGGCGGTTCTGCATGAAATCATCCGTACCCAGGGCGATCAGGAACTGGAGCGCAGCATCGCCGCATTGTGGTGGTCGGCGCTCGCCGCCGGGCTGACCATGGGCCTGTCGCTGATGGGCATGGGCCTGCTCAATTCGCGCCTGCCCGAGGGCGATGAATTCAAGGTGATTGCCAGTTTTGGCTACTGCGCAGGTTTTCTCGCGGTGATCCTCGCCCGCCAGCAACTGTTCACGGAAAACACCCTGACCGCCGTCCTCCCGGTGATGACCAAACCGACTCTGGCGAATTTCGGCCGGCTGATCCGCTTGTGGGGCGTGGTGCTGTTCGGCAATTTGTGCGGCACGATTCTGGTGGCGTACGTGATGCTCGAATTGCCGATTTTCGACACCGAGACCGATCACGCCTTCCTCGAAATCGGCCGCAAGGTCATGGAGAACCACGCCAGTCAGATGTTCGCCAAGGGCATCGTCTCCGGCTGGATGATCGCCACTATGGTCTGGATGATTCCGTCCATGGAGAGCGCCAAGATGTGGATCATCATCCTCATCACGTACCTGATGGCGTTGGGTGACTTCACCCACATCGTGGTCGGTTCGGCGGAAGTCTCGTATCTGGTGTTTGCCGGCGAGCTGCCGTGGAGTGATTTCTGGATGGTGTTTGCCGGGCCCACGCTGGCGGGGAACATCATCGGCGGCAGTTTCATTTTCGCCCTGATCAGCCATGCGCAGATCCGCAGTGAGAGCGGTGCGCCGAAACAAACAGGCGCTCCAAAGGCGTCAGGCAAATCGAAAGGATCTGCGGATCAGGCCGAAAAGCCCGATCCGCAGCAGATCAAGAAATGATCAGTGGTGCGCAGGCTCTGGAGCTGTGGCCGGCTCGTCACGGGTGGCGTGCTTGACCAGTTTGCCGATGGTCAGCCCCTGCAACAGGATCGACGACAGCACCACGATGTAGGTGATGCTCAGCAGCAGATCGCGCTCCGGGCCCAACGGCAGGGCCAGCGCCAGCGCCACCGACACACCGCCGCGCAAACCGCCCCAGGTCAGGATGCGGATGGTGCCGCGCGGCACCGTGCGCCAGCGGCGCAGCAGGACGATGGCCGGAGCCACGGTGAGCAGGCGCGACAGCAGAATCGCCAGCGCCAGCAAGCTGGCCGCCGCTACGTGCGCCCAATTGAACGGCAGCAGCAACAGCTCCAAGCCGATCAGCGCGAACAACAGGGCGTTGAGCATGTCATCGAGCAGCTCCCAGAAGCCGTCGAGGTACTTGCGGGTCATGTCGTTCATCGCCAGGTTGCGCCCCAGGTTACCGATGATCAGACCGGCCACCACCATCGCAATCGGCGCCGAGACGTGCAGCTCGGTGGCCATCGCCGAACCGCCGATTACCAGCGCCAGGGTCAGCATTACGGTGATCTGATGCTGCTGAACGCTCTTGATCATCCGGTACACCAGATAACCGATCAGCCCGCCGAACAGCACGCCGCCTACGGCCTCGTGAACGAACAGCATGGCCGTGGCGCTGATCGTCGGCGTCTCACCCAATTGGGCGATGCCCAGCAACACGGTAAACACCACCACCGCAGTACCGTCGTTGAACAGCGACTCGCCGACGATGGTGGTTTTCAACGGTTTCGAAGCATTGGCCGTACGCAATACGCCGAGCACCGCGATCGGGTCGGTCGGCGAAATCAGCGCGCCGAACAGCAGGCAGTACAGAAAGCTCACGTGCCAGCCGAACAGGGCAAAAATGTAATAGGCGAGGCTGCCGATCACGGCGGTGGCGATCAGCACGCCGAAGGTCGCCAGCAGGCCGATGGGCCAGCGATAGCTGCGCAGGTCGTTCAGGTTGACGTGCAAAGCGCCGGCGAACAGCAGGAACGACAGCATCCAGTTCATCAGCAGATCGCCGAAGTCGATCTGGCCGATCAGTTGCTGCACGCGTTCTTCAAGGCCGGGGTAGCCGAGCACGCTCAGGCCCTGCAGCAACAGGGAAAACATCAGCGCGGTGACCATCACACCGATGGTCGGCGGCAGGCCGATGAAGCGGTAATTGACGAAGGTGAGGAGGGTGGTGAGGCAGATAAAAGCGGCTACGAGTTCAAGCATCCGGGCTCCTTTGGATGGGGGTGGAAAGACAGCGCCCCGATTCTTCGGCGCAAAGGTTGGATGGGCGGATCCGGGGCGGGGACACAATGATGTCCACTCGGTTGGTCGGCCGCAGACATTGGTGTAGGGTCAACAATAAAAACCAAGGAGTGGAACGTGCTGGCGACAGTTCTGGTGTTGGTGGCGGCGCTGTTGCATGCAGCGTGGAATACCCTGATCAAATTCAGCGCCGAACGGCTGCTGGTGGTGGCGTGCATGGACACGGTGGCGCTGTTGTTCGTGGCGCTGGCGTCGCCCTTCATCAGCTTGCCGCCGCTGGACATCTGGCCGTGGATTCTCGCTTCGGCGGCATTCGAGCTGCTGTATCGCTATCTGCTGATTCAGGCCTATCGGGTCGGCGACCTTGGGCTGGTCTATCCGCTGATGCGCGGCTTGTCGCCGCTGGTGGTGCTGGCGCTGACCCTGATCTTCGCGGGCGAGGTGCTCACTGCGCAGCAGATCTTGGGGATCATGCTGATTCCGCTGGGCATGGCCTGCCTGCTCTGGCAGGGCGGCGGCGGGAAGCATTTGCCGTGGTCGATGCTGCCGGTGGTGGCGCTGATCGGGCTGTGCATCGGTTGTTACACCTACATCGACGGCCAGGCGTTGCGGCGCTGGTCACATCCGCTGGATTACCTGGTCTGGGTCACGCTGCTCAGCGCCTGGCCGTTTCCGTTGCTGGCATGGGTGGCCAAACGCCCGGCGCTCCTGGTGTTCTGGCGCGAGCAATGGAAGCTGGGGCTGGCGGTCGGGTTCTGCGTGTTGTTCAGCTACGCTCTGGTGCTGTGGGCGATGCAGTTGGGATCGATTGCCGAGGCGGCGGCATTGCGCGAGATCAGCGTGATCCTGGTGGTGCTGTTCGGCATGCGTTACCTGAAAGAACCTTTCGGCAGACCGCGGCTCTTAGCCTGTGGGTTGGTGCTGATCGGCATGCTGGTGATGAAGTTCTGACCGCCCGCAATTTCCTATAACTCGAAGAAGGACGGCTTTATGACGGTAGCTCTGTGGTGCGTGTTGATCGCGATTTTCCTGCCCTATGTCTGCACAGTCGTGGCCAAGGCAGTGGGTGGTTTCCGACTGAGCGACAACCATGATCCCCGGGACTTTCTGGAAAGCCTGAACGGCGTGGCCCGCCGCGCGCATGCCGCGCAGTTGAACAGTTTCGAAGTAGTGCCGGCGTTCGCCATTGCAGTGATCGTCGCGCATCTGGTGGGCACGGCAGAGCTGGTGACGGTGAATGTGCTGGCGGTGCTGTTTATCACCAGTCGCCTGCTGTACATCATCTGCTACCTGGCGGACTGGGCGATTCTGCGGTCGCTGGTGTGGTTTGTCGGGATGGGGTTGATTGCTTCGTTCTTCTTTGTGTCGGTATAGATAAAGCAAGATCAAAAGATCGCAGCCTTCGGCAGCTCCTACAGGGTTGATACATGTCCCCTGTAGGAGCTGCCGAAGGCTGCGATCTTTTTGCTTTTTAAGGTTTGTCAGCCACCTGCGGCACTTGCGGCAGCGCCGCTCCCTTGGGCCAGAGCATCCAGATCTGCCCCTGCTGTTTCATGTCCCCGGCCAGTTGTCCGGCGGCATCGCCAGTGCCCCAGAACAGATCCGCACGAACCTCGCCAGCAATCGCACCACCGGTGTCCTGCGCCGCAACCGGACGTACCAGCGCCGTGCCATCCGGGCGGGTGGTCGACAGCCACAGCAAGCTACCCAGCGGAATCACCTTGCGGTCCACCGCCGCGCTATAGCCAGCAGTCAGCGGTACGTTCAGCGAGCCGCGCGGGCCTTCGTTGCTGTCGGGATTGCGGGTGAAAAACACATAGCTCGGGTTACTGCCCAGCAGTTCCGGAATGCGTGACGGGTTGGCCTTGGCCCAGTTGCTGATCGCGCTCATGGTCACGTCTTCTTTCTTCAGCTCGCCCTGTTCCACCAGCCAGCGACCGATCGGTCGGTACGGGTGGCCGTTCTGGTCGGCGTAGGCGATGCGCAATTGTTTGCCGTCTGCCGTCTGAATCCGCCCGGAGCCCTGGATCTGCAGGAACTGCAGGTTCATCGGATCGGTCAGGTACGCCACCACAGGCGCTTTTACGCCTTTGGATTCGATGGTCGCCGCGTCGTCGTAAGGCTTGAGCACCCGACCTTCGAGGCGGCCACGCAGGCGCTTGCCCTTGAGCTCCGGGTAAATGCTGTCCAGCGACACGATGATCATGTCTTCAGGAACGCCGTACACCGGCACGTTGGCCGCGTCGGTGGGCGTCAGGCTGCCGGGATAGACCGGTTCGTAGTAACCGGTGATCAGACCGTTCGGATTGTCGTGCTCGGCGCGCAGGCCGAACACATCGAGATTCTGCTTGAGGAATGCACGGATCTCGTTGGCGCTCTGCGGCACGTTGGCTGCCGCGGCGCAGGTGCCGCCCCAGATCGGGTCAGCCTTGAGCCGGGTGCAGGCGCTGCGCCACGAGCCGAAACCGGCGACCAGATCGCTGTCGGACACGGCTGGCAAGGCTTCCCAGTTGGCGCTGGAATACGTGGCCAAGGCGTGGGTTTTCGGTTTGGCAGTGTCGCCGCCGGTGCAGCCGGCAAGGATTGCCAGCAGTGGCAGAGTTGCGATCAGTGGGTGACGCCAGGCCTTGAAACGGCTGTTCATGGAGTGATTCCTGTGCCGGTTGCCTGAGTGCTCCATGCGCTCCGGCAACCCGTAATTTTAATAGGGCTATTGGTGTTTGTCGGTGGCGCGAGGATACTGGCCGCCGAATTCCGTGACCTGAAGCCACCATGACTCTTAAAAGAATTTCTGTTGTATTGCTGGCCTGTCTGACCTTGTCCGCCTGTGGCGGTGTCGACCCGAATTCCCCGCTGGGTCAACGCAAGGCGATCTTCAAGCAGATGCTCAAGACCGGCGAAGACCTGGGCGGTATGTTGCGTGGACGCATTCCGTTCGACGGGCCGAAATTCGCCGACGGTGCGGTGAAGCTCGATGCGTTGTCCCATGAGCCATGGAAGCATTTTCCGCAGGTGCGCGAAGAAGATCACACCAGTGCCAAAGATGATGTCTGGCTGCGCCAGGCGCGCTTTCAGGAACTGGCCCGCAACCTTGAGGCGGCCACCGGTGAACTGGTGATCACCAGCAAGGTTCAGCCGTACAAGGCCAGTAACCTGGGGCCGGCGGTGCAGAAGGTTGAAGATGCCTGCAGCGCTTGCCATAAAGAATTTCGGGATCATTGATTGTCTGAGGCTACCGGGCAACTGAGCAACTGTGGCGAGGGAGCTTGCTTCCGCTGGGTTGCGCAGCAGCCCTGAAACCCTTCAGCCGAGTTGTATCTGCAAGAACCGACCGGCCGGAGTTGCAACGGCTGCGCCGTCGAGCGGGAGTAAGCTCCCTCGCCACAAGGTTCTGCTGATTACTTGTCGATTTCGTCCAGCGCGTCCTGCAACTCTTTGCGCGACTCGGCCAGTTTGTCTTTGCGTTTGTTGATCTTCTCCGGATCGCCTTTTTTCATCGCCTTGTCGAGATCGGCCTGACGCTTGCTGACTTCGTGCTTGGCATCCAGCACCTTGTTCTCGCGTTCTTTCTTCAGGCCGGCGTCGGTGCAGTTTTTCGTCACTTCATCCAGTGCCGTTTGCAGACCGGCTTGTTGATCGGCGTTGCCGCGGGACCTGGCCTGTTCGATCTGGTTGATGATGCCCTGCTTCTTGGCGGCGCAACCGGTCAGGCCCGGGGCGTCTTCGTCGGCCATCACGGGGGCGGCCATGACGGCGCAAAGTGTCAGCAGGGCGAGCGGTGAAAGAAGTTTCATAAAAGCTCCAGTGCAAAGGCAATCGGGTCAGTCGGGCGCTGCGCAGTTGGAGCGCCTCGGTGGCCGTTGGGTTCCCCGGCGTACCGGGATTGCATGTTCAGAAACCGTCGATTCCGGCGGCGTGTAATTGTTCGCTGAGGGCCAGCACCTGCGGATCGCGAAAGAATGCACTCAATTGCGCCGCGCGTCCGGGGCCGATTCCGGCTTCAGCCTGCCATTGTTCGGTATTTCGTTGTGCCAGCGACTGCCATGAATCAGCCAATTGGGCGGCACCGGTCGGCGGCAGGCCCAACGCTTTGAGCCACTGCGTGAACGGTCTTTGGCGGGCGCTGTGAAAACTGTGTATCAGGCGCGCACTGCTGCGTTCGCCGAAGCCGGCAATGTTAGCAAGCTCTGGCTCATCGAGGGTCAACCAATCCAGCAGGTTGTTCAGGCGGCCTGTTTCCAGAAGTTTCTCCCAAGTGCCTTTGCCCACATGGGGCATCGCCAGCCCTTGTTTGCCGCTGAGCCAGGTCAGGCGCGCGAGAAACTGGCTTTCGCAGCCGGGTGTCGGTTGCCAGCAACTCAAGGCGTGGAAATCACTGGCGTCGGGGATGTCGATGGCGGCCCGCTCGGTCGTACGCAGTACTACGCTGTCGAGCCGTGGAATCGTCAGCCCGGCCAGGCTGATTGCCACCTGGTCACCGGGACGGATGTCCTGCGTCTGCCAGCGCTTGAGCGAACCGGCGCTGACCCGTTTGATCTCCCGGTCATCGAGCATGACCGGCGTCAGCTCCAGCACCGGTGTGATGCGGCCGGTGCGGCCGACCTTGAAATTCACTTTGCGCACCTCGGCCAGCGCCCGGGCAAACGGGTATTTCCAGGCCACCGCCCAGTAGGGCGCGCTCGCCTGCCAGCGCTCGGCCGGTGGGCGCTGGCTTTGGCGCAGGACAATGCCGTCGCTGGCGAATGGCAGCGGTGATCGATACCAGTGCTCACGCCACTTTTGTGCGTCCTCAAGGTTGGCGATGGCCTGACTGAACGGTGCTGTCGTGGCGAAACCCAATGTCGCCAGCGTCGCTATTCTTTCGGGCAGACTCGCCGGCCCCCGTGGCCAATCCCAGACGAACAGACCGATCCCGGCCGCCTGCTCGGCGCTCAGGGTTTTCCGGCTCATCAGTCCGGCAACCGTGGCGCGGGCATTGACGCTGCCGGCGCGGGCCTGCACATGTTGAGTCAGACGCCAGTAGAGTTCGCCCTGCACCAGCAGATCAAGGGGCTGCGTCAGTTGTTGAGGAATGGCGGCGATCTTTTGCGCTGACGCCGTCCAGTCCTGGCCGCTGATACCGTCACCGCGACTGATCGCTTGCTGCAACAGGCCACGACGGTAGATCAGCGTCACCGCCACGCCATCGACCTTGGGTTGGACCCAGACGTCCCGGCGGTCCTGGAGCCAGGCTTGAACCGCCGCTGCCTCATGAAGTTTATCCAGACCTGTGTGTGCAACTGGATGCGCGATGGGGCCCGATGCGCTGCGCAAAGGTTGGGGCGCTGCTGGCTGCTGGAAACACTGTCGCCACTCGTTGAGCCGCAAGCGGGCTTGATCATAGAGGTCGTCGGCAATCAGCGAGCGGCCTTCGCGGTGATAGGCGTCGTCCCATTGGTCGATCTGTTTTTGCAGGGCGGTGATTTCGTTTTGCGCGGTGGCGGCAGGCCAGTCGGGGCAGGCGGCGTAAGCGATCAGGTGGATGAAACTCAGCAGAACAACTGAAAACAGGCGCAGCGTGGCAAGCATGATGAGCGTCCTTGCTCAGGGGGAATGCTTGAAGGCTAGGTGAGGATGGCGGGTCAGGTAGCCTTGGTGTTTTGCGGGGTGTTGCGCAGCGTTAAAGTCAAAAGATCGCAGCCTTCGGCAGCTCCTACAGAATGCATTCCCATGCAGGATCTGCCGAAGGCTGCGATCCTTTGATCTTTGCAAACATGAAAAAGCCCCGCACGGCGCGAACCGTGCGGGGCTTTTTTGTACCGCCAGGGCGTCTTACAGACCAGCAGCGGAACGCAGAGCGTCGGCGCGGTCGGTTTTTTCCCAGGTGAAGGTGGTGAAGGTGTCTTCGCCAACAGTCTTGGTCTGCGGAGCACGACCGAAGTGGCCGTAGGCTGCAGTTTCCTGGTACATCGGGTGCAGCAGATCCAGCATGGTGGTGATTGCGTACGGACGCAGGTCGAACACTTCACGCACCAGTTTGATGATCTTGTCATCGCTGATCTTGCCAGTGCCGAAGGTGTTCAGCGAGATCGAGGTCGGCTGAGCGACACCGATCGCGTAGGACACCTGGATCTCGCAACGCTCGGCCAGGCCGGCGGCGACGATGTTCTTGGCAACATAGCGGCCAGCGTAGGCAGCCGAACGGTCAACCTTCGATGGATCTTTGCCGGAGAACGCGCCGCCGCCGTGACGGGCCATGCCGCCGTAGCTGTCGACGATGATCTTGCGACCGGTCAGACCGCAGTCACCTACCGGGCCGCCAATGATGAACTGGCCGGTCGGGTTGATGTGGAACTGGGTGTCCTTGCTCAGCAGTTCGGCAGGCAGTACGTGCTTGACGATCAGCTCCATCACGCCTTCGCGCAGGTCTTTGTACGACACTTCAGGGTTGTGCTGGGTCGACAGAACAACAGCGTCGATACCGACAACCTTGCCGCCTTCGTAGCGGCAAGTCACTTGCGACTTGGCATCCGGGCGCAGCCAAGGCAGCAGACCCGATTTACGGGCTTCGGCCTGGCGCTGCACCAGCTGGTGCGAGAAGGTAATTGGCGCTGGCATCAAAACGTCGGTTTCGTTGCTGGCGTAGCCGAACATCAGGCCCTGGTCGCCGGCGCCCTGATCTTCAGGCTTGGCACGGTCAACACCCTGGTTGATGTCAGGGGACTGCTTGCCGATGATGTTCATCACACCGCAAGTTGCGCCGTCGAAGCCGACATCGGAGCTGTTGTAGCCGATGTCAAGAATGACGTTACGCACGATTTCTTCCAGATCGACCCAGGCCGACGTGGTCACTTCACCGGCAATGATTGCAACGCCGGTCTTTACCAGAGTCTCGCACGCCACACGGGCGAACTTGTCTTCAGCAATAATGGCGTCCAGCACCGCATCGGAAATCTGGTCGGCGATTTTGTCCGGATGTCCTTCAGACACGGACTCGGAGGTGAAGAGGGAGTATTCGCTCATCTCGATGTTTTCCTGAATTTACCGATGGTGAGTGTCGCCAGCCGGTCGCTGAAAGTGGCGAACCTGGATCTGGAAACCATTACGTAAGCCTACATAGAGGCTGTCCCCGGGAACGAGTCCCGCAGCGGTGGCCCAACGGGCCAAATCGTCCTGTTCAAACCCCAACCACAGATCACCGCAGGCCTCCCTGGCCCAACTCTGGTTGTGGCTACATAACTCTGTCACGAGCAGGCTACCGCCCGGTTGCAGCAGGCCGGCCATGTGCTTGAGCGCTTCGGCCGGTGCGGCGAAATGGTGCAACACCATGTTCAGTACCACGCAGTCGGCCTGAAGGCTGGTGCCATTCAATGCATCGGCCAATTGCAGGCTGACGTTAGCCAGCTGTTCACGTTCACATACCTGCCGCGCCAGTTCGAGCATCGCCGGGCTGTTGTCCAGCGCGGTTACGGTGCCGAAGCGGCGGGCCAGTTCCGGCAGAAAAGCACCATCGCCGGGGCCGACTTCAATGGCCGTGGCAGCACCATTGAAGTTCAGTTTATCGAGCAGGGCCAGCACGCTGTCACGGTACTGCGGCAGGCCTGCGATCAAGTCTTGCTGGGCGCGAAATTTCTCTGCAACCCGGGCGAAAAAGTCCTGGCTGGCCGCCTCACGTTGTCCGTGTACCTGGGCGATGCGGGTCTGCACGTCGTCCGGCAGCGCCAGATTGTCGACTTCTTCTAACAGTGCCGCGTGTAACTTGCCACCCAGCAATTCGGTGTGGGGCAGGGCGCGGCGATAGAAAATCGCGTTGCCTTCGCGCCGAGTCGCCACCAGATCGGCCTGGGCCAGCACCTTGAGGTGGTGGCTCATGCCGGACTGACCGATGCCGAAAATCTGCGCCAGTTCCAGTACACCGAACGAATCGTTGGCCAGCGCGCGCAATACATTCAGGCGCAGCGGGTCGCCACCGGCCTTGCACAGGGCCGCCAGCTCGTCGCAGTCGTCATGGCGAATGGAAGGCACGCGTAAGTTCATGGGGCAGCAGTCTAGTGACGGTAGGAAATCGCTGCAAGGCCAATATCAAAAAGTTTTGATATTGCTCGATAGATGGCACTTCTCACTGGCTGGTTAACTCTACAAACCAACAGCGGAAAGGTTTCACCAATAGAATCCACTGTTAACCATGGGAAAAACGCCTCCGTATGACTATCTGTCATTGCCCCGAGGCGCTCCGGTGAGGGAAAATGCCCTCCTTTTTTCCGTTTCAATTATTCACACCCAGGAGATCAGCGATGCCTAGCCGTCGTGAGCGTGCCAACGCCATTCGTGCCCTCAGCATGGATGCCGTGCAAAAAGCCAACAGCGGCCATCCCGGTGCCCCTATGGGTATGGCAGATATCGCCGAAGTGCTTTGGCGCGACTACCTCAAGCACAACCCGAGTAATCCATCGTTCGCCGACCGTGACCGCTTCGTGCTGTCCAACGGCCATGGCTCGATGTTGATCTATTCGCTGCTGCACCTGACCGGTTACGACCTGTCGATCGAAGACCTCAAGCAGTTCCGTCAACTGCACAGCCGCACCCCGGGTCACCCGGAATTCGGCTATACCCCGGGCGTCGAGACCACCACCGGCCCACTGGGTCAGGGTCTGGCCAACGCCGTGGGTTTCGCGCTGGCAGAAAAAGTCATGGGCGCGCAGTTCAACCGTCCTGGCCACAACATCGTCGACCACCACACCTACGTGTTCCTGGGTGATGGCTGCATGATGGAAGGTATTTCCCACGAAGTCGCTTCCCTGGCCGGTACCCTGGGCCTGGGCAAGCTGATCGCCTTCTACGATGACAACGGCATCTCCATCGATGGCGAAGTCGAAGGCTGGTTCACCGACGACACGCCGAAGCGTTTCGAAGCCTACAACTGGCAGGTGATTCGCAACGTCGACGGTCATGATCCGGAAGAGATCAAGACCGCCATCGAAACCGCGCGCAAGAGCCCGCTGCCGACCCTGATCTGCTGCAAGACCACCATCGGTTTCGGTTCGCCGAACAAGCAGGGCAAAGAAGACTGCCACGGTGCCCCGCTGGGTGACGCGGAAATCGCCCTGACCCGTCAGGCGCTGAACTGGAACTACGGTCCGTTCGAAATCCCGGCCGACATTTATGCCGAGTGGGACGCCAAGGAAAAAGGTCGCGCTGCCGAAGCCGAGTGGGATCAGCGTTTCGCTGCCTACTCCGCCGCGTTCCCGACCGAAGCCAACGAGCTGATCCGTCGTCTGAGCGGCGAGCTGCCGGCTGACTTCGCGGAAAAAGCCTCGGCCTACATCGCTGAAGTGGCGGCCAAGGGCGAAACCATCGCCAGCCGTAAAGCCAGCCAGAACACCCTGAACGCGTTCGGCCCGCTGCTGCCGGAACTGCTCGGCGGTTCGGCTGACCTGGCCGGTTCCAACCTGACCCTGTGGAAAGGTTGCAAAGGCGTCAACGCTGAAGACGCCAGCGGCAACTACATGTACTACGGTGTGCGCGAATTCGGCATGACCGCGATCATGAACGGCGTCACCCTGCACGGCGGCCTGGTGCCTTACGGCGCGACCTTCCTGATGTTCATGGAATACGCTCGCAACGCGGTGCGCATGTCCGCACTGATGAAGCAGCGCGTGATCCACGTCTACACCCACGACTCCATCGGTCTGGGCGAAGACGGCCCGACGCACCAGCCAATCGAGCAACTGACCAGCCTGCGTACCACGCCGAACCTCGACACCTGGCGTCCAGCCGATGCCGTTGAATCGGCGGTGGCCTGGAAAAACGCGCTGGAGCGTAAAGACGGCCCGTCGGCGCTGATCTTCTCGCGTCAGAACCTGCAGCACCAAGAGCGTGACGCTGCCCAGATCGCCGATATCAGCCGCGGTGGCTACGTGTTGAAGGACTGCGCAGGCGAGCCTGAGCTGATCCTGATCGCGACCGGTTCGGAAGTCGGTCTGGCCGTTCAGGCCTATGACAAACTGACCGAGCAAGGCCGCAAGGTGCGCGTGGTTTCCATGCCTTGCACCAGCGTGTTCGATGCCCAGGACGCTGGCTACAAGCAATCGGTTCTGCCGTTGCAGGTCAGCGCGCGTATCGCGATCGAAGCGGCCCACGCCGACTTCTGGTTCAAGTACGTGGGTCTGGAAGGTCGCGTGATCGGAATGACCACCTACGGCGAATCGGCACCGGCTTCGGCACTGTTCGAAGAGTTTGGCTTCACCCTGGAAAACATCCTGGGTCAGGCTGAAGAGCTGCTGGAAGACTAAGCAGTACGAATGCGGTGGCCCTGGCTGCCGCGTTCCCCTGTAGGAGCTGCCGAAGGCTCGGGCCGCTCCTACATGGGGTTGTGTTGTTAGCGAATACTATCGAGAACCCCATGCCTCAACCGCGTCCCTACAAAGTTGCACTCAACGGCTACGGCCGGATTGGTCGTTGCGTCTTGCGTGCGTTGTTCGAGCGTGGCGAGAAGGCCGGGTTTGAAATTGTCGCGATCAACGATCTGGCGGACATGGCCAGCATCGAATACCTGACACGCTTTGACTCCACCCATGGCCGCTTTCCCGGCGAAGTGCGGGTCGAGGGCGATTGTCTGCATATTAATGGCGACTGCGTGAAGGTCCTGCGCAGTGCCACCCCCGAAGGCATCGATTGGGCGTCGCTGGGCGTCGATCTGGTGCTCGAATGCTCCGGTGCCTATAACACCCGTGAAGACGGCCAGCGTTTCCTCGACGCCGGCGCACCACGCGTGCTGTTTTCACAGCCGATGGCCAGCGAGGCGGATGTCGACGCCACCATCGTCTACGGCGTCAATCAGGATTGCCTGACCGGCGATGAGCTGCTGGTGTCCAACGCCTCCTGCACCACCAACTGCGGCGTGCCGCTGTTACGCCTGCTGGACAAGGCAATCGGCCTGGATTACGTGTCGATCACCACGATTCACTCGGCGATGAACGATCAACCGGTGATCGACGCCTATCACCACGAAGACCTGCGCCGCACCCGTTCGGCGTTCCAGTCGGTGATCCCGGTGTCCACTGGTCTGGCGCGAGGCATCGAGCGCCTGCTGCCGGAACTTGCCGGGCGAATTCAGGCCAAAGCCGTACGCGTGCCGACGGTCAACGTGTCCTGCCTCGACATCACGATGCAGACCGCCACGGCGACCGACGCCAACGAGGTCAACCGGATCCTGCGCGAGGCCGCCACCAATGGCCCGCTCAAAGGCTTGCTGGCTTACACCGAGTTGCCGCACGCCAGCTGTGATTTCAACCATGACCCACATTCGGCCATCGTCGATGCCAGTCAGACCCGTGTATCCGGTCCCAAGCTGGTGAACATCCTGGCCTGGTTCGACAACGAATGGGGTTTTGCCAACCGAATGCTGGACGTTGCAGAACACTATCTGCATACAGCGATTTCAAAAAAACCTGCTCTCTAAGAACAGTTACTCAGGAAGTGCGACCCATGACCGTGTTGAAGATGTCCGACCTCGATCTGCAAGGTAAGCGCGTATTGATCCGCGAAGACCTCAACGTCCCAGTCAAGGACGGTGTTGTCACCAGCGATGCGCGTATCCTGGCTTCGCTGCCGACCATCAAGCTGGCCCTGGAAAAAGGTGCGGCGGTGATGGTCTGCTCGCACCTGGGCCGTCCGACCGAAGGCGAGTTCTCCGCCGAGAACAGCCTCAAGCCGGTCGCTGACTACCTGAGCAAGGCCCTGGGCCGTGAAGTGCCGCTGGTGGCCGATTACCTGGGCGGCGTTGACGTCAAGGCTGGCGACATCGTGCTGTTCGAAAACGTGCGCTTCAACAAGGGCGAGAAAAAGAACGCCGACGAACTGGCCCAGCAATACGCTGCCCTGTGCGACGTGTTCGTGATGGACGCTTTCGGCACCGCTCACCGCGCCGAAGGTTCGACCCACGGCGTGGCCAAGTTCGCCAAAGTCGCCGCTGCAGGCCCGCTGCTGGCCGCTGAACTGGACGCACTGGGCAAGGCGCTGGGTGCGCCGGCCAAGCCGATGGCGGCCATCGTTGCCGGCTCCAAGGTCTCGACCAAACTCGACGTACTCAACAGCCTGAGCCAGATCTGCGATCAACTGATCGTCGGCGGCGGCATCGCCAACACCTTCCTGGCGGCTGCCGGTCACCCGGTCGGCAAGTCGCTGTACGAGCCAGACCTGCTGGATACTGCGCGCGCCATCGCCGCCAAAGTCAGCGTGCCGCTGCCGGTTGACGTCGTGGTAGCCAAGGAATTCGCAGAAAGCGCCGAAGCGACCGTCAAGCTGATCGCTGACGTCGCGGCTGACGACATGATCCTGGACATCGGCCCACAAACCGCTGCCAACTTCGCCGAACTGCTGAAATCGTCGAAAACCATTCTGTGGAACGGTCCGGTCGGCGTGTTCGAATTCGACCAGTTCGGCAACGGCACCAAAGTGCTGGCCCAGGCCATCGCTGACAGCGCCGCGTTCTCCATCGCCGGCGGTGGCGACACCCTGGCGGCCATCGATAAATATGGCGTGGCCGAGCAAATCTCCTACATTTCCACCGGTGGTGGCGCGTTCCTCGAATTCGTCGAAGGCAAGGTACTGCCAGCCGTTGAAGTCCTGGAAAGCCGGGCCAAGGCCTGAGGCCGCCCGTTTGGCCAGGCAAAGGAGTGTTCACATGGTCAAGTCGTTAGCGCTGTTGTTGCTGACCGGTACGCTGGCGGCCTGCGGGAGTAACCCGAAGGCCGAGGCGACGCCTGCGCCGGATGCGGCGCAGAAAGGCTGCTACCAGGCCGACTGGCAGGCCGAAACCAACCCGGTGCTGAACAAGCGCTCGGGGCCGGACGGTCTGGACAAATACGAGACGCAAACCCCGGCCAAGGAACATGGTTGTCCTTGACCGGTCTGACTCTTTAACTCAGGGCTGGCGGCGTTGGCTGTCAGTCGAGGAACACGGATGAAAGGCTTGATCGCCATTGCGGCATTGGCATTGTTGGGCGGTTGCGCGCAGATGAACCTGTTTCAGTCGTCCGCCCCTGCGGACAACTGGACGACATGGACCTGCGACAGCCAGGCCAAAGTGCTGTGGCGCTACGCCGATGCCGGCCAGAAGGAAGTCGATGTTCGACTCGGCGGCGGTGATCAGGTCTATCGCCTGAAAGAAGAGCCGGGCGCCTCGGGCGTGCTGTACAGCGACGGCATGCTGGCGTTTCACGTCAAGGGTGAGGAAGGCCTGGTGTACTGGGTCGCCACCAATGATTTGATCGGCCGCGGCTGCAAGGCGCAGTAACTGACACACCCAAAGCTCTGATGTGGGGTTTTTGTGGTGAGGGGGCTTGCCCCCGTTGGAGTGCGAAGCACTCCCATAGCTTTTTTACGACTGCTGCGCAGCCGAACGGGGGCAAGCCCCCTCGCCACAGAGTTTCAGTGACAAACAGAATCTGCTTTATCGAATCACCAGGCCGGGCCTCGACCCCCGATCTGCAATCACTTGAATAGCCGCCGCCGCTCCGGCAGGCTGGCACGATTAACGACCCTCAACCGGGAGAGACACACACAATGGCACTTATCAGCATGCGCCAGATGTTGGACCACGCAGCCGAGTTCGGCTACGGCGTTCCAGCCTTCAACGTCAACAACCTTGAGCAGATGCGCGCCATCATGGAAGCCGCTGACAAGACTGACTCCCCGGTGATCGTCCAGGCTTCGGCCGGCGCCCGTAAATACGCTGGTGCGCCGTTCCTGCGTCACCTGATCCTGGCCGCGATCGAAGAATTCCCGCACATCCCGGTGTGCATGCACCAGGACCACGGCACCAGCCCTGACGTCTGCCAGCGCTCCATCCAACTGGGTTTCAGCTCGGTGATGATGGACGGTTCCCTGGGCGAAGACGGCAAAACCCCGACCGACTACGAATACAACGTTCGTGTGACTCAGCAGACCGTCGCCATGGCTCACGCCTGCGGCGTTTCGGTTGAAGGCGAGCTGGGCTGCCTGGGTTCGCTGGAAACCGGCATGGCCGGTGAAGAAGACGGCATCGGCGCCGAAGGCGTTCTGGATCACAGCCAGATGCTGACCGACCCGGAAGAAGCCGCAGACTTCGTCAAGAAGACGCAAGTTGATGCCCTGGCCATCGCCATCGGCACCAGCCACGGCGCCTACAAATTCACCAAGCCACCTACCGGCGACGTGCTGGCGATCGACCGCATCAAGGAAATCCACAAGCGCATCCCGAACACTCACTTGGTGATGCACGGTTCCTCGTCCGTGCCACAAGAGTGGCTGGCGATCATCAACCAGTACGGCGGCGACATCAAAGAAACCTACGGCGTACCGGTTGAAGAAATCGTCGAAGGCATCAAGTACGGCGTGCGCAAGGTCAACATCGACACCGACCTGCGCCTGGCATCCACCGGTGCGATGCGTCGCCTGATGGCCACCAACCCGAGCGAATTCGACCCGCGTAAATTCTTCGGCGCGACTGTGACCGCGATGCGTGACGTATGTATCGCTCGTTATGAAGCGTTCGGCACTGCCGGTAATGCTTCGAAGATCAAGCCGATCTCGTTGGAAGCGATGTATCAGCGTTATCTGAAGGGTGAGTTGAACGCCAAGGTTAACTAAGCCTGAGCGTTAACCGCTGATTCAAGAAACCCGCCGAGAGGCGGGTTTTTTGTGGGTGGCTTAAACCCGATCACTGGAAATCAGTGACGCGAATCAAGTTGCCGAGGGCCCGCCAGGCGCACAAGCCGGCGGATTCTGGCGTAGTGGTAGGCAACGACGCAAGCTGTTGTAGGCATCCGGAAGTAACCGGCGATCGATCTAAACAACGCCGTTTAAAAGTAGGAGCTGCCGAAGGCTGCGATCTTTTGATTTTGTCTTTTCAGAATCAAAAACAAGATCAAAAGATCGTCCGATCGCGGCCCGAGCCTTCGGCAGCTCCTACAGGGGAATGCGGGTTATTTGTCGTGATCGATGTCGAGCTTGGAGAAGGTCACCTGCCCCCCCTCACTGGTGTACCCGGTATTGTCCTGCACATAAACCCCAGCCTTGAAGTACAACGGCTTGTCACGCCAGGTCGCGCTGATCTGTGAATCCCACTGATAACCCGCCGCACTCACGCCCAGCGCACCGCCGGGGCTCAAGTGGATGAGGTAGTTGAATTCGTTGTTCAGTTTGATCCCGGTGGCGAGGGTGATGACGCGGCTTTCTGCGTCATCGGGGTGCATGCGGACTTTGATTACCAGGTTGCCCGTCTGGGTTGCTTCCTTGTATTGGTATTCGAGCTTGACCATCGGGCGCTGGCTTTCATAGGCGTGGATCTGGCCGATGACGATCTTGCCGGAGCTGGGCACCTTGTTCACTGCAAGGGTGGCGCGCAGCAGGTTGTCGGCATCCGGGTAGTACCAGTTGCGCAGGGTGCCGTTGCTGTAGGTTTCGCGCAGTTCGGTGCGCGGGTAGATGGCGTTTTCGGTTTTGGAGCCGGTGACCGGCGACCAGAAGAACAGGGTGCCGGTGTCGGAATGGAAGTATTGATCTTTGAAGCCGTTCACCAGTTTCTCGGTTTCGACGGTGTATGGCGGACTGCCAACGGGAACGCTGAGGTTCCAGGTTGCGAGATCGATCATGTCGGTGCTTCCACTCAGTTCATCCTGAACGCGGGTGCCAGAAGCTCTAGCCCGCGCCTTTTGGGGCGGCCTTTATAAGCGTAGAGGGATATTTTGTTAATGCCCGTTTGGCAGATGATTGACGTCAACATCCTGTCGAAATGCCATCTCTGCCGGTTTCCGGGGGCTGCAGCGGTGACCGTTAGTCGGCAAACTCACGCTTTGGTTAAATGATGGCCTGATGACAGCTTCTGCTTTTTCGGATCCACGACTAGAGTGAAGGCTCGATGTGTGTACGGTTTTACCGGAATCGCCCTGAAGTCCCGACAAGAGAAGCAGCATGGAATGCGCGCAACCCCCGCCAGGTGAAGGCAGCTCTGTCCTTTTGATCGTTGATGATTACCCTGAAAACCTGATCAGCATGCGCGCGTTGCTGCAGCGCCAGGATTGGCACGTCCTCACTGCGGCTTCCGGTTTCGAAGCGCTCAATATTCTGCTTTCCCACGACGTCGATCTGGTGCTGCTGGATGTGCAGATGCCGGGCATGGACGGCTTTGAAGTGGCGCGGTTGATGCGCGGTAGCCAGCGCACGCGCCTGACGCCGATTATCTTTCTGACCGCCAACGAGCAATCCCAGGATGCGGTGATCAAGGGCTATGCCAGTGGCGCGGTAGATTACCTGTTCAAGCCGTTCGACCCGCAGATCCTCAAGCCCAAGGTGCAGGCGTTGCTGGAGCACCAGCGCAATCGCCGCGCCTTGCAGCGCCTGAGTCATGACCTGGAAGTGGCGCGCGCTTTCAATGCCTCGGTGCTGGATAACGCTGCCGAGGGGATATTGGTGGTGGGCGAGGATGGTTTGATCCGCTTCGCCAACCCGGCGATTTCACGCTTGCTGAATGCGCCGGTGAAGGAGCTGGAAGGTAAGGAGTTTCTCGATTACCTGCAGAAACCGCACATTGCGCTGTGGGCCGATTCCGAGTTTTATGCCAGTTACAAGCGTGGCGAGACGTTGAGACTGCACGACGCCTTGCTGCGCACCGCGCCCGGCCAGCAAGTGCCGGTTGCGCTATCCTGCGCCGCGCTGCCCAGCGAGCAACACGCAATGGTGGTGACCGTGCTGGACATGTCGGTGGTGCGTCACTTGCATCAGCAATTGGAATTTCAAGCGGTGACCGATCCACTGACCGGTTTGCTCAATCGTCGCGGGTTTTACCAGACCGTTGAAAATCTGCTCCTGCGTGGCGAGCGCAGCGACAGCAGTTGGGTCTTGCTGTATCTGGATCTCGACGGCTTCAAGCGGGTCAACGATTCCCTCGGTCACGACGCCGGCGATCGGGTGTTGCGCTGGGTCTCCGAGCAATTGAAGGCGTGCCTGCGACCGTTCGACATTCTCGCGCGCATGGGCGGCGATGAGTTTACCGCGCTGCTGGATCTGGAGTTTCCTGAGCAAGCGGCGAAGATTGCCGAAAAACTCATCGAGCGGGTGTCGATCTGTCAGCAGATCGAGGGGTTGGACATCGCTCTCGGCGCCAGCATCGGCATCGCCACTTACCCGGACTGCGGTTCTAACCTTGACGGATTGCTGCGTGCCTCCGACATCGCCATGTACGAAGCCAAGCGCGCCGGACGTCAGCAATATCGTTTCTACGATCATGAAATGAATGGCCGGGCGCGCTCGCGGTTGATGCTCGAAGAGAGCGTGCGTGCCGCCATCGAGAACCGCGATTTCAATCTGGTCTATCAGCCGCAAGTAGCTATCGACACTGGCCAGATTCGCGGTTTTGAAGCCTTGCTGCGCTGGCAGCATCCGAGTGTCGGTGATGTGCCGCCGGGGCTGTTTTTGCCATTGCTCGAAGAAGCGCGGCTGATCAGCCGTCTCGGCAGCTGGATCTATCACCGCGGCGCTGGCCAGCGCAAAGCCTGGGAAACCCTGTTTGCCGAAGACCTGGTGCTCGGCGTGAGCCTGAGCAACACCCAGTTCGGCCTGCCCAATCTCGCCACCGAGTTGCGTCAGGTGCTGGAGCGGCATGCGTTGCAGCCACGGCAGCTGGAAGTCGAGATCACTGAAGAAGCGCTGATGCACAACCCCGATGAAACCCGTAAGCAGTTACGCTTGCTACGCAATCTGGGGGTGCGGGTGGCGCTGGACGACTTCGGTTCCGGGCCGTGTTCGCTGGCGCATCTGCGCGATCTGGAGCTGGATACCCTAAAGCTGGATCGCCATCTCATTGCTCGATTGCCGGACTCCAAACGCGACGCCTCATTGGTCAGTACGGTGATCAGTCTGTGCAAACAATACGGGTTGCTGGTGATTGCCGAGGGGGTGGAAACCATCGAGCAATACCAATGGCTGCAAGCCCATGGTTGCGAATACGTACAGGGCTTCCTGGTGGCGCGGCCGATGATGGCCGACGACGCCGCCAGCTTCGCCGAGCCGTTTGACTGGAGCGCGCTGCCCGGTTGAATTCGCTACACTGGCGCTCTTTTCGAACCGTGTTGCCGTGTCCATGACTGCGTTGAAATACCTCCAGGCCTATCCCGCGCAATTGCAGGATCAGGTGCGCCAACTGATCGCCGAACAGCGTCTGGGTGACTACCTGAGCCAACGCTATCCCGCGCGTCACGATGTGCAGAGCGACAAGGCGCTGTACAGCTACGCGCTGGACCTGAAACAGGAATACCTGCGCAACGCGCCGGCCATCGACAAGGTGCTGTTCGACAACCGCCTCGACCTGACTCACCGCGCGCTGGGCCTGCACACCACGGTATCGCGGGTGCAGGGCGGCAAGCTCAAGGCCAAGAAAGAGATTCGCATTGCCTCGCTGTTCAAGGAGGCGGCGCCCGAGTTTCTGAAGATGATCGTCGTGCATGAGCTGGCGCACTTCAAAGAGTCGGATCACAACAAGGCTTTCTACAAATTGTGTGAACACATGCTGCCGGGGTATCACCAGGTCGAGTTCGATCTGCGGGTGTACCTGACGTGGCGGGATCTGCAATAGCCGCAACAAGGAGCGGGTGGATGGACGTCAGCAAGACCAAAAGCAGTTTCTACCGTCGCCTGTACGTGGCCTACCTGATCGACAGCGGCCTGGCCGCCAGCGTGCCGGCGCTGACCGACGTCACCGGCATGCCCCGGCGCACGGCGCAGGACACGATTGCCGCGTTGGCGGATCTGGATATCGTCTGTGAATTCGAGCAGGAAGAGGGCGCGCGTAACCATGCCGGGCGCTATCGGATTCGTGAGTGGGGGGCGATTGACCGGGGGTGGATCGAGCGCAATTTGCGGCAGATCAAGGCTGTGTTGGAGTATCCCTGAGTCTGTGGTGATGGTGATTACGCCATCGCGAGCAGGCTCACTCCTACAGTAGATCGGGTTCCTTCAGATGGAATGCGATCAAATGCAGGAGTGAGCCTGCTCGCGATAGGGCGTTAAGAACGACGCATCCCGATATGCGGAATGTCATCCTCCAGGTATTCCTCACCCGCCACGACAAAACCGTACCGGCCGTAATACCCTTGCAAATGCGCCTGGGCCGACAGATAGATCGGCACCTGCGGCCAATGCTTCTCGGCCTGTTTCAGTGCGTGTTCCATCATCGTGTGCCCCAGTCCTTTGCCCCGGCCCTGCGGTGCGATGATCACGCGGCCGATCACCACGTCACCGCCCTGGGACTCGGGATCGAGCAGGCGCAGATAGGCCATCAACTGATCGTCTTCCCAACCCATCAAGTGATGGGTGTCGCCGTCCAGATCCTGACCGTCGAGGTCCGGGTAGGCGCATTTCTGTTCGACCACGAACACCTCCGAGCGCAGCTTCAACAATGCGTACAACTGCTCTTTGCCCAGATCGCTGTGATGTTTGCAGATCCACTCGATTGTCATCTTCCGGCTCCTTGAACGCTGTCGCCCGATACTAAGCGCACAGCCTTCGGATGTCTGTATGGCGTAAGAGTCTGTGATAAAGGTCAAAATGCCATCATTCCTTTCTCGCATCGGTAGCTGCTTTGTGTAATCTGCTGGAAAGCGCTGTGCACTGGCTTCAATGAGCTAATGTTAGGGCCTGGGTTTCGCCGGTAAGGGGCCTTGGGGTTTTGACTGAAAACACGCTGGGCAGCTCGCCCGCTAAGGATTTTCAAGCATGCCGCGACTGCATCGAGCCTTTGCTTTGATCGGATTGCTCTTGCTGGCCCCACCCGCCGCTGCGGAAAAGCTGCGACTGGTGTTTGATATCTGGCCGCCCTTTACCGATGACACGCTGGTCAACGGTGGCCTGGCCACGGACATCGTCAGCACCGCGCTGGCCCGGGCCGGTTACGCCAGCGACTATGAACAGGTGCCGTGGGCGCGGGCGCTGCTCGGGGTTGGCGAAGGGCGTTACGACGTGCTGGTCAACGCCTGGTACAACGACGAGCGCACCAGGCTCGGTCAGTTCTCCGACGAATACCTGCTCAACCGCATTCGTTTTCTCAAGCGCAAAGACACCCCGCTCGAATACAACAATCTGGAGCAACTGCACACGTACCCGATTGCCGTGGTGCGCGGTTATGCCTATTCGCAGGCGTTCGACGCCGATACCGCGCTGGAGAAAGTCCCTGTGCACAACTTTGCCATGGCGGTGCGCATGCTGGCGGCGGATCGGGTCAAGCTGACCCTGGAAGATGAATACGTCGCGCGGTATTACCTGGCGCGCGAATCACCCAAGGTGCGCAATGCCGTGGAGTTCCTGCCCAAGCCGCTGAGCGAGAACAGCCTGCATATTCTGGTGAGCCTGAAGAATCCGCAGCATGAGCAGATTGTGGCGGGGTTTGATAAGGCGATCGCGGCGATGAAGGCGGATGGCAGTTATGACAAGTTGATGCGCCAGCATGGGATGTAAGCGTCTGATCCGGAATTTGTTGAGTGGCTGATGGCCCTATCGCGAGCAGGCTCACTCCTACAGTTTGAAATGCGTTCCCCCTGTAGGAGTGAGCCTGCTCGCGATGGCGTCTTCTCAGCCGCCGCTGGCCTCGCTGGTGTCCTTGATCAGGTGCGCCGCCAACGTACGCAACGGCCCCAGCTGCCGACAGATCAACGCCAGTTGCGTCTGCACCAGTCGCTGCCCTTCATCGATCTCGTCGGGCATCTGCTCCAGCTCATTGGCCAGCGCTTCTTCTTCGTCGCTCTGAATCGCCACTGGCTGCTTGTTCGCAAGCCCCTGGGCGATGTCGTCGATGCTCGCGGCCAGCTTCACCCCGGCGCCGTCGATCAGGTGTTCGCGCACGTCCGCCGGTAACTGCGTCTCGCGGTGCGCACCCAGCCCGGACAAGTAGCTGAGCAGGGTGTGCGACAGCACCAGGAAACGGAAACCGACATCCGCTTCCTTACGGAAATGCCCCGGTTCCATCAGCATGTTCGCCAGTGTGGTCGACAGCGCCGCGTCGGCATTGTGCGCGTTGCGGCGGGCCAGGCGATAGGCGAGGTCGTCGCTCTTGCCGGCGGCATATTGCTGCATGATCTGGCGCAGGTAGATGCTGTTGCAGGTCAGGGTGTTGGCCAGCACCTTGTTCAGGCGCCGGCCCTGCCAGTCTGGCAGGAACAGGAATACCGTCAGGCCGGCGATCAGGCTGCCGAGCAGGGTATCGAACAGGCGCGGCAGGAACAGTCCGTAGCCGTCGCCGATCTGGTTGAAGCAGAACAGCACCATGATCGTGATGGCCGCCGTCGCCAGGGTGTAGCGCGTGGTGCGGTTGGTAAAGAACACCACCCCGGCGGCGATGGCGAAGCACGACTGCACCAACGGACTGGGGAACAGATCGAACAGCGCCCACGCCACGGTCAGGCCGATGGCCGTGCCGAGAATCCGCTGACCGAGTTTGCGCCGCGTCGCGCCGTAGTTCGGCTGACAGACGAACAGCGTGGTGAGAATGATCCAGTAGCCCTGCGACGGGTGAATCAGATGCACCATGCCGTAGCCGATACTCAGCGCCAGCGGCAGGCGCAGGGCATGACGGAACAGCAACGAGGTCGGCGTCAGTTGCGTGCGCAGGCGAATCCATACGTCTTTGAGGTTGCGCGGCGAACGGTCGAGCAGGCTGCTGTCGGTGGCGTCCGCCAAGGCGTCGGGGTTACTCGCATCGCTGAGCAAACGGTCGAGGGTGCCAAGGTTGGCCGCCAGTGCGCGCAACGAGCGCAGCAGGCCGCGCCACGCCGGGTTGCTCTGGATGCGCAGGTGTTCCAGAGAGGCGTCGAGGTCGCTCAACGCTTCGGCAAAACTGGCGTCGTAGATGAACGGCTGGCGCATCTGGATCGATTCGGCCAGTGCCCGACAGGCCTTGCCCTGCTGGCGCAGCAAGCGCTGGCAGCGGAACAGCACGTCGCTGTGGAAGAACGCATCGGCCAGCGCGTTGTACGGATAGTGCGAGGAGCTGGCGCGTTCGTGTATGTCCTGGGCGAGGAAATACAGCTTCAGATAACGGCTGACTTTCGACCCCGGGCGACCGTTGCCGACTCGGTGCAGAATGATTTCCTTGGCACTGTTCAGCGCAGCCACCACCCGACCGTTCTGCTGCGCCAGTTCCAGTCGCCGCGCTTCGACATCCAGTTGGCGGATCGGCTCGAACAGCGAGGCTTTGAGCTTCAAATAGAAACCCAGTTCGCGGAACAACCGCGCCAGACTCTGCTGCACCGGCTGGTTGGAAAACAGCGCCTGCCACAGCACCGACAGCAGGCCGTACCACGCGGCACCGGCCACCAGCAGCATCGGCTCGTGCCAGAAATCGGTGACTGCGCCGCCGCGCTGATCGACGCCGATCATGGTGTACACGGACAGAATCAATGTCGCCGAAGCAATCGCACCGTAACGCTCGCCGAGTGCGCCGAGCATGGTCAGGCCGAAGCTGGCCAAGGCCAGGGCGATGGCAAACACGATGGGGTAGGGGAAGAGCAGTTCCACCGACAGCGCGGCGATACTGAAACACACCAGTGTTACCGCCAGCGCGTTGAGGCGGCCCTGCCAGCTGTCGTCGGTCTCGGCCAGGGCACTGGCGATAATCCCCAGGAACAACGGGATCAGCAGGCCCATTTCATCCTGATACCAACACAGCGCCATGCTGCCGGTCAGGGCGATGAACACCCGTACGCTGTAGCTGAATTTATCCAGCGCCCACAGGCGCCGCAAAGACTGACGAAACGAGGTCGAGGACATGAAGTGCGAAGGCCTTCCGAGGCGATGCCGCTAAATTGAGCCAGTAATGACGCCGACGCAATGGCGTCGATCACATCTGACAGCAAAAAGTGTTCCTTACTGCATCACGCATAACAACTGTAGGAACTGCCGAAGGCTCGGGCCGCGATCGGACGATCTTTTGACTTTGATCTGTAAAACAAGATCAAAAGATCGTCCGATCGCGGCCCGAGCCTTCGGCAAGCTCCTACAGGGGAGGGTGTTGTTTCGATCAGACGTACTGCGCGGCCGCGTAGCCGGAAGCCCATGCCCACTGGAAGTTGAAGCCGCCCAGATGCCCGGTCACGTCGAGCACTTCGCCGACAAAGTACAGCCCCGGGCTTTTCAGCGATTCCATGGTCTTGGACGACACTTCGCGGGTGTCGACGCCACCCAGCGTGACCTCGGCGGTGCGATAGCCTTCGGTGCCGGCCGGCACGACTTTCCAGCTGCCCAGCTTGTCGGCGATCTGCGCCAGTTCGGCGTGGGTGTACTGCTTCATCGGTTTGGAGACGAACCAGTTGTCCGCCAACAGGTTGGCCATTTTCTTGGTGAAGATCTCGCCGAGCAGGGTTTTCAGTTCGCTGTTCGGGCGTTCGGCCACTTGCTGTTGCAGCCATGCGGCGGTGTCGTGGTCCGGCAGCAGGTTGATCACCACGGTGTCACCCGGCTCCCAGAACGACGAGATCTGCAGAATCGCCGGGCCGCTGAGGCCACGGTGAGTGAACAGGATGTTTTCGCGAAAGCTCTGGTCGTTGCAGCTGACCAGGCAATCCACCGACGTGCCGGACAGCTCGGTGCACAGTTCCTTGAGCTGATCGGTGATGGTGAACGGCACCAGGCCGGCGCGGGTCGGCAGCAGCTCATGGCCGAACTGTTTGGCCACCTGATAGCCGAAACCGGTGGCGCCCAGCGTCGGGATTGATAGCCCGCCGGTGGCGATCACCAGCGACTGGCACTGGAGTTGGCCGAGAGTGGTGTCGAGCAGGTAGCCGTTTTCGACTTTCTCGATGGTCTGGATCGAGGTGTCCAGGTGCAGCTCGACGCCGACCTGATCGCACTCGTCGAGGAGCATGCCGAGGATGTCGCTGGATTTGTTATCGCAGAACAGCTGGCCGAGTTTCTTCTCGTGGTACGGCACGCCGTGCTTGCCGACCATGCCGATGAAATCCCACTGGGTGTAACGCGCCAGTGCGGATTTGCAGAAATGTGGGTTGTGCGAGAGGAAATTGCTCGGTTCGGTGTACATGTTGGTGAAATTGCAGCGGCCACCGCCGGACATCAGGATTTTCTTGCCGGCCTTGTTCGCATGATCGAGCAGCAACACTTCACGCCCGCGCCCGGCGGCGGTCAGTGCACACATCAACCCTGCGGCGCCAGCGCCAATGATCACGACTTCGGTAGAGCGCAAAACGGTGTCCTCACAAATGTCACCACAAAACGAACTGTAGGAGCTGCCGCAGGCTGCGATCTTTTGATCTTGCTCTTTAAAAACAAAGTCAAAAGATCGCAGCCTGCGGCAGCTCCTACAGGGGAAATGCGTTGTGCTTACAAAACACGCACGCGCAGCGAACGGCCCTTGATCTTGCCATTGTTCAAACGCTGCAGCGCCTGCATGACCACGGTGCGTTCAACCGCCACATACGACTGGAAGTCGAAGATCGCGATCTTGCCGACCTGGGCGCCCGGGATGCCGGCATCGCCGGTCAGTGCGCCGAGGATGTCGCCCGGACGCACTTTGTCCTTGCGCCCGCCAGCGATGCACAGCGTGCTCATCGGTGGCTGCAACGGGGCGCCGCCCTGGGACTTGAGGTTGTCCACCTGATCCCAGTTCAGCGGGGCTTTCTGCAACTGTTCGATGGCTTGCGCGCGATGGGCTTCGGACGGTGCGACGAGGCTGACCGCGATGCCTTTCTCGCCAGCGCGACCGGTACGGCCAACGCGGTGAATGTGGATTTCCGAATCGCGGGCCAGCTCGACGTTGATCACCATGTCCAGCGCATCGATGTCCAGGCCACGGGCGGCCACGTCAGTGGCGACCAGTACCGACGTACTGCGGTTGGCGAACATCGCCAGCACCTGATCGCGGTCACGCTGTTCCAGATCACCGTGCAGGCCGACGGCGGAGATGCCTTTGGAGGTCAGGTGATCGACGGTTTCCTGCACCTGCTGCTTGGTGAAGCAGAACGCCACGCAGGAGGCCGGGCGGAAGTGGTGCAGGACTTTGGTCACTGCGCTCATGCGTTCTTCCGGGGAAATCTCGTAGAAACGCTGTTCGATCTGCGTGTCGTCGTGGAACGCTTCGGCTTTCACCGTCTGCGGATCACGCATGAATTTCGAGGCCAGTTGCTTGATGCCCACCGGGTAGGTGGCGGAGAACAGCAGGGTCTGACGGCGCGACGGGGTTTGCTCGATGATGTCTTCGATGGCGTCGTAGAAACCCATGTCGAGCATGCGGTCGGCTTCGTCGAGGATCAGCGTGTTCAGGCCGTCGAGCACCAGCGAACCTTTGCGCAGGTGCTGCTGGATACGCCCCGGGGTGCCGACGATGATGTGCGCGCCGTGCTCCAGCGAAGCGATCTGCGGGCCGAACGACACGCCGCCGCACAGGGTCAGAACCTTGATGTTGTCTTCGGCACGGGCCAGACGACGGACTTCCTTGGCGACCTGGTCGGCCAGCTCACGGGTCGGGCAGATCACCAGCGCCTGGCAGCCGAAGTAGCGCGGATTGATCGGGTTCAGCAGGCCGATGCCGAACGCGGCGGTCTTGCCGCTGCCGGTCTTGGCCTGGGCGATCAGGTCCATCCCCTTGAGGATCACCGGCAAGCTCTGCGCCTGGATCGGCGTCATCTGGGCATAACCGAGGGATTCGAGGTTAGCCAGCATGGCGGCGGACAGCGGCAGAGTATTAAAAGCGGTGGCGATGGTGGTCACGGGACTGGCCTGCAAAACAAAATGTCGCGCAGTGTAGCAGCCCCGTGCCACTTTCCTCGAAAGTTCTGGACGAACAGCGACTCCCTCGCCACAAAAGCCCTTCATCACACATCAGTGTTCGATGTGTTCTTCCGGGCGCTTGGCCCGCCGGCCGTCCTCTTTCGACAGTTGCGAGAAGATCGTCGCGGCGAGCATCGCCATGATCCCGACCGTGACAAACGTCAGTTGGAACGCGCCCAGCACGGTCTCGACGCCATCATTGCCGATCTCGGCCGTGAAGCCGCCGAGCAGCGCACCGGCGCAGGCCACCCCCAGGCTCAACGACAATTGCGCCACCACCGACAGCAGGCTGTTGCCGCTGCTGGCGCTGGCGTCGTCGAGGTCGATCAGGGTCACGGTGTTCATTGCGGTGAATTGCAGCGAGTTGATCGCCCCGAGAATCGCCAGCAGACACAGCAGCAGCCAGTAAGGCGTCTGTTCGCTGACCAGGCCCATGCTCGCCAGCATGATCCCCAGTGCGAGGGTGTTGCCGGTGAGCACGATGCGATAGCCAAGGCGTTCGATCAGCGGGCGCGCCATCCACTTGGCAAACATGGCCGCGGCGGCCAGCGGCAGCATGCTCATCCCGGCCTGTGACGGCGAATAACCCAGCGCCACTTGCAGCAGCAACGGCACCAGAAACGGCAGGGCGCCGCTGCCCAGACGGGCGAACAGGTTGCCGAGAATGCCGACGGCAAAGGTGCGGGTCTTGAACAGTGAAGGGGCGAACAGCGGATTTTCGACGTGCCCGGCGCGCAACCAGTACGCCGCCAGACAGGCCAGACCGCCGAACAGCAGCAACATCACTCGCAGATGCGGCAGGTGCAGTTCGCCAAGGCCTTCCATGGCAATGGTGATCAGGATCATTGCGGCGCCAAACAGCAGGAAACCGAGGCTGTCGAAGCGCGTGCGTTCAGTGCCGCGCAGGTCGGGGATGAATTTCCATACCGCGTAGCAGCCGAGCACGCCGACCGGCAGGTTGATCAGGAAGATCCAGTGCCACGTCAGGTATTGCACCATCCAGCCGCCCATGGTCGGGCCGATCAGCGGACCGAGCAGGCCGGGAATGGTGATGAAACCCATGATCCGCACCAGCTCCGAACGCGGGTAGGCACGCAGCACTACCAAGCGTCCGACCGGTAGCATCAATGCGCCGCCCAGGCCTTGGATCACCCGCGCGCCGACCAGCATGCTCAGGCTGCTGGACAACGCGCAGAGCAGCGAGCCGAAACTGAACAGCAGGATCGCGCCGAAGAAGATCTTCTTGGTGCCGAAGCGGTCGGCGATCCAACCCGAAGCCGGAATCAGCAATGCCACGGTGAGCATGTAGGCAATGACCACGCCTTGCATGCGCAACGGGTCTTCGGCCAGATCCCGGGCCATGGCCGGCAGGGCGGTGTTGAGGATGGTCCCGTCGAGGGACTGCATGAAGAACGCGATGGCGACGACCCACGGCAACCAGCGGGCGGTGATGGCGTCGAGAGGCGGGCGGTTGGGCATGGAACCTCTGGTGGGTGGTTAATCTGGATTCTTGTCTTGGCGCTGATTCGGGCGAAGGATCATGTGTGGCGAGGGGGCTTGCCCCCGTTGGGTTGCGTAGCAGCCCCAAAACCGGCCGGTGCGTTCGACAGCAATACCGCTCAGTCGGACTACGACGGCTTCGCCGCCGAACGGGGGCAAGCCCCCTCGCCACAGGTTTATCTACAGCGTTAGCGTGAGACGGCTGACCAGCGCCCCCGGCAGCAACACCGACGAGGTATTGCGCTGGCTATACGTACTCGCCGACAGCAGCAACTCGCGCTCGGCGGTCAGCGCTTCCAGCTGCGAACCCAGCAGGCTGTAGGCGCTGTCGTCAAAACGCATGGTGCTGACCGGTGCCTGAATCTCGCCGTTCTCGACCCAGAACGTGGCAAACCGGGTCATCCCGGTCAGGCGCGCGGCCGGCTGATCGGAGAAGTTCAGGTACCACAGGTTACTGATGTACAGGCCGGTGCCCAGTTGCTTGAGAATCTCGGCCTGTGACAGGTCCCCGGCCGCCATGTTCAGCGCGCTCGGCGATTCGCCGCCGCTGGCACCGTTGGCGGTCAGGCCGTATTCGGCGGCACTGCGCGAACCGACCAGTTGATCACCGGCCTTGCCTTCGATGACCAGCCGCAGATCGCTGCGCGGATACCCTTCGCCGGAAAACGCCGGGCTCAATGAGTCGCTGACTTTTTCATCCAGCGACACCAGCGGACTGAACGCCTGATCGCCGACATACAGCTTCTGCAGCGGACTGCTTTTGCTGGCAATCGACTGCGCGGAGAACCCGCCCCAGCTCAGCATGCCCATGATTTCTTCCAGTGCGGCTGGCGCCAGATACGCCCGGTATTGCCCCGGTGCGAGGGTGCGCAACGGTCGACCGAGAAACGCCAGTTGCTCGCGGGCCTGCTGGAAGCGTCGGGCGAAGCCTTCGCTGCTCCATTCGTGGCCGGCGTAGCTGGCTTTCACCGCTTCGCCATTCTCGTGGAACAGGCTGAAGTCAAAGTTGAAGCTGTTGGCCTGATGCCAGCCAAACGCCCCCGAGGAACTGGCGAAACCACGGCTGATCGGACCTGCGGCATAAAAGCCGACCAGATCCAGACCTTCAGCGGCGGCGCAGATCTCCTCGACCACCAGCTCCGTGTCCGGCAGCGGATGGTCCTGCACGTTGTTGCTCTGCCAGCCGTTGTGGTTGAGCAGCAGGTACGGATCCTGCGGCAGCAGCGGCAGGGTTTCGCGCAGTTGTTGCAGGCCTTCGGCGAGGCGCTGCAGATCGGCTTCCTGATCACCGGACAGGGTGATGTGCAGGTCGGCGTGGCGGCCGTCGTTGATCAGCTTCAGCCCGACATCGACCTGCTGCACCTGGCCGGCCTGACGCACCTTGGCGTGGTTGAACCGCACGAATGCCGAGGATTCGGCGGCATAACTGAGGGTGAATTGTTCCGGCTCGCGCACGCTGTCGCGCAGCCAATTGACCATGACCTTGAAGGCGTCGGACTGACTCTTCGAAATGCTCATCAGGCGTCTCCCCCAAACACATCAACGTTGCTGAATACGCAGGCCGGTGAAGCGTGGCCGACGCGGATCACCTGGTTCGGTTCGCCCTTGCCGCAGTTTGGCGTGCCCAGCACTCTGCGGGTACCGGCATCGCCGACTGCGCGCAGACTTTTCCAGAACTGCGCGGAAATGCCTCGGTAGTTCGGATTTTTCACCACACCCTTGAGTTCACCGTTTTCGATCAACTGACCCCACTCGCAACCGAACTGGAACTTGTTGCGCGCATCGTCAATCGACCACGAACGGTTGGTGCTCATCAGAATGCCGTGCTCGATGCCGCTGATCAGTTGCGTCAGCGACTGATCGCCCGGCTCGATGTTGAGGTTGGCCATGCGGTCGATCGGCGGCCGGTTCCAGCCGCAGGCGCGGCTGTTGGCAACACCGTCGAGACCGGCGCGGAACTGCGACAGCGCGCCGCCCAATGGCCGCAGCAACAGGCCTTCGCGAATCAGGAATTGCTTGCTGGCCTTTGAGCCGTCGTCATCGTGGCCGTAACTCGCCAGTTCTTCGGGAATGTCCGGATCGAAGGTCACGTTGAGCAGCTTCGAACCATATTGCAGGCTGCCGAAGTCGCTGGTTTTGACGAAGCTGGTGCCGGCGTAGTTGCGCTCGTCACCGAGGATCCGGTCGAGCTCCAGCGGGTGACCGATGGACTCGTGGATCTGCAGCATCATCTGGTCAGGCATCAGCAGCAGGTCGCGTGGGCCTTGCGGGGTGTTCGGTGCGAGCAGCAGTTGCAGGGCCTGATCGGCCACTTTGGGGCCGGCGCCGACCAGGCCGCAACGGCTGATCACGTCCGCGCCACCCTGCTGGCCGAAGTTCTCGCGGCCGAGGCTGCGGGTCTGGCTGTCGTTGCCGTCGTAGGCGGTGACGTCGAGGCTCGGGTAGACGAAGCGTTGGGCCTGGCGCAATTCGGCACCGGCGCTGCTCAGGTAGATCTGCTCGACGTGGGTGATGCCGATGCTCGCTTCCCAATTCACCAGGCGCTCATCCTTTGGCACCGAGGCGGATTCCGCGCCGAGCAGCTCGAAGCATTCGCTCAGGGACGGGAAGGCTTGCTCGATATTGGGCGAAAAGTAGTCGGCGCGGTCGCTCGACACCGGTTGGTCGCGCAGGTCGAGCAAGGCGTGGGGCTTGAGCCGCCGGGCCTGCTGTTCGGCACGTTCGAGGGCGCCTTGCAGGCCTTGCTGCGACAGGTCGTTGGTGGCGGCGTAGGCCTCGACTCCGTTGACGCGCACGGTGAGCATGGCGCCTTCGTCGCGGCTCAGGCTCGGCGGTTCGGCGACGTTCTTGCGCACTGACAGATACTGGCCGGACTCGCGCACATACCGCAGGGAAAAGAACTCAGCGCCCGTGCGCAAGGCAGCGAAGCGCTGCTTGAGCTGGGGGTGGAAATCGAACATTCGGGAACCTCCTTGTTATGGAGTTGCGGGGTAAAGCGATTCGGCGGGGAGGGGTGAAACGATTGCGCGAGGACTAGAGTAGGCCTGCGTGGGGGTAGGATCAAGTGAAGAGGGGGTGTAGGAGGATTTACTGTGAGTCAGGGAGAGGGGGGGATTTGCAGGGCCTCATCGCGAGCAGGCTCACTCCTACAAGGATCTCCAGTGAACACACAACTTGGAGATTAACTGTAGGCGTGAGCCTGCTCGCGATCAGCCTTGACGCGGTGTCGCTGAATTACTGAGCAACAGGCGTGATATCACGCATCGGCTTGCCCTTCACCGGCGCACCGCCAGCGACGTAGTAGGCAGCATTGCTACGCGGCAGTGGCTTGCGGCCACGGATCTTGTCGGCGATTTTCTCGGCGATCATGATCGTCGGCGCGTTGAGGTTGCCGGTGGTGATGATCGGCATGATCGAGGCATCGACCACACGCAGGCTCTGCATGCCGTGCACGCGACCTTCGCCATCCACCACCGCCATGTCGTCGGTGCCCATCTTGCACGAGCACGACGGGTGGAACGCGGTTTCGGCGTGCTCACGGATGAACTTGTCCAGCTGCTCATCGGTTTGCACTTCGATACCCGGGCTGATTTCGCGGCCACGGAAGGCGTCCAGTGCCGGCTGTTGCATGATTTCGCGGGTCAGGCGGATGCCGTCACGGAACTCCTGCCAGTCCTGCTCGGTGGCCATGTAGTTGAACAGGATGCTCGGGTGCTGACGCGGATCCTTGGATTTGGCCTGGATGCGACCACGGCTCGGCGAACGCATGGAACCCATGTGTGCCTGGAAACCGTGCTCTTTCACACCGTTGCTACCGTTGTAGTTAATCGCGACCGGCAGGAAGTGGTACTGGATGTTCGGCCATTCGAACTCTTCGCGCGTGCGGATGAAACCGCCGGCTTCGAACTGGTTGCTGGCGCCGATACCGGTGCCGTTGAACAGCCACTCGGCACCGATGGCCGGCTGGTTGTACCAGAGCAGCGACGGGTACAGCGAAACTGGCTGGGTGCAAGCGTATTGCAGGTACAGCTCAAGGTGGTCCTGCAGGTTTTCACCGACGCCCGGCAGATCGTGAACCACCGGGATGTCGAGGCTTTCCAGCAGTTTCGCCGGGCCGACGCCGGAGCGTTGCAGGATCTGCGGCGAAGCGATGGCGCCGGAGCACAGCAGCACTTCCTTGCGTGCTTTGGCTTCAACGCGCTCTTCGGCCGAGCCGACCAGGTAACGCACGCCGACCGCACGCTTGCCTTCGAACAGGATCTTGTCGGTCAGGGCGTGAGTGACGATGGTCAGGGTCGAACGCTTCTTGGCGACGTCGAGGTAGCCACGGGCGGTGGAGGCACGACGACCGTTTGGCGTCACGGTGCGGTCCATCGGGCCGAAACCTTCCTGCTGGTAGCCGTTCAAGTCTTCGGTGCGCGGGTAACCGGCCTGCACGCCGGCTTCAACCATGGCGTGGAACAGCGGGTTGTTGCCAGCCTTCGGCGTGGTCACGCTGACCGGGCCGTCGCCACCGTGGTAGTCGTTCGGGCCGATATCGCGGGTTTCCGCTTTACGGAAGTACGGCAGGCAGTCCAGGTACGACCAGTCTTCCAGACCTGGCAGTTTCGCCCAGCCGTCGTAGTCCATCGCGTTGCCACGGATGTAGCACATGCCGTTGATCAGCGAGGAGCCGCCGAGGCCTTTGCCGCGACCGCATTCCATCCGGCGACCGTCCATGTGTGGCTCTGGATCGGTTTCGTACGCCCAGTTGTAGCGACGACCCTGCAGCGGAAATGCCAGCGCGGCCGGCATTTGCGTACGGAAGTCGAAACGGTAGTCCGGGCCGCCGGCTTCGAGCAGCAGAACGGTGACGCCTTCGTCTTCAGTCAGACGGGTCGCCAGGGTGTTACCGGCCGAGCCGGCACCGATGATGATGTAATCGAATTCTTGGGACATTGAATGCACCCTCTTTGAAGTTGGTCAGGTCGAGATCGCTGCAGCGCTGCGCACCTGTGGCGAGGGGGCTTGCCCCCGTTCGGCTGCGCAGCAGTCGTGAATTCAGCGACGTCGTTCTATCTGAAAGCCTGTATTCGTCTGGATAGGGCCGCTTCGCGACCCAACGGGGGCAAGCCCCCTCGCCACAAAGGCGTTCACTCCAGACAGGGGCGAATCAGAACACCGAGACGTAATCGCCCAGCTCGACCTGTACCGATTTGATGCGTGTGTAGTTGGTCAGCGAGCTGATGCCGTTTTCGCGGCCTACGCCCGACTGCTTGTAACCGCCCACCGGCATTTTTGCGTCGGACTCGCCCCAGGCGTTGATCCAGCAGATACCGGCTTCCAGTTGATGAATCACGCGGTGTGCGCGGTTCAGGTCTTTGGTGACGATACCGGCGGCCAGGCCGAAGTCGGTGTCGTTGGCGCGGCGGATCACTTCTTCCTCGGTTTCGTAGGAGAGGATCGCCATCACCGGGCCAAAGATTTCTTCACGGACGATGGTCATCTCGTCGGTGCAATCGGTGAACACGGTCGGAGCGACGAACGCGCCTTTGGCGAACTCGCCGTCGTTCAGACGCTCGCCGCCGCACAGGACGCGGGCACCTTCTTCTTTACCCTTGGCGATGTAGCCCAGCACGCTCTCCATGTGCGCGAAGCTGACCAGCGGGCCGAAGTTGGTGTTTTCGTCTTCCGGGTTGCCGATGCGGATGCGCGCTACGCGCTCGACGATCTTGGCTTCGAAAGCGGCTTTGAGGTGGCTCGGTACGAATACGCGCGTGCCGTTGGTGCAGACCTGACCGGAGCTGTAGAAGTTGGCCATCATCGCGGTGTCGGCGGCGCGATCCAGGTCGGCGTCGTCGCAGATGATCAGCGGCGACTTGCCGCCCAGTTCCATGGTCACGTCTTTGAGCGACGAAGCCGAAGCGCTGGCCATCACCTTCTTGCCGGTGTCGGTGCCGCCAGTGAACGAGACTTTCTCGATGCGCGGGTGTTCGGTCAGCCAGGTGCCGACTTCACGGCCGCTGCCGGTCAGCACGTTGAACACGCCGTTTGGCAGGCCGGCTTCGGTGTAGATCTCGGCCAGTTTCAGGGTGGTCAGCGAGGTGACTTCGCTCGGCTTGAAGATCATCGCGTTACCCGCGGCCAGGGCGGGTGCGGATTTCCACAGCGCGATCTGGATCGGGTAGTTCCACGCGCCGATACCGGCCACTACGCCCAGCGGCTCGCGACGGGTGTAAACGAAAGAGGTATCACGCAGCGGGATCTGCTCGCCTTCGATCGCTGGCACCAGGCCTGCGTAGTATTCCAGCACGTCGGCGCCGGTAACGATGTCGACGTATTTGGTTTCGGAGTAAGCCTTGCCGGTGTCCAGGGTTTCCAGAGCGGCCAGTTCATCGTTGCGCTCGCGCAGGATGTCCACGGCGCGACGCAGGATGCGCGAACGCTCCATGGCGGTCATCGCAGCCCAGATTTTCTGGCCCTTTTCAGCGCTGACCACAGCACGCTCGACGTCTTCCTTGGTCGCACGTTGCACTTTGGCGAGGACTTCACCGTTCGCCGGGTTGATGGCTTCGAAGGTGGCATCGCTGCCAGCGTCGGAGTACGCGCCATCAATGTAGAGTTTTTGCAGTTCGAAACGGGCCATAGTGTCCTCGCAAGTGCATGAGTGGTTGGCGTTGACCACCGCGGTACTGCTGCGGTGGCGGTTCAGGGGCCGAGCGTTTTCTGTGTGCTCTAGCTCACCTGCTTGGCCAATTGGAAATCCATGTATTCGTAAGCGATCTGTTGCGCCTGCACCGTGTCGAAAGCATCTCCCGACAAGGCGCCGCGCAACCACAAACCGTCGATCAACGCTGCCAGTCCACGCGCTGCGTTGCGCGCATCTTCGAGCGGCAGCACACGGCGGAACTCGCAGCACAGGTTGGAATACAGACGGTGATCGTTGATCCGCTGCAACCTGTGCAAAGACGGCTGGTGCATGCTGGTGGCCCAGAAGGCCAGCCAGGTTTTCATTGCCGGGCCATTGACCTGGCTGGCGTCGAAGTTGCCTTCGATGATCACCTGCAGATGCGCCCGTGGGCTGCTGTCTGCCAGCGCCTGACGGCGCGCGGTGACGTTCTCGCTGAGGACATTCATCAGATACCGCATCGTGGCGGCAATCAGGCCGTTCTTGTCCTGAAAATAGTGACTGATGATGCCATTCGAGACACCGGCCAAACGGGCGATCAGCGCAATGCTGGCGTCCCCCATCCCGACCTGATCGACCGCTTGCAACGTGGCTTCGATCAGTTGTTGGCGGCGGATGGGTTGCATACCGACCTTGGGCATCTTGCACATCTCCTTAGGCCTTCCGGCAGACGAAAAACGGCTACCGGATTGAGGGCCAGTCTATTTTGTTTTGATTGAACGTTCAATCAACAAAGAATAAGATCTGCGACAAATCGTCGCGATTTACAAATTTTTCCTACGTGTAAATGGCGATAAACCGACATCCGAAAATGCTTGAAACCTGTATGGGGCATGGCGCGGTTCGCTGTTCGATGGACGTATTGAATGGGCAAGACGCTCGGGGCCAGGTTTCGGATGAACGTCCGGACCTCGGCCACGAAAGCGATTCGCGGCGCCATTTCGGCAGGTTCGGGCTTTTTCGGGGTGTCTTTATATCACCCGCCGGTCGGCTGCCAACTAACCGATTGGTCGGGTTCCGTGTTGCCTTGTGTTCTTCTCTCGCACTGCCTGGAGCATTTGTGCCATGAGTTCTGCCTCGCTTATAAAGACCCCGCCCGAGAAGGTGACGGTCAACGGTTGGGTGTTCTACACCTCTACCGCGCTGATTCTGTTGTTGACCGCCATTCTGATTATCGCCCCGCAAGAGGCCGGCAGAATGTTGGGTATGGCTCAGGCCTGGTTGTCCCGCAGCTTCGGCTGGTACTACATGGTGGTGATCGCCGCTTACCTGGTGTTTGTGGTGGGCCTGGCGTTTTCTTCGTACGGAAAACTCAAACTGGGCAGCAAGGACGACACCCCGGATTTCAGTTACGGCGCCTGGGCGGGGATGCTGTTCTCGTCGGGTATCGGTATTTCGCTGCTGTATTTCGGCGCCTCCGAGCCGCTGGACCACTACTTCAATCCGCCGGAAGGCGCAGCGGCCACCAACCTGGCCGCGCGTCAGGCGGTGCAACTGACATTCCTGCACTGGGGCCTGCACGGCTGGGCGATCTACGCACTGGTCGGTCTGGCCGTGGCGTACTTCGCTTACCGTCATAACCAGCCGCTGGCCCTGCGTTCGGCGCTGTATCCGCTGGTGGGCGAGCGTTGGGTCAAAGGCGCGGCCGGTCACGCGGTGGACGGCTTCGGCATGTTCGTGACCCTGCTGGGTCTGGTGACCAACCTGGGGATCGGCTCGCTGCAAGTGTCCTCGGGCCTGGAAAATCTGTTCGGCATGGAACACAGCAACACCAACCTGCTGATCGTGATCATCGTGATGAGCACCGTGGCGACCATCGCTGCCGTGTCCGGCGTGGAGAACGGCATCCGTCGTCTGTCCAACCTGAACATCGTGCTGTTCAGCGGTCTGCTGATTTTCGTCCTGCTGTTCGGCCCGACCCTGCACCTGCTCAACGGCTTCGTGCAGAACATCGGCGATTACCTCAACGGCGTGGTGCTGAAGACCTTCGACCTGTACGTCTATGAAGGCGACAGCGCCAAGTCGGATCGCTGGCTGGGCCTGTGGACCCTGTTCTACTGGGCGTGGTGGATTTCCTGGGCACCATTCGTAGGCATGTTCATCGCGCGTATTTCCCGTGGACGTACCGTGCGTGAGCTGGTCGCTGGCGTGCTGCTGATTCCGCTGGGCTTCACTCTGGCCTGGCTGTCGATCTTCGGTAACTCGGCACTGGACCTGGTGATGAATCAGGGGGCGGTTGAGCTTGGGAAGACGGCGCTGGAACAGCCGTCGATGGCGATCTATCAGTTGCTTGAACACTACCCGGCATCGAAAGTCGTTATCGGGGTGTCGATCTTTGTCGGTTTCGTGCTGTTCCTGACCCCAGCCGACTCCGGTGCGGTGATGATGGCCAACCTGTCCTGCAAGGGCGGCAACGTCGACGAAGACGCACCGCACTGGCTGCGGATCTTCTGGTCGGTGGTGATCACGCTGGTGACCATCGGTCTGCTGTTCGCCGGTAACTTCGAAGCCATGCAGACCATGGTGGTGCTGGCCGGTCTGCCGTTCTCGGTGGTGCTGGTGTTCTTCATGTTCGGCCTGCACAAGGCAATGCGTCAGGACGTGCAGATCGAACAGGAGCAAGCGCAACTGGCTGAACGCGGTCGTCGTGGTTTCAGCGAGCGTCTGACGCAACTGGATCTGCAGCCGAGCCAGTCGGTGGTGCAGCGTTTCATGGACAAGCAAGTCAGCCCGGCGCTGGAAAATGCGACAGCGCAGATGCGTGCGCAGGGTCTGGAAGTGCAGACGCTGTTGGGCAAATCCAAGCGTTGCATGGGCGTGCGCGTCGAGATGGAAGAGGGCAACCCTTTCGTTTACGAAGTGAGCCTGGACGGCTACCTGGCGACCCCGACCGAATCGGCCCAGTCCGATGAAGCGCGCCAGCGTTACTACCGCGCCGAGGTGTACCTGCACAACGGCAGCCAGGATTACGACCTGATGGGCTTCACGCAGGATCAGATCACGCGGGACGTGCTCGATCAGTTTGAAAGCCATCGGCAGCTCCTTGGCCGGGTGTACAGCTAAGTCGTAGTGCGGCGCTGCAGTCATCTGCACCGCCGCACCATTGTGGCGAGGGGGCTTGCCCCCGTTCGGCGGCGCAGCCGTCGTAATCCCTGACAGCACGGTTTATCTGAAATACCGCGATGTCTGGGTTTGGGGCCGCTTCGCAGCCCAACGGGGGCAAGCCCCCTCGCTACAGGTTCTCTGTTTACAGCTAGATACCTGCACTAACAAAAACGCCGCGATCCTCTCGCGGCGTTTTTGTGTGTGCGGGGATTACCCCAGGTTCTTGCCCAGCAACGCGTGATACAGCTCACTGTCGCCAAGAATCCCCACCACATGGTTGTTGTCGTGCAGCACCAGTTTGTTGCCGGTCTGGTAGCGAATCTGCAGCGCGTCCCGCATGCCGATGTTCGAGTCCACCAGCGTCGGTTTGCGCTCCAGCCCTTCCACCGCTTGCCCTGGTGCCCAGTTCTGCAGGTTCAGCACCGAACCGTTCTGCCGCGCGCCCTTGATGGTGTTGCCTTCGGCCAGGTCCAGCCACGAGTCGCCGCCCGGATCGAGGCACACCGAGCCGTTGATGCGTTTGCAGTTGTCCAGCGTGCGCATCAGGCTGCGGCCGCAGAGCACGTTGAGCGGGTTGGTGTGGGCGACAAAGGTGCGCACATAGTCGTCCGCCGGGTTCAATACGATCTCTTCCGGCACGCTGTACTGGATGATCCGGCCGTCCTTCATGATCGCGATGCGGCTACCGAGTTTCAGCGCCTCGTCGAGGTCGTGACTCACGAACACGATGGTCTTGCTCAGCTTGCGTTGCAGTTCCAGCAGTTCATCCTGCAGGCCCTGGCGGATCAGCGGGTCGAGTGCCGAGAACGGTTCGTCCATCAGCAGAATGTCGGCGTCCATCGCCAGCGCCCGGGCCAGGCCCACACGCTGCTGCATGCCGCCGGAGAGTTCATCGGGCTTCTTGTTGCGCCATTGGGTCAGGCCCACCAGTTCGAGCTTGTCATCCACCAGCTTGCGCCGTTCCTTCTCCGGACGACCCTGCATTTCCAGACCGAAACTGATGTTCTCGCGCACCGTCAGCCACGGCATCAGGGCGAACTTCTGGAACACCATGGCGATGCGTTTGGTGCGCATCATCTTCAGTTCGGCAGGCGTGCAGGAGGCGATGTCGATCTGCTTGCCTTCGTGTTCGACGAACAGCTTGCCGCGACTCACGGTGTTCAGGCCGTTGATGCAGCGCAGCAGGCTCGACTTGCCGGAACCGGAGAGGCCCATCAGCACGCAGATCTCGCCCTTGTTGATGTCCAGGCTGGCCTTTTCCACGCCGACGATCTGCCCGGTCTTTTTCAGGATCTCGTTGCGGGTCATGCCCTGATCCAGCAGCTTGAGTGCTTCGCGTGGATCCTTGGAGAAGATTACGTCGACGTCTTCGAAGCGAATTATGCTCATGCGTCACCCCCTACTTTGGCGTCGGGTTGTTTGCAGATACGGTCGAGCATGATCGCCAGCAGTACGATCGCCAGGCCCGCTTCGAAGCCCAGGGCGATATCGGCAGTGTTCAGTGCGTTGACCACCGGTTTGCCGAGTCCGTCGGCGCCCACCAGTGCCGCGATCACCACCATCGACAGCGACAGCATGATGCACTGGGTGATGCCGGCAGCGATGCTCGGCATGGCGTGAGGCAGTTCGATCCGTGAGAGCAATTGGCGACGCGAGCAGCCGAAGGCCTTGCCGGCGTCCATCAGTTCTTGTGGGACATCGCGGATGCCCAGGTAAGTCAGGCGGATCGGCGCAGCGATGGCGAATACCACCGTGGAGATCAGGCCTGGCACCACACCCAGCCCGAAGAGGGTCAGGGTAGGAATGAGGTAAACGAAGGTCGGTACGGTCTGCATCAGATCGAGTACCGGACGCATTACAGTGTAGAACATCGGCTTGTGCGCGGCGACGATGCCCAACGGCACGCCGATGACCACGCAGACCAGGGTCGCGAACGTGACCTGGGCGAGGGTTTCCATGGTCTCCTGCCAGTACCCCAGGTTGAGGATCAGCAGGAACGAGGCGATGACGAACGCCGTCAGCCCCCATTTGCGTTGAATGAAGTGGGCCAGCAGGGCGATGAGGCCGATCAGCACCAGCGGGTTGAACCAGGTCAGCGCAAACGTCACGCCGTGGATCATCGTTTCCAGTGTCACGGCGATTGCGTCGAAGGTGCTGGCGCCGTGTTGCGTCAACCATTCAACGAAGCCCGCGATGTACTGGCCTAAAGGGATTTTCTGATCAATCAGCATGGTAGTGAACGTCCGCATGCAAGGAATAAACAGCCCGGGCGAGCGAACTCGCCCGGCGTAAGGCAATTACTGTGCGAGCTTGGCTTTCACGGCCTCCAGGCCAGGTTTACCGTCAATGGTGGTCACGCCAGCGAGCCAGGTATCGAGCACCTGTGGGTTCTTCTTCAGCCAGGCCTTGGCGGCCGCTTCAGGCTTCATCTTGTCGTCGAGGATGTTGCCCATCAGGGTACTTTCCATGTCGACGGTGAACTCCAGGTTTTTCAGCAACTGACCGACGTTGCTGCATTCGGCGACGTAGCCCTTGCGGGTGTTGGTCGCCACAGTCGCAGCACCGAAATCGGGGCCGAAGAAGTCATCGCCGCCGGTCAGGTATTGAATCTTGAAGCGTTTGTTCATCGGGTGCGGCGCCCAGCCGAGGAAGACCACGGCGGTGTCGCGTTTCTGCGCGCGGTCGACCTGCGAAAGCATGCCCGCCTCGGACGATTCGACGACCTTGAAGCCGGCGGTTTTCAAGCCGAACGCATCTTTGTCGATCATGCTCTGGATCAGGCGGTTGCCGTCGTTGCCAGGCTCGATGCCGTAGATCTTGCCATCGAGTTCTTTCTTGAATTTGGCGATGTCGGCGAAGTCATGCAGACCCTTGTCGTACAGGGCTTGCGGTACGGCGAGGGTGTACTTGGCACCCTTGAGGTTGGTGCGTACCACTTCGACGGTGCCGGCATCGCGGTAAGCCTTGATGTCGTTTTCCATGGTCGGCATCCAGTTTCCGAGGAACACGTCCATGTTCTTGCCGTCGGCCAGTGACTTGTAGGTCACTGGCACGGAAATCATGGTGGTCTTGGTCTTGTAGCCGAGGGCGTTAAGTACCACCGAGGTGGTGGCGGTGGTCGCGGTGATGTCGGTCCAGCCAACATCGGAGAAGTTCACGGTACTGCACTGAGCGGGTTCTGCAGCTTGAGCCAGTAACGGCAGACTCAGCATGGCGGCCAACAACAACGACGGGGAACCTTTCATGGATGGACTCCTAGGTGTTTTTTTTGGCAGTGTTCCGACTGGACCACCGCACTTATGGGTTGCGGTTGGATGGCGTTCTGGAGACAGCTCTACCACGGCGCCTTGCAATCGAGTCATAACGATCATGTACCAGTGAAAATCTGACGCCTACAGGGTGCGTCGTATCCAGTACAGGGATGGTCGTATCTAGTGTCAGTGACGTCGTTTACAGCTTTTTTCTGCCCCGATCGGCCATCTGAACTGCATAAAAACGGCGAAAAACCGGGACGAAAACGGCGCGGCGCTGGTGGGCATGAGTGCGTCGGTGTCAGACGCCGGGCGACCTGACAAAAGCCCGATGATGCGGGCATTCCGGCGGATCGCAGCTTGAGCGTAGCAGCTCCGCCAGCGGGCGCTTAATGCCCGGGAACGGCATCCTCAGGAGCTCTGCAGCAATGGCTATCAGCGTTTTCGACCTGTTCAAAATCGGCATTGGCCCGTCCAGTTCCCACACCGTCGGCCCGATGCGCGCCGCCGCCCTGTTTGTCGAATCGCTGCGCGACCGGCACCTGCTCGAACAGGTGCGTCGTATAGAAGTGCAATTGTTCGGATCGCTGTCGGCGACAGGCATCGGTCACGGCAGCGACAACGCGGTGATCATGGGTTTGATGGGCGAGTGGCCGGATGCAATCGACCCGTCGCAGATCGGTCCGCGAATCCAGGCGCTGCGTGAAACCCACACCCTGCTATTGGATGGTCGCTTGTCGGTGCCGTTTGTCTGGGCGCGCGACATGCGCCTGATCGACGAGAACCTGCCGTTCCATCCCAACGCCATGACCCTGATTGTAGAAGGCGATCACGGGGAGATTCATCGCGATACCTACTATTCGGTCGGTGGCGGTTTTGTGGTGGATCAAGCGCAGGCGTCCAGCGGCGTGGTCGATCTGGATCGCACCGAATTGCCTTATGACTTTTCCAGCGCGGTGGAGCTGCTGGAGCTGTGCAAGCAGAACAATTTGCGCGTCGCCGAATTGATGATGGCCAACGAAAAGGTCTGGCGCAGCGAAGAGGAAATTCGTGCCGGGCTGATGAAGCTGTGGCGGGCAATGCAGGATTGCGTCGAGCAGGGCCTCAAGCACGAGGGCATCCTGCCCGGTGGCCTGAACGTGCGCCGGCGTGCAGCGAAGTTGCATCGCAGCCTGCAGGAATTGAACAAGCCCAACGTGATCGGCTCGACCCTCAGTGCCATGGAGTGGGTCAACCTGTTTGCCCTCGCGGTGAATGAAGAGAACGCGGCGGGCGGGCGCATGGTCACGGCGCCGACCAACGGCGCGGCGGGGATCATCCCGGCGGTGTTGCACTACTTTATGAAGTTCAGCGAGGCGGTCACCGACGCCAACGTCGTCGACTACTTTCTGGGTGCAGCGGCGGTGGGCATTCTGTGCAAGAAGAATGCTTCGATCTCCGGTGCTGAAGTGGGCTGCCAGGGCGAGGTCGGTTCGGCCTGCGCGATGGCGGCGGCCGGGCTGGCGGAGATCCTTGGTGCGACGCCTGAGCAACTGTGCAACGCGGCAGAAATCGGTCTGGAGCATAACCTGGGCCTGACCTGCGATCCGGTCGGTGGTCTGGTGCAGGTGCCGTGCATCGAGCGCAATGCGATTGCGGCGGTGAAGGCGATCAACGCGGCGCAGATGGCCTTGCGCGGGGATGGTCAGCATTTCATTTCGCTGGACCGAGTGATCCGCACCATGCGCGATACCGGCGCGGATATGCATGACAAATATAAAGAGACTTCGCGCGGTGGGCTGGCTGTTAGCGCGGTCGAGTGCTGAGACCGAGTCGGCCGCATCGCGAGCAGGCTCACTCCTACACTTGGAATGCGTTCCCCTGTAGGAGTGAGCCTGCTCGCGATAGCGCCAGACCAGTCAAAACTGCTCACCAAGTGAACACGCTAATCAAATCACGCCACCTTTTAGCGCGTCGCAATCAGATAAGAGTCTTTCCCACCCGCAGTGCGTCATTTGCGCCCCCTACCGTCCGTCACCCGTGCTTGCGGTGACACTCCGAAACAACCGCGCGCAAGCCCGTTCCCACAAGTGCTACCGATCTGCTCACAGGCACCGGGGCAGGGCTTTCAGCGCCGCTGATGGCACTTCGAATCAGCCTTTGCCGGACGTCTTGAATAGACACGTCGCGACGTCGTTTTCAGGAGTTATTGAACGGCCATTCAATTTTAGGCATGGCAATTGCTCTGTCATAACAAAGCCCGTCTCCCACGCGAGAACGATGGCAATAACAAGAGCCTCCGCCTGAGGCCATCACCCGCTTTGTGTGAGGAGATACCGCGATGACGACGTTCAACTCCGGGGCCCAACCCCAGAACCGTGCGCCTCAATCCATCGGCTTTCTGCTGCTGGACAATTTCACGCTGATTTCTCTGGCCTCCGCAGTCGAACCCCTGCGCATGGCCAACCAATTGTCTGGTCGTGAGCTGTATCGCTGGAGCACCCTTACCGTCGATGGCGGCCAGGTGTGGGCCAGTGACGGTCTGCAAATCACTCCCGATGCCTCCATGCACAAAGCCCCGCCCCTGGACACTGTGATCGTCTGCGGCGGGATCGGCATTCAACGCACCGTGACCCGTGAACACGTGTCATGGCTGCAGAGCCAGGCGCGTCAGTCCAAGCGTCTTGGCGCGGTGTGCACCGGCAGTTGGGCCCTGGCCTGCGCCGGGCTGCTCGACGGTTTCGATTGCAGCGTTCACTGGGAATGTCTGGCGGCGATGCAGGAAGCTTTCCCGCGCGTAGCGATGAGCACCCGTCTGTTCACCCTCGACCGCAACCGTTTCACCAGTTCCGGCGGCACCGCGCCACTGGACATGATGCTGCACCTGATCAGCCGTGATCACGGTCGTGAACTGTCCGCTGCGATCTCGGAAATGTTTGTCTACGAACGCATCCGCAACGAGCAGGATCATCAGCGGGTGCCGCTCAAGCACATGCTCGGCACCAACCAGCCGAAGCTGCAGGAAATCGTCGCGCTGATGGAAGCCAACCTCGAAGAGCCGATCGACCTCGACGAACTGGCGGTGTACGTCGCCGTGTCCCGTCGCCAGCTGGAGCGGCTGTTCCAGAAATACCTGCACTGCTCGCCATCGCGCTACTACCTCAAGCTGCGCCTGATCCGCGCGCGGCAACTGCTCAAGCAGACGCCGATGTCGATCATCGAAGTGGCCTCGGTGTGTGGTTTCGTGTCGACGCCGCACTTCTCCAAGTGCTACCGCGAGTACTTCGGCATTCCGCCGCGTGACGAGCGCGTAGGCTCCAATACCACGCAGCAAGTGGCGATGATGCCGCTGCCGCAGGCGATCGTGATGTCGCCGCTGTCGGGGCCGATGTCGGCGTTGAGTCAGGCGCGCAATGAGTCGACGTTTGCCAGCGTAAGGCTGTAAAGCAAAAGATCGCAGCCTGCGGCAGCTCTACAGGGGAACGCATTTCAACTGTAGGAGCTGCCGCAGGCTGCGATCTTTTGATCTTCTGTCAGGCGCTATGGCTTTGCTGGTAATCCGCCAACGCCGGCAACAACTGCTTGTCGATCGCCTGACGCACTGCAGGCTGGATACTGGCGCCGCTGGTGTACATGTCCTTGACCATCTTGCGCAATTCAAACGCGCGAACGTTATCCAGGCCTCGTACCGCACACTCACAGGCCTGCTCGGCGGTCGAGCCGCTCGGCACTTGAAAACCCAGCGCCTTGAGCTGGCCCAACAAATCTTCCTGATCAATCAAATCGGCATACATCATGACGCGCATCCTTCTTTGGCAACGGAGGTCGTGGCTCGATTCTGGTAGGCATGGGGAGTGACGGCAAGGGCGATTTGTCGCAGTGGCTGCGACGGCTATGAACAGGTCGTTTTCGGCTAACTCATTGGAAAATGGAGTGGGCACACTGGCGCAAGCTCGCTACAGACGGTTTGGTCACCCTCGACTGGCAGCTCCTCACCAGTACCCTCTGCCCCGATCCTGTCACGGCTTGTATCGGGGCTTTTTTTAATTCTATGAAAGTCAAAAGATCGTCCGAAGGCTGCGATCTTTTGCTTTTAGCGGTCTAGCGCTGCAACACCAGAATGCGCGACAACAGCTCATCCCGATCGATGTAGCAGCCCTGGAAATGCCGCGCCCCGGTGGCCGGGTCAAACGCATTGCGCGCATGCAATGTGCGGCGGTTATCGAAGCACCACAGTTCCCCCGGATTAAGCCGCTGCATCAGCCGAAACCGTGGCTCGCGGGTCATCGCAATCAAGCGTCGATAGGCGCGGTACAGCAGCGGCATTTGTTCCGCCGACGTATCGAACGCGCCGCGCAGAAAGTTCGCCATGCGAATCTCCGCGACCCGGCCCAACGCATCCAGGGCAATGATCGGCGCCAGGCAGCGATAGTCGCTGTGGCGATCCTTGTTGCGGAATTCCACGGGGATGTCGCACAGCGCCTGAAACAGCTCCGGCGCTTCCAGCCGTAACGCATCGGCAATCGCAAAACCATCGACAAAAATACTTTCGCCACCCTCGGCATCGTTCACCAGGCAATGCAGAAATTGCAGCCCCGGTTGCAGCTCGCGAGTCGGCAAGTCCGTGTGCAGCGGCAGGTTGAAAGCGGTGTAAGCGTTGCTGTCGGCATCGGCCTTCGATTGCACGTTGAACAGCACGCCGAAATTGCTCTCGCGGATGAACGAAATACGCTGGGCGATCAGCTTCAGCGAGCCAGGCTCAGTGGGCACACCGCGCACCTGAGTCAGGCCGATGTCACGCACCGCGATCAACCATTGCAGCAGGGCGCCGTTGTCATTCATCAGCGTGGCGTAGTCGAACACCGGCAACTGCAAATCGCTGCGCCACAGGTAAGCCTTGGGCTTGGCGGCCAGGCGTTCGATGCGGGAGGCGTCGTCATAAGCGTGGGCGCGCAACCAGCCGGGGTCGAAGCGGCTGCGGTGGCCGTCCTGCCAGTCGATGCGCAGGCAGCCGTCGCTGTCGATCTGCGCGCTGGCGAGGGCCAGATCCGGCGCGGCATCGACGATCTCGAACACCTGCTCGCGGGTGACGTTGTAGACGCACTGCTCGCATGGGCAGTTGTCCCGCAGCCAGACATGGTGAAACGGACTGATGCGGCCATCGGCCCAGGCAATCGAAACGCGATCCGCCAGACTCTGCACGCCGCTCAGCGCGCTGATCAACGGATAAGTACGGAAGTCGGCAACAGCGGCAGCGGTGTTCATGGTGGCTCCTTGTGTTGGAGGGGTTACCGGGCGGGTGGCAGGGCGATGACCCGACCGATGTAAGCCGGGGCCGGCAGGTCGACTTGCTCGGCGACGATGGCTTGCAGGCGGCTCAGGGTGTCCGGAGTGAACGGCGCCGAACGCGGGCCGGCGAGATCGACGTGCAGCAGCATCTGCTCGTTGCCGGCCAGTTCCTTGTCGTCACCGGTCAGGTGCAGGCTGTGATAAAGGTGCAGGCGCTTGCTGTCGTGACCGATGATCTGCGTGCGCACTTCGACCTCGGCGTCGAGCTTCACTTCGTGCAGGTAGTTGAGGTGCAGCTCGAGGGTGAACAGCGAGTGGCCGCTGGCTTCGCGGTTATTGCTGTCCATGCCGAGACGATCCATCAGGGCATCGGTGGCGTAGCTGAAAATCAGCAGATAGAAGGCGTCGCGCAGGTGGCCGTTGTAGTCGACCCAGTCGGGGATGATTGTGGTCTGGTAGGTGGTGAGGGTGGGCATGGCGGAACTCCAAAATATTGTCTGACATGCAACTGTGTGGCGAGGGAGCTTGCTCCCGCTCGGCCGCGGAGCGGTCGTAAAACCGGTGAATGCGTTCTGGCTGATGAACCGCATGTGAGGGTTTTGGGACTGCTGCGCAGTCCAGCGGGAGCAAGCTCCCTCGCCACAGATGTTGATGTTTACTCGCTGAAACTCATCCCATGCTTCTCTTTGGTGGTCTTCACCGCCTCAAGCACCGCCAGCAGGCAGTCATCACGATAGCGCTCCAGCGCCGAAATGCTGTGACGACCGAGCTGGTCGCTGGTGCCATCGACCACATCGTCAATCAGCTTGTCGGTCAGTTCCGGCGCTGGCAGATAAGTCCATGGCAACTGCAATGCCGGGCCGAACTGCGACATGAAGTGACGCATCCCGGCATCGCCACCGGCCAACGTGTAAGTCAGGAACGTGCCCATGAACGACCAGCGCAGACCGGCGCCAAAACGGATCGCGTCGTCGATCTCACCGGTGGTCGCTACACCATCGTTGACCAGGTGCAGCGCCTCACGCCACAGCGCTTCGAGCAAACGGTCGGCGATAAAACCGGGTACTTCCTTGCGCACGTGCAGCGGGCGCATGCCGAGGGATTCGTAGACATTCATTGCCGCTTGCACGGCCTCGGGCGCGGTGTGCTTGCCACCGACCACTTCCACCAGCGGCAACAGATACACCGGGTTGAACGGGTGCCCGACCACGCAGCGCTCAGGGTGGGTCGAACTCTCGTAGAACTCGCTCGGCAACAGGCCCGAAGTACTCGAACCGATCAGCGCATCGGGTTTGGCCGCCGCGCTGATTTTGCTGTGCAGCTCCAGTTTCAGCTCAAGGCGTTCCGGGGCGCTTTCCTGGATGAAGTCGGCATCGCGCACGCATTCCTCGATGGTCGCGACAAAGCGCAGGCGATCCTGCGATGCGCCGGGCGCCAGGCCGTTTTTCTCCAGCGCGCCCCAGGCATTGGCCACGCGTTTGCGCAGCGCGGCTTCAGCGCCGGGCGCCGGGTCCCAGGCCACCACGTCGAGGCCATGGGCGAGGGCACGGGCGACCCAGCCGCTGCCGATGACACCGCTGCCGAGGGCGGCGAAGGTTTTGATGTCGGTGATAAAGCTCATAGGGATTTTCCCGAGTAAGGTGATCCCTGTAGGCGTTGCCGAAGGCTGCGATCTTTTGATCTTGCTTCTAAAAATCAAAGTCAAAAGATCGCAGCCTTCGGCAGCTCCTACAGGTTGAAGATGGGGACAGTCAGGCCCGTGTTGGGGACAGGTCAGCCGCGCGGGGTCAGGCCCATTTTCTTGCGACCTTCAGCCGGGGTCAGCACCCGGGCGCCGAGGCGGCTGAGGATCTCGGTGGCGCGTTCGACCAGTTGGCCGTTGGTTGCCAGCACGCCCTTGTCCAGCCACAGGTTGTCTTCCAGCCCGACCCGCACGTTGCCGCCCAATAGCACCGCTTGCGCGGCCATCGGCATTTGCATCCGGCCGATGCCGAACCCGGCCCACACCGCGTCGGCGGGCAGGTTGTCGACCATGGCCTTCATGGTGGTGGTGTCGGCCGGAGCGCCCCACGGGATACCCAGACACAGCTGGAACAACGGGTTATCGAGCAGGCCTTCCTTGATCATCTGCTTGGCGAACCACAGGTGACCGGTGTCGAAGATTTCCAGCTCGGCCTTCACGCCCAGTTCGGTGATGCGCTTGGCACCGGCGCGCAGTTGCGCAGGCGTCGAGACGTAAATGGTGTCGCCGTCGCCGAAGTTCAGGGTGCCGCAATCGAGGGTGCAGATTTCCGGCAGCAGTTCTTCGACGTGGGCCAGACGGGTCAGCGGGCCAACCAGATCGGTGTTCGGGCCGAACTCCATCGGCTTCTCGCCCGGGCCGATCTCCAGGTCGCCGCCCATGCCGGCGGTGAGGTTGACGATGATGTCGACGTCGGCCTCGCGGATGCGCTCCATCACTTCGCGGTACAGCGCCACGTCACGGCTGAACTTGCCGGTCTGCGGGTCGCGCACATGGCAGTGCACAACGGTGGCGCCGGCCTTGGCAGCTTCTACGGCGGCAGCGGCGATCTGTTTCGGGGTGACCGGCACGTGGGGGCTCTTGGCGGTCGTGTCGCCAGCACCGGTGAGTGCGCAGGTGATGATGACGTCGTGGTTCATGGTGCGGTTTCCTTCAGGCGTGATGGGTCTGTTCGCAGCCCTTTTTCGGGCTGCGAAGGGTTGATTCGAGGTGAGTTATTGACTGGTCAGTTGCAGGTTTTCAGCGGCCGGTTTGCCGTCGAAGGTGGTCACACCGTCGAGCCAGCGCTGCTTGTCTTCTGGGTGATCCTTGAGCCACTGTCTGGCCGATTCGAAGGCGTCCTTGTGATCGAGCAGCGGCTGCATCATCCGGCTCTCGTCTTCGGCGGTGAACGTCAGGTTGCTCAGCAGACGGCCGACGTTCGGGCATTGTTCCGCGTATTTCGGCGCGGTGACGGTCCACACCGTGGCCATGCCTTCGTTCGGGCCGAGGGCGTCGTCGCTGCCAGTCAGATACGTCATCTGCACGTTGACGTTCATCGGGTGCGGCGCCCAGCCGAAGAACACCACGGCTTCCTTGCGGCGCACGGCCCGATCAACGGCGGCGAGCATGCCGGCTTCGCTGGATTCGACCAGCTGGAATTTGCCGAGGCCGAACTGGTTCTTGGCGATCATTGCCTTGATCTGCGTATTGGCGCCCGAACCCGGTTCGATGCCGTAGATCTTGCCGCCCAGTTCCTTCTCGAATTTGGCGATGTCGGCGAAGGTCTTCAGGCCCTTGTCCGCCAGATAGGTCGGCACCGCGAGGGTGGCGCGGGCGTCTTTCAGACTTGGCGCCGGCAAAACCTTGACCTGATTGGCGTCGACGAACGGGGTGATGGTCTGGGTCATCAGCGGGTTCCAGTAGCCGAGGAACAAGTCCAGACGCTGATCGCGGATCCCGGCGAAGATGATTTGCTGGGAGGCGCTGGTTTGTTTGGTGTTGTAGCCGAGGCCGTCGAGCAGGACCTGGGTCATGGCACTGGTGGCGATCACGTCGGTCCAGTTCACTACGCCCATCCGTACGTTCTGGCACGAGGCGGGTTCGGCCGCCATGACGCTGGCGCTCAAGAAAGCGGTACCGCTGAGTGCAAGAACACAGCTGCTGATCAGTCGTTTCATGTCGGGTTCCTCGGCAGGTCGTTTATTGTGGTTCCCGGCGTCTGATGCGCCGGTGATGCCAAGTTACGCAGCAATGCCCCCGTGAAAGCGCACTGCGGCGACTGGCTCTTGCACTGTAGCGACCTGTGCGCTTGAACGCTGACGACAATCGGCGTATCAACGATCCACGCTCCCCTCCCTCTCGTTACCCGCGAATCGAGTGCGCCCATGTCCCAGGATTTCTACTTTCTGCTGATGCCGGGGTTCTCCGCCATCGGTTTCATCTCCGCGATCGAACCGCTGCGTGTGGCCAACCGCTTTCGTGGCGAGTTGTACCGCTGGCATGTGCTCAGCGCCGATGGCGGGGCGGTGCTGGCGAGCAATGGCATGTCGGTCAACGCCGACGCGGCGCTGGAGCCGTTGAAGAAAGGCGCGACCTTGTTGGTGGTGGCGGGGTTCGAACCACTGAAGTTCGTCACGCCAACCCTTGAGCACTGGCTGCGGCGGCTGGACAACGAAGGCGTGACCCTCGGCGCCATCGACACCGGCAGCTTCGTTCTCGCTGAAGCGGGCCTGCTCGACGGCCATCGCCTGACCCTGCACTGGGAGGCTATCGATGCGTTCAAGGAATCTTATCCACAGCTCAGCGTGACCCAGGAACTGTTCGAGATCGACCGTCGGCGCATCACCTCGGCGGGCGGCACCGCGTCCATCGATTTGATGCTCGATCTGATCGCCCAGGCCCACGGCCCGCAACTGGCGATTCAGGTCAGCGAGCAGTTTGTATTGGGACGAATCCGTCCACGCAAGGACCACCAGCGCATGGAAGTCGCCACGCGCTATGGCATCAGCAACAAGAAGCTGGTCCAGGTGATTGGCGAGATGGAACAACACAGCGAGCCACCGCTGACCACGCTGCAACTGGCGGAATCGATCAAGGTGACACGGCGGCAGCTGGAGCGTTTGTTTCGGTTGCATCTGAACGATACACCGAGCAATTTCTATCTGCGTTTGAGGCTGGAGAAGGCGCGGCAGTTATTGCGCCAGACGGATATGAGCGTGCTTGAAGTCAGCATTGCCTGCGGCTTTGAATCACCTTCGTATTTCACCCGTAGCTACCGGGCACGCTTTGCGCGCTGCCCCCGTGAAGACCGGCGTACTGCGCAAGCCTGAATGAATGCACACAAACCCCCTGTAGGAGTGAGCCTGCTCGCGATAGCGGTCAATCAGACAGCAATGATGTCGACTGGCACTCCGTCATCGCGAGCAGGCTCACTCCTACAGTTTGATCCTGTTACTTCTTCAGCAACGCCGAACAGGCCGCCTTGTAAGCCTCATGCTGATACTTGTTCAGCGTCCCCGGCAGCTCGAAATTATGCTTCTTTGCCTGCGCATTGATCGTCTGCGGCGACAACAGCATCACCTCACAGCCCTCCAGCAACTGGAACACGCCCTCGATCTTGAACGTCGTCGGCCCACCGGCAAACTCACCCTTCTTGCTGCGCTTCTTGATCGCAATCCGGTCAATCGAATGCTCGCGCACAAACGAAGCGACCTGCGCCGCGAAGCGTTTGACGTTGGCCGCCTCGTCGTCATCGTCGAGGGCGATTTTCTTGGTGTTGAGCGCCACATGGCTCAGCGTTGCCCCGTCAAGGGAGGCCACGGCGATGATCGCTTCGCTGCCTTTGATTTCAATGCCGCAGATGTTCATGGGAATTCCTTTGAATGAAGAGGGCAGCCTACAACTCAAGTTGATTGGGCGTGATGCCGAATGCTGCTGCAATTTTCTCGCGGGTTGCCTTGCGTGGCTTCGCTACCGTTTCTTGTTGAGCGAACGCCGGCTGGGAAATTCCCAGACGTTTCGCCACTTCTTCCTGAGTCAGGTTCAGGTGTTCGCGCCAGGCACGGATCGGTGTCGCCCCGTCGACCATTCGACTGACCACCTCATGCGGGATCAGATCGGGCTGCATTTTCTGTGCGACGTATTGCGCATAGGGAATGACTACGAAGGCGGGATTGCCCTCGGCATCGTTGATGATTTGGATGTCGGCATGTTGCCGAACTTCCAGAATCACTCCTGCCCAATCGACTCCAAAAACTCCGACCGTTCGTCACTCATCCGCGCCACGCAATCATTCTGCGCAATCTTGAACGCCTTGCTGCCTTCGGTGGCCGGGAAGGCTTCCACGGCGCAATCGGCGTCGCGGGTCTTCAGCCATTGTTGCTGGGCAGTCTTCAGCTTGGCGGTGATGTCGGCCAGTTGCGTCGCGTTTTTGCCGTAGGTGGCCTGCATGCGCTCGTTGAGGCTGGCGTAGTTGTCCTTGAGCAGGTCTTCGGCGGTGGTGCGGCTGTAGGTTGAGCATTCCAGGGTCTGGACGTCGTTTTCCACCGCGTCGCAGGGGTTGTTGTCGGTGTCTTCGGCGGCGTGTACGCCGGTCGCAATCAGTGCCAGGGCCAGGAAGATCGATTTCATGGTTGTCGCCGCTCTAATCCAGTGGTGTATCCAAGATGCGGGAGATTCTGGCTCAAGCTTGCGGGCTTGAACAGGTGGCCGGTCGGGTCGCCTGGTGACCCTTTGTCGCGGATTGACGCTTTCGGCAATTCCCCTGTCGTTTTTGCACCCGGTCGCCCCGGCACCGAGGCATATGCTGGCCCCAAAGCGCCGGCAGACGATTCGGCGCATGAATCGCCAATAAGGGGACGCCTGATGAGCCCAGCCGAATTACACGCCGACAGCATCGTTATCGACGGTCTGATCATTGCCAAATGGAACCGCGAGCTGTTCGAAGACATGCGCAAGGGCGGTCTGACGGCAGCCAACTGCACTGTGTCGGTGTGGGAAGGTTTTCAGGCGACCGTGAACAATATTGCCGCCAGCCAGAAGCTGATCCGCGAAAACAGCGACCTGGTGATGCCGGTGCGCACCACTGCCGACATCCGTCGCGCCAAGGAGCAGGGCAAGACCGGCATCCTCTTCGGCTTCCAGAACGCCCATGCGTTCGAAGACCAGATCGGCTATGTCGAGGTGTTCAAGCAGCTCGGCGTCGGCATCGTGCAGATGTGCTACAACACCCAGAACCTGGTTGGCACCGGTTGCTACGAGCGTGACGGCGGCCTGTCGGGCTTCGGTCGCGAAATCGTCGCCGAGATGAACCGCGTCGGCGTCATGTGCGACCTGTCCCACGTCGGTTCCAAGACTTCCGAAGAAGTCATCCTCGAATCGAAAAAACCGGTCTGCTATTCCCACTGCCTGCCGTCGGGTCTGAAAGAGCACCCACGCAACAAGTCCGATGAAGAGCTGAAGTTCATTGCCGATCACGGCGGTTTCGTCGGCGTGACCATGTTCGCGCCGTTCCTCGCCAAGGGCATCGATTCGACCATCGACGACTACGCCGAAGCCATCGAATACACCATGAACATCGTCGGCGAAGACGCCATCGGCATCGGCACCGACTTCACCCAGGGTCACGGTCAGGACTTCTTCGAATACCTGACCCACGACAAGGGCTACGCCCGTCGTCTGACCAGCTTCGGCAAGATCATCAACCCGCTGGGCATCCGCACCGTCGGCGAGTTCCCGAACCTGACCGAAACCCTGCTCAAGCGCGGCCACTCCGAGCGCGTGGTACGCAAGATCATGGGTGAAAACTGGGTGAACGTTCTCAAGGACGTTTGGGGCGAGTAAGCCGCTTCTCTGAATCCTTTCCCCCGGCCGTCCGTGCCGGGGGCAACAAACCGAATTTTCTGGAGTTAAGTTTCCATGGCCAAGATCGCCCCGCAATTGCCAATCGAAGTCGACAGCGAAACCGGTGTCTGGACCTCCGACGCCCTGCCGATGCTGTACGTACCGCGGCATTTCTTCGTCAACAACCACATGGGCATCGAGGAAGTGCTGGGCGCCGACGCCTACGCCGAAATCCTCTACAAGGCCGGCTACAAGTCCGCCTGGCACTGGTGTGAAAAAGAAGCCGAATGCCACGGCTTGGAAGGCGTTGCAGTGTTCGAGCATTACATGAAGCGCCTGTCGCAACGCGGCTGGGGCCTGTTCAAGATTCAGGACATCGACCTCGACAAAGGCACCGCCAGCGTCAAGCTCGAACACTCGGCGTTCGTCTACGTCTACGGCAAGGTCGGGCGCAAGGTCGACTACATGTTCACCGGCTGGTTTGCCGGCGCCATGGATCAGATCCTCGCCGCACGCGGCAGCCAGATCCGCACCGTGGCCGAGCAGGTCTACGGTGGTTCCGAAGAGGGCCACGACGACGGCCTGTTCATCGTCAAGCCGTTGTAAGTCGAGGACCGCGCCATGGCTTTCGAAGCAATGTTCCAGCCGATCCAGATCGGCAAACTGACCATCCGCAATCGCGTGCTCAGCACCGCGCACGCCGAGGTCTACGCGACTGACGGCGGCATGACCACCGACCGTTACGTCAAATACTACGAAGAGAAAGCCAAGGGCGGCATCGGCCTGGCGATCTGCGGCGGTTCTTCCAGTGTGGCCATCGACAGCCCGCAAGGCTGGTGGAAATCGGTGAACCTGGCGGATGACCGGATCATTCCGCACTTCCAGAATCTGGCCGACGCCATGCACAAGCATGGCGCCAAGATCATGATCCAGATTACCCACATGGGCCGTCGCTCGCGCTGGGACGGCGAGCACTGGCCGACCCTGCTGTCGCCGTCGGGCATCCGTGAACCGGTGCACCGCGCGACCTGCAAGACTATCGAGCCGGAAGAAATCTGGCGCGTCATCGGCAACTATGCCACCGCCGCTGCACGGGCCAAGGCCGGTGGTCTGGACGGTGTCGAACTGTCCGCCGTGCACCAGCACATGATCGACCAGTTCTGGAGCCCGCGCGTCAACAAGCGTACCGACGAGTGGGGCGGCAGCTTCGAAAACCGCATGCGTTTTGGCCTCGAAGTACTCAAGGCTGTGCGCAAGGAAGTCGGCGACGATTTCTGCGTCGGCATCCGTCTGTGCGGTGATGAATTCCACCCGGACGGCTTGTCCCACGAGGACATGAAGCAGATCGCCAAGTACTACGATGACACCGGCATGATCGACTTTATCGGCGTGGTCGGCTCGGGCTGCGACACCCACAACACCCTGGCCAACGTTATCCCCAACATGAGTTATCCACCGGAGCCGTTCCTGCACCTGGCGGCCGGGATCAAGGAAGTGGTGAAAGCGCCGGTGCTGCACGCGCAGAACATCAAGGACCCGAACCAGGCCACGCGCATCCTCGAAGGCGGTTACGTTGACATGGTCGGCATGACCCGCGCGCACATCGCCGACCCGCACCTGATCGCCAAGATCAAGATGGGCCAGGTCGACCAGATCAAGCAGTGCGTCGGTGCCAACTACTGCATCGACCGTCAGTACCAAGGGCTGGATGTGCTGTGCATCCAGAACGCCGCGACCTCCCGTGAATACATGGGCGTGCCGCACATCATCGAGAAATCCACCGGGCCGAAACGCAAAGTCGTGGTAGTCGGTGCCGGCCCGGCCGGGATGGAAGCCGCACGCGTTGCCGCCGAGCGTGGCCACGACGTGACCCTGTTCGAGAAGAAAGAATTCATCGGCGGGCAGATCACTACCGCATCGAAAGCGCCGCAACGTGACCAGATCGCCGGTATCACCCGCTGGTTCCAGCTGGAGTTGGCGCGGCTGAAAGTCGACCTGCGTCTGGGCACTGCTGCGGATGCGGCGACCATCCTCGATCTGCGTCCGGATGTGGTCGTGCTGGCGGTGGGCGGTCATCCGTTCCTCGAGCAGAACGAACACTGGGGCGCCGCCGAAGGGCTGGTGGTCAGCAGCTGGGACGTGCTCGACGGCAAGGTCGCGCCGGGCAAAAACGTGCTGGTCTACGACACCATCTGCGAATTCACCGGGATGTCGGTCGCCGACTTCCTCGCCGACAAGGGCAGCCAGGTCGAGATCGTCACCGACGACATCAAGCCGGGCGTGGCCATCGGCGGTACGTCGTTCCCGACCTATTACCGCAGCATGTACCCGAAAGAAGTGATCATGACCGGCGACATGATGCTGGAGAAGGTCTACCGCGAAGGCGACAAGCTGGTGGCGGTGCTGGAGAACGAATACACCGGCGCGAAAGAGGAGCGGGTGGTCGATCAGGTGGTGGTGGAAAACGGCGTGCGTCCGGACGAGGAGCTGTATTACGGGCTAAAGGACGGTTCGCGTAACAAGGGCCAGATCGACATTGACGCCTTGTTCGCGATCAAGCCGCAGCCTTCGCTGAGCACCACCGGCGACGGCTACTTGCTGTTCCGCATCGGCGACTGCGTGGCGCAGCGTAATACCCACGCGGCCATCTACGACGCCCTGCGCCTCTGCAAGGATTTCTAAGGACTTGCACATGACCCTGTAGGAGCTGCCGAAGGCTGCGATCTTTTGACTTTTGTTGTTCAAAGCAAGATCAAAAGATCGCAGCCTTCGGCAGCTCCTACACCTAGACCGTGTTTCTCCAGGCTGTACTGGTGGGAGCTTCACCTATGTTGAACACCCTTCTTCCAATCCTGTTGTTCGCAGCCCTGAGCCTTGCGGTGCTGGGCGCGTTGCGACGGGTGGCCATGTGGCGTCGGGGCCGGGCCTCGAAGGTCGACCTGATCGGCGGCCTGTTCGCCATGCCCAAGCGCTATATGGTCGATTTGCACCATGTCGTGGCGCGGGACAAATACATCGCCAACACCCACGTCGCCACGGCGGGCGGTGCGGTGGCGTCGATCGTGCTGGCGATTCTGGTGCACGGTTTCGGCCTGCATAACCGCATCCTCGGTTACGCCTTGCTGCTGATGACGGCAGTGATGTTCGTCGGTGCGATCTTCGTTTACCGGCGCCGGCTCAACCCGCCGGCACGGCTGTCGAAAGGCCCGTGGATGCGCCTGCCGAAAAGCCTGCTGGCGTTTTCCGCCTCGTTCTTTCTGGTGACGCTGCCGGTGGCCGGAATTCTCCCGGAGAACTTCGGCGGCTGGTTGCTCGCAGCGATTCTCGGTATTGGTGTGCTGTGGGGCGTGTCGGAATTGTTCTTCGGCATGACCTGGGGCGGGCCGATGAAGCACGCCTTCGCCGGTGCCCTGCATTTGGCGTGGCACCGGCGCGCCGAACGCTTTGGCGGCGGCCGTTCCACCGGTTTGAAACCGCTGGATCTGAATGATCCGAGCGCGCCATTGGGCGTGGAAAAACCCAAGGATTTCACCTGGAACCAGTTGCTCGGTTTTGACGCCTGCGTGCAGTGCGGCAAGTGCGAAGCCGCCTGCCCGGCGTTCGCTGCCGGCCAGCCGCTGAACCCGAAGAAACTGATTCAGGACATGGTCGTCGGCCTGGCTGGCGGCACTGACGCGAAGTTCGCTGGCAGCCCGTATCCGGGCAAACCTGTGGGCGAACACAGCGGTAATCCGCATCAGCCGATCGTCAACGGTCTGGTCGATGCCGAGACCCTCTGGTCATGCACCACCTGCCGCGCCTGCGTCGAGGAATGCCCGATGATGATCGAGCACGTCGACGCTATCGTCGACATGCGCCGCCATCTGACTCTGGAAAAAGGCGCGACCCCGAACAAGGGTGCCGAAGTCCTCGAAAACCTGATCGCCACCGACAACCCTGGCGGTTTCGCTCCGGGCGGGCGGATGAACTGGGCGGCGGATCTGAACCTCAATCTGCTCAGCGAGAAGAAGTCCACCGACGTGCTGTTCTGGGTCGGCGACGGCGCCTTCGACATGCGCAACCAGCGCACCTTGCGCGCCTTCGTCAAAGTGCTGAAAGCCGCGAAAATCGACTTCGCCGTGCTCGGCCTGGAAGAGCGCGACAGTGGCGATGTGGCCCGTCGTCTCGGTGACGAAGCGACCTTCCAGTTACTTGCCAAACGCAATATCCAGACCCTGGCCAAATACAGCTTCAACCGCATCGTCACCTGCGATCCGCACAGCTTCCATGTGCTGAAAAACGAGTACGGCGCCTTCGACGGTGATTACCTGGTGCAGCACCACAGCACCTACATGGCGGAGATCATTCAGGCCGGCGCGCTGAACCTCGGTCAGCACAAAGGCAACAGCGTGACCTATCACGACCCGTGCTACCTCGGCCGTTACAACGGCGAGTACGAGGCGCCGCGTGAAGTGCTGCGCGCCCTCGGTATCGAGGTCAAAGAGATGCAACGTTCCGGCTTCCGTTCTCGCTGCTGCGGCGGCGGTGGCGGCGCGCCGATCACTGACATTCCGGGCAAGCAGCGGATTCCCGACATGCGCATGGAAGACATTCGCGAGACCGGTGCCGAACTGGTGGCCGTAGGTTGCCCACAGTGCACGGCGATGCTCGAAGGCGTGGTCGAACCGCGTCCGCTGATCAAGGACATCGCCGAACTGGTGGCCGATGCGTTGCTCGAAGACGCCGCACCAAGCAAGCCGACTACCCCGGCCAAACGTGAACCTGCGGAGGCCCACTGATGAGCGACATTATCCGCCGCGATCCACGCGCCGAATGGATTGCGCGTAACCGTCTGCACCCGCTGCACGCGGCGATGCAACCGGCGCAACACAGCTGGATGGGCCCTAACGGAATCATCCGCAAGAACCTGCACGGCATCGGTTTTATCGGCCCCAACGGCATCAAGCGTATCGACCGCAGCGGCGCGCAACAGGGCGGGGCGGTCAAGCGCTCGGCCACGGTTGAAGTGCAATTGCCACTGCATCAGGTACCGGCCCCGGCGTTCTACATCAGCGTGGTGCCGGACATGGTCGGCGGTCGCCTGAGCAGCCACGACCGCGACTTGCTGGGCCTGGCTCACCAACTGGCCGGCAAGGACGGCGCAGTGCTGGCGGTGGTGTTCGGCGAACACAAGGAAAACGCCTTCGCCACGGCAGGCGTCGATCGCTTGCTGGTGCTGGAGGGCGATGAGTTCAGTGGTTATGCACCGGAGCAACGCGTACAAGGCCTGCGGGCTGTGGATAACCAATTCAATCCGCGCCATTGGCTGCTGCCGGACAGCCGCAGCGGTGGCGGCGAACTCGGCCGACGTTTTGCTGCAGCACTGGGCGAACGCCCGGCGACGCGGGTGTGGCAGGTCAAGGATCAAGCGTGCATCGGCCGCGCCGGTGCGGGCCTGCAAGACCTGGCGCGACCGATCGCCCGCCTGATTCTGGCCTCGGCCGAATGTGCGGAGCCGGTCAGCGAAACCCGTCACGAAGCACTGCCCGTGGAGTTATCCACAACGGTGGCGCGTAGCCTGTCGCGGATCGAAGATCTGGGCGCCGTGGCGGTGGATCCGGCGGCGATTCCGATGGCTGAAGCCGAATTCATCTTCTCCGGCGGTAACGGGGTCAAGGACTGGCAGTTGTTTCATGAAACGGCTGCTGCGCTCGGCGCCACCGAAGGCGCCTCGCGAGTGGCGGTGGACGATGGCTTCATGGCCCGTGATCGGCAGGTCGGCGCGTCCGGCACCTGGGTCACCGCGCGGGTTTACGTGGCTGTGGGTATCTCCGGGGCGATCCAGCACCTGCAGGGCATCGGGGCCTGCGACAAGGTGGTGGCGATCAACCTCGACCCGGGTTGCGACATGATCAAACGCGCCGACCTGTCGGTGATCGGCGAGAGCGCGGAGATTCTTCAAGCCTTGATCGCGGCGGTAGCGGCTTACCGCAACGACGCCAAGCGCGATGCGGCTTAAGGGAAGGACACAGTTATGAACACCAATGTCATCAGCCTGGTTTCCATCGGCGCCCACCCGACCTCGGGACGGCCACGCCGGGCCGAGCAGGACGCCCGCGCCGTGGAACTGGGCCTGCAACTGGCTGGGGATAACCTGCAAGTGCTGCATGCAGGCGATGTCGCGGAACCGGCGTTGCGCGCTTATCTGGGCATGGGCCTGGAGCAGATGCATGTACTGGAACAGCCTGCTGGCGCCGATACCTTGCCGGCCTTGACTGCGTACCTGCGCGACGCCGGTGCGCAAGTAGTGCTGACCGGCAGTCAGGCGGAAACCGGCGAAGGTTCGGGGATGCTGCCGTTTCTGCTCGCCGAAGGGCTGGGCTGGCCGCTGGTGGTGGGGCTGGCGCAGGTCGAGTCGATCAACGACGGTTCGGCGCTGGTGCTGCAAGCCTTGCCTCGCGGGCAGCGGCGGCGGTTGAAGGTGCGCCTGCCGTTTCTGGCGACTGTGGATAACGCCGCGCCCAAGCCGCGGCAGAGCGCTTACGGCCCGGCGCGCCGTGGTGTGTTGAACGCCGAAGACGTGGAGGTGCTGGACGATGAACTGCTGGCCGTCGCCACGCTGCAACCGGCCAAACCACGGCCGAAACGCTTGAAAGTGATCAAGGCCAAGAGCGGCGCTGACCGGATGAAAGCTGCCACGGCCAAGGCCAGTGGTGGCGGTGGGCAGGTGCTCAAGGGCGTCACGGCGCAGGCCGGCGCTGAAGCTATCCTCAAACTCCTGATCGAAGAGGGCGTCGTCCGCTGACACACCGCAAATCCCATGTAGGAGCTGTCGAGTGAAACGAGGCTGCGATCTTTTGATCTTTAAAATCAAGATCAAAAGATCGCAGCGTGCCGCAGCTCCTACAGGTATGTGCCGTTCGGCGATATCGTGGTATTTACCCACAAACCCTGTTGGCGGATCTGTGGATAACGTGTTCGCCCATCCCCAGACCCCACGCCAATCAAGCCCTGCAGCCGCCCGATCAAAAAACAACCAGCCTAAGTTACGGTTTTTTCTGGTTTTTTCTGGTTTTTTCCAAAGACTAACGGCACAAGTTGCCCCCAATCTCTGTTGGCGCTTCTGTGGATAAGATGTTCGCTATCCCCTAAGAACCATATAAAACGTGGCTTACATGGGGCTGATTAAAAAATGATCAAGTTGCTGATTCTCACCGCGAAGACGCTCAGTAGAGCCCGGTTTTTCACAGTCGCAGAAGCTTTTCCACAGAACCTGCAAAGTTACCCCCGAAGTCTGTTGGCGTTTCTGTGGATAACGTGTTCGCCATCCTCTACAGGCCATGAAAGACGTGGCTTATAGATATTTGATCAAAAAGCGTACAATCCATTTCTCAAACCGCTCTTCTGGATAAGTCACGTTTTTTCTTTACTTATTCACCGCTATTTTTCCATCTCATCCACAGTTGTCCCCATTTGCTGTGGGTGGCTATGTGGATAACTTGTTTGCCAAACCCTGCGGGCCCCGCCAGGTAAGGTCTGAATCACGGTTGATCGGATTTCATACAGTTCTGCTGGTGTGTGAGCGCAGACGTCAAAAGATCGCAGCCTGCGGCAGCTCCTACAGGGGAAATGCATTCCTCAGGTAGGAGCTGCCGCAGGCTGCGATCTTTCGTTCTTGTTTAGCCCTGAACCGGAACGCCCTTGAGGTACGGCGCTGGCTCTGCGCCAAGGTTGCTCAGCATCCGCTCGCTGTACCAGTCGACGAAGTTGACCACACCAAACTCATAGGTCTTGGAGTACGGCCCGGGCTGGTAGGCGGTGGAGTTGATCCCGCGCTGGTTCTCTTCGGCCAGACGCCGGTCCTGGTCGTTGGTCGCATCCCACACCTGGCGCATGCGCTCGATGTCGTAGTCCACACCTTCCACCGCGTCCTTGTGCACGATCCATTTGGTGGTGACCATGGTTTCCTGGGCGCTGATCGGCCACACAGTGAAGACGATGATGTGGTCGCCCATGCAGTGGTTCCACGAGTGCGGCAGGTGCAGGATGCGCATCGAGCCCAGGTCCGGATTCTTGATCCGGCCCATCAGTTTGGCGCAGCCCTGTTTACCGTCCAGGGTCATCGACACGGTGCCCTTGAGCAGTGGCATACGCACGATACGGTTGCGCAGGCCGAAACTGGCGTGGGCGTAAGGGATCTTTTCGGCTTCCCACGCAGCGGCGGAGGCGGCGACGTGATCCTTGAACGCCTGATCGGCGCGCGGATCGGTAACGTCGTCCCATTCCAGCAGGGTTTTCAGCAGTTCCGGGTGCGAGGCGTTGCAGTGGTAGCACTCGCGGTTGTTTTCCAGCACCAGTTTCCAGTTGGCCTTTTCCATCAAGGTGGTTTGCACCGCCACCTTGGTGTTCTCCATGTCGTACGGTTCCATGTAGTGGTTCAGTGTCGACAGGAAGTCATCGATGGCCGGCGGATTTTCCGCCAGGCTGATGAAGATGTAGCCGCCGGCGGTCTTAACGTTCACCGGTTTGAGGCCGTATTGCTTCATGTCGAAGTCGGCGCCCATTTCGGTGCCGGCGAACAGCAGGCGACCATCCAGCTCGTACGTCCACTGGTGATAGTGGCAGACCAGTTTGGCGACCTTGCCTTTTTCACTGGTGCACAGGCGCGAGCCACGGTGGCGGCAGACGTTATGGAAAGCATGCACCACACCCTCGCCGCCACGGATGACGATGATCGGGTTCTTGCCGACCTGCAGGGTCAAGTAGTTGCCCTTGGCCGGGATTTCGCAGGTCATGCCGGCGATCAACCACTCTTTCTGGAAGATCTCCTGCATGTCGATATCGAACAGGCGCTCATCGCTGTAGAACGGTTGCGGCAGCGAAAAAGTGCGCTCGCGCTCTTGCAGCATTTGTGCAGTGGCCTTGCGTGCGGGTTCCAGCGGATCGCCCAGGCTGATTTTTGCGGTGACGTCCATCGATGTGATCCTCGAGGCCATTCTGTGTGGCCGATGAAAAGTGGCTGATCAGGGTGCTACGCAAGGTGTAAAGGTTTCGTCTTGTGTGAGGCGAGTGTGGGGCCGGCGCTGCCCGGAACCTTATCCATGGGCGACATGGCGCAATCTGTTCCCGACGCGCAACCCCCGGTGGTTGGGGGCTGGTCGCGATAAGTATGCCGATGTCGCGGATAGGTAAACGGGCGGTTCGCGCTATACGCAGAATCGCCACATGAAGGCCGGCAGTCGGCCGTGGAGAACAGCATGTCCAACAGCTTCCTGAATCCGGTCACCACCCAGACCTGGGCCAATGGCCGCCACATCGTCCGTTGCGTCAAAGTCATCCAGGAAACCTGGGACGTGCGCACCTTCTGCTTCATGGCCGACCAGCCGATCCTGTTCTTCTTCAAGCCCGGGCAGTTCGTGACCCTGGAGCTGGAAATCGAAGGCCAGCCGATCATGCGTTCGTACACCATTTCCAGCTCACCGTCGGTGCCGTACAGCTTTTCGGTGACCATCAAGCGCGTGCCGGGCGGCAAGGTCTCCAACTGGCTGCACGACACGTTGCATGAAGGGCAGGAGCTGGCGGTGCACGGCCCGGTCGGGCTGTTCAACGCCATCGACTTCCCGAGCCCGAAAGTGCTTTATCTCAGTGGCGGCGTGGGGATCACCCCGTGCATGTCGATGGCGCGCTGGTTCTACGACACCAACGCCAACGTCGACATGACCTTTATCCACAGCGCGCGCTCGCCGAAAGACATCATTTATCACCGCGAGCTGGAACACATGGCGTCGCGGATCGACAACTTCAGCTTGCACCTGATTTGTGAGAAGCATGGCTTGGGCGAGCCATGGGCCGGCTATCGCGGCTACCTCAATCACAAGATGCTGGAACTGATGGTGCCTGACTTCCTTGAGCGCGAAGTGTTCTGCTGCGGCCCGACGCCGTACATGACTGCGGTCAAGCGCCTGCTCGAAGCCGCTGGCTACGACATGTCGCGTTACCACGAGGAATCCTTCGGCGCCACGCCACCGGAAGCCCGCGCCGATGCAGTGGAACAAGCCGAACAGGCCGCCGAGGCACCGGAAATCGATGCGGCGGATCTGCATCAGGTGGAATTCACCGCGTCCGGTAAGAGCATTCGCGTGGCACCGGGCGAGACGGTCCATGCGGCGGCGGCCAAGCTGGGGCTGATGATCCCGAAAGCCTGCGGCATGGGGATTTGCGGGACCTGCAAGGTGATGAAGCTCGGGGGCGAAGTGGAGATGGAGCACAACGGCGGGATTACCGAGGACGACGAGGCGGAAGGGTTTATCTTGTCGTGCTGCAGTGTGCCCAAAGGCGACGTCAGAATCGAATTCTGATCGCGCCCCCCTGTAGGAGCTGCCGAAGGCTGCGATCTTTTGATCTTTATCTTAAAAACAAGATCAAAAGATCGTCCGATCGCGGCCCGAGCCTTCGGCAGCTCCTACAGGGGTAAGTATTTCAATCCACAAATAAGTCAGGCATCAGTGCCGCGCTGCTGTCCGGCTCGAAGCGGTAATGATCGAACTCAGTCGCGCCGCTCTCACGCAAAATCTCTTCATCAATCAACAACCGCCCAGTGATCTGCCGCCCACGGCTGCTCAAAATCACATGCGCCGCATCCGCCATGATCGCCGGTGTCCGCGCCTGTTTGAACGACTCCCGGCTGCCCAGCTGAAACTCGATCGCCGCCGTGGCAATCATCGTCTGCGGCCACAGCGAATTGACGCTGATGCCGTAACTGGCGAATTCCTCGCTCATGCCCATCGTCAGCATGCTCATGCCGTACTTGGTCACGGTGTAGGGGCTGAATTGGGCGAACCACTTGCTCGCCAGGTTCAGCGGCGGCGACAGGTTGAGGATGTGCCCGGCGGACTTTTTCAGATAGGGCAGGGCGGCTTGGCTGCACAGCAGCACGGCGCGGGTGTTGATCTGGTGCATCAGGTCGAAGCGCTTGAGTTCGATGTGCTGCACGCCAGTCAGCTTGATCGCCCCGGCGTTGTTCACCAGTGCATCGATCGCGCCGAAATGCTCGTTGGCCTGGGCCAGTGCCTGGCGCACGGCGTCGTCATCACGCACATCCACTTGCAGGGCTAACGCATTGCCGCCGGCGGCTTCGACCTCTGCGGCGACGCTGTGGATGGTGCCGGGCAATTTCGGATGGGCTTCGGCGCTCTTGGCCGCAATCACGATATTGGCCCCGTCCTTCGCGGCCCGCAGCGCAATCTCACGCCCGATGCCACGGCTGGCGCCGGTGATGAACAGGGTTTTGCCTTGTAACGACATGCCGATGCTCCTGCTTATTGTTATGTGAGCGGAGGCTCGACAAACAATGTAGACCAAGCAGCTGTCGCGATAGGGGCGGCGAAGTGAACTTGTGGCGAGGGAGCTTGCTCCCGCTCGGCTGCGCAGCAGTCGTAAACCCAGGCAATACGGTTTGTCTGACGAGCCGCCCACTCAGGTTTTGGGGCTGCTACGCAGCCCAGCGGGAGCAAGCTCCCTCGCCACAGGGGGTCAACTCATTACAGGAGATCCCCTCATCCAGGAGTTCATTTGCCATGTAATCAGGCGGACATGACTTCGCGGATGTCGCGAGCCAGTTCGCGTACGCGCTCTTCTTCGGTGTCCCACGAACACATGAAGCGTGCGCCGCCCTTGCCGATGAAGGTGTAGAAGCGCCAGTTCTTCGCGGTCAGGGCGGCGATGGCCGGTTCCGAGAGTTGCAGGAACACGCCGTTGGCCTGTACCGGGAACATCAGCTCCACGCCCGGGATGTCGCTGACCAGCTCAGCCAGCAATTGCGCGCAGTGGTTGGCGTGACGGGCGTATTTGAGCCAGGCGTCGTTTTCGAGGATGCCGACCCACGGCGCCGACAGGAAGCGCATTTTCGACGCCAGTTGCCCGGCCTGTTTGCAGCGGTAGTCGAAGTCTTCGGCCAGTTTGTGGTTGAAGAACAGGATCGCCTCACCCACCGCCATGCCGTTCTTGGTGCCGCCGAAGCACAGCACGTCGACGCCGGCCTTCCAGGTCAGGTCGGCTGGCGTGCAGCCGAGGAACGCGCAGGCGTTGGAAAAACGTGCGCCGTCCATGTGCAGGTGCAGGCCCAGTTCCTTGCAGGTGGCGCTGATGGCGCGGACTTCTTCCGGGGTGTAGACGCTGCCGACTTCCGTGGCCTGGGTCAGGGTCACCACGCGCGGTTTCGGGTAGTGGATGTCCTGGCGCTTGAGCGCAACTTCACGGATCGACTGTGGGGTGATCTTGCCGTTTTCGGTGCCGGCGATCAGCAGTTTAGAGCCGTTGGAGAAGAATTCCGGCGCGCCGCATTCGTCGGTTTCGACGTGGGCGGTTTCCGAGCAGATCACGCTGTGGTAACTCTGGCACAGCGACGACAGTGCCAGTGAGTTGGCGGCGGTGCCGTTGAAGGCGAAGAACACTTCGCAGTCGGTTTCGAACAGTTTGCGGAAATGGTCGGCCGCGCGTGCGGTCCATTCATCGTCGCCATAAGCGCGCTGGTGGCCGTGGTTGGCCTGTTCCATGGCAGCCCAGGCTTCGGGGCAGATACCGGAGTAGTTGTCGCTGGCGAATTGTTGGCTCTTGTCGGTCATGGCCGGCTTCCGTGGTCGAGACTCTTGTGAAGGCTCGTGGTCAATGAGGGTGCGCACTTTACCGAAGATCTTCCGGGGAGCACACGGGATGTCGCTGTCAGAAAATTACCAGTTTGTGGCCCGATTATGCACGTGACTAAACGCGACGGCGCGCTGGATTTGCTCAAGTGGCTGGCGCTGCTGAGCATGCTGCTCGATCACCTGCGATATGTCGGGATCAGCGCCGATTGGCTGTATGTTCCGGGGCGCATGGCGTTTGCGTGGTTCTGTCTGGCGATGGCGGCGAATCTTTCCCGTGCCGGTGCGCAGAAGACCGAATGGCGCTATCTCGGCTGGCTGTTGCTGTTCAGCGCGGTGAGTGAAATTCCTTACCGCTTGTACATTCCTGATCCCGACACCTTGAACGTGATGCCGACCCTGGCGCTGGGGCTGCTGGTGGCACGGGGGTGGCAGGATCGCACGCTGCTGTCGCGACTGTTGGGCGTCGGAGCCTTGTTGCTGGCCGCGCTGTTTTCACCGTGGCTGATGTTCGGCGTATTCGGCGTGTTGTTGCCGCTGGCGCTGCTGCTGGTGTTCCGTCGCCCCTGGTATTTCAGTCTGCTGCCGGGGCTGGTGTGTCTGGCGGGCAATCAGTGGCAGGTGCTGTATGAGGCGGCAGAGTTCGGCAATGTCGTGGCAGTCCTCGGCATCGCGGCGTGTCTGATGGCGCCATCGCTTGGGATGTTCTTGTTGCGACACTCCGGTTCTATCCATCCGTTGCCTATGCGCCGCTGGGCGTACGCGCTCTATCCCGCGCATTTCCTCCTGTTGCTCGCCATTCGCCACTTGATCGCATAACCCCTGTAGGAGCTGCCGAAGGCTGCGATCTTTTGATCTTTTAGAGTCAAGGTCAAAGGATCGCAGCCTTCGGCAGCTCCTACAGGGGGAATGCATTCTCCGAGTCATTTCCCGCCATGTCGTAAACGCACCTTTGCGTGGCGTCCGTAGGCATTTGAGCTGTCTGCGCCGGTCATACCATCGCATCAAAGGGCACTGTCGCAAGCGGCGTGCCTGACCAAGACAAAATGGCGCACAGAAGCCGCTGGGAGAGACGCGATGTTCAGCAAGCAAGACCAGATCCAGGGTTACGACGATGCACTGCTGGCGGCGATGAATGCCGAGGAGCAACGTCAGGAAGATCACATCGAGCTGATCGCGTCGGAAAACTACACCAGCAAACGCGTGATGCAAGCGCAAGGCAGCGGCCTGACCAACAAATATGCCGAAGGTTATCCGGGCAAGCGCTACTACGGTGGCTGCGAACATGTGGATAAAGTCGAAGCGCTGGCCATCGAGCGCGCCAAGCAACTGTTCGGCGCCGATTACGCCAACGTCCAGCCGCACTCCGGTTCGTCGGCCAACAGCGCCGTGTACCTGGCGCTGATCCAGCCGGGCGACACCATCCTCGGCATGAGCCTGGCCCACGGCGGTCACCTGACCCACGGCGCCAAAGTGTCGTCCTCGGGCAAGCTGTACAACGCCGTGCAGTACGGGATCAACACCGACACCGGGCTGATCGATTACGACGAAGTCGAGCGTCTGGCCGTCGAGTGCAAGCCGAAGATGATCGTTGCCGGTTTCTCCGCTTACTCGAAGACCCTGGACTTCCCGCGCTTCCGGCAGATCGCCGACAAGGTCGGTGCGCTGCTGTTCGTCGACATGGCCCATGTGGCCGGTCTGGTCGCCGCCGGTCTGTACCCGAACCCGCTACCGTACGCCGACGTGGTCACCACCACCACCCACAAAACCCTGCGCGGTCCGCGTGGCGGGCTGATCCTGGCCAAGTCCAACGAAGAGATCGAGAAGAAGCTCAACGCCGCGGTATTCCCCGGCGCCCAGGGCGGCCCGCTGATGCACGTCATCGCCGGTAAGGCGGTGTGCTTCAAGGAAGCGCTGGAGCCAGGCTTCAAGGCCTATCAGCAGCAAGTGATCGACAACGCCAAGGCCATGGCCAGCGTGTTTATCAAACGTGGCTACGATGTAGTGTCCGGCGGTACCGATAACCACCTGTTCCTGGTCAGCCTGATCCGTCAGGGCCTGACCGGCAAAGATGCCGACGCTGCCCTCGGCCGCGCCCACATCACCGTCAACAAGAACGCCGTGCCGAACGACCCGCAATCGCCGTTCGTGACCTCGGGCCTGCGCATCGGCACCCCGGCCGTCACCACGCGTGGCTTCAAGGTCGCTCAGTGCGAAGTGCTGGCCGGCTGGATCTGCGACATTCTCGACAACCTCGGTGACGCCGACGTTGAAGCGAATGTGGCCAAGAACGTCGCGGCACTGTGCGCCGACTACCCGGTTTATCGCTGAGCGGTTTGGAGTAAATGACTATGCAACGCTATTCGGGCTTCGGCCTCTTCAAACACTCCCTCAGCCACCACGAAAACTGGCAGCGCATGTGGCGCACGCCAACGCCGAAGAAGGTCTACGACGTGGTCATCGTCGGCGGTGGTGGGCACGGTCTGGCGACCGCCTATTACCTGGCCAAAGAGCACGGCATTACCAACGTCGCCGTGGTCGAGAAAGGCTGGCTGGGCGGCGGTAACACCGCGCGCAACACCACCATCGTGCGCTCCAACTACCTGTGGGACGAGTCGGCGCACCTGTACGAACACGCGATGAAATTGTGGGAAGGCCTGTCGCAGGACCTGAACTACAACGTGATGTTCTCTCAGCGTGGCGTCTACAACCTGTGCCACACCCTGCAGGACATTCGTGATTCCGAGCGTCGGGTCAGCGCCAACCGCCTTAACGGCGTCGATGGCGAGCTGCTCAACGCCAAGCAAGTCGCGGACGAGATCCCGTACCTCGACTGCTCGAAAAACACCCGCTACCCGGTGATGGGCGCCACCGTCCAGCGTCGCGGCGGCGTCGCCCGGCACGATGCCGTGGCCTGGGGCTTCGCCCGTGCGGCTGACGCATTGGGCGTGGACTTGATCCAACAGACCGAAGTGATCGGTTTCCGCAAGGAAAACGGTGTGTGCATCGGCGTTGAAACCAACAAGGGCTTCATCGGCGCCAAGCGCGTCGGCGTGGTCACTGCCGGTAATTCCGGGCACATGGCCAAGCTCGCCGGTTTCCGTCTGCCGATCGAATCCCACCCGCTGCAAGCGCTGGTGTCCGAGCCGATCAAACCGATTATCGACAGCGTGATCATGTCCAACGCCGTGCACGGTTACATCAGCCAGTCCGACAAGGGCGACCTGGTGATCGGCGCCGGTATCGACGGCTACAACGGCTACGGCCAACGCGGTTCGTACCCGGTGATCGAACACACCATCCAGGCCATCGTCGAAATGTTCCCGGTGCTGTCGCGGGTGCGCATGAACCGGCAGTGGGGCGGCATCGTCGACACCACGCCGGACGCCTGCCCGATCATTTCGAAAACCCCGGTGCCGAACATGTTCTTCAACTGCGGTTGGGGCACCGGCGGCTTCAAGGCAACTCCCGGCTCGGGCAACGTGTTTGCCGCGAGCCTGGCCAAGGGTGAAATGCACCCGTTGGCCGCACCTTTCTCCATCGACCGTTTCCACAACGGTGCGTTGATCGATGAACACGGCGCTGCTGCGGTTGCCCACTAACAGGAGAAATCCCCATGTTGCATATCTTCTGTCCTCACTGCGGCGAACTGCGCTCCGAAGAGGAATTCCACGCATCCGGCCAGGCGCACATTCCGCGTCCACTGGATCCAGCTGCCTGCACTGATGAAGAGTGGGGCGACTACATGTTCTTCCGCGACAACCCGCGCGGTCTGCACCATGAGCTGTGGGATCACGTCGCCGGTTGCCGCCAGTACTTCAACGTCACCCGCGACACCGTGACCTACGAGATTCTCGAAACCTACAAGATCGGCACCAAGCCGCAATTCACCGACAAGGCTGATACGGCGAAAACAGCCACGACGGCGCTGGGAGAGAAGGTATGAGCCAGACCAATCGCCTGTCCAACGGTGGACGGATCGACCGCAACAAAGTGCTGAGCTTCACCTTCAACGGTCAGAGCTACAAAGGCTTCGAGGGCGACTCGCTGGCCTCGGCCCTGATCGCCAACGGCGTCGACATCATCGGCCGCAGCTTCAAATATTCGCGTCCCCGCGGGATCTTCGCCGCCGGTGCCGAAGAGCCAAACGCGGTGCTGCAGATCGGTGCGACCGAAGCCACCCAGATTCCCAACGTGCGCGCCACGCAACAGGCGCTGTACCAAGGCCTGGTCGCCACCAGCACCAACGGCTGGCCGAGCGTCAACAACGACATGATGGGCATTCTCGGCAAGGTCGGCGGCAAGCTGATGCCGCCGGGTTTCTACTACAAAACCTTCATGTACCCGCAATCGTTCTGGATGACGTACGAGAAGTACATTCGCAAGGCTGCCGGCCTGGGCCGTTCGCCGACCGAAGTCGATCCGGACACCTACGACTACATGAACCAGCACTGCGACGTGCTGATCGTCGGCGCGGGCCCTGCCGGTCTCGCCGCAGCCCTGGCCGCTGCGCGCAGCGGTGCCCGGGTGATTCTGGCTGACGAGCAGGAAGAGTTCGGCGGCAGCCTGCTCGACTCCCGCGAAAGCCTCGACGGCAAGCCGGCGGTGGAGTGGGTGGCCAGCGTCATCGCTGAACTGAAGAACACCCCGGACGTGCTGCTGTTGCCGCGCGCCACGGTCAACGGTTACCACGATCACAACTTCCTGACCATTCACGAACGCCTCACCGATCACCTCGGCGACCGTGCGCCAATCGGTCAGGTGCGTCAGCGCATCCACCGCGTTCGCGCCAAGCGTGTAGTGCTGGCGACGGGTGCGCATGAGCGTCCGCTGGTCTACGGCAACAACGACGTGCCGGGCAACATGCTCGCCGGTGCGGTCTCGACTTATGTGCGCCGTTACGGCGTGGCACCGGGCAAGAAGCTGGTGCTGACCACCAACAACGATCATGCCTACCGCGTGGCGCTGGACTGGCTCGACGCCAGCCTGCAAGTGGTAGCCATCGCCGATGCGCGCAGCAACCCGCGTGGTGCGCTGGTGGAAGAAGCTCGCGCCAAAGGCATCCGCATCCTCACCGGCAGCGCCGTGATCGAGGCACGTGGCAGCAAGCGTGTGACCGCTGCCCGCGTTGCTGCGATCGATGTCAAAGCCCACACCGTGACCAGCCCGGGTGAATGGCTCGACTGCGATGTGATCGCCAGTTCCGGCGGTTACAGCCCGGTTGTGCACTTGGCTTCGCACCTCGGCGGCAAGCCGACCTGGCGTGAAGACATCCTCGGTTTCGTACCGGGCGAAGCGCCGCAGAAACGTGTGTGCGTCGGTGGCATCAACGGCGTCTACGGCCTCGGCGATTCGCTGGCCGATGGTTTCGAAGGGGGCGCTCGCGCTGCCAGTGAAGCCGGTTTCGGTGTGGTCGAAGGCACCTTGCCCAAAGCCCTGAGCCGTCTCGAAGAAGCGACCCTGGCGCTGTTCCAGGTGCCGCATGAGAAGGGCACCTCGCGGGCACCGAAGCAATTCGTCGACCTGCAAAACGACGTCACCGCCGCCGCCATCGAACTGGCGACCCGCGAAGGTTTCGAGTCGGTCGAGCACGTCAAACGCTATACCGCGCTGGGCTTCGGCACCGATCAGGGCAAGCTCGGCAACGTCAACGGTCTGGCGATTGCCGCGCGTTCGCTGAACGTGACCATCCCGCAGATGGGTACCACGATGTTCCGCCCGAACTACACGCCGGTGACCTTCGGTGCAGTAGCGGGTCGTCACTGTGGGCACATCTTCGAACCGGTTCGCTACACCGCGCTGCATGCCTGGCATGTGAAGAACGGCGCCGAGTTTGAAGACGTCGGCCAGTGGAAGCGTCCTTGGTACTTCCCGAAAAACGGTGAAGACCTGCACGCGGCCGTGAAGCGCGAATGCAAAGCCGTGCGCGACAGCGTCGGCCTGCTCGACGCCTCGACCCTGGGCAAGATCGACATTCAAGGCCCGGATGCCCGCGAGTTCCTCAACCGCGTGTACACCAACGCCTGGACCAAGCTCGACGTGGGCAAGGCCCGTTACGGCCTGATGTGCAAAGAAGACGGCATGGTCTTCGACGACGGCGTGACGGCCTGCTTGGCCGACAACCATTTCGTCATGACCACCACCACTGGCGGCGCGGCTCGCGTGCTGCAATGGCTGGAGCTGTATCACCAGACCGAATGGCCGGAGATGAAGGTGTACTTCACGTCCGTCACCGACCACTGGGCGACCATGACCCTGTCCGGGCCGAACAGCCGCAAGCTGCTCAGCGCCGTGACCGACATCGATCTGAGCAACGAAGCGTTCCCGTTCATGACCTGGAAAGAAGGTCTGGTCGGCGGTGTGCCGGCGCGGGTGTTCCGCATCTCGTTTACCGGTGAGCTGTCGTACGAAGTCAACGTGCAGGCCGACTACGCGATGGGGGTTCTGGAGAAGATTGTTGAGGCCGGCAAGCAGTACAACCTGACGCCGTACGGCACTGAAACCATGCACGTGCTGCGTGCCGAGAAGGGTTTCATCATCGTTGGTCAGGACACTGACGGCTCGATGACCCCGGACGACCTGAACATGGGTTGGTGCGTGGGTCGTACCAAACCGTTTTCGTGGATCGGCCAGCGCGGCATGAACCGTGAAGACTGCGTGCGTGATCAGCGCAAACAGTTGGTGGGCCTGAAGCCGATCGATCCGAACGTCTGGCTGCCGGAAGGCGCTCAGTTGGTGTTCAACACCAAGCAGGCGATCCCGATGACCATGGTCGGCCACGTGACCTCGAGCTACGCGCACAACTCCCTCGGCTATTCGTTTGCCATGGGTGTGGTCAAGGGGGGTCTCAAACGCATGGGCGAGCGAGTGTTTGCACCGCTGGCCGATGGCAGCGTGATCGAGGCGGAGATTGTTTCTTCGGTGTTCTTCGATCCGAAGGGTGATCGGCAGAACATTTGATGGTTCGGCTCCTGTGGAGTGCAGTCGCACCGCGGTGACTTCATCGCGAGCAGGCTCACTCCTACAGGTGATCGCGTACCCCTTGTAGGAGTGAGCCTGCTCGCGATAGCGGTAGATCTGCTTGCAAAGGGTTCAAGTCAGAATTCAGGAAGGTGCTTTATGACCACAGCCAACGTGTACCAACAACGCCCAACCACCGGTGCCCGTGCCGAGTCGTCGCTGCACCATGCCGACCTCGCCAGCCTGGTCGGCAAGGGCCGCAAGAACGCCGGCGTGATCGTGCGTGAAAAGAAACTTCTCGGCCATCTGACCATTCGTGGCGATGGCCACGATGCAGCCTTCGCCGCCGGTGTGCACAAGGCCCTGGGCATCGAATTGCCCGGCGCCCTGAGCGTGATCGTCAAAGGCGAAACCAGCCTGCAATGGATGGGCCCGGATGAGTGGCTGCTGATCGTGCCGAGCGGTGAAGAGTTCGCCGCCGAGAAGAAACTGCGCGAAGCGCTGGGCGATCTGCACATTGCGATCGTCAACGTCAGCGGCGGCCAGCAAGTGCTCGAACTCAGCGGGCCGAACGTGCGTCAGGTGCTGATGAAGTCCACCAGCTACGACGTGCACCCGAACAACTTTCCGGTCGGCAAAGCGGTCGGCACGGTGTTCGCCAAGTCGCAGCTGATGATTCGCCACACCGCCGAAGACACCTGGGAACTGCTGATCCGCCGCAGCTTCTCGGATTACTGGTGGTTGTGGTTGCAGGATGCGTCGGCCGAATACGGCCTCAGCGTCCAGGCCTGACACGATTGACGGTTATGGCTGCTTTTTGTAGTGAGGGGGCTTGCCCCCGTTGGGTGGCGAAGCCGCCCCAAAACCAGCCAACGTGTTTCATCAGGTAAATCGGATTCGCAGGTTTGCGACTGCTTCGCAGCCGAACGGGGCAAGCCCCCTCGCCACAAAAAGGCATTCCAGCACAGGCCAGCTCCAGTACCGGGCCCTCTGTGAACACCGCGTTTGAAACAGGAGTCACCGCCCCATGAGCCGCGCCCCAGACACATGGATTCTGACCGCCGACTGCCCCAGCGTGCTCGGCACCGTGGACGCGGTGACGCGTTTTCTGTTCGAGCAGGGTTGCTACGTCACCGAGCACCACTCGTTCGATGACCGGCTATCGGGCCGTTTCTTCATTCGTGTGGAATTCCGTCAGCCCGATGGCTTCGACGAACAGTCCTTCCGCGCCGGCCTCGCCGAGCGTGGGCAGGCGTTCGGCATGGTCTTCGAACTGACGGCGCCGAACTACCGGCCGAAAGTAGTGATCATGGTCTCCAAGGCCGATCACTGCCTCAACGACTTGCTCTACCGCCAGCGCATCGGCCAGTTGTCGATGGACGTCGCGGCGGTGGTGTCCAACCACCCGGATCTCAAGCCCTTGGCTGATTGGCATCAGATCCCTTATTACCACTTCCCCCTCGATCCCAACGACAAGCCGTCGCAGGAGCGTCAGGTGTGGCAGGTGATCGAAGAATCCGGCGCCGAACTGGTGATCCTCGCCCGCTACATGCAGGTGCTGTCGCCGGAGCTGTGCCGCAAACTCGATGGCAAGGCGATCAACATCCATCACTCGTTGCTGCCGGGGTTCAAGGGCGCCAAGCCGTATCACCAGGCCTACAACAAGGGCGTGAAACTGGTGGGCGCCACGGCGCATTACATCAACAACGATCTCGACGAGGGGCCGATCATCGCCCAGGGCGTCGAGGCGGTGGATCACAGTCATTACCCTGAGGATCTGATTGCCAAGGGGCGGGATATCGAGGGCCTGACGCTGGCCCGGGCCGTTGGTTATCACATCGAAAGAAGGGTGTTTTTGAACGCCAATAGAACCGTCGTTCTTTAGATAGCTAAAAGATCGCAGCCTTCGGCAGCTCCTACAGGGGATGCGATTTATGCAGGAGCTGCCGAAGGCTGCGATCTTTTGATTTACCGAGCACTTAACGCGCTGCCTGCCTGGGCAACGCGGTTCCATAAAAACAACAGCGAGGTGAAAGCATGTCTGGCAATCGTGGTGTGGTGTATCTCGGCGCTGGCAAGGTCGAAGTGCAGAAAATCGACTATCCGAAAATGCAGGACCCGCGCGGCAGGAAGATCGAACACGGTGTGATCCTGCGTGTGGTGTCCACCAACATTTGTGGCTCTGACCAGCACATGGTGCGCGGCCGTACAACGGCGCAGACCGGTCTGGTGCTGGGGCATGAAATCACCGGCGAAGTGATCGAAAAGGGTTCCGATGTCGAGAACCTGAAAATCGGCGACCTGGTCTCAGTGCCGTTCAACGTGGCTTGCGGGCGCTGCCGTTCCTGCAAGGAGCAACACACCGGCGTCTGCCTGACCGTCAACCCGGCCCGTGCCGGCGGTGCCTACGGTTACGTCGACATGGGCGACTGGACCGGCGGCCAGGCCGAGTACGTGCTGGTGCCGTACGCCGACTTCAACCTGCTGAAACTGCCGGATCGCGACAAGGCCATGGAGAAAATCCGTGACCTGACCTGCCTCTCCGACATTCTGCCGACCGGCTATCACGGTGCGGTCACTGCAGGCGTCGGCCCGGGCAGCACCGTTTACATCGCGGGCGCCGGCCCGGTCGGTCTGGCCGCAGCCGCTTCCGCACGTCTGCTGGGCGCGGCGGTGGTGATCATCGGCGACGTCAACACCATCCGCCTGGCTCACGCCAAGGCCCAGGGTTTTGAAGTGGTCGACCTGTCGCAAGACACCCCGCTGCACGAACAGATCGCCGCACTGCTGGGCGAACCGGAAGTCGATTGTGCAGTGGACTGCGTGGGCTTCGAAGCCCGTGGTCACGGCCATGACGGGGTGAAAGCCGAGGCCCCGGCCACCGTGCTCAACTCGCTGATGGGCGTGGTGCGCGTAGCCGGCAAGATCGGTATTCCGGGCCTGTACGTGACCGAAGACCCGGGCGCTGTCGACGCTGCCGCGAAAATGGGCAGCCTGAGCATCCGCTTCGGTCTGGGCTGGGCCAAATCCCACAGCTTCCACACTGGCCAGACCCCGGTGATGAAGTACAACCGCCAACTGATGCAGGCCATCATGTGGGACCGCATCAACATCGCCGAAGTGGTGGGCGTGCAGGTGATCAGCCTCGATCAGGCGCCGGAAGGGTACGGCGAGTTCGATGCCGGTGTGCCGAAGAAGTTTGTGATTGATCCGCATAAGTTGTTTAGTGCGGCGTAATGCTTAACCAAGATGAAAAAACGGCACCGCTAAGGTGCCGTTTCTGTTTGGTTTTTTATGACCAGGGATTATTCAGGGCGAACTTGGGCTGCTTGCATTCCTTTTTGTCCCCTCTCGGCTACGAATGAAACCGTTTGCCCTTCTTCGAGAGTTTTGTCTCCATCAATCTCAATAGCCTTGAAATGGACAAAAAGATCATCGCCGCCGCCAGCTGGAGTAATGAAACCAAAGCCTTTTTCTTCGTTAAACCATTTGACCGTACCGGTTTGTCTGTTTGCCATGCCCGTGATTCCCATTTGATAGATTGGTTAAACATTAGACTGAGTAATTCAAAGGCCTAAAAAAATCAGATAGCGGCCAATGCCCTTTGATAGAGAACCGGCCTAGTCGGATGCCCGGTCTGCAATCCTGTTTTGGGCTCAAGGCTTACCGTCACCTACGACCTTCTGCACCCGGTCTCGTCGAGTGAGGACAGGCGCTCGGCATGGACTTTGAAATGACCGCGCCGAACTACCGGCGAACGTGGTGAGCATGGTGTCCTTGGCCGATCACTGCCTCAACGGCCTGCTCTATCGCCCGCGCACCGACCAGTTGTTGATGTACGTCGCGGTGGTGTCCAACCATCCGGATCTCAGGCTTGGGAAAGGCAGCCATGGGCTGCCTTTTTTGTTGTAGATGTTCAACCTTGCGTACGTTATTTGAACGCGCACTTTTGAACGTCACCGTCTTTGGTGGCGCAATCATCGCCTTGCCAATTGCCACCGTCGCCGGCAGTTGGTTTTCCCGTTGGCCAGACGAGCGATGCCCCAATATCCGGTTTCATTTTGCCGTCTTCGTACTGGCAGACGACTCTGGCGTCATTGCTGTCTTTATCCTTGATGCGTGCCGCAGTAAATTTGAGCGCTTGCGCAGCACTCTCGCTGGTGCTCGCAGGGTCAACGTCGACAGTCAGCTTCTTGGTCGGTCCACTCACCTCAAATGTGCCATCATTTTTCTTCGTGAAAGAACTGGCAGGTGGACAGGTGCTCGCATAGGCAGTAGTCGAGAGAGCCAAAGCAATCAAAGCGCCAGCGGTAAGTTTCTTCAACATGTTGTGTACTCCGTTACATTTTCTGGAGTGCCAATTGTTCAAGCACAACAAAAAACTTCCTACTGTCAGATCTGACAGGTTTATAGTTCATTTCGAAATATCGGTTCGCATGGCTTGCAACTAAAGAACCTAAAAGATCGCAGCCTTCGGCAGCTCCTACACGGGATTTATGTAGGAGCTGCCGAAGGCTGCGATCTTTTGATCTTTGCATTAGAGGGCTGCTAAAGCACCCTGATAGAGAACCGGCCCTGTCGGCTGCCCGGTCGGCGAACCACCTTTAGGCTCAAGACTTACCGCCAGCGCGATCGGTTTACCGATCAAGGCTTGCTGCGCCTCGTTCAACTCAACCTTGCCTTTGCCTCCCACCGGAATCACCCCCAGCGAGATCGGTTTGCCATCCGCCGGAATCGCCCACAACTCCAGGCTACGATCCGCATCAACGGCCGCCAATGTCAGCGGCTCGACTTGCAGATAATCCGCATGCGCCTCGACCTTCAGCGCTGGTTGCGCGTCTGCGGTCAGCAGGGTGGCGTGGTAGCGGGCGTCGTCGCGGTTGTACAGCGAACCGAGGAACACCAGCACCACGATCGAACAGACTGCGGCGGTGATTCGCAGCCAGTTCCAGAACGGGCGTTTTTCGGGGACATGCAGTACTTGCGGTTCGATCCGCGCGGTGATGCCTTGCCAGACGTGTTCCGGCACTGGCTGCTCCGGTATCGGATCGGTCAGGCTGGCGAGGCTGTGCTGCCAGTGCGCGAGTTCCGCGCGAAGTGCGGCATCGTCCAGCAGCAACTGTTCAAAACGCCGACGCGCCGCCGAGGACATCAGGCCGATGGCGTAATCGGCCGCGAGGGCGCGGCGCAGGGCAGGGGTCTGGTAGTTCATGATTCAAGGCACCTGCGCAGACGTTCCATGCCGCGGCGAATCCATGATTTTACCGAGCCCAGTGGTGCGGCCAGGTGGTCGGCCAGTTCCGCGCAGGATAGCCCCTGAAAATAGGCGACGGTGATCGATTGGCGCTGCTGGCCGTCGAGGGTGTCGAGGCAGCGGTGCAGCGCGCTGGCCTCACGGCTGCTGTTCAACAGCTCAAGCGCCGAAGGGCCTTCGTCTGCAAGAGCGTCCTGTTCGACCTCCGTCAGCGGCCGGTCGCGATGCTTGCGCAATTGGTCGATGGCCTGATGGCGGGTGATGGTGATCATCCAGGTCAGCGGCGCCGACAAATGAGCTTCGTAGCGCGAGGCGTTGTTCCAGATGCGCACGAAGCTTTCCTGCAGCACTTCCTCGGCCAGATCCGCCCGGCCCATGAAACGCTGGGCCACGCCATGCAAGCGCGGGCCGACGCTGCGATAGAGGGTTTCGAACGCACGCCGGTCGCCCAGTGAACACTGGGCCAACAGCTGGCGCAACTGATCGGTGTCGGCGGTGGAAATGACGGTTCTCCAGACAATAGACGGGCGACGAGGGCGCTGCTCGGGCTGTTCTCAGGCTAGTTCAGCGGCAGCGCTTGTGCCATTCATCTCGGGTTATCCGCGGTTTCACGTTTTATAGACGTGGCTTTCCTGAAAATGGATGCGCCGGCGAGGAACATGCCAGCGGATACCCGGTCAAACCGGCAGTTTCGCCGCCTATTGAAGGGCGGTTACCACAGCGCAAGAGGATGTCTGAATGAAGATTTCACGCGGTATTGCCTTGGCTTCACTGATGACTCTGGCGGCCGGTCCGGTGTTCGCCGGTTTCAGCTTGAACGATGTCGCCGGTGCGGTTTCGGGCATGCAGGGCGGCGACAAGGCTGCCGCCGCTGCGCCGACCTCGGAAACCGCCGGTTTGCTGCAAGCCGTGACCGGTCTCGGTGTTACGCCTCAGCAAGCCGTCGGTGGCACCAGCGCCATGCTTGGCTTGGCCAAGAACCAATTGAGCAGCACCGATTATTCGCAGTTGGCCAAAGAAGTGCCGGGTATCGACAAACTGTCGGGCGGCAGTGGCAATCTGGCTGCGTTGAGCGGTTTGCTGGGCTCGTCGGGCAAGTCAGCCGGGCTGGAAAATGCACTGGGCAACGTCAAAAATACCAGCGACCTGAACAACGCCTTCGGTGCGTTGGGCATGGACAGTGGCATGGTCGGTCAGTTTGCTCCGGTGCTTCTCAAGTATCTGGGTGATCAAGGCGTCGGCGGCCCGCTGCTGCAGAGCCTGGGCAGCATCTGGGGCGCCGGCACCGGTAGCTGATTCAGCCGCGCTCGCCGCGCAGTTCGGTGATGCGCTGATCCTTCTCGGTCCAGAGCTGGTTGACCCAGCTCTGGACCTGCTCGCGAAACACCGGATCGTTCTCGTAATCACCCTGTGACAGCGCCGGGTCGAGTTCGCGGGTCTTGATGTCGACGATCACCCGCGGCACGCTACCGCTGATCAGATCCCAGAACCCCGGAATCGTCTGCTGTGGATAAACCACGGTCACGTCGAGGATGGCGTCCAACTGCTCCCCCATCGCCGCCAGAACAAATGCCACGCCGCCAGCCTTGGGCTTGAGCAGGTGCTTGAACGGTGACTGCTGCTGCGCGCTTTTCGCCGCAGTGTAGCGGGTACCTTCCAGATAGTTGACCACCGTCACTGGCTGACGCTTGAACAACTCGCAGGCCTGTCTGGTGATTTCCAGATCCTTGCCCGCCAGTTCCGGGTGCTTGGCCAGGAACGCCTTGGTGTAGCGCTTCATGAACGGGTAATCCAGCGCCCACCACGCTAGCCCCAGGAACGGCACCCAGATCAGCTCTTTCTTGAGGAAGAACTTGAAGAACGGCGTGCGCCGGTTGAGGGTCTGGATCAGCGCCGGGATGTCGACCCACGACTGGTGGTTGCTGACCACCAGATACGAGGTGTCACCGCGCAGGTCTTCGCCGCCGCGAATGTCCCATTGGGTGGGGATGCACAGGCGAAAGATCAGCTTGTCGATTTCGGCCCAGGTCTCGGCGATCCACATCACCGCCCACGACGCGTAATCGCGCCAGCGCCCGGGCGCGATCAGCTTGAGCAGAGCAAAGACCATCAACGGCCCGATCAGGATCAGGGTGTTGAGCAACAGCAGCAGGGTGACGAAACAGCCGGTGAGCAGGCGGCGCATAAGCAACTCTATGAAGGCGGATGGGCGCGCCATGATAAGTGGCTTCGGACGACAGGCCAAATCGGGGCTGACGAATGTTTCACTTTTGGGCCGGTATGCTTTGAATGATTACGCACCACCCTGACGCGAGGGAGCATGCTCCCGCTGGGCTGCGAAGCGGCCCCAGATCCATTCACCTCGGTGTGTCAGGCGAAACATGCAGGCTGGTTTTTACGCCGACTGCGTCGTCGAGCGGGAGCAAGCTCCCTCGCCACAAAGGTTGGCGGTAAACCAACTATCGTGTTTTTTCGCGGTCTAGAATTCGGCGTTGAGCCCTCATTTTCCAAGGAAGCCCCTTACGTGAAATCTCTCCTTGCACTGTTTGCCCTCGTCGCCCTGCCGGTCATGGCCGCCGAGCCGACCCTGTACGGGCGCTACGAATACATTGCGCTGCCGGAAATCGGCGGTGAAGTGCTCAAGGCCAAAATGGACACCGGCGCACTGACCGCCTCGCTGTCGGCCAAGGACATCGAAACCTTCACCCGTGACGGTGAAAACTGGGTGCGTTTCCGCCTCGCCACCAAGGACGCCAGCAACAAGGTCTACGAACACAAGATCGCGCGGATCAGCAAGATCAAGAGCCGTTCGGATGAGGAAGACGAAAGCGACAGCACCGAGGTCGCCAAGCGTCCAGTGGTCGATCTGGAGCTGTGTCTGGGCAACGTCAAGCGTACCGTGGAGGTCAACCTGACCGATCGCAGCAACTTCAACTACCCGCTGTTGATCGGTGCCAAGGCCTTGCGCGAGTTCGGCGCAGCAGTAAACCCGGCGCGGCGTTTCACCGCCGACAAACCGGACTGCTAGTGGTCTCATTGACGTAACGTCAGGCTTGGGGCACCGTTCGCGCACTTAACCCATGGGCTCGGACGCCATGCCTCATATCCTGATTGTCGAAGACGAAGCGGCGATTGCCGACACGCTGATTTTTGCCCTGCAGGGCGAGGGGTTCGCCACCACGTGGCTGAGCCTCGGCGCGGCGGCGCTGGAGCATCAACGGCAGACCCCGGCGGATCTGATCATCCTCGACATCGGCCTGCCGGACATCAGCGGTTTCGAAACCTGCAAACAGCTGCGGCGCTTCAGTGAAGTGCCGGTGCTGTTCCTCAGTGCCCGGGACGCCGAGATCGACCGGGTGGTGGGACTGGAGATCGGTGCTGACGACTACGTGGTCAAGCCGTTCAGCCCGCGGGAAGTCGCGGCGCGGGTGCGGGCAATTCTCAAGCGCATGGCCCCGCGTCCTGCGGTGGAAACCGCTTCGGCCGTGTTTCGCATCGATCCCGAGCGTGTGCTGATTACCTATCGCGGCCAGCCACTGAGCCTGACACGCCACGAATTCCGTCTGCTGCAATGCCTGCTCGAACAACCGCAGCGTGTGTTCAGCCGCGAGCAATTGCTCGACGCACTGGGCGTTGCCGTCGACGCCGGTTACGAGCGCAGCATCGACAGCCACATCAAAAGCGTGCGCGCCAAACTGCGTCTGGTGCGTGCCGACGCCGAGCCGATCCAGACCCATCGCGGCCTCGGCTACAGCTACAGCCCGGGGCACAGCTGATGTCGCTGGGGCTGCGGATCTTTCTGGTGTATGTGCTGTTTGTCGGCCTGACCGGCTACTTCGTGCTCAACACGGTGATGGAAGAAATCCGCCCGGGTGTGCGCCAGTCCACCGAAGAAACCCTGGTCGACACCGCCAACCTGATGGCGGAAATCCTCCGTGATGATTTCAAGGCCGGGACACTCAGCGAGAACCGCTGGCCAGAATTGCTGCGTGCCTATGGCGAGCGTCAGCCGCAGGCGACGATCTGGGGATTGCCGAAAAACCAGGTCAACCACCGCATCTACGTCACCGACGCCAAAGGCATCGTGGTGCTGGACTCCAGCGGGGTGGCGGTCGGTCAGGATTACTCGCGCTGGAACGATGTCTACCTGACCCTGCGTGGTGAGTACGGCGCTCGGTCGAGCCGCAGCGATCCGAATGATGCGAACTCTTCGGTGATGCACGTCGGTGCACCGATCCGCGACAACGGCCGGATCATCGGCGTGGTCACCGTGGCCAAGCCCAACAGTTCATTGCAGCCTTACGTCGATCGCACCGAGCGGCGCTTGTTGTTTTACGGCGCCGGACTGATCGGCCTGGGATTGCTGTTCGGCGCCTTGTTGTCATGGTGGCTGAGTCGCGCGCTGCACCGTTTGACCGGCTACGCCCAGGCCGTGAGTGAGGGGCGCCGGGTCGAAGTGCCGCATTACCGTGGCGGTGAGCTGGAACAACTGGCCACGGCGGTGGAGCAGATGCGCACCCAACTGGAGGGCAAGGCCTACGTCGAGCGCTACGTGCACACCCTGACCCATGAATTGAAAAGTCCGCTGGCGGCGATTCGCGGTGCGGCGGAGTTGCTGCAGGGTGACATGCCCCCCATCCAGCGCCTGCGCTTCGTCGGCAACATCGACAGTGAAAGCGCACGGATGCAGCAGTTGATCGAGCGGCTGCTGAACCTGGCGCAGGTGGAGCAGCGTCAGGGGCTTGAAGAGCGTGTGGCGGTGCCGCTGGCGGTACTGGTCGATGAATTACTCCGGGCGCAGGCGGCGCGAATCGAAGGCCGACGGCTCAAGGTCGAGCAGACGATTGCGCCGGATCTGTTGCTGATCGGCGAACCGTTTCTGCTGCGTCAGGCGCTGGGCAACCTGCTGGACAATGCGCTGGATTTCACCCCGGTCGCCGGGCTGCTGCGCTTCAGTGCCGAGCGTGTCGGGGAGCAGGTCGAGTTCCGCCTGTTCAATGAAGCGGCGCCGATTCCCGAGTACGCCTTGCCGCGTCTGAGTGAGCGGTTTTACTCGCTGCCGCGTCCGGACAGTGGGCGTAAAAGCACCGGGCTTGGACTCAACTTCGTTGAGGAAGTGGTGAAGTTGCATGGTGGGTCGATGCATATCCGCAACGTCGAGAGCGGCGTGGAAGTGATTTTGCGCCTGCCTTGATACCGTAAAAAGATCGCAGCCTTCGGTAGCTCTTACAAGGGAACGCAATCTCATGTAGGAGCTGCCGAAGGCTGCGATCTTTTGATCTTTCCACACAAACTCCACAATCGCCCCATATTCCTCTCACACAGCCCAAACAGACTCTGCCCATCCAAACAGGGAGAGTCCCATGAACAAGAATCTGACCATAAAGCTCGGGGCCATCGCCCTGCTGATCCTGCTGTTGCTGATACCACTGCTGATGATCGACGGCATCATCGACGAGCGCCAGCAACTGCGCGACGGCGTGCTGGAAGACATCGCGCGCAGTTCCAGCTACAGCCAGCAACTGAGCGGGCCGGTGATGGTGGTGCCGTATCGCAAGGTGGTGCGCACCTGGAAGACCAACGAGAAAACCAATAAGCGTTATGAAGAGCTCGGCGAAGAACGCGGTCGTCTGTATTTTTTGCCGGGGCGCTTTGAGCTCGACGGGCAAGTGCAAACCGAACTGCGCGCCCGAGGCATCTACGAGGCGCGGCTGTTCCATGCCGACAATCGCATCACTGGGCATTTCTCGTTGCCGGCGCAGTTGGGCATCAAGGAAGACTTCGCCGATTACCAGTTTGATGCGCCGTTTCTGGCGGTGGGTATCAGCGACATTCGCGGCATCGAAAACGCGCTGAAACTGGAGCTCGACGGCCAGCGCCTGGACTTCGTACCTGGCACTCAGGTGGGCTGGCTCGGCGAAGGTGTGCGAGTCACGCTGCCGGCGCTGGATACCCGCAAAGCCACGGAACTGGCCTTCGGCTTCGACCTGCGGTTGCAAGGCACCGGTTCGTTGCAAGTATTGCCGGTGGGCAAGACCAGCCATGTCAGCCTCGCCGCCAACTGGCCGCACCCAAGCTTCATCGGCAACTTTCTGCCGGGCAAGCGCGAGATCAGTGATCAGGGTTTCAGCGCCGATTGGCAGACCTCGTTTTTCTCCACCAACTTGCAAGAAGCCATGAACCGTTGCGTCATGGGCAATGACTGCGAGGCGTTCAACGGGCGCAGTTTTGGCGTGAGTTTCATCGACCCGGTGGATCAGTACCTGAAGAGTGATCGGGCAATCAAATATGCACTGCTGTTCATCGTCCTGACGTTCGCCGGTTTCTTCCTGTTCGAAGTGCTCAAGAGCCTCGCGGTGCACCCGGTGCAATACGCGCTGGTCGGTGTCGCGTTGGCGTTCTTCTACTTGTTGTTGCTGTCGCTGTCGGAGCACATCGGTTTTGCCCTGGCGTATCTGCTGTCGGCCAGTGGCTGTGTATTGCTGATCGGGTTTTATGTGTGCCATGTGCTGCACAGCGTGCGCCACGGTCTGAGTTTTTCTGCGGGATTGGCAGCGTTGTATGGCCTGCTGTATGGCTTGCTGAGCGCTGAGGATTACGCGCTGCTGATGGGTTCGCTGCTGCTGTTTGGCTTGCTCGGTGTGTTCATGGTGCTGACGCGCAAACTCGACTGGTATGGGATCGGGCAGAAATCAGCCAAGCCGCTGGAGTTTGATGTGGGGGCGATGCAATGAGCGGGTTGCTGGGGTTGCGTGAGGATCAGAGCTGGAAGGATGAGTTGGTGACGCAGATTATCGGGTTTCTGCCAGTGAAACCGAGCGGGTGCATTCGCGAGCAAGTTCGCTCCCACAGGAGTACGCATTCCAATGTGGGAGCGAGCTTGCTCGCGAAGAGGCCGGAACAGGCAATAAAAAACTAAGGCTTGGGCATGGTCGCGACCATGGACGGTCGCTGGCTCACTTCGAAATACCAGTTGGCCAGTTGCGGATTGGCGGTGCGCCAGTCCAGATCCGGGTGGCGCAGATCGATGTAACCCAGCGCGCACGCCACGCTGATTGCCGCCACGTCGAAATGACTGGTCAGCTCGGCGATGGCGTCACTTTCCAGAAAGGCCAGGGCGCGCCGGATCTTGTCACGCTGGGCATCGAGCCACTCGTCCCAGTGTTTTTCCGGGGCGCGCAGCGCCAGTTCGTAACGCACCATCACAGAGGCGTCCATGATCCCGTCGGCCATCGAGGCCAGCGTCAGACGCCGCCAGCGGGCCGAGCCTTCGCGAGGGATCAGCGGGTTGCCGACGTGCTGCTGGTCGAGGTATTCGAGGATCACGCGGCTGTCATGGATGACGCTGCCGTCGGCCAGGCGCAGGGCCGGGATCTTGCCCAGTGGGTTGTCGGCGTTGAGCGCTGGATCTGGACTGACCGGTGAGAGCACGCAGTCTTGCAGGGCGACGCGATCCTGCTGGCCGGTCTCGTGCAACAGCACCATCACTTTGCGCACGAACGGGGAGAGCGTGTTGTGAAACAGGGTCATGCTGGGGGCGGACATTGTCAAACCTCGGTGGTCATCGAAGAACAGCAGGTTAGCCGTAGGAGCTGCGGAACGCTGCGATCTTTTGATCTTGATCTTAAAAAAGCATCAAGGTCAAAAGATCGCAGCGTTCCGCAGCTCCTACAGGGATCTTCAGCTTCGCGGCAACAAACCTCTTATGGCCAGAAATGCCGGGACACCCAGCCCGACCCAGCTCAACGCATCCCACACCCCATCCCCCAACAGCGCCGAAAACAACCCCGCCGCACTCAGCAGCGCAATCACCAGCGGCGTACTGAAGACCTTCCAGAAATTGGTCTGACGCGGCTTCATGCAGCAGCCTCCACCGGCAGCGGTTTCGCCGCTTTACGCCGCACCACCCAGAGATACACGCCACTGCCAAGCACGATGATCGTCAGCACGTCGAGGGTCGCCCAGAGGATTTTCATCGGCATGCCGCCGTAGTCACCGAAGTGCAGCGGCTGCGACAGGCCCATGGCGTCCATGTACCACGGGCGCTCGGCCACAGCGGTGACTTGCAGAGTGCTGGCATCGATCAGCACCGGCGTCAGCAGGTGCGAGGTCAGGTGGGTGCCGCCCTTCATGAACACCGCGTAATGATGCTCGCTGGAAAACCGCGTACCGGGGAAGGCGATGAAGTCCGGGTTCATCCCCGGCGCGACGTCCCGGGCGATGTCCAGCAGGTGAGTGGCCGGGGCCAGTTGGGTGAGGGGTGGTGCATCGCGGTACGGCGCGACCATCGCGGTCAGCGAGTCATTGCGCCACGCGGCGATGATCAGGTCGGCGCAGGCGCTGATCACTCCGGTCACACCGACCACCAGCGCCCAGGTCAGCGTAACGACGCCGATCAGGTTGTGCAGATCGAGCCAGCGCAGGCGGGTGGACTTGTCCTGGCGCACGGTGCCGAACTGCAACCGGCGCATGAACGGCAAGTACAGCACCGTGCCCGAGATGATCGCTACCACAAACAGCAAACCCATGAACGCCAGCAGCAACTTGCCCGGCAGTCCGGCAAACATGTCGACGTGCAGGCGCAGAATGAACAGCATCAGGCCGCCATTGGCCGACGGGGTTTCCAGCGCTTCACCGGTGCGCGCGTCGAGCATGAAGGTGTGCGAGGCGTTGGGCTCGGTGCCGGCGGTTTTCGCCATGATCGTCAGCACGGCGTTGGGCTCGTCGTCCTCGAAACCGAAGTACTGCACCACGTCGCCGGGGCGATGGTTTTCTGCGGCCTCCACCAGTTGCGCCAGGTTCAGGTGCGGCGTGTCAGCCGGCATCTCGCGTAGCTGCGGCGCGTCACCGAGCAGATGCTCGATCTCGTGATGGAAGATCAGCGGCAGGCCGGTCAATGCCAGCAGCAGCAAAAACACGGTGCAGATCAGGCTGGTCCAGGTGTGGATGAACGACCAGCGGCGGATTGTTTTACTTTTCATTTCATGACCTTCAAAAACACCGAAGCCGCCCACGGGGGACGGCCTGGTGACAGGACTTGTTTCAGCTCACGCGCTTACCACTTGTAAGTGGCGCTGGCGACGACACTGCGCTGGTCGCCGTAGTAGCAGTAGAAACCGTCGCAGGTGGAGATGTAGTCCTTGTCGAACAGGTTGGTGGCGTTGACCGCGACCGATGCCCCTTTGAGGCTGTTATCGAGGCGACCGAGGTCGTAATGCACCGAGGCGTCGAACACGGTGTAGGCGTCCGCTTTGCCCAGCCAGGTGTTGGCCTTGTCGCCGTAAGTGTTGCCGGTGTAACGCACACCACCGCCGACACCGAAGCCGTCGAGTACGCCGCTGTGCCAGGTGTAGTCGGTCCACAGCGACGCTTGCTGGTTGGGCATCAGTTGCAGGCGGTTGCCCTTGTCCACGCCTTTCTGCACTTCGGACTTGGCCAGGGTGTAGGCGGCGATGACTTTAAGGTTATCGGTGACGTCCGAGACCGCTTCCAGCTCCAGGCCTTTGACCTTCACTTCACCGGCCTGACTGGTGATCGTCACGTTGTTGACGATGGTGTTCATCGAGACGTTCTTCTGGGTCAGGTCATACACCGCGGCGCTCAGCAAGGTCTTGCTGCCTGGCGGCTGGTACTTGATGCCCAGTTCCCACTGCTTGCCTTCGGTCGGCTTGAGCGAACCGGTGGACGTGGCGTCGGCGCCGGCGGTGGGCTGGAAGGATTCGGCGTACGACAGGTACGGCACGAAGCCCGAATCGAACACATAGCTGAGCGCTGCATTGCCGCTGAAGGCCTTGTCGCGCTGGGTGTTGGTGGCATCGCCCTTGTTGATGAAGCGGGTACTGGTGTGCACCCAGTCTTCACGACCGCCCAGGGTCAGGCGCCATTGGTCGAGGGCCATCTGATCCTGCACGTACAGGCCGGTCTGGTAAGTCTTCTGGTCATAGTCGTAGAAGGCCGAGGAGCGCGGCGGACGAGTGATCGGCTGGCCGTAGATCGGGTTGTTGACGTTGATGTCCGGCGCGGTGCCGAAAATCGACGTGTAGTTAGTGTTGCTGCGCTGGTGATCCAGACCGAGCAGCAGCGTATGGCGAATGTCACCTGTGGCGAAGTCGGCCTGGAAGTTGTTGTCCACGGCGAACTGGCTGATGTCTTCATCGACGTTGGTGGTGCCACGCCCGACATTGCCCTGATCGTCAACGGTGAAACCGGCAAAGGACGGGTTGTAACTGTTGACGGTCACGGTCTGGAACGACAGGTCCGACTTGGTGTAGCGCAGGTTCTGCTTGAACTGCCAGACGTCGTTGAGGCGATGCTCAAAGGCATAGCCGAGCGCGTAGTAGGTGCGGTCGTAGAAGTCGTAGTCAGGATCGCCCAGATTCTTGTGATGGGAAATCTTGCCGAACGGCATGTCGATCTTGGTGCCCTGGATCGGGTAGAACTGGCTGGTGACACCGGTATCGTCGCGGGTGAACTGGCTCAGCAGGGTGAGTCTGGTGTCGTCGTTGATGTTCCAGGTCAGGCTCGGCGCGATGTTGTAGCGCTTGTTTTCGATGTGATCGATCTGCGTGTCGCTGTCCCGCACCACACCGCTGATGCCGTAGAGAAACTGCCCGGCGTCGTCGATCTTGCCGGTGCTGGCGAAGTTGATCTGGCGATGGTTGTCGCTGCCGTACTGCAGCTGGATTTCGCTGCTGGCGTCGGCGCTCGGGCGACGGCTGACCATGTCCAGCAGGCCGCCCGGCGGGGTCTGACCGTAAACGGAAGAGGCCGGGCCGCGCAGCAGGGCGAGGCGATCGAGGTTCCAGGTCTCCTGTTTCGGGTTGGCGTACACGCCTTTTGGCAGCGGCAGGCCATCGAGGAACTGGGTCGGTTCGAAGCCGCGCACGCGCAGCCAGTCGGCGCGGGTGTCGCTACCGTAGCTGCTGGCGGTGATGCCCGGCATGTAGCGCACGGCGTCATCAAGGCTGTGCACGCTGCGGTCGTCCATTTGCTGACGGGTGGCGACGGAGATCGAGCGCGGGGCTTCGACCAGCGCGGTGTCGGTCTTGCTGCCGGCGGCGGTGCGGGTGGCGGTGTAGCCTTCGACCGGGCCCCAGGCCGTTTCATAATTTTCCACACCGATCACCGCCGTTTCCGGCAACGCCAGTGTCCCTTCCGGCACCGCCACCAGGGTGTAGGTGCCGGTGCTGCTTTGTTCCAGTTGCAGACCGGTGCCTTGCAGCGCCGCGCGCAGAGCGCCAGCGGCGTCGTACTGACCGTTGACCGGCGCCGAGGTCTTGCCGGCGGCCAGCGACGGGTTCAGCGACAACGCGAGGCCGCCCTGGCTGGCGATCTGGTTCAGCGTGGTCGACAACGAAGCAGCCGGCAGGTTGTAGGCGCGCACGCTGGAAGCCTGTTCAGCAGCGAGCAACGGGCTGCTGAGCAGCGGTGCGCCGAGGGCGATGGCCGCAGCCAACAGACTGGGGCGCAACAAGGTGTCTAGCGAACGGGACATGCGAAGGCTCCTGAATGGAAATATTTCTCAATTGCCTGTGTGCCGGACGAGAATTGAAAAGTGATAGGGCTGGATGAAACTAATTTCGATTAACTGAAAGTGGGCGGCCGATTTGGATGGCACGCCTGGATTTTCGAGTGCGGCGGGTGGCCCTATCGCGAGCAGGCTCAGTCCTACAGCGGAACGTATTCCAACTGTAGGACTGAGCCTGCTCGCGATAGCTATATTCCCGACAACGAATTTCTTAAGGTTTGGTATCAGCCTTCGCCACCGTGACCCAATACGGCGTGTGCTGCTCGATCTGCACTGGCAGGGTCGGCAGCAGGGCGCTCAAGGCCTTGTCGGTGTCGTGCAGCGGGAAGCTGCCGGTGATGCGCAGGTCGGCGACTTCCGGGGCCACGCCCAGATACCCGCGGCGGTAGCGTCCCAGCTCATGCACCAGGTCTTCCAGCCGCGCGTTATCCACCACCAGCATGCCGCGGGTCCAGGCATCGGCGCCGGGCGTGAGGGTGGCGACGCTGTCGAGGCCGTCATTGCGAATCAGCACTTGCTGGCCTTCGCGCAGGATCTGCTCTTGCGGGTGGTTTTGCGGATGCGCGGCGACGGCCGATTGCAACACGCTCAGGCGTGTGCCTTGCTCCTCGCGCTTGACCAGAAACCGCGTACCCAGCGCGCGCATGCTGCCTTCGCGGGTCTCGACGATGAAGGGCCGTGCATCGCCATGGCCGGTCTCTACCAGAATCTCGCCTTCCTGCAGGACGATCAGCCGTTGCCTGGCGTCGAACCGCACATCCACTGCGCTGTGGGTGTTGAGGTTGAGCAGGGTGCCGTCGGCCAGACGCACTGTGCGTTGCTCGCCCGTCGCGGTGCGTTGATCGGCGAGCCAGTAATCCAGCGGCAGGTAGCGATCACCGACCAGCAGCGCCAGACCGACCACCGCGACAAGGCTTGCCAGACCACTGCCCAGCTTGCGCACCCGGCGACGAATGCCTTCGCGTGATTGCAGCAAGGCGCTGCGGGCCGGACCGTTGGCCACGCTGAAACGCTGATCGAGCATGCCCAACTGGCGCCAGGCCCGGGCGTGCTCTTCATGGGCTGCATGCCATTTGGCGAACTCTTCGCGCTCAAGCGGACTGCCCGAATCCAGCGACAACTGCCAGGCAATCGCCGCGTCCAGCACCTGGGCCGAGACCGGTTTGGAACTGGCCGGGTTCATGTCGGCTCACCGTAGAGGGCGACGTAGCACTGGCGAATCCCCTGTGCGAGGTACTGCCGCACCCGCGGCACCGAGACGCCGAGCTTCTCGGCGATTTCGGCATGGCCGAGGCCGTCGATGCGGTTATAAAGGAAAGCGGCGCGGGCCTTGGTCGACAGTTTGCCGAGCAGACGGTCGATGGCCTTGAGGTCTTCGAGGATCAGTTGCTGTTCTTCCACCGAAGGTTGTTCGCCTTCGGGGATCAGCATCAATTCGGCGAGGTAGGCCTGTTCCAGCGCGGCGCGACGGAAGTAGTCGAACAGCAGACCTTTGGCGATCGCCACCAGAAATGCCCGGGGTTCGCGCGGCGTCAGCAGTTCATCGCGGCCGAGCAGACGCACGAAGGTATCCTGGCTCAGGTCTTCGGCTCGCTGCGGGCATGCCACATTGCGTCGCAACCAGCTCAGCAGCCAACCGCGATGGTCGCGATACAACGCACCGACGAGTTCACTGTGAGGGCTTGGGACTGACGACACCAGACGCACCGATTGGGAAATGTTAACCAACGAGAATTGTTCGCGATTCTCGCAGAGGTGGGAATGGTTAGCAATTGGCCACTGGTCAGGTGAAGTTAATAGTAAGCCCTGTAGGAGCTGCCGAAGGCTGCGATCTTTTGATGTTGCTTTTAAAAACAAGATCAAAAGATCGCAGCCTGCGGCAGCTCCTACTGGGGGATGTTGTTCGACACGAAAACTGTGAGCGAGCTTGCTCGCGAAGGGGCCGGAACAGGCGCTAGAAATCTAGAAGGAAGGCGCCTGCTGACGACGCTTCCACTGACTCAAGCGCTGCTGCAGATTCAACGGACTGTGAATCTGCTGCTGCCGCGCCCGGCTGAACAGAATCAACGCCAGCTCCGCCGTTGCCAGCGCATCGGCACTCGCGTTATGCCGCTCGAATACCTCAAGCTTGAACCAGTCGATCCACTCATCCAGCCCGGCCTCGCGGATATGCGCCTGCGGGCACAGCAGCGGCGCCATGTCCGCGACATCCAGAAACACATTCTGCAGCTTGTAGCCCAGGTGTTCCTTCAGCGCCCGTCCGAGCATGTGCTGATCGAAGGGCGCATGAAACGCCAGCACCGGGCTGTCGCCGATAAACTCCATGAGCTCCAGCAGCGCTTCGGCCGGGTCGCTGCCGGCGGCAATCGCATTCGGCCCCAAACCATGAATCAACACACTCGGGCTGAGCTTCAGCTCTCGACATTGCAGGGTGCGTTCGAACTGCTGACTGAAATCGATCGCGCCGTCTTCGATTACCACGGCGCCGATCGACAGTACGCGATCCTTGTTCAGGTTCAGCCCGGTGGTTTCCAGATCCAGCACCACCCAGCGCTGTTCGCGCAGGCTGCATTCATGCAGTTCGCGGATCGCAGGCAGCTTCGCCAGACGTTGTTGCAAGTCCGCCGAAAGCAACGGGCTGGCCGGGCGCAACCACGAGAACAGGCTCATAGCTGATACCGCAAGGCCAGGCTGCTTTGCAGGCGCTGGGCCTGGCGCAGGGATTCACGCAGGATGCGCCGGTCCAGATGATTGAGGCTGTCCGGGTCGACCCGGTTCGACCAGGGCAGGTTCTCGCGGGTCTGGATCTGGTGTTGCTGCATGCGCGTCTGCTGGATGAAGTGGTAAGCCTCTTCATACGCCGCGCCGTCGAGCCGTTCGATGACTTCTTTTTCGACCAGCTGACGCAGGCGCTCCAGGGTGTTGTTGGTTTCGATGCCATGCGCCAGAGCCAACAGGCGTGCGCCGTCGACGAAGGGCGTCAGGCCCTGGACCTTGAGATCGAGGGTGGCTTTCTCGCCGTTCTTGCGCGCCAGCACAAAATCGCGAAAACGCCCCACGGGCGGACGATTGCGCAGGGCGTTCTCGGCCATCATGCGCTGGAACAAACGGTTGTCGCCGACCTGATCGAGGATTCCCCGGCGCAACTGCGCGCAACCTTTCTCGTCGCCCCAGACCACCCGCAGGTCGAAGTAGATGCTCGAGCCGAGCAGGTTCTCCGGCGTTGCCTCGCGGATGAACGCCGCAAAACGCCGCGCCCATTCCGCCCGGGACAGGCACAGCTCGGGATTGCCGGCCATGATGTTGCCCTTGCACAGGCTGAAACCGCACTGCGCCAGGCTTTGGTTGATCTGCTGCGCAATCGGCAGCAGCTTGCCGCGAATCTCCGCCGCATGCGCCGCATCCCGCGCTTCGAACAGGATGCCGTTGTCCTGATCGGTGTGCAGGGTCTGTTCACGCCGGCCCTCGCTGCCGAAGCACAGCCAACTGAACGGCACACCTGGGTCGCCTTTTTCGGCGAGGGTCAGTTCGATCACCCGGCACACCGTGTGGTCGTTGAGCAGGGTGATGATGTGGGTGATCTGCGTCGAGGATGCACCGTGAGCCAACATGCGTTCGACCAGTTGACCGATTTCGCCACGCAGGTTCACCAGTTGCTCCACGCGCTGGGCGCTGCGGATGGTCCGGGCCAGGTGCACCAGGTCGACCCGCTGCAGCGAGAACAGATCACGCTCGGAGACCACGCCGCACAGGCGCTGTTCTTTCACCAGACAGACATGGGCAATGTGCCGTTCGGTCATGGCAATCGCGGCATCGAAGGCGCTGTGATCCGGCGAGAGAAAAAACGGCGCGCGGGTCATGTGCTGTTCGATGGCTTCGCTGAAATCACCGCTGCCATTGGCGACCACTTCACGCAGGTCGCGCAGGGTGAAAATCCCCAGCGGTGCCTTGTGTTCATCCACCGCGACGATGCTGCCGACCTGCTGCTCGTGCATCAGCTTCACCGCTTCGCGCAGTGGGGTGTCGGGGCTGCAGGTCACCGGATGACGCATCGCCAGTTCGCCGAGGCGGGTGTTGAGCGAATACTGGGTGCCGAGGGTTTCCACGGCTTTTTGCTGGACTTGCTGATTGACCTGATCGAGCAGGCTGCTGACCCCGCGCAAAGCGAAGTCGCGGAAGCTGTTGGACAAGGCGAACAGTTTGATGAACGCCGGTTTGTTCAGTTGCAGGCAGAAGGTGTCTTCGCCCGCCAGATGCTCGGTGCGGGTTGCCCGTTCGCCAATCAGCGCGGCGAGGGGGAAACACTCGCCGGTAGTGATTTCAAAAGTGGTTTCCGTGCCGGGTTTGGTGATGTGCTGACGTTCGCCGATCACACGACCCTGTTTGACGATGTAGAAATGTTCCACCGGCCCGTCGGCGGGCTTGATGATGCTTTCGCCCTGAGCATAGAAACGCAGCTGACATTGCTCCACCAGATAAGCCAGGTGGGCGTGTTCCATCTGATTGAAGGGCGGGAAGCGCTGGAGAAATTGCAGGGTGCCCTGAATGTTCTGCAATACCGCGGTTTTCCCTGCCTGGGTGAAGGCGTCCGCTTTACTCATAACCATTACCGCAGTCTTTTTTGAATTGTTGTTCGTCGGTTCGTTGCAGCCATGGTCGGCCCCTGCGCGCAGGGTGCCCATTGGACGTAAGTCTAGGTTGGCGCTGCCGTTGGGCACATTTGGGAAGATCCCTACAAAAACAGTCGGAAATTCTTCCGTCAGCCTATTGGAAAAAAATCCGACGAAGTGCACATTGAAGCTGTGCTTAGCGATGTCAGACGACTGTGCCAGGTGATCGATTTGAAAACGTAGAGAATGCCATGTCCGACCACGATATTTTGAGCGACGCCGAGCGTGAAGCGCTCAGCGCTGTAATGCTCGAACCCGACTTGCCGCCGCAGCGTGTACTGATCGTCGATGATGACAAGGACGCCCGGGAGCTGTTGTCGGAGATACTCGCGTTGGATGGCATTCATTGCATGACCGCGGCCAGCGGCGAAACCGCACTGAAAATGCTCGCGGAAAAACCTTTGATCGGGCTGGTGATCACTGATCTGCGCATGGGCAATATCGATGGTCTGGAGCTGGTCCGCCAGGTGCGCGAATCGGTCAGGGCGGCGCTGCCGATCATCATTGTTTCGGGCGATGCGGATGTGAAGGATGCCATTGCGGCGATGCATCTGAGCGTGGTGGATTTCCTGCTCAAGCCGATTGATACGGGCAAGTTGCTCGGTCTGGTCAAACACGAATTGGGCATCGAGCCCTGACTTTTTGAAGAGCAAACGATCGCAGCCTTCGCCAGCTCCTGCATGAGCTCGCCTGTAGGAGCTGCCGAAGGCTGCGATCTTTTGATTCTGCATCCACAAAAAAGCCCTGATCTTTCGATCTGGGCTTTTTCATGTCCGGCCTTCAGCGCAAATTACAGGCCGTTAGCCTTCTTGAACTCGCGACGACGACGGTGCAGCACCGGCTCGGTATAGCCGTTAGGCTGTTTGGTGCCTTCGATCACCAGTTCGACCGCCGCCTGGAAGGCGATGTTGCTGTCGAAGTTCGGTGCCAGCGGACGGTACAGCGGGTCGTTGGCGTTCTGACGGTCGACCACCGGCGCCATGCGCTTGAGGCTTTCCATCACTTGCGCGTCGGTGACAATACCGTGGCGCAGCCAGTTGGCGATGTGCTGGCTGGAGATACGCAGCGTTGCACGGTCTTCCATCAGGCCGACGTCGTTGATGTCCGGCACCTTCGAGCAACCCACGCCCTGGTCGATCCAGCGCACCACGTAACCGAGAATGCCCTGGGCGTTGTTGTCCAGTTCGTTCTTGATCTGCTCCGGGGTCCAGCTTGGGTTGACCGCCAGCGGGATGGTCAGGATGTCGTCCACCGAAGCGCGAGCACGTTTGGCCAGTTCGGCCTGACGGGCGAACACGTCGACCTTGTGGTAATGCAACGCGTGCAGCGCAGCGGCGGTCGGCGATGGCACCCAGGCGGTGTTGGCACCGGCCAGCGGGTGAGCGATTTTCTGTTCGAGCATCGCCGCCATCAGGTCGGGCATCGCCCACATGCCTTTACCGATTTGTGCACGACCTTGCAGGCCGGTGCTCAGACCGATATCGACGTTCCAGTTTTCGTAGGCGCCGATCCACTTCTCGGCCTTCATGTCGGCCTTGCGTACCATCGGGCCGGCTTCCATGGAGGTGTGGATTTCGTCGCCGGTGCGGTCGAGGAACCCGGTGTTGATGAACACCACGCGCTCGCTGGCCGCCTTGATGCAGGCCTTGAGGTTGACCGTGGTACGGCGCTCCTCGTCCATGATCCCGACTTTCAGCGTGTTGCGCTTCAAGCCCAGCACGTCTTCGATGCGACCGAACAGCTCGTTGGTGAACGCCGCTTCTTCCGGCCCGTGCATCTTCGGTTTGACGATGTAGACCGAACCGGTGCGGGTGTTCTTGCGCGAGGTGTTGCCGTTGAGGTTGTGCATCGCCGCCAGACAAGTCACCAGACCGTCGAGAATGCCTTCCGGCACTTCGTTGCCGTCTTTGTCGAGGATCGCGTCGATGGTCATCAGGTGACCGACGTTACGCACGAACAGCAGCGAGCGACCGTGCAGGGTCAGTTCACTGCCATCGACCTTGGTGTAAGTGCGATCCGGGTTCATGGTGCGGGTGAAGGTCTGGCCGCCCTTGGCGACTTCTTCGGACAGATCGCCCTTCATCAGGCCGAGCCAGTTGCGGTAGATCACCACTTTGTCGTCGGCATCGACGGCAGCCACGGAGTCTTCACAGTCCATGATGGTGGTCAGTGCCGCTTCCATCAGGATGTCTTTGACACCGGCGGCGTCGGTCTGGCCGACCGGGGTGCTGGCGTCGATCTGGATTTCGAAATGCAGACCGTGGTTCTTCAGCAGGATCGCGATCGGTGCGTCTGCCGGGCCCTGAAAACCGATCAGTTGAGCATCGTTGCGCAGGCCGGTGTTGCTGCCGCCCTTGAGGGAGACCAGCAGTTTGCCGTCAACGATCTTGTAACCGGTGGAGTCAACGTGGGAGCCGGCAGCCAATGGTGCCGCTTCATCGAGGAAGGCACGGGCGAAGGCGATGACTTTGTCGCCACGCACCTTGTTGTAGCCTTTGCCTTTTTCCGCGCCACCGTCTTCGCTGATGGCGTCGGTGCCGTAGAGGGCGTCGTACAGCGAACCCCAGCGGGCGTTCGAGGCATTGAGGGCGAAGCGGGCGTTCATCACCGGCACGACGAGTTGCGGGCCGGCAGTACGGGCGATTTCATCATCGACGTTTTGCGTCGTTGCCTGGAAATCAGCCGCTTCTGGCAGCAGATAACCGATTTCTTGCAGGAAGGCTTTGTAGGCCACGGCGTCGTGCGCCTGGCCGGCACGTTCCTGATGCCAGGCATCAATGCGAGCCTGGAAGTCATCGCGTTTGGCGAGTAGGGCTTTGTTCTTCGGTGCCAGGTCGTGAATGACCTTGTCGGCACCTTCCCAGAATTTTTCGGCGGTGAGGCCGGTACCGGGAATGGCTTCGTTGTTCACGAAGTCGAACAGGACTTTGGCGACCTGCAGGCCACCGACTTGAACGTGTTCAGTCATTGCTTGCCTCACTCTGCTCAGCTATTTCGCTTTTCAGCTCTTCAATTTAACAATGAAGCCTCTGGCCATTTAAACCACAAACCTTCCGACCAGTACATGCCATTGCTGGCGGCTGGGCTGGGACCAATCAACGGCTTGGGGCCTTGCTGACGGGGCTTTCAAGGTTGCGAACATGCCTTGGGCAGACATTGATCCAGCGTTATGTAGTGCGCGCAGCGGCATACTACATGATGATTTGCGCTTGTGAAAATCAGACTAATTACGTCGTTCTGCGACCTCATGACGCATTGCGGTCACGTCGCGGAACGGGATGTTCTCAAAAAACCATCAGATTGTTCCAGCTAAATATAAAAAGTTGTACACATAAATTCTGTTCGCCTGCTATGGCGTCCCTTGCGGTGCACACTTTGGTGGCGAGGGGGCAAGCCCCCTCGCCACAAGTGCAGGGTGCTACAAGCCGATTTGGGTCCCTTGCCTATACTTGCCTTTCTATAACAAAAGTCATGACAAGAGGGCTGCGCCATGGACCATCTCGTACTCACTGTCTTTGCCCCGGACAAGCCCGGGCAGGTCGAGCGCATTGCCCAATGCATCGCCGAGCACGGCGGCAACTGGCTGGAAAGCCGCATGTCACGGATGGCCGGGCAGTTCGCCGGGATTCTGCGGGTGGGTGTACCGGCGGAGGCTTACGACGAATTAGTCGATTCCTTACAAGCATTGTCGGCGCAGGGTATTCGTGTGCTGATTGCCGAAAGCGGTATCGAGCAATCCTGCACCTGGAAACCGATCGCCATGGAACTGGTGGGCAATGACCGCCCGGGCATCGTGCGCGACATCACCCGCTTGCTCAGCGAGCAGGGGGTGAACCTCGAACGGCTGGTGACGGAAGTGCGACCGGCGCCGATGAGCAGCGAGCCGTTGTTTCACGCCGAAGCAATTCTGGCGGTGCCGTTGACCTTGTCGCTGGATGTGCTGCAGTCGCGCCTGGAAACCCTGGCCGATGATCTGATGGTCGAACTGGTGTTACGCACAGACGTTTAAGCGTTGCTCGGGTTATCCAGTTTTAACGTGCACCTGCCTGTGGATAACCTGTAGAGACCGGGCGCAGCGTCAGGCCGGTCGTGGCTTGCGGCGAATTGATCAAAAAACCGCCAGCATTCAGTGACTTGCACACAAACGGCGGGGATCACGCTGTGGATAACCTTGGGGCGGAACGTTGCAGGCCACGAGAACCGTGGCCTGCGAAGCTTTGTGCGTTTTTTGATCAGCTGCGTCGACGCAAACTGATCACCGCGTCGACGCTATAAACGGCCAGACCGGCCCAGATGAAGATGAACGCGATCAGGGTGCTCGACGACAAGTGCTCGCCGAACAGCAACACCGCCTGCAGCAGCACCAAGGTCGGCGCCAGGTATTGCAGGAAGCCGATGGTGGTGTAGGGCAAGTGGCGGGTGGCAGCGTTGAAGCATACCAGCGGCACCAGCGTCACCGGACCCGCCGCCACCAGCCACCAGGCTTGCGAGGTGGTCCAGAACTCGGGTTGTGCACTGGTTGCGGTCTGGTTGAACAACAGCCAGGCCACGGCGATCGGCACCAGCATCCAGGTTTCCACCACCAGCCCCGGCAAGGCTTTGACCGGCGCCTGTTTACGGATCAGTCCGTAAAAACCGAAGGTCAATGCCAGCACCAGCGACACCCACGGCAGACTGCCGACCTGCCACACCTGCTGCGCCACGCCGACGGCTGCCAGCCCCACCGCGATCCACTGCATGCGCCGCAGACGTTCGCCGAGAATCAACATCCCCAACAGCACGTTGACCAGCGGGTTGATGTAGTAACCGAGGCTCGCTTCGAGCATGCGCCCATTGTTCACCGACCACACGTAGGTCAGCCAGTTGGCCGCGATCAGGGTGCCGCTCAGGGCCAGGATTGCCAGGCGCTTGGGGTTGTCCAGCAACTCGCGCAACCAGCCGGGGTGCTTCCACACCATCAGCAACAAGGCGCCGAACAGCGCTGACCACAGCACGCGGTGAATGATGATTTCGACGGCCGGAACTTCGGCGATGGCTTTGAAATAGATCGGGAACAGGCCCCAGATGATGTAGGCACTCAGGCCCAGAATGTACCCGCGACGCGGGTTGGCGGCTTGCATGCAGAATCCTTGCTTAGGCAGCTGACAAAGCAGGGATTGTAAGGAGATTTGTCTACGAATGCCTGAGCTGATTGGTCAGAAATGTGTGAACACAAAACCCTGTAGGAGTGAGCCTGCTCGCGATAGCGGTCTGACATTCAACATTTACGTCGACTGATAAGACGCTATCGCGTGCAGGCTCACTCCTACAGGGTAGGTGGTGGGTCAGAAGAGTTTCAGCGGTTCTTCGTTGAGCGCCGCAAGCTGTTCGCGCAGCGCCAACACCTGATCGCCCCAATAACGCTCCGTACCAAACCACGGAAAGCTGTGCGGGAACGCCGGGTCGTCCCAGCGCCGCGCCAGCCAAGCGCTGTAGTGCATCAGGCGCAGGGCGCGTAGCGGTTCGATCAGCGCCAGCTCACGCGGATCGAAGTCGTGGAATTCGTTGTAGCCGTCCATCAGTTCCGACAGTTGCCCGAGGCATTCCTGACGATCGCCCGCCAGCATCATCCAGATGTCCTGCACCGCCGGGCCCATGCGGCAGTCGTCGAGGTCGACGATGTGGAACATCTCGTCGCGGCACATCATGTTGCCGGGGTGGCAGTCGCCGTGCATGCGAATGTTCTGGTGCGGCGTGGCGGCGTAGACATCTTCCACGCGCTTGAGCAGGTCGCGGGCCACGGACTCGTAGGCGGGCAACAGGCTCTTGGGGATGAAGTTGCCTTCGAGCAGCGTAGTCAGCGAGTCATGGCCGAAATTTTTCACGCCCAGCGCTTCGCGGTGCTCGAACGGCTTGGTCGCGCCGACCGCATGAATGCGCCCGAGCAACTGGCCGAGGCGATACAGCTGATCGAGGTTGCCCGGCTCCGGGGCACGGCCGCCGCGACGGGGAAACAGGGTGAAACGGAAACCGGCGTGTTCGTGCAGGGTCTGGCCGTTGTGGATCAGCGGCGCCACCACGGGAATCTCGACGTCGGCCAGTTCGAAGGTGAATTGGTGTTCTTCGAGGATGGCCTCGTTGGTCCAGCGCTGCGGGCGGTAGAACTTGGCGATCAGCGGTTCGGAGTCTTCGATGCCGACCTGGTAGACGCGGTTTTCGTAGCTGTTGAGCGCCAGAATGCGCGCATCGCTCAGGAAGCCGATGCTTTCGACGGCATCGAGCACGAGATCGGGTGTGAGGGTTTCAAACGGGTGGGCCATGCTGACTCCTGCGCGCGGCAGGCTGCCGCGTCCGGCCCAGCATGGTAGCGCAGATGGCGGCGGGGGAGTTGGTTGGTGTCTGTGCTGACGCCATCGCGAGCAGGCTCACTCCTACATTTTGGAACGCATTCCTTTGTAGGAGTGAGCCTGCTCGCGATGAGGGCCTGTCAGGCGCCGACTATTCCACCGTCCTCACGAGTAATCGCCATCACCGAAGACCGCGGCTTGCCATTCGGCAGATGCTCAGGGAAGGTCGACCCACCGTTCTCGCCCGGATGCTGAATCCCGACAAACAACGTTTTCTGATCCGGCGAGAAGCTGATCCCGGTCACTTCACAACCAATCGGCCCGACCATGAACCGACGAATCTCGCCGGTCGCCGGGTCGGCGCAAAGCATCTGGTTATTGCCCATCCCGGCAAAGTCCCCGGCGTTGCTCGAATCGCCGTCGGTGAGAATCCACAAGCGTCCGGCCTTGTCGAACCCCAGGCCGTCGGGGCTGTTGAACATGTTCTGTGGGGTGATGTTCTTCGAGCCACCTTTCGGCGTACCGGCGTGCACGCTCGGGTTGCCGGCGACCACGAACAGGTCCCAGGCGAAGGTCTTCGATGCGTGATCGTCGCGGTCGGTGCGCCAGCGCAGGATCTGCCCGTAGACGTTCTTCTCACGTGGGTTCGGACCGCCCACCGGTTGCCCGTCTTCGCCACGTTTGGCGTTGTTGGTCAGGGTGCAATAGACCTGGCCGTCCTTCGGGCTGACAACGATCCACTCCGGGCGGTCCATGCGCGTCGCACCGACCACACTGGCGGCGAGGCGGGCGTGGATCAGCACTTCGGCCTGATCGGCGAAACCACTGCTGGCGTCGATGCCGTTCTTGCCGTGGGTCAGTTCGATCCACTGGCCCTGGCCTTTCGGGTGATCCGGGTTACCGTCACCGGCATCGAACTTCGCCACGTACAGGGTGCCGTGGTCGAGGATGTCGCGGTTGGCTTTCGGGTTGCGGTGGTTGATGCGGTCGCGGCTGACGAACTTGTAGATGAACTCGCCACGCTCGTCGTCGCCCATGTACACCACGGCGCGACCGTCGTCGGTCTCGGCCAGAGCGGCGTTTTCATGTTTGAAACGGCCCAGTGCGGTGCGTTTGACCGGGGTCGATTGCGGATCGAACGGATCGATCTCGACCACCCAGCCGTGACGGTTGAGCTCGTTGGGGTTCTTGGCCATGTCGAAGCGCGGGTCGAACGGGTGCCAGTTGATCTCGCGACTGGCCGCCGACACACCGTAGCGCTTCTGCGCCGGGTCGAACTGCTGCTGGGCGTTGCTGCTGCCGAAGCAGTCGGTGAAGTTCTCTTCGCAGGTCAGATAGGTGCCCCAAGGGGTTTTACCGTTGGCGCAGTTCTGGAACGTGCCCAGGACTTTCTTGCCGTGTTTGTCGGCGCTGGTTTTCATCAGGTCGTGGCCAGCGGCCGGACCACTGATGCGCAGCGGCGAGTTGCCGTGAATCCGGCGGTTGTAGCGCGAGCCCTGGACGAACTGCCATTGACCGTTCTTGCGCTGCACTTCGATCACCGACACGCCTTCGCAGGCCAGCGCCTTGCGCACGTCTTCGGCCGATTGCGGCATGCCGCCGTGCGGGTAGAGGTAACGGTAGTTGGTGTATTCGTTGTTGATCGCCATCAACGCGCGGTTTCGGTCGTCGGGGAAGGCGAACAGGCTCATGCCGTCGTTGTTGTCACCGAATTGCACTTCCTGTGCGGCGGCGGTGCCATTGCCGCTCGGGTCGAAGGCCGGGCCGTTCTTGTGCAGCGGCTGGCCCCAACTGATCAGTACCGAGGACTTGTAGCCCTTCGGCAGGCTGATGACGTCAGTGGTCGCGGCGGGGATGCTCTCGAAACCGAGCAGGCGACTGTTGCTGGCGCTGACGCTGGAGGCCAGTACGCTGCGGCTGAGCAGGTTGCCGCCGAGGAACATGGCAGCGCCACACAGCGCGCCGGCGCTGATGAAACCGCGACGGCTGAGACCGACCATCTTTTCCAGATCAGTGGATTGGTTTTCTTCTAATAGGCTCACATCAGGCTCCCTGCTTGGTTTTGGCAGCCACCTTAATGGGGAGCGATGAAGATTTTGTTGCAGGCGGACTGTTAGAGCGGCGTGCCGATCAGCACATTGGACGGCGAGAACTGCACCTGCACCGGTTGCTCGACACTCAGCCCGTGGGTGCGAAGCTGCAGCGGCTCTGCCAGAGCGCACAGAATCTGGCCGTTGGGCAGGGCGATGCGCACTTCGCTGGGACCGTCCTCGGCATCGAGAATGGCTTCGATGGTGCCGCTCAGAAGATTGTGTCCAGATGTTGCGGCCTGCTCCGGCGCCAGCAATTCAAGCCAGCCCGCCTTGATCAGTGCCACCACTTCGGTGCCCGGTTGCAGCTCCAGGTGCACGGTGCTGTCGTGGGTGATCTGTGCATCGATCCACAGGCCTTCGGCCAGTTCGAGGCGGATCAGGTCGTTGCGGCCCTGGCCGTCGATCGCCACGACTTTACCGTGCAACTGGTTGCGAGCGCTGGTGCGCAGCATCAGCCGACCGAGCAAGTCCAGATCGCTGGCGTCTTCGGCGGCTTCGAGCACTTGCGCCTGCAAGGCCTGCAACTTTTGATACAGGCGCAACACCCGTTCGCCTTCGCTGGATAACCTGGCGCCACCGCCACCCTTGCCACCGACGGCACGTTCCACCAGCGGTTTCTGCGCGAGGTTGTTCAGTTCATCGATCGCATCCCAGGCCGCTTTGTAACTCAGTCCGGCGCTTTTCGCGGCGCGGGTGATCGAGCCCTGTTCGGCAATGTGTTGCAGCAGGGCAATGCGCTGCGGACGGCGGACGATGTGCTGGGACAACAGGCTGGGCAGGGACATGAAATGGGTGCTTTTTCACGGTGGCGGTGGGGACTGAAGTTGGCGGCTTGCGGCGCATCCGTCAAGCCAGACACAGTTCCCTTGTAGGCGTGAGCCGATTCAGCTTCCGGGTTTTGGTGTGCGGGCCAGGCAGTACACGTCGACCCTTGCTGCCCCAGCATCCCTCAACAGTCGCGCCAATGCCCGGGCCGTAGCGCCGGTGGTCAGCACGTCATCGATCAACGCGAGATGCCGACCTTTCACATCCGCGGCGATCGCCAGTGCGAAGGCGTTACGCAAATTGCGCTTGCGCGCCTTGGCGTCGAGGTCCTGCTGGGCATGGGTGTCGTGTATCCGCCGTAGAGCATGTTCTTCAAACGGCAGATCAAGCTGGTGGCTCAACCATCGCCCCAGCATGGCGGCTTGATTGAACCCGCGTTGACGCAGGCGTTTGTTCGCCAGCGGCACCGGCAACAACATGTCGGGGCGCGGTAATCCCTCGTCGAAGCGATGCTGCAGGTATTGTCCGGCAACGTCGGCGAGCAGGTGGCCAAACGGCCATTTTGCGTTGTGTTTAAAGCGCGTAATCAGGCTGTCCACCGGGAAGTCATAACGCCACGGCGCGATGACCTGTTCGAACGCCGGAGGCTCTAACAGGCACTCGCTGCAGGTCAGGCCGGCAGCGGGCAGTGGCAGGGCGCAGGTCTGGCAGTGGTCGCCGAGCCAGGGCAAATCGGTTTCGCAGGCCACGCAGATTGGCATTTCTGCTTCTGCGGGCTCATCGCACAGTAAGCAGGTATGTACGTTTTTTAAACAGATGTAAACCTGTTGTTCGTGTCGTGGTTGACAGCGCATGGCTCTTCCTTAAATATGCCGAACATCCGTGTCGCGCCTGTGGGTATTCCGTTCCCGCAGCCGCCAGCCAAGCATAACCAAGGAACTGCCCATGAGCGCCAGCACTTCTGCCACCCTGCGTCACGACTGGTCTTTAGCCGAAGTCAAAGCGCTCTTCGTACAGCCATTCAACGACTTGCTGTTCCAGGCGCAGACGGTGCACCGCGCGCATTTCAACGCCAACCGGGTGCAGGTTTCCACGCTACTGTCGATCAAGACTGGCGCCTGCCCGGAAGACTGCAAGTACTGTCCGCAGTCCGGTCACTACAACACCGGCCTGGAAAAAGAAAAGCTGATGGAAGTGCAGAAGGTCCTCGAAGAGGCCGCCCGCGCCAAAGCCATCGGCTCCACGCGTTTCTGCATGGGGGCGGCGTGGAAACATCCGTCGGCCAAAGACATGCCGTACGTGCTGAAGATGGTCGAAGGCGTCAAGGCCATGGGCCTGGAAACCTGCATGACCCTCGGCCGTCTCGACCAGGAGCAGACCGCAGCGCTGGCCAAGGCCGGCCTGGATTACTACAACCACAACCTCGACACCTCGCCGGAGTTCTACGGCAGCATCATCACCACCCGCACCTACAGCGAGCGCCTGCAGACCCTGGCCTACGTGCGTGAGTCGGGGATGAAGATCTGCTCCGGCGGCATTCTCGGCATGGGTGAGTCGCTGGATGACCGCGCCAATCTGCTGATCCAGTTGGCCAACCTGCCGGAGCATCCGGAGTCGGTGCCGATCAACATGCTGGTGAAAGTTGCTGGTACGCCGCTGGAAAACGCTGATGACGTCGACCCGTTCGACTTCATTCGCATGCTCGCCGTGGCGCGCATCCTCATGCCGCAATCCCACGTGCGCCTGTCCGCCGGCCGCGAAGCGATGAACGAACAGATGCAGGCGCTGGCGTTCTTCGCCGGTGCCAACTCGATTTTCTACGGCGACAAACTGCTGACCACCGCCAACCCGCAGGCCGACAAGGACATGCAACTGTTCGCCCGTCTGGGCATTCAACCGGAAGCGCGCGAAGAGCATTCCGATGAAGTGCATCAGGCCGCGATCGAGCAGGCGCTGGTGGAGCAGAAGAGCAGCGAGCAGTTCTATAACGCTGCGGTCTGAGCACAACACCGCGCGTACTGATTCAAATGCAAAACCCCTGTGGGAGCTGCCGAAGGCTGCGATCTTTTGATCTTGTTTCATAAAGTCAAAGTCAAAAGATCGCAGCCTGCGACAGCTCCTACAAAGTTATTTCTGACTGTCGAGGCCTGCATGTCTTTCGATCTCGCCGCACGCCTTGCTGCCCGCCGTGCCGAAAATCTCTATCGCCAGCGTCCGTTGCTCGAATCCCCGCAGGGGCCTGAAGTGGTGGTCGACGGTCAGCCGTTGCTGGCGTTCTGCAACAACGACTACCTGGGCCTGGCCAATCACCCGCAGGTGATCGAAGCCTGGCGCGCCGGTGCCGCGCGCTGGGGCGTTGGTGGCGGGGCGTCGCATCTGGTCATCGGCCACAGCGGCCCGCACCACGCACTCGAAGAAGCGTTGGCCGATCTCACCGGCCGGCCGCGTGCGCTGCTGTTTACCACCGGTTACATGGCTAACCTCGGCGCGGTCACGGCGTTGGTCGGGCAGGGTGATACGGTGCTCGAAGACCGGCTCAACCACGCCTCCCTGCTCGATGCGGGTTTGCTGTCCGGTGCACGTTTCAATCGTTACCTGCACAACGACGCCGACAGTCTGGCCAAGCGTCTGGAGAAAGCCACTGGCAACACGCTGGTGGTCACCGATGGCGTATTCAGTATGGACGGCGACATCGCTGATCTGCCTGCGCTGGCGCGCGAGGCCAAGGCCAAGGGTGCATGGCTGATGGTCGACGATGCCCATGGCTTCGGCCCGCTGGGCGCCAATGGTGGTGGGATCGTCGAGCATTTCGGTTTGAGCCAGGATGACGTGCCGGTGCTGGTCGGCACCCTCGGTAAGGCGTTCGGCACCGCAGGCGCATTTGTCGCCGGCAGCGAAGAGCTGATCGAAAGCCTGATCCAGTTCGCCCGGCCGTACATTTACACCACCAGCCAGCCACCGGCGCTGGCCTGTGCGACGCTGAAAAGTCTGGAGTTGCTGCGCACGGAACACTGGCGTCGCGAACATTTGCAAACGCTGATCCGTCAGTTCCGCCGCGGTGCCGAGCAGATCGGTTTGCAACTGATGGACAGCTTCACCCCGATTCAGCCGATCCTGATCGGCGATGCCGGTCGCGCCATGCGCCTGTCGCAGATGTTGCGCGAACGCGGACTGATGGTCACCGCGATCCGCCCACCGACCGTGCCCGCCGGCAGCGCACGTCTTCGCGTGACCCTGACCGCCGCCCACAGCGAGGCGCAGGTGCAGCTATTGTTAGAGGGACTGGCCGATTGCTTTGCCCAACTGCCGCCGGAGCCAAGCCATGCGTAATCGCCTGATTCTGCTGCCCGGCTGGGGCCTCGGTATTTCTCCACTGGAGCCCTTGGCGGCGGCGTTGCAGGGGCTCGACGAGCATCTGCTTGTCGAGATCGAGCCGTTGCCTGCGCTGGACTCCAGCGATCTGCAGGATTGGCTCGACGAACTCGATGAACGCATTCCTCAGGATGTATGGCTGGGCGGCTGGTCGCTGGGCGGCATGCTTGCCTCTGAATTAGCAGCACAGCGTGGCGAGCGATGCTGCGGTTTGCTGACGCTGGCGAGCAATCCGTCCTTCGTTGCTCACGAGCAATGGCCGAGTGCGATGCCGGGCGAGACGTTCGATGCGTTTCTCGCCGGCTGCACGGCCGATCCGAAAACCACCCTCAAACGTTTCTCGCTGCTGTGTGCTCAGGGCGCGCAAGACCCGCGCGGTTTGTCGCGGCTGATGCTTGGCGGTGCGCCGAACTCGGCGCCAACGGCATTGATGGCCGGGCTGGAATTGCTCGCGCAACTGGACACGCGGGGTGCGTTGCAGGCGTTTCGCGGCCCGCAGTTGCACCTGTTCGCCGGGCAGGACGGTTTGGTGCCTGCGGAGGCGGCAGGCGAATTGTTCGCGCTGTTGCCGGATATCGAGATTGGCCTGATCGAACAGGCCAGTCATGCGTTTCTGCTGGAAGACCCCCATGGCGTGGCGGGTGCGATCCAGTCTTTTCTACATGAGTGCGGTGATGACTGATTTGTCTCTTGTTGCGCTGCCCGGCGGCTTGCCCGACAAGCGCCAGGTCGCGGCCTCTTTTTCCCGTGCAGCGGCCAGTTACGACAGCGTCGCCGAGTTGCAGCGCGACGTCGGCACGCAGTTGCTGCAGCGCTTGCCGGCGAGTTTCGTGCCGTCGCGTTGGCTCGATCTGGGCTGCGGTACCGGTTATTTCACTCGCGCATTGGCCGAGCGCTTTACCGAGGGGCATGGGCTGGCGCTGGACATCGCCGAGGGCATGCTCGAGCACGCGCGGCCCTTGGGCGGGGCGCAGCATTTCATCGCCGGTGATGCTGAACGTCTGCCGCTGCAGGATGCGACCTGCGAGCTGATTTTCTCCAGCCTTGCGGTGCAGTGGTGCGCGGACTTCGAGTCGGTGCTCGGCGAGGCTTTTCGCGTGCTGAAACCCGGCGGGATTTTTGCGTTTGCTAGTCTCTGTGTTGGGACGTTGTACGAATTGCGCGACAGCTGGCGTCAGGTCGATGGCCTGGTGCACGTCAACCGTTTCCGCGAATTCGCCCGTTATCAACAGTTGTGCACGGCCAGTGGCTTGCGCACGCTGAGCCTGCAGAATCAGGCGCATGTGCTGCATTACCCGGATGTGCGCAGCCTGACCCATGAGCTCAAGGCGCTGGGTGCGCACAATCTGAACCCCGGGCGACCGGGTGGCTTGACCGGGCGGGCGCGGATTCTCGGTCTGGTCGAGGCTTATGAGCAATACCGTCAGGCACAGGGATTGCCGGCGACCTATCAGGTGGTTTACGCCGTGTTGGAGAAGCCCTTATGAGCGCAGCCTATTTCATCACCGGAACGGACACCGATGTCGGCAAGACCACCGTGGCTGCCGGGTTGCTGCATGCAGCGCGGTCGGCAGGGCTGAGCACGGCGGCGGGCAAACCGGTGGCCTCGGGCTGCGAAGTGACGCCCAAGGGGCTGCGCAATGCCGATGCGCTGGCGCTGCTGGCGGAATGTTCGGTGCCGCTGACTTATCAACAGGTCAATCCGGTGGCGTTCGAACCGGCCATCGCCCCGCATCTGGCGGCGCGCGAGGCCGGCGTGGCGCTGACGGTGCAATCGTTGCTGGCGCCGATGCGCGAGATTCTGGCGCTGAATGCCGACTTCACCCTCATCGAAGGTGCAGGTGGCTGGCGCGTACCGTTGGCGGATCAGGCCAATCTCTCGGACCTGGCGATGGCATTGAAGCTTCCGGTGATTCTGGTGGTCGGCGTACGGCTGGGCTGTATCAGTCACGCCTTGCTGACGGCCGAGGCGATTGCGCGCGATGGTCTGCAACTGGCCGGTTGGGTAGCCAACATCATTGATCCGAAGACTTCGCGGCTGGAAGAAAATCTGGCGACGCTGGCCGAACGGCTTCCGGCGCCGTGTCTGGGGCGGGTGCCGAAATTGAAGTCGCTGAGCGCCGAGGCGGTGGCTGATCACTTGCAGCTCGATTTGCTCGACTGATGCTTTTGCCTATGACAAGGCACTGTGCCATCAGTATTTTTGACGGGTGTTTTTCTGGCGCCTCTGCTTCAATGGCAACCATTGATCCTTCCCAAGGATGAGAACTCCCATGGAAATCTCCGGTAACACAGCTTTTTATGCGGGTTTGAGCACCATTCAGACCGGGCAGAACCGCGTCGATCAGGCGGCCAGCCAGATTGCCAACAACACCATCGAGCGTTCGGTCACCAGCCAGTCCTCCGAGGCGCAGGTCGATCGTCTACGCGGTATCGACCGCAGCCAGCAAATGGATCCGGGCAGCGCCATGGCCGAGATGGCCCAAGGCAAGTTCCAGGTGGAACTGGGCACCAAAGTCGCCAAGGCGTCCGATGAAATGCTCGGTACGATCATCGATACGTTTGCCTGATTTTTCTCGCCTCCTGTCTGCCGAACGCCGCGCCTTGTCGCGGCGTTTTTCGTTGTAAGTCCTTCTCCCTCAACTAATCTTTTTGTATGGCCCGTGGCGCTTCGCAGACCATGGCGGTTTGCTGTGTCCGGCGTTTGAAAGCTGTGATGACGAACGGCAAAAGATCGACGCTTGACAAGATTTCGGCGTAAACGTATGTTTCAAACAACTGTTTGACCGTCACAACAACTCAACACGGTCGTTCATTCCCGGTTACATCAGCAGAGGTTTATCGCTATGCCTGACTACAAGGCCCCCTTGCGTGATATTCGCTTCGTTCGTGACGAACTGCTCGGCTACGAAGCGCACTATCAGAGCCTTCCGGCTTGCGCAGACGCAACGCCGGACATGGTTGACGCCATTCTCGAAGAAGGCGCCAAGTTTTGTGAGCAGGTATTGGCACCGCTGAACCGCGTGGGCGACCTCGAAGGCTGCACCTGGAGCGAGTCCGGCGTGAAAACCCCGACTGGCTTCAAAGAGGCGTACAAGCAATTCGTCGAAGGCGGCTGGCCAAGCCTGGCGCACGATGTCGAGCACGGCGGTCAAGGCCTGCCGGAGTCGCTGGGTCTGGCGGTCAGCGAAATGGTTGGCGAAGCCAACTGGTCGTGGGGCATGTACCCAGGCCTGTCGCACGGCGCAATGAACACCATCTCCGAGCACGGCACCCCTGAGCAGCAAGAAGCCTATCTGACCAAGCTGGTTTCCGGCGAATGGACCGGCACCATGTGCCTGACCGAACCGCACTGCGGCACCGACCTGGGCATGCTGCGTACCAAGGCCGAACCTCAGGCTGATGGCTCCTACAAAGTTTCTGGCACCAAGATCTTCATCTCGGCCGGCGAACACGACATGGCCGACAACATCGTCCACATCGTACTGGCCCGCCTGCCGGATGCTCCGGCTGGCACCAAAGGCATTTCCTTGTTCATCGTTCCAAAGTTCCTGCCGAACGCCGATGGCACCATCGGTGCGCGCAACGCAGTGAGCTGCGGTTCGCTGGAACACAAGATGGGCATCCACGGCAACGCCACTTGCGTGATGAACTTCGACGGCGCCACCGGTTTTCTGATCGGCCCGGCGAACAAAGGCCTGAACTGCATGTTCACCTTCATGAACACCGCACGTCTGGGTACCGCCCTGCAGGGTCTGGCGCACGCCGAAATCGGCTTCCAGGGTGGCCTGAAATACGCTCGCGACCGTCTGCAAATGCGCTCCCTGACTGGCCCGAAGGCGCCGGACAAAGCCGCTGACCCGATCATCGTGCACCCTGACGTACGCCGCATGCTGTTGACCATGAAGGCATTCGCCGAAGGCAACCGTGCGATGGTGTACTTCACCGCCAAACAGGTCGACATCGTCAAATACGGCGTCGATGAAGAAGAGAAGAAGAAAGCCGATGCACTGCTGGCGTTCATGACGCCGATCGCCAAAGCGTTCATGACCGAAGTCGGTTTCGAATCCGCCAACCACGGCGTGCAGATCTACGGCGGCCACGGCTTCATCGCCGAGTGGGGCATGGAGCAGAACGTTCGCGACAGCCGCATTTCGATGCTGTACGAAGGCACCACCGGCATCCAGGCTCTTGACCTGCTGGGCCGTAAAGTGCTGATGACTCAAGGCGAGGCTCTGAAAGGCTTCACCAAAATCGTCCACAAGTTCTGCCAGAACAACGAAGGTAACGAAGCCGTCAAAGAGTTCGTTGCACCGCTGGCTGCGTTGAACAAAGAGTGGGGCGAGCTGACCATGAAGGTCGGTATGGCAGCCATGAAAGATCGCGAAGAAGTCGGCGCGGCCTCCGTGGACTACCTGATGTACTCCGGTTACGCCTGCCTGGCCTACTTCTGGGCTGACATGGCACGTCTGGCCGCCGAGAAGCTGGCCGAGGGCACCGGCGATGCAGCGTTCTACACCGCCAAGCTGCAAACCGCGCGCTTCTACTTCCAGCGCATCCTGCCACGTACCCGTACCCACGTGGCCACCATGCTGTCGGGCGCCAACAACCTGATGGACATGAAAGAAGAAGACTTCGCGCTGGGTTACTAAGCCTTAACGCGGTCTGACGAAACCGCTGCTCCTTCGGGGGCAGCGGTTTTTTTTGTTTGTGAATCGCTCAGAAACCCGGCTTTTCTGCCGTTAAAGAGACTGCATGTGATCTGGATCACATTGTGTGTGCTTAACTGGCCACATTGCAGGCACAATGCCATCTCTTTGATATGACGGGTCGGAGTTTTACCCTTGCCGCGTTCTTCCGCTGTACGTTTCAGTCATTTCCTACCATCACTGCTGTTGTTGCTTGCGGGGTTGGCGGCTGCGTACGTCAAAGACCTCAACGTGTTCTTCACTTCGCTGTTCAACGTGTTGCCGACCCTGGTGCTGCTGTTGGGCGGTGCTTACTGTGCGGTTTACCGACGTCAGCGCGAACTGTTTCTGATGCTCACGGTGTACATCGCCTACTTTTTGCTCGACACCCAGACCGACTATTACCGCGACAACGGCAAAGTGCGCGAAGACGCTGCTGTGGTGTTCCATCTGGTCTGCCTGCTGCTGCCGTTGTTGTTCGGCTTGTTTGCCGCGTGGCAGGAGCGTACCCATCTGTTTCAGGACATGGTCGCGCGGTTCGCCGTACTGCTCGCTTTCGGCAGCGTCGCCCTCGGTCTTGAGCAAAGTTATCCTCAAGCGCTGTTGATGTGGCTCTCGGAGATCCGCTGGCCAGCGCTGCACGGTGCCTGGATGAGCCTGATCCAGATGTCTTACCCGGTGTTCCTCTCGGCCTTCCTGTTGCTGGCCTGGCAATACTGGCGCAGCCCGCGACCGCTGCATGCGGCGCAACTGGTCGGCCTGCTCGGCTTATTCTGGATGCTGCCGAAAACCTTCATTTTGCCGTTCACCCTGAACATCATGTGCAGCCAAGTGATGCTGATGATTGCTGCGGCAGTAGCGCACGAGGCCTACCAAATGGCCTTCCGTGATGAGCTCACAGGGCTGCCGGGGCGTCGCGCGCTCAATGAGCGCATGCAGCGCCTGGGCCGCAACTATGTGCTGGCGATGAGCGACGTCGATCACTTCAAGAAATTCAACGACACCCACGGTCACGACGTGGGTGACCAGGTGCTGCGACTGGTCGCCAGCAAACTGTCGAAAATCAGCGGTGGCGGTAGGGCGTATCGCTATGGTGGTGAGGAATTCGCTCTGGTGTTTGCAGGCAAAACCCTTGAGGAGTGCATGCCGCACCTGGAAGTCATTCGTGAGTCGATTGCCTCTTACAACATCCAGTTGCGCAATCAGGAGAACCGTCCGCAGGACGACCAGCAAGGTCGCCAGCGCCGAGGCGGCTCCGGTGCCTCCAGTGTGTCGGTCACGGTCAGTATCGGCGTTGCCGAGCGCGTGGAGCAGCGCACCCCGGAAGAAGTCCTGAAGTCTGCCGACCAGGCGTTGTACAGCGCCAAAGGGGCGGGTCGTAACTGCGTCATGGCGTTCGGGCAGAGCCGGCGCGGGGCGGTGCGCATGGATAGCGTCGCCGGCTGAATCGAGTCCCGCCCGTTTTGATAAAGAGCCCGCTGATGCGGGCTTCTTTTTGTTCAAAAATGCTGATGACTAAAAATAACAAATCAGTCACTGCCTGACCCTATGTGTCGCAAAAGTTGTTGGGGTACACTCGGCCTCAAAGAAAACCATCCTTCCACGAATTACCTGTTTAGATCTTGCGAGGTTTGCCATGGCTGACTACAAAGCGCCGCTGCGCGATATGCGCTTCGTCCTCAATGAAGTATTCGAGGTCGCCAAACTCTGGGCCGAACTGCCGGCCTTGGCCGAGACCGTCGACGCCGAAACCGTAGAAGCCATTCTCGAAGAGGCCGGCAAGGTCACCAGCAAAAGCATCGCACCGCTGAGCCGGGCTGCCGACGAAGAAGGCTGCCACTGGAAGGACGGTGCTGTCACCACGCCGGCCGGTTTCCCACAGGCTTATCAGACTTACGCTGAAGGCGGCTGGGTCGGTGTCGGTGGCGATCCGGCTTATGGCGGCATGGGCATGCCCAAAGCCGTTTCGGCTCAGGTCGAAGAGATGGTCAACTCCGCCAGCCTGTCGTTCGGTCTGTATCCGATGCTGACTGCCGGCGCTTGCCTGTCGATCAATGCCCACGCCAGCGAAGAGCTGAAAGCGGCGTACCTGCCGAACATGTACGCCGGCATCTGGGCCGGTTCCATGTGCCTGACCGAGCCGCACGCCGGCACCGACCTGGGCATCATCCGTACCAAGGCCGAGCCTCAGGCCGACGGCTCCTACAAGGTCAGCGGGACCAAGATCTTCATCACCGGCGGTGAACACGACCTGACCGAAAACATCATTCACCTGGTGCTGGCGAAACTGCCGGACGCCCCGGCTGGCCCGAAAGGCATTTCGCTGTTCCTGGTGCCAAAGTTCATGGTCAATGCCGATGGCAGCCTGGGCGCGCGCAACCCGGCGAACTGCGGTTCGATCGAGCACAAGATGGGCATTCAGGCGTCCGCGACCTGCGTGATGAACTTCGACGAAGCCGTGGGTTATCTGGTCGGCGAGCCGAACAAGGGCCTGGCGGCGATGTTCACCATGATGAACTACGAGCGTCTGGGTGTCGGCATTCAAGGCCTGGCCAGTGGCGAGCGTTCCTACCAGAACGCTGTCGAATACGCCCGCGATCGTCTGCAGAGCCGTTCGCCGACCGGCGCGCAAAACAAGGACAAAGTCGCAGACCCGATCATCGTCCACCCGGACGTGCGTCGCATGCTGCTGACCATGAAAGCCTCCAACGAAGGTGGCCGCGCATTCTCCACCTACGTGGCGATGCAGCTCGACACCGCCAAGTTCAGCGAAGACGCCACCACCCGCAAGCGTGCGGAAGACCTGGTGGCGCTGTTGACGCCAGTGGCCAAGGCATTTCTAACCGACCTGGGGCTGGAAACCACCGTCCACGGCCAGCAGATCTTCGGCGGCCACGGCTACATCCGCGAGTGGGGCCAGGAGCAACTGGTGCGTGACGTGCGCATCACCCAGATCTACGAAGGCACCAACGGCATTCAGGCACTGGACCTGGTCGGGCGCAAGATCGTTGGCAGCGGTGGCGCGTTCTACCAGCTGTTCGCTGACGAGATCCGTCACTTCACCGCGACTGCCAGCGCTGACCTGGGCGAGTTCACCAAGCCACTGAACGATGCCGTTGGCACCCTCGACGAGCTGACTGCCTGGCTGCTGGATCGGGCGAAAACCAATCCGAACGAAATCGGCGCGGCTTCGGTCGAGTATTTGCAAGCGTTTGGTTACACCGCCTACGCCTACATGTGGGCATTGATGGCGAAAGCCGCGCTGGGCAAAGAAGCGCAGGACGATTTCTACGCCAGCAAGCTGGGCACCGCGCGTTTCTATTTCGCCCGTCTGTTGCCGCGCATCCACTCGCTGAGCGCGTCGGTGAGGGCTGGCAGTGAGTCGCTGTTCCTGCTGAACGCCGAACAGTTCTGATGAAGTAACGTCATGTAAGCATTCTCTTACATGACGTGCTGCTGTTCTCCCATAGGCGTAGATTGGATCCACAGCTAATCTACAACTCATGGACGTCGCGCAGGAAGCGCAAAGCAACAACACGGACACGTAGGATTCTGCCAGGGTGGCGGAGTGAAATGGATGTCAGGGAAACAGTCTGCAAAGCCCCGCTTCGGCGGGGTTTTCTTTTGCCTGAAGAAAAGTTTCAGCTCAAGGGATCCAGCGTCGGCGCACCTTTGAGCGGTTGTTCCTCACGCTGCATCACCTCTTCCAGCAAGGTGCGCAGCAACGCCAAGGACGCCTGCTGGCGCTGCACGTCGCGGCACACCAGGCCGACTGTCAGCGGCACCCGCGGTTCGCTCAGCGGTTTCCACAACAGATCCTGATCGTCGTATTCCTTCTTTGATCGCCCGGGCAGCACCGTCGCCAGCTTGGTGTGCGGCAGGCTGTCGAGAATCCCCAGCATATTGTTCAGTTCGGCCTGCACTTGCGGGCGTCGTCCCAGGCTTGTCAGCTGAGCCTGCCAGATCTGGCGAATCTGAAATTCTTCGCCCAGCAGTAACATCGGCAGCTCGGCCGCCTGACTGATGGAGACCTTCTTGAATTCCCGCAACGGATGATCCGCCGGGATCACCAGCGTCAACTCATCTTCGTACAGTATCACGCCATGCAGCCCGGGCTGTCGCGGTGGCAGGTAGCTGATGCCGATGTCGAGCGAACCATTGAGCAGACGGCGCTCGATCTCCAGTCCGCTGAGCTCATAGATCTGCACCACCAGGTGTGGCTGTGCCTTGCGCACCCGCTCCAGCATTTGCGGCACGAGACTGGTGTGTACGGTTTGCAGCACGCCAATCGCCAGGGTACGCAACGCCTGGCCCTTGAAGTTGCCCAGCGCCTCACGCGCCCGTTGCAGACCATCGAGCAGCGGCAGGGCGTGGTTGTACAAGGTGTGAGCGGCGAGGGTCGGCAGCAGGCGTTTGCTGCTGCGTTCGAACAGGGTGACGTCGAGGTTCTGTTCAAGATGGCGAATCTGTTGCGACAGCGCCGGTTGCGAGATCGACAGGCGCTCGGCAGCCCGGCCGACATGCCCTTCTTCGTAGACCGCGACGAAATAACGCAGTTGTTTGAAATCCATAAGTAATTCTTATCGAAAATGCTGATAAATCGAAATGGCCCGAAGTCCTCGGTGAGCCTAGTCTAACCGCAATCACAAGGCTTACAGGGCCAGAAAGCGCGATGAATAGCGTTTGCTTCGACAGTGTTTGCATAGGCAGTTCAAAAAACCTCAGACGAGGTTTTTGTCAATGAATCTGTTCAGTTTGCTGCGCCAGGCGCCGAGTCTTGATGACCTCGCGTTCGAGGCCAACCCAGCCGATGCAGGCGCAAGCCTGAATGCCGAGCGGCTGATGCCCAGCGTCGAACGCCCGCAACAGGTGTTCGTTCGCGGCCAGGGCTCCTGGCTGTGGGACAGTAACGATCGCGCTTATCTCGACTTCGCCCAGGCCGGCGGCGCCAACAGCCTCGGTCACAGCCCTTCGGCGCTGGTCAAAGCGATTGCCGGTCAGGCTCAGGCGCTGATCAATCCCGGTTTCAATCTGCACAATCGCGGCATGCTCAGCCTCGCCGAGCGACTGTGTGCCAGCACCTCAAGCGATCAGGCCTATTTGCTCAACAGCGGCAGCGAAGCCTGTGAAGCGGCGATCAAACTGGCGCGTAAATGGGGCCAGCGGCATCGTGGCGGCGCGTCGCGGATCATCGTTGCCAGACACGGCTGCCACGGCCGTAGTCTGGCGACGATTTCGGCGTCGGACAGTTGCAACCTGCACAACCGTTTCGCACCGTTGTTGCCGGGTTTCGATCGGGTGCCGTTCAATGACTTGTCGGCGCTGCATGCGGCTATTGATGCGCAAACCGTGGCGATCATGCTCGAACCGATCCAGAGTGATGCCGGGGTGATTCCGGCCACCGAACATTACCTCAAAGGCGTCGAGCGGCTGTGCCGCGAGCTGGGCATTCTGCTGATCCTCGATGAGGTTCAGACCGGCATCGGTCGCTGTGGCACTTTGCTCGCCGAACAGTCCTACGGCGTACGCGCCGATATCGTCGTGCTCGGCAAGGGCCTTGGTGGCGGCGTGCCGCTGGCGGCATTGCTGGCCCGGGGCAAGGCCTGCTGCTTCGATGCGGGTGAACTGGGCGGCACTCATCACGGCAACGCACTGATGACCGCGGCCGGTCTGGTGGTGCTCGACAGCGTGCAGGACCGGGCGTTTCTGCAGCAAGTCAACGACCACGGCCAGTACCTGCGCGAGGGCCTCGCGAGACTGGCGCACCGTTACGGTCATGGCGAGTTGCGCGGGCAAGGGCTGTTCTGGGGGCTGACGCTGTCAGAGGATTCTGCCGATGCCGTGGTCAATGCCGCCTTGCATGAGGGCTTGTTGCTCAACGCACCGCAAGCCGGCTGCCTGCGTTTCACCCCGGCACTCACTGTCAGCAAGGCCAACATCGACGAAATGCTCCTGCGCCTGACCCGAGCCTTCTCGCGGGTACGCACCGCGCAACTGCAATGCCGCAAAGGGATTGCCGTCTGAGCTGAACTTTCCTACCCGATTTCAAGAACCGTCTCGCGGTATAACGCACGCCTCACGCCTGATTCTTTTGGCGTGAGGCGTTTTTTTGTGCCCGAGTTTTACCGAGTGCCTTTTGGCGCTTGAGGTATTGCCGGGCGGGTGGTCTTTTAGAAAGCGCCGACAACAAGCACCCCAGTGGAATGGCGCTGAAACTGCTGAGTATTGTGCAGAAACACGGGCTGCAAATTCTCGCTTGAGCCATCAATTTGATACCGACCTGGTGATTGGCACTGAACCCTGACGAACCGCACGGGTCGATTAGCGTGTATGGCTCAAGTGAGCCAACCCCCAATCAGGAGCTGATCCATGGATTTCATTCGTATCATCATCGCCATTCTGTTGCCGCCACTGGGTGTGTTTCTTCAGGTCGGGTTTGGCGGGGCGTTCTGGCTGAACATTCTGCTCACGCTGTGTGGCTACATTCCTGGGATCGTGCATGCGGTGTACATCATCGCCAAGCGCTGAGTGCTGCGACGCCAGCTAGATAGCCTTCGCGAGCAAGCTCGCCCACATTTGATCGTGCTATCAACACAAAAAACTGTGGGGGCGAGCTTGCTCGCGAAGGGGGCGACTCGGTTTTTCAGTCCGCCAATCCCATTACCCGCCGATAAAACGTCCACTCCTGCTCCAGCGCATGCGCCTGATTCACCGCCCGGCGAAAGCCATGGCGCTCGTCAGCGTAGTAATGCGCCTCGACCGCTATGCCCTTGCGCTCCAGCGCGGTGACCATGTCGCGGGTCTGTTGCGGCACGACGACGGCGTCCAGTTCGCCCTGAAAGAAAATTACCGGCACACGAATGTTGCTCGCGTGCAGCAAGGGCGTGCGGGCGGCGTAGCGCTCGGCGTTCTGCTCGGGATCGCCGATCAGCCAGTCGAGGTAATCGCCCTCGAACTTGTGCGTCGCCCGGGCCAGTGCCACCGGGTCGCTGACGCCGTACAAACTGGCACCCGCGCGGAACACCTGTTGAAACGCCAACGCGCATAACGTGGTGTAACCCCCGGCGCTGCCGCCGCGGATGAAGGCGCGCTCGCCGTCGATCAGGCCTTGGTCGGCCAGGTACGCCACCACCGCGCAGGCGTCCTCGACATCCACCTCGCCCCAGCTCAGGTGCAACGCCTGGCGATACGCGCGGCCATAACCGCTGCTGCCCCGGTAGTTGAGATCGGCGACGGCGAAACCGCGTTGCGTCCAGTACTGGATGCGCGGGTCGAGCATCGGGTAGCAGGCCGACGTCGGGCCACCATGAATGAACACCACCAGCGGTGGTCTGGCTTCGTCATTCATTGCCGGGTAGAAGAAACCGTGGGCTTCACCCGAGCCGCTCGGATAACGCAGGGTTTGCGGACGGCTGATGCGTTCGGCGGGCAGTGGCGCCACGCCACCGGCCAGCACGTTGACTTCATGACTGGCGCGATCAATGGCGATTACCGCCGAAGGGCTGATCGGCGAGGCGGCGATGCAGTAGATGAATTGCTGATCCAGCGCCAGATGCCGGAAGCGGCTGTAGTCGCCAGTGAAGTCTTCGTTGCCGAGCGCCAGGCGGCCAAAACCGCCTTCGCTCCAGCTCGCCAAAAACCAATCCTCGACAGGGCACCAGGTGCAGCCGCCCAGTTGCCACGGCGCCGGCGCATGATCTGCCTGGGCCGCTGGCAATGGCCGCAAGCCGTCGGAGGTTTCAGCCCAAGGCTGCCAGAACCCAGCGCGATCGGTCAGGCAGTACAGGCGATTTTCTGCATTGAATCGCGGTTGCTTGATGGACTCTTCACACTCGGCGCCAGCCACGCATCGCGGGGAGCTGAATGCACCGTCGGTCAGGCGTTCAGCCACCATCAACCGCGTTGAGGTCCACGGTTGATGCGGCCGGCTCCACTCGATCCACGCCAAACGTCGGCCATCCGGGCTGAGGATTGGCGCGGCATAAAAATCCGCACCTTCAGCCAGCAAATGCCGGGTGCTGTCAGCCAGATCAAACGCTACAAGCCGATGTTGATCTTGCTGCTCCTCAACCGCCAGCACCTGGCCGAAAGCAAAATGCAGATCGCCATAACGACACTCGCCTGACGTCAGCGCCTCAGGCGCGCCATCCAGCGTCTGCCGATACAGCTGCTGGTCTGCCTCATTGACGAAAACCACGCCGTCCGGCGTCAGACAAAACGCACCACCGCCATATTCGTACACCCGACTGCGGACACTGAAGCCATTGGGCGTCAGACATTTCGCCACGCCGTCGCGCCACTGCCAGATCCGGCACGCGGCATCTTCCGGGCGATATTCATTCCAGAACAAACCGTTGGCACCGAGCTGCAGCTCGGCGAAATCCATACCGGCGGCGACGGCCTGGGTGGCGCTGAAAGGCTCAGCCCTTGGCGATGAGGCGTGAGTTTCGTTCATTACGGAAGGCCAGTTGTTCGATGGTCTGGGTGGCGTGCTCGGCTTCTTCGCGGGCCTTGAGGATCACGCCGTGATGTTCGGATTTGCTGCACACCGGGTCGGCGTTGCTTGCGTCACCCGTGAGCATGAACGCCTGACAGCGGCAGCCGCCGAAATCCTGTTCCTTTTCGTCGCAGGAGCGGCACGGCTCGGGCATCCAGTCGTAACCGCGAAAACGGTTGAAGCCGAACGAGTCGTACCAGATGTGCTGCATGCTGTGATCGCGCACGTTGGGAAATTGTACCGGCAGCTGTCGGGCACCATGGCAGGGCAGGGCGGTGCCGTCCGGCGTCACTGTCAGAAACAGGCTGCCCCAGCCGTTCATGCAGGCTTTCGGGCGTTCTTCGTAGTAGTCCGGGGTCACGAATATCAGCTTGCACGGATGCCCTTCGGCCTCCAGTTTGGCGCGGTATTCGTTAGTGATGCGCTCGGCGCGCACCAGTTGTTCCTTGGTCGGCAACAGGCCGACGCGGTTGAGCTGCGCCCAGCCATAGAACTGGCAAGTGGCAAGTTCGACGAAGTCGGCCTCCAGCGCGATGCACAGCTCGATGATGCGGTCGATCTTGTCGATGTTGTGCCGATGGGTGACGAAGTTCAGCACCATCGGATAACCGTGAGCCTTCACCGCCCGGGCCATTTCCAGCTTCTGCGCGAAGGCCTTTTTCGAGCCGGCGAGCAGGTTGTTCACTTGCTCGTCGCTGGCCTGGAAACTGATCTGGATGTGATCGAGGCCAGCCTTCTTGAAGTCGCTGATCTTCTGCTCGGTCAGGCCGATGCCGGAGGTGATCAGGTTGGTGTAGAAACCCAGCTGCCGCGCTTCACGAATCAGTTCGGCAAGGTCCTGGCGCACCAATGGCTCGCCACCGGAAAAGCCCAGTTGCGCGGCGCCCATCTCCCGCGCCTCGCGAAATACCTTGATCCACTGCTCGGTGCTCAGCTCTTTGCCTTGCTCGGCGAAATCCAGCGGATTGGAGCAGTACGGGCATTGCAGCGGGCAGCGGTAGGTCAGTTCGGCGAGCAGCCACAGCGGCAGACCGACTTCAGGCTTGGGCGGCAGATCAGTCAAGGGTGATCCAGTGCTGCGCACGGGCAACCTCCATGAATTGCTCGATGTCGTCACCGAGTTCAGGCACGCCGGGGAACTGCTCATCGAGTTTGGCAATGATCGCTGCGACATCGCGTTCACCGTCGATCAAACCACCGATCAGCGCGGCGCTGTCGTTGAGTTTGATCATGCCTTCGGGGTAGAGCAGCACGTGGCCTTTTTGCGCCGGTTCGTACTGGAAACGGTATCCGGGACGCCAGGTCGGGGTCTTGCTGCGATCGAAACTCATAGGGTGATTCCTTTGTGCCAGACCCGTTGCTCGGTGACGCTGTGATACGGCGGGCGGTTCAGTTCGTAAGCCATGCTCATGGCATCGAGCATGCTCCAAAGAATGTCCAGTTTGAACTGGAGAATTTCCAGCATGCGCTCCTGACCCTCACGGGTCCTGTAGTGCTCGAGCGTGATCGCCAGACCATGCTCGACATCCCGCCGCGCCTGGCCGAGGCGGGTGCGGAAATATTCGTAGCCGGCCGGGTCGATCCACGGGTAATGCTGCGGCCAGCTGTCGAGGCGTGACTGGTGGATCTGCGGCGCGAACAGTTCGGTCAGCGAACTGCTGGCGGCTTCCTGCCAACTGGCACGGCGGGCGAAGTTGACGTAGGCGTCGACAGCGAAACGCACGCCGGGCAGCACCAGTTCCTGAGAGCGCAGTTGATCCGGGTCGAGGCCGACCGCTTGACCGAGGCGCAGCCAGGCTTCGATACCGCCGTCTTCACCGGGGGCGCCGTCGTGATCGAGCAGGCGTTGAATCCACTCGCGGCGAATCTCGCGATCCGGGCAATTGGCGAGGATGGCCGCGTCTTTCAGGGGGATGTTCACCTGATAATAGAAGCGGTTGGCGACCCAGCCCTGAATCTGTTCGCGGGTGGCGCGGCCTTCATACATCGCCACGTGATACGGGTGGTAGATGTGGTAGTAGGCGCCCTTGGCGCGCAGAGCCGCTTCGAATTCGGTGGGGGACATTGGCGTGTCAGTCATGTCTGTTCTCCGGGGAACAACCCTAGAAATATCTGGTGTCTGTGCCGGCCTTATCGCGAGCAGGCTCACTCCTACAGGTGATCGCATTCCAATGTAGGAGTGAGCCTGCTCGCGATAGACCGCGCAGCGGTCTCAAATGCTTACAACACAATACTCATGCCGTCATACGCCACTTCAACATTGCGCCGCGCCAGCTCCGCACGCTCAGCCGAATCCTCATCGAGAATCGGGTTGGTGTTGTTGATGTGGATAAGCACCTTGCGCTGCTCAGGCAACTGCTCCAGCACTTCGAGCATGCCGCCGGGGCCGTTCTGCGCCAGGTGGCCCATCTCGCGACCAGTGCGGGTGCCGACGCCACGGCGCTGCATTTCATCGTCGTCCCACAGCGTGCCGTCCACCAACAGGTAATCGCTGCCGGCCATGATCTCCAGCAGGGGCGCGTCGACCTTGCCCAGGCCCGGGGCGTAGAACAGTTTGCCGCCGGTGTTGAGGTCTTCGACGATCAGGCCGATGTTGTCGCCCGGGTGCGGGTCGAAGCGATGCGGCGAGTAGGGCGGTGCGGCGCTGCGCAACGGCAGCGGGGTGAAACGCAGGCTCGGGCAGGCTGCCACGGTGAAGCTCTGGTCGAGTTCGATGCGGTTCCAGTTCAAGCCGCCGTTCCAGTGGGTGAGCATCTTGAACAGCGGGAAACCGGTGCTCAGGTCTTCGTGAACCATGTCCGTACACCAGACCTGATGCGGGCAGCCTTCGCGCAGGCTGAGCAGGCCGGTGGTGTGGTCGATCTGGCTGTCCATCAGGATGATCGCGCTGATGCCGGTGTCACGCAGGGCGCGGCCCGGTTGCATCGGGGCGAAGCTCTGCAGTTGCGCGCGGATGTCCGGCGAAGCGTTGCACAGCACCCAGTTCACGCCGTCATCGGAAATTGCGATGGACGATTGGGTGCGGGCCTTGGCATTCAGGCTGCCGTCGCGAAAGCCTGCGCAATTGACGCAGTTGCAGTTCCACTGCGGAAAACCGCCACCGGCGGCCGAACCCAGAATCTGGACGAACATGAACGCTCCCATCTTTCAACGCTGAAAATAAAACGCCCCGGCGAGCCGAGGCGTTGCACTGCAAGTCTGCGTAGGCAGAACTCAGCGGCTGGCGAAGTACATGGTGACTTCAAAGCCGATACGCAGGTCGGTGTAAGCCGGTTTTGTCCAGGACATGGGTGTCTCCTTCAGGGTGGGTGGGATAGCGCTGTCCATAGTTATAGTCCACGGCAGCGCAGGGATGTTCCAAATAGTTAGGCGGCTATGTTACTCAAAATTTCCAGGTGAATGCCCGTGAATCTTTGAGAAAGCTCCTTGCAGCCTGAGTAATGATCATTTTCCTGCTTGCCACGGCGCACCCGGTGACGCGCTGCTGGCCAGACAGCGCCAGCCGCCCTCGGTGCTGATCAAGCGTTGAGCTGCCGCCAGCAGTGCCGGGCGCTCCAGTTGCGCGATGGCCGCGAGCAGTTGCGTCAGATAATCCGACGAGTGACCGGCGAGCTTGGCCTGCCACAGCAACTCGGCGGCGTCCTTGGCGGACAGATTGCTCTCGTCGAATTGCTCCGCGAGTGACTGGCGCTGCTGGTTGAAGCTGGGGTCATCCAGGCGTTCGATAATCCCGGGAACGCTGGCGAGGAACTGCTGGATATGCCCGAGCAACGCCACTGGAGCAGCGCTGGGTGACTGCACGCCAAACAGCAATCCGGTCTGGCCGTGCATCTGGCGCAAGGCGCTGAACACCGCGTAACCCAATTGCAATTCGACCCGCAGGTGCTGATAGAACGGTGTCTGGCACAACTGTGCGAGCAGACGCCAGGCGGCTTCGTCGGCGATCTCGCGGCTCGCGGTCGGGCAGAACAGCAGCAGCGCATGTTCGCTGGAGGCCGTGTCGATGTGGCTCCATATCTTTTGAGTGTTGCTCGCTGACGGTGCGGGGATCAGGTTGTCCGGGATGCCGGGGATGCGACTCAGGGCCAGGCCCATGCCGGATTGGGTTTGCGCGCTGAGGCCAAGGGCCAGTCCGTCCCAGCGGGAAGTTGTCCACAGCTGTTTGGCGTCGTCCGAACTTGCCGCCGTTGGCAGGCAGCTTTCCGGCAATGCCTTGAGCAACTGGCGGATCGGGATCAGCGGCGCTTCTGGCTCCGCGTTCGCAGAATCGGCGTCAACTTGCGTCAGACATTTCAGCGCATGTTCCAGGACACTGGGCATCGGCTCCTGCAGGCCGGTCAGTTTCAGCAGCCATTGAGTCCCGCTGGCACTGAACGACAATTCGACCCCTGCCTGACGTGCGTCCTCCCGGGTTTCGCGCAGACTGCGTTGCAGCTTCCCGTGCAGATCGGCCGTTGCCGCTGCTTCCAACTGCCAGCGCAGGTAAATCGCCCCTTCGTCACCGCTGTCCGCCAAGGCCTGGCTGAATTGCATCGGCGAGCGTTCGCGGCGGCTGCGTGAGCGATCCTGAGCGAACGTGCGCAGGCCTCGGTGGGCGCTGGTTTGACCGCGAATCAGCCCGGCGTTGGCCAGCGGCTCGCTGGAACCGAGGAAAGGGTTGGCGGCAGGCAGGTGCCAATGCGCGCTGAAGTTATCCACAACACCGATGTCGCGCAGGATCTGTTTGAGGGCGACGACGCCGTTTTCCGACAAGCCGTGTCCGAGCTGTTCACTGTCGAACCGCGCCAGTTGCAGTGCGCCGCTGACCTGCTGCTGACGTTCAAGCAGCTTGGCGTACTCCTCGCGCAACGCTGCCCAGTCCTGCTGTGCAGCGAAGAAACTCAGCCAATCCAGCACCTGTTCGCCAACGACGTTCATGGATTCCGTCGGGGCAGTGAATTGCAGATGCAGCAAAGCTTGTCCGGCAAAGTGGTACAGCGGCGTGGCTTTCAGGCTGTCCGCGAGGTTCTGTTGCTGCAGATGTGCGAGCAGGCCGCCGGGCTTGGCGTTGTTCAGCCAGTGGCAGAGGAACGCCAGCGCCTCGATGGAGGCGTCGGGCAGCGCTTCGAACGCAAACAGCAGATTGCGGTGCTGCCCGCCGACCTGTTGATAACTTTTCACCTGCAGTGGCCGGGTTGCTGCCTGCGCAACGTTATTCCCAATCGGCAGCGCTGCGGCGAACTGCTGCGCCATTGCGCGCAATGCTTCGAGGTTTTGCGGCCCGACCAGGCTCAAAGTCATTTGGCCGCTGCGATAAAAACGCTGATGGAAATCCTTCAACGCCTGTTGAAACGTCGGTTGCTCGACCTTCAGGCTGTCGCGATTGCCTGCATGAAATCCGCGCAACGGATGCGCCGCCGGCAAACCCTCGTACAAGGAGAGTGCCTGCTGCGCCGTGGGATCCTGCGACCACGCGACAAATTCCGCGTCCAGTACTTCGCGTTCCCGCAACTGATCGTCCGGATTCATACGCGGGTGGGCGAGCATGTCTGACAGACGCTCAAGCCCGGCGCCGAAGGCCGAGGTCGGTAATTCAAAGAAGAAATCGGTGGTGCGCTCGCGGGTGCTGGCATTCACCTGTCCGCCATGACCTTGCACGTAGGCCATCAGCGCCTGATCGGCAGGAAAACGCTTGGTGCCGAGAAACAGCAAATGCTCAAGGAAATGCGCCAGCCCCGGCCACTCGAGCGGCACATCATGACTACCGGCAGCCACCCGCAACGCGGCGGCGCTGCGCTTCAAGCCAGGCACATGACGCAGGGTCACGCGCAGGCCGTTGGCCAGGGTTTCAGTGTGAGGGCGGGGGTGAGTCGGCGCAGGCATGGGCACTTCCAGAACAGTGAAGTGCCAATGCTAGCGGATTGCGTGGGGTCAGCGCTTGTTCAGTGCGTCGTAAAGCTCGGGGCGGCGATCACTGAGGTAGCGATTGGCGGCGCGTGAATCGACCATCAACTGTCGATCCAGCTCCCCGACGATCAGCGCTTCATCCAGGCCGGCCTGGGCGATACGGCTGCCGTCCGGTGCGGCGATGCTGCTTTGCCCGCAGTAGTGAATCTCGCCTTCCTGGCCGCAGTAATTGGCGTAGGCCACGTAGCACTGGTTTTCGAAGGCGCGGGAACGCACGGTCACGTCGGCGACGAAATCGAACGGAATCATGTTCGCCGTCGGCACCAGAATCAGCTCGGCGCCGGCCAAGGCCAGACGCCGCGCGTTTTCCGGAAACTCCAGGTCGTAGCAGATCAGGAAACCGAGCTTCCAGCCATTGAGCTCGACCAACGGAAAGTCATCCTCACCGGGGCTGAACATCGACCGGTCCAGATCACCGAACAGGTGGGTCTTGCGGTAATTGCACAAGCGTTCGCCGTGCGAATCGATCAACTGCACGGCGTTGTAGATCTGCCCGTCGGCGGTGCGCTCCGGATAACCGTACACAATCGCCAGCCCGGCGGCTTTGGCGATTCGACCGATCTGTTGCGCCCATTCGCCGTTGTAGACCTCGGCCAACGTACTGACTGCCTCGGCGCCGATGTTGTAGCCGGTCAGAAACATCTCCGGCAACACCAGCAGGTCAGCGCCCTTGGCCTCCATCGCCACTTGGTGCAAGCGGTGCAGGTTGGCGGCGGGGTCCAGGGGCAGCGGTGGACATTGGTAAAGGGCTACACGCATCTCGGATTCCTCTTACTCGGGCAGGGCGATAGGGCCGATGTCTTTGAACACATCACCCGGGCCTGGGTTCTCTTTATGTGTCGACCCGCCGAAATGCCTCATGATGCCCCACACCGCGTTGAGCGAAGTCTGCACTGCGCCTTCAACCCACGCCGGCGTCCACGATACGTCGTCTCCGGCGATGAAAATCCCGCGCTGTTCGGCTGGCATGTCGTCCTGCATGAAATGCGCGTACATGCGCTGGTTGTAGCGATAGTGGCCGGGCAGGGCACCTTTGAACGCACCGAGGAAGTACGGGTCGGCTTCCCACGACACGGTGATCGGGTCGCCGATGATCCGCGCAGCGATGTCGACTTTAGGGTAGATCTTCTTCAGCGCGTTCAACGCCAGTTCCACACGTTTTTCCACCGGGTGCGGCAGCATCTTCAGCGCGTCGCTCATCCACGAGTACGACAGGCAGATCACGCCGGGCTTGTCGTCGCCGTTGTCGAACAGATAGGTGCCACGGGTCAGGCGATCGGTGAGGGTCATGCTCATCAGGTCGCGGCCGGTTTCCGGATCCTTGTCCTTCCAGAACGGGCGATCGACCATCACGAAGGTCTTCGACGATTGCATGTAGCGCGTGCGGTCCAGCGCCATCCACATCTTCTGCGAGAACAGGGTTTCGTCGCATTCGATCTGGGTGGTCAGCAGCCAGCTCTGGCAGGTGGTCAGCACGGCGGCGTATTCGCGGGTGTCGCCGTTGTTGTCGGTGACGGCGAAACGGCCATCCGGGGCGTGGGCGATTTTCTTCACGCCGGAACGCGGCGCACCACGGTGCAGGGATTTCAGGCTGGTGCCTTCAGGCCAGTGCACGCAACGCTCCGGCACATGCCGCCAGATGCCTTGTGGCACTTGTTCCACACCGCCGACCACCAGGTGCTGGTGATCGTCGCAGTTGGTCATCACCACGCGGAAGATTTCCAGCATCGAGTTGGGGAAGTCCGAGTCCCAGCCGCCAGTGCCGAAACCGACCTGACCGAACACTTCGCGGTGATGGAACGACAACTTGGCGAAGGCCTTGGAGGTGGCAACGAAATCGTAGAACGTACGGTCGTCCCACAGCGGCACGAGCGTGTTCCACAGCTCCTTGAGGCGCGGCACATCGCGGTCGCGAATGGCTTGCTGGATATCGGAAAACTGCGAACCGGCCTCCAGTGCATCTGCCCAGGCGTCAGCCACTTCCTGGAACAATGCAGGAAGATCCGCCAGTTTCTGTGCGTAATGGGTTTTGCCTTCCAGATCGATCACCGTGCTGCCGGAGGCCGGTGTCAGCGGGTTAGGGAAAGGCTTGGTCTCGAGGCCGAGCTTGTCGACGTAGTGGTAGAACGCGGTAGAAGACACCGGGAAACGCATACCGCCCAGTTCCGCGACGATGCCGTCGGTGCCATTGAACGTTTGCGAACGCAGACGCCCACCGAGCTTCGACGCCTCATAAACCACCGGTTTCAAGCCGAGCTTCATCAGTTCGTACGCGGCCACCAGGCCGGCAATACCGGCGCCGACAATCGCCACTTCAGCGCCGTGATGGTGCTCAGGAATGCTGCCGAGACCGGCCGGATGTTCGATCCAGTCGTCGAAAGCGAATGGAAAGTCCGGACCGAAAATGGTGACGGGTTTCTTACCGTCTGCAGGATGGCGATTGTTCTTGTTCATGGCTGACCTTGCTGGCGACCCGACGCCGAATGCGCGTCTGAGTATAGGAAAAGATGCCAGCCATTCTAGGGAGCGTAGAACACGTTAATAAGACGCAAAGTGTCGTCGTTTTGATAATTAATCGATCAATATGACGATTGTTGACTACACACCGACCAAAATGTAGGAGCGAGCCTGCTCGCGAAGAGGCCCTGTAATCCACCCAAGAAGACCGGACACAACTTTAAACCGGCTGCCCCCGATCAATCTTGCTACTCAAAATGATCGACGTCGTCGTCTTCTCCACCCCGTCCACGCTGCCAATCTGATCCAGCAACTGGTCCAGCTGCTCCGGCGAATCGGTGCGCAACCACGCCACATAATCAAATTCGCCACTCACCGCACACAACTGCTGCACCTGCGCCATTGCACTCAAGCGGCGCAGCACTTCTTTGCCGGAACGCGGCTGCACCTTGATCCCGACATACGCCTGCAACCCGCCATCAACCACCCGCTGCCCCAGACGCACGCCATAACCGGTGATGACTTTGGCCTTTTCCAGCCGCGCCAGCCGCGACGTGACGGTGGTGCGCGCAATGCCCAACTGCCGGGCAAGCATGGCCACGCTCTCGCGGGCGTTGATCTGCAGAGCGGCGATCAACTGGCGGTCGATTTCATCAAGCACGGGTGGGCGGATGTCTGGCAAGGGGCGGCTCCATGGGGGGCGGGTCTTTGGGCGAGCATGTTACAGCCTCAACCGACTGGATATGGAAGCCCCTTATCGTAGTTGGGGTTAAACGCAGAAACGAAAAAGCCGCGCAATTGCGCGGCTTTCGAATTGGTGGGCCCACACGGACTTGAACCGTGGACCAAAGGATTATGAGTCCTCTGCTCTAACCAACTGAGCTATAGGCCCTCAGTAGGTCGCGGATTATAGCGATGGTTTCTCGGCTGTGCTATCCGAATAATCCGATACGGTAATACGCAGAAACGTTGCGGCGAATTCTTCCGCGGGCAGCGGCAGGCTGACGATGTAGCCCTGGATCTGTTCACAGCCCTCGGCAGCGAGGAATTGTTGTTGCGCCTGGGTTTCCACGCCTTCGGCAATCACGGTGAATTGCATACTCCGGCCGAGGGCGATGATCGCCCGTACAATCGCCGCGTCGTGGGGGTCGTCGGGCAGGCCGCGGACGAACGACTGGTCGATCTTGAGGATGTCCAGCGGCAGGCGTTTGAGGTAGCTGAGCGAGGAATAGCCGGTGCCGAAGTCGTCGATCGCCAGTTGCACACCCAGGTGTTTGAGCTGATGCAGCACCGCCAGTGCTTCTTCGGCCTGGCTCATGATGAAGTTTTCGGTAATTTCCAGTTGCAGTAAATCCGGCTGCAGACGATTTTCCCTGAGCAGTTGTTCGATGCGCCCGAGCAGATTCGGCTGGCGCAGTTGTGCGCCGGCGAGGTTGACCGACAGCGGGCCGAGGCTGTCGTAGATCTGGTTCCATTCGAACATCTGCCGGCAGGCGGTCTCGAGCACCCAGTCGCCGATCTGCAGGATCATGCCGTTCTCTTCGGCCAGCGGGATGAAGTGCTCCGGCGGCACCTCGCCAAAGGCCGGGTGGCGCCAGCGAATCAGCGCTTCGGCACCGACCAGACGATGGTCGTCGAGGCTGATCTTGGGTTGGTAGTAGAGGGACAATTCATCGCGTTCGATGGCCCGGCGCAGTTCGTGTTCCAGCGCTACGCGCTCGCTGGCCTGGGCGGTGAGGTCGCGGGTGTAGCTTTCGACGCGGTTGCGGCCCTTGGCCTTGGAGCGGTACATCGCCGCGTCAGCGTTTTTCACCAGCGTGGCAACGTCGCAGCCGTCGCGGGGGTACAGGCTGGTGCCGATGCTGGCGCTGATGAAAAACTCGTGTTCGCCGGCCTGGAACGGCGCGCCGAAGCAGTTGAGCAGTTTGGTGGCAATGTGATCGGCGTCGCTGGCCTGTTGCAGGCCGGGCAGCAGGATAATGAACTCATCGCCGCCCAGGCGCGCGACGGTATCGATGTCGCGCAATTGTTCCCTCAGGCGAACGGCAATGCCTTTGAGCAGCAAGTCACCGACCGGGTGCCCGAGGCTGTCGTTGATGTGCTTGAAACGGTCGAGATCGAGGAACAGCACGGCGCCCTGACCGCCGTTTTCCTGCTGGCTGTTCAGTGCGGTGAGCAGGCGACTTTCAAACAGCGTGCGATTCGGCAGGCCGGTGAGCGGGTCGTGGTGCGCCTGATAATCGAGCTTGGCTTGCGCGTGTTTAAGGCTGGAGATATCGGCAAACACCGCGACGAAGTGGGTGATGAACTTGTCGCGATTGCGCACGGCGCTGATGGTCAGCCAGCTCGGGTACAGCTCGCCGTTCTTGCGCCGGTTGGAAATCTCGCCCTGCCAGTGACCCTCGTCGGTCAACTGGTGCCACATCGCCGCATAAAACGCGCTGTCGTGCAGCCCCGAGGCGAGCAGGCGCGGGGTGTGGCCGAGGGCTTCGCTTTCGCTGTAGCCAGTGATTTCGGTGAAGGCGCGATTGACCGCGCTGATGTGCTGCTGGGTGTCGGTGATCAGCACGCCCTCGGCGGTGCTCTCGAATACGGTGGCCGCTTGCTGCAGTTTTTCCTGCATCAGATGGCGCTCGGTGATGTCCCGGGCGATGGTCAGCATGCAGTCTTCTTCGCCGATCGGTAGCGGTCGACTGGACACTTCGCACAGGCGAATCTGCCCGTCGCTGCGGCGGATATGGCAGGTGAAGTCGCGTACGAAGCCGTCGCGGTGCAGCAGGTCGAGCATCTGTTTGCGTTCGTTGAGGTTGACCCAGATCCCCAGGTCCAGCGCCGAACGATCCACCGACATCGCGCTGTTGAAACCGGTGATGCGGCTGAATCCCTCGTTGACCTCCAGCAGCAGGCCATCGCTTTGCCGTGACAGCAGCAAGCCGTCCGGCGAGGCGTGGAAGGCCTTGGCGAACTTTTCCTCGGACGTTTGCAGTTGCTGCTGGGTTTCCTTGAGCTGGGTGATGTCGCGCACCACCACCACCAGCGCCGGGGTGGTGTCGAGGTCGAACGGCTCGGCGGAGATCAGGCCGGTGAACACCTGACCGTTGCTGCGGCGAAAGGGCATCTCCAGGTTGCGGATACTGCCGGCCTGCAAGCGCTGTAACAGGCCCGGCCCGACTCCCGGAATGCCCCAGATGTTGAGCTCGGTGGCGGTCTGGCCGACGACTTCCTCGGCCTTGAGGCCAATCTGTTCTTCAAAGGCTTCGTTGACCTCCAGCAGGCAGCCGTCGGACAGCCGCGCGATCACCAGAATGTCCGGGCATTGCTGGAACACCGACGCGAACTTCTGCTCAGACAGGCGCAGCGCTTCTTCGGTGCGCTTGGTCTCGCTGATGTCGATCATCAGGCCGCGCATCACCGGTTCATGCCCGTGTTCAATCAGGCTGACGATGTCGCGCACCCACAGGCAGCGTCCGTCAGCGGTGATCACCCGATAGTCGAGCGTGTGATCGCGCCCTTCGCGCACCGCGTCATCACAAATGGTCTGGGCACGGGTCAGGTCGGCGGGGTGGATGATGTTGCGCCAGAAACCCGGAATCAGCCAATGCGCCTGTGGATAACCGAGCAGGTCTTCGGCGTGGGGCGACACATAGCTGTAGGTGAAGTCACTCATGCGCGCTTCCCAGGCAATGGCCGACAGGCTCTCCACCAGACCGCGGTAATGGTATTCGCTGCTGCGCAATTCCTGTTCGAGATCAACGCGCCGGGCGATTTCCGAGCTCAAGCGGCGGTTGATGCGAATGACCACCGCCAGGATGATCATCAGCAATACCAGCCCCGGCAGGCCGTAAATCAGCAGGTCTGACCAGAATGTCCGATGGTCCAGGACATTGCCGACCCAATGTTCCTGAATACTGCTGATTTCCTCCGGGCTCATGTCCGCCAGGACTTTGTCCAGAATGCCCACCAGCATTTTGTTGTCACGGGGCACGGCCATCGCCAACTGGTAGCGATACGGGGTTTCGCCGCTCACGTATAAGCCGTCGAGCTTGAGCTGGCGCAGGCTCCAGACGCTGGAGGCGAGATCACCGACCACGGCGTCCACCTCATCGGTGGCCAGGGCCTGCAATGCCGAGCTGACATTGGGCATCGCCACCAGATTCAAGTCGGGATGGTGGGTGCGCAGGAGTTCGTGGGGGGCATAGTTTTCCACCACAGCGATCTTCAGACCGTACAGGTCCTCGATTTTGCGCGGTTGCGCGCCGCCGATATGGGCGAGGATCACGATCGGGAAATCGAGGTAGGGACGGGTAAACGCCAGGTAGTTCTGGCGCTCGGGTGTGGACATGATCCCCGGCAGCAGATCGATCTTGCCGGTTTTCACCTGCGCCAGCACTTCGGTCCAGCTCGATGGCTCGACCGGGGTGAGTTTGACCGCCAGACGCTGGCGGATCACGTCGATGTAATCCGCGGCCAGGCCCTGATAGCGGTTCTGTTCATCGCGGAACTCGAACGGCGGCCACGAGGCATCGACACCCAGGCGCAAGTCCGGGTGAGCCGCGAGCCAGCTACGTTCTTCATCGGTCAGAGTCAGCGCGTTAGCCGTTGCGGTCCAGATCATCAGTGACAGCAAGAAAAGCACGGGCGCCAGTCTGGGCATAACCGTCTCGTTAGGGCACGGGATTCATTGCTTCGAGTGTAGACGGGGTATGCAGGGGAGGGGCGGTGCGAGGGATTTAATCTGCCCTATAAACAAAACCCCCGGCCTGGGCCGGGGGTTCTGGTATCACTCGTCGAGGAAGGAGCGCAGATGCTCGCTTCGCGTCGGGTGGCGCAGCTTGCGCAGCGCCTTGGCTTCGATCTGACGGATCCGCTCACGCGTTACGTCAAACTGTTTGCCCACTTCTTCGAGTGTGTGGTCGGTGTTCATGTCGATACCGAAACGCATGCGCAGTACCTTGGCTTCACGGGCAGTGAGGCCGGACAGCACTTCGCGGGTCGCTTCTTTCAGGCTTTCAACGGTAGCTACATCGATTGGCGACTGCATGGTCGAGTCTTCGATGAAGTCACCCAGATGAGAGTCTTCGTCATCACCGATCGGGGTTTCCATGGAGATCGGCTCTTTAGCGATCTTCAATACCTTGCGGATCTTGTCCTCAGGCATTTCCATGCGTTCGCCCAGCTCTTCCGGGGTCGGTTCGCGACCCATTTCCTGCAGCATCTGACGGGAAATGCGGTTGAGCTTGTTGATCGTCTCGATCATGTGCACCGGAATACGGATGGTGCGGGCCTGGTCGGCAATCGAGCGAGTGATCGCTTGACGGATCCACCAGGTGGCATAAGTCGAGAACTTGTAACCACGACGGTATTCGAACTTGTCCACCGCTTTCATCAGGCCGATGTTGCCTTCCTGGATCAGATCGAGGAATTGCAGGCCGCGGTTGGTGTACTTCTTGGCGATCGAGATCACCAGACGCAAGTTGGCTTCAACCATCTCTTTCTTCGCGCGGCGGGCCTTGGCCTCACCGATCGACATGCGACGGTTGATGTCCTTGATTTCTGCGATGGTCAGGCCGGTCTCGGTTTCCAGCGCGATCAGCTTCTGCTGGCAACGGATGATGTCCGGCTGCACACGACCAATGGCTTCGGCGTATTTGCTCTTGCCTTTGGCCAGGGCGTCGGACCAGCTTTCGTCGACTTCGTTGCCCGGGAACTGACGCAGGAAATCGGCGCGTGGCATACGTGCATCACGTACGCACAGTTGCATGATCGCGCGCTCTTGCTGACGCAGACGATCCAGGGCACTGCGAACACGCTCGACCAGGGCTTCGAATTGCTTCGGCACCAGTTTGATCGGCATGAACAGCTCGGCCAGTGCCAGCAACTCGGCAATCGCTGCCTTGTTGTTGCGACCGTGCTTTTTCAGGGCCTTGCGGGTGATTTCCATCTGATCGGACACAGCGCCAAAACGCTGGGCAGCGATGACCGGATCCGGACCGCTTTCGGCTTCTTCTTCATCATCCGAAGATTCGGCGTCATCGTCGTCGGTGTCGTCGTCAGCCTTGGCGGCTTTCGCATCGATCGGCGGCGGTATTTCGGCGGCTGGCGGCGCAATGCCGTCGTCCGGATCGATATAACCACTCAGCACGTCGGACAGGCGACCGCCCTCGGTGGTGACGCGAGTGTACTCGGAGAGAATGTGGTCAACCGTGCCAGGGAAGTGCGCAATAGCGCTCATCACTTCACGGATGCCCTCTTCGATACGCTTGGCGATTTCGATTTCGCCTTCACGAGTCAGAAGCTCGACCGTACCCATTTCACGCATGTACATGCGCACTGGGTCAGTGGTGCGACCGATATCGGTCTCCACCGCTGCCAACGCAGCGGCTGCTTCTTCCGCAGCGGCCTCGTCGGTATCGGCGTCGGCCAACATAAGGGCGTCCGCATCCGGAGCACTCTCGTGTACGGGGATCCCCATGTCGTTAATCATGCGGATGATGTCTTCCACCTGCTCCGGATCTGAAATATCCTCGGGCAGGTGGTCGTTGACCTCGGCGTAAGTCAGATACTTCTGCTCACGACCCAGTTTGATCAACTCAATAATACGAGACTGCTGTTGCGCTTTTCCGGACATAACACCCTATCCACTGAAGGTCTTGGCGGGCAAAAAACAAGCCGAGGATTATACCTGAGCTATGACCTCACGCGCCAGTTGAGGTCGGGTTTGATGCGGAAACATTGCGACTTAAAAGGTCGCGCAGTTGATTTTTCTCTTCGGCGCTCAGTTCGCTTTGACGCGCTTTTCTGAGCAACTGTTCCAGATTTTGCTCGCGTTGACGGGCTGACAAGCTAGTAATGGTGTCGAAAAACTGTTGTTCAAGGTTTTCTCCATCAATCAGCCACTCCTTTTCCGCCAGCGCCTTGAGCAAGCGACCCTGTTCAGTGCCGTGCCATCGCGCGATCAACTGAAATGAGTTTAGCTTGGGATTCTTCTGTACGGCTTCGAGCAGCGCCACAAGCAGCTGGGCGTTGGTCTGATTTTCGTCCGCAATGTGCCCGGCGTCCTCGACGCGCTCGGCCAGTTGCGGGTGGTGAAGCAAGGTTCGCAGGGCGGTCAGGGTCGGTGATTCGACGCCAATCGGCGTGCGCGGGCGTTGCTGATCGCGATCGCCGCCACGCTTGCCGTTCTTGTCCCAGGGTTTCTTGTCCCATTTCTTGCCGCCGGCGCCGGGTTTCTTCGGCGTCCACTCCTGCTGCGGCACATACATGTCCTGTGCCTGCGGCTGATGGTAGTCGCTGTAGTCCGGCATTGCGTCGTAATCGATGCCCGGATCGTAGGCCGGCGGCGCTTCCTGTGGGGCGCTCTGGGCCAGCTGACTGACGGTTTCACTGCTCAGGCCGGTGATTTCGGTCAGGCGCTGCCGCATCAGAATGCGCAGGTTGGCCCCGGGCACTTTGTCGATCAACGGTGCAGCAAGGGTGGCCATGTGGGCCTTGCCCTCGAGCGAGCGCGGATCGGCTTCTTCGGTCAGTTGCTGGAAGAAATAGTCCGCCAGCGGCTGCGCATGCTGATTGATGCGCGCCTTGAAGGCGTCGGTGCCTTCGGCGCGGACCAGAGTGTCCGGGTCTTCACCTTCGGGCAGAAACAGGAAGCGCGCGCGGCGCCCGTCCTGCAGGCACGGCAGTGTCGCTTCCAGCGCGCGCCAGGCGGCGTTGCGGCCGGCCTGGTCGCCGTCGAAGCAGAACAGAACGTTCGGCACGACACGAAACAGGCGCTTGAGGTGTTCTTCACTGGTCGCGGTGCCCAGGGTCGCGACGGCATTGCGCAAGCCTTGCTGGGCGAGGGCGATGACGTCCATGTAACCCTCGACGACGATGATTTCGTCGAGGTTGCGGTTGTTCTTGCGTGCTTCATAGAGGCCGTAGAGTTCCTGGCCTTTATGGAAGACCGGGGTTTCCGGCGAGTTCAGGTATTTCGGTTTGTCGTCGCCCAGTACCCGGCCACCGAAAGCGATGATCCGGCCGCGAGTATCGCGGATCGGGAACATCACGCGGTCGCGGAAGCGGTCATAGCGTTTGCCGGTTTCGGCGTTTTCGATCAGCAGTCCGGCGTCGATCATGGCCTTCTGCTGCAGGGTATCGCTGCTCAAGTGTTTGAACAGGTTGTCCCAGCCCGGCGGCGCGAAGCCGAGGCCGAAGTCTCGGGCGATCTCGCCGGTCAGTCCGCGGCCCTTGAGGTAATCCACGGCGGCTTTACGCGCGGGATGGCTCTTGAGTGCCTGCCGGTAAAAGTCGGCGGCGGCGGTCAGTAGCGGGTACAGCGGCGAATCGGTCGGTTGCCGCGGTTTGTGCGGGCGGCCGCTTTCTTCGCGGGGGATCTCCATCCCGGCGGCTTTGGCCAGATCTTCGACGGCCTGGGGGAAATCCAGGTTGTCGTGGTCCATGAGAAAGCCCAGGGCGTTGCCGCCGGCGCCGCAACCGAAGCAGTAATAGAACTGCTTGTCGGGGCTGACGCTGAACGACGGGGTTTTCTCTTTATGGAACGGGCAGCAGGCGGTGTAGTTCTTGCCGGCCTTTTTCAGTTGCACGCGCGAGCTGACCACGTCGACGATGTCGGTGCGGTTCAGGAGGTCGTCAATAAAGCTCTGGGGAATCAGCCCGGCCATGGCGTTCTCGTCTGTGCAGTAATGAGTCCGATGCGAAGGGCGGCCGGACGCAGGTCTTGAGTGAAGCGCACGTGATGGGTGGCTCGACCGGTGTCGTTTGCGTGATCGCTGTCGGGAAGTGTATCTGCCGAAAATCCACTGACGTTAGTTCTTATCAGTCTTCGACTATTTGAAAGTGTTGCGCTGAATCCGCTGACGGCCGATAAATGGCCTCGGATAGCTCAATAAAACGGGCACGCATGCAGGTGCCTTGGGCTGATCGTCGTGAGAGGAATCAGTGGGTGTGCTCGTCAGTAGCCTTGAAAGGCTCGTCAGAAAAGACGTGCACCGCTGGCAAAAAAGCCAGGTCTGACGTGTGAAGCAGATTTGTCTCGGTCGCATGTGCGGCTTCGACGATGAAGCATCAAGCGTTTTACGCAAATGCCATTAGCCCGGCTGAGGGCCGGGCTTAGGCAAGAAGCTTGCTACGAACGTCTGTGTATTAGTACAGACGAACGGCGCGGCGCTGTTCGCGCTGAACTTTCTTGGCGTGACGCTTAACAGCGGCTGCTGCTTTGCGCTTACGCTCAGAAGTTGGCTTCTCGTAAAATTCGCGGCTACGAACTTCAGCCAGTACACCGGCTTTTTCGCAGGAGCGCTTGAAACGACGCAGAGCTACGTCGAAGGGTTCGTTCTCTTTAACTTTGACGGCTGGCATCCAGAGCTACCTTCATTCATTACCGGGGTCAACATCCTCGCGGCAAAAGAGCACTTGAAGACGTCGGTTTTTAAGGGTTGCGGATGTTAACCCCTCATCGCTCGGAATGCAAAGCCTCTGATCGAAAACCGCTAGTCGGGGCATCGCGTGGCGACTATTATGCGCGCCTTCGAATTCAGCCTAAACAAGGCGCAAACCCATGCTAGTACTGGGATTAGAAACCTCCTGCGACGAAACCGGCGTCGCATTATACGACAGCGAACGCGGCCTGCTGGCCGACGCGCTGTTCAGTCAGATCGATCTGCACCGCGTCTATGGCGGTGTGGTGCCGGAGCTGGCCTCGCGTGACCACGTCAAACGCATGCTGCCCTTGATTCGTCAGGTGTTGGCCGAAGCCGACTGCGTGCCGACAGAGATCGACGCCATCGCCTATACCGCAGGCCCCGGCTTGGTCGGGGCGCTGCTGGTGGGTGCTTCCTGCGCTCAGGCGCTGGCGTTTGCCTGGGGCATTCCGGCACTCGGTGTGCACCACATGGAGGGCCACTTGCTGGCGCCGATGCTGGAGCCAAAACCGCCGGAGTTTCCGTTCGTCGCTTTGTTGGTTTCCGGTGGTCATACGCAGCTGGTTCAGGTTGATGGCATCGGCCAATACAGCCTGCTCGGCGAGACCCTCGACGATGCCGCCGGTGAAGCGTTCGACAAAACCGCAAAAATGATGGGGCTCAATTACCCGGGCGGGCCGGAAATCGCCAAGCTGGCGGAGAAAGGCGTTGCAGGGCGTTTCACATTCCCGCGCCCGATGTGTGATCGCCCGGGGCTGGATTTCAGCTTCAGTGGCCTCAAGACCTTCGCCCTCAACACCTGGCAGCAATGCGTCAGCGCCGGGGACGACAGCGAGCAAGCCCGTTGCGACATTGCGCTGGCGTTCCAGCAGGCCGTGGTGGAGACTTTGACCATCAAGTGCAAGCGTGCCCTGAAACAGGCCGGGATGAAGCGTCTGGTGATCGCCGGCGGCGTCAGCGCCAACAAGGCGTTGCGCGTTTCGCTGGAAAAGATGCTCGGTGACATGAAGGGCGATGTGTTCTATGCCCGTCCCGAGTTCTGCACCGACAATGGCGCGATGATCGCGTTTGCCGGTTGCCAGCGTTTGCAGGCCGGTCAGCAGGAAAGTCTGGCGATCAGCGTGCAGGCACGCTGGCCGATGGAGCAGTTGTCGGCGCTGTGATGAGTGGCGTTGATGAGCGGTATTTAAAAATGCCGTTCGCGCCCGGCAAACAGGTCGCGTAGATTGCCGCGGTGGCGCCAGACGATCAGTAGCGTCAACGCGCTCATCGGCAGCAGCGCCTCCGGTTCCTGCCAGGCCAGCAATGGCAGGGTCAGGGGCGTGGCGATCAGCGCCGCCAGCGAGCTGGTGCGGGTCAGGTAGAACGTCAGTAGCCAGGCGCACACCGCCAACAGTGCGGCGGGCGGATACAGGCCCAGCAGCATGCCGGCAGCGGTGGCGACGCCTTTGCCGCCGCGAAAGCGGAAGTACAGCGGGAACAGGTGACCGATCACGGCGCAGACGCCGATCCAGGCCTGATCCTGTAGCGAAAGGCCCACGGCCGCTGCGATCAGCACCGGCACCAGGCCTTTGCACAGATCACCCAGCAGGGTCAGGATCGCGAGTTTGCGGCCGGCCAGGCGCAGCATGTTGGTGGCGCCGGCATTACCCGAGCCACTCATTCGCGGATCCGGGTTTCCGGTCAGGCGGCTGAGCAAAATGGCGAAGGACAGAGAGCCGAGCAGGTAGGCGAGAGTCGCCAGTAACCAAAACATGCTAACTATTCCGGGCGAGGACGCCCTGATTCTAACGGCGCATTGCGCCCTTGTCGTGCAGCGGAGAAAAGTGCTTGGACAGAGTGTTTATCGAGGGCCTGGAAGTCGACACCGTGATCGGTGCCTACGACTGGGAGCGCGGCATCCGACAGTGTCTGCGTCTTGATCTGAGCTTCGCTTGGGACAATCGCCCGGCAGCGGCCGGTGACGACCTGACCCTGGCGCTCGATTACGCCAGTGTTTCCACGCGTATCCAGGCCTTTGCCGAGCAGGCGCAGTTCCAACTGGTCGAGACCTTTGCCGAGCGTCTGGTCGAAGTGCTGATGGCCGAGTTCAAAATCACCTGGGTTCGCCTGAAACTGACCAAGCCTGGCGCTGTGCCGGCGGCCAAGGGTGGCGTGGGCGTGGAGATCGAGCGCGGATGTCGCTGACTCAGGTGTACCTCGGGCTCGGTAGCAATATCGAGCGCGAAACCCATTTGCGCGCCGGGCTCGATGCTTTGGCGACATTCTTGGTGGATATCCGCTGTTCGGCGGTGTTCGAGAGCCAACCGGTGGGAATCAAGAGCGGACCGTTCTTCAACTTCGTGGTCTCGGCGTTTACCGATCTGCCGTTGATGGAGCTTGATCGGCGCTTGAAATTCATCGAGGCCGATAACGGTCGCTATGCACCGGACCGCAAGGGTTTGCCGCTGGATATCGACGTGCTGTTGTACGGCGACCTGACGGGTAACTTCGACGGTTTGATCCTGCCCCGTGCCGAAATCCTGAAAAACGCCTTTGTGCTGTGGCCGCTGTCGCTGATTGCGCCGGATCGGGTGCATCCGGGGGTGGGAAAAAGCTTCGCGGCGTTGTGGGCCGAGGCGCAGATCGATCAGGTGTTGGCGCCGGTGGCTTTTGAATGGCGCGGCGCGCAACTGACCCCACCGAATCTTTTGATCTTGCCTTAGCGGCTTTCCTTGTATGCCTTCAACGCCTTGAGTCGTTCACGCTTGAGTGCTTCACCCAACTCCGGGCCCTTGAATCCCTTCTCCAGCAACGGTTGCACCGCCACGCCACGCGCGACAGTAGCTGCGCCGCGCAGATAATCCGCCTGTGGATAACTGCGCTGCTCCAACCCTTTGCGTCCTCGTGCATCCATCTCGCACGCGACGATGAATTCCTCAAAACGCTGCGGGCGGCGATACACGTCAAAACTCTGCAGTAATTCCAGCAAGGTCGACGCCTTCAGTTCCAGTGCACGGTGACCATGGGTGTGGTACTGGCCGACCAGCAGCGCGAGTTCCTGACAATCCTTCGGGGCCTTGAAGCGTTCGTTGACCGCTTTGATCAGCTTCAGCCCTTTGTGCTCGTGGGCGATGTGCCGTGGCCATTCTTCTTCCGGTGTCAGGCCTTTGCCGAGGTCGTGCAGCAGGCAGGCCCAGCGCACGGTCAGCGGCTGTTTGTGCCGTGCCGCTTGTTCGAGCACGCTCAGGGTGTGGATGCCGCTGTCGATTTCCGGGTGATGAGCCTCCGGTTGCGGTACGCCAAACAGCGCATCCACTTCCGGCATCAAGACCTTCAATGCGCCGCAGTCGCGCAGTACCTGAATGAACACCTGTGGCTGATCTTCCATCAGTGCCCGGGAGATCTCTTTCCAGCTGCGCTCGGCGGTCAGGGCTTGCAGCTCGCCGGACTCGCTGAGCTGACGCATCAGCTCAAGGGTCTCAGGGGCAACGGTAAAACCCAGTCCGGCATAGCGAGCAGCGAAGCGAGCAACGCGCAGTACCCGGAGCGGATCTTCGGCAAACGCCGGGGAAACGTGGCGCAGGATTCGATTTTCGAGGTCGCGTTGGCCGTGATAAGGGTCGGTCAGATTCTGCTGACCGTCCTCAGCCATTGCGTTGATCGTCAGATCGCGGCGAATGAGGTCTTCTTCAAGGCTGACTTCGGGGCTGGCGTGAAAGGTGAAGCCACCATACCCACGGCCGCTTTTACGCTCAGTGCGGGCGAGGGCGTATTCCTCGCCGGTTTTGGGATGAAGGAACACCGGAAAATCCGCGCCGACCGGGCGATACCCCTGGGCGAGCATCTCTTCTGTCGTGGCACCGACCACTACCCAATCGACATCGGTAACCGGTAGCCCGAGCAGGCGATCACGTACTGCGCCGCCGACCTTGTAAATCTGCATAAAAAACCTCCGTTGGCCCGACAGGATAACCCTTGCGCCGGACTTTCGGAGGTCAAAACCGGATCAAAGATGAATGACGGCCAGATCGAGCCTGCCGTAATCCCCTTCACTGTGTTCGTTGCGTGGCGGTACGTGGTGAGTTTTCATGATCTGGTCGCCCTGCAGGGTTTCCAGTTGAATGTCGAAGCCCCACAACCGATGCAGATGTTTGAGTACCTCTTCGGTGGAATCGCCCAATGGTTTGCGGTCATGCTGCTGATGACGCAGGGTCAGGGAACGGTCGCCGCGCCGGTCGATGCTGTAGATCTGCACGTTCGGCTCGCGGTTGCCGAGGTTGTATTGCGCGGCCAGGGTTTCACGAATGATCCGGTAACCGGTTTCGTCGTGGATCGCCGGTACCAGCAGATCGTCCTTCTGGTCGTCATCGAGGATGCTGAACAGCTTGAGGTCGCGGATGACCTTGGGTGACAGGTACTGCAGGATGAAGCTCTCGTCCTTGAAGCTGCTCATGGCGAACTTGATGCTCGACAGCCAGTCGGAACCGGCGATGTCCGGGAACCAGCGCCGGTCCTCCTCGGTAGGGTTTTCGCACATGCGGCGGATGTCGCGATACATCGCGAAACCCAGTGCATAAGGGTTGATCCCGCTGTAGTAAGGGCTGTCGAAACCTGGCTGGAACACCACGCTGGTGTGCGAGGTGAGGAATTCCATCATGAATCCGTCGGTCACCAGGCCTTCGTCATACAGGTCGTTCATCAGCGTGTAGTGCCAGAATGTGGCCCAGCCTTCGTTCATCACCTGGGTCTGGCGTTGTGGATAGAAGTACTGGGCGATCTTGCGCACGATGCGCACGATTTCCCGCTGCCACGGCTCCAGCAGCGGGGCGTGTTTTTCGATGAAGTACAGGATGTTTTCCTGCGGCTCGGCCGGGAAGCGGGCGTTGTCCTTGTCGCTGTATTTGTCTGCGCCTTTGGGGATGGTGCGCCACAGATCGTTGATCTGCTTCTGCATGTGTTCTTCGCGGTCCTTTTGCCGCCGGCGTTCTTCTTCGGCGGAAATCGGATATGGACGTTTGTAGCGATCGACGCCGTAGTTCATCAGCGCATGGCAGGAGTCGAGCAAGTCCTCCACCGCATCGATACCGTGGCGCTCCTCGCACTGCATGATGTACTGCTTGGCGAACACCAGGTAGTCGATGATCGAACTGGCGTCGGTCCAGGTGCGGAACAGGTAGTTGCCCTTGAAGAAGCTGTTATGGCCGTAGCACGCGTGAGCCACCACCAGTGCCTGCATGCAGATGGTGTTTTCTTCCATCAGGTAGGCGATGCACGGGTCCGAGTTGATCACAATCTCGTAGGCCAGCCCCATCTGCCCGCGGCTGTAGGATTTCTCGGTGCTGAGGAAGTGTTTGCCATAGGACCAGTGGTGATAGCCCAGCGGCATGCCGACCGAGGCATAGGCATCCATCATCTGTTCGGCGGTGATCACTTCGATCTGGTTGGGATAGGTATCCAGGGCGTAGCCGGCCGCAATCCGGGCGATCTCGCGGTCGTAGGCCTGAATCAGCTCGAACGTCCATTCGGAGCCGGTGGAAATGGGTTGGCGTTTCTGCTCTTTGGCGGTCATGTCACTAACCTGCGCTGGAAGAGTTCACGGAAGACCGGATAGATATCCCCGGCCGAGACCAGCTGCTGCTGGGCAAACGTGTCGGAAAAGGCTTCGGCGATGCGTTCGTATTCGTACCAGAGGGCCTGATGTTCGCGTGGGGTGATCTCCACATAAGTGTAGTACTGCACAAACGGCATGATCTGGTTGATCAAGATGTCGCGGCAGATCGGCGAGTCATCGTTCCAGTTGTCGCCGTCGGAGGCTTGTGCGGCGTAGATGTTCCACTCGTTGCTCGGATAGCGCTCGGCCATGATCTCCTGCATCAGTTTCAGGGCGCTGGAAACGATGGTGCCGCCGGTTTCCCGCGAATAGAAGAACTCTTCTTCGTCCACTTCCCGGGCGCTGGTGTGATGGCGAATGAACACCACGTCGATCTTGTCGTAGTTACGCTTGAGGAACAGGTACAACAGGATGAAAAAGCGCTTGGCGATATCCTTGGTAGCCTGGGTCATGGAACCCGAAACGTCCATCAGACAGAACATCACGGCTTTGGAGCTGGGGTTGGGCTGCTTGACCAGCAGGTTGTATTTCAAATCGAAGGTGTCGAGAAACGGCACGCGATGGATGCGCGCGCTGAGCCGCTCGATTTCCGCTTCAAGTTCTTGAATATCGCCGAAGTTGTCTGGTTCTTCGCGTTTGAGGCGTGCCAGCTCTTCTTTGGCTTCGCGCAGCTTGGCGCGGCTGCTGCCGGACAGCGCAATGCGTCGCGCGTGGGCCGAGCGCAGGGTGCGGATGATGTTGATCCGTGACGGGTTGCCTTCGTTGCTGATCCCTGCGCGAACGGTCTTGAAGGTGTCGGTGCCGCTCAGGTTGCGTTTGACCAGGTTGGGCAGTTCGAGGTCTTCGAACATGAACTCAAGGAATTCTTCCTGGGTGATCTGGAAGACGAACTCGTCCATGCCCTCGCCGGAATTGCCAGCTTTGCCCGGCCCGCGCCCGCCGCCACCCCCCGGAGGCCTGGCGATGTGTTCGCCGGCGGTGAATTCCTTGTTGCCGGGATGAACCACGGTCTGCTTGCCGCCGCGGCCGTGGTGAAGCACCGGTTCGTCGATGTCGCGACCGGGAATACTGATCTGCTCGCCATGTTCCATGTCAGTAATGGAACGCCGGCTGACCGCCTCTTCGACAGCCTTCTTGATGTGATCACGGTAACGCCGCAGGAAACGCTGGCGGTTTACCGTGCTCTTGTTCTTGCCATTGAGACGTCGGTCGATCACATAGCTCATAGACCCCTCCGGGGAGCTTCAAGTCATAAGCCTCGAGCTGCAAGTGAAAGCTCTCCCGTTCCCGAAACCGGTCTCTGCTGTTCTCTTGCAGCTTGTCGCTAGAAGCTTGCAGCTGCTTTATTGCGATTTGCGGACCCGTAGGTACCATTCGGAAAGAAGCCGTACCTGTTTGTCGGTGTAGCCGCGTTCGACCATTCGAGTAACGAAGTCGTTGTGTTTCTGTTGATCCTCTTTGCTGGCCTTGGCATTGAAGCTGATGACTGGCAGCAGGTCTTCGGTGTTCGAGAACATTTTCTTCTCGATGACCACCCGCAGTTTTTCGTAGCTGAGCCAGGTCGGGTTCTTGCCGTTGTTGTTGGCCCGGGCGCGCAATACGAAGTTGACGATTTCGTTGCGGAAATCCTTCGGATTGCTGATGCCGGCCGGTTTCTCGATTTTCTCCAGTTCTTCGTTCAGCGCGACGCGGTTGAGGATCTCGCCGGTCTCCGGATCGCGATATTCCTGATCCTGAATCCAGAAGTCCGCATACAGCACGTAGCGGTCGAAGATGTTCTGGCCGTACTCGCTGTAAGACTCCAGATAAGCGGTCTGGATCTCTTTGCCGATGAATTCGATATAACGTGGCGCCAGGTATTCTTTCAGGTAACGCAGATAGCGCTCGCGGGTCTCGGCCTGGAACTGTTCCTGTTCGATCTGTTGTTCCAGCACATAGAGCAGGTGCACCGGGTTGGCGGCGATTTCATGCGGATCGAAGTTGAACACCTTGGACAGGATCTTGAACGCAAAGCGGGTCGACAGACCGTTCATGCCCTCGTCGACGCCTGCCGAGTCGCGGTATTCCTGGATCGACTTGGCTTTTGGATCGGTGTCCTTGAGGTTTTCCCCGTCGTAGACGCGCATCTTCGAATAGATGTTGGAGTTTTCCGGCTCCTTGAGGCGCGACAGCACGGTGAACTGCGCCAGCATCTTCAAGGTGTCCGGTGCGCAGTGGGCCTTGGCCAGAGAGCTGTTGAACAACAGCTTGTCGTAGATCTTCACCTCGTCGCTGACCCGCAGGCAGTACGGCACTTTGACGATGTAGATCCGGTCGATGAACGCTTCGTTGTTCTTGTTGTTGCGGAAGGTGTGCCACTCCGATTCGTTGGAGTGGGCGAGCAGGATCCCGGTGAACGGAATCGCCCCCAGCCCTTCGGTACTGTTGTAGTTGCCTTCCTGGGTGGCGGTCAGCAATGGGTGCAGCACCTTGATCGGTGCCTTGAACATTTCGACGAATTCCATCAGGCCCTGGTTGGCCCGGCACAGCGCACCGGAGTAGCTATAAGCGTCGGCGTCGTTCTGTGGGTATTCCTCGAGTTTGCGGATGTCGACCTTGCCCACCAGTGCCGAGATGTCCTGGTTGTTCTCGTCACCCGGTTCGGTCTTGGCCACGGCAATCTGGTTGAGGATCGACGGGTACAGCTTGACCACGCGGAACTGGCTGATGTCGCCACCAAATTCGGCCAGGCGTTTGGTCGCCCATGGCGACATGATCGTATTCAGGTAGCGCCGCGGAATACCGAAATCTTCCTCGAGGATCGCGCCATCTTCGGTGGCGTTGAACAGACCAAGGGGGGATTCGAATACCGGCGAGCCCTTGATCGCGTAGAAGGGCACTTTTTCAATCAGTTGTTTCAGCTTCTCGGCCAGGGATGATTTACCGCCGCCGACGGGGCCGAGCAGATAAAGGATCTGTTTCTTCTCTTCCAGACCTTGGGCGGCGTGGCGGAAATACGAGACGATCTGGTCGATGCATTCTTCCATCCCGTGGAAGTCTTCAAAGGCCGGATAGCGACGGATCACCTTGTTGGAGAAGATGCGTGACAGCCTCGAGTTGGTCGAGGTGTCGAGCAGTTCCGGCTCGCCGATGGCCAGTAACAGACGCTCGGCAGCGGAAACGTAGGCGCTACGGTCTTTCTTGCACAGCTCCAGGTACTCTTGCAGCGAGAGTTCTTCCTGGCGTGTGGACTCGAAGCGTTGTTGGAAGTGGCTAAAGATACTCATGACGTCACCTCGCTCGATACGTGGAGCCGACGCCGGATCACTCAGTCGATGCTGGCAAACAGCCGTTTTGGCAGCTGTTTGTTTACCCCCCAGAACACTTCCACGATCGACAATCGTGAAAGTCACTCCCGATGACCCGTGCGCCGGTGTACCGGCTCTCCCCTGATTTGGATGGCCTGGGCTTAAGGATAGTTGGGAATTCGGGAGGTAAAGGCGAGATACGTAATTATGTGTGGCAGACCGTTCGTCTGCCGCGCGCAGGCCCACGGCAGCCGGGGCCTGCGCGTGACAAAAAAAATTATTCGGCGGTGCCTTGCGCAGTTTCCGACGGATAAGTCGCACGCCACAGCTCGAAGCCGCCGTCCATGCTGTAGACGTCGGAGAAGCCTTGGCTGACCAGATAGGCAGCTGCGCCCTGACTGGAATTGCCGTGGTAGCAGACGACAACAGTCGGTGCGTCGAGATCTGCACCTTGAATGAAAGCGTGCAGGGAGTGATTGTCCAAATGCTTCGAACCGCTGATATGCAGGGCAGCGAAGGTGGCGGGATCGCGGACATCGACCACTACGGCACCTTGCTCGCGCAGGGCCTGGGCCTGTTCCGGGGGGATTCGTTTGAATTCGCTCATGGCGGTTTCCTGTAGCTCGGCAGAATGCGCAGTCTAACGCGGGGCGCTGACTGGCGGCGTTTCGGGGATAAGTGGGGCGACAGTTGGCGCGAGTCCGCCGTGTTCGTCGCATTTGCACGACACGCGCTCGCCACTGTCGACGTTCATCAGGGTCAGGCTGCCGCCCCAGACACAACCAGTGTCGAGCGCCGAGATGCCCGGTTCGTGGACATCGCCTTCCAGCGCGGCCCAGTGGCCGAAAATGATCCGCAGGCCGCGGGTCTTGCGCTCTTTGTGCTGGAACCACGGCTTGTAGCCCGGCGGTGCTGTGTCGAGGCCTTCCTTGCTCTTGAGATCGAGCTTGCCGTCGGCGGTGCAGAAGCGCATGCGGGTGAAATAGTTGGTGATCACGCGCAGGCGGGTGACGCCGGTGAGATCGCTGTCCCATTTCGCCGGCTCGTTGCCGTACATGCCATCGAGGTACAGCGGAAACAGGTTGTCGTCACGCAGCGCAGCTTCGGCTTCGGCGGCGTACTTCAAGGCCTTGCGCAAGGACCACTGCGGAGGGATGCCTGCATGCACCATGGCGACGTCGCGTTGTTCGTCGTAGTGCATGAGTTTCTGCTGGCGCAGCCATTCGAGCAGGTCGGCCGCGTCGGGGGCTTCGAGAATCTCGCGCAGGGTGTCGGATTTTTTCAGGCGCTCGATGTTGTTGGCGGCAGCAAGCAGGTGCAAGTCGTGGTTGCCGAGCACGCAGATCAGCGATTCACGCATGCCATACAGAAAACGCAGGGTTTCCAGTGAATGCGGGCCACGGTTGACCAGGTCACCGACCAGCCACAGTCGATCGAGTTGCGGATCGAACGCGACTTGCTTGAGCAGGCACTTGAGCGGTTCGAGGCAACCTTGCAGGTCGCCGATGGCATACGTCGCCATTAGTGCAGGGCTCCAGGGACGGCGAGGCGGAACGGCTTGATGATGGCGTCGAAATGTTTACCGTCGTCGGCGACCATTTGGTAAGTGCCTTGCATGGTGCCGACCTTGGTGGTCATCACTGTGCCGCTGCTGTAGGTGTGGCTTTTACCGGCATCGATCAACGGTTGTTGGCCGACCACGCCAGCGCCGCGCACTTCCTCTACATGACCATCACCGTCGGTGATCACCCAGTGCCGCGAAAGTAGCTTGGCAGGGATTGCGCCATTGTTCTGCACAGTGATGGTGTAGGCGAAGGCGAAGCGGTCTTGCTCGGGTTGCGATTGGTCTGCCAGGTAGTGGGTAACGACACTGACGTCGACCTGATAACGAGGATCGGACATGCAAAAGGGCCTTAAGCAAAGCGGAACGCGGGGCGTAGCTGATGGGGGTCAGTCTAGGCAAGTATCGGGCAGTAAACCAGAGTGGCGTCCTGCCCGATAGCGTTCATCGCCTGTCAGTCGGCGATGGGGGCGGGGGCTTGCTCGCTGAGCTTGTCGGCCAGACGCACGAACGCGGCGAGGTCCAGTTGCTCGGGACGCAGGCTGCCGTCGACGCCGGCGGCTTCGATTTCGGCGGCCGTCATCAATTGCTTGAGGGTGTTGCGCAGGGTCTTGCGACGCTGGTTGAAGGCTTCACGAACGACGCGCTCCAGTAGGCGATGATCCTTGGCCGGGTGCGGCAGCACCGCGTGCGGCACCAGACGGACGATGGCCGAGTCGACTTTCGGCGGCGGGTTGAATGCGCCCGGCCCCACGTTGAACAGGTGTTCCACGCGGCAGTGGTACTGAACCATGATCGACAGGCGACCCCAGTCACCGCCACCCGGGCCTGCCGCCAGACGCTCGACCACTTCCTTTTGCAGCATGAAGTGCATGTCGCGGATGATGCCGGCGTTGTTCAGCAGGTGAAAGATCAGCGGTGTGGAGATGTTGTACGGCAGGTTGCCGACCACGCGCAGGCTGTTCGGTGCGGCGTTCAGCGTATTGAAGTCGAACTTCAACGCATCGCCCTGATGCAGGTTGAAGTTGCTCTTGCCGGCGAACTGCTGGTTGAGGATCGGAATCAGGTCCTTGTCCAGCTCCACTACGTCCAGTTGCGCGCCGGAGCTGAGCAGGCCGGCGGTCAGTGCGCCCTGGCCCGGGCCGATTTCCAGCATGCGGTCGTCAGGCTTGGCGCTGATGGAGCGCAGGATGCGGTCGATGACGCCGGCATCGTGCAGGAAGTTCTGGCCAAAGCGTTTGCGCGCCTTGTGTTGGTATTGCTCGGTCATAAACGGGTCTCGGCCATCTGGTAGGCGGTTTCCAGGGCAACCTGCAGGCTGCCGGTGTCGATCTTGCCGCTGCCGGCCAGATCCAGGGCGGTGCCGTGATCAACCGATGTGCGGATGATCGGCAGGCCAAGGGTCACGTTGACCGCAGCGCCGAAGCCTTTGTACTTCAGCACGGGCAGGCCCTGGTCGTGGTACATCGCCAGCACTGCGTCGCAGTGCTCCAGATATTTGGGGGTAAACAGAGTGTCGGCAGGCAGCGGGCCACGAAGGTCCATGCCCTCGCCGCGCAGGCGCTCTAAGGTAGGTTCGATGATGTCGATTTCTTCATGGCCCAGGTGTCCGCCTTCACCGGCGTGCGGGTTGAGTCCGCAAACCAGGATGCGTGGCCGGGCGATGCCGAATTTGTCTTGCAGGTCGGCGTACAGAATCCGCGTGACCCGCTCCAGCCGCTCCGGTGTGATCGCATCGGCAATCTCGCGCAGGGGCAGGTGGGTGGTAACCAATGCCACGCGCAAACCGCGGGTGGCGAGCATCATCACCACTTGAGCGGTATGGGTCAGGTCGGCGAGAAACTCCGTGTGCCCGGAGAAGGCAATGCCGGACTCATTGATCACGCCCTTGTGTACGGGGGCGGTGATCATCCCGGCGAAATCGCCGTTCAGGCAGCCGTTGCCGGCGCGGGTCAGGGTTTCGAGGACGAACGCGGCGTTGGCCTTGTTCAGTTGCCCGGCAACCACGGGGGCGCTGAGCGGGGTGTCCCAGACGTACAGGCTGCCTGCCGGCGCCGGCGCGTCCGGCCATTGACCGGGTGCCACCTCCAGCAAAGTGACGGCCAGCCCCAACTGCGCGGCCCGCTCAAGGAGCAGGTCGCGGCTGGTGATGGCAATCAGGGGGTGTGGCTGGGCTTGCGAGGCGAGCAGCAGGCACAGGTCGGGACCGATGCCGGCTGGTTCGCCGGGTGTCAGCGCGAAACGCTTGGGTTTCACTGCGCTGCCTGGTCTGCACCAGGGAGTTTGATTTCTACGTAGGCTTCTTCACGAATCTGACGCAGCCAGTTTTGCAGCTCTTCATCGTATTTTTTGTTACGCAGAACAGTCATCGCTTGTTGCTCGCGGGCCTGCTCGGTGCTGTCGGTGGCGCGGCGGCCAAGGACTTCCAGCACGTGCCAGCCGTACTGGGTCTGGAACGGCTTGGACAGCTGACCTTGCGGGGTCTTGGCCATCACTTCGCGGAATTCCGGTACCAGTGCATTCGGGTCGATCCAGTTCAGGTCGCCGCCGTTGAGTGCCGAGCCCGGGTCTTCGGAGTAGTTCTTCGCCAGTTCAGCGAAGTCTTCACCCGCCAGAATGCGGTCGTACAGCGATTGCACCAAAGCTTTGGTCTTGGCTTCATCACGGATCGGGCTTGGCTTGACCAGGATGTGGCGCACATGCACCTCATCGCGCATCTGTGCTTCGCCACCGCGTTTTGCCAGCAGCTTGAGGATGATGAAACCACCCGGGGTGCGTGCAGGTTGAGTGATGTCGCCAACGGCCATGCTGCTCAGCTCACGGTCGAACGGCGGTGGCAGTTGTGCGGCTTTACGCCAGCCCATGTCGCCGCCTTCCAGTGCGTTGTCGCTGCCGGACTTGGCCACGGCCATCTGACCGAAGTCAGCGCCTTGCTTGAGTTGCTGGTAAACGTCCATCGCCTGACGGTAAGCACTCTGAATCGCTTCAGAGTTGGCGCTTTCCGGCGTTGGAATCAGGATGTTGGCCAGGTGCAGCTCTTCGGACAGTTGCATCTTGCCCAGGTCGGAGGCGAGGAAGTTCTTCACTTCCTGCTCGGAGACCTGGATGCGTTCTGCCACGCGGCGCTGACGCACACGGCTGATGATCATCTCGCGCTTGATCTGGTCACGGGCGTCGTCATAGTTCAGACCGTCGTGAGCCAGAGCCGCGCGGAATTGATCCACGGTCATGTTGTTGCGCTGGGCGATAGTGCCAACAGCCTGGTTCAGTTCTTCATCGGTGATGCGGATGCCGGAACGCTCGCCGATCTGCAGTTGCAGGTTTTCGACGATCAGGCGCTCGAGCACCTGCTGATCCAGCACGCCCGGAGGCGGCATGCCGCCGCCACGCTTGGCAATGGTCTGCTGAACTTCGTGGACACGCTGGTCCAGTTGGCTCTGCATGACCACATCGTTATCAACGATAGCGACCACTTTATCGATGGACTGTACTGCGGCGTTGGCCGCAGTACCCAGGAACAGCGCGCCCAGCAGCAGCGGGCGCAGACAATCAGAAAGCTTGGTCTTCACGTTGACGATAACCTTGGATGCCTTTGTCGAGGAAGCTCTCTACCTTGGCGCCAGTCAGGCCGCCGAGTCCCTTCAGAACAATTTGGAGGAAGACGCCGTGGTCGCCTTTTTCGTTTTGCGGAGCTTCCTGACTGAATTCGTCGTAGGAAACCCAGTAACGGTTGATCAGGCGCAGTTTCCAGCAGCAGTTGTCGTACTCGAAACCACCGAAGGCTTCCAGCGTACGGTTGCGGTTGTAGTCGTACTGCCAGCGGCTGATCGCGCTCCACTGCGGAACGATCGGCCAGATGACCGAGAAGTCATGCTGCTGGATCTTGTAGTAGTCCTTCACGTAGCCAGGCTGACCCGGTGTGCCGTAGTCGCCGCCACCCACCGACCATTTACCGGTGTTCTGGTCGTAACGAACCTGGTCGTTGCGATAGCGATAACCGACGTTGACCACCTTGTTCGGGTTGTCTTCAGGCTGGTAGTGGAACATCGCGCTACCCGAGCGAGGGCTGCGGCTGTCCGGGTCCCAGTTGTAGTCGGCCGTGGTGCGCCAGTCGCGGTTCCAGCGGTATTCGTATTCCAGCGCGTAGGGCGATACGTCGGACTGCGCATCTTTACGATCCTTGAACGCGACGCCTGGCAGTTGGACTTCACGATCCTTGAAGTAGTACGCCTGGCCGACGCTGATACGTTGACGCTCGAAACCGCTGTCTTCGATCCAGCGGCTGGTCACACCGAGCGACAGCTTGTTCTCGTCGCCGACACGGTCGGAGCCGGAGAAGCGGTTGTCGCGGAACAGCGACGCGTAGTTGAAGGTGTATTCACTGGTATCGAATACCGGAATGTCTTCCTGATCGACCTTGGGTACATAGAGGTAGAACAGACGCGGTTCCAGGGTCTGGCGATAGTTCTTGCCGAAGTACGACGTGTTGCGGTCGAAGTACAGGCCGCTGTCGATGCTGGCAATCGGCACACCACGGTTCTGGTTGCTGTCGAACTTGCCATTGAGCTTCTGGTTTTCCGGCGACATTGCAGCAATCTGCGATTTGCCAGTGCCGTCCAGATCCAATTGGTACTGGGTGTACTGATACTTGAGCGATGGCTTGAGGAAGCCATAGGTCCAGTTCATCGGCAGGCTGACGCCTGGCTTCAGATTCAGACGGTCGCCGTTGGCGCGCGCCAGGCCCTGAACGTTTGTATCCAGGCGCGGCGAGATGGTGCCATCTTCATCGGTAAAGTTGCCGTTTTGCAGATCACGATCAAACCGCACAATCTCGGTCTCGTAATCGAAGTTCAGACCTTCTGGGTGATACGGCAGCTGACCATTGAAGGTGATCTGCGGCAGACGACCGTAAGGCGTGATGTTCGAAACAGTAGCCAGTTGGTACTGCTGAGCATTCAGGCGTGCGACGTAGCTGTCACCGCGGTAGGTCACCGAACCCTGCTGGTTCACGTAGTCGGCGCTCTTCACACCGATCTGATCGGTGGTCAGGTCCTGGAAGTAGTACGGATCGCTGATCTTGGTGTAATCAACCTGAGTCATCACACGGGAGTCGAGACCGCCCTTGTGCTGCCAGTTGTACATGTAGCGATTTTTTTCGTAGTCGGTCTGCTTGCTGCGATCGGTATCTTCGTCGTTCAGATACGCCGCACCGAACTGGCCTTCGCTGGACTTGGTCAGGTAGCGGAATTCGCCTTCGACCAGCATGCCGCGCTTGCTCATGTAACGTGGGTACAACGTGGCGTCGTAGTTCGGCGCCAGGTTGAAGTAGTACGGAGTCACCAGCATGAAGCCGGTATCGCTGCCGGTGCCGATGGTCGGCGGCAGGAAGCCCGATTGGCGACGGTCGTCGATCGGGAAGTAGATGTACGGCGTGTACAGGATCGGAATGTCCTTGACCCGCAGCGTCACGTTGGTCGCGGTACCGAAGCCGGTGGCCGGGTTCAGGGTGATGTTGTTGCCCTTGAGCTGCCACGCGTTGCTGTTCGGTTCGCACGTGGTGTACGTGCCGTCCTTCAAGCGGATGATCGCGTTCTCGGCACGCTTGGCGTACAGCGCGTTACCGCGGATGCGCGATTTGTGCATCACGTATTCGGCGTTGTCGACCTTGGCTTCACCGGTATCGAGCTGCACATCGGCGTGGTCGCCGACGATCAGCGCGCCGTTGTCGCGGATGCGTACGTCGCCGTTGAGTTCGGCGCGGCTCTCGGCCTGATACAGGCTGGCCTCGTCGGACTCGACCTGCATGCTGCCCTGACGCAGAACCACGTCGCCGGCCAGCGTACCCACCTGATCTTCGGTGTTGTAGCGCGAGGCCTTGGCGCCGATAAAGGTCGGTGCGTCACTTTTATTCGTCTTGTCATTCATGCCAGGACGAATCGGTTCGATATAGGAACCAGAGCAGTAAGGACCGGTCTCGGCCAATTGGGCGGCGGTGAGCTTCTCGCGCGGAACCCAGTCGAGGTGACTGTAGTCTTCGCTACGGGATTTCAGGCCGCGGCCCTTGGCTTCGGTGACCAGCACAGGCTTGGCGCCGGTGTCGGAAGTCGAACCGTTCTGGGCCGGGGCTTCGCCGGCGGCGCTGACAGCGCTGCCGTCATGCACCGGACGCGGCGGCAATGCAGCCGCCGGCGTCTTGGGCGCACACGCCCAGCCACCCGTTGCCGAGACGGCGCAGTCATACTGCTCGGCGGCAACAACGAATTGACTGGCCAGAGGTTGCATAGCCAGCAGACTGCCGGTTACCAACAACGGAAATTTTTTACGAAACGCGGGGGATTTCAATGCCATCTTATTAGTCCGGGCTTCCTGCGTGCCATCTGCCCGCGGTGTGGGCCGCACGCCTCTCGATGGTCTGAAAAAGATGCTGGATAATAAAGCATGACCCGCTTGACGGCTAGCGCCGTCGGAGACCCTTGCAATGCCTGACCAAGATGTACGCTTGCAACACCTGAAAGTTTGGCTCGATGAGCAGTTGGCAATCCTGTTTGCAGATCAGGGCTGGGGCACCGTGCCCCCGGCCACGTTGACCGCGGCCAGCAGCGACGCGAGTTTCCGGCGTTATTTCCGCTGGGAAGGAGAGGGCCGCAGCTTCGTCGTGATGGACGCCCCACCACCCCAGGAAAACTGCAAACCGTTCGTGGATATCGCCTTTTTGCTGGCGAAATCCGGAATTAACGTGCCGAAAATTTATGCAGAAGACCTCGAACGCGGATTTCTTTTGCTCAATGACCTGGGCAACAAGACCTATCTGGACGTGATCGACGGCGAAAATGCCGACGCTCTGTTCAGCGATGCCTTGCAGGCGCTGTTGGCTTTTCAGCAATTGCCGATGGTGGCACCGCTGCCGAGTTACGACGTGGCGCTGTTGCGCCGCGAGCTGGAACTGTTCCCCGAGTGGTACGTGAAGCGCGAGCTGGGTGTCGAGTTCGACGCGGCACAGCTGCAACAATGGCAAGCCGTCAGCGATCTGCTGATCGACAGCGCCCTGGCCCAGCCGAAAGTGCTGGTGCACCGCGACTACATGCCGCGCAACCTGATGCTCAGCGAGCCGAATCCCGGCGTGCTGGATTTCCAGGATGCGGTGTATGGCCCGGTCACCTACGACGTGACTTGCCTGTTCAAGGACGCCTTCCTCAGTTGGCCTGAAGAGCGGGTGCGTGGCTGGCTGGAGAATTACTGGCAGCAAGCCTCGGCGCTGAACATCCCGGTGCAGGCGGACTTCGAAGACTTCCTGCGTGCCAGTGACCTGATGGGCGTGCAGCGCCACCTGAAAGTCATCGGCATTTTTGCCCGCATCTGCCATCGCGATGGCAAACCGCGCTATCTGGCCGACGTGCCGCGCTTCTTCGCCTATATAGAAGCGGTGATTGCGCGTCGTCCTGAGTTGGCGGAGCTGCAGGCGTTGCTCGCCAGTCTGCGTGGCGGAGTGACTGCATGAAGGCGATGATTCTGGCGGCAGGCAAGGGCGAGCGCATGCGCCCGCTGACCCTGACCACCCCAAAACCGCTGGTGCGTGCTGGCGGCGTGCCATTGATCGAATATCACCTGCGGGCGCTGGCGGCGGCCGGTTTCAGCGAAATCGTGATCAACCATGCCTGGCTCGGTCAGCAGATCGAGGATTACCTGGGCGACGGTTCGCAGTACGGCGTGAGCATCCAGTATTCGCCGGAAGGTGAGCCGCTGGAAACCGGCGGCGGGATTTTCCGCGCCTTGCCGTTGCTCGGTGACGATGCCTTCCTGGTGGTCAACGGCGACATTTGGACCGACTACGACTTCAGCGTGCTGCATCAACCGATCAATGGTCTGGCCCATCTGGTGCTGGCTGACAACCCGGCCCATCACCCGACTGGCGATTTCACCTTGGCCGACGGTCAGGTGACCGATGGCCAGCCGGATTCGCCAACCCTGACCTACAGCGGCATCGCCGTGCTGCATCCGCAGTTGTTCGATGGCTGCACGGACGGCGCGTTCAAGCTTGCACCGCTGCTGCGCAAGGCCATGGCGCAAGGGCAGGTCACGGGCGAGCGTCTGAAAGGCCATTGGGTCGATGTCGGTACGCATGAGCGTCTGGCCGAAGCTGAAGCATTGATAAAAGCGAGTCGTTGATATGTTGTGGCCAGGGACTCTGATTGGAGCCGGAGCGGGTTTTGCGATCGCCAGCATTCCGGGGGCCATGCTTGGGGCGTTGTTGGGACAGGCGCTGGATCGGCGCCTGCATTTGCAGAGCTGGGGGCATCTGCGGGAAAAACTCGGCGGTCGGCCGATGTTGCGCAACGACGAGCTGCTGTTCGTGTTGCTCGGGCGTCTGGCCAAGAGTGATGGGCGGGTGACGGACGGTCATATCCAGCAGGCGCGCAATGAAATGAACGCTCTGGAAATGAGCGAGCCGGCGCGGCGTCGGGCGATCGCCGCGTTCAATCGCGGCAAGTCCGGCGGTGACCATTTGCGCGGCTATCTACGGCGTCTGAGTGCCCAGCCCCATGCTGCCGAAGGCGTGTTGCGCGCCTGCTGGCGGATGGTCTGGGCCGACGGTCGCGCCGGCGTCAGCGAGCGTGAACTGTTGGCGCAGTGGGGCAAGTGGCTGGGGTGGACAACGCACCAGATCCAGGCGCTGGCCAGTGATTATGAGCCGCACAAACGCCCGATTGTCAGTGCGGCGGTGAGTTATCAGGAGGCGATGCGTCTGCTCGGCGTGTCGGTGACCAGCGAACCGGCGCAGATCAAGCGAGCTTACCGGCGCCTGCTCAGCCGTCATCATCCGGACAAGATTGCCGGCAGCGGTGCGACGCCGGAGCAGGTGCGTGAAGCGACCGAAAAAACCCGCGAGCTGCACAACGCGTTTTCGCTGATTCGGGCGCGGCGGGATTTTCGCTAGCGGTTAAAAGATCAAAAGATCGCAGCCTGCGGCAGCTCCTATTTTGGAAGGCGTTTCCTGTAGGAGCTGCCGCAGGCTGCGATCTCTTGATTTTGTTTGTGTCAGTCAGTCTTCTGTGGATTCAACCAACCGCGAACCCGGCGGAACAGTTGCTCCTGCTCAGCCGTTTTATCCGGCAATGCCTTGAGCGCGACCTGGCTGAACGCTGAAGTCTTCAAGCGCTTGCTGGCCTGCATGCGTTCCAGGGCTGCGTTGCGATCCAGCGCCTTGTCCATGTAGAAAATGTCGGCCGTCGGCAGCTTCAATGTCGGCGTCAGCTCGGCCAGTTGCGGTTGAGCCTTGGCCGGGGCCTGGGCGTCGACCATGACGAATTTTTCCACTTGGGCCGTTTGCCGCTCGCTCAGAAACCGCGCCGCCCAATAAGCCCCCGTGCCGTGACCCAGCACCACGATGTGCCGGGCACTTTGTTGTTCGGCGTAGGCAATCGCGGCGTCGATGCGGGTGAAGATGCGTTCGGCGTCAGCCTTGGCTTGCTCTTCACTGGTTTCAGCAACCACCTGCTCCGCGACTTCCGCTTCACCGCCGGCCGCCTGCTCGATCGGTTGCGCGGTGGTGGAATCCTTGCTGCCGCTTTCCGGGGCTTTCGGCGCCGCCGGGGCGGCAATCACCCGCGGTGCGATGGCATCGCTTTGCAGGTCGGGCAGGGTGATACTCAGGCTGCTCCACTCGACGTCGGGCAATTTGCGTCGCAGCGGGCCGATCACTTGTGGCCAGTCAGCGGTTTCGCCGGCGCCGGGGACGATAATCACCGCGCCCTTGGGCTCGGCGGTGTTGGCCGGTTTCCACAGGGCGAGGAAGGTGTCGGTGCCGGCCTGCAATTGCTGCTGTTCTTGCGCCGGGACTTTGCGTTCGAGTGCTGCGGCCTCTTCCTGACTACGCTCAAGCAGTGGCTGGCGTTCGGCTGGTTTTTCAGCGGCCGGTTGCTCGGCGGTGGAGGCGGGCGCCGGATCGGCGGCTTCGACGGAAAACGCACAAGGCAGGATCAGCGACAGGCACAATGCTGGCATTGCCAGGCGGTAGACAGAGGGCATCGGTTATTCCAGGCCAGAAAAGTATCCCGGCAGCCTAATGGGTTGGTCAGAATTTGTCAGTGTAAGAGACTTCAATGATGCGTTTTTGCTGCCTGTGGGTTATCGGCTGGTTGTGTTTTCCCTTGATGGGCTGGGCGGCGTCTGCGCCTGCGGCGCATGCAGTGTCATTGACCGCCAGCGAGCAGCAGTGGCTGGCGCAGCACCGAGAGTTGCGCGTCGGTCTGGTCCTGCAGGCGCCGTACGCGCAATACGACCGGCGCTTGCAGCGACTGTCCGGGGCCAACGTCGAATTGATGAAGTCACTGGCCAAGACGTTGAACGTCGAGTTGAGCTGGCGCAATTTTCAGGATCTGGCGCAACTGGAAGACGCTGCCCGCGAAGGCGAAATCGACATCGCCCCGGGGCTGACCCAGACCCCGGGCGCGCTGCGTCTGTGGCTGTTTTCCGATCCGTACATGCGCGTGCCGCAACTGGTGGTCAGCGATCAGAAGAGCAGCGGCGTGGTGGAGCTGGAGAAAGTCGACAGCCTGGCCCGCGTCGCCGTGCGCATGCCCAGCGCCACCGCCGATTATCTGCGCAGCAATTATCCGCACCTGAATCTGCAAGGCGTGCCGCTGGAGCGACAGGCGCTGCAACTGTTGTTGAGTCAGCAGGCGTCTTACGCCGTGGTGGATGAAGCGCAGCTCGGGCGCTTGTCCGCCGAACCTGAGTTCGCCGGGTTGGTGGTGGTCGGTGATATCGGCCTGCCGCAATTGCTGCGGGTCGCCACGCGACGCGACTGGCCGCAGCTGGCCGGGATTGTCGAAAGCGCCTTGCGAGCGATCCCGGCCAAGGATCTGGAGCGCCTGCACACGCAATGGCTGCAACCCAAATATCCGCGTCTGTCGGAGTCGCCGGGATTCTGGCAGAACCTGAGCCTGTTGTTCGCCGTGCTACTCCTCAGTTGCATCGCCATCGTCTGGTGGCAGCGCCGCCAGCAACACAGCCTTGAGCAGCGGTTACGGTCGGCGCGAGAAGACATCGCCCTGCGCGCGGCCAGTGAAGAAGCCTTGCGCCTGACCCAGTTTTCCATCGATCAAAGCACCGTTGGCATTCTCTGGGTCAACTGGGACAGCCATGTGCGCTACGCCAATCGTGCGGCGGAAAGCATGCTCGGTTACCCACAGGGCGCGCTCATCGAGCGGCCGCTGATCGACTTCGAACCCGGCCTGCACATGGACCGCTGGCTCAACCTGTGGAAACGCGCGCGGGCCAGTGAAGAAGGGCCGCTGAGCTTTGAAACCAGCTGCGTGCGTGCCGATGGCAGTGTCCTGCCGGCGGACGTCTCGCTGAGTTTCCTGCGGTTTCGCGACAGCGAGTATCTGGTGGTTTATCTCACCGACGTCACCGAGCGTCGCCGCGCCCTGGCCGCCTTGCAGGAAAGTGAGGCGCGCCTGCAAGGCATTGCCGCCATCGCGCACCGTGACATGGGCCTGCGCAGTCTGGTGCATCCCGACGACAGGGCCAGTTACCACCAGACTCAGGATCAGGCGCTGGACACCGACAGTGACTGGTCGTGGCAGGGCCGCATCCTCACCCGTCAGGGCGAACAGCGCTGGGCCGAGATCAAGGCGATCACCCGGCAACTGGAGGACGGCGCCTATGTCTGGGACGGCATCGTCTGGGACATCAGCGAAAGCAAGCGCATCGAACTGGAACTGGCCGCGTCCCGTGAGCAGTTGCGCGAATTGTCGGCGCACCTGGAAAGCGTGCGTGAAGAAGAGAAGGCGCGCATTGCCCGGGAAGTACACGATGAGCTGGGGCAGATGCTCACGGTGCTGAAACTGGAAACCTCGATGTGCGAGCTGGCCTATGCGCAACTCGACCCGGGGCTGAACGAGCGGCTCAACAGCATGAAGCGCCTGATCGCCCAGTTGTTCCAGTTGGTGCGCGATGTGGCGACGGCGCTGCGCCCGCCGATCCTCGATGCCGGGATCGCCTCGGCGATTGAATGGCAGGCGCGGCGGTTCGAGGCGCGCACGCAGATTCCGTGTCTGGTGCAGGTGCCGGACAATCTGCCGGCGCTCAGCGATGCCAAGGCGATCGGGCTGTTCCGGATTCTGCAGGAAGCGCTGACCAATGTGATGCGGCATGCCCAGGCGCATACTGTGGAATTGACGCTGGCGCTGGAAGGCGACGAATTGTGTCTGACGGTCAGCGACGATGGCGTAGGCTTTGTCGCGGCGGCCGATCGGCCGACGTCCTTCGGCTTGGTCGGCATGCGCGAGCGGGTGCTGATCATGGGCGGGCGCTTGCTGCTTGAGAGTGAGCCGGGGGAGGGCACCAGTCTGAATGTGTGGGTGCCGGTGGATCGCTGAAAGATCGCAACCTGCGGCAGCTCCTGCATTGATCGCGTTCCCCTGTCGGAGCTGCCGCAGGCTGCGATCTTTTGCCGTTAAAAACCACAACCGAGGAGAGTGCAAGTGATCCGTGTACTGGTAGCCGAAGACCACACCATCGTCCGTGAAGGGATCAAGCAATTGATCGGCCTGGCCAAGGATCTGCAAGTGGTGGGGGAGGCGAGCAATGGCGAGCAGTTGCTGGAAACCCTGCGCAGCGTGCCGTGCGAGGTGGTGCTGCTGGACATCTCGATGCCCGGGGTCAACGGGTTGGAGGCGATCCCGCGGATCCGTGCGCTGAACAATCCGCCGGCGATTCTGGTGCTGTCGATGCATGACGAAGCACAGATGGCCGCCCGCGCTCTGAAGGTGGGCGCGGCGGGGTATGCGACCAAGGACAGTGATCCGGCGTTGTTGCTGACGGCCATCCGCAAGGTGGCGGCCGGCGGGCGCTACATCGACCCGGAGCTGGCCGACCGAATGGTCTTTGAAGTCGGTCTGACTGACACGCGTCCACTGCATTCGCTGCTGTCCGAGCGCGAGTTCTCGGTGTTCGAACGCCTGGCCCAGGGGGCCAACGTCAACGACATCGCCCAGCAACTGGCCCTGAGCAGCAAGACCATCAGCACCCACAAGGCGCGGTTGATGCAGAAGCTCAACATCACTTCGCTGGCCGAACTGGTCAAATACGCGATGGAACACAAACTCCTCTGACGTTCACCGCAATCAAAACTGTAGGAGTGAGCCTGCTCGCGATAGCTTTCTGTCAGGCAGTACTACAGCGACTGGGCCACCGCTATCGCGAGCAGGCTCACTCCTACAGGGGACCTCCTTCAAATTCGTGAATGGAGGCATATCTGTTAGCGACAACCGCTTTTGCCTGTTCTTGCGGCTCGTAGCTTGTCGCTTGCCGCTGCGTTTGCCAAAACGCGCCATCCTTGTAGGGCAATCCCTACCCCCAACCTTCCATCCGGCTGAGGTGATTCTCTCCTGCGCCCCGATTTGCGCGGCTGGCGCCAGCCACTAGGCTTAATCCACAGCAGTTACCAATAACAAAGGTGTGGGTATGAGCCAGGTCGATTCAAACGCAGGGGCCAGTGACGTGCTGGTCAGCTTTCGTGGAGTGCAGAAGAGCTACGACGGCGAGAACCTGATCGTCAAAGACCTTAACCTGGACATTCGCAAAGGCGAGTTCCTGACCCTGCTCGGGCCGTCCGGTTCCGGCAAGACCACCAGCCTGATGATGCTCGCCGGGTTCGAAACGCCGACCGCCGGCGAGATTCTGCTGGCCTGGCGCGCGATCAACAACGTGCCGCCGCACAAGCGTGACATCGGCATGGTGTTCCAGAACTACGCGCTGTTCCCGCACATGACCGTCGCCGAGAACCTCGCCTTCCCGCTGACCGTACGCGGTCTGAACAAGAGCGATGTCAGCGACAAGGTCAAGAAAGTCCTCAGCATGGTCCAGCTCGACGCCTTTGCTTCGCGTTATCCGGCGCAACTCTCCGGTGGCCAGCAACAGCGGGTGGCGCTGGCCCGGGCGCTGGTGTTCGAACCGCAACTGGTGTTGATGGACGAACCGCTGGGCGCGCTCGACAAGCAACTGCGCGAACACATGCAGATGGAGATCAAACACCTGCACCAGCGCCTCGGCGTGACCGTGGTCTACGTGACCCACGACCAGGGCGAAGCCCTGACCATGTCCGACCGCGTGGCCGTGTTCCATCAGGGCGAGATTCAGCAGATCGCCCCGCCGCGCACCCTCTACGAAGAGCCGAAAAACACCTTTGTCGCCAACTTCATCGGCGAGAACAACCGCCTCAATGGCCGCCTGCTCAGCCAGAGCGGTGAGCGCTGCGTGGTCGAGCTGGGCCGTGGCGAGAAGGTCGAGGCGCTGGCGGTCAATGTCGGCCAGACCGGCGAACCGGTGACCCTGTCGATCCGTCCGGAACGCGTCAGCCTCAATGGCTCGAGCGACCAATGCGTCAACCGCTTCTCAGGGAGGGTGGCGGAATTCATCTATCTGGGCGACCACGTCCGGGTGCGCCTGGAAGTCTGCGGCAAGACCGACTTCTTCGTGAAACAGCCGATTGCCGAGCTCGATCCAGCGCTCGCGGTCGGGGACGTGGTACCGCTTGGCTGGCAGGTCGAGCACGTTCGCGCGCTTGATCCGCTGTTAGAGGCGAACTGATCGCCCCCCGCAATACCAACACCAACCCTGCACGTGGAGAGAACAATAAATGTTGAGATCCCTGAAGTTCACCGCCCTGACCCTGGGCCTGATGGGTGCGGCCAGCGCAATGGCCGCGGGCCCCGATTTGACTGTGGTGTCGTTTGGCGGGGCGAACAAGGCTGCGCAGGTCAAAGCCTTCTATGCACCGTGGGAAGCGGCGGGCAACGGTAAGATCATCGCCGGCGAGTACAACGGCGAAATGGCCAAGGTCAAAGCCATGGTCGACACCAAGAGCGTGTCGTGGGACCTGGTGGAAGTCGAATCGCCGGAATTGGCCCGTGGCTGCGATGAAGACATGTTCGAACCGCTGGACCCGGCGCTGTTCGGCAAGTCCGAAGATTACGTCAAGGGCGCGATCCAGCCTTGCGGCGTGGGCTTCTTCGTTTGGTCGACCGTGCTGGCCTACAACGCCGACAAGCTGAAAACCGCGCCGACCAGCTGGGCCGATTTCTGGGACACCAAGAAATTCCCGGGTAAGCGTGGCCTGCGCAAAGGCGCCAAGTACACCCTGGAATTCGCTTTGATGGCCGATGGCGTGGCGCCGAAAGACGTCTACAAAGTGCTGGCCGGCAAGGACGGTCAGGACCGTGCGTTCAAGAAGCTCGATGAACTCAAACCAAGCATCCAGTGGTGGGAAGCCGGCGCGCAACCGCCGCAGTACCTCGCTTCCGGTGACGTGGTCATGAGCTCGGCCTACAACGGCCGTATCGCTGCGGTGCAGAAAGAGTCCAACCTGAAAGTGGTGTGGAACGGCGGTATCTACGACTTCGACGCGTGGGCCATCCCGAAAGGTCTGGACAAGACCCGCGCCGAAGCAGCGAAGAAATTCATCGCCTACTCGGTCCAGCCGCAACAGCAGAAGACCTACTCGGAAAACATCGCCTACGGCCCGGCCAACACCCAAGCCGTTCCGCTGCTGAGCAAGGACGTGCTGAAAGACATGCCGACCACCCCGGAAAACATCGCCAACCAGGTGCAGATCGACGTCAGCTTCTGGGCTGACAACGGCGAGCAACTGGAACAGCGCTTCAATTCCTGGGCGGCGAAATAACCCGGCTCCACCTGGATGGGGGCTCTTGTGGCGAGGGAGCTTGCTCCCGCTTGACCGGGCTGGCGCACCAGTGCGCAGCACTCACAAAATTGGCAGTGCCAACACAATTTTGGGGCCGCTTCGCAGCCCAGCGCGAGCAAGCTCGCTCGCCACAGGGAGTCGCCATCCTCAGGCAGGGTGTTTCAACACAACAGAGGTGGTTCGCCACCTCTGTAACGATCAAAGATTTGCGGAGTACGTCATGGCCATCGCCGTTCCCCTGAACGAGGGCGCCAGCCCCACCTTGAAGCAGAAGCTCAAGCGCGCCGAGCGGGTCAACCGCTGGAAAGCCCAGGCGTTGATTGCGCCGCTGGTGCTGTTTCTGTTGTTGGTGTTCCTGGTGCCGATCGTGGCGCTGCTCTACAAAAGCGTCGGCAACCCGGAAGTGGTCGGTGGCATGCCGCGCACCGTGGCGGCCATCGCCAGTTGGGACGGCCGCGGCCTGCCCGCTGAACCGGTGTACAAAGCGGCGGGTGAAGACCTTGCCGAAGCCCGGAAAAACCAGACGCTGGGCGATCTGTCCAAGCGCTTGAACATGGAGTTGGCCGGCTATCGCAGCCTGCTGACCAAAACGGCCCGGGCGCTGCCGTTTGCCAGCGAACCGGCCTCCTATAAAGAAGCACTCGAAGGCCTCGATGAGCGCTGGGGCGATCCGGCCTACTGGCAAGCGGTCAAGCGCAACACCAGCAGCATCACCCCGTACTACCTGCTGGCGGCAGTCGATCATCGTATCGACGACCTTGGCGAACTGGCCCCGGCCACCCCGGATCAGGCGATCTATCTCGACATCTTCGCCCGCACCTTCTGGATGGGCCTGGTCATCACCGTGATCTGCCTGTTCCTGGCGTATCCACTGGCCTATCTGCTGGCCAACCTGCCGTCACGCCAGAGCAACCTGCTGATGATTCTGGTGCTGCTGCCGTTCTGGACCTCGATTCTGGTGCGGGTCGCGGCGTGGATCGTGTTGCTGCAATCGGGCGGGCTGATCAACAGCGCACTGATGGCGATGGGCATCATCGATAAACCGCTGGAGCTGGTGTTCAACCGCACCGGGGTCTACATCTCGATGGTGCACATCCTGCTGCCGTTCATGATTCTGCCGATCTACAGCGTGATGAAAGGCATCTCGCCGACTTACATGCGCGCCGCCATCTCGCTGGGCTGCCACCCGTTCGCCAGCTTCTGGCGGGTGTACTTCCCGCAGACCTATGCCGGTGTCGGCGCCGGGTGCCTGTTGGTGTTCATCCTCGCCATCGGCTACTACATCACCCCGGCGCTGCTCGGCAGCCCGAACGATCAAATGGTCAGCTACTTCGTCGCGTTCTACACCAACACCAGCATCAACTGGGGCATGGCCACCGCGTTGGGCGGCTTGCTGCTGCTGGCGACCGTGGTGCTTTATCTGATCTACAGCTGGCTGGTGGGCGCCAGTCGCCTGCGCCTGAGCTAAGGGGAATTTGAAATGCTGAGTCCTTACATGTCGCCCATCGAACGGGTGTGGTTCTACAGCTTGCGGATTCTCTGCGGCCTGATCCTGCTGTTTCTGATTCTGCCGGTGCTGGTGATCGTGCCGCTGTCGTTCAACTCGGGCAGCTTCCTGGTGTATCCGCTGCAGGGCTTCTCCCTGCACTGGTATCAGGACTTCTTCGCCTCGGCCGAATGGATGCGTTCGCTGAAGAACAGCATCATCGTCGCCCCCGCCGCAACGGTGCTGGCGATGGTCTTCGGGACATTGGCCGCGATCGGCCTGACCCGTGGCGACTTCCCCGGCAAATCGCTGGTGATGGCGCTGGTGATTTCGCCGATGGTGGTGCCGGTGGTGATCATCGGTGTCGCCAGTTATCTGTTCTTCGCGCCGCTGGGGCTGGGCAACAGTTTCTTTTCGCTGATCGTGGTCCACGCGGTGCTGGGTGTACCGTTCGTGATCATCACCGTGTCGGCGACGTTGCAGGGTTTCAACCACAACCTGGTGCGGGCGGCAGCGAGCCTCGGGGCTTCGCCGCTGACCACGTTCCGCCGGGTGACCCTGCCGCTGATTGCTCCCGGGGTGATTTCCGGGGCGCTGTTCGCCTTTGCGACGTCATTCGACGAGGTGGTGGTGACGCTGTTCCTCGCCGGCCCGGAGCAAGCGACGTTGCCACGGCAGATGTTCAGCGGGATCCGCGAGAACCTCAGCCCGACGATTGCCGCTGCGGCAACCTTGCTGATTGCGTTCTCGGTAATTCTGCTGCTGACTCTTGAATGGCTGCGCGGCCGCAGCGAAAAACTGCGTACCGCTCAGGTCTGACGCTGATCCCCTGTAGGAGCTGCCGAAGGCTGCGATCTTTTGATCTTAAAAACAAAATCAAAAGATCGCAGCCTTCGGCAGCTCCTACAGGGGGTAATTGTTTAAAGGACTCTCGCGGTCATTCATGCCCTGAATACCAGACAACCCCAAACCCTCAGCTACGCTTGTGCTCAGCTCCCAGATCTATAAGAGGCTGCGCACGATGAGTCTGTCCCAGTTCAAAATCGCTCACAAACTGATCACCGGCGCCGGGGCCATCGAGCAACTGGCGGCGGAACTCGCTCGCCTGGATATCGACAACCCACTGATCGTCACCGACGCCGCGCTGGTCAAGTCTGGCACCGTGGAGCTGGCGCTGTGCCAATTGGGCGGTCGTGACTACGAGATTTTCGACCGTGTGCTGCCGGACCCGGAAATCGCCATCGTCGAAGATTGCATGCGCGTGTACCGCGAGGGCGGGCATGACGGCTTGATCGGCCTTGGCGGTGGCAGTGCCATCGACATCGCCAAAAGCGTGGCGGCGTACGCCGGTTACCACGGCGCGCTGGAGGACCTGTTCGGCGTCGATCAGGTGCCGCGCAAAGGCCCGCCGTTGATCGCTATCCCGACCACTGCCGGCACCGGTTCGGAAGTGACCAACGTGGCGATTCTTTCCGACAAGGTCGCGCAACTGAAGAAAGGCATCGTCAGCGACTATCTATTACCGGACGTCGCGCTGGTCAGCCCGCAAATGACCCTGACCTGCCCGCGCAGCGTCACCGCCGCCAGTGGCGTCGATGCGCTGGTGCATGCCATCGAATCCTATCTGTCGCTCAACGCCTCGCCGATCACCGACTCGCTGGCCATTGGCGCGATCAAACTGATCGCCGGGGCGCTGCCCAAGGCTTACGCCAACGGCGCTAATCTGCAGGCCCGCGAAGACATGGCCACCGCCAGCCTGATGGCCGGCATGGCGTTCGGCAATGCCGGGGTCGGCGCGGTGCATGCGCTGGCGTATCCGCTGGGCGGGCGTTTCAACATCGCCCACGGCGTCAGTAACGCCTTGCTGCTGCCGTATGTCATGACCTGGAACAAGATGGCCTGCGTCGAGCGCATGCAGGATATCGCCGAAGCCATGGGGGTGAAGGCCGCCCATCTGAGTGCCTCGGAGGCAGCGGATAAAGCCGTGCAGGCCATGACTGAACTGTGTGCGGCGGTGGAGATTCCTGCCGGGCTGCGCAGCTTTGGTGTGCCGCAAGAGGCGATCCCGGCCATGGCCGTGGAGGCCGCGGGGATCGAGCGTTTGATGCGCAACAACCCGCGCAAGCTCAGCGCTGCGGACATCGAAAAGATCTACCGCGCGGCTTACTGAGTCGCGCTCGGTCACCACTCATGGCACAACCCAATCATCGCGGTTACGGTGCGCGCGTCAAAGCATGAGGCTACAATGCGCGCCATCGTGATTTAGCTCAGAAAAGGTGCGTCATGCAGCCCTTCGTAATTGCTCCGTCGATTCTCTCCGCCGACTTCGCCCGCCTCGGCGAAGAAGTGGACAACGTTCTGGCCGCCGGTGCCGACTTCGTTCACTTCGATGTCATGGACAACCACTACGTGCCGAACCTGACCATCGGTCCGATGGTTTGCGCGGCACTGCGCAAGTACGGCATCACCGCGCCGATCGACGCTCACCTGATGGTCAGCCCGGTGGATCGCATCGTCGGCGACTTCATCGAGGCCGGCGCCACCTACATCACCTTCCACCCGGAAGCCACGCTGCACGTCGATCGTTCGCTGCAACTGATCCGTGAGGGCGGCTGCAAATCCGGTCTGGTGTTCAACCCGGCGACCCCGCTGGACGTGCTCAAGTACGTGATCGACAAGGTCGACATGGTCTTGCTGATGAGCGTCAACCCAGGCTTCGGCGGGCAGAAATTCATCCCCGGCACCCTCGACAAATTGCGCGAAGCGCGGGCGATCATCGATGCTTCGGGGCGCGACATCCGTCTGGAAATCGACGGCGGCGTCAACGTCAACAACATCCGTGAAATCGCCGCGGCCGGTGCGGACACCTTCGTCGCCGGCTCGGCGATCTTCAATGCGCCGAACTATCAGGAAGTCATCGACAAGATGCGTTCCGAACTGGCGCTGGCGCGCCCATGAGCGGTTTTGAGCAGCTGTTCCCGGGGCAACTGCCACGGTTGGTGATGTTCGATCTGGATGGCACGCTGATCGACTCGGTTCCCGACCTGGCGGCGGCGGTGGACACCATGCTGCTCTCCCTCGGCCGCAAGCCTGCCGGCATCGCGTCGGTGCGCGAGTGGGTCGGCAATGGCGCCCCGGTGCTGGTGCGCCGGGCGCTGGCCGGCGGCATCGATCATTCGGCGGTGGATGACGTCGAGGCCGAGCACGCGCTGGAAGTGTTCATGGACGCCTACGGCGCGAGCCATGAGCTGACCGTGGTCTATCCCGGCGTGCGCGACACCCTCAAATGGCTGCACAAGCAGGGCGTGGCGATGGCGCTGATCACCAACAAGCCGGAGCGTTTTGTCGCGCCGCTGCTGGATCAGATGAAGATCGGCCGCTACTTCAAGTGGATCATCGGCGGCGACACCCTGCCGCAGAAGAAGCCCGACCCGGCTGCGCTGTTCTTCGTGATGAAAATGGCCAACATCCCGGCCTCGCAATCGCTGTTCGTCGGCGACTCGCGCAGCGACGTGCTGGCGGCGAAAGCGGCAGGGGTCAAGTGCGTGGCGCTGAGCTATGGCTACAACCATGGCCGGCCGATTGCCGAGGAATCCCCGGCGCTGGTGATCGATGATCTGCGCAAGCTAATTCCCGGTTGCCTCGGTACAGCCGCTGAGATAACGTTGGCCGACGCTTCTCAATCCCATTCTGGAAACGCCATCGTGGTGGTCACCCGCAAACTCTGGATGAAAGTCATCAAGGCCCTGGCCCGCTGGCGTTGGCGCGCCTGACTGATTCCTGGCCGGCTCGCCGGCGCGTTTGCATACCTGACTGTTAGCACCTCACACCACGAGGCACCTCATGATCCGCGAAGAATTCCTGCGCTTGGCCGCTGACGGCTACAACCGCATTCCGTTGGCCTGCGAAACCCTGGCCGACTTCGACACGCCGCTGTCGATCTACCTGAAACTGGCCGACCAGCCCAACTCCTACCTGCTCGAATCGGTGCAGGGCGGCGAGAAATGGGGCCGTTACTCGATCATCGGCCTGCCGTGCCGCACCGTGCTGCGGGTTCATGACCATCACGTGAGCATCACCGTCGATGGCGTCGAGACCGAAAGCCATGACGTCGAAGACCCGCTGGCCTTCGTTGAAACCTTCAAGGCCCGTTACAACGTGCCGACCATCGCCGGTCTGCCGCGCTTCAACGGGGGCCTGGTCGGTTACTTCGGTTATGACTGTGTGCGCTACGTGGAAAAGCGTCTGGGCAAATGCCCGAACCCGGATCCGCTGGGCGTGCCGGACATTCTGCTGATGGTCTCCGATGCGGTGGTGGTGTTCGACAACCTCGCCGGCAAGATGCACGCCATCGTCCTGGCCGACCCGGCGCAAGCCGATGCTTACGAGCAGGGCCAGGCGCAATTGCAGGAACTGTTGGAAAAGCTGCGCCAGCCGATCACGCCGCGCCGTGGCCTGGACTTCAGCAAGCAGCAAGCGGCTGATCCGGTGTTTCGCTCCAGTTTCACTCAGAGCGACTACGAAAAAGCCGTCGACACCATCAAGGAATACATCCTTGCCGGTGACTGCATGCAGGTTGTGCCGTCGCAGCGTATGTCGATCGACTTCAAGGCCGCACCGATCGATCTGTACCGCGCACTGCGCTGCTTCAACCCGACGCCGTACATGTACTTCTTCAACTTCGGCGACTTCCACGTCGTTGGCAGTTCGCCGGAAGTGCTGGTGCGGGTCGAAGACAACCTGATCACCGTGCGCCCGATTGCCGGTACCCGCCCGCGTGGCGCCACCGAAGAAGCCGATCTGGCGCTGGAAGAGGACCTGCTGTCGGACGACAAGGAAATCGCCGAGCACTTGATGCTGATCGATCTGGGTCGTAACGACACCGGTCGTGTCTCGGAAATCGGCTCGGTGAAACTCACCGAGAAAATGGTCATCGAGCGTTATTCCAACGTGATGCACATCGTCTCCAACGTCACCGGCCAGTTGAAGGCCGGGCTGACGGCAATGGATGCACTGCGGGCGATTCTGCCGGCGGGTACCTTGTCTGGCGCACCGAAGATTCGCGCGATGGAAATCATCGACGAACTGGAGCCGGTCAAGCGTGGCGTGTATGGCGGGGCGGTCGGTTACTTCGCCTGGAACGGCAACATGGACACCGCGATTGCAATTCGTACCGCGGTGATCAAGAACGGTGAACTGCACGTACAGGCCGGTGGCGGCATCGTGGCCGACTCGGTGCCGGCGCTGGAATGGGAAGAAACCCTGAACAAGCGCCGCGCGATGTTCCGCGCGGTGGCCCTGGCCGAGCAAACCCCGGAAAGCTGAGTCCACACAATCCTCCTCTGTGGGAGCGAGCTTGTGTTTAGGCCATGAAAAACGCGGCGCCCGTAAGGACGCCGCGTTTTTTGTATTTGCGCTAACCCTGTAGGAGCTGGCGCAGCCTGCGATTTTTTGCTTTTCAGCCTCAGAAATCGAGGCTGACGCCGACGTTGACCCCTTGCTGGGTAAAGTCATCATCCTTGCGCACGTTGTAGCTGGCGCGCAGGGCCAGATCCGGAGTGAGCTTGTGGCTCACGCCCAGGTTCAGGCGATTGAGATTGGTCTGCGGCTCGTAGCCTTCGAGGGTGAAACGGTTGCCCGGCAGGCTGTTGAGGTTGATGGTCAGGTCCTGCCGGTCATCGTTGTACTCACGCTCGTGAGCGAATTCGCCGAACACTTCGGTCTGCGCGGTGATCTGGTATTTGCCCTGAATACCCACGCCCAGACGCCGGGAGTTGCGCGACTGGTCATCGAAAGTCAGCGCCGTGGAGTCCGCGCCTTTTTCCGAGTAACCATCCACTTCGGTCTTGCCGAAATCGGCGCTGACGAACGGCGACAGGTGCCACGGGCTGCTGGCCTGCTGCGCGATGTCGTAGCCGAGGCGGCCGCTGATCGCCAGTACGTAGCCGTCGGTATCGCCTTTTTCTCCACGCTCGTTGACCCCCAGCTGGAATTTACGCTTGAGGCTGTCGTAGTCGAGTTTGCCGGCGGTCATCGCCAGATCGCCCCACCAGCGGTTTTGCTGGTACTGGGCAAACGCGGTGCCCATGTAGGAATTGAGTTTGTATTCGGAGTCAGCGTCGCCGGCTTCGAGTTTCTGGTGGTAGAGACCGGCGGCCACACCCACACGCCAGGCTTCGTTGAGGCGATAGCTGCCGCCGATGTTCAGGTTGTAGCCGTTGCCGTCGGCACTGGCGGCGCTGTGCTGGCCGTCGAAATCCTGATGTTGACCGCCGCCGGCGACGATGGCGCGCCATTGGCCCACGGCCTGCCAGTTTTCCCAATCGGCCAGCCATTGGTTGCGCAGTTCATCCTGATGCGCGCGCAACGAACCTTGGGCCATTTCCGGGAGCAAGGTCAGCTCCCACGGTGCCGCCAGCAGCGAATAGGCGTAATCGGCAATCAGGCGCTGGCCGGTTTCGGTCGGGTGCACCGAGTCGTTGTAGATCAGCTTGGTCGGATCCGGGGTAGCGCTGTTGATGCCGTACTTGGCGTTCTCTGTGCAACTGTTGCCGCTGAAGCAGGTGGCCGTCAGGTTCTGATCCGTCGCGAGGCCGAACTGCGCCGGGTTGGCGAAGGCTTCTTTGAGCAGCACCGGAATGTTCAGCGGAATGATTTCAGCATTGATGCCCTGCAACTGGCTGACCAGTTCGGTGTTGAACTGGGCGCTGAGTTGCGAGGTGAAGCTCTGCAGCGGCGAGCCGTTGATCGCCGGGGTCAGGCCGATGTCCGGCAACAGCCAGACCATGATGTATTTGGCGCCGGCGCCTTGCAGTGTACGCACGCTATCGGCCAGGCGATCGGCTGCCGAGCTGGCCTGGTCGAGGCTGAGCACACGGCCCTGAAGGAAGTCGTTACCGCCTCCGGACAGGTAATACAGCGCGTTCGGATCGGCGCGCAAGCCGTTCGAAGGCAGGTAGCCACTGCGGGTGCGTTCGCCGGTGGCGGACTGCGTGGTGATCGAGTCGAGAATCTGGTCGGTGCGGTAACCGCCCACCGCCCAGTTGTTGCCGTCCGCCAAACCTTCACCAGCGCGTACAGCCGAGGACGAGGAGGCGGTCTGATCAGGGCTGAAGCCCAGTTTGCCGCCGATGATCTGGGTGGCGTTGAGGTTGCGGTTTTCGCCGGTGCCATCCTTGTAGAGTGGGCCTGTGCGATTGGTGTAGCGCTGGGTGGCGCCGGCCGGACCGCCGGTGTCCTTGAAGGTCCCGGCATCGTTCAGGCTGTCGCCGAAAACGATGAAATTGGAGTAGGGAGCGGGTGCTGCGTAGGCCTGGGCGCATGCCATGGCGAGCAGGCATCCGGCGAGCGGTACAAACAACGTCTGTTTGATCATGAGCAAGTCCGTTTATTTATTGTTGTAGGTGAACGAAACGACAGTACCAAAAACTTCCGGCCTTTTGCCATCGGTCGTGAACCCTGCAAAAGTTTGATCCCCCGCCGGCCCCGCCATATTGCACGCTCTGCCCAGCTAAGTTACTGTGCCGGAACGTATGAACGAGACCTTCCCCGTGTTGATCGTCAGCAAACTTCTGGATCAAGTCATCAAGGCACACGCCCGTTGGCGTTGGCGCGCCTGAATCTTTTCTGCCGGCCCGGCCGGATCTGTATCGCTTTGCCTTCCTTGCCCGTTTGAAATGCCGCTGTGCCGACGCTACCTGCGCGTCCGACATCGTGCAGCGCCCTGCGGGCAAGTCATCTGAAGGCTGTCTTCAAGTCAGAATTCAAGAGGTTCGAAACGCCATGTTGCTGATGATCGACAACTACGACTCCTTTACTTACAACGTTGTGCAATACCTCGGCGAGCTGGGTGCCGAGGTCAAGGTGGTGCGCAACGACGAGCTGACCATCGCCGAAATCGAAGCGCTCAACCCGGAGCGCATCGTGGTCTCCCCAGGCCCGTGCACACCGAGCGAAGCCGGCATCTCCATCGAAGCCATCAAACACTTTGCCGGCAAACTGCCGATCCTCGGCGTATGCCTGGGCCACCAGTCCATCGGTCAGGCCTTCGGCGGCGATGTGGTGCGTGCCCGTCAGGTGATGCACGGTAAGACTAGCCCGGTATTCCACGAGGACAAGGGTGTTTTCGCCGGTCTGAATCATCCGCTGACGGTTACCCGTTACCACTCGCTGATCGTCAAGCACGATACTTTGCCTGATTGTCTGGAGCTGACCGCATGGACCCAGCACGACGACGGCAGCGTCGACGAAATCATGGGCCTGCGGCACAAGACCCTGAACATTGAGGGCGTACAGTTCCACCCCGAGTCGATTCTGACCGAGCAGGGCCATGAACTGTTTGCCAACTTCCTCAAACAAACCGGCGGCACGCGCTAAGGACTTCCCATGAATATCAAGACAGCCCTGAGCCGTATCGTCGATCACCTCGACCTCAGCACCGACGAAATGCGCGACGTGATGCGCGAAATCATGACCGGCCAATGCACCGACGCGCAGATCGGCGCGTTCATGATGGCCATGCGCATGAAGAGCGAGAGCATCGACGAGATCGTCGGCGCCGTGTCGGTGATGCGCGAGCTGGCCGATCAGGTTGAACTCAAGACCCTCGACGGTGTGGTCGATGTAGTCGGCACCGGCGGTGACGGTGCGAACATCTTCAACGTCTCGACGGCTTCTTCCTTTGTCGTCGCGGCAGCCGGTTGCACCGTGGCCAAGCACGGCAACCGCGCGGTATCGGGCAAGAGCGGCAGCGCCGACTTGCTGGAAGCCGCCGGCATCTATCTGAACCTGACGCCGGTACAGGTTGCCCGTTGCATCGACAACGTCGGCATCGGTTTCATGTTTGCCCAGACCCATCACAAAGCCATGAAGTACGCCGCTGGCCCGCGCCGCGATCTCGGCCTGCGTACCCTGTTCAACATGCTCGGCCCGCTTACGAATCCGGCCGGTGTGAAACATCAGGTGGTGGGCGTGTTCACTCAGGCCTTGTGCCGGCCATTGGCCGAAGTCTTGCAGCGCCTGGGCAGCAAACACGTGCTGGTGGTGCATTCGAAGGACGGTCTGGACGAATTCAGTCTGGCTGCGCCGACCTATGTCGCCGAGTTGAAGAACAACGAAATCACTGAATATTGGGTCGAACCGGAAGATCTGGGCATGAAGAGCCAGAGCCTGCACGGTCTGTCGGTCGAAGGGCCGGAAGCGTCGCTGGCGCTGATCCGTGATGCACTGGGCAAGCGCAAGACCGAAAACGGCCAGAAAGCCGCTGAAATGATTGTGCTCAATGCCGGTGCAGCGCTGTACGCCGCCGACCTGGCCACAAGTTTGAAAGAAGGCGTGGCGCTTGCGCACGACGCTCTGCACACCGGCCTCGCTCGGGAAAAACTCGAGGAGTTGGGTGCCTTTACCGCGGTATTCAAAGTGGAGAATGAGGGATGAGTGTACCGACGGTTCTGGAAAACATTCTGGCGCGCAAAGTCCAGGAAGTCGCCGAGCGTAGCGCTCGCGTCAGCCTGAGCGAGCTGGAAAGTCTGGCCAAGGCGGCCGATGCACCCCGTGGTTTTGCCAAGGCATTGATCGATCAGGCCAAGACGAAACAGCCGGCAGTCATTGCGGAAATCAAGAAAGCCTCGCCAAGCAAAGGCGTGATTCGCGAGCACTTCGTACCTGCCGATATCGCCAGGAGCTACGAGAAGGGCGGGGCGACCTGCCTGTCGGTGCTGACCGACATTGATTACTTTCAAGGTGCCGATGCCTACCTGCAACAGGCCCGCGCCGCGTGCAAGCTGCCGGTGATCCGCAAGGACTTCATGATCGATCCGTACCAGATCGTCGAAGCCCGTGCGCTGGGCGCCGACTGCGTGCTGTTGATCGTCTCCGCACTGGACGACGTGAAAATGGCCGAGCTGGCCTCGGTCGCCAAAAGCGTCGGTCTCGATGTGCTGGTGGAGGTGCACGATGGTGATGAGCTGGAGCGCGCACTGAAAACCCTCGACACGCCACTGGTCGGGGTCAACAACCGTAATCTGCACACCTTCGACGTCAGCCTGGAAACCACCCTCGACCTGCTGCCGCGCATTCCCCGCGATCGTCTGGTGATCACCGAGAGCGGCATCCTCAACCGCGCTGATGTCGAGCTGATGGAAATCAGCGACGTCTACGCGTTCCTGGTGGGCGAGGCGTTCATGCGCGCCGAAAGCCCGGGCACCGAACTGCAGCGGCTGTTCTTCCCGGAGCGCGGTGTTCCGGTGAGTGGTTCGACCCTCGACTGACTCAGTCAGACCGAGTAGACGCCATCGCGAGCAGCCTCACGCCTACACTTGGAATGCGTTCCCCCTGTAGGCGTGAGCCTGCTCGCGATGACGACATAAGATTCACCTTAGACTGAACGTCCTACGGAAACCTTATGATCCCTGCCTCCCTCACCATCGAAACCGGCCTGCAAACCGAACAGGATTTGCTCGCTTCCATCTGCGCCGGCGACGCCGAATTCGGCCTGCTGTTCTGGCAGCCCAGCGATCGCGCGCTGGTCATGCCGCGCCGCCTCAATCGTCTGCCCGGTTTCGAACGGGCCTGCCAAGTCTCCGCCGCGGCCGGCTGGCCGGTGCTGCTGCGTGAAACCGGTGGCGAGCCGGTTCCGCAATCGGCTTCAACCATCAACATCGCGTTGGTCTACGCTCCGCCCCGCAGCGAAGGCGATCTGAATCGCATCGAAACCGGTTACCGGCGCCTGTGTGATCCGATCTGCGAATTGCTGGATGAACTGGGTGGCTCGTCGTCTCTGGGTGAAATCGACGGTGCGTTCTGCGACGGACGTTTCAACGTCAATCTCGATGGGCGCAAGATGGTCGGCACGGCCCAGCGCTGGCGCCAGAGTCAGGGCGGTCAACGCCCAGTGGGCCTGGTGCACGGGGCGATGCTGGTGGATAACGAGCGCGAGTCGATGGTTGCGGCGGTCAATCGCTTCAATGAAGCTTGCGGTCTGGAGCAGCGGGTGCGGGCTGAAAGCCACATCGCCCTGCACGAGAAATTCGCCGCGCCAAATGCATTGGCGCGTCTGGATGAGCTGTTTCGTTTGATGCTGGCGCAGGTCTACAGCGCCTGAGGTTGCGCGTTTAGCGCGTGCCGAAGACCACCATGGTCTTGCCTTTCACATCGACCAGGTTGCGCTCTTCAAGATCCTTGAGCACGCGACCGACCATCTCCCGCGAACAACCGACAATCCGCCCGATTTCCTGACGGGTCACTTTGATCTGCATGCCGTCCGGGTGGGTCATCGCGTCGGGCTGCTTGCACAACTCCAGCAGGCAACGGGCCACACGACCGGTGACGTCGAAGAACGCCAGATCGCCGACCTTGCGCGTGGTATTGCGCAGGCGTTGTGCGATTTGTCCGCTGAGGACGTAAAGAATGTCTGGATCCTGCTGCGACAATTCGCGGAACTTCACGTAGCTGATTTCGGCGATTTCGCATTCGACCTTGGCCCGCACCCAGGCACTGCGTTCCTGTTCCTGGCCCGCCTGTTCGAACAGGCCCAACTCACCGAAGAAATCCCCGGCATTGAGGTAGGCGATGATCATTTCGCGACCGTCGTCATCCTCGATCAGGATGGTCACCGAACCTTTGATGATGAAGTACAGCGTGTCCGAACGATCGCCCGCGCAGATGATGTTGCTCTTGGCCGCATGGCGACGGCGCTGGCAATGCATCAACAGCTTGTCGAGGTTCTTGATTTTGGGTGTGGGGGTAATAGCAACCATGGTTGTATCCCGAAAAGACTGCACGGTAATGTTTGATTTTTTTATGAGGCGCTGAAGGCGGTCGCTACACAGGCTGACAATTGGCGCCAGCGAATTGGCGCCAGCTTACCAGACACTTCGTCGCAAATTCGAGAAATTACCTACGTTGCAAAGGCATCCGTCCTAGGAGCGACGCGCGCTGTCAAAGCAAAGGCCTGTGCTAAGCTGGCGACCCTTTTTTCTACAGTGGAGTCTTGGCGATGAAGGCACGCATCCAATGGGCTGGCGAAGCCATGTTCCTCGGCGAATCCGGTAGCGGTCATGTCGTGGTCATGGACGGTCCGCCGGACGCCGGTGGTCGTAATCTGGGTGTTCGCCCGATGGAAATGCTCCTGCTGGGCGTTGGCGGTTGCAGCAACTTCGATGTGGTCAGCATCCTGAAGAAGTCGCGTCAGGCCGTTGAAAGCTGCGAAGCGTTCCTCGAAGCCGAGCGTGCAACCGAAGATCCGAAGGTGTTTACCAAGATCCATATGCACTTCGTGGTCAAGGGTCGCGGCCTCAAAGAAGCCCAGGTCAAACGCGCCATCGAACTGTCTGCCGAGAAATATTGCTCGGCCTCGATCATGCTCGGCGCGGCCGGCGTGGCGATCACCCACGATTATGAAATCGTCGAACTCGGTTGAACCGACATTCAACTATCATAAAAGCAGTGCAGACTCTGGCGATCCCTCGCTGACGTCTGCATAATGCGCCACTTTTTTCAGGGCTGTGATCGGTCAACCGACGGGTCATTCGCCTGAACAGATAACCAAAATCGCCATCGCGAAGAGGTGTTAACCGTCCTACGCAGGTGCGTTGTTCGCATTTGACGGGCATGCTTGATCACGCGGCTGCGCCGCATACATAGAGAGTTTTTAACGGTGAAAAGCAAACTCAAGCTCCACGGGTTCAATAACCTGACAAAGACCTTGAGCTTCAACATCTATGACATCTGCTACGCGGAAACCCCGCAAGACCAGCAGGCTTACGTCGAGTACATCAATCAAGAGTACAACGCCGAACGCCTGACGCAGATCCTCACGGAAGTTGTCGAAATCATTGGTGCCAACATTCTGAACATTGCCAGTCAGAACTATGAGCCTCAGGGTGCCAGCGTCACGATTCTGATCTCGGAAGAGCCGGTAACCCCGACTGACAGCCAGATCGAAGAGTCCCCGGGTCCATTGCCCGAAATCATCCTTGCCCACCTCGACAAGAGCCACATCACGGTGCATACCTACCCGGAAATCCATCCGGATGCCGGTATTGCGACGTTCCGTGTGGACATCGACGTGTCGACCTGTGGTGTCATTTCACCGCTTAAAGCGCTCAACTTCCTCATTCACCAGTTCGATTCGGACATCGTGACTGTGGATTACCGTGTGCGCGGCTTCACCCGTGACGTTGAGGGTAACAAGCACTTCATCGATCACGAGATCAACTCGATCCAGAACTACCTTTCCGAAGACACCCGCGACGCGTACCAGATGACCGACGTGAACGTGTACCAGGAAAACCTGTTCCACACCAAAATGCTGCTGAAGAACTTCGAACTGGATAACTACCTGTTCGGCGACGCCACCAGCAACCTGTCCTCCGAGCAGCGTGCTCAGGTGACCGAGCGTGTGAAACACGAAATGCTGGAAATCTTCTACGCGCGCAACATGCCGGCGTAAGAGTTTTCGGGCACAAAAAAGGCGACTACTTTGCGGTAGTCGCCTTTTTTATTGCCGAAACACAGAGCCCTGTGGGAGCTCGCTCGCGAAGAGGCTCTGCCAGACAACGCTAAAGTCAGATCCTGTAGGTGCTCTTGGTCATCACCTTCGCCAACAGACTCATCCCGAACTTCACCGGCGCCGGAAAGCGGAAACCGCCGGCATCCAGTGCACTCTCCGCGTGATGTTCTTCATCAATGCGCATCTGCTCCAGAATCGCCCGGGACTTCTCGTCTTCGGCCGGCAATTGCTCAAGGTGCTCGTTCAAGTGCTTGCACACCTGGTGCTCGGTGGCCGCGACGAAACCCAGGCTGACCTTGTCACTGATCAGGCCGGCCACGGCGCCAATGCCGAATGACATCCCGTAGAACAGCGGGTTGAGCACGCTGGTGTGGCTGCCCAGTTGATGGATGCGCTGCTCGCACCACACCAGATGATCGATCTCTTCTTCCGCGGCGTGCTCCATGGCTGCACGCACCTGCGGCAACTTGGCGGTCAGCGCCTGACCCTGATACAGCGCCTGGGCGCAGACTTCACCGGTATGGTTGATGCGCATCAGGCCGGCAACGTGGCGGGTGTCTTCGTCGCTCATCTGCACTTCAGGCTGCACAATGGCTGGCGACGGACGGTAAGCCTGGCCGCTGAAGGGCAGCAGGGTGCGCATCGCGGCATCGGCCTGCAGCAGAAGACGGTCAATCGGCGAGTAGTGACGTTGGGTAGTCATGCTGACCTCCGGGAAAAATCTCGATGGCCAGTTTAACCGAATCGGCCGGGGAAGGTTTGCGCTGGGTCATTTGGCAGGCGGTCGAACTTTTTGTGGGAGCGAGCCTGCTCGCGAAGGCGTTGTATCAGGCGGCGACATGTTGAACGTGCCGGCGTCTTCGCGAGCAGGCTCGCTCCCACAGGGAATTGGTTGCGTTTTAGCCCGGTGGCCAGTTCATCTGACGCTGACCCAGAACGTGCATATGAATGTGATAGACGGTCTGCCCACCTTGTTCATTGCAGTTCATCACCACCCGGAAGCCTTCTTCGCAGCCCAGCTCCAGCGCCAGACGCTGGGCAGTGAACAGAATGTGCCCGGCCAGTGCCTTGTCGTCTTCGGTCAGGTCATTGAGGGTGCGTACCGGCTTCTTCGGGATCACCAGAAAATGCACCGGTGCCTGAGGGGCGATGTCGTGGAACGCCAGAACCTGGTCGTCCTCGTAGATGATCTTGGCCGGAATCTCCCGGTTGATGATCTTGGTGAACAGAGTATCCACTGCTGTTTTCTCCGTTGTGTGGGCTGGCCTGAGTGTACTCATGGGAAATGGCTCCGCCCAGTGTTTTGCCGTAGGACAGTTCAACGCGGGCAGTAAGCTTTGTTGATCATGCCGACGATGGTGCGGTTGAGCCAGCGCGAGCCTAGGCGCGGCAGGAAGGCGAACCAGCGGTTGCGCCGTCCCGGAATGATGATTGCGCGGTTTTTTTCCAGCGCGCGCACGGTGTAAAGCGCGACTTCCTCGGGACTCATCAGCAGCTTGCTGTCCTTGAGTTTGTCGCTGTTGAGCTGTGCAGTGCGGAAAAACGCGGTGCGGGTCGGGCCGGGGCAGAGCACCGATACCTTGACCGCGCTCTGTTTGAGCTCAACCCGCAGCGCTTCGGAAAAGTGCAAGACGTAAGCCTTGCTGGCGTAGTAAGTGCTCATCCACGGGCCGGGATTGAACGCCGCCACCGAGGCCACGTTGAGAATCTGCCCGCCGCCCTGCAGGGCCATGCTGTTACCAATGGCGTGGCACAGGCGAGTGAGGGCGAGGATGTTCACTTCGATCAGGTCCTGCTCGGTCATCCAGTCCTGTGCCAGAAACGGGCCGCAGGTGCCGATGCCGGCGCAGTTGACCAACAGATCGATCTGTCGGTCGCCTTCTTCCAGCTCCAGCAGGAAACCGGACAGGCGCAAAGGCTCGCCGAGGTCGCAGGCGCGGAACAATACCTCCACGCCAAACCGCTGGGTCAGTTCGATTGCGATACTTTCCAGCTGATCACGCTGTCGGGCCACCAAAATCAGGCTGCGGCCGCGCCGGGCCAGGGCTTCGGCCATGGCCAGGCCGATGCCGCTGGAGGCGCCAGTGATCAGAGCGTAACGGGTCATGCAATTCTCCATCGCAACAGCTCCGCGCCAGCGACGCAGGTGTCACGGCGGGGAGCGTTGTTCATTCTTTCGCAGAGTCTACAGGGGCCGGAGCGGCTTCGGCTGCATCCTCCTCCGAATTCGCCGCGGGTTCGGTCTCGACCTCGACTTCATCAGTGGTGACCGAGCCGCTTTCGTAGCTGCTTTCGAGGTTGGTTTCATATTCCTGCTGAATGGCCGAGATGCCGCCCAGCATGCCGCCGACAAATATCAGGGCGACGAACACGATCCACAGCGAGCACAGCACCTTGACCGCGGTGCTGTTGGGTGGCGGCGGCGCGCCGTAACGGTTGGCGCCGGTGTTGCCCGGTACGACCATGATCACCAACGGGAAGAAGCTGCCCACGAAGGGCACCAGATTCAGCAACCATAACCAGCCGGACCAGCCGATATCGTGCAGACGCTGCACGCTGAACAGGATGCTGACAATGATGAAACCGAGAAACAGGAAGAACGCAAAAATGCCGCCGATGATCAGGCCGGTGGTGGAGTCGCCGCTGACCAGGCCGAGACCGATCAGGGCGAACACGCCAATGATCGGCAGGGTCACCAGGCTCAGCACCATTGTCCAGGCGAGGAAGCGCAGGCGACCGATCCGCCCTTCAACGCTGAATGGCTTGAGCGTAGCGAATGCCGGCAGGTTCTCGCCGACGTTGGCGCGTGGCGGTGCGTAGGGGGAGTCCGGTTCTGCGACGGTAGTCGGGTGTTCGTGCACGTCAGCCAGATTCAGCTCGATCGCCGTTTCGCTTTCGATCCGTGCGTCGATCCCGGTCTTGCCCAGTGCTTGCAGATAGGTCTGTGCATCACTGTGGGACAGGTCGCGCTTGAGGGCGATGGTATTGCCGTTGAACAGGCGCTCAATGCCGGCGACATCGCTTTTGAACAGGGCCGCCAGATTAAGCTTGGCGGTGGTGAGATCGACTCCGGGCTGTAGAGCGCCGTCGAAAACGATCTTGTAACGGGGTTCGCTCATGGCCGTGGCATCCTTGTCGCGAATGAATAGAGGATCGAATTGTAAGGCCAGTCGGTCGGCAACCGGCCTGGTTTTTCTCAGCGAGGCCAGCGTTTCGGCAACTGCGCTGCGTGTTCCAGCGCCTGACGATATTCCGCGTCGAGCCGGGTAATCAACTGATCCACACTCGGCAGGTCGTCGATTTGCCCTACGCCCTGGCCGGCGGACCACACAGTCTTCCAGGCCTTGGCTTCATCGTTGATCGGTTTGAGCTTGTCACCGAAATTGACCTCGCCCTTGCCTTGCAGCGCGGCCATGTCGAAACCTGCCGCTTGCAGGCTTTGGCGCATGAAGCTGGCCGGCACGCCAGAGACCGCAGGAGTATGAATGATGTCTGCCGCTTTGGCAGTCAGCAGCATCTGCTTGTAGGCGTCAGGCGCATGGCTTTCGGTGGTACCGATAAATCGCGTACCGAAGTAGGCCAGATCCGCGCCGAGCAGTTGTGCGGCGAGAATCTCATGGCCATGGTTAAGGCATCCTGCAAGCAACAGGGTTTTATCGAAAAACTCACGGATCTCGGCGATCAGCGCAAACGGACTCCAGGTCCCGGCATGGCCGCCGGCACCCGCCGCGACAGCGATCAAACCGTCGACCCCGGCCTCGGCCGCTTTCTCGGCATGGCGGCGGGTGGTCACATCGTGGAACACCAGGCCGCCGTAGCTGTGAACCGCGTCGACCAGTTCCTTCACCGCGCCGAGGCTGGTGATGACAATCGGCACTTTGTGTTCGACGCAGATGTTCAGGTCTGCCTGCAGGCGCGGGTTGCTGTTGTGAACGATCAGGTTCACGGCATACGGCGCCGGGTTGTCCAGCGTCGCCAGTCCTGCTTCGATTTGCTCCAGCCAGGCTTTGAAACCGCTGCTTTCGCGCTGGTTCAGGGCCGGAAAACTGCCGACCACGCCGTTGCGGCAGCAGGCGAGCACCAGCTCCGGGTTGGAAATCAGGAACATCGGCGCCGCCACGACAGGCAGGCGCAGACGTTGTTCGAGCAGAGCGGGCAGCGACATTGGAAATCCCCCGAAGTGTGGTGCCTATAGAAGTTAGAACGGCTTGACCACGACCAGAATTACGATAGCCAGCAATATCAGAACCGGCACTTCATTGAACCAGCGATAAAAGACATGGCTGCGGGTGTTCTCGCCACGGGCGAAACGTTTTACCTGCGCGCCGCACATGTGGTGATAACCGATCAGTAACACCACCAGGGTCAGCTTGGCGTGAATCCAGCCGCCCATGCTGAAGATGCCTGGATTGAGGTAGATCAGCCAGCCGCCGAAGATCAGCGTGGCGATCATCGCCGGGCCCATGATGCCGCGATACAGCTTGCGCTCCATGATGCTGAAGCGTTCCTTGCTGACGGCGTCTTCACTTTGCGCGTGATAAACGAACAGCCGCGGCAAGTAGAACAGTCCGGCAAACCAGCACACGATGCTGACGATATGAAACGCTTTGATCCACAGATAGAGCATTTTTAGTTATTCCCTGATTCACGGTAAGCCGGATAGTAGAGGCTTGTGCATCCGCACGTCACCTTGACGGTTGTCGCAGGCGCGCGCGGCCCCTATTATCGACGGCTTTCCAGTGGGTTCGTTGAGGGCAGGTTTATGGTCAAGGTCGGTATCGTCGGCGGCACGGGTTACACCGGTGTCGAACTGCTGCGTCTGTTGGCACAGCATCCGCAGGCAGAAGTGGTGGTGATCACTTCTCGATCCGAGGCCGGTCTGGCTGTGGCTGACATGTACCCGAACCTGCGCGGCCACTATGACGGCCTGGCATTCAGCGTGCCGGACATCAAGACCCTGGGGGCTTGCGACGTGGTGTTCTTCGCCACGCCGCACGGCGTCGCGCATGCTCTGGCGGGTGAGTTGCTGGCGGCGGGCACCAAGGTCATCGACCTGTCGGCGGACTTCCGTCTGCAAGACGCTGAAGAGTGGGCCAAGTGGTACGGCCAGCCGCACGGGGCGCCGGCGCTGCTGGACGAAGCGGTTTACGGGCTACCGGAAGTCAATCGTGAGCAGATCAAGAACGCGCGCCTGATTGCCGTTCCGGGTTGCTATCCGACCGCGACACAACTGGGTTTTCTGCCGCTGCTGGAAGCAGGTCTGGCCGATACTTCGCGTCTGATCGCCGACTGTAAATCCGGTGTCAGCGGCGCCGGTCGTGGCGCAGCTGTAGGCTCGCTGTACTCTGAGACGTCGGAAAGCATGAAGGCTTACGCGGTGAAAGGTCACCGTCACCTGCCGGAAATTCGCCAGGGTCTGCGTCGCGCCGCCGGTAAGGACGTTGGCCTGACCTTCGTTCCGCACCTGACGCCGATGATCCGTGGTATTCACTCCACGCTTTACGCGACCGTGGTTGATCGTTCAGTGGATCTGCAGGCACTGTTCGAAAAGCGTTATGCCAACGAGCCGTTCGTCGATGTGATGCCGGCTGGCAGCCATCCGGAAACCCGCAGCGTGCGCGGTGCCAACGTCTGCCGCATCGCGGTTCACCGTCCGCAGGATGGCGATCTGGTAGTGGTGCTGTCGGTGATCGACAACCTGGTCAAAGGGGCGTCGGGTCAGGCGGTGCAGAACATGAATATCCTGTTCGGGCTGGACGAGCGCTTCGGCTTGTCTCACGCCGGTATGCTGCCATAAGGGCAGCTACAAGTTGTAAGCGGCAAGCTTGAAGCTCACAGCTTGAATCTTGCCGCTGCTCCTCTAATAGTTGACCGATTTTCTAGGACAAGCGGATAATGCGCGTCATCACGCATTATGGCGGCGTAACGCCGGGAGATAGTCAGCATGAGCGTCGAATCCTTCACCCCCACGGCTTTGCAATTCACCCAAGGTGCTGCGCACAAGGTGAAGAGCCTGGTCGATGAAGAGGGGAATGATCGCTTGAAGCTGCGCGTATTCGTTACGGGCGGCGGTTGTTCAGGGTTTCAGTACGGTTTCACCTTCGATGAAGATGTGGCCGAGGACGACACCATCGTCGAGCGCGAAGGCGTGAGTCTGGTGGTGGATCCGATGAGCTTCCAGTACCTGGCCGGTGCCGAAGTCGACTACCAGGAAGGTCTGGAAGGTTCGCGCTTCGTGATCAAGAACCCGAATGCCACCACGACCTGTGGTTGCGGTTCTTCGTTCTCGATCTGATCGCACTGCGCTGCACACAACAAAACGCCGCAGAGCCTTACGGTCCTGCGGCGTTTTTTGTTGCCTGAGTTTTGCTCAGTTGGGGTAGATCGCGCCGAGTACGCGCAGGCCTTTGGCGCCAGTGACACTCGGGCGATTGGCGGCAATGCCTTCGAGGCAGCAATGGGCCAGCCAGGCGAAGGCCATGGCCTCGACCCAGTCTGGATCGACGCCGTGGCTGGCCGTGCTGGCAACGATTGCATTGGGCAGCAGGTCCGCCAAGCGTTTCATCAGTGTGGCATTGTGCGCGCCACCGCCGCAGACCAGCATTTCCCGGGTATCGGTTTGAGCGCTTTGCAACGACTCCACGATGGTCAGTGCTGTCAGCTCCAGCAGCGTAGCCTGGACGTTTTCAGCGGCAAAGGTCGGCAGTCTGGACAGGTGTTGTTCCAGCCAAGGCAGGTTGAACACTTCCCTGCCGGTGCTTTTCGGGCCTTTGGTCACGAAGAACGGGTCGCTTAGAAGCGCTTTCAGCAATGCGGGCTCGACTTTGCCGGTGGCTGCCCATTGGCCGTTGCGATCGTAGTTTTCGCCGCGTTGCTGGTGAATCCAGGCATCCATCAGCACATTCCCAGGGCCGCAGTCGAAACCGGCTACAGGCCTGGTTGGCTCAATCAGGCTGAGATTGCTGAAACCACCGACATTCAACACCGCACGGTTACCGGTACGCTCTTCAAACAAAGCCTCGTGGAAGGCAGGCACCAGCGGGGCGCCCTGACCACCTGCGGCCACATCGCGGCTACGGAAGTCACTGACAACAGTGATGCCGGTCAGCTCTGTGAGTAGCGCAGGATTGCCGATCTGCACGGTGAAACCACGGGCTGGTTCATGGCGAATGGTTTGCCCATGGCTGCCGATCGCGCGAATGGCTTCAGGCTTGAGTTGCTGTTGGTCGAGCAGGGTATGGATCCCCTGTGCGGCGAGTTGCACCCAGTGCTGCTGGGCGATTGCCGAGCGGGCAATTTCGTCAGGGCCGCTGGCGCACAAGCTCAAGAGCTCAGTGCGCAGGGCGTCAGGCATGGGGATGTAGTGTGTGGCGATCAGCTTGATCGCCTGGGTCTGTTCGATCAGCGCGATGTCCAGTCCATCGAGGCTGGTTCCGGACATCACACCGATATAGAGGGCCATGGCTTAACGCTTGCTCGAAGCCAGCATGGTGGCTTTCTCTTGGTCCATGCGCGCCATCAACGGCTGGCTCTGCGCAAGGAAGCGCGCACGCTCGGACTTGGCGATCGGATCGGCCATCGGCAGCTTCTGACCCAGTGGGTCGACGTGAACGCCGTTGACCTGGAACTCGTAGTGCAAGTGCGGGCCGGTGGATAGGCCAGTGGTGCCGATATAACCGATCACCTGACCCTGCTTGACGGTGCCGCCGGTCTTCACTCCTTTGGCGAAGCCCTGCATGTGCCCGTAGAGCGTACGGTAGGTGTTGCCGTGCTGGATGATCACGGTGTTGCCGTAGCCGCCGCGGCGACCGGCCAGCAGTACTTTACCGTCGCCAGCAGCCTTGATTGGCGTACCGCGTGGCGCTGCGTAATCGACGCCTTTGTGGGCGCGGATCTTGTTGAGGATCGGGTGCTTGCGTCCCATGGAGAACTTCGAGCTGATGCGGGCGAAGTCCACCGGTGTACGGATGAACGCCTTGCGCATGCTGTTGCCATCGGCGGTGTAATAGCTGCTGTTGCCTTGCTTGTTGGTGTAACGCACGGCGGTGTAGGTCTTGCCGCGGTTGGTGAAGCGTGCGGACAGGATAGGGCCAGTACCGACGGCCTTGCCGTTGACCACTTTCTGCTCGTAGATTACGTCGAATTCGTCACCCTGGCGGATGTCCTGGGCGAAGTCGACGTCGTAGCCGAAGACGCTGGCCATATCCATGGTCAGGCTATGGGAAAGACCGGCGCGAGCGGCGGATTGTGACAGCGAGCTATTGATGACGCCGTGGACGTAAGCTGTACGAACGGTAGGTTTGGCGGTGACCCGGTTGAACGCATAGCCCTTGTCATTCTTGGTCAGGGTGATGGTTTCTACGTCACTGACCTTGCTGTGCAGGCTGGTCAGTTGGCCTTCCGGGTTCAGTTCGAATTCGAGTTTCTGGCCGTGTTTGAGCTGGCTGAACTGTTTGGCTTGTTTGTCGCTGGCCAATACCTCATGCACGGAAGCGGCTGGCAGGCCGACCTTTTCAAACAGGGTGGACAGAGTGTCACCCTTGGCAACGATCACTTCCCGATGGCCGGGTGCCTTTGGTTTTTCGGCAACCGGAGACGGCGCCGGTGTGGCTACAGCGGTTTGCGGGGTGTTTTCTTCAGTATTTTCGATCTGGGCAAATGGCGAAGCGACGGGCTCATTTGTGGCTTGAGCCGCGTCAGCAGCGTCTTGATCTTGTGTCAGTTGTTCAGCAGGACTTTCCAGTTCAAGGCTCAGGGTCGTCTTTTTGGCTTCAACATCACTGGAAGGGAATACCAGGAGCGCCAGGCTGAGAAGGGCGGCGATTCCACTTGCGGCGAGCAGGTGGGTCTTCGGGTAAAGCGGTGGCGCTTTAGACGGTTCAGTGGTCATAAGTAGTTTTGACTTTGAAAAAGATGAATTGGAAAAGATGAATGACATGATGAAGATGAAATAACTGTATAAAATATAACCAAATCATCCCCGAAGCAAGTCTACAGACACCCTGTCTGTAGATTGGTGTCCGTGCGCCGGGCAAAACTTGTAATTGGTGCACGATCTTGTATGGTTGGTTCCCTTTGAATCTGAGCCTTGCGGGTCTGTTATGAAGTCGGTTGAAGAGCAGCTAGCGCTGATTAAACGTGGTGCGGAAGAACTATTGGTCGAGTCCGAGCTGATCGAGAAGCTCAAGCGCGGCCAGCCGCTGCGTATCAAGGCTGGTTTCGATCCAACCGCTCCGGATCTGCACTTGGGTCATACCGTGCTTATTAATAAGCTGCGCCAGTTCCAGGAGCTGGGGCATCAGGTGATCTTCCTTATTGGCGACTTCACCGGGATGATCGGTGACCCGAGCGGCAAAAGCGCCACTCGCCCTCCGTTGACTCGTGAGCAGGTACTGGAGAATGCCGAGACTTATAAGTCTCAGGTATTCAAGATTCTTGATCCGGCCAAAACCGAAGTTGCGTTCAACTCCACCTGGATGGATCAGATGGGGCCGGCGGACTTCATTCGTCTGACGTCGCAATACACCGTCGCTCGCATGCTGGAGCGCGATGACTTCGACAAGCGCTACACCACCAATCAGCCAATCGCTATCCATGAGTTCCTCTACCCGCTGGTTCAGGGCTACGACTCGGTTGCTCTGCGCGCCGATGTCGAGCTGGGCGGTACCGATCAGAAGTTCAACCTGCTGATGGGGCGTGAACTGCAGCGTGGTTATGGTCAAGAAGCTCAATGCATTCTGACCATGCCGTTGCTTGAAGGTCTGGATGGCGTGAAGAAGATGTCCAAATCGTTGGGCAACTACGTCGGCATCCAGGAAGCGCCAGGTGTTATGTACGGCAAGCTGGTTTCGATCCCGGATGCGTTGATGTGGCGTTACTTCGAGTTGCTCAGCTTCCGTTCGATGGATGAGATCAATGCATTTCGCGCAGATGTGGAGGCGGGGGCCAACCCACGCGACATCAAGATCAAGTTGGCGGAAGAAATTGTTGCGCGTTTCCATGGTGAGGAGGCGGCAGCCAATGCTCATCGTGCAGCGGGCAACCGTATGAAGGATGGCGAGCTACCGGATGATCTGCCAGAGATCGAACTGACTTCTGCTGAAGATATGCCGATTGCTGCTGTCCTTAATAAGGCGGGTCTGGTGAAGAACTCGGCGGCGGCGCGCGACCTGTTGGCTTCTGGTGGTGTGCGGGTTGACGGTGAGGTGGTTGATCGCTCCTTTATATACGTACTGGGCGCGACCCACGTTTGCCAGGCGGGCAAGAAGGCATTTGCACGTATCACGCTGAAATCTGAATAAAGTTGAAGATAGGGGTTGACGGCGAATTCTAGAGGTCTATAATTCGCCCCACTTCCGGCGCAGTCGAAACGGAAAACTCCTTGAGATTCAATGAGTTATACGGTTTTCGACAGTGGCTTGCTTCAGTTCATCGAAGCCTGGAAGGCGTTGAAAATGCCGGCGTGTCCGGTGCTTTTAACGGTTCGATCTTCTCGGTCGAAAGCGGTGAAAAAGAGGTGTTGACAGCAGCGTGTAACGCTGTAGAATTCGCCTCCCGCTGACGAGAGATCGGAAGCGCAAGTGGTTGAAGTTGTTGAAGAAATCTTCGAAAACTTCTGAAAATAATCACTTGACAGCAAATGAGGCTGCTGTAGAATGCGCGCCTCGGTTGAGACGAAAGATCTTAACCAACCGCTCTTTAACAA